>QXPY01000004.1 GCA_003583745.1 Rhodocyclales bacterium GT-UBC | reverse complement strand
CTTCTTCACCACCCGGAAACCCCCGGCAGCGCTGAAGAGGGCCGCATTATATAGACTACAAATCCCCTGTCAACTGCCTTCTCGTAAATTAGCAAACTATTTCGCCCTCGCTTCACCAGAATAATGCTTTCGTCCCCAAACGGCCGATCAAATCGATCGCCAAATACATATGGTCAGTTTTTCGGACTCGCCATATATAGAGAAGAAACATGGCGCGATTGGGTCGGTACAAAATCAATCGCCAGCCACCGTCATACGATTAATCCAGATCGAACCACTTTGCTTCGATCCTCGAACCTGAACATCACGCCCTACCGCCACGATTCCGGCAAGCATGGCCTTAAGATTCCCGGCAATAGTTATCTCTTCCACTGGGTATGCGATCTGCCCGTTCTCCACCCAGTACCCCGCCGCACCACGTGAGTAATCCCCTGTAACGTAGTTGATGCCATGACCCAGCAACTCGGTCACCAGCAAGCCACGCCCCATTGCCGCCAACAGCCCGGCCAGATCATGCTCACCGGGCTTGATAATCAGATTATGGCTGCCGCCGGCATTTGCGGTCGTCTGCATTCCCAGCTTGCGCGCCGAATAGGCACTGAGAAAATAGCCCTGAAGAACACCATCTGCCACCACCTCGCGATCATGTGTCGCCACACCATCACTATCAAAGGCCGAAGAACCCAAGCCCCGCTTGATGTGAGGCCGCTCGCTGATTTGCACAAACTCCGGCATGACGCGCTTACCCAGATGATCGAGAAGGAAGGACGACTTGCGATACAACGCTCCACCACTGGCCGCGTGCACCAGACTACCGATCAAGCCGCCGGCCAATGGCGCCTCGAAAATTACCGGAAATTCGCCCGTCTTGACCTTTCTTCCCCCGAGACGCGCCACTGCGCGTTCGGCAGCGACACGGCCGACCAAGGCAGGATCATCAAGTTCATTCGCACAGCGACGCGTTGTATACCAGTCATCGCGCTGCATCGCATCCTGTTCGCCAGCAATCACAGAACAAGAGATGTAATGACGCGAAGTGGGATAACCGCCCATGAAGCCCAGACTGTTGGCTGAGACGAAATGTGCCTGCTGGGTAGAAACCGAAGCGCCCTCTGAATTAGTAACCAGCGGACTTGTCGCAAAGGCCGCCTGTTCGCACAACCTGGCCTTTTCAATTGCCGCCTCGACACTGAGCTCCCAGGGATGATAAAGATCGAGATCAGGACAATCTTTCGCCATCAACGCGACATCCGCCAAGCCGGCACAATCGTCCTCAGCCGTAAAACGGGCGATATTCAGCGCCGCCTCCACCGTTTCACGCAGCGCCTGGGGCGAGAAATCGGAGGTACTGGCGTAGCCTTTGCGCTGACCGGAATAGACGGTAATACCGATCCCCTTGTCGCGATTGAACTCGATGGTTTCGACCTCGTCGCAACGTACACCGACCGACTGCCCGAAACCTTCCGAAACATCGACCTCGCAGGCGGAAGCCCCTTTATCGCGAGCATGCTTGAGGACATCCTCGGCCAATTGTTGCAGGGTCGAAAAAGCATAGGAAAAGCGGGCGGCTTCAGGCATGAAAGGGGCGTCCAAACGGGAAAATCGCTATCATAGCAGCCCGACATTGTCAGCCCACGATTGCGCCTCCTATGCAAGAAGAAGATTTCACCGAAAGCACCAGCCGCCCATCCAAGACCAAGCAGAAGGAGGCGATGCATGAGTTGCGTGACCTCGGGGCCGAGTTGGTCGAGCTTTCCGTCGGCCAACTGAAGAAGATCAATCTTCCGGAAAACATTTACGAAGCGGTCCGCGAATGTCAGAAGATTACGGCTCATGGCGCCCGTCGTCGCCAGATTCAGTATCTTGGCAAACTGATGCGCGCCGTCGATGACGAGCCGATTCGCGCCGGACTGGCCCTGCTGCGCGGCGAGTCCTCCGCAGAAACCGCCCGCCTGCACCGCCTCGAACGCACCCGTCAGCGCCTGCTCGATGACGAAACAACCTTGAGCGACATCGCCGCCACGTGGCCCGGCGCCGACCTGCAACACTTGCGCCAATTGCGGCGCAACGCACTGAAGGAGCAGGAAGGCAACAAACCACCGAAAAATTTCCGCGCCATCTTCCAGGTCCTGCAGGAGTTGGACAGCCAGCCGGCGGCGAGCGAGGCGGGAGACGGCGATGAATGAAACGCTCCGCATCGGGCTGGTATCGATCAGCGACCGGGCCTCGACCGGCGCCTATGAAGACAAGGGCATTCCAGCTTTGGAAGAATGGCTTTCCACCGCCCTGACCACGCCTTGGCAGGCCGAAAAGCGCCTGATCGCCGACGACCGCCCTGGCATTGAGCAAACATTGACCGAACTGGTCGATGTGGTCGGCTGCCATCTGGTATTGACCACAGGCGGAACCGGCCCGGCACTGCGCGATGTCACGCCGGAAGCGACGCTGGCCGTCGCCGACAAGGAAATGCCCGGCTTCGGCGAGGAAATGCGACGCATCAGCCTGAATTTCGTACCGACCGCGATACTCTCCCGGCAAGTTGCGGTCATCCGCAAACAATGCCTGATCATCAACCTGCCCGGCCAACCGAAATCGATCAAGGAAACCCTAGAGGGAGTACGCAGTGCCGAAGGCGAAGTGAGCCATCTCGGCATTTTCGCTGCCGTTCCCTATTGCATCGACCTGATTGGCGGCCCCTATGCCGAAACCAATCCGGCCGTGATCAAGGCCTTTCGCCCCAAAACGGCAATCCGCAGCAAATAGTCCGGCCTAGACTAGACCAACATATTGACCCGATAACGAGCCAACTCGTATTCGGTCGTCTGTTCGAGCAATGCAACCGGCGTCAGCAGCTGGCGCTTGCCGTTACGGTTGAGTTCGAGATTTTCCCGCAAGTCGAAAGAAGCATGCGGCATCACCAGGCGCACTTCACCGGCTTCGCAACCTTCAGTAATAAGAAGCGACGGAATGCCGGCCACTGCGGCGTAGCTCGACGACGTACGCGGCATCAACTCGGCTGCAACGGCCTGACGAGCCAGGGTTTCGATTCCAACCCGGGCCTCTGTTTCGTTTTCCCGGTGATAACGCCGGACAATCCCGAGCAGCCAGTTATCACCGCCTTCCGGCTGCATCGCAATCAAGGCCCCGACCTTCAACCATTCAGCCGGGATACTTTCAAGCAAGGCACCAAAGCCCCCTCGGCTGACGTTCTCGACCACCCAGCTCTCCATCTGCAGACCCGCTGGCCGACCGCCAAACTCCCCGGAGAAGACGACAAAGGCATTGATCACACCGCTCAGCACAGACATCCGATGCTTGACGCGATGCCGATCATGCCTTCGCTGCGGTGGAATGGGCGCCAAATAGGCCGCCAGATGACGCAACACCGGCATCAGTAGGCGGGTGCCATATTGATCCCCCAGATTGATGTCGGCCGGCACATCGCCTCCACGCTCCAAGCCATGCAAGACTTCGAGCATGGCCAGATTCGCGCTGCCCGGCTTGAAAAACCGCTGCGATGGCTCAGCCAAGGCCGGCATCCGCGCCATGCGCAAGGGCGGCTGGGGCAGCCGGAGATCGACCCAATAGACGCTGTCTTCCTGCGCTTCACTACTGAACACGAAAGCAGACAGGAAATGCGCGATCAGGCGCTCGGCGACTTCGATTTCCAACGGCAACAAGCTATCCATCGAAGCCGCTTGAAAGACCAGGACTTTCAGATACTCCTGCTGGGCACAGGTCATCCCGCTCATCGGCCGCAGGGGCACCAGTTTGCTGGCGACGCCCTGTGCCTCTGCTGCGGCCAGGGCCCGCCCCAGGCGCAACCACAACTCGCCGGGCGAAGGACCGTAGTGGAATTGTTCCCACTTCAGAATCGCCCCCAGGGCCGCGATCAGACGAGTCGTCAAAGCCGGCATGATCGGTTTGAAAACCTCGTTCATTTTCGGCGTTGTCGCCGCAGCAAGCAGGCAGCGCTCGTAGGCGGCGGCCAACAGGGTCCAGAATCCGTAATTGATCGACCAAAGCCGCTTTTCATCGGAACGGTTCAACCGTGCCGAATGCAAATATTCTCGAGACAGGCGCTTGAGATGCGGCAGGGCGACATCTTCCAACTGGCGTGCCGCCTCATAGACCCGATCGGCCGGAAAGCCATCAGCCGCGAGCAAGGACTCCAGCCACCCGGCGATTTCATCCAGCGCCTTGAAGGCATTATCGGCCGGCAATTCGGCAAGCAACTGGCGCAGTTCTTTCGGGTCCGCCAGGGGATGTTCGTTCCTCTGGCTAAACAGCCCCCCCAATCCAGGCACCTTGGTCAGCAAGTTTTCCTCCGTCAATCGACTTGGCGAACGAGCAGTTTATCTGCTTAAGATGCCCTCTGGCGCTGCCTCACAGGATATTTTCGCACCCTGCCGCAGATTTGCTCGCCACCAGCCCAGCCGATTCCAAGGGTGCGTGGAGGTAGTAGAATCCGGGGTTCATTTTGACTCAGTCCAAACCCCATGCAGCAATATCTTGACCTCATCCGCCACGTTCTCGACACCGGCCACGACAAGGCTGATCGCACAGGCACCGGCACCCGCTCGGTTTTCGGCTGGCAGATGCGGTTCGACCTGGCCGAAGGCTTTCCGATGGTCACGACCAAGAAACTGCATCTCAAATCCATCGTGCATGAATTGCTGTGGTTCCTCCAGGGCGATACAAACATCGCGTACCTGAAGGAAAACGGGGTACGCATCTGGGATGAGTGGGCCGACGAAAACGGCGACCTCGGCCCGGTTTACGGCAAGCAATGGCGACGCTGGGAAACACCGGACGGCCGAGTCATCGACCAGATCGGCCAGTTGATCCATAGCCTGAAGCACAACCCTGATTCCCGCCGTCATATCGTCTCAGCCTGGAATCCTGGCGACGTGGACAGCATGGCCCTGCCCCCCTGCCATTGTCTGTTCCAGTTCTATGTCGCCGACGGCAAACTGTCGTGCCAACTCTACCAGCGCAGTGCTGACATCTTCCTCGGCGTACCGTTCAACATCGCCTCCTACGCGCTGCTGACACTCATGCTGGCGCAGGTTTGTGGCTACCAGCCTGGTGAATTCGTGCATACCTTCGGCGATGCCCACATCTACTCAAATCACTTCGAGCAGGCCCAGTTGCAATTGAGTCGCACGCCCCGTGCGCTACCGACGATGTGGATCAACCCCGAAATCAAGGATCTCTTCGCCTTCCGCTTCGAGGATTTCCGTCTCGACGGTTACGACCCCCATCCGCACATCGCCGCTCAGGTTGCCGTCTAGATCATGAACCTACGCCTGACCGAAAGCGCCGGCTGGCGCTCGCTCGCCGAGCATGTCAAACAGATAGGCAGCCGGCACCTGCGGGAACTCTTCGCCGCCGAGCCGCAACGCTTCGATCACCTGTCCTGCCGCCACGGCAAACTGTTGATCGACTACTCGAAACAAAGACTCTCTGGCGAGACCATGCGCCTGTTGCGCGAACTGGCCGAGCAAGCCGACATGGCGGGCTGGATCGAGCGCATGCGAAGCGGCGAGGCGATCAACCATACCGAAAACCGCGGCGTCGGCCATACACTGCTGCGTGCCGGCGCGGCCGCCCCCCCCGAGGTCAAGACCGTGCTGACCCGGATGCAGGATTTCTGCGAACGCATTCACAGCGGCGAGTGGCGAGGCTACAGCGGCGAACGTATCACTGACATCCTGAACATCGGCATCGGCGGCTCGGACCTCGGGCCGCACATGGCCGCTCAGGCGCTGGCCGCCTACCAGTTGCCAGACACGCGGGTGCACTTCGTGTCCAACCTGGATGGCGCCGACCTCGCCACCATGCTTGACCACCTGAGTCCACGCACCACGCTGTTTGTCATCGCCAGCAAGACCTTCACCACCCTCGAGACCATCACCAACGCCCGTACCGCACGTGACTGGCTGCTCGCGGCCAGCGGTGACGACAAATCCGTGGCCCGGCATTTCGTTGCCGCCTCGACCAACCTGAAGGCCACCAGCGAATTCGGCATTGCCCCGGAAAACGTTTTCGAATTCTGGGATTGGGTCGGCGGCCGCTTCTCCCTCTGGTCGGCCATTGGCCTTTCGATTGCGTTGGCCGTCGGCTTCCGCAATTTCGAACAATTGCTCGCCGGCGCTCACGACATGGACGAGCACTTCTTCGAGGCGCCTTTCGCCGACAACCAGCCGCTCACCCTGGCCCTGCTCGCCCTGTGGAATACCAACTTCCTCAAGGCCCACAGCCACGGCGTGTTCCCCTACAGCCATTCGCTGGCCCTGCTGCCGGCTCACCTGCAGCAACTGGAAATGGAAAGCAACGGCAAGCACGTCGACCGCCAGGGCTTGCCGGTCGACATCGCTACCGCCCCGATCCTCTGGGGCACTGCCGGCACCAACGGCCAGCACTCGTTCTTCCAGCTGCTGCACCAAGGCAGCGAACTGGTCGCCAGCGATTTCATCGCCCTGGCCAAATCGGACTTTCCACTGCCCGGCCATCACAGCGGCCTGCTCGCCAACTGCCTGGCCCAGTCCTCCGCCCTAGCTTTCGGGCAAACCCAAAAGGAAGCCCGCCAAGCCGGCATTCCCGAAGCATTGTTGCCCTACCGCGCCTTCCCCGGCAACCAGCCGTCAACCACCATCGTGCTCCCGGCGCTAACCCCCTTCACGCTCGGCCAGTTGATTGCCCTCTATGAACACAAGGTTTTCTGCCTGGGCGTACTGTGGAACCTCAACTCGTTCGACCAATGGGGTGTCGAGCTCGGCAAGCAGCTGGCCGGCCGTCTGGCCCCCTGCCTGCGCGGCGAAAGCCCGACCGACACCTTGGACAGCTCGACCCGCGGCCTGATTGAACACCTGCGAAAATTCCGGAACTGAAATGCCTGAAATCGTCGTCATCGCCGCCGTCGCCCAGAACCGGGTCATCGGCAAAGACAACCAGTTGATCTGGAATCTGCCCGAGGACATGGCCCATTTCAAGGCCCTGACCCAAGGCCATACCGTGCTGATGGGACGCAAAACCTGGGAATCGCTGCCGCCGCGCTTTCGCCCCCTGCCCGGCCGGCGCAATATCGTGATTTCACGCCAAGATGGCTACGCTGCGCCCGGCGCCGAACTGGCCGCGTCGCTGGAGGCAGGTATCGCTCTGGCAGCGGGCGACACCACCCTGTTCGTCATCGGCGGCGCCGAAATTTACCGTCAGGCCATGGCCCTCGCCGACCGCCTGGAAATCACCGAGGTCGAACAAAGCCCAGAGGGAGACAGCTGGTTTCCGGAAATCGACCTCGCCGACTGGCAACTGAGCAACAAAAAAAACCCGTCCAGCGGGACGGGTTTCTGTTTCGCCACCTACCGGCGCAAGTAGTTCCTCAGCGGACGCAGTCCACGTAGTAGCGACCGTCGCCGCCCTTGACCAGGCCGTGCACGTCGGTCTCGAAGCCAGGGAAGGCGGCGTTGAATTCGCGGGCGAACTGCAGGTAGCTGCAGATCGTCTTGTTGAATCGCTCGCCCGGGATCAAGAGCGGAATGCCCGGCGGATAGGGCGTCAGCAGCACGGCGGTAACGCGGCCCTCCAGCTCGTCGACCGGTACCCGCTCGATCTCGCGGTGCGCCATCTTGGCGAAGGCGTCAGCCGGACGCATCGCCGGCACCATGTCCGACAAATACATCTCGGTGGTCAGACGGGCCACGTCGTTTTCCTTGTACACGGCATGGATCTGCTTGCACAGGTCCTTGAGGCCGATGCGTTCGTAGCGCGGATTCTTCTGCACGAACTCGGGCAACACTTTCCACAGCGGCTGGTTCTTGTCGTAGTCGTCCTTGAACTGCTGCAGTGCGGTCACCAGGGTATTCCAGCGACCCTTGGTGATGCCGATGGTAAACATGATGAAGAAGCTGTACAGGCCGCACTTCTCGACGATAACACCATGCTCGGCCAGGTACTTGGTGACGATGGCGGCCGGGATGCCACGCTCGCCGAAGTCGCCGTCAACATCAAGGCCCGGCGTGACGATGGTCGCCTTGATCGGATCGAGCATGTTGAAGCCGTCAGCCAATTGACCGAAACCGTGCCAACGGTCGCCCGGCTTTAGCATCCAGGCATCGCGCTCCTCGATGCCTTCTTCCGACAGGTCGTCCGGGCCCCAGACCTTGAACCACCAGTCGGCGCCCCATTCCTCGTCGACCTTGCGCATGGCGCGGCGGAAGTCGAGCGCCTCGGCAATCGACTCCTCGACCAGTGCCGTACCGCCCGGTTCTTCCATCATCGCCGCCGCCACGTCGCAGGACGCGATGATCGAGTACTGCGGCGAGGTCGATGTATGCATCAGGTAGGCCTCGTTGAACAGGTCGCGGTCGAGCTTGCGGTTTTCGGAATCTTGGACGAGGATCTGCGAGGCTTGGCTAAGGCCGGCCAGCAGCTTGTGGGTCGATTGCGTCGAGAAGATCATCGACTCCTTGCAGCGCGGACGATCGGCGCCGATGGCATGGTAGTCGCCGTAGAAGTCGTGGAAGGCGGCGTGTGGCAGCCAGGCTTCATCGAAATGCAGGGTGTCGATCTTGCCGTCCAGCTCGCCCTTGATGTCCTCGACGTTGTAGAGAATGCCGTCGTAGGTCGACTGGGTGATGGTCAGCACGCGCGGCTTGGCTGTCTTGTCGGCAATGAACGGATTGGCGGCGATCTTCTTCTGGATGCTTTCCCAGGCAAACTCGCTCTTCGGGATCGGGCCGATGATGCCGAAGTTGTTACGAGTCGGCATCAGGAATACCGGAATCGCGCCAGTCATCATGATGGCGTGCAGGATCGATTTGTGACAGTTGCGGTCGACGACGACGATGTCGCCCGGCGCGACCGTCGAGTGCCAGACGATCTTGTTCGAGGTCGAGGTGCCGTTGGTAACGAAATACAGGTGGTCCGAATTGAAGATGCGGGCCGCGTTGCGCTCCGATGCGGCGACCGGGCCGGTGTGGTCGAGCAGCTGGCCGAGTTCCTCGACGGCATTGCAGACGTCGGCGCGCAGCATGTTCTCGCCGAAGAACTGGTGGAACATCTGGCCGACCGGGCTCTTCAGGAAAGCGACGCCGCCCGAATGGCCGGGGCAGTGCCAGGAATAGGAGCCGTCGGCGGCATAATGCGTCAGGGCACGGAAGAAGGGCGGCGGCAAGGAGTCGAGATAGGCCGTCGCTTCACGCTTGATATTGCGCGCGATGAACTCAGGCGTGTCCTCGTACATGTGAATGAAACCATGCAACTCGCGCAGCACGTCATTCGGAATATGACGCGAAGTCCGGGTTTCACCGTGCAGGAAAATGGGAATCTCGGCATTACGATTGCGGATTTCGCTGACGAAAGCACGTAACTCAGCCAAGGTTTCTTCCGGCTCCAGAGCCAGTTCTTCGTCATCGATGGAGAGAATGAAGGCCGAAGCGCGGCTCTGCTGCTGTGCAAAAGAGGTCAGGTCGCCGTAACTGGTTACCCCCAGCACCTCCAGCCCCTCCTTCTCGATGGCTTCGGCCAGCGCACGGATACCCAGACCGGAAGTGTTTTCCGAGCGGAAGTCTTCGTCGATGATGATGACGGGAAAGTGGAAGCGCATGCTGTTTCCTTGAAAAGCGGCGACCCGCCGCAGCGGGTCACAGAATAAGACGGTGTTGTTACAGCCCAGGGAAAATCCGCGGGCCTTCCATTATCAGATCTTGGGCAGGGTAACGCCTTCTTGCCCCTGGTACTTGCCACCCCGATCCTTGTAGGAGGTTTCGCAGATCTCATCGGACTCGAAGAACAGGACCTGGGCGCAGCCTTCGCCGGCGTAAATCTTGGCCGGCAGCGGCGTCGTGTTGGAAAACTCCAGCGTGACATGGCCTTCCCACTCCGGCTCGAACGGCGTCACATTGACGATGATGCCGCAGCGGGCATAGGTGCTCTTGCCGAGGCAGACAGTCAGCACCGAACGCGGAATGCGGAAATACTCCATGGTCCGGGCCAGCGCGAAGGAATTCGGCGGAATGATGCAAACGTCGGACTCGATCTCGACAAAAGACTTGGGATCGAAGTTCTTCGGATCGACGACGGTCGAATTGATATTGGTGAATACCTTGAACTCGCGAGCACAGCGGATATCGTAGCCGTAGCTCGAGGTCCCGTAGGAGACGATTTTCTGGCCATTGACCTCGCGCACCAAGTCCGGCGCGAACGGCTCGATCATGCCGTGTTCCAGCGCCATGCGGCGAATCCACTTATCTGATTTGATGGCCATTTTCTCTATTCCGTACGGCAAAAAACAAAGGCGGGATTCTACCCGCCTTTGTCTCAGAAAATGTCTACAAATTATCAGGTGTTCTGCACCACGATATTGGGGAATTTCGAGCTCATATCCTTCGCCTTCTCGGCGATCTTGACTGCAACCCGGCGCGCGATGCCGCGGTAGATTTCAGCCGTGCGCGAATCCGGCGCCCCGACCACGGTCGGCTTGCCGCCGTCCGCCATTTCGCGGATCGCCAGTTCCAGCGGCAGACTGCCCAGAAACTCCACGTCGTAATCCTTGCCCATGCGCTCGCCGCCGCCCTCACCGAAGATGTGCTCTTCGTGGCCGCACTTCGAGCAGATGTGGATGCTCATGTTTTCGACGATGCCGAGGATGGGGATATTCACCTTCTCGAACATCTTCAGCCCCTTGCGCGCATCGATCAGCGCAATGTCCTGCGGCGTGGTGACGATCACCGCGCCGGTCACCGGCACCTTCTGGGCCAGTGAAAGCTGAATGTCGCCGGTACCCGGCGGCATGTCGACGATCAGGTAATCGAGATCGCTCCAATTGGTCTGCCCGAGCATCTGGTCGAGCGCCTGGGCGACCATCGGACCGCGCCAGACCATCGGCGTCTCGACATCGACCATGAAACCGATCGACATCGCCTGCAGGCCGTAGGCCTCCAGCGGCTCCATGCTCTTGCCGTCCTTGGATTCGGGCTGTTGCCCGCCCAGGCCGAGCATCTGCGGCTGCGACGGACCGTAGATGTCGGCGTCGAGAATACCGACCCGCGCACCTTCCTGGGCCAGCGCCAGCGCCAGGTTCACTGCCGTCGTGCTCTTGCCGACCCCCCCCTTGCCCGAGGCAACGGCGATGATGTTCTTGACGCCGGGCAAGAGCTTGACACCCAACTGCACCGAATGCGCCACCACCTTGCTGAAGACATTGGCCGAAACGTTGCCGACGCCCGGCAGGGTGCGGACAGCCGCGATCACCTGCTTGCGGATAAGGTCAATCTGGGTTTTGGCCGGGTAGCCGAGCTCGATGTCGAAGGCGACATCGTCACCATCGATCTTGATGTTCTTGACTGTCTTGCCGGCAACGAAATCCTTGCCGGTATTGGGATCGACCGCAGCAGAAAGCGCAGCCTTGATTTGCTGTTCTGTAAGACTCATGGAAACTCCGGTTTGGGGATAACGGCCGGGCAATACCCGAGCAATTTTGTCCAGTATACAGCAAACCGGAGTCGGCAATCAGCCTTGCTGGACGGTATCCAGACGATAGCCCTGGCCGTAAACCGAAGTCAGCATCAGGCCGCTCTCGCCAGCCAGACCGAGCTTCTTGCGCAGGCGGCTGGTATGGGTATCGACGGTACGGGTATCGACTTCGGCCTCGCGCACCCAGACGCTGGCCAGCAATTCCTCGCGCGGCAGTACCCGGCCGACGTTGCGCAGGAACACCACGGCCAGGTCGAATTCGCGCTGCGTCAGATCGACCTCGCTGCCAGCCAGACGAATCCGCCGCCCCTCCAGGTCCACCTCGATGTTGCCAATGCGCAGCGGCCCGGGGGCCACTGCCTTGCGCCGCCGCAGCAGCGCCTGAACACGGGCCATGAACTCCATGTAGCGGATCGGCTTGGGAATGTAGTCGTCGGCCCCGAGGCGCAGGATGTCGGAAGCGCTTTCCTCTTCGGTACGCGCGGTACAAAAAATCACCGGAACTTCCCAGCCACATTTTTCGCGCACCAGACGCAGAACCTCGTCACCACCGATATCCGGCAAAGTCCAGTCAATGATGAAAAAATCGAAAGTCCGCGTTTTCAGCGCCTCGATACAGGCCAAACCTTCGGCGAACACCTCGACCTGGTGCCCCTCGCTCTTCAGAAGCGCCTTCAGCACTTCAGCCTGACTGCGGCTATCTTCTACAACTGCGAAATTCATGGAATCCCCTTTTCATCCAAAATGATGCCGGCTCAAAGGTGAGGGGGCAATACGCACTCCGCTTAATTTTACCAAGTGAACACAATCGTTTACCTTCCCGACACAAATTCTTGAGTCGCCGCACCAGCATGATAAAAACCGGCTGCTTGGGCATCGCGGTAAAATTACGCTTTATTTTTCTGCTTCCGGCCTTTCATGTCGCGCAAAATCCTCGTCACTTCCGCCCTGCCTTACGCCAACGGCGCCATTCACCTCGGCCACCTCGTCGAATACATCCAGACCGACATCTGGGTGCGCTTCCAGAAAATGTCCGGCAACGAATGCTGGTACGTTTGCGCCGACGACACGCACGGCACGCCGATCATGCTGCGCGCCGAGAAGGAAGGCATCACGCCGGAACAGCTGATCGGCCGCGTCCATGGCGAGCACTCGCGCGACTTCGCCGGCTTCCACGTCGGCTTCGACAATTTCTACAGCACCCATTCGCCGGAAACCCGCGAATGTGCCAACGACATCTACGGCAAGCTCAAGGCCGCCGGCCTGATCGAAGTACGCACCATCGAACAGTATTACGACCCGGTCAAGCAGATGTTCCTGCCCGACCGCTTCATCAAGGGCGAGTGCCCGAAGTGCCACGCCAAGGACCAGTACGGCGACAACTGCGAAGTCTGCGGCGCCGCCTACGCGCCGACCGACCTGATCGAACCGTTCTCGGCCGTCTCCGGCGCCAAGCCGGAACTGCGCAACTCCGACCACTACTTCTTCAAGCTCTCCGACCCGCGCTGTGAAAGCTTCCTGCGCCAGTACACCAGCAGCGGCGTGCTGCAGAACGAAGCTGCCAACAAGATGCAGGAATGGCTGGGCGCGCCCGGCGAGAACAAGCTGACCGATTGGGACATCTCGCGCGACGCGCCCTACTTCGGCTTCGAGATTCCCGATGCGCCGGGCAAGTATTTCTACGTCTGGCTCGATGCGCCGATCGGCTACATGGGCTCGTTCAAGAACCTTTGCGCCCAGAAGGGCCTCGATTTCGACGAGTATTTCCGCAAGGATTCGACGACCGAGCTCTACCACTTCATCGGCAAGGACATCCTCTATTTCCACGCGCTGTTCTGGCCGGCCGAACTGCAGCACGCCGGCTTCCGCACGCCGACCAAGATCTTCGCGCACGGCTTCCTGACGGTAGACGGCGCCAAAATGTCGAAATCGCGCGGCACCTTCATCACCGCCGAGAGCTTCCTCGCCACCGGGCTCAATCCGGAATGGCTGCGCTACTACTTCGCCGCCAAGCTCTCCAACACTATGGAAGACATCGACCTTAGCTTCGACGACTTCGTGGCGCGCGTGAATTCGGACCTGGTCGGCAAGTACGTGAATATCGCCAGCCGCTCGGCCGGCTTCATCAGCAAGCGCTTCACCGGCCAGCTGGCGCCGGCCGATGCCAGCCTGCCCGCCATCAAGGCGATCCAGGAAGCCGCGCCGCGCATCGCCGAGCACTACGAGGCCCGCGAATTCGGCAAGGCCGTGCGCGAGATCATGGCCCTGACCGACCTCGCCAACCAGTACGTGGACAGCGTCAAACCCTGGGAGCTGGCCAAGCAGGAAGGCAAGGAAGTTGAACTGCACGCCGCCTGCAGTAATGCGCTGAATCTGTTCCGCCTGCTCACCGTGCTGCTCAAGCCGGTGCTGCCGGTGGTCGCGCAACAGGTCGAGGGCTTCCTCAACAGCGCGCCGCTAACCTGGGCCGACGCCCAAAACCTGCTCGCCGCCGGCCACGCGATCAACGCCTACAGCCACCTGATGACGCGCGTCGATCCGAAGCTCATCGAAAAGCTGATCGAAGCCAACAAGGCTTCGCTGGCCCCTGCCGCCGAGGTCGCAGCGGTTGACGCCAAGAAAACGGCAAAAACAGAAAAGCCGGCCGAGAAGAAGGAAGCCGCACCGGCCGGCGACGGCCTGTGCAGCATCGACGATTTCATGAAGATCGACCTGCGCATCGCCCGCATCGCCAACGCAGAACACGTCGAAAGCGCCGACAAGCTGGTGCGCCTGACCCTGGACATCGGCGAGGAGAAGCCGCGCAACGTCTTCGCCGGCATCAAGGCAGCTTACGACCCGGCACAGCTGATCGGCCGCCTGACCGTGATGGTCGCCAACCTGGCACCGCGCAAGATGAAGTTCGGCCTTTCCGAAGGCATGGTCATGGCCGCCTCCGACCCGGACGGCAAGACGCCGGGCATCTACCTGCTGTCGCCGGATTCCGGTGCGCAACCGGGCATGCGGGTGAAATAATCCGCACCATGACAAACGGCCTGCAACGCAGGCCGTTGTCTTATTGCAGCGCAGCAATCACGCTTCCGAACTTCAAGTATTACTTTAACTTAACACCCCAATCCGATAGGGCGCCTTAGTCTTTTCGAACTATCCACAAAACCTGTGGATAAGTCTGTGAATGAATCGTGGGCAGTGAAGCTAAGTGACCGTCGCACAAGGCTTTTCCTTACCCTGCCCGAAACTTGAGCGGACACCCAACCCATTGTTTTTAAACAAAATTAAAATTGGATAGCGAATTTGCCAAAAATCACCAAACCCGCAAGCGATGGAACAATTGAGGATTTCGAACTGTGCATAACTCCCAACTCGACTTCGTACTTGTCAAGCCCCTTTCGCAAGCATCGCTAAAATAATTGCGACAAAAAAAACGGCTTGCCAATTGACAAGCCGCAACATCAAACCTTATGCAAACCCCGTTTACACCACCATTCGGGGTTCCGCCGCTGGCTACAAGGGCACCCAGCGCCCTCCCTTGACCGTCATCATGACCCGCGCCCGCTGATCCATGCCGTTATGGTTCTGCGCCGTCATCGAGAACACGCCCTGGGCCCCGACCACTTCCTTGGCCCGCTCTAGGGCATCGCGCAGCGCCTGACGGAACTCCGGCGTACCGGGACGCGCTTTTTTCAGCGCCTCCGGGATGGTCTTCTGCAGCAGTAAGCCGGCATCGAAGGTATTGGCACCGAAAGTCGACATCGTCCCGGCACCGTATTTGCCCTCGTAAGCCTTGATATACCCTTGGGCAACCGCCTTGATCGGATTGCTCGCCGGCAGGTCGTCGGCGACCAGCATCGGCCCGCCCGCCATCAACGTGCCTTCGACCGCCTTGCCGCCCAGGCGGATGAAGTCGTTGGTCGCAACGCCGTGCGTCTGGTAGATACGGCCCTTGTAGCCCTTGTCCTGCAAACCGGCTTGCGGCAAAACAGCCGGACCACCGGTCGCCGCAATGAACACGGCGTCCGGCTTGGCGGCAATCGTTTTCAGCACCTGCCCGGTCACCGACTGATCGGTACGACCATAGCGCTCGTTGGCGACGATCTGCAGGCCGGCCTTCTCGGCCTGGCCAGCAAAGACCTTGAACCAGTTCTCGCCATACGGATCATTGAAGCCGATGAAACCAACCGTCTTGACGCCATTGGCCAACATGTGGGCAACGACCGCTTCGGAAATCAGGTCATCGTTTTGCGTCGTCTTGAAGACCCACTTCTTCTTGTCGTCCATCGGCAGCACGATGGCGGACGAACCGACCGTGGTCAGCAAAGGCGTCTTCGACTCGGCGACGAAATCGAGCATGGCCAGCGCCGCCGGCGTCGTCGTCGGGCCGATCAGCGCATCGACCTTGTGCTCACCGAGCAGCTTCTTGACCCCGGTAACCGCGTTGGTCGGATCGGAAGCATCGTCAAGCACGATGTACTCGACCTTCTGACCGCCGATCTCGGTCGGCAGCAAGGCGATGGTGTTTTTCTGCGGGATGCCGACGACAGCGGTCGGCCCGGTCGATGAAGCAATGACGCCAATCTTGATTTCGGCGTGAACGACGCCAGCCAGCGACAACAGGCCGGCGAGCAGGGCAATCCGGGGAAACTTCGGCATGGAGATGATCCTTCGGGCAAAATGCGAACTTCCCGCATTATAGCGACCAGCCATGCTCAACAACCCGCTTCGCCCGCCTCGTCCGCGCCTGACCGGCCCCATTTTTATCTATGCACTGGCGGATGTTTTCGGTTTGTCTTGCGTCGGCATCGGCGGCAGCTGGTTTGCCGCCGGTAAAGGAGCCATTTTCACTGGCTTTCCTGCGTCACTGGCTGAAGCTGTTGCCTGCACTGCTGGCGGAGTGGTCGTGATGATCTGGGCCGTGGCCCGCATCCTGCGCGAAATCGCCAAGCAGGCACCGGAAATGCAGGCCAATTACGACCGTTATATCGCCGCACATCACCCGGACAAGGTGCGCCAAGCCCCCTCGCCCGAACAGGACTGAGTTACTCGCCGGCCTTGCCGGGGAGCTTCAGCCAGGCCGGCAATTCGCGATTGCCGGCATTGTCGATCACGTATTGACGGATCAGCTTGCGCACGACCTGCGACGGCGTCAGGTCGTGTTCGGCACAAATTTCCTCGAACAGCTGTTTCTTGACCGGGTCGATCAGCAGCGTCAGGCGGGCGGTTCGCTTTTCCATCACAGGCTCAAATCCAATTAGATTGCATTATATTAACATATGATTAACATTGACGAATAATAGCTTGAACATATAATGTTCCGCTCCCTCCCCGAGCGCGTGCCATGAAGATCGCCTTCCGCCCCAAGCTGCTGGATTGCCTGCCAGGCTATAACCGCGCCCAGTTCGGCAAGGATCTCGCTTCGGGCATCACCGTCGGCGTGCTGGCCCTGCCGCTCGCCATGGCCTTCGCCATCGCCTCGGGCTGCTCGCCGGCCGCCGGCATCTGGACGGCAATCATCGCCGGCCTGGTCACCTCGGCGCTAGGCGGTTCGCGGGTCCAGATCGGCGGCCCGACCGGCGCCTTCATCCCCATCGTCTATGGCATCGTCGCCCTACATGGCTACGCCAACCTGATGGGCGCCACCATGCTGGCCGGGGCCTTCTTGCTCGCCATGGGGCTGGCGCGGATGGGCCAGTTGATCCGCTTCATCCCGGTCACCGTCGTCATCGGCTTCACCAACGGCATCGCCGTCGTCATCTTCCTCGCCCAGATCAAGGACTTCTTCGGCCTGCAGATCGAGCACCTGCCAGCCGAGTTTTTCGGCCGCATCAAGACGCTGGCCGGCGCCGCCCACAGCGTCGACCTGCCGACCCTGGCCCTGTCCAGTTGCTGCTTCGTCTTCCTGCTCTCCTACAACCGGCTAGCCCAGCGCTTCGCGCTGCTGCGCCGCGCCCCGGGGCCGCTCGCCGTGCTGGTGGTCGGCACGCTGGCCGCCTTCGCCCTCGACCTGCCGGTCGAAACCATCGGCAGCCGTTTCCACGGCATCCCGCAGGAACTCCCGCAGATCGGCCTGCCCAGCCTGTCGATCCACGATTTCGGCAAACTGATCTCGCCAGCCATCACCATCGCCCTGCTCGGCGCCATCGAATCCCTGCTCTCGGCCCGCGTCGCCGACGGCCTGATCGACGACCGCCACGACCCCAACCAAGAGCTGGTGGCGCAGGGCCTGGCCAACATTGCCGCACCCTTTTTCGGCGGTTTCGCCGCCACCGGGGCCATTGCCCGCACCTCAACCAACGTCAAGAGCGGCGGCCGGACGCCGATTGCCGGCATCACCCACGCCCTCGTCCTGCTCGGCATCGTCCTCATCGCCGCCCCGCTCGCCGCCTACGTGCCGCTGGCGACGCTCTCGGCCATCGTCATGGTGGTCGCCGTCAACATGGGCGAATGGCATGAATTCCTCGAATTGCGCCGGTTCTCCTACACCTACCGGATCATCCTGCTCGCCACTTTTTTCGTAACGGTCGTCTTCGACCTGACGATTGCCGTCGAACTGGGCATGGTGCTGTCCAGCCTGTTCTTCATCTACCGCATGTCGGAACTGACCCGCATCGAGCGTCGCCACCTGCGCGAAGAAGCCACCGAGCCGAAGTTCCTCTACCCCGATGGCTCGATGCGCGTCGCCGCCTGGCAATTGTTCGGCTCACTGTTCTTCGGCGCGGTGAACAAGCTGGAAGTGCTGCTCGACCCGGCGGCCGGCCATCCGGAAATCGTCATCCTCGACATGACACAGCTGATCCAGCTCGACACCACCGGCCTGGAAGGCCTGGAAAGCCTGCTCGACAAACTCAGGAAGCGCGGTTGCACGCTGCTCGTCTGCGGCCTCAACGCCCAACCCGGCTCGTTATTGCAGCGCTCCGGCTTCATCGACCACCTGGGCGTGGATAATGTCGCCCCCGACCTGGCCTGCGCCCTGAAACGCGCCCACGCCCTGCTGCCCAATCTGATGGGCGGCAACGAAGAAGATTACTGAAAAGGAAAAACCATGAGCTCTCTGCCCAACTGCCCGCAATGCAAGTCCGAATTCACCTATGAAGACGGCGCCATGTACGTCTGCCCGGAATGCGCCCACGAATGGAGCAAGGACGGCGCCTCCGACAACGCCGAGCAGGCCAAGGTCTGGAAGGACGCCAACGGTAACGTGCTGCAGGACGGCGACAGCGTCACCGTGATCAAGGACCTGAAGATCAAGGGTTCCTCGTCGGTGGTCAAGGTCGGCACCAAGGTCAAGAACATCCGCCTGATCGACGGCGACCACGACATC
This sequence comes from Rhodocyclales bacterium GT-UBC, assembly GCA_003583745.1. Classification (GTDB taxonomy): domain Bacteria; phylum Pseudomonadota; class Gammaproteobacteria; order Burkholderiales; family Rhodocyclaceae; genus Azonexus. The sequence continues at coordinate 337,746 of QXPY01000004.1, read as the reverse complement.
GACTGCAAGATCGACGGTATCGGTGCCATGCAATTGAAGAGCGAATTCGTCAAGAAGGTCTAAGCTTCAGGGATCACCCCACGCCAGGAGAACCGCCATGACCGCCGACCAGCTCAAGGAAGCCTTCGTCTCGCCCTGGCCGTTCTTCGGCGTCAGTCCGCACGGTGACGTGCTGGCCCGCTACGTACCGTTCGGCCCGGTCTTTCGCTGGAGCCGCAACCAGATGATCCCGATGCCGGTGCAGGGCAGCGACCTCTGCTGGCTGATGCAGGCGGCGGCCGAAGAAGGCCACTCGATCAGCGAAACCGAACCCCGCCGCAAGTAGCTCAGCGACCGAGTCCGGCCGCCCAGGCTTCCGCCGCCGGCCGGACGATCTCGATCCACGGCCCGGGGTAGATGCCGATCGCCGCGATCATTGCGATCAGGGCGAGCAGCACCAGCCATTCGCGCCGGCGCAGATCGCTGGCCTGCGCCACTTCCTGGTGCAGCACCGGCCCGAAGAAAGCCTTGCGATACAGCGCAAGAAAACCGCCGGCGGCAATCGACAGCCCGAACAAGGCGGCCATGCCGGCCCCGGTGTGGCTGTGCAAGGCGGCAATGATCAGCATGAACTCGCCGGGAAAGCTGCTCGTCCCCGGCATGCCGACCCCGGCCAGGCCGCAGATCAGGAAGCCGCTGGCCAGCAGCGGCATGGTCTTGGCCGCCCCGCCCAAGGCATGGATATCGGTCGAACCGGTACGCTGGCGCAGGCATTCCAGCAACAGGAAGGCGCCGCCGGTTGCCACCGAAAAACTGAGCAGCAGCGAAATCGCCCCCTGCGCCCCTTGCGCCGTGTAGGAAGCCAGCCCGAGTACAGCCAGCCCGACGTGGCAGATGCTGGCATAGGCCAGGCCGACCCGCAGATTGCTCTGGGCCAGCATGCCGACCGCGCCATACAGGATGGCCAGCGTCCCCAGGCCGGCCAGCAGCCAGTGCATGTCCTGCGCCGCCTGCGGCGCCAGCGGCACGGCAAAGCGGACCAGGCCGAAGGCGCCGACCTTGAGCCCGACCAGCAGCGCCGTCAGCGACCCCGGCGCCGCCAGCGCCAACTGCGGCAGCCAGGTATGCAAGGGCACCAAAGGCACCTTGAGCCCGAAGCCGACCAGGAACAGCAGGAAGACCGCTGTTTGTGCCGAACGCGGCAAGGGCTGTTCGAGCAGCAGCGTCAGATCGAAAACCGGCTGCGGCTGGGCGGTGGCGAGCAGCACGAAGGCCAGCAGGACGGGAATGCCGCCGGCCAGCATGATCAGGAAATAGCGCGCCGCCGCCGGGCCGGCCCCGCTATTAGCGCCCCAGCGCCCGAGCAGGAAATACAACGGCAGCAGGGTCAGCTCCCAGAAAACGAAGAACAAGGCGGTATCGAGGGCGCAGAAAATGCCCAACGTTGCCGCCTGGAGCAGCAGCAACAAGCTGTAATGCAGGCGCCGCGCCGCCTCGATTCCATTCCAGCTGGCCGCCAGCGAGCCGAGGAAAAGCAGGGCGGTGGCCGGCAGGAAGAGCACCGACAAACCATCGACGCCAAGCCGGTAATGCACGTTCAGGCTGGCGATCCACGCCGCCTGCTCGACCATCTGGAAGCGCACGCCGGACGGTTCGAAACGCCACAGCACAAAAGTCGCCAGCAGCAGCACCAGGCCCATGCAGAGCGCCACGCCATGCCGGCAGAAACGCGCCGGCAGCAGCCAGAGCAAGGCCGCACCGGCCAGCGGCAGGAAGATCAGCAGCGAAAGCAGCGGCAGGCTCATGGCTCGAACCTCGCGGCGGCGGCCTGGCTGGCCGTTTCAGTCAGATACAGCCAGGGCTCGGTAAAGAAGCCGATGGCCAGCATCGCCGCCAGCGCGATGCCGCACACCAGATACTCCATCGGCAAGGTACGGTCGACATCGTGGCCACCTGCCCTGGCCTGGGAGAGGAATGCCCGCTGGAAGGCCCAGAGCAGGAAGCCGGCCGCGGCCACGTTGCCGAGCGCCGTCGCCACCGTCGACAAGGCGCCGAACTTGTCGATGGCCGCCTCCAGTACCAGATGCGCCGCGTCGAAGCCGGGCGTGCCCGGCATGCCGACAATCGCCAGGCCGAAACTGAGGAAGGCGATGGCGAGGAAAGGAATGCGCTCGAACAGGCCGGACAGTTCATGCAGTTCGGTCGTCCCGGTGCGCCGGAAGACAAAGCCGACGATGAACCACATGCCGGTCGCCGCCAAACCGAAATTGGCCGCCAGCAGCACGGCGCCCTGGATGCCGGCGGCGTGCAGGCTGAATACGCCGATGACCAGCAGGCTGGTATGGCTGACCACGGCAAAGGCGAGCAGGCGGCGCAGGTTGGTCTGCTGGAAGGCCAGCGCCGCGGTAAAGAACACCCCGGCCCCGGCGAAGCCGACAACGTAGGGCTGCCAATATTCGACCGCGGCCGGGGTCAGCGGCAGGACGAAGCGGATCATCCCGTAGATGCCGACCTTGACGCCGACCATCAGCGCCGGCGCAACGGCGATCAGGCCATGCTGCGCCATGTTGGGCAACCAGCCGTGCAGCGGAAAGAGCGGCGTACGCACGGCCAGCCCGTAGAACAGCAGGTAGAAAGCGGCGGTCTGGAACTTGCCGCTCGGCATCGCCGCCATCAAGTCGAACAGGTCGAAACTCCAGCGCCCGCCGTTGGCTTCGGCATGCCCCCAGCCGAGGACGATGCAACCGGCCGCGAACAAGGCCCAGCCGAAGCCCTGGTACTGGACGAAGCGCGCCAGCGCCTGCGTCTCGGCCCGCGACGAAGCCCAGCGCCGCAACAGGTAAGCCACCGCCCACAGTTCGAGCGCCGAAAACGCGGCAAACCAGGCGACATTGAGCGTCAGCAGCATGCCGACCAGGCCGGCCTCGGCCAGCAGCAGCACGGCAAACAGCCGGCCCGGAGAGATCATGCCGCGGCTCATACCGTACAAGGTCATCAGGAAAGTGAGCAGCGCGGCAACCAGCACGAAGGTCAGGCTGATCCCGTCGGCGCCGACGTGATAAGCCAGCGGCGCGAAGCGCTCGGCCAGTTGCAGGGCTGGATCGAGCGGTTTCAGGCAACTGACGGCGACGATGCCCAGGGCCAATTCGAGCAAGGCGAAGACCTTGCCGGCCAGTACCGCCGCCTTGCGCTCGCCCAGCACATAGACCACCAGCGCCCCGCCGACCGGCAGCAACTGCAGCAAGAGCAGCCAGGGCAGGCTGGCCTGCACTTGCCAGTAAATTTCGTTCAGGCCATGCATCAGAGAATCACCACAAAAGTCGCCATCACCGCCATCATCAGGTAACGCGGCTGTTCCAGCAGGTTTTCCAGCGTCCGCAGATAGCCGCCCAGGCGATGCAGCCATTGCTCGGCCAATCCGCCCCGCCCCCGCAGCAACAGCCGGTTCTCCAGGCGTTGCAGCTGGTCGGACAGCCCGGCCAGAATGCGTCCCGGCAGGCCGTCGGCCAGCACCAGCGGGCGATCCGCCTGCACCGTCCGGCCTTCGCCGGGGCGCCCGATGGCGTGATCGATGAAATGCGTTTCCAGGCCGCGCACGTCACGGGAAAAGGCCGCCGTCGGCTCGACCAGCAAGGTCTGCCCCAGGCGGTCGAGCCAGAAGCGCTGCAGCGCCGCCGTGTACAGCCACTGATTGCGCCGCAGCCAGGCCGGCGGCGGTGCCGGCCGACCGCGTGTCAGGCTCAGCCAGGAGGGGGCGACCAGGAAATGCCAGGCCCGCCAGGCGGCGTGCAGGCAGCAATGGACCAGGGCCAGCGTGGTCCAGCCGAAACCGATCTCGACAAACATCAGGGCCACCTGGAACAGCGTCGCAAAGACCAGCGCCGACTTGACGTCGGTCTGCACCAGGCCGCACAGCCAGGCGTACAGCGCCGTCAGCAGGCCGGCAACGACCAGCCCGGCCATTACATCCGGCACCTGCAGCAGCAAGGGTTCGAGGCGCAGCAACAGATAGACGCCGGCATGGATCATCACCGCGCCATAGAAAATTGCCGAGGACGGCGTCGGGCCTTCCAGCGCCCGGCTGATCCAGGCACTGAACGGCAGTTGCGCCGACTTGGCCAGTGCTGCGATGACGAAGCCGATGATCAGTAGTCGGTCGTTCACCACGCTGATCTGTGCTGCTTTCGACAGCACCGTCCATTCGAAGCCGCCCAGCCAGGCGGCGGCCAGTCCGAGCGCGAGCAGAAAGCCGGCATCGCCACCGCGGTTGGTGACGAAGGCGAACAGCGCATTGCCAGTCGCCACCGGACGCTGCCAGGCATAGCCGATGAGCAGGAAGGACGACACGCCGCACATCTCCCAGCCAACAAAAGCGAGCAGCCCGTTACCGGCCAGCAACACGAGCTGGATGCCGGCCAGGAAAAAGGAGAGCGCGATAAAGAAACGATGGAAACCGGCCTCGCGATGCAGGTAGTTGGCGGAAAAACGCATGACCAGCCAGCCGATCAGCGCGGTCAGCGTACCCAGCGCCAGGGACAAGCGGTCGAGCAGGAAGGAGAAGGTCGCCTCCCAGTTGCCGGAACCGAACCAGTGACCGAGGCGCCGGTGGCCGGGCGCACCGTCGCTGAGCGCCAGGAAATCGAGGGCAAGCAGGATGAGCAGGCCGGCCAGGGCGGCCAGCGAGGAAAGGCGCGCCGTCAGCGGCTCGGCGGCATCGCCAATGGCTCGCCCGAACAGCACGCGCAAACCGTTGATGACGACGGCGAGCAGCGGCAATGCCGGCACCAGCCAGACCCAGTCGGGCAAGGCCCTGAGCAGCACCATCATGTCGCACCTCCAAGAATGATCGCCGGCGCCAGCGGCGCGCTTTCGCCGGCAAACCAGTCGGCCGAACGCGCCACCTGCGGCAACACGGCCGGGCCTGACCAGGGCAGCCAGCCACGGCGCGGGCAGTACAATGCGATCGCCGGCGAAGCCGGATCCTTGGCAGCCAGAGTGATCCAGCCGTTGCCGACCAGCTCCTGCAAGGGCGGCTGGCGCTGCAGGATGCCGGTCAGCACCGCCGTCGTCTGCTCGACGACGACCAGCAGGCGCATCGGTTCGTGGATTTCGACCATCTGCCAGGGCAAGCCGGTGCGGAGGTCGGAATCCGCTCCCTCCATGACGCCGAACAGACCGGTGATGTTGTGGGTGATTTTCGAACCGCAGCCGAAACGCGCGTTATCCACCGTCGAGAAATAGTATTCGAGGGCAATACCGGCCCCGACCGGTCCGGCCGCCAGCAGGATGCTTTCGACGATCCGTCCTTGGTCATCGTCGGTCTCCGGATCGTAGGAAATCAGGAAGACCCGGCGGTCGAGAAAGAGCCCGCGACTCATCATCCGTCGCCCGATGAAGGCCGCGGCATTGGTGGCATGCCCCAGTTCCGGCCGCGCCTGGGAAATATCATTGGCTCGCCCGATCATGTGTTGCCGGGCCAGCCACGGCGATGGCCGAGTCGGCGCCGAAGCCAGCCGTCGGCAGCGCTCGGCGGCATGCGCCCGGCAGGCTTCGCCGAGTTGATGCACCAGGCGGTCGAGGGCCGGCTGGAAACGGCTTGGCACACTTTCCAGGTCGTACCATTCGATACCGTCATCGCAGGTATTGTGCTCGGCGGCGATGAACCAGCTGGTTTCGGGGATGACGATGCCGATCCCGGCCAGCCCGGCACGCACCGCCGGCCGATTGGCCATGGCAGCCAGCACCCGTGCATTCGGCCCGCCGTGGCGGCCGGAACAGGCACCGCAATCGTAAGCCGAGAGATGCGGGTTGTTGCGGCTGCCCGAACCGTGCCCGAAGATCAGGACCAATGGCGCGAAGCCGCTGGAGAGGCCGATCATGCGCAGGAAAGCGGCGACCCGCTCGACCTGTTCGGCATCGGTGAAGCCGGCCTGCGGCGTCTCTGGCGTCGGGTTGGCCGGCTCGGCTGCCGTCAAGGCCAGTTCAGTGGGCAAAGACCCCGCCCCCGACTGCCGCAAACGTTGCAGCACGCCGCCGAACCAGCCTGGGGCCAGTGTTGTTGCGGCCAGTTCGGCCAGCGCCGGCACGGCGCCCAGGACCGTCAGGACCGGCCCGGAGAACGCCGCATAGCGGGTTTGCTGGGCAAAGGCCTCGCGCCAGCCCAAACGCCGCTCGCGCCGCCGGGCATGGCCGGCCGCCGCCGCTTCGGCGCCGGGTGCCGGCTGTTCGCGGACCAGGTGGCGCGGCTGCACGACCACCGGACACAAGGCGGTCGGCCGCGCATCGTCCAGCCCCTGCCAGAGCATCGGCACGCCGAAGAAGCCGGCGGCACCGTAGGTGACGATGTCGGGCGCGATTTCTTCGAGATGCCGACGCGTGCCCTCCTCCCGGTCATCCATGCACATCACCACCTGCGCCGAGGGCATGGCAGGTAGCGGCCGTCGCCCCTGATTGGCGGTCAGCGCCGAAAAGAGCTGTTCGCGGTAATACCGTTCGTAGGCCTGCAGCCAGATTTGCCCGCGCCGCAAGGGGTCGAGGCTGTCGGCGACGGCCAGCACGGCGCGCCCCGCCGCCGGACTCAGGGCGGCCACCTCGTCCGCCGACCAGGGCAATTGGGCGCATAGCCCGAACAGGCGCTGCGCCATCTCGCCAACTTCGCGCTCCGGCCGACTGGCAGCGATCCGCTCGGCCAAGGCCTGCCAAGCAGCTTCGTCGGCCGCGCCGTGGGCTTCGGCCTCGAGCAAACGGACGGCCTGGTCCTGCAAGGCCTCGTCCAGGCCGCCCTGACGCAGCGCATCGCGGACGTAGAACTCGGCCAGTTCGGTGGCGTAATAGCCGCGCAACTCGTCGAAAGCCATCGGCACGCCGGTCAGCCGCCGCATCAGGTCTTCGCAGAGCAGACGCTCAAGCAGCACGCGCACCGCCAGGTAATCGACCATCTCGACCCGCGCCCCGTCTCCGACCAGGGGATGGCGGTCGCGCCACAGGAACATCCCGGCCCAGCCCGGTTGTTCGAGGGCCAGGCGCTCCAGGTAGCCCGGCCACAGGCGATCGTCGGGCATCAGCCGGCCCAGTTCATCGATCAGGACGTCCGCCGCATCACTCGACAGATGGAGGATTTCGTCGCGCACGTTGTGCAGGTCGTCGATCTCCCAGCTTAAATCAAGTCCGGCACTGGCTCGCCAGGCGGCGAAAAAGCCCGCCTCGCGCTGCGGATTGCGCCAGGCGGCAACGCCCAGGTCGAGATGCGCCGCCAGATGGCGTTGCAATATGCTGCGCACTTTCTCCAGCACATTCTCGCCGCTCAGGTGTTCGAGCAGGCGGCGCAGCGTCCAGGTCTGGCCGACGCGTTCGCAGAGGCTGTTCCAGCGAGCCAACGCGGTCGCCGGCCAAGCTTCTACGGCCGGCGCCGGTTCGCCGGCAATCGCCTGTGCCAGACGTTCGGCCGCCTGCAACAGGGGGCTTTCGTGGCCGCCCAGCTCGCGCGCCGCCCAGGCCTGCCAACTGGCCACCGGCAGCGTCGAGGGCTGCAACAGGCTGGCCAGCAGGACATCCTGCCGTTTCACTCCGGGTATCACCCAGTCGGCCAGGTCGTCGATGCCGACCTCGGTCAGGGCCTGCAGCAGATCGTCACGGCCAATGCGGCCAGCAGCATAGGCGGCATGGAATTGCGCCTCCGGCCAGTAGGTCGCGGCCCCGGTCAGCCGGTGTGCGGCGGCCAGTGCCTCGGCAAAGGGCAGATGCTGCAAGCCATGCAGGGTGTTGTGATGAACGAAATCGCGAATCGGCGCCTGGGCCGGCAAGATATGCTCGAGATGTTCGATCCAGTGCATCAGGCGCTGGCGCATCGGCAGTTCGTCGGCGGCGTGCTGCATACGCTTAGTGCGGGAAAAGCTGGCCGAGCGTCGCGATGCTGCCGGCGACGAGATCGAGCAAGGGGGCCGGCCAGACGCCGAGGACGAGGATGGCCGCGGCCAGCAAGGCGGCGGCGCTACTTTCGGTGCGCGTCATGTCGGCCAGTTCCATGGTCGGCCCCGGCAGACACAGGCGACCGCTGACGCGCAGGCTGTAGGCGGCGCCGATCAGCATCGCCAACCCCAGGCACAAGGCCCAGCCGCCCCAGTGCGGAAAGGCACCGACCAGCACATGCAATTCGGCGATGAAGCCGGCGCTGCCCGGCAGGCCGATAGCGGCGAGCAAGGCGAAAGCGACGAAGAAGGCGAAACGCGGCGCCCGGCCAAGCAGCGAACCGTAGTCGGCCAGATCGCGGCTATGCGTCCGCTGGTAGAGCAGCCCGACCAGCAGGAAGAGCATGCCGGCGGTCAGGCCATGCGCCACCATCTGCATTACCGCGCCGCTCAGGCCGGTGACGTTCAGCGTCGCAATGCCGAGCAACACGACGCCCATGTGCGAGATCGACGAATAGGCCACCATCGCCTTCAGGTCCTGCTGCCGCCAGGCCAGGATCGCGCCGTAGAGCAGGCTGACGCCGGCCAACAAGGCCAACCAGTCCTGGGTCGCCAGGAGTGCCGCCGGCAGCGTCTCGGTCGCCCGGATCAGGCCGTAGGCGCCCATCTTGAGCAGCACACCGGAGAGCAGGATGGAAACCGGGCTGGGCGCCTCGACATGGGCCAGCGGCAGCCAGCCATGCAGCGGGAAGACCGGCATCTTGACGCCGAAACCGATGAACAGGCCGGCGAAGATCAGCAGCTGGGTGTTGAGCGGCAGGCTGCGCCCGCCTTCGGCCATGTCGCTCATGGCGAAACTGTGGCCGGGTGCGGCGTCATAAAGGAAGAGCAGCGCCACCAGCATGAAGACAGAGCCGCCCAGCGTATAGAGGAAAAAGTTCAAGGCCGCCCGTTGCCGGTTGGCGCCGCCCAGGCGGTCGATCAGGAAGAACAGCGGCAGCAGCGTGGCTTCCCAGAACACGTAGAACAACGACCAGTCGCGTGCCGTAAACACTCCGAACATCGCCGACTCGAGCAGCAGAACGAGGGTGAAATAAAGACGGGCCCCCGCCTCCATGCGGCGCGAGACCAGGATGGCGATCAAGGACAGCAAGGCGGTAAGCAGCACCATGGCCAGCGAGATGCCATCGACCCCCAGGGCGAAATAGGAGCCGAGCCGGACGTTCCAGGCCTTGCTCTCGAACATCTGGATCGCTGGGCCACCGGCCTCGAACTGCCCGGCCAGCCAGAGCGAATAGGCGAGCGCCGCCAATGCGAAAAACATGGCCATCTGCCATAGCGGCAGTCCACGTCGAGCCGGCAGCACGGCAACCGCCGCCGCCCCCAGAACCGGCAGGAAGACCAATGTCTTCAGCACGCCCCCACCCCTCTCACGGTTTGTGTAACCGTCATTATTTTCATACGGTAATTATGCCAGCGAGAAAGGCCTCCCTGACAAGGGGGCTTTGTTTGACAGGCATGGGACGCTTCGCTAAATTGATTGTTTCCCCAACCCCAGATCAAATCATCATAAGGAGATCACCATGGCCGTTCTCGTCGGCAAGCAAGCCCCGGATTTCACCGCCACCGCAGTCTATGGCAACAACGAAATCAAGGACCTGAAACTCTCCGATTTCAAAGGCAAGCCGGTTGTCCTGTTTTTCTACCCGCTCGACTTCACCTTCGTCTGCCCGTCCGAACTGATCGCCTTCGATCATCGCCTGGATGAGTTCAAGCAGCGTGGCGTCGAAGTCATCGGCGTTTCGATCGACTCCCAGTTCACCCACCTGGCTTGGAAGAACACCGCAATCAAGGACGGCGGTATCGGCCAGGTCGGCTATCCGCTGGTGGCCGACGTCAAGCACGAAATCTGCCGCGCCTACGACGTCGAACTCGCCGAAGCCGGTGTCGCGCTGCGCGGCTCCTTCCTGATCGACAAGAACGGCGTCGTCATGCATCAGGTCGTCAACATGCTGCCGCTCGGCCGCAATATCGACGAAATGCTGCGCATGGTCGATGCCCTGCAGTTCTTCGAAGAACACGGCGAAGTCTGCCCGGCCGGCTGGAACAAGGGCAAGCCCGGCATGACCGCGACCACCGAAGGCGTCGCCGCCTACCTCGCCAAGAACGCCAAGAAGCTGTAAACACCAAGGTTTCGGGCCATTCGGCCCAAACGCTGCCAACCCCGTCCGCCGCTCGGCAGACGGGGTTTTTTCTTGTTCTGTCAAAATTTTTCAGAAGCGGCTAGAATTTGGCATTTTTGTAATTCTGGAAATCAAAATGGCAGACACCGAATTCCTGAGCACCCGTCAGGCCGCCTTGCGCCTGGGTGTTTCTTTGGGCACGGTTCAGAACATGGTTGAAAGTGGCGCCCTCGAAGCGTGGAAGACCGCCGGCGGCCATCGGCGGATTCCTGCGGCCTCCGTCGACGCCATGCTTGCCCGTCGCCGCAATTTGACCCCCAGCGCTCAAGAGCCCAGCAACCAGCTTGACATCCTGATTGCCGAAGATGACAAAACCCTGCAAGCGCTGTATCGCGCCACCATTGAACTGTGGAACCTGCCGATCAAGTTGCGCATCGTCAACAACGGCTTCGAAGGCCTGCTGCAAGTCGGCCAGTCGATCCCCGATATCCTGATCGCCGACCTGATGATGCCAGGCATGGATGGCTTCGAAATGATCCGTCATCTGCGGGCGAATCCGGATTTGGCCAGAATGGACATCATCGTGGTCAGCGCGATCGAAAAGGCAGAAATCGACCAGCATGGCCTGCCGGCCGATATCACGGTCTTCCCGAAGCCGATTCCCTTTCACGAGATCAAGGGCTTTCTGCTGGGCCGCCTTTCGGCCCGTCAGCGCCCCCTTCGCTGAATCGGCATCGCGACCTTCGAAACGACATAACAGGAGTCCCCAACAGTACAAGCAGCGCGGCAAAGCGTATTATTTGCCGCGCCCTACCGCCCCATCACGGTAAAACATAACTGACAAGAGCAGGAGACATTGCATGGGATTTTTTGGGAAAGCCACGACGCTCGACAAAATCGACCGTGACATCGCCGCCATCGCTGAAGGCCGTGCCGATCTCTCGGCAACCATCGGCACAGCGGGCAACGATACTGGCGGACGCATCTCCGCCAACCTGAATCGTTTTTTCAGTCGGTTTCGCGACCTGATCTCGCATGCGCGTGAGCGCAGCGTCAGCATTGCAGCCGATGCGGCACGGATGAACCACCTCGTGCAATTGACCGATCAAGCCGTGCGCCGACAGGAGACCTTGGCCAGCGCGGTGTTCGACTCCAGCAACCGGGTCAATCTCGCAGTTGGCGAAGTCGCCACCAATTCGGATGCCATCCAGTCATCCACGCAGAACAATCTCGAATTGGCCCAACGTTCGCTGGCCCAGATGGAAACGGTGGCCACCACCATGCGTTCGACCAACGAACACATCGAGCATTTCTCCTCGACGGTCTCCGAGCTACACACCAGCTCGATGAAAATCAACGAGATCGTCTCGCTCATCAACGATATTTCCGATCAAACCAACCTGCTTGCCTTGAACGCCGCGATCGAGGCTGCCCGTGCCGGCGAAGCCGGGCGCGGTTTCGCCGTCGTTGCCGACGAAGTACGAAAACTGGCAGAGAAAGTGAAAACGGCCACTCAGGTGATCGGCCAGAACACGCAGTCGATGATCGACCTGGTCTCCGACACCTCGGCCAAGACGCAGACCATCGTCGGCGAAGTCACCAAGGCCAACGAGTATATCGAAACCTCGGCTTCCGACCTCGGGACCATGGTCGGCGATTTCAAGCGCACCACGGAACAATTGGCCACCATATCGAGCGCCATCTACAACCTGCGCGAAAGCAATCAGGAAATCCATCGCGAAGTCGAGGAAATCCGCAATCACTCGATCGATATTTCCGGCCGCATGAAACAGTGCCTGGACTCGGCCAAAACCTTGCGCGAATCGACCGAAGACCTGCAATGCACGCTCGCCGACTTTCGCACCGGCAACAGTATCTTCGATACCCTGCACGACAAATGTACCGATTTCCGCAATCAGGTTACCGAAATCCTGCGCAAGCTGGCCGACCGCGGCGCCAATGTATTCGACCAGGCGTACAAGGACATTCCGGGTTCCAATCCCAAGCGCTATACCACCGCCTACGACAGCCAGTGCGACAGCGAGTTGACCCGGCTCTACGATGAAATGCTGCGCCAACTGCCCGGCCTGACCTATTCCCTGGCAGTCGATAACAACGGCTATGCACCGGCGCACAACGGCGTTTTTTCCAATGCGCCAAGCGGCGACCCCGAAGTCGATTTGCTCAAATGCCGCCACAAGCGCATCTTCAACGATCCGGTCGGCATCAAGCTGGCCAGGAACCAGAAGCCCTCGCTTTTTCAGACCTACGTTCGGGACACCGGCGAGATCCTCAACGACTTGTCGATGCCGATCACCATCAATGGCCGCCATTGGGGAGCCGTCCGCATCGGCTTCAAGACGGATCTGGTTCTCTGAAATAATCCATCCGCATAATATCCCGTTGAGGTAAATTAAGGGGCCGCCCATTCGATGGGCTTCAAATGGAGTCGCATCCATGCCCCGCCTCAAATTCCACTACCCGCCGGTCCGGCCATGAAGCTGCAAACCCGGATCTGGTGCTGGATGCTCGGCATGGCCGCATTGGCCTTGGCTCTCAGCCTGTTGCTCAGCTACCGTTCGCTGAACAACTACGTCCAGGAAACCGCCCTTGAGGAGGCTCACAACCTGCGTGCCGTCCTGATGGCCGTACGGCGCGTCTATCACCAGCAATTCACCGACAGCGGCATCGAACTCAACGACGCGACGCTCGGTTTCTTGCCGGCCCATGCGATGTCGAGAATATCGGCCGAGTTCCCCAACTGGGTCGGCAGCGGCATTCGCTTCAACAACGTTTCCGACATGCCGCGCAATCCCGACAACCTGGCTGACCACGATGAACAACGGGCCATCCAGTGGTTCCGTCAACATCCCAAGGACAGCGACTTCACTCAGGAAATTGCCGGCCCCGACAACGAACGCTACCTCCACCTGGCCACGCCGATCTGGGTCGAGGCCTATTGCCTGCAATGCCATGGCAAGCGCGACAGCGCACCGGACACGGTCAAACGCCACTACGACACGGCCTACGGTTATCAGGTGGGCGAACTGCGCGGCATCATGAGCATCCGGATTCCTTTGCGCGATGTGCGACAACGCACCCTGCAACTATGGTTCGGCAATCTGTTCAACCAGATGGCCGGCTTCGGCCTGGTTTTTGTTGCGCTTGCCGGATTGATTTCTCGCCTGGTGATTCGTCGCCTGGCGGAATTGGAGAAGACCACCGTCGCGTTTTCGGCCGGCGACCTGAAGGCCCGCGCACCGCAACAAGGAAGCGACGAGATCAGCACCTTGGCTACGAGCTTCAACCAAATGGCCGGCAGCATCGAGGAACGCGATCGACGTCTCGGCCTCGTCGTTGAGGAACTGCAGCGCAAGACGGCCGAACTGGTGGCGGAACGCTCCCTGCTTGAACGCCGGGTCAGCGAACGAACTTCCGAGTTGGTATCGGCCAAGGAAGAGGCCGAACAGGCGAGCCGCGCGAAAAGCGCCTTCGTCGCGAACATGAGTCACGAAATCCGCACGCCGATGAATGCCATCATCGGTTACACCCACCTTTTACGCAAAACCACCACGGATGCGGAAGGCCGTCATCGACTCGACCAGATCGCCCTGTCGGCCGACCACCTGCTCGACATCATCAACAATATTCTCGACATTTCGAAGATCGAGGCCGGCAAGCTACAGATCGAACAGCGCGAGTTCAACGCCAGGCATGTGCTTGAAGACGCCGCCGAGGCACTGGCCGACAAAGCCCGCGCCAAGCACCTCGAACTGCGCTGCGATATCGCGCCGGCCCTCGACGAGCACTTCCTTGGCGCGCCGTTACAACTCAAACAAGTCGTGCTCAACTTCCTGAGCAATGCCATCAAATTCACCACCCAAGGCAGCATTCTGCTCAAGGGCGAGGTCGGCGAGGAAACCCCCAACCTGATCTGGTTGCGCGTCGAAGTCCGGGATACCGGCATCGGCATTCCCGAAGCCATCCAGCAGCGCCTGTTCCAACCATTCGAACAGGCCGACATGTCCACGACCCGGCGCTTTGGCGGCACCGGCCTGGGTCTGGCCATTTCCCGGAAGCTCAGCGAATTGATGGGCGGACAGATCGGCCTGAACAGCACCGAAGGCGAAGGGAGTCGCTTCTGGTGCGCCATTCCCCTGCTTCGCCTTGGGCCGGGTATCGGCAAAAGCACGCAGCAACAAACCGCCGCCTGCGCCGAAGAGGAACTGCGGCAACGCTTCGCCACGGCCCGGCTGCTGATCGCCGAAGACAATCCGATCAACATGGAGGTTGCCCTCGAAACACTGCGTGACATCGGCTGGCCGGTCGATACCGCGCGAAATGGTCGAGAGGCCGTGGACAAGGCCGCGCAAACCGCTTACGACCTGATCCTGATGGACATGCAGATGCCCGAGATGGACGGGATCGCGGCAACCCGACTGATCCGCCAGCAAGCCGCCCACCGCGAGACACCCATCATCGCCATGACGGCCAATGCCTTCGAGGAAGATCGCCAGCGCTGCCTGAAAGCTGGCATGAGCGACCATCTGGGCAAACCGGTCGATCCGGCGCAACTCTATGAGATGCTGCTGCGCTGGCTGGAGGCCCGGCCTCGATCAGGCAAAGAGCCGGCTTAGCCGTTCCCGGAAGGCGTCGGCTTCGGGTGCCCCCTCGGACGGCGCCCAAGCCGGCTTCTCGTGCTCGGCGAGCGGCACATAGGGACCAGCCTTGGCTTCGAAAAAGACCGTATCGCTGCACAGTGCGACGACGCTGTGATAAACCCCGGGTGGAATATCGATACCCATCACCTCGCCACCGGCAGCCAGGGAAATACAGCGTTCGACCTCTCCGGCTGGCGAGAAGAGGACCACCCCCAAGCGGCCGCGCAGACAGAGCAGGCTTTCCGCCTTACCGGCATCGGCGTGGCAATGCGGCACGACATAGGAATCCGGCTCGATCGCCACCAGCAAACGATGCGCCGGAGCAGCGTTATCCGAATGAAAATTGCGATTGGTCCGCCGCCGTGGCAGTTGCCGCGCCGATTCGCTCAGTGCCAGACACATGGCTTGGTCGATAAGCTGGATCATTGATAGACGATCTCGACATTTTCGGGCGCCAGCCAATCGGCCAGCGCCTCCAGCAACATATCGTCGAGGCGGACACGACAATCGTCGCCGAGGATCATCTCGCACTCGGCCTTGGTATTGCGATAACGAATACGCACCGCGGCCGGTCCCGGCGCGAAGGGCGCCAGCAATGATTTGAGTTTGCGGGCGTCCGAGGCGCCGTTCATTTTAAGCAGCAGGAAGCGGGCAAAACGCGCCCTGGCCTCGCCCACCGTCATCAACTTGTCTGCCGCCACGGCATTGCCGCCGGAAAACTCGTCGTAGCGGACCTTGCCTTCGATGACCAACACCTCATCGGTGACGATCTTGCTACGCTCGGCCTCGTACAACTCGTTGAAAACCGAAACCTCGATCATGCCGGTTCCATCGTCGAGCTGAACGAAGAGCATTTTGCCGCGCCGGGTCATCTGGGCCCGCACCCCAACCACCACGCCGGCCAGCGTAGTCAGTTCCTTGGACGGCTGCAACTGGTTGAGCGGCCGGCGGACAAAGCGCGACAGCTCTTTCTTGCAGGTGTTGTAGGGATGGCCGGAGAAGAAGAAACCGAGTGCAGTCTTCTCCTGCATCAGCTTTTCCTTTTCATCCCAGGGTTTGACCGAGACATATTGCGGCGCATGCTCTTCGGCGACGCTGGCAATATCGAACAGGCTGGTCTGCATCGCATCGCGCTCGGCCTGCTCGGCAAACTCCATGGCGACGCCGACGGTGGCGAGCAATTTGTGGCGATCCGCCTGGGGCGGCGTATCGAGATGATCCGAACCGATCGGCGGAGCAATGCTGTCGAAGGCTCCGGCACGGATCAGGGCCTCGATGGTACGGCGATTCACCATCCGCTTGTCGCAGCGCTTGCAGAAGTCGAAGATGTCCTTGAACGGCCCGTCGGCATCTCGCGCCCGCAGGATTTCATTGACCGCCTGCTCGCCGGTCCCCTTGACCGCGCCCAGGCCATAGCGGATGGTGGCGCGATCGACCGGCTCGAAACGGTACTGCGAGGCATTCACATCCGGACCGAGCACCTTCACCTTGTTGGCGATGGTGTCCTCGTAGAAGATCTTCACGGTATCCGTGTTGTCCATATCGGACGACATGGTTGCCGCCATGAAGGCCGCGCAGTGGTAACGCTTGAGCCAGGCCGTGTGATAGGTAACGACGGCGTAGGCGGCGGTATGCGACTTGTTGAAGCCATACTCCGCGAACTTGGTCATCAGGTCGAACAGCTGTTCCGCCAGCGCCGGATCGTAGCCCTTCTTCCGCGCCCCCTCGGCAATGGTTTCCCGGTGCTTGGCCATTTCCTCGGGCTTTTTCTTGCCCATCGCCCGGCGCAGCATGTCGGCACCACCCAGCGTATATCCCCCGATGATCTGGGAGATCTGCATGACCTGCTCCTGATAGACGATGACGCCATAGGTCGGCGCCAGGCAGGCGGTCAGGTCGGGGTGGAAATAATCGATGGCCTGCTGGCCTTTTTTCCGCAGGATGAAGTCGTCCACCATGCCGGAACCGAGCGGACCGGGGCGATAGAGCGCCAGCACAGCGATGATGTCTTCGAAACGGTCGGGGGCCAGCTTCTTGAGCAGCTTTTTCATGCCCTCCGATTCAACCTGGAAGATCGCTGTCGTATTGGCATCCTTCAGGATCTGGTAGGCCCCTGGGTCCTCGAAACCGAGCGCCATCAGATCGAGTTTCTCGCCAGTCATGCGCTCGATGTATTTCAGCGCCAGCTCGATAATGGTCAGGTTGCGCAGACCCAGGAAGTCGAATTTGACCAGCCCGACCTTCTCGACATCGTCCTTGTCGAATTGCGAAACGGTCGAGGCATCGGCGCCGGTGGCCTGATAGATCGGGCAGAAATCGGTGATCTTGCCCGGCGCGATCAGCACGCCGCCGGCGTGCATGCCGACGTTGCGGGTCAAGTCTTCCAGGCGGCCGGCCAGGTCGAACAGCTCGCGGATGGTTTCGCCATCGCCGTCGCCTTCCATCATTTCCTTGAGCTGCGGCTCCTGCTCCAGCGCTTCGGCCAGCGACACCGGCTTGTTCTGGACGATAGGGATGAGCTTGGAAATCCGGTCGCACATCGAGTAGGGCAGTCCGAAAACCCGTCCCACATCGCGGATCACCGCCTTCGAGGACATCGTACCGAAGGTGGCGATCTGGCTCACCGCATCCTCACCGTAGTGCTGGCGGACGTATTCGATGACGCGCCAGCGATTATCCTGGCAGAAGTCGACGTCGAAGTCGGGCATCGAAACCCGCTCCGGATTCAGGAAGCGCTCGAACAGCAGGGCATAGGCCAGCGGATCGAGGTCGGTGATCTGCAAACTGTAGGCGACCAGCGAACCGGCACCGGAACCCCGGCCCGGCCCCACCGGCACGCCGTTGGCCTTGGCCCACTTGATGAAGTCCGCCACGATCAGGAAGTAGCCGGGGAAGCCCATCTGGACGATGGTGTTGCACTCGAAAACCAGGCGATCGTCATACTCCGGGCGCCGCTTGAGGCGCTCCTCCGGATCGGGATACAGCTGTTCGAGACGAACCTCCAGACCTCTCTTCGCTTCATCGACCAGAAATTCGTCGATGGTCATGCCTTCCGGGATCGGGAAGTTGGGCAGGAAGTTCTTGCCCAGCGTCAGTTCGATATTGCAGCGCTTGGCGATTTCCAGCGTGTTTTCCAGCGCTTCCGGCAGGTCGGCGAACAACTCGACCATCTCCGCCTGGGTCTTGAAATACTGTTCCTCGGTGTAGATCTTCGGCCGCCGCGTATCGCCCAACACATAGCCCTCGGCGATGCAGACGCGGGCCTCGTGCGCCTGGAAGTCGTCGCGGTTCATGAACTGGATCGGATGCGTCGCGACCAGCGGCAAACCGAGTTCGCCGGCCAGATCGGCTGTCTGCTGGACGATGGCTTCCTGCTGCGACTGGCCGTAGCGTTGCACCTCGAGATAGAAGGCGCCGGGGAAGATGGCCTCCCAGGCCTTGGCCCGTTCGCCGGCCAGCGCGAAATTACCGTTGGTCAGGGCCTCGCCGACATCGCCCAGATGCGCCCCGGAGAGCGCAATCAGACCATCGCACCCGAGTTCGGCAAACCACTCGCGGCGGATCTCGGCCCGGTCGCGCCGGCCCTCGACCTGGTAGGCCTTGCTCAGCAATTCGCACAACTGCTTGTAGCCGGCCCGGCTACGGACCAGCAACAGCAAACGGTAGGCATCCTCGGGCGACTCCGGGTTGGTGATCCAGACATCGACCCCGGCCACCGGCTTGACCCCCTTGCCGCGTGCCCCGGAATAGAACTTGACCAGACCGAACAGGTTGCCCAGGTCGGTCAGGGCCATGGCCGGCATGCCGTCGCCGGCAGCCCGCTTGACGGCATCGCCGATGCGGACGATGCCGTCGGTGACTGAATATTCGGAATGGAGGCGGAGGTGGACGTAGCGCGGCGAATTCATGGGCGCAATTTTACCGCTTGCGGCGCCAGCCGCTCAGACCTGTTGCCTCGAATCCCGGAGAAACCCTGCACCCGATTCGCCGGCATGCAGACAAGCAATATCGGCTCAGGCTAATCTACGGAAAACGAAAAAACGGAGGAGACGATGTCCCGCACGCATCACCCGGACCACCGGCTGCGCGCCCGGAGCCTGCCATGGCTGTGCCTGGCCGCCGCGCTCCTCGCCACGCTATTCCCGTCGCTGCTGCAGGCAGCGCCCATGCGCCACATCCTGGTCATCAGCGCCTATCACAATGGCCTGCCCTGGACGGATGGCCAACTGGCCGGTTTGCGCCATGGCTTGGCCAGCGCCAATTTGCCACTCGAACTGCATGTCGAGTTTCTCGACACCAAGCGTTTCCCGCCCAACGCCACCTACCTTGCCCGAACGGCAGCCTTGCTCAAGGAAAAGTACGAGAATGTCCGTTTCGACCTGGTCATCGCCCAGGACGACGACGCACTTGATTTCGCGCTCCATGAGCGGCAAAGCGGACATTTCCTGGAAGGCTTGCCGATCGTCTTCAGCGGCGTGGCCGGCCAGCGGGCGGCCACGCTGAAACGGGAAAGCGCGCTGACCGGGACCTTCGACGACGCCGACATCCGTAGCAACATCGACTTACTGCTAACGCTCCGGCCCGAACTCAAAAAAGTGGTCTTCATCCACGACCAGAGCCGGGCCGGGCTGAGCCAGGCCGAAGGCGTCGGCGCACTGAAAGCGGTCTTCCCGCAACTGACCTTCGAGTTTCTCACCGCGCTTCCGGTCAGCGTCATCCAGCAACGCCTGCATGCGCTGACCTCCGACAGCGCGGTCATTCTGCTGACCTTCAACCGCGATAGCGAAGACCGCGTCCTGTCCCATGCCGAAGCATCGCAACACTGGGCTGAAGCCGCCGCCGTACCGATCCTGGCCAAGGAGGACGGCATGCTGGTCCCGGGCATCCTGGGCGGCATCGTCGTCAGCAGTCAGGCTCAGGGCTGGCAGGCGGCCGAGGCGGCCCTGCGCGTGCTGGCCGGCGAAGACCCCAAAAACATCCCGCTGGCCAACGGCCGGACCAGTACCGTGTTCGACTTCGAGCAACTGCAACGCTTCGGCATCGACCCGGAAGCGCTGCCCGCCGGAGCGGAAATCCGTAACCGCCCGCTCTCGCTGCGCGAAGCCTACCCCCGCGAGTTCTGGCTCACCGTTTCCCTGTTCGGCTGCCTCGCCTGGATCATCGTCCTGCAGCTCATTTTTCACCAACGCACCCGGCGCGCCCGCAATGCGCTGGCCAGCAGCGAGCAGAACTACCGGGAAATTCTCGGCGCCACACATGACGCCATCTTCATCCAGGGTATCGATGGCGAGATTCTTGAAGTCAATGACGGCGTCTGTCGCCTCTACGGGTACAGCAGCGAAGAAGTAAAGCAATTGACCGTCGCCCGCTTGAGCAGCAACGTCCCGCCGTTTACGCAAAGCGATGCCGAAAGGCACTTTGCGGAAGTCCGGAAAAAGGGTGCCGCGGTTTTCGAGTGGCAGTCCCGCCACAAGGACGGCAGCCTTTTCTGGGTCGAGGTGGCGCTCCGCCAGGCGCAAATCGGCGGCCAGCCCAGATTGATCGCCGCTGTGCGCGACATCGACCAGCGCCGCCGCGCCGAAATCGCCCTGCGTGCCAGCGAAGAACGCTATCGTTTGCTGCTCAGCCACTCGCCGGTCGGCATCGTGCATTTCGATCTGCAACTCAACATCACTTATGCCAATGAACGCTTCGCGGAAATCCTTCAAGTCGACCAGGAGAAACTGCTTGGCGTGGACATGAATCAACTCCGCGACCAGGCCCCGCTGGCAGCGTGCCGGCAGGCAACGCAAGGCGAACAAGGCTACTTCGAGGGAGAGTATCGCAGCATGCTGTCGGGGCACACCTGCTGGATTTCGTTCCGCACTGCGCCGGCTCTCGATAGCGATAATCGGGTGATGGGCGGCATCGGCATCGTCGAAGACATTTCCAGCCGCGTCGCCGCCCAGCAAGCCGTTCTCAAACTCAACGAGGAACTCGAAAAACGGGTGGCCAGCCGCACGAACGAACTGGTTCAGGCCAATGCCGAGATCAAGCAAGCCATGAAGCAACTGGCCCAGTCCGAACGCCTGGCCGCCCTGGGCAGTCTGGTTGCCGGCGTGGCGCACGAGCTGAACACGCCGCTCGGCAACGCCAACACGGTCGCCAGTTCGCTGCGCAGCCGCGTGGCACACCTCCAGTCCAACTTTACCGATGGCATCCTGAAACGCTCATTGCTGGAAAATTTCATCAAGGAAAGCAGCGATGCCACCGCGCTCATCGAGCGCAATATCGAGCGCGCCGCCGAGCTGATCCAGAACTTCAAGCAGGTCGCCGTCGACCAGACCAGCATCCGGCGCCGCCAGTTCGACTTGGCCGTCGCCACCGGCGAGCTGCTGGCGACGCTACGCCCGCGCCTGAAGCAGACCAGCCATCACCTGATCGTCGACATCCCGCCCGGCATCCTGCTCGATAGCTTCCCCGGACCGCTCGACCAGATCATCACCAATTTCGTGATCAATTCGCTGACTCACGCCTTCCCGCCGGAACGCAGCGGCACCCTGAGCCTCGCCGCCCGCCAGGAAGGAGAACTGGTGCGCATCGACTATCGCGACGACGGGCGTGGCATGACCGAACAGGAAGCTTCGCGCGCCTTCGATCCCTTCTTCACGACCCGCCTCGGTGCCGGCGGCAGCGGACTCGGTCTTTACATCACCCACAATCTGGCGACTGACGTGCTGGGCGGTCACCTGACGCTCGATACCGCGCCCGGCCAGGGCGTCCACTTCAGCCTGCTACTGCCGCTCCAGGCCCCGCGCAAAGCCAGCGAGACCGCGACGGCGCATACCACCGTTCAATAAACCAAACTCACACGGAGACAACGATGAGCGAAACACCCACACTCGACCCCCTCGTTCTGCGCCAGGACCGCAGCGATGGCTTGACTACCCTGACCCTGAATCGTCCGGGCCAGTTCAATTCGCTGTCGCAGGACATGCTCACGGCGCTACAAACTGAACTGGATGCCATCGCCGCCAGCGAAACCGTCCGCGTCGTGGTCCTTGCCGGCGCCGGCAAGGCCTTCTGCGCCGGACACGATCTCAAGGAAATGCGCGCCAACCACAGCAAGGAGTTCATGCAGGCCCTGTTCCGGCAGTGCGGCCAGCTGATGCTCAGCCTCACCCGGATGCCGCAGCCGGTCATCGCCCGCGTCCATGGCATTGCCACCGCCGCCGGCTGCCAGCTGGTCTCGATGTGCGACCTGGCCGTTGCCGCGGATGTGTCGCGCTTTGCCGTCTCCGGCATCAACGTCGGTCTGTTCTGCTCGACGCCGGCGGTCGGCCTGGCGCGCAATCTCGGCCGCAAGGCGGCGCTGGAAATGCTCCTTACCGGCGACTTCATCGACGCTCTGGAAGCCAAGTCGCGCGGCCTGGTCAACCGGGTGGTGCCGGCCGATGCGCTCGATATCGAAATCGACCAACTGGTACAGTCCATTCTCGCCAAGAGTGCCGTCGCCGTGCGCATGGGCAAAGGCATGTTCTACCGGCAACTGGAAATGGGCCTGGCCGAAGCCTACGACTACGCCGGCGAAGTGATGGCCTGCAACATGATGAGCGCCGATGCCGGCGAAGGCATCGACGCATTCATGCAAAAACGTAAACCCGAGTACCGCGGCTGCTGATCAGGCGGCGGGCGGCAACCAGTCGACCGGCAGCAGATCGCGGGCCGGTCGGCCAATGTAATAGCCCTGGGCGCGCTGGATCTCCAGCGCCACCAGTTCGTCGAGCACGGCGGCCGATTCGACGTACTCGGCAACCACCGTGATGCCCATTTCCCGCGCCAGCGAGCGGATGCTGGTGACGAAGGTGCGATCCTTGTCGTTGTTCAGCATGTTGGCGATGAAGTCGCCCTCGATTTTCAGGTAATCGATCGGGAAGCGGCGCAGGTAATGGAAAGACGAGAAGCCGGAGCCGAAATCGTCGATCGCCAGCTTGAAGCCATCGGCCTTCAGGTCGTTGAGGAAGCGTTCGAGTAGCGACAGGTTCTTGACGGTATCGCGCTCGGTGATTTCAAAAACGATGTTGTGCGGCGCGATGCCGCTGCGATTGATCAGGGCGCGCAAGTCGCGGGCGAATTCGTTGAAGACCAGCGCCCGCGGCGACAGGTTGATGAAGATCTCCCCCTGGTGCCCCTGCGCCGCCAAAGTCCCCAGCGCCTGCTCGAGCACCAGCATGTCGAGACGGTGGATGACGCCGATTTTCTCGGCGATCTCGACGAACTCGTCGGCCCGGATGATCTCGCCGTTGTGCTCGATACGCGACAACACCTCGTAAGCGACGATCCGGCGCGACTCGACATCGAGAATCGGCTGGAAGAAAGGCACGACGCGACGGGCCTCGATCGCCTCCATGACCATCACGCTCTTCTGAGTGATATCGCGGAAGACCGACAGCACATCCTCCGAAGTCGGCACCGCCACCCGATCCTTGCCGGCAGCCTTGGCGCGGAACATCATGTTGTCGGCAAAAAGCAGCAGGTCCTTGGCATTCTCGGCATGATCGGGGAAGACGGCCAGGCCGATCGACGCCGTACTGCGCAGACTCACTCCTTCCGGCGTGGTCAGCTCGAGGGACTCGATGGCCTGCCGTACTCGTTCGGCGATCATCGCCACTGCATCGGCATCCGCCTCGGGCAACAAGGCGACGAACTCGTCACCACCGTAGCGGGCCAGGATGTCGCCATCGCGCAAAGCGGCCTGAACCTGGCGGGAGAAACGCTGCAGGTAGCTGTCGCCGACCGGATGGCCGTAGTTGTCGTTGATCAGCTTGAAGTTGTCGAGGTCGATCAGCAGCAGGCCGAATGAATAACCGTGTCGTTGTGCCCGACCGATCTCATAAGAACTCAGTTCCCAGAACACCCGCTGATTGAACAGGTCGGTGAGCGGGTCGCGGGTAGCGTAGTACTCCAGATCGCGGGTGTATTTGTAGATGGCCTTGACCGACCCGACGACGTTGAGCAGGGTCGACAGGATGCTTTCCATCACCAGATAACGCGTTTCGTCATCGAGTGTCCCGGACTGCACGCCAATGCCGACGATGCCGCCGATCTTCGGCCGATCGACGAAGAAGGATTTGACGCGCACTGCGACATCGCTTTCCGACAGTTCGATCATCCGGCCACTCGGGTCGGCCACGTGATGGTGCACGTTACACGCCGAGATATCGGAGAAGACCGGCAGACTGGTCAGCTCGCGCCGAATGTGGCGCTCCATCATGCTCTTGGTGTGATCGGACACCGGCCCCAGCCAGAAGACCTCAAGATCGAACAATTCGTCGTCGATCTTGAAAATCGAAAACAGGGTATGTGCCGGAAGCACGCCGTTGATATCGGCCAGCAGACGTCCGACATAGTCGCGCCAATCGCGCACCACGTCGGAGGTGATGACGAATTTCTCGAGCAGGCCGATCTCGAAGGTCAGAATATCCTTGTCCACGGCGATCGAACGCAGCTTCTCCAGCAGACGGGCCAGCGCATCGAAAACCCGGTTGAATTCGTCAAAACCGAGATCGCGCTTGGCCAACGCGATGCGCCGCAGGTCGCCGACAGCATTGACCTCGTCAAAATCGCGCTGCAGCCCTTCCAGCGAGCCCTCGATGCGACGCCCGACCCACCATACCGCCAACCCGGCCAGCAAGATGACGACCGGCAAGAGCAGGCCGAAGCCGAGCATCAGGTCGCGCCGGGCATCCGCCAGCAAGCCTGCATAGTTCTGCTTGACCTCGACCGCCCCCAACACCGTTCCCACTGAGGCATTGGTGTGGCAGCCCAGACAACGCTCTTCGGCGACCAGCGGATAGATATGCCGGGCCTGCCCCTCGCTGTCCCGACGCAAGGCCTGGCCGCTGGCCAGCACCACCTTCAGGTCGGCATCGAGGGGCGGCTGGTCGATTTCCTTATAAAGATCGACCACCACCTGGCCACGGTAAATCTGTACTTGCAGCCCGCTGTCCTTGCCCGATTCGGCAATGCCTTGCAGGAAAGCGTCGACCTGCTTGCGCCGCCAGCCCTGACTCATCAGCTGATACATCGAGGCAAAGGTGATGCGTGTCGTCGCTTCGGAGGTACGCGCCGCATTGGTACGCACCACGTTGTCGAAAATCCTGTCGAGCGACAGGTAGGCGCCGCCAAAAAACAAACTAGCGACAACGGCCGAAGCCCCAAAGACGAAATGCTTGATGCGCATTTATTTTTATCCTCCCGATGGCGCGCCATTATCGCCGAAATCACCCGCCAGATGCCCTTCCAATGAGGCCCGACGCATTCTGCAAAGCACCGCCCGGGCAAGCCGGTTAAAATCCCGCCCCATGTCCGCCCTGACGCCCGCCCGCCAAACCCTGCTCCTCTTCCTGCTTGCCCTCGCCGTGCTGGCGCCCGGCATCTGGGAAGCAACCGGCCTGACCGGCAAGGACGAATTTTTCCTCGGCCTGCGCACGCCGATGGAAATGATCGAGGGCAATCACTGGCTGGTGCCCTTTCTCGATGGCGCTCCGCGTATCCGCAAACCGCCCCTGCTTTACTGGATAGGCCGGGCGCAATTCGAACTGTTCGGCATTTCGCTGACTGCCGCTCGCCTGATCGGCGTGCTTTTCGCCGCCCTGTTCGTCGTTTCGACCGCCGGCATCGCTCGCCGCCTGTCCGGCCGCAACGACAGCGGCTGGCTGGCCGGCTGCATCCTGCTCGGCTGCCTGGGGATGGCCAGCGAAGGCCGCCGCTTCATGCTCGACGTACCCGTCGCCGCCCTCTCCACGGCCGCTTTCTGGAGTTTCCTGGTCTGGCTGGAAGAACGCCGCAACAAGTGGCTGACGCTGACCTGCGTACTGCTCGCTGCCGGTTTCCTGGTCAAGGGACCGATCGTCGGCCTCGTCTTCGGCGGTGGATTTCTCGCCCTGCTGTTCGGACGCCGCCTGCGCCTCGCCGACCTGCGCCAGTCATGGCCGGCCCTGCTCGGCCACGCCCTGCTCTGGGCGGCCATCGCACTCCCCTGGTTCTTTGTCGTGCGCCTGCTCTATCCGGAAGCGGCCAACCTGGTGCTGGCCGACGAACTCGAATCACGCCATTTTCTCAGCCTGTCGCCGGGCATTCTGCTCGGCCTGCTCAACATCGGCCTGCCCTGGGTCTTCGTCTTCGCCCTGGCCGCCTGGCAGCAACGCCGCGCCTCGGCCCTGACCCGCCTGGCGCTGGCCTGGTTTCTCGTCACTTTCCTGCCTTTCCTGCTGATCAAAAGTTTCGACCGCTACCTGATTGGCTCGCTGGCGCCGTTCGCCGTTTTCCTGGCGTTGGCGCTGCCCCAAATCCAGGTACGCTGGCCCTATCGCCTTGGCGCCTTGCTCGCCTTGCTGCTGGGCGGCGGACTGGCAGCCTTCGCCTTCTGGTTCGGCTTGGGCGGCTGGTACTGGCTGCTGCTGCCGGCCGGCTATCTGGGATGGGCCTGGTGGCAGGAGCACGGGACGGGCCATACCCTGGCGGCCCCTGCCGTCTTCTGGATTGCCGTGCTCTGGGGCGTCTTCCCCGCTCTCGGCGTTAACGCGGTGCCGCCTGAGGTGGTCGAACTCGGACGCCAACGATCTATTGCCATGTTCGACGGCCCCCAGCCGGCCATGCTGCCCATCCTCAGCGCCCATACCCAGCGCCAATACAGCCGCCTCGACAAATTTGACCTGGCCGAACTCGCCGCCAGCAAGACCCTGGTCTTTCTCGAAAGCAAGGATCTGCCGCGCTTCGCAGAAAGCCTGAAGACGGCCGGCTACAGCGCCCGGCAATTGGGCAGCTACGCGACACTCGCCTCGCACGGCTCCGGCCTGCGCTTTGCCCGTGTCGGCGCCGGCAAGGCAGACTGGCTGGCTGCCCTGAACAGCCGCTCGCTGGCCCCGCTGCAAACCACCGTGCTCTGGTTCGAGATCCAGCCGGAATGATGTCGCCGAGCGCTCGTTTTAGCCCCTTGCCGCTATTGCTCTTCGCCTTGGCACTGGCAGCCGCTTTCTGGCGCGCTCCGTCTCCGCCTGCGCCGGCTTTCGAGAAACCGGCCAGCGCAATCCCTTCCAACCTCCCCGTCCAATTTGCCGCCGAACGCCTGCCCAACGCCGGCGAATCGGCCCATGCCGCGACGCTGGCGCAGTTGCCGGACGGCCGCATTGCCGCCGCCTGGTTCGCTGGCAGCCGCGAAGGCGCCGAGGACGTCGCCGTCTGGTTCAGCGTGCAGGGCCGCGACGGCTGGAGCCGGCCACGCCCGATCGCCAGCCGCGAAACGACGGCCGGCGGTACCTTCGCCTACCTGCGCAAGGTCGGCAATCCAGTGCTCCATGCCGAAGGCAGCTGGCTGCACCTGTGGTACGTCAGCGTGGCAGTCGGGGGCTGGGCCGGCAGTTCGATCAACCACAGCGTTTCGACCGACGGCGGCACCACCTGGAGCAAGCCGACCAAACTGCAGACCTCGCCCGTTGCCAACATCAGCACGCTGGTGCGCACGCCTCCGGTGCCACTGGCCGACGGCGGCCTCGGCCTGCCGGTCTATCACGAATTCATCGCCAAGCACGGCGAATGGCTGCGCCTGGCGCCGACCAGCCAGATCGTCGACAAGGTACGGATGACACATGACGTCCGCAGCCTGCAGCCAGCCGTGGTCGCCCTCGACGAACAACGCGCCCTCGCCCTGTTGCGCGACGCCGGCCCCGGACCGGGCCGGGTCCAGGTCAGCACGACCGACAATGGCGGGCTGACCTGGCAGACCGGCGCAGCACTGCCGATTCCGAACCCGAACTCGTCGGTCGCCCTGCTTCGCCTGCGCAGCGGCCGCTTGCTCTTGGCCGGCAACCCGCCAAACGGGCGCGAAGCCATGCTGCTCTGGATTTCCGCCGATGAAGGCAAGACCTGGCAAGCGACGCGCAGCATCGAAAGCGCCCCCGACGGCGGCGCCGAGTTTTCTTACCCGGCCTTGCTGCTCGGCCGCGATGGCCGCATTCATCTGGCCTACACCTGGCGCCGGCAAGGCATCAAGCACGCCGCCTTCAGCGAAGCCTGGCTCGACGAGGCGACACAATGAACCCGGTTGCTGCCTACGGCCTGCTTGCCCACGCCCTGATCTTCGCCGCCCTGGTCAGCCAGTTGCCGCTCGGCGAATATCGGGCGCGCGTCGCCCTTGCCGCCACCGCGCTGTCCTTGATGGTCGGCATCGCACCGATGCTGCACGGGATTTTTGGGACGCCCTCGTTGACCCTGTTGCAACTGGCCCTGCTGCAAGTTGCCGGTCGTTCGCCATCGCCACTGTCGTTCAAACCGGCGCTCGGCCTGCTCTGTTTCGTGGCGCTGTTCTACCCGACGGCGCTGGGCTGGGGGCCGTTCGACCCCTACGCCCTCGGCTACCAGCCCTGGGCCATCCTCGCCGCGCTGATCCCGGTCGCCGTGGCCTTGTTCTGGCGGCGCCAGAACCTCTGGCTCGGCATTCTCAGCCTTGACCTGCTCGGCTACGCCAGCGGCCTGTTCGCCAACCTGTGGGACGTCCTGCTCGACCCCTTGCTGGCGCTGGTGGCGCTGGCCATCGTCGCCCGCCAGGGACTCATCCGGCTTATCGCGTCAAGGCGTCGCTGATCAAGCGCCGAATACTGGCCGCTTCGAAGGGTTTGTCGCAGATTGCCGAAACCCCCGCCCGCTCGACGGCGGCGAGACGCCCCATGTTCTGCTCGCCGGTCACCATCAGCACCGGCACATCGGCTTGCCAGCTCTGCGTCCGGATGTACTCGGTCAGCTCCCGGCCATCCATCTCGGGCATGTTGTAGTCGGTAATCACCAGGTCGACCATGGTCTCCTGCAACAAGGCGACGGCTTCGCGGCCATTGGCGGCTTCGGTGATATGTTCGATCCCCAGCGCCCCGAGCAGGCGGTGGATGTGACGTCGGGAAGCCAGGCTGTCATCGACGACCAGCACGCGCAGGTTTTCCAGCTCGACCACATCGAGATCGTCGGGAGGATTGAGATAATCGGCCGCGGCGAACAAAGCACGGGACAACTGCTGCTCGTTGAACGGCTTGCTGACGATGCAGCAGGCACCGGATTGACGTATCGGCTCCAGCACTTGCGGCCGGGTCTCGCTGGAAACCAGGATGAAGGGCACGGTTTCGAAAGTCGGATCGGCACGCATGGCCATCACCAGATCGGTACCTGCCATGTCCGGCAAGTAAAGGCTGCTGATCAGCAGATGCCCGCCCCCGCCCTCATTCCACAGCGCGGCCATGGCCGCCTCGCCGCTTTCCACCACGGTCACATGACGCACCCCTTGGTGCTGCAGCATTCGACTGACCAGATTGGCCTGCATGTGAGACGGCTCGACCAGAATAACGGACAAATCCGCCAGTGAAGTTGTCAACGCCATGCATCCCCCCGGACCATTCGATTAATTAACGCACTATAACAGTGCCAGCCGGCGATCCACGCCTCTCTCCCAAGGCTTTTGCAGCCCATTCAAACAATCTGGCGGATTCGCCGGTTATCATTGATATCAATCAAATGCGATCCCCCCCGGAGTCCCACGCAGGTGCATAGCCCCACGCTACTCGTTGTCCTGGCCATTCTCCTCGGCGTCATGGCCCTGATACAGTTTGCCGCCTGGTACTTTGGCCGCCGTTTCCCGGCCCAATTATTCTGGACCGGCTCCTACCTGGCCGCCTTCCTTTCCGCCATCAATCTGCTGACGCGCTCCTATCAACCCGAACTCTCGGTTGTAGTCGGAGCCCAGCTCACCCTCTTTCTGACCGCCTACCTGATGCTGATGGGCCTGCGCAGTTACATGGGGCTCAAGGCCTGGCCGATATCGCGTGCCCTCGGGATCATCGCGGCCCTCGCCATCAACGCCGCCTACTTCACCTCGATCAGCCCCAACCCGGCCTGGCGAGCCGCCTTGTCCACGCTGGTCACCAGCATCCTGTTCTGCCTCTGCTTCCTGACCATCACCAAAGGCAGTGTCCACCAGTACCCCGCACGCTATATCTTTGCCATCCCCTGCCTGGCCCACACGATTTTCGTTTTCCTCCGCTTCATCCATTTCGTCCGCCAGAGCGATCCAGGCATGACCCTGACCCAGGGCACCGACCTGCCCCCGTTCCTGATCCTCGAACCCATCATCTGCCTGGTCGTCATGGCCTTCGCCACCCTCATGCTGATCAGCGAATCGATCACCAGCGAGCTTCGGACCCTGGCGGAAATCGACCCCCTGACCAATGCCTTCAACCGTCGCTCCTTCCTGACGCTGTTCGACAAGGCCATCAGTTCGACCACGCGACGCGAAACGCCGCTCGCCGTCATGCTGATCGATCTCGATCACTTCAAACAAACCAACGACAGTTTCGGGCACCGTGCTGGCGATGAAGTGCTTTGCCATTTCGTCAAAATCGCCACCGCCTGCCTGCGCAACGAAGACGTCCTCGGCCGCATCGGCGGCGAGGAATTCGCCGCCTTCCTGCCCGACACCGATATCGCGGACGCCTATAACATCGCCGAACGCCTGCGCAGCCGGATCGCCGCCCAGCCCTGCGCCAGTTCGCTGGGCCCGATCCCCATCACGATCAGCATCGGGATCACCCAATGCCAACCGGGCGAAGCCCTCGAAAACACGCTGCATCGCGCCGACGCGGCAATGTACCGGGCCAAGGAAATGGGCAGGAATCGAATCGAAGCCAAGCTGGCCAGCGAGATCGCTTAAGCACTTGAAGCAGGAAGCTGGCGACAAACTCCCTACTCCTTAAAAAAAGAAGGCCGCCCATAGGCAGCCTTCAGAGCCTCTCGCATGCCACGCATGATCAAATCATGCTATTGCGTAGGAACTCCATCCTGAAGGTATTTAGGGGAACGGGGACCATACAAAATACCGTTAGGAATACCGCCACTGAGCAAACGCGCACTGGTTCGCCCCGCAATCACATGGCCTTGGCTACTAATTGTTTCGGCAATTTGTTTGATAGCCGCCTTCACCAACATCCCGATCAGGCCGCCGCTATTGCTTTCACCTTCTGCACTGGACGCCGTTGCCGCACCGGTCCACAACACTTGCCCGCTGCGCAGATCAACCAGTCGCCCTTCCGCCGTGACGCGTGTCTCGCTGGCAATCACCGTATAGGACGTTCCGTACTGTCTGACGTTGATGTAGAGGGCGGCATCGGCCCCGAAAATCTCACGTAATTTGCTGATCGAAACCTCGTGAATGTCGGTCGGCGAGGTCAGCCCATTTTGCTTGAAGGTCTCGGCCACCAGCGTTACCGGAAAAACGTAGTAGCCGGACTCGGCCAGCGGCGCGGTGGTCTGGGACATCATGCTGTAAGTCGCATTGACATCCGGAGAGTTGTTCAAGGGCGGCAGAACGAGGATGGATGCCGGCCGGGCCTCCTTGAAAGCCGTGTAGTCATAGGGCTTCCGGGTGGTGGCACAAGCGGAGAGGAACAAGGCTGCGGCAAGCAAGGCGGCCAGGCGCAGCGAATGAATCGTATTGGCTTTCATCTGGATCGCTTTACTGTTTCTGGTTTTTCTTCATCAGGAAGTCGACATACGCCGAACTTTCCGGGAACTGTTGCCGCTCGGCGAGCAGATTCAGTTCAAACAGATCGGTACGACCGGTCAAGCCGTACAGCATGCCCAGATGCGCCTGCATGCCCGGCGGAACCGGCTTGCCTTGCGCCTTGGCTTGCTCGCGAACCTTTTCAAGGGCCAGGATGCCCTCTTCCGGCCCTTTGTCGCCCTTGAAATAGCCATACTGCTGGCTCGTGAAGTCCCCCCAGTAGTAGATGGGCTGTGGCCGCGTCACGCAGCCTGACAGCGTGGCCGCCGCCAGGCAGCCGACCAGGATTGCTCCCCAAATCGAATTTCCTTGAGTCATATCGCGAACTCGCCGGAATCAATTGGCCGGGCGCCAAGCGCCGGCTTCTATGCCATTGACCAACCCATCGACCGCTTGACGAATGGCCAGATCAAGCACCTTGCCGTTCAGGGTCGAATCGTAGCTGGCAGTTCCGCCAAAACCGACCACTTCGCGGTTGGACAGGGAGTACTCACCGGCGCCGGCAGCGGAATAAATGACTTCAGATGTCTCGACGTCGACCACGTTCAAGGTCACCTTGGCATAGGCAATCTGTTGCTTTCCGCGGCCCAGAATGCCGAACAGTTGATGATCGCCGACTTCCTTGCGACCAAATTCGGTGACATCACCGGTGACGACAAATTTCGCCCCCTTAAGCGCCTGCTGCTTCTTGGCAATGGTCGCTTCCTGCTTGATTTCCGTCATGTTCTCACGGTCGAGAACCGAGAAACGGTTGGTCTGCTGCAAATGGGAAATCAGGATGGTCTTGGCCTGGCTGCCCAGACGGTCCGCGCCATCGGTAAAGACCCCACGCATGAAACTCGAGCGATTGTCGAACTTGCCGACAGAAATCGGCTGGCGCATGCCGACATAGGGCCGGACCGAAGCCGCGGTTTGTTGCGGCACGATGACGCGCGAATCTTCCGTAGCACAACCGGCCAGCGTCGCCAGCAAGGTGGCAGAGATACAGAGGGCTGTTTTCTTGGCAATCATGAATGCTTTCTCCCTTGATTGTTAAATTTGATATTTAAAAGGCATAAAAATCAATTGTAACGTATATGGAAAGCAAAACACCGACCAGGCCTGCATATACGGTGATTCATTGCCCCCATGCATCTCGGGAAAAGCGCGGAGCTCTCGACTAATGAGACAATCCGCACCGCTCCATCTCACTTTGGCTTCAGACAAGAGGTATCCGTTTTGGAAGTTGTCGCAGTAATCGACTTTGAGACCACCGGTTTGTCGCCCGCCCAGGGCGACCGTGCCACGGAAATTGCCGCCGTGATCCTGGCCGATGGCCAAGTCGTGGATCGTTATCAGAGCCTGATGAATGCCGGCGTGCGCATTCCCGCTTTCATCGAAGGGCTGACTGGCATTTCCAACCAGATGATCCGTTCGGCGCCGCCGGCGGCCGAGGTGATGCGGGAGGTTTTCGAATTCGTCGGCAAGACGCCGCTGATCGCGCACAACGCTTCGTTCGACAGCAAGTTCTGGGATGCCGAGCTGGCCCGGATCGAGCTTTGCCGGCCCCAGGAATTTGCCTGCTCGCTGCTGCTGTCCCGCCGTTTGCTGCCGCAGGCGCCGAGCCACAAACTGGGCGCGCTGGTCGAATTCGCTGGCCTGCCAGCGGCCGGACGGGCGCACCGGGCACTGGCCGATGCCGAAATGGCGGCCAACCTGATGCTTCACCTGGCCGACGAGTTGCGACGCCGCTACCAGGTCGAGGAAATCTCGCACAACCTGCTATGCAAATTACAGCGCACCCCCAAGGCCAAGCTGGAGGCCTGCCTGGCACAACATCTGGCGACTTGCCAGGACAGTTAATTTTTCTCACCGAACGATAGCTGATGGATTTCATCGACCCGCGTACCTTCCTGTTCATCGCCAGCTTGCTCGGCCTGCTCTGCGCACTGGTGCTTTGGGTTCAGGCGAGGAGCTTCCCGAGCGAAATCGAAGGCCTGGACGATTGGGCCAAAGCCGTCACGCTGATCGCCTTTGCTTCCGGACTGGCAGCGCTGCGCGGCCATTTACCCAGTTTGTTCTCCGTGGTGCTGGCCAGCGGCCTGTTCCTGTTCGGGCAACTGCTGATGACCGTTGGCCTGCAGCGCTATTGCGGCCGCCCTCCCCTCTGGCGCCCGGCACTGGATGCCATCGGCGCCTTGCTCATCGTCATTGTCTGGCTGACCTACGGTTCGCAGCACTATCAGGGGCGCCTGTTCCTGATGGCCTTGGCCCACATCGCATTCTCCGCCGTCGGCGCCTATCTCGCCTGGCAGGCGCCGCCGCGCCGCTTCGGCAGCCGCTTTCTCGGTGTCTTCTTCCTCCTTGGCCTGCTGGTTGCGATCTATCGCATCGCCACCTTGCCCGTCGTCGTCGAGCAGAGCGACGACCTGTTCGACCACAACCTGATCCAGCAAATTTACCTCGGCTTTTTCTCGCTGGGTGTCCTGGGCCTGTCGATCGGCCTGATCCTGCTGGCCAACGAACGGCTACGCGTGGAACTGGAGTTCATGGCGACACGCGACCCGATGACCGGCGCCCTCAACCGGCGCGCCTTCTTCAGCCGGGCCGCGGTGGAATGGGCACGCAGCCGACGCTCCGGGCAGCCGCTGGCGGCGATCACCTCGGACATCGACTTTTTCAAGAAGGTCAATGACACGCACGGACACCACATCGGCGACCTGGTGATCAAGGATTTCTGCCAGCGCACCAGCCAGATGCTGCGCATCCCGGACATCTTCGCCCGTTTTGGCGGCGAGGAATTCGTCATCCTGCTGCCGGACACCGGCCTGAGCGAAGCCAAACAGGTCGCCGAGCGCATTCGCCAGCAAATCCAGAAACAGCCGGGCAAGGGCCTGCCGGCTTACACCGTCAGCCTCGGCGTGGCCGTCGTGGTCGGCAAAGCCGCTCAGCCGGAGAGTATCGAGGCGTTGCTCGCCATCGCCGACGAAAAACTGTACCGGGCCAAGGAAAGCGGTCGCAACCGGGTCGAAGGCTAGGCCGGGCGCATCCGCCGGGCAAATGAAAACGCCCGCAAACGCGGGCGCTCTGTTTTAACTGCGGCTATCGCCGCAACGGACGATCAGCCGCGCAGCTTGGCAGCCACGTCGGCAACGCGCTTGCCGTAGAGCTTGGCGGTATCGAGATCGCCCTGCGGGATTTCTTCGACGCTGGCATCCGACGGCGATTGAACCAGCAGGCCAACCGAACCACCCAGGCTGTTTACGTCGAGACGGGTCGATTCCTTCTTGTTGCTCGGCAGCAGGCCGAGGCTGACCCAGATGCCGCCGTGCTGCGCAGCCAGCGTTTGCAGACTGATCAGGGTCGCACCCTTGTCGCCGACCGGGCTGGCGCTATTGGTGAAGGCACCGAAGACCTTGTCCTGCCAGGCGCGGGTAAACCAGGCCTTGGAAGAGGCATCGGCAAATTTCTTGAATTGCCAGCTCGGGCCGCCCATGTAGGTCGGCGAACCAAAGATGATGGCATCGGCGGCATTGAGCTTATCCCAGGCCGCTTCCGGCAGATTGCCTTCGGCATCGATGGCAAGCAGTTCGGCACCGGCGCCTTCGGCAACGTGCTGGGCAACGCGTTGGGTATGGCCGTAGCCGGAGTGATAAACGACAACAACTTTGCTCATGAGACTTCCTTGAAAAGTAGCAGGTTAAAAATCAGGCCTGTTCAGCCTGGGGTGGCAGATCGAAGAGCAGGAACTCCGACTCTTCGCCGGCCACGAATTCGAGTTCGGCTTCGTCGGCAACCTTGGCGCCATCGCCGCTCACCAGGCTCAGGCCGTTGAGCGACAGCCGGCCGCGCACCACGTGCACATAGACCAGACGCCCGGGCGCCGGGCGAAAAGCGGCGGATTCGTCCGCCCCCAGTACGGTGGCGTAAAGACGGGCATCCTGACCGATGGTGGGACTGCCCTCGGCGCCATCGGGCGACGCGACCAGCCGCCAGCGACCGCGCATTTCCTCGACCGGCAGCGCCTGCTGCTCGTAGCTCGCCCGTGTCCCTTTCTCGGCCGGCTGGATCCAGATCTGCAACAGATGGGTTTCCTCCTCGGCCGAAGGGTTGTATTCGCTGTGCATGATGCCCTTGCCGGCGCTCATGCGTTGCACCTCACCGCGCCGGATCTGCCCGACATGGCCGAGGCTGTCCTTGTGCTCCAGCGTCCCGGCCAGGATGTAGGTGACGATTTCCATGTCGCGATGGCCGTGCGTACCGAAGCCGGTGCCGGGGGCGACGCGGTCCTCGTTGATGACGCGCAAGGCCCCCCAGCCCATTTCGGCCGGATCGTAATACTCGGCAAAGGAAAAGCTGTGGCGGGCGAGCAACCAGCCGTGGTCGGCGAAACCGCGTTCTGCGGACGGGCGCAGGGAGATCATGGGGGACTCCTTGTGAATTAAAGTTACAACTTAGTAGCCATATTAGGCCGATGGTTCATGGCAAACTAGCGAATAATTCAGGGCAAATCATTCAATTTTTTTCACATGAGAATATCCCTCGACATCCTGCAAGTACTCGATGCCATCGACCGCCATGGCAGCTTCAGCGCCGCCGCTGCTGCCCTGCACCGCGTTCCTTCGGCGCTGTCGCACGCTGTCGCCAAGCTGGAAAGCGATCTCGGCGTCACGCTGTTCATTCGCGAAGGGCGGCGCGCCACGCTCAACGAAGCGGGGCGCACGCTACTCAACGACGGTCGCCACCTGCTGCGGGCCGCCGGCGAACTGGAACGTCGGGTGCAGCGCATCGCCACCGGCTGGGAAGTCGAATTGCGCATCGCCATCGACGCCATCATCCCGGTCGAACGCATCTACCCGCTGCTTGAGCGCTTCTACGCCGCCGGTCATGCCACGCAAATCCGGCTTACTTACGAGGTGCTGGGCGGCACCTGGGATGCGCTGGCCACCGACCGGGCCGACCTGGTGATCGGCGCCCCCGGTGACATGCCGGCACGTGGCGGCATCGCCAGTCGTCTTCTATGCACCCACAGCGATTTCGTTTTTGCCATTGCGCCAAACCATCCGCTGGCGAAATGGGAAGGCGTCATACCGAGCAGCGAGATCGTGCGTCACCGGGCAACGGTCATCGCCGACACGTCGCAGGAGCTGGCGGCGCGCAGCGTCGGGCTGATCGACGGGCAGGACACGCTGCGCGTTCCCGACATTCGAGCCAAGGCCAGCGCCCAGGTGGCCGGCCTCGGCATCGGCCACCTGCCACGCTGGCTGGCCGCCCCCGAAATCGCCGCCGGTCGCCTGGTCGAAAAGGAAATCGCCGAACCACGCCCGAGCATGCCGCTCCACCTGGCCTGGCGCAACCGGCAAGTGGGCCTGGCCCTGCGCTGGTTCATCGATGCGCTGGCCGAAGGCGACACCATCGCTAACCTGACTCGAGGCTTGTGAACCGACGCCGATGTGCGGCAAGCCCCCCCATACTCGGCAGGCACGACATCAATTTGACAACGACTGTGTAATACGACACAGGCAAACTCGGGCCTAGACATTACAGTTCAGGACAAGGAGGTCATGCCATGACAATTCACGCAACCGTAGCTTTGTTCAAGAACGCCTTCATCGCCACATTGAGCGATGGCCGCAGCTTTGAAAACACCGAACTGCGCGACATGGCGCGAGCGCTCCACAACGCTGGCGTATCGGCAGCGGAAGTGGAATACGAATGGCGCACCGGGCAACGCATGATTACAGCCGGCCAGCAAGTCGCCATGCGCGCCGAGATTCGCCGGCTGGAACGCACCCGCCCCAACCTGGCCGTCGCGGCCTGAGCGCCGGTCGACGGCAAACGGGGAAAAGGCCCCGCCGAATTGGCGCCTCCGGGCGCCCTTTTTTTGCCTACGGCCGGATCGCCTTTACGCAGACTCGGCCCATTCGATGATCGCCCGCCATTGCTCCAGATCGCGCTCGGCCCGCGAGGGCGGCAGATCGAAAATGGTCATGCCGGCCGCAGCCGCCTGGACATAGACCTGCGTATCGCGCAGATAGGCCAGCACCGGCAAATCGAAGGTCGCGAAGAAACGCTCCAGTTCAGCTGCCGCCCGCGTCCGGGCATCGACCCGCATGCCGATCACCGCAACATCGGCCCGCCCCTTGCGCACCGCCTTTTCCGACAACAACTCGTCGAGGAAATGCCGCGTCGCCCGCATGTCGAACATCGACGGCTGCACCGGTACGATGACCCGGGTCGAGAGCTTAAGCACCCGCTCCAGCATCTTGCCGTGCAGGCCGGCCGGCGTGTCGAGCACGACATGGCTGGTTCCCTTGGGCGGCCGCGAGATGTTGTCGGCACCGACTTCCCAGGTATCGATGCCGGGCAAGGCGAAGGGCCGGAGCCCCAGCCACTCGCGTGACGACTGCTGGCGATCGATGTCGCCCAGCATCACGTCATGGCGTTGCGAAGCGAAATAGCCGGCCAGGTTGGTGGCCAGCGTACTTTTGCCGGAGCCGCCCTTGGGATTGGCGACCAGGAAGGCTTTCATGCGTTCTGCTCCAGTTTGACCAGGGTCTGGCGAACCAGGTTGACGTGTTCGCGCAGCGTGTAGACAAGATCGGTAAAGCCGAGCGGCACGTGCAGCTGGCTGGCCTCTTCATCGAGACCGTCGAGCCGGCTGCGATACTCGCCCAGCAAAGCCGGGTCGAAATTGTTCTTGAGATCGTTTTCGAGAAACTTCAATTCGCCGTAGATTCGGAAGACCTTGGCCCGGACGCGCCAGGTGTAGATCGCCGGGGCAATCTTCAACAAGGGTATGAGCAAGGCGACGATGGGCACCAGCAGCACGATCAGGCGATCGATCAGCACCGCCAGCCAGAACGGCAGATAACGCTGCAGGAAAGGCGCCCCCGACTTGAGGTAGCGCGCCGCCTCGGAAGAGAGCGGCAACATCGGATCCTTGTAGGCGGGAAACTCTCCGGCATCCTGGAAGAAGCCCGACTTGCCATGCACTTCGCTGGCCGCCTGCAAAAGCAGCGTCTGCAGCGCCGGATGCAGGCCGTCACGGACGATCAGATTGGCGGTCGGCGCCAGCAGCTTGATGTCGTCCGGCGGCAAATCGCGGACCAGATCGGCCACGCCATGCGGGAAGGTCAGCTTGGTCAGGAAAGGAAAACGCCGCTGGTAGGCGGCCGCCTGCGAAAAGCTCATCAGCTTGACGCCTGGCGAACGGAGCAGGACCTGCACCACCGGCGCGTTTTCGGCGGCGATGATGAAAGCGGCGTCGATCCGGCCCTGCTGCAACTCCTCGGCCGCCTTCAAGCCGGCCAGCGGCACCAGATGGTCACCCGGCTTGATTTCGTTGGCCAACAACAACTGTTGCGCCAATTGCCGGATACCCGAGCCTTCCTGGCCGATGGCGATACGCTTGCCGCGCAACTCGGTCAGCCGCTCCAGCTTCTTCTCGCCCCGATAAAAGACCCAGACCGGCTCATAGAACACACTGCCCAGCGAGAGCAGCCCGGAATCGTCCGCTTCATCCGGATCATCCTTCGGGATGGCCACGCCGCCCTGCACGAAAGCGACCTGCGCCTCGTCCTTGCCCAGGCGCTCGAGGTTCTCCAGGGAGCCGGCCGAGGCCTTGACCTCCAGGGTGACGCCATTGCGGGCGAGAATCGCCGCGTAACGCTTGGCGAACTGGTAGTAGGCACCACTCTCGCTGCCCGTCGTGATGACGATATGGCTGGGCGGTGCCGGCTGGACGAACTGGTAGGCGACGACGAAACCGATGCCGACAATGAGGAATATCCACCACGCCGTGGCGAACAAGTCGCGCAGCGAAAGCAGGCCTGCCTTGAGCTTGGCCATTACGGCAGCAGGATGGTGGAGCCGGTCGTCAGGCGCGCTTCCAGGTCGAGATGCGCCTGCCGGGCATCCTTCAGCGCATAGCGCTGGTTGACCTCGATGCGCACCTTGCCGGCCGAGACGATGGCGAACAGTTCTTCGCCCAACGCCACCAGATCGGCCCGCTTGGCGGTATAGCTCATCAAGGTCGGCCGGGTCACGAACAACGAGCCCTTCTGCGAGAGCAGCAGCAAATCCATCGGCGGCACCGGGCCGGAGGCGTTGCCGTAGGCGACCATCATGCCGAGCGGGCGCAGGCTGTCCAGCGAGCCCATGAAGGTATCCTTGCCGACGCCGTCATAGACCACCGGCACGCCTTCGCCGCCGGTGATCTCGCGAACGCGGGCAGTGAAGTTCTCGCTACGGTAATTGATCACGTGATCGCAACCATGCGCCCTGGCCAATTCCGCCTTGGCCTCGGTGCCGACGGTACCGATCACCGTCGCCCCCAGCGCCTTGGCCCACTGGCAGGCGATCAAGCCGACTCCGCCGGCGGCGGCATGGATCAGCACGGCATCGCCAGGCTGCACGCGGTAGGTGCGGCGCAGCAGGTAGGCGGTGGTCAGCCCCTGCAGCATCATCGCCGCCGCCGTGGTGAAATCGATCGCATCCGGCAAACGCAGCAGGCGATGCGCCGGGATGTTGCGCGCCTCGGCATAAGCGCCGACCGGCCCGCCGGCATAGGCCACCCGGTCGCCGACCTTGACCTCGCTGACGCCCTCGCCCACCGCCTCGACCACACCGGCGCCTTCCAGGCCGATGCCGGCAGGCAGCGGCATCGGGTACAAACCGCTGCGATGATAGGTATCGATGAAATTGAGACCGACCGCATGATGACGAACAGTGGCCTCTCCGGCCGCCGGGGCGGGCAGATCGACCTCCTCCCAGCGCAGCACGTCCGGCCCGCCGGTCTGATGAATGCGAATGGCGTGAGTCATCACGAGTCTCCTGTTAAGGGTTTAATAATTATTCGCTGAAACGGCAAGCGTATCATTCCGCCATGATATCCATCCACCGCATCGTACTGCGCCGCCTGCTGCTGGCGTGGTTCGCCGTTTCACTGCTGGCCGGCGGACTCGCCTACTTCATCGAACTGGAAAAGATCGACGATGCCGTCGTCGCCCTGGCCGCCAGCCAGGCGCAATTCTTCGCCCCGGAAGGTCTCGACACCGGCAACCGTAGTCCGGACGAGCTGGCCCTGATGCGGGAAAAGGCCGAGGAATTCGTCAAACGCAACTTCGTCGTCATCGAAGTCTATGACCGCAACGAACAGCGCCTGCTGGAAGTGGTCAATCCGCAACACGAAGCCATCGAGGCCGAGCTGAAGCGCTTCAAGCACCGCTTCCCGCACGATAGCCACAGTCACTACGAAAAATTCAACGTTGGCGAAGACACCGTCGTCCAGGTGCTGGTTCCGCTGCCCAGCAAACTGGGCGGCCAGGCCGGCTTTTTCGAAGGCGTATTCATCGTCGACCGGGCAACCCTGGCGCAATTCCGCGACCAGCTCTGGCGCATGCTGGCCGCCGTGCTGTTTGCCGTACTGGCGACGACGATCCTGCTCTACCCGGTGATCATCAGCCTTAATCGCGACGTGATGCGCTTTTCCCGCGAGTTGCTCAAGGGCAACCTGGAAATCGCCTCGGTACTCGGCGCCGCCATCGCCCAACGCGACTCGGATACTGGCGACCACAACTTCCGGGTGGCGCTCTACGCCATTGCGCTAGGCAAAGCCGTCGGCCTGCCGGCCGGCGAAATGCGCCGCCTGACCCTGGGCGCCTTCCTGCACGATGTCGGCAAGATCGGCATCAGCGACAACATCCTGCTCAAGCCGGGCAAACTGACCGACGAGGAATTCGCCACCATGCGCACGCACGTCGCCCTCGGCGTCGACATCATCGAGCAATCGGACTGGCTGCAAGGCGCCCGTGACGTGATCGAGGGACATCACGAAAAGTTCGACGGCAGCGGCTACCTGCGCGGCCTCAAGGGCGAAGGGATTCCGCTCAACGCGCGCATCTTCGCCATCGTCGACGTCTTCGACGCCTTGACCTCACGCCGCCCCTACAAGGCGCCGTTACCGCTGGAAGAAGCGCTCGCCATCATCCGGCGCGACGCCGGCACGCATTTCGACCCGAAACTGGTCGAGCATTTCATCAAGATCGCCCCAGCCCTCCACGCCGACATCGGCCAGGCCAACGCCGGCGAGCTTGAGATGAAATTGCGCGAAGCCGGCATGCACTACTTCCTGCGCGCCTCGGTCGAGACGCACCGCAGTCTCTAGACCGGCGTCAGCTTGGCGTATTCGAGGGCCAGCCATTTCATGCCGGCACGCCCGAAATTGACCTGAACGCGCGCATCCGCGCCGCGCCCTTCGGTGGCGACGATGACGCCGACCCCGAACTTGGCATGTTCGACATTCATCCCGACGCGCAAGCCATGCGCCGCCGGCGGCTCGGCATAACCACCGCCGAACTGACCATAGGCAGGAACGGCAGAAGCCGACTCGGCCTTCTTGTTCAGCCTTCTCAACAACTGTTCGGGAATTTCCTCGAGGAAACTCGACGGTACGCAATAGCGGGTCTGACCGTGCAGCATGCGGGTCTGGGCGCAGGTGACGTAAAGACGCTTTCTGGCGCGGGTCACCGCGACATACATCAGGCGGCGCTCTTCCTCCAGGCCATCGCGACCTTGCGACACCGAGTTCTCGTGCGGGAACAGTCCCTGCTCCAGGCCGGTGATGAAGACCACGTCGAATTCCAGGCCCTTGGCGGCGTGCACCGACATCAGCTGCACCGCCTCCTGGCCTTCGCCCGCCTGATGCTCGCCGGCCTCCAGCGAAGCCAGCGTCAGGAAGGAGACCAGCGCCCCGCCTTCGCCGATGGCGCCTTCGTCGTCGATGAAGGTGGCGGCGGCATTGATCAGTTCGTCCAGATTTTCCAGCCGATCCTGGCCTTCCTTCTCGGTCCGGTAATGCTGGGCCAGGCCGCTCTTCTCGATGATGTGTTCGACCATCTCCGGCAGCGGCAGGTTTTCGGTCTCCTGGCGCAATTGCTCGATCAGGCGGATGAAGCCGCCCACCGTCTGGCCGGCCTTGCCGGTCAGCGA
The DNA here is from genome assembly GCA_003583745.1 of Rhodocyclales bacterium GT-UBC. GTDB lineage: Bacteria > Pseudomonadota > Gammaproteobacteria > Burkholderiales > Rhodocyclaceae > Azonexus. Next base: position 295,466 of record QXPY01000004.1, on the reverse strand, counting down.
AGCCGCCGCGTTATAGAGGCTGGAATTCATCTGGTGGGCGGTCGCCTGCAGATTCTCCAGCGAACGGGCACCGATACCGCGCGTCGGGAAATTGACGACGCGCAGGAAGGCCGTATCGTCATCCGGATTGCCCAGCAGACGCAGGTAGGCCAGCGCATGCTTGATTTCCTGCCGTTCGAAGAAGCGCAGGCCGCCATAGACCTTGTAGGGCACGCCCTTGGTGAACAGTTCGTTTTCCAGCACGCGGGACTGGGCGTTCGAGCGGTAAAGCAGCGCAACTTGCGTCGGCGAAACGCCGTCGCGCACCAGTTCGCGGATTTCCTCGACGATGAAACGCGCCTCGTCGAGATCGGAATAGCCTTCGAAAGCGCGGATCGGCTCGCCCTCGCCGGCATCGGTCCACAGGTTTTTGCCGAGGCGTTCGCGGTTGTTCTTGATCAGCGCATTGGCGGCGGCCAGGATATTGCCGTGCGAACGATAGTTCTGCTCTAGGCGGATGATGTTGTCGCCGGCGTAGTCGCGCTCGAAATCGCGCATGTTGCCGACCTCGGCACCGCGGAAAGCGTAGATGCTCTGATCGTCGTCGCCCACCGCGAAAACCTTGGCGCCACCGCCGGCCAACAGTTGCAGCCAGGCATATTGCAGCTTGTTGGTATCCTGGAACTCGTCGACCAGAATGTAGCGGAAGCGCTCCTGGTAATGCCGACGCAGCGGTTCGTTGCGCTGCAACAGTTCGTAGCAGCGCAACAGCAGTTCGGCGAAATCGACCACCCCTTCGCGGTTGCACTGGTTTTCGTACTCGGCGTACAACTCGACCCGCTTCTGCGTGTAATTGTCGTAAGCCTCGGCCTGGGCGGCACGCACGCCCTGTTCCTTGTGGGCATTGATGAAATGCACCAGTTCGCGCGGCGGGTACTTCTCGTCATCGACATTGAGGTTCTTCAGCAGACGCTTGACCATCGCCAGCTGGTCGGCCGTATCGAGGATCTGGAAGGTCTGCGGCAAACCGGCCTCGCGGTAGTGCGCCCGCAGCAGGCGGTTGCACAGGCCGTGGAAGGTTCCGATCCACATGCCGCGCGTATTGATCGGTACCAGCGACGAAAGCCGCGCCGTCATTTCCTTGGCCGCCTTGTTGGTAAAGGTCACCGCCAGCACCCCGTGCGGGCCAACCTGGCCGGTGGACATCAGCCAGGCGATGCGGGTCGTCAGCACCCGCGTCTTGCCGCTACCGGCGCCGGCCAGGATGAGTGCATGCACGGGCGGCAGCGTGACGGCCTGCAGTTGGGGAGCGTTCAGATTGGCGATGAGATCGGACATGGGCCTGGAAAAATTACTAAAATTTTCAAAAAGTTACGAAGCTGCAACAAAAGGATAATTGGTCATACCAATTTGTTGCAAGCGTGCAACGAATGCTCGATTCGAGAGAATTTTTTCACGCGCGAGCGGTAAGCGGGGAAGTATACTTCGCAAAAAATATTGCAGTGCACAAAACTTATTGCCCACAAGGCAGTCGTAAAAATGTGGTCACCCCCACAGAGAATAAAAGGAGTAACAGCATGAAAGCACCAAAAATATTGCCCTGGGTTGCCCGCAAGGCCGGCATCAGCGACGAACTGGCACTCAAGCTCTGGCGCCGCGCCATTTCCGAAGCCGAGTATCTCACCGGCAAGGCTGATGGATCGGAATACTGGGGCCTGGCGGTCGAGCGCTTCCTCTCCATCGTCGAGGACGAAGTCGGCACCACGCCGGAATACAACCTGACGCCGGCACCACGCCTGTCCTGGATGTGGCACCACCAGACCCGGATGTCCATGCTCTCGCTGATGGCAGCGCAAAATGCCTACCGTTACTGGCAGACCACCTGGGAAAGCATGTACCCGCAAAAAAAAGCGGCGTGACCGGGCGTCACTAACCCAGCTGCCCGGCCTGCCATGGCGTACTCCGCCACAGTTGCAGCCCGGCAGGTGACAGCGCCAGCGCCCGGCCACTTGCAAGCCTTTGGCGCACCGACCCGGACGGGTCTGAATAGACCGGCCAAGCCGGCAACAGCCAGCAGATCGTGCAGTGCCTGCCCCGTCCTCGTCCTCCCTTTGCCTTGGCCACTGCGATCAACGGCCCCTCCGGCCGTACACCACAAATAAATCATTGAACTGATACCGGCCCGATCACCGGCAGCGCAGCCCGATCGCCGCTGAAAGCCGCCTGAGCCGGTATAATTCCGCGCTTAATTCATGATTTATCAGCGGATACCCATGCAGGACAAATACACCCCGGCCGACATCGAGCGCGCCGCCCAGCAACACTGGGACAAAACCGGCGCCGCCCGTGCCGTCGAAGACGCCACCAAGCCCAAATACTATTGCCTGTCGATGTTCCCGTACCCGTCGGGCAAGCTGCACATGGGCCACGTCCGCAACTACACGATCGGCGATGTGCTGTCGCGCTTCCACAAGATGCAGGGTTACAACGTGCTGCAACCGATGGGCTGGGACGCCTTCGGCATGCCGGCCGAGAACGCCGCGCTGCAGAACAACGTTGCCCCCGCCGGCTGGACCTACTCGAACATCGAGTACATGAAGACCCAGCTCAAGTCGCTCGGTTTCGCCATCGACTGGAGCCGCGAGCTGGCCACCTGCACGCCGGAGTACTACCGCTGGGAGCAGTGGCTGTTCACCCGGCTCTACGAAAAAGGCCTGGTGTACAAGAAGCTCGGCACCGTGAACTGGGATCCGGTCGACCAGACCGTGCTCGCCAACGAGCAGGTCATCGACGGCCGCGGCTGGCGTTCCGGCGCGCTGATCGAAAAGCGCGAGATCCCCATGTACTACATGAAGATCACCGCCTACGCCGAGGAACTGCTGGCCGAGCTCGACAACCTGCAGGGCTGGCCGGAGCAGGTCCGCCTGATGCAGAAGAACTGGATCGGCAAGAGCACCGGCGTGCGCTTCGCCTTCCCGCTGGCGGACAACGCCGACGAAAAGCTGTGGGTGTTCACCACCCGCGCCGACACCATCATGGGCGTCACCTTCGTTGCCGTCGCCGCCGAGCACCCGCTGGCCACCCGTGCCGCCGCCAACAACCCGGAACTCGCCGCCTTCATCGAGGAATGCAAGAAGGGCGGCGTCGCCGAGGCCGACCTCGCGACGATGGAAAAGAAGGGGCTGCCGACCGGCATCTACGTCACCCATCCGCTGACCGGCGAACAGGTCGAAGTCTGGGTCGGCAACTACGTGCTGATGAGCTACGGCGACGGTGCCGTGATGGCCGTGCCGGCCCACGACGAGCGCGATTTCGCGTTTGCCAAGAAATACGATCTGCCAATCAAGCAGGTCATCGCCGCCGAAGGCGAAACCTTCAGCCTGGACGGCTGGCAGGAGTGGTACGGCGACAAGCAAAAGGGCGCCTGCGTCAATTCCGGCAGGTACGACGGTCTCGGCTATGAAGCCGCGGTCGACGCCGTGGCTGGCGACCTCGCCGCCAAGGGCCTGGGCGAGAAGAAAGTCCAGTTCCGCCTGCGCGACTGGGGGATTTCCCGTCAGCGTTACTGGGGCTGCCCGATCCCCATCATCCATTGCAAGACCTGCGGCGACGTGCCGGTGCCCGACGACCAGTTGCCGGTCGTGCTGCCGGAAGATGTCGAGATCACCGGCGCCGGCTCGCCGCTGGCCCGCATGCCCGAGTTTTATGAGTGCAAGTGCCCGAAGTGCGGCGGCGACGCCAAGCGCGAAACCGACACCATGGACACCTTCTTCGAGTCGTCCTGGTACTTCCTCCGCTACGCCTGCCCGGACAACACCACGGCCATGGTCGACGAGCGCGTCCAGTACTGGTGCAAGGGCGGCATCGACCAGTACATCGGCGGCATCGAGCACGCCATCCTGCACCTGCTGTATTCGCGCTTCTTCACCAAACTGATGCGCGACGTCGGCCTGATCGGCGACTTGGGCGAGCCTTTCGCCAACCTGCTGACCCAGGGCATGGTGGTCGCCCCGACCTTCTACCGCGAGCTGGACGGCGGCAAGAAGCAGTGGATCAATCCGGCCGATGTCGATGTCGTCACCGACGAGCGCGGCCGCCCGACCGGCGCCACGCTCAAGGCCGACGGCCTGCCGGTGGTGATCGGCGGCACCGAGAAGATGTCCAAGTCGAAGAACAACGGCGTCGATCCGCAGGCCCTGATCGACCAGTACGGCGCCGATACGGCGCGCCTGTTCATCATGTTCGCCTCGCCCCCGGACCAGTCGCTGGAATGGTCGGATGCCGGCGTCGAGGGCGCTTTCCGCTTCCTGCGCCGCCTGTGGAAACTCGTCTTCGATCACAGCCAGACTGGCGTCGTGGCTGCCAGTACCAACAACGAAGGCTTGTCTTCCGCCCAGGCCGACCTGCGTCGCAAGTTGCACCAGACCATGGGCAAGGTGGCCGACGACTACGGCCGGCGCAAGCAGTTCAACACCGCCATCGCCGCCGTCATGGAACTGCTCAACGCCTACGACAAGTGCGACCTCGCCGACGCCGCCGGCCGCGCGCTCGCCCAGGAGGTCCTGGAAAGCGCCGTGCTGCTGCTCTTCCCCATCGTCCCGCATATCGGCCAGGCCCTTTACGCCGAATTGAAGCCGGGTGCCGATGCTGGCCTTGCCGCTTTCCCGAAGGCCGATCCAGCCGCGTTGAAGCAGGACGAAATCGAACTGGTCATCCAGGTGAACGGCAAGTTGCGCGGTGCCATCCGCGTTGCTGCCGACGCCGACAAGGCCAGCATCGAAGCTGCTGCCCTGGCCAACCCGGATGCGCAGAAGTTCATGGAAGGCAAGGCGCCGAAGAAAGTGGTTGTCGTACCGGGCCGCCTGGTCAACATCGTCGTTTAAGGAAACCGCCATGCGCGTCCCGCTCCGATCCTTGTTCGCAGTGCTGTTTGCCGTCGTACTGGCCGGCTGCGGCTTTCATCTGCGCGGGACGCTCAGTGGCAACCTGCCTTACAAAACGATCTATATCGCACTCCCGGAAACAGCCGACGTCAGGATCTGGCTGCAGCGCTACATCAAGGCCAGTGGCAACACCCGCGTCATCGAGGACGAACTGGAAGCCAAGGGCGCCGATGCCATCTTCCAGCAACTCAACGACACCCGCCAGAAGAGTATTCTCAGCGTCAACGCCCAGGGCCGGGTCCGCGAATACCGTTTGCAACTCAATTACAGCTTCCGCGTCCTCACGCCCAAGGGGCAGATTCTGGTGCCGAGCAACGAGATCAGCCTGACCCGCGACATCAGTTTCGACGACTCCAACGTGCTCGCCAAGGACCTGGAAGAAGGCCTCCTGTGGCGCGACATGAACAATGACCTGGTGAACCAGATCATGCGCCGGCTGAGCATCATCAAGCCCAAAGACCCCAACCAAGAAGACGAAGAGTAATGCTGCTCAAGGGGGAACAGCTTGCCGCCCACCTGGAGCGCGAACTGCGCCCGCTCTACGTGCTCTACGGCGACGATCCGCTGCTGGTGATCGAAGCTGCCGATGCGATCCGGGCCAAGGCGCGCCAGCATGGCTACAGCGAACGCGAAGTACTGACCGTGCTGCCCCAGTTCGACTGGGGGGCCCTGCTCGCTGCCGGCGGCAACATGTCACTGTTCGGCGACAAGAAACTGATCGACCTGCGCATCCCGACCGGCAAACCAGGCAAGGAAGGCAGCGCCGCCCTGCAGCAATGGTGCGAACGTCTGTCGCCCGACAACATGCTGCTCATCACGCTCCCGGAACTCGACTGGCGTGAAGAAAAGGCTGCCTGGTTCACGGCGCTGGCCAACGCCGGCGTCGCCATCAAGACGACGGCGCCGGGGCTGGCCGATTTGCCGGGCTGGATTGCCGGCCGACTGCGCCGTCAGCAACAAAGCGCCGATCTCGACAGCCTGAAATTCATCGCCGAGCGCGTCGAAGGCAATTTGCTCGCCGCCCATCAGGAAATCCAGAAACTCGGCCTGCTTTACCCGAGCGGTCAATTGACCGCCACTCAGGTCCGCGACGCCGTGCTCAACGTTGCCCGCTACGATATCGAAAGCCTGCGCGAAGCCCTGCTGCTGGGCGATATCGCCCGCCTGACCCGGACCCTGGATGGCCTGATGCAGGAAGGTGAAGCGCCACCGCTCGTCTTGTGGGCAATCAGCGAGGAAGTGCGTGCCCTGACCCTGATCCGTAGCGGCATGGACAGTGGCCGCCCACTCGACCTGTTGCTCAAGGAGGCCAAGGTCTGGGGGCCCCGACAAAATGCGCTAAAACGCGCCCTGCAACGCCTCAACACAGCCAGTCTGGAAGCCGCGCTCCAGCACGCCGGCAGGATAGACCGACTGATCAAGGGGATCGGCCAAGGCAATATCTGGGAAGAATTTCTCCGCCTCGGCCTGCGCCTGTGTCCCGCTGGTCGCAACGAAAAGACGGCGGCAAGGTAAGCTAACGCCAAACGACAACGGGGGAGTGTCATGCAGCAGTTTCGCCTTGGCCAACTGGCCGTCAGTCTTGCGCTGGCCTGGACCACGAGCGTGTACGCGGAAAACGTCCTTCCCCTGCTCCCGCTTTCGCTCGAGGAGCTGATCGCCACGCCGGTGGTCACGGCCTCCCGACATCAGGAAGGACGCGAACAGACGCCCGCCCATATCACGGTCATCACCCGCGAGCAGATGCGCGACCGCCGCTACAAGAGCCTGGCCGATCTCCTCGAAGACCTGCCCGGCGTGGACTTTCAGCGCGGTACCCGCTCGTCCCAATACAACAACTTCGTTTTCCAGGGGCATGTCAGCAATACGAAACTGTTGATCCTGCTCGACGGCGTCCGGATCGACAATCCGACCGGCGGCAAGATTCCGGTCGCCGAGAATTTTTCGCTGCATTTTGCCAAGCAGGTCGAAGTCCTCTATGGCCCTGCCGCCGCGCTCTATGGCGCCGATGCCTTCGCCGGTGTAATCAACATCATCACCGACCAGACGGAAATGCCAAGCGGCAAGGCCAGCGTCGGCATCGGCCGGTTTGGCGCTCTCGAGGGCGACTTCCTGGTCGGTGGCAAGCTGAGCGAAAACATCGCACTGACGGTCGGCGGGCATTCGCAGAAAAGCGACCGCGCCCCGCTCGACAAGTACTATCCGGGCGACTATCCCAAGGTCGCTGCCAGGACCTTTGCCGGCACGACGGTCATCCCGGCCAGCCAGCGCGAAGACTACGTCGGCGGGATCAGCAGTGAAAGCCGTTACCTGCGCCTGGATGCGACGGAGCATTTCACGCTCGGCTACTATCGCAACCGCTTCGCCAGCCTGACCAGCACCGGCGATCTCAGTTCTGCTGCCTTGTTTCTCGACGATGCGCGCTGGAACAGCAGCATCGAAACCTGGTATGGCAAATTCCGCTTCGAAATCAGCCCCGACCTCAAATCCGAACTGGTCGTCGACTACTCGACCTACGAGGTCAATCCCTACAGCCGCTACGTCAATATCTTCACCAACTTCGAAGATGAGGGTTACGACTACTCGAAATCGCGACGGCGCGGCATCGAGGAAAACCTGACCTGGCGTGCCAACGACCGTCACGTCGTTCTCGCCGGCCTCGGCTACCGCGACTACTACGCCCTCGAAACGCCAGACCTGCCGCGCCCTTACGATCCGGACAAGGGGCCGCTCGGGCAAGGTTTTTACTATCCGAATACCAATTTGCCGCTACGCCTGTTCCAGACCAATTACTACAGCTGGTCGGGCTACGTGCAATGGCAAGCGCAATGGACGCCGAGCCTTTCCACCACCATCGGCCTGCGCGACGACTGGTACTCGACTTACGGCAACAGTCTCAATCCGCGCATTGGCGTGGTCTGGCAACCGCTCCCCGGCAATTACCTGAAACTCCTCTACGGCGAGGCCTTCCGCGCTCCCGCGCCGGACGAAACCCTGGGCGCATTCGGCTCTTTTGACGGCAGCAAGGATGCCAGCGGCCGCTACATCGGCAAGAACTTCCGCGCGACTAATCTGAGCCTGCAGCCGGAAAAATCGCGCAGCCTGTCCCTGACCTGGGACTGGCGGCCCCTGAAAAACTTCAATCTGGTGACCAATGTTTACCACTCGAGAGTCACCGACATCATCGTCACCCGCGACGAAGCCGTCTCCACCCAATACATTCCCGGTGCCATTCTCTCGAAAACCACCGCCAAGCAGAACAGCGGCCGCGACCATTACCGCGGCCTCGACCTGATCCCGCAATGGCAGGTGCACCTGGGCGGCGCCTGGACAGCCGACCTGTGGGGCAGCTACAGCTACATCAAGGGCACGGTGCAGGACGCCATTGACGACATCGAATGGGACCAGACCTACATCGCCACCCACAAGATCAAATTGGGCACCACCTTCCGCTACCAGGACTGGTTCACGGTCACCCCGCGCCTGCAATGGATCGGTGAAACCAATACCGGTCGCAAGAACACATTGGTACCGGGCGAACGCCTGAAAGTCGATGCCCATACCGTCGCCAGCCTGCATTTCGGTTTCCACAAACTGGCTGGCGAACGCCTGTCGGTCTATTTCGACGTCTACAACCTGTTCGACGAACGCTACTACGCAGCCCACGGCTCATCGAGCACGACCATGCTGGCCGTCCCGCAACAACCGCGCAGCTACATGGCAACCCTGCAATACCGCTTCTGAAACACGCCATGGGCCTGCGTTCCATCTGCTCCCGCCGTTTGCGCCAGAGTATCGCCTGGCTGGCGTTGCTGCCGGCCCTTCTGATGACGCCGGCACTGGCGCAGGATGTCTCGGAATACGGCATGAAGGCGGTGCTGTTTTACCGTCTATCGCAATTCGTCTATTGGCCCCCCGAAGAAAAGCCACCGAGCCCATTGGTCCTGTGCATTGTTGGCAAGAATCCGTTCGGTACCAACATCAACCAGCTGAATCAAGGCTCCGGCACGACGGAAATCCGGATAAGCCCCAACGACATCGGCAATTGCCACCTGCTCTTCATCAGCCGTTCGGAAAGTGCCAACCTGGACAACTGGCTCAATCGCGCCGAGGGACGCTACATCGTAACGGTTTCGGATATCGCCGGATTCGCCCGTGCCGGCGGCATGATCGAACTTCCCCTTGACGGCGAGCGGGTCGGCATCGTGATCAATCGTCGAAGCGCGCAAAAGAAGGGCTTCGGTTTCAACGCCCAACTCCTGCGTCTGGCACGAGTGATCGAACCATGAAGCAACTGGCCTTGACGCTGCATCGCTGGCTCCTGCCGACGCCGAGCATCCGCAACAAGCTGGTCTTGTTATCCTTTTCGCTGCTGCTGGTCATCATCGGGCTGGTCTATCTGCTGGTCTTTCACCAGCAGAAGCGCCTGTTGCAAACCCAACTCGGCGAATCGATGACCGCCCAGGCCCGTTTGCTGGCAACCAATTCGCAAGCCGCTGTCGCCTTTCTCGATCGCCTCGAAGCCGAACGCCTGCTCTCCTCGCTGGTCGTCACCCCGGCCGTCGAAGTCGGCATCGCGGTACTCGCGGACGGAACCGTCCTCGCCCGCTATCGGCGCGACCCCGAACGTGACCGGAAAATTCCCGCCGGCAGCGACAGTATCGAATTCACCGACACCCATCTGATCGTCCGTGAGGCAATACGCCTGGTGGGCCAGGAAAAGGTCGCCGGCCGTATCGAGTTGCTGGTGTCGCTCGAACAGTACCGCCATACCATGCAACGCACGATTGCCGAGACCAGTGCCTTGCTGCTGATCGCCCTCCTGGTCTCGCTGGCCCTCACCCGCTACGTCGTCGGCAAGCTGACCCGGCCTTTGGAAAATCTCGATCAACTGGTCAAACGCGTCTCGTCGCAAGGTAGCCTGGATCAGCGGGTATATATCACCAGCCATGACGAGATCGGGCGCCTCGGCCAAGGCTTCAATCGCATGCTCGACACCTTGCAGGGGCGCGACCAGGAACTCGGTCGCTATCGCGCCTCGCTCGAACGGATGGTCGACGAACGAACCCGCGCCCTGCAGGATGCGATCGCCGAAGCACGTCATGCCAACCAGGCCAAATCAGACTTCCTGGCCAGGATGAGCCACGAAATCCGGACCCCGATGCATGCCATCATCGGCTTGAGCCGCATGGTCCTGGAAACACCGCTCGCCCCCCAGCAACGCGAACATCTCGAACAGGTCATGCAATCATCGGACGCCCTGCTCGGCATCATCAACGACATTCTCGACTATTCGAAAATCGAGGCCGGCGGGCTGGAGCTCGAAAAATCGCCCTTCACGCTGAGCCAAGTCCTGCAATCGGTCGGCAACCTGTTCAATGCCAAGGCGCAGAGCCAGGGTGTCAACCTGCGCTTCGTCTGCGCCGCCGATGTCCCGCCCACGCTGGTCGGCGACCCGCTGCGTCTTGGACAAATCCTGATCAATCTGGTCGGCAATGCAATCAAGTTCACGCAACAGGGCGAAATCGAAGTCAGCATCAAGCTCGACTCGCCGCAACCCGGGCAAGGCCTGCGCCTCGCCTTCGCCGTGCGCGACACCGGCATCGGGATCGCGCCACAGCAACAAGCCAGCTTGTTCGCCCCCTTCACCCAGGCCGACAGCAGCATTACCCGGCGCTTTGGCGGAACCGGCCTGGGCCTGACCATCTGCCGCCAACTCGTCGAATTGATGGGCGGTCGGATCAGTCTGGACAGCGTACCCGGCCAAGGCAGTATCTTCAGGTTCACCGCCTGTTTCGAGCCGGCCAGCACTGAACGTTCGCCGGCCGGCAGCGAGGGCAGCAAACCCGCCGCCTTGCCCCGCTGGTCAGGCGAACGCGTCTTGCTGGTCGAAGACATCCCGATCAACCGAACCATCGCCATTGCCCTGTTGCAAAAGGTCGGATTGAGCGTCGAGATCGCCATCCACGGCCAGGAGGCGCTGGACAAGCTGGAAACGGGCTCTTACCAGGTCGTCTTGATGGATATCCAGATGCCGGTCATGGACGGGCTGACCGCCACCCGCCGCATCCGTGCCGATCCGCGCTGGCAGGCATTGCCCGTGATCGCAATGACGGCCCATGCCACCAGCGAAGACCAGGAGCAAGCCCGGCAAGCCGGAATGAACGAGCACCTGACCAAACCGATCCAGCCCGCCTTGCTCTATGCCACGCTTGCCCACTGGCTGCCTCCGGCCGGCACGGACGACAGCACCACGCTTCCGGCGACCATTTCACGACCGGCCCATTGGCCGGAGCTAGCCGGTATTGATACGACCATCGGGCTGGGCATCCATCTGCAACGCCCGGAGCTCTACCTGAAGTCGCTGCACGCCTTCCGCCACGATTTCGCCAACATCGCCGACCGCATTCGCCAAGAACTCGGCCCCCACCCCTTGGAGGCACGCCGCCTCGCGCACTCCCTGAAATCGGTCGCCGCCTCGCTGGGTGCCGTGCAACTGAGCGAACTGGCACGCCAGCTCGAGCAATCGCTGGCCGATGCGGGAATCGATCATGCGGCACAACTGACTCGGCTTGCCGACGAATGGCAGCGTGTCAGCGATGGACTTGCCGCGCTTCCTCCAGTACCCTTGAATCCTGTTGGCATGGAATCGAGTGAACGTGACAATTGGTTGCCGATCCATACGCTGCTGGTACAAAAAGTACGCAATGCCGACGCCGGCAGCGAGGCTCAATTGCATAAACTCAAGGCGGCGCTGAGCGACCGACTGAACAACGACGCCGCGCTGTCAAGGCGCCTCGATCGAATTGGCGCCTTGATCGAAGACGTCGAGTACGAACAAGCACTGGAAGAACTGCAACAACTCAATCTGACAACGATGGCCGAATGACCATGAATCAGCAGCAAACCGTACTGGTTGTCGATGACGAGAAGCAGAACCGCACGCTGCTGGCGGAATTGCTGGTTGACGATTGCCGCATCGCCCTGGCCAAGAACGGTGCCCAGGCACTGGAGCGGGCGCACGAACTACAGCCCGACCTTATCCTGCTCGACGTGATGATGCCCGACATCAACGGTTACGACGTCATCCAGGCCCTGAAAGCCGACGATGCAACCCGGCAGATTCCGGTGATTTTCATTTCCGCCCTGGATTCGACAGCCGACGAGGAGCGCGGCCTCGATCTCGGTGCGGTCGATTACATCACCAAGCCTTTTCATCCGTCGATCGTCCGCAAGCGGGTTCGCAACCATCTGCAATCCTGCCACCACCGGCACCTGCTCGAAAACCTGGCCAAGATCGACAGCCTGACCGAAATCGCCAACCGGCGACGTTACGATGAAGCTCTGGAAAACGAATGGCGGCGCTGCTCGCGGACACACAGTCCCTTGTCGCTGGCCATCATCGACGTGGACCACTTCAAAGCCTACAACGACCATCTCGGTCATGCCGAGGGCGACCGGATGCTGCGCCTGATTGCCAAGAAACTGAGTGACTTCGTCCGTCGACCAGGCGACCTGGTCGCACGCTATGGCGGAGAAGAGTTCGTACTGTTGTTGCCGAACTCGAGCAGTGCTGCGGCCGCGAATCTGGGCGAAGAACTTCGTTCGAGCATCGAGGGGCTGCGCTTGCCGCACCCCGCATCGGCCATTTCACCCTACATCACGATCAGCCTGGGTGGCGTGACCACGCAACCGAGTGGCGGCGAAGTCGATCCGCAATTCTTTCAGGCCGCCGATGCGGCCCTCTATGAAGCCAAGGCTGGCGGGCGCAACCGCAGCCTATGGCGCAACGACCCGTTCGGGGCAGCCTAAGCGGCCTTCTCGCCCCCTTCGACCTGGTCAGGTTCAAGATCTTCCCAAATGCAGGAACATTCTTTGCGGACATCGTGCAGTCCGGGTTTTTGCGTTTCCTGAACCAGGCACTCGCCTTGGCACTCGTCGGAAACCACGACCAGTTTCATGTCAGCATCTACCTGGCGTTCGCCATCCCAGTAGCTGCACGTGGCGCAGACTTTGACTTCAGTCGGCAGTATCAATTTTTCGGCCATCTCGTCCTCGATGGAAAGCCCTGTTGTGGTTGCGGATAAGAGTTTACCCGGTTCCGGAAGTTCCCCCTAAATTTCTCGGTAAATGCCACTGCTTTATGCCGCCTCTCCATCGCTATAATGCTTCTTTGCCCAGTAGCTGGAAGATCATGGACATCAAGGAATACATGCAGACCGTCGGCCGCCGCGCCCGCGCAGCCTCGCGCCGCCTGGCCGGTGCCACCACCGCCGAAAAGAACAACGCCTTGCTGCTGCTGGCCGCTGCCATCCGCCGCGACAAGGCGGCGCTGATCGCAGCCAACGCCCTGGATCTGGATGCTGCCCGTGCCGCCGGTCTCGAACCGGCGATGCTCGACCGCCTGGCGCTGACCGAAAAAGGTGTCGACAACATGGCAGAAGGGGTCGAACAGGTTGCCAAATTGCCCGACCCGATCGGCGAAATGACCGACATCAAGTATCGCCCGACCGGCATCCAGGTCGGCAAGATGCGCGTGCCGCTCGGCGTCATCGGCATCATTTACGAAGCCCGTCCCAACGTCACGGCGGACGCCGCCGCACTGTGCCTCAAATCCGGCAACGCGGCGATCCTGCGTGGCGGCTCGGAGGCCATCAACTGCAATCGCGCCATTGCCGCCCTGGTCCATGAAGCATTGCTTAGTGCCGGCCTGCCGGCCGACAGCGTCCAGGTCATCGACACCACCGACCGCGCCGCCGTCGGTGAGCTGATCACCATGCGCGAATTCGTCGACGTCATCGTGCCGCGCGGCGGCAAGGGCCTGATCGCCCGCCTGCTGGCCGAGTCGCGGGTGCCGATGATCCAGCACCTGGACGGCAACTGCCATGTGTATCTGGAAGAAGAAGCCGATCCCAACAAGGCGCTGAAGATTGTCGAAAACGCCAAGACCCAGCGCTACGGCACCTGCAACACCGCCGAGTCGCTGCTGGTCGACCGCAGCGTCGCCGCCATGCTGTTGCCGCCGATTGCCGCCATGCTCACCGCCAAGGGCGTCGAGATCCGCGGCTGCGCCGAAACGCGGGCCATCGTACAGAACGCGGTAGCCGCGACAGAAGAGGATTACTACACCGAATACCTGGCGCCGATCATCTCGGTCAAGGTCGTCTCCGGCATCGACGAGGCAATTGCCCACATCAACCAGTATTCGTCGCACCACACCGAAGCCATCGTCACCGACAACCATCCGAAGGCGATGCGATTCCTGCGCGAAATCGACTCGGCTTCGGTGATGATCAACGCCTCGACCCGCTTTGCAGATGGTTTCGAATACGGCCTGGGCGCTGAAATCGGCATTTCGACCGATAAGATCCACGCCCGCGGCCCGGTCGGCCTCGAAGGCCTGACCAGCCAGAAATGGGTCGTCCTGGGCGACGGCCACGTCCGCGGGTAAGCAGCAGACCCAATCACTTTCTCGGGGAGAGAACAGCATGAGCATCGTCTGGAGTCCGGAACTGAACACGGGGATCGACGTCATCGACCAGCAACACATGCGCATCGTCGATTTCATCAACGATCTCGAAGCCGCGCAGGTGCTTGGCGACAAGAACAAGATCAAGGCGGTGATCGACGATTGCGTCGACTACACGCTGTCGCACTTCGCCTTCGAGGAAAGCCTGCAGGAAGAAGCCGGTTACCAGTACTGCAAGCCGCACAAGAAGGTGCATGAACTGTTCGCCCGCAAGGTTTCGGAATACCAGGAGCGGATCAATCTCGGCGACGACGTGGCGGAAGAACTGCACGCCATGCTTGCCCGCTGGCTGGTCAATCACATCAAGCGCGACGATGCCGACTACGTGGGTGCCGTCAAAGCCAACATGCAGGGCGTCATCAAGGAAAAGGAAGAAAAGCAGGAAACCGTCGGCTGGTTCCGCCGTTTCTTCGGTAAATGAGCCGTCCTGCCTTCAACTGGCCCGACCCGCTGCTGCTTGACTCGCAGCTGGCGGCCGACGAACGTATCGTGCGCGATGCCGCCCGCGACTTCGCCCGGCGCGAGCTGGCCCCGCGGGTGCGGGACGCCTTCCGCAACGAGCAGACCGATCCGGCCATCTTCCGCAAGATGGGCGACATGGGCCTGCTCGGCTGCACCCTGCCGCCGGTCTACGGCGGCGCCGGCCTGAATTACGTCTCCTATGGCCTGATTGCCCGCGAGATCGAATACGTCGACTCCGGCTATCGCTCGATGATGAGCGTCCAGTCTTCGCTGGTCATGGTGCCGATCTTCGTGTTCGGCAGCGAAGCGCAGCGCCAGCAATACCTGCCCCCCCTGGCCAGCGGCAAGATGATCGGCTGCTTCGGCCTGACCGAACCGAACTCCGGCTCCGACCCGGCCAGCCTGTCCACCCGCGCCCGCAGCGTGCCGGGCGGCTGGAAGCTGTCGGGCAGCAAGATGTGGATCACCAACTCGCCGATCGCCGACATTTTCGTCGTCTGGGCCAAAGACGACGAAAACGTCATCCGCGGCTTCATTCTCGAAAAGGGAATGGCCGGCTTGAGCGCCCCGGCGATTCACGGCAAGGTCGGCCTGCGTGCCTCGATCACCGGCGAAATCGTCATGGATGAGGTCTTCGTACCCAGCGAGAACCAGTTGCCGAACGCCGCCGGCCTCAAAGGCCCGTTCACCTGCCTCGACTCGGCCCGCTACGGCATTGCCTGGGGCGCGCTGGGTGCGGCCGAATTCTGCTGGCACACCGCCCGCCAATACACGCTCGACCGCAAGCAGTTCGAGCGGCCGCTCGCCGCCAACCAACTGGTGCAAAAAAAGCTGGCCGACATGCAGACCGAAATCACGCTCGGCATCCAGGGCTGCCTGCGCCTGGGCCGGATGAAGGACGACGGCAGCGCGACGCCGGAAATCACCTCGCTGATGAAGCGCAATTCCTGCGGCAAGGCCCTCGACATTGCCCGCACGGCGCGCGACATGCTGGGCGGCAACGGCATTTCCGACGAATTCGGCATCGCCCGCCACCTGGTCAACCTGGAAGTGGTGAATACCTACGAAGGCACACACGACATCCACGCGCTGATCCTCGGTCGCGCCCAGACCGGCATTGCGGCCTTCTAGACCGGCCCGGAGATGTCCAGTCAGACCGCAGTCCAAGCGCCCTACCAGGCCATCGTCGCCGCCCCCGGTTTTGCACTGGGCGTGCGTTGCGATGCCGATGAAATCATCGGCATCGAATATCTGCCGCCGCAAGCCGCACAAGAACCGTCTTCACTGCTCGCCGCTGAAGCCGTCCGGCAATTGAACGCCTATCTGCGCGACCCGGCCTTCGCCTTCGGCCTGCCGTTGCGCCCGGCCGGCACCTTTTTCCAGCGCAAGGTTTGGGCCCAGATCGAGCAGATTCCGCTCGGCCAGGCCTGGACCTATGGCCAGGTGGCCAAAAACATCCGCAGTGCGCCACGCGCCGTCGGCCAGGCCTGCGGCCGCAACCCCTATCCGCTGGTCGTACCCTGCCACCGGGTCGTTGCCGCCGGCGGGCAGCTGGGCGGATTCAGCCAGCACGGCGACGGATTTCTGCTCGACATCAAGCGCTGGCTGCTCCGCCATGAAAACTGCGACTTTGCCGCTGCGCCCCGCTGACCTCGGCGAGATCGACAACTTCTGCGATGCGCTGTGGCTGGAAGACGGCCTGGCCAAATCGACGCTCGACAGCTATCGCTCCGACCTCGGCCGCCTCGGAGTCTGGCTGGCCGATCATGGTCACGAAAACCTGCTCGATCTGCACGAAACGACGCTGACCGCCTTTATCGCCCACCTGTCGCGCAATACCCGTGCAACCTCGCAATCGCGCTACCTGTCTACACTGCGCCGCTTCTACCGCTGGCAACTGGGACGCGGCCGCATATTTGTCGATCCGACCCTGAAGTTGCTCAACCCGGCCCGCCCCTCGCGCCTGCCGAAAGTCATGTCAGAAAAGCAGGTCGATGGCCTGCTCACCGCGCCCGACATAGACACCCCGCTCGGCCTGCGCGACCGCGCCATGCTGGAAACCCTCTATGCCACCGGCTTGCGCGTCTCGGAACTGGTCAACCTGAAAATCCACGAGATCAGCTTCAACGACAACGTGCTGCGCGCCATCGGCAAGGGCAGCAAGGAGCGACTGGTGCCGCTCGGCGAACAGGCTATCGACTGGATCGGCCGTTACCTCAACGAGGCCCGGCCCGACATCCTCAAAGGGCAACACAGCGAGGCACTGTTCGTCACCGCCCGAGGCGGCCCGATGACCCGCCAGGCCTTCTGGCAGCTGATCAAGCGCTATGCCTTGCAGGCTGCCATCGACCCGGCCAAGCTGTCGCCGCACGTCCTGCGCCATGCCTTCGCGACCCACCTGCTCAACCACGGCGCCGACCTGCGTGTCGTCCAATTGCTGCTCGGCCACGCCGACATCTCGACCACCCAGATCTACACCCACGTCGCCCGCGAACGGCTGAAAAACCTGCACGCCATTCATCACCCACGCGGCTGACCCCGCCCCTGGAACTTTCCCGCCCCGATCCCGGCCTACACTTTGGCAGCGACAACCCATCCGCTTTTCGGCCACGATTCCAAGTTCAATTCCCAGCCCATCTGCGGCGCGCTAGAATCCGCGCCACGCCAAGCCCCTCTTCGACCATGAGCAAAACCGAACACGCCCCGGAAACCCAGGCCACCAAATTTTTGAAGGCGCAGAAAATCGCCTTCTCCAGTCATCTCTATGCCTACGAGGAACACGGCGGCACCAAGGTTTCGGCGCGCGAACTTAATGTCGACGAACACGCAGTGGTCAAGACCCTGATCTTCGAGGACGAGAACGCCAAGCCGCTGATCGTGCTGATGCATGGCGACTGCAAGGTATCGACCAAGGAACTGGCGCGCCAGATCGGCTGCAAGAAAGTGGAGCCCTGCAAGCCGGAAGTGGCCAATCGCCACACCGGCTACCTGGTGGGCGGCACCAGTCCGTTCGGGACCAAGAAGGCAATGCCGGTCCATATCGAGAAAAGCATCCTCGACCTGCCGCTGATCTACATCAACGGCGGTCGCCGCGGTTACCTGGTTGGCGTGCATCCGCACGACATCGTGCGCAGCCTGAACCCGAAAGTCGTCGAAGCCGCCCTCAAGGGGTGATTGCCAACGCCAATCGACCCAATTCAGACAATCGATTGGCACTATAGAAACGGTTTCCGTAAAGTGGCCTCCATCACCGCAGGAGAGCCACCATGAGCCAACTCGTCGCCCAACACTACGCCCACCCAACCGCCCGCCGCCATCTCTGGGCCGGCATGATCATGGCCGTCGTCGCCCTCGCCTTCGTTGCCGAGCAGTCGGCACAATGGCTGGGCGCCCACCCGATGGCCGCCAAAGGCTTGCAAGCCAGCCTGCTGGCCGGCCTCGCCACCGGACTCGGCGCCTTGCCGGTGTTGTTCCTGCGCCGGCCGAGCGACCGCCTGATGGCGCCGATGCTCGGCCTGGCCGGCGGCATGATGCTCGCCGCCAGCCTTTTCTCCTTGCTGGTGCCGGCCGTGCAGCACGTTGCCGCCAGCGAAGCGCCGTGGTTGCTCGGTTTGGCCACCGGCCTCGCCTTTCTGGCCGGCACCCGCCTGATGCAGCAGATGGATCGCCGCATGCCGCACGCCCACGTCAAAACGGTCGAAGCCGGCGGCGCCCTGCCCAATGTCGCCCTGGTAGTGGCCGCCATCGCCTTGCACAACATTCCGGAAGGCCTTGCCGTCGGCGTTTCTGCGGCGGCCGGGGCTGACCACGGGATGACCCTGGGCATCGCCATCCAGAACGTGCCGGAAGGCTGGATCGTAGCCAGCGCCATGATCGTGCTCGGCGCCGCCCCGTTGCGTGCCGCCCTGATCGCCCTTGGCACCGGCCTGGTTGAACCGGTCGGCGGCTTGTTCGGGGTGATCGCCAGCACACTGGCCGGTTCGACCTTGCCGCTGGCGCTCGCCGCGGCAGCCGGCGCGATGCTCTGGGTGGTCAGCCACGAACTGATCCCGGCTTCGCACAAACCCGGGCGTGAAGCGGCCGGCACGCTCGGCCTGGCCAGCGGCTTCGCCATCATGACAGTCCTCGCCGCAGTGTTCTGAACCGCCGAAAACAACAAAGCCCCCGGCCAATGGCACGGGGGCTTGGTCATGGGTAAACCGGGTTAGACCGAGCGTTCGATGATCACGCCGACGCGTTTGACGCCGGGCATCATGCCGAGTTTGGCCACTGAGACGCGCACCCATTGGGCGGCAAAATTCTCCAGCAACCAGGTGGCGATATGCTCGGTCAGCTTTTCCAGCAAGTTGAAGTGGCTGACCGACAAATCGGCGCGCAGGCGCTCGACCACCACGGCGTAGTCCACGGTGTCGCGGATATCGTCGCTGGCCCCGGCCGAGGTGGTGGACACCCCGATCTGCAAAGAAATCTCGACCGTCTGCGGCATGGCCTTTTCACGCGGATAAATGCCTATCCACGTCTCGGCGCGCAGTTCTTCGATGAATATGATGTCCATACGGGGGTCGGAATGCCTTGGCAGTGTAAAATTCGCCGCGATTGTACCTCAGCGACCCCGATCACCCATGCAAACAGCCCTTGCCATCCTCGCCGCCTACCTGCTCGGCTCCGTTCCCTTTGCCATGATCGCCTCGAAGCTCTTCGGGCTGGCCGATCCCCGCACCTACGGTTCCGGCAACCCGGGTGCGACCAATGTTCTGCGCAGCGGCAACAAGAAGGCCGCGCTGTTCACCCTGATCGGCGATGCACTCAAGGGCTGGGTTGCCGTCTTCGTCGCCCAGCAGTTCGGTTTCAGCGAAACGGCGGTCGGCCTGGTTGCCCTGGCTGTTTTCTGCGGCCATCTGTTCCCGGTCTTCCTCAAATTCAAGGGCGGCAAAGGGGTTGCCACGGCAGCCGGCGTCCTGCTTGCCCTCGACCCGCTGCTCGGCCTTGCCGTGCTCGGCACCTGGCTGTTCGTCGCTTTCGCGTCGCGTTACTCCTCGGCCGCCGCCGTGCTTGCCGCTGCACTGGCACCGGTCTATACCGTGCTGATGCATGGCGGCAACGGCATGGTCATCGTCGTCGGGATCATCGCGCTGGCCCTGATCGGCAAGCATTGGCAGAACATCCAGCGCCTGCTCGCCGGCAAGGAGTCGAAAATCGGCAGCAAGAAAAAGCCCTGAGCGTGAGTTTGCGGCACGCTTGAACAACGCCGGTAACCCGGCGTTTTTTTCGTCCGCACCCATAGCAATCAACAATCAAATCCATCAAGACAATCAACTGGAGGCATCACCAAGCACGCCATACACTGGCCTCATCAGGTCGACACGACCCGCACATTTTCAAGGAGGCCATGATGATTTCCCGTTTTATTGATCGCTGGTTCGACGAGCTGGTCAGCCACGCTGGCTGCATCGATATCCTGGCCGGCCTGCCGGACAACTTCTGAGCCCTCCATGGCCGTACCGTCCATCCTTGCCGTGCCTCAGTCCAAGCCCAGACTCATCAAGGTGGTATTGCCGCCCGCCGCCGTCGTATTCACGCTGACCACCCGTTCGGTGACCATGCGATAAAGCGGATACGAAGCGTCGTTCGGAGCCGGGCAATACAAGGCCAGCAAAGCGCCAGTGCCAGCTGCCAGTTGCTGGCGCAGGACAGGTTCATCGTCCCCCAGCACACCGGCCAGGCCAGCAAGATCACCTGCGGCACGCCATTCGATGGTCTCGGCGATTGCGGCGGGCATGGCACCGATTGCCTGCCGGGTCCAGTCCGCCTCAACCACTGCAGGCCGATTACCGGTGCTCAGAACCGCCGCCAGTTGCCGGAAAAGTTCTTCCCGGCTAGTCGCCAGGCAGAGCAGGCGACCACGCGGTGCGAAGCTCAACGTGTTGCGTTCGCCAGTCGGGCCGGGCAGGGCAAGCGTCTTGCCGAACAGACTGCTGGCGCCACAGTCCCGACAATATTTTGCCAAAGCAGCCTCGCCCTGTGCTGATGCCCACTCGGCGAAGGCTTGCCAAGGCTCGCCCCCGGCCGGTCTGGCACCAACTGCCAGACCGCCCAGGATGGCTGCCGGCAAGCGGGCCTGGTCGGCCAGGCGCGCCAGGTAGAATGGACCGCCGGCCTTCGGGCCGGTCCCCGACAAACCTTCGCCACCGAAAGGCTGGACACCAACCACCGCCCCCACCATGTTGCGGTTGACGTAGATATTGCCGACCTGTGCCCTGGCAATGATGTCACCGATGGTCTCGTCGATCCGGCTGTGAATGCCCAGAGTCAAGCCATAGCCGGTAGCGTTGATCTGCTCGACCAGAGCGGGCAATTCGTCGGCGGCGAAGCGCAGGACATGCACGACCGGGCCGAAGACTTCGCGCTGCAACAAGCTCAGACGATCGATCTCGATCAGCGTCGGCGCAATGAAACAGCCTTCGCCGCACTCGGCCGGCAAAGGAAGCTGGAAGACCGGGCAAGCCTGGCGACGCATGGCCTCGATATGGGCCTGCAAATTGTCGTGCGCCGCCTGGTCGATCACCGGGCCGACGTCGACCGCCTGAATGCGTGGATCGCCCAGCCGCAACTGCGGCATCGCCGCCTTGAGCATGTCCAGCACCCGCTCGGCGATATCCTGCTGCAGGCACAGCACGCGCAGCGCCGAACAGCGCTGACCGGCACTGTCGAAGGCCGAAGCCAGCACGTCCTGCACCACTTGTTCGGGCAGGGCCGACGAGTCGACGATCATCGCATTCTGACCACCGGTCTCGGCAATCAGGCGCACACCACGACGCCCGGCAATACTGCGGTTGATCACCCGCGCCACCTCGGTTGAGCCGGTAAACACCACGCCCCGCACGCGCCGATCGGCCGTCAGCCGGGCCCCCACCACCTCGCCACGGCCGGGGAGAAATTGCAGTACGGCCGGCGGCACGCCGGCACGATGCAGCAACTGCACCGCCAGATGTGCGATCAGCGGGGTCTGCTCGGCAGGTTTGGCGAGAACAGGACTCCCCGCCGCCAGCGCGGCGCTGACTTCGCCGATGAAGATCGCCAGCGGGAAATTCCAGGGGCTGATGCAGACCACCGGGCCGGGTGGGGTTGCCGGGCTCTCGAAGCGGCCATCGAGCAATTGTTGTGCGTAGTAACGGCAGAAATCGACTGCCTCGCGCAACTCGGCAACGGCATTCGACCAGGTTTTTCCGGCTTCGCGGATGCACAGGCTGATGATCTCGTTACGCGCCCTCTCCAGCATGTCGGCGGCGTTCTGCAACAGCCTGGCACGCTGGGCGAGTGGCGTGGCATGCCAGCCGGTGCTGACCGCAGCGGCATGCTGCAAAGCCAGCTCAACCAGAGGGACATCGGCCTCGACCACCCGCCCCACCAGATCGCTGTGCCGGGCCGGATTGCGCACCGGCACGCCTTCGCCCGCCACCAAGCCCAGCCCGGCCACCAGTGGCCCGGCCAGCCAGACACGCGTGGCCAGCGCATCAAGCGCAGCGCCCAGCTCATCCAGCGTGGTTTCGTCCGACAAATCGACCCCGGCGGAATTGATCCGCCCGGCACCGTACAAGTCGCCCGGCAAGGGAATCGCCGGATGCCGCTGGCCCTGCGTGGCCTGCAGCGTGAGCAGCGGGTCCTCGATCAAGGTATCGATCGAAACCCGCTCATCGACGATCCGATTGACGAAGGAACTGTTGGCGCCGTTCTCCAGCAGGCGCCGGACCAGATAGGGCAACAAGGTTTCATGCGTCCCGACCGGCGCGTAGATCCGGCACAGCCGCCCCGCGTTGCCGGCGCCAACCACGTTGTCGTAGAGCGGCTCGCCCATGCCATGCAGGCACTGGAACTCGTATTCATCGACTGCCAGCCGGCGGGCCATCTCGCTGATACGGGCCAGGGTATGGGCGTTATGGGTCGCGAATTGCGGGTAGATCGCATCCGGCGCGGCCAGCAAACGCGCGGCGCAGGCCAGGTAAGCCAGATCGGTATGCGGCTTACGGGTATAGACCGGGTAATCGCTCAGACCATCGACCTGGGCGCGCTTGATCTCGCTATCCCAATACGCCCCCTTGACCAGGCGGATCATCAGGCGGCGCCCGTTGCGACGCGCCAGATCAATCAGGAAATCGATCACCGCCGGACAGCGCTTCTGATACGCCTGGATGACGAAACCCAAGCCCTGCCAGCCGGCCAGATCGGGATCGCCCGCCAGGGCGGCGAGCAGGTCGAGCGACAGCTCCAGTCGATCGGCCTCTTCGGCATCGATATTGAGCCCGATGTCGTAGTGCTTGGCGAGCAGCAACAGCCCCTTGAGACGAGGCAGCAATTCGCTGAACACCCGCTCACGCTGGCTGCGCACATAACGCGGATGCAGCGCCGAGAGCTTGATCGAGATGCCCGGTCCGGCGACGACACCCCGCCCGCCGCTGGCCTGGCCAATCGCGTGGATCGCCGCTTCGTAGGCGCGGCCATAACGCTCGGCGTCGGCGGCCGTCAACGCCGCCTCGCCGAGCATGTCAAAGGAATGGCTGTAGCCCTTCTGTTCGTTGCGGCGCGAACGTTTCAAGGCCGCCTCGATGCTCTCGCCCATGACAAACTGCTGGCCCAGCAGGCGCATGGCAAAATCGACGCCCTTGCGGATCAGCGGTTCGCCCCCCTTGGCGATCAACCGGGCCAGCGCGCCCCCGAGCGCCCGCTCACTGTGCGTCGCCACCAGCTTGCCGGTCAGCATCAGCCCCCAGGTCGCGGCATTGACGAACAGCGATGCACTGCCGCCGAGATGGCTGGCCCAATCGCCGCGCGAAATCTTGTCGCGGATCAGCCGGTCCACCGTCGGCGTATCGGGAATCCGCAGCAAGGCTTCAGCCAGGCACATCAGGGCGACGCCCTCCTGGCTGGACAGCGAAAATTCATGCATCAGGTGATCGACGCCACTGGCCTGGCGACGCTGCCGGCGCACCGCCTCGACCAGTTGCCGGGCTTGCCGGCTCACCGCTTCGCGGTCGATCGCCAGCGCACGCAACTCGCTGCCGAGCAGCGTCAGACAGGCCGCCTCATCGCGGCGATAGGCCTGGCGGATCGCCTGGCGCAGGGTGTCAGTCATGGTCGCCCCCTTCCTGAAGCAAATCGGCCTTGCCAGAGCGGACTGGAGCGCCGTTGCGAAGGACTCATGCCGTCTTCCTTCGAGCGGGTCGGCACAGCCATGCCGGTTTGATGCACCGAATCCCGGGCCGGTTCAACCCAAATGCCGGCCTCCCCTTGTCCGGCCGGTGCTTTTGGAGAACACTACATACAGATTCCAACAGGCATCGTCATGACCCCGCTCATTTCCGAACTTCTCGCCAGCTATTGGTCGGTCGGCGAAATCACCACCAACCTGATCATTTTCATGAATCTGGTCGGTGCCTTGCTGCTCGGCATGATCCTCGGCTATGAACGCTCCTACCACGGACGTGCCGCCGGCATGCGGACCTATGCGCTGGTTTGCGTGGCCTCCTGCGCCGCCACCGTCATCGTCGGTTATCCCAATTTCTGGTACGGTGGCTCGGCGCTGTTCCAGCACGTATCCAACCTGACGCCACCACCCGACCCGACCCGGGTCATCCAGGGCATCCTGACCGGTATCGGCTTTCTCGGCGCCGGCGTGATCATGAAGGAAGGCCTGAACATCAGCGGCCTGACCACCGCCGCCTCGATCTGGTCTGCCTCGGTGATTGGCGTGCTGGTCGGCATCGGCTTTTACGGCGCCGCCATCCTGCTCACCCTGCTGTCGACCTTCTGCATGCTCTATGTTTCGCGACTTGAGCGCTGGCTGCCCTCGCGCCACGCCATCTCGATCACGCTGCATTTCCGACCCGGTTTCCTGCCGCAGGAACAGCAGATCCGCAGCGCTATCCTGGAACGCGGCTACGAAGTCGCCGGTGGCTCCTTCACCATCAATTATCGCGACAACAGCCAGGAATGGCGCTTCGTCGCCCTTGCCCTGAGCCGCGAACGCAGCGAGCATCTCTCGCAGATGTCCGGCAAGCTGATCGAGATTACCGGCGTGGACGCCTTCCATATCGCCCACGCCCGGAACTAGGTACGGCGCTGCAACTCGCTGAGCGGCCAGCGCGGCTGTACAGCGAAAGCCCCCGCCGGCTTGGACGGCGTACCGGCCTGCAAACGCAGGCAACCGGCCAGGGCGATCATGGCGCCGTTGTCAGTACAGAATTCGAGTTCTGGGTAATAAACACGGAAGCGCTTGCGCCGGGCTTCGTCATCGAGCGTCGCCCGCAATTGCTTGTTGGCACCGACGCCGCCGGCCACCACCAGTTGTTTCAGGCCGGTCTGCTTCATGGCCTTCAAGGCCTTTTTCAGCAGCACTTCGACAATCGCTTCCTGGAAAGCCCGTGCCGCATTCGCCTTGAATTCATCACTCAAGCCTTCGCCCTGTTCGCGAACCAGGGTCAGCACGGCTGTTTTCAGTCCGGAAAAACTGAAACTCAGGTCGCCCGAATGCAGCATCGGACGCGGCAAGGTATACACCCCGGATTGCCCCTGCTCGGCCAGTTTCGACAACAGCGCACCGCCCGGGTAAGGCAGACCGAGCAATTTGGCGCTCTTGTCGAAAGCTTCGCCGGCCGCATCGTCGAGGGTCTCGCCGAGCAACTCGTACTC
The DNA here is from genome assembly GCA_003583745.1 of Rhodocyclales bacterium GT-UBC. Classification (GTDB taxonomy): domain Bacteria; phylum Pseudomonadota; class Gammaproteobacteria; order Burkholderiales; family Rhodocyclaceae; genus Azonexus. The sequence continues at coordinate 269,867 of QXPY01000004.1, read as the reverse complement.
GCCGACCCCGGTCACCTTCATCAACTGGGTATGACCGCCGGAAACCAGCAAGGCGACGAACGGGAAGGTCGGCGGATCGCGCGACAACAACGGCGAGAGGAGATGGCCTTCGAGGTGGTGCACCGGAATGGTCGGCTTGTCGATCGCCACGGCCAGCGCTTCGGCAAAAGCACAACCGACCAGCAACGCACCGGCCAGGCCCGGACCGCGGGTATAGGCGACGGCATCGACTTCGTTCAGCGACTTGCCGGCCCGACCGAGCGCTTCGCGCAGCAAGGGAACGACGCGCCGGATGTGGTCGCGCGAAGCCAGTTCGGGAACGACGCCGCCGTACTCGGCATGCATCGCCACCTGCGAATGGAGGGCATGCGACAACAGGCCGGCCGCGCTGTCGTAAAGCGCAATACCGGTCTCATCGCAGGAAGATTCAACGCCGAGAACTAACATGGGGCAGCATTTTAACACTTGAACAGCAAAGGTAATTTCGAATATACTGTTCGGCTACCCGCAGACCTGCGGATCAAAATTTGCGCGCACTGCCGTTTTACTTGACCTGGCAGGCGCCTGACGGAAGGGGGTGATTTACATGCCGAACATTCGAGTCAAGGAAAATGAGCCGTTCGAAGTTGCTATTCGCCGCTTCAAGCGCACCGTCGAAAAGACTGGTCTCCTGACCGAGCTGCGCGCTCGCGAGTTTTACGAGAAGCCCACCGCCGAGCGTAAGCGCAAGTTGGCTGCTGCCGTCAAACGCCACCACAAGCGTATTCGTAGCCAGACCCTGCCGCCGAAGCTGTACTAATAGGTACACCTTAGCTGCAGACAGAGCCGCCCGCCTTCAAAAGCCGGCGGCTTTTCTCTTTTCCAGACGATTATCCGCAAAAGAAGACCATGAGCCTCAAAGCACGCATCACCGAAGACATGAAGGCCGCCATGAAGGCCAAGGAAGCCGGCAAGCTGGCAGCAATCCGCTTGCTGCTCGCCGCCGTCAAGCAGAAGGAAGTCGATGAGCAAACCGAACTCGACGACACTGCTGTCGGCGCCGTCATCGAGAAACTCGTCAAGCAGCGCAAGGACAGCGTCAGCCAGTACGAAGCGGCCGGCCGCCAGGACCTGGCCGATGTCGAGAAAGCCGAAATCGCCATTCTCGCGGCTTACTTGCCGGAAAAGATGGGCGCCGACGAAATGGCTGCCGCCGTTGCTGCCGCCGTCGCCGAAACCGGCGCCAAGAGCCCGGCCGACATGGGCAAGCTGATGGCCGTCCTCAAACCCCGCCTGGCCGGCAAGGCCGACATGGCCGAGATCTCCAAACTGGTCAAAGCCGCATTGGCCGGTTAAGGGGCTTCGCCCATGATCCCGGATTCGTTTATTCAGGATCTGCTGGCCCGGGTCGACATCGTCGACCTGGTCGACAGCTTCGTGCCGCTCAAGAAGGCCGGCGCCAACTACGCCGCCTGCTGCCCCTTCCACAACGAAAAATCCCCCTCCTTCACGGTCAGCCCGACTAAGCAGTTCTATCACTGCTTTGGCTGCGGCGCCCACGGCACGGCCATCAGTTTCGTCATGGAATATCAGGGCCTCGGCTTCGTCGACGCGGTCAAGGACCTGGCCGGCCGCGCCGGCATGCAGGTTCCGGAAAGCGAAGGACGTGGCTTCAGGGATGAAAAGCCCGGCCAGACACGCACCCTGGTCGAAATCATGGGACGCGCTGCGCAGTATTACAAAGACCAACTCAAGCGCTCGCCGAAAGCCATCGAATACTGCAAGAAGCGCGGCCTGTCCGGCGAAATCGCCGCCCGTTACGGCATGGGCTACGCCCCGGACGGCTGGCAGAACCTGCAGGAAGTCTTTCCCGACTACAACGCTGACGAACTCAAGATTGCCGGCCTGGTCATCGAGAACGATGCCGGACGACGCTACGACCGCTTCCGCGACCGCCTGATGATCCCGATCATCAACCCCAAGGGCGAGATCATCGCCTTTGGTGGCCGGGTCATCGATCAGGGCGAGCCGAAATACCTGAATTCGCCGGAAACCCCGCTGTTCGAAAAAGGCCGCGAACTGTTCGGCCTGCCGCAAGCCCGCCAGGCGCTGCGCGACACCGACACCGCCATCGTCACCGAAGGCTACATGGACGTCATCGCACTGGCCCAGAACGGCGTCGGCAATGCCGTTGCCACGCTTGGCACGGCGACCACGGCAACGCACGTCACCAAGCTGCTGCGTCAGGTCGACCGGGTTGTCTTCTGCTTCGACGGCGACAACGCAGGGCGCAAGGCTGCCTGGCGTGCCCTCGAAAACTCGCTCGAAGCGCTGGCCGACAACAAGCGCCTGGCCTTCGTCTTCCTGCCCCAGGAAGACGACCCCGACAGCTACATCCGCGCCCACGGCAAGGCAGAGTTCGACCGACTGGTCACCCAGGCCATGCCGCTTTCGGATTTCCTGCTGCGCGAACTAGCCCAGCGCTGCGACCTGACCAGCTCCGAGGGCAAGGCCCAACTGATTTACGAGGCCAAGCCGCTGCTGCACAAGTTGCCGACGCCACTGCTCCGGCTGCAACTGGTCAAGCGCCTGGCGGAGGCCAGCGGCTTCGTGCAAAGCGAGGTCGAGCGGCTCTGCGAACTGAAGTCGTACGCCCCCGCCGCGCCCCCCAAGGTCAAGCGCAGCGCGCCGTCACTGACCCGCAACCTGCTGCGCATGGTGCTGCACAAACCCCAACTCGCCATCCGCTTGCCGATCGAACTGCTGCCGGACACCCCCGAGAAACCGGCCCTGATTCGCCTGCACAACCTGATGCAGGACAACGGCAGCGGCTCAACCAGCTACGCAGCCCTGCGCGAACGGTTGCGTGGCATGCCGGAGGAATCAATGATCGAAAACGCCGCCTCGGAACTTCTCGGCCAACCGTTTGACGAAGAAGAGTCCGATCTGGAATTCAGCGACACCCTGGACAAGCTGCAGGAAGGCGGGCAAAAGCGCGCTTTCGCCGAACTGCAGGCAAAAGCACAGCAATTCGGCGTCGCTGGTCTGAGCGCCGCCGAAAAACTTGCTTACATCCAGCTCCTCGCCAATCGGGGAAAATGAAGCTAAGTTATGGTAGAATTTGAGGTTTTCCGCAATTCAAGGGATCGTGTTCATGGCCAAGGCAAAAGATACTGCTAAGGAAGCCCCGAAGGCTCGCATCAGCAAAGCCAAGGAGAAGGCTGCCGAGAAGGCGCTGCTCGAAGGCGCAATAGCAGAAACTCCGGAACCGCTTGACGCCGAAGCGCGCAAGACACGCCTCAAGGCCCTGATCAAACTCGGCAAGGAACGGGGTTACCTGACCTACGCCGAAATCAACGATCACCTGCCGGACGATGTCGTCGATGCCGAAAGTATCGAAGCCATCATCTCGACCTTCAGCGAAATGAGCATCCAGGTCTTCGACGAAGCCCCGGCTGCCGAAGACCTGCTGATGTCGGATACCGCCGCGGCTGCCACCGACGACGAAGAAGTCGAGGCGCAAGCCGAGCAGGCGCTATCCACCGTTGACTCCGAATTCGGCCGCACCACCGACCCCGTCCGCATGTACATGCGCGAAATGGGCACGGTCGAACTGCTCACCCGCGAAGGCGAAATCGAAATCGCCAAGCGCATCGAAGAAGGTCTCAAGCACATGGTCCAGGCGATCTCCGCCTGCCCGACCACGATCGACGACATTCTCGACATGGTCACCAAAGTCGAAGCCGAGGAAATGCGCATCGATGAACTGGTGGACGGCCTGATCGACCCGAACGCCATCGAGGAGGCCCCTGCCGCCGAACTACCGGAGGAAGAAGAAGCCGACGAGGACGACGAAGAAGGCGGTGACGAAGGTGGCCCGGCCGCCGTATCCGCCTCCTTGCTGCAACTCAAGGCCGATGCTCTTGAGCGATTCAAGGTCATCCGTACCCTGCACACCAAAATGCAGAAGGCTCTGGCCAGCAAAGGCCCGCATGACAAAGCCTATCTCAAGATGCAGTCGGAACTCTCCGACGAGTTGATGAACATCCGTTTTACCTCGCGCTCCATCGAACGCCTGTGCGACAGCGTACGCGGCATGGTGGAACAGATTCGCAGCTGCGAGCGCAAGATTCAGCAAATTTGCGTAGACCGCGTCAAGATGCCGCGTCCGCATTTCATTCAGTCCTTCCCAGGTAACGAAGTCAATCTGGAATGGGCCGACGCCGAAATCGCTGCCGCCCCCAAGACCTACGTCGCCATCCTGACCCGCAACGGTCCGGCCATCAAGGAAGAACAGAAGAAGCTGCTGGCCTTGCAGGATCGCATCGGCATTCCGCTCAAGGACCTCAAGGACATCAACAAGCAAATGTCCACCGGTGAAGCCAAGGCCCGCCGCGCCAAGCGCGAAATGACCGAGGCCAACCTGCGCCTGGTCATCTCGATCGCCAAGAAATACACCAACCGCGGCCTGCAGTTCCTCGACCTGATCCAGGAAGGCAACATCGGCCTGATGAAGGCGGTGGACAAGTTCGAATACCGTCGTGGCTACAAGTTCTCGACCTACGCAACGTGGTGGATCCGTCAAGCCATCACCCGCTCCATCGCCGACCAGGCACGGACCATCCGTATTCCGGTGCACATGATCGAAACGATCAACAAGATGAACCGGATCAGCCGCCAGATCCTGCAGGAAACCGGTGCCGAACCGGATCCGGCAACGCTGGCCAAAAAGATGGACATGCCGGAAGAGAAGATCCGCAAGATCATGAAGATTTCCAAGGAGCCGATCTCCATGGAAACCCCGATCGGCGACGACGACGACTCGCATCTCGGCGACTTCATCGAAGACTCTGGCACACTGGCACCGGCCGATGCAGCCATGTACTCAAGCCTGCGCGGTGTCACCAAGGAAATTCTCGACACGCTGACGACGAGGGAAGCCAAGGTTCTGCGCATGCGCTTCGGTATTGAAATGAACACCGACCACACGCTGGAAGAAGTCGGCAAGCAATTCGACGTCACCCGCGAACGCATTCGTCAGATCGAAGCCAAGGCCCTGCGCAAACTGCGCCACCCAAGCCGTTCCGACAAACTGCGCAGCTTCATCGACACCAGCGGCAACTAAAGTTTTCGGGCCTGTAGCTCAGTTGGTTAGAGCAGAGGACTCATAATCCTTTGGTCCACGGTTCAAGTCCGTGCGGGCCCACCAATAAAATCAAGCACCTACGGTAGAAATACCTAGGTGCTTTTTCTTTTCTGTTTGCAATGTAGGCACCATGTAGGCTTTGCGGGCGGTTTTCGTCACGCTAGAGAACTGAAAATTCAATGTAGTCGCATTGGAGCGGCTGCTGCTTACTCCGCCAGTCATAGAAATATTCAGCTTCATCCAGTTCGCTGCATTTGATGTTATTCCCGACGCCAAGAAAGGCGATGGCTTGCGGATTAGTGATTGCCTTCTTGGCGGTGTATCGCCAAAAGGTGTAATCCCCCACATCACTGCGCTCCGGCGTGAATCTGGATAATTGGACCACCCCACAAACCCCCTCCGGCCTGGATTCCACCACCCATGCCGAACTTGCCGAATCTCGCCCGCCAATATAACCAAAGGTCTGCCGAAACGTTTGCGAACTAACTAGGCACGTTCTCATATCCCGCGCATGTGAGAGTCTGCCTAATCTAATGTAGCCCTCCTCAGTTGGATTGCTACAAATGCTAGTCATCACATTGGCGATTTCCAATAAATCGCGTTTCTCCATCGCAGTTAATTTGGCCAATCCCTCTGGTAGAGGCGCTTTCTTGCGCCCCTCCAGAACATCGACCATTTCACCGTATGCTTGGCAGTCTTTGGCGCTGGCAAATTGCTTCCCAGAACGAAACTCTCGCTTACTTTGCTCGATTAATCGAGCGAGTGTGTTCGGGTCGCCCTTTCTCCTAATAGCTGTCTGCACGAATTCGCACTCCATCTTTGACGGCGCAAGCATTGAGCATCGGTAAGACAGGGAGTGTGCTTCCTTGGTGTTGTATAACAGGCCCACGGTCGGAAACTCCTGCGCCCACGAGGGGAGCGAAATAAAAAGCGCAATTCCGAATCCCAGCCAGGTACGTAATGATGCAACCCGAAGCGTCCGTGTGGTCATCGCCATTCCATCAATGACTTTGGTATGACAACAATCTATCAGGAGATGATTTGCCATGCCAAACAAAAACCCGCCTCGGTGGCGGGTCAGTTGAGAAGCCAAATTTTCTTTCGGGTTGCTTGGTGATGCAAAAATCATCTATTTAGCATCTGAAGCATTAGCGGAATAGAAGGCAAATAGCCAAGCTCATTTAAGAAAGTGTCCGAGTGATGCTCTACTACTTTCGGGTCCAATTCAATCCCCATCCTTTCGCATCTCATTCCTAGCGTAGTAATTACTTCATTCCGGTGATAACGATGATTCCACCCATTAACCCCGCCTACCTGCCGATAGTCTAATGTCACCTCGTCCCCGGCTTTAATAATCGAGATGCAAACTACATCTAGCCCATAACTTCGGCTTTGCACCATGATGGCGTTTGGCACTGGCGAATGATTGATGTACCTCCCCGCTGGGGTTCTGTTTGCACCTATTCGTGCCGGGGCAAGCAACTCCCCTGGGACGCAGTTAATTTGCGAAAACATCCCCATCCCGTTTATTGCAGAATGCCCAAGTTGAATTTTGTTAAATCGCTCCGGCATAGCAATCATGTCGGATTTGTTAGTCATGTGGGCGTGTATTTTGGCAAAGCCAGGCCCGATAAAGCCCGCTTCTATGAGCCATCTCTCGTAATCTTCATGCAGTGCGTTCATTTGTCGCCCTCATTGGGTCTGGCGCATTCACGAAGAAATACGCGCAGTTGCCTAAATAGCTCCTGAGATTCGCTCGAACGGTTTCCATGCTTCCAGCTATTGCCGGCGCTCTTGGCCTTCCCATCCTCAGTTTTAGGGCCGGTGGATTGCTCCCATGGCTTCCACTTCCTGATTAGTTCTGCGCGCAGCCTGCGATGTTCTGGTGTCCGGTAGTAGCCCATGTGTCTCTCCTGATAGTTCGTTTGGTTGATTGATAATTTCCCCTGCGTGCGCGGGGGCGGCTATCCCGTTATTGACCTGCTGCGGGCCGTTGGAAATGTTGGCCTGTTTAACGAAGGCAACCGGGCGCGGGTTCTTGATTTCGGCCAGTGTCTCTACTGTGGTCCTGCACTGTGACTGTGCTTTAAGGGCAAACCGCATATAGCGGTCGGCGGCTTCGCTATTGCCTGCATGCATGTTGGCCACTGACCGGCGCGCCAGATTGCTAAACAGGGCATCCAGCGTGTGCGCCTGAGCAATAAGCATGGCTTCGCCTCGTTCCATGCTGCCGCTATGAACACGGGCAGCTTGGTTCTGCATCTCAACTACCAATGCATCGAGGTCGAGTCTGTTCTCTTCCAGTACTTGAACCACCGATGCGGCACGAACTTCTGGCTGTGAAATAACACGCGCATTTACCGTTGCCGGGTCGTCGTCCTTGGTCATTCGCACGGTCAGGACTGCCGGGTCTTTGGCCGGCTTAACGCCGGGTGATTTCTTGGCCATGCTCATTGCTCCCACGGCAGGTCATCTGCTAGGCCGTCGCCATTTGGAACGGAGCGTATTGATTGCGCCTCGGCCGCTGCCTTGAAGCTGGCATGCGTCGGCTTGTTGGTCCGGTGCTGTGCTGGCTTGCGCGGCTTCTTGAGGGCCGGGGAAATGGCACGGTGCGCCATCATCGAGAGCGAGGGCGATGCTTTGCCGTTGGATTCCCAGACGCCAACCGTCAGTGCGCCAATGGCCGATACAGCATCACCCTTGGCCAGTGACAACACCTTGGCGGCGTCATCGCCCCAAACGGCAGCACGAACGAACTGCGCCGGCTCTCCCGCTGTGCGGATAACGAGGGCCGTATATTCCTTGCCGCCCCCACTCACCTTGGCCTCGGCATCCTTGGTCAGGGTACCGGTAATCATTGCCTGAATGGCGCTCATGCTTGTTCCTTTCGTTCCAGAGATGCGATGCCTTTCCCGTTTTCCCGCGATTCCCGAAAACTCCCGAAACGGGACTGCCGGACTTTCCCGCGATTCCCGCGCCCCCTATAAGAGGGCGGGAACGAAACGGGAAAAAATGCGGGTATAGGAAGCCGGTAGAGAAATGGGGTTATGCGCACCACAGCCAGCCCTCCCGAAGCTCAAGCAGCCCACGGTTAATCAGGCCGGTGATTGCTGCACTAGTCCGCTCTGTCTGGCGCTTGCTGTCGCACACTAGGCGCGTCCGGGTGCCTGCAATGGCTTCATCCAGGCGAAGGCATGGCCGGCCAACAGGCAATTCCTTTGGCGCACCTTCTGGCGCGAATGAACCGGCATCGCGGAACATCGTGCCCAGTGCGTCCCAAATGATTCGCTGATTGCCAGACTTTGGCGGCAGCGCCCGGCGTATCACTTCCCCGGTGTGTTCCTCAGCAGTGACAACACAGCTAGTAATCGGCTCGCCGTCGTCGTCGGTGTCGATTTCCATCACCTCCAGGCGGAACGGATAACCTTGTGCATCGTCGCCGTCCTTGGCCTTGGCTGTAGCCCATTCGCGGCGGTCTCCTTCCCGTGTTACGACAATGGCAGCATCAAGCGCAGCGTGCAGGCTGGAATGTCCTCGCAGCCCCTTGGTGGCATCCTTGCCGGTGTGATGCACCAGAAGGACAAGCCCGCCAAGCTCGGCTTGGAGCAGCTTCGCCCCGGCGATGATTTCACCCATTGCGGCGCTATCGTTTTCGTCAGCACCGGGGGCGGCACGGTTCAAGGTGTCGATGGTCAGCACACCATCCGAATATCCGGCAGCGCGGGCAGCGCTAATCAAGTCGGTGCGGTCGGTTGGTTTGCGAATATCAAACCCTTGCAGCAGGAAGCGGAACCCAGAAGGCAAAGGCCCATGCTTCATCTGGTGCGCCCGGATGCGCTGAGATATGCCGGCTTCGCCTTCTAGCGCAGCGTAAAGGACCGGGCAGGGCATTACCTTGCAACCGAACCATTCTGCGCCCCTGGCCGTCGCTGCCAGCATGTCGAGCGCAAGAAACGACTTGCCGGAACCGGAAGGGCCGAACAGTGCGGCAATCCCAGTTTTCGGCAGTACGCCACGAACCCGCCAAGAAATCGGCGGCAATGCGGCAAGTTCGGCGGGGGTCAGCAACCGGAAGCGCTGCGCTGGCTCCTTGGCCTGCTTCAGCAGTTCTGCAACCGCGTTCAGGCCATGCGCTTGATGATGGTCGTTCAGGTCGTGGTTTCGCGGGCTTCCATCGGGCATTTCGACCCATTTGCCACGAACATGCCGGGCGACAGCTTCGGCCTGCTGTTCCTTGCCGCTATCGGGCACCACAACCAAGCGGGCGCTTGGGTATTTGGCTCGCATTGCTTCGGCAACCTTGGCAACCCGCCCCCAGCCAAAGCACACCACAGCCGGGCAGCTAGTCGCTTGATGCGCGCTCCATGCCTGGCCGATGCCTTCCACCAGATAAACGGGCTTGTCCGCAATCGGGCCGCCCACAATCAGGCAACCATCGGCAGGTAACTTCACGCCGGGCAGAAATGGCTTGCCGCTGTCGGTGACGAATTGCAGGCTGGCCAGTTCTCCCGAAAGGGTGAAGCACGGCAACACTAGCGCGCCGTCGCAGGCATGTCCGGCAATGGTTAGCGGGCCGCTATAGACGCGCAGGCCATCCGGCAAACCCTTCTTGCGGTCGACATAGCCATTCGTGTCAGAGGCGGGCTTACAATCGCTCCACAGCATTTCAGGGCTGTGCGAAAGGGACTTGCTTGCCTGCTGCGGCTTGCGCTCGCTCTGGCGCGATTGTGTGCGCTCTGGCCTTACTTCTGCGCTATCTGTCCAGCCTTCAGCGAGAGCAAGGCGAAACAGCGAGGCGGCAGTAACCCCGCCATCCTTGATGCTATTCCAGACGGAGCGGCATTCGCTCTCGTTCTTGTAGTTCCCGGCTCCTGCGCTCCAGTTGTGGAAGTCGTCAAAGTCCAGGCCGGCAGCCTTCGCCCCCATGCCGATGCGAACCCATGTATCACGGTCGCAGCCAGCATCGAGGCTCCAGAGAGCAGAACGTGCCCGTTCCAGTTCGTTGAATTGGTCGCGCATCATGCAGCACCTCGCGCAATCAATGCCGCACTAGTTCCGGGGTCGGCACGGTCAAGCCGGTATTCCTTAATTGGGCGGCGGCAACCGGGCTTGATAATGTCGCGGGTGATGAAGTGCCAGCCGTCATCTTCGAGCGATTGCACATAGGCAGCCAGACGCCAGCCAATCCAGTAATCAGCTTGGTTCTGTGGGCCTTGCAGCAGGGCTTGCAGCGCTTCATCTGCACGGGTGCCACGGGTCGGCCAAAGGGCCGGCGTAACAGGTGGCAGAGTGTCAGGAAACAGGTCGTTTGCGGTATTATTGGGGCGCGGTTCCAAGGCGCTCACGGTCACTTCGGTGGTGTGGGCGCTTCGCATTTATGCCACCTTCCCGGAGAGCAGTTCAGCGACTTCGGCTACCGGCCATAACAGGCGATTTCCAAACTTTACCGGGCGAATTCCAAAGCATGCGCCGGTAAGGCAGTAATTCTTTCGGACTGTCTGGCTGGCACGATTAATTGCCCGTGCAAACTCAGAGGTTTGAATATGGTCTCGCCCATTGGCGATGGAATCGAGTACGGTAAGGGAATGCGTTGCCATGTGATGCGCTCCAAATATCTCCGACGAATCGGCATAGAACGCATTGAAATTACCCCCAAGGTATCCCCCGCAAGACTCCCCTTTTGCCCCAAATAGGGGGAGAGCATCAAAATTCGGCTATCTCTCCGCTGTCACGAAGGCGCTGCCAAGCCTTGTCAAATACTTTGTCTGACCACTTATGGTCTTTTAGAAATTCCCTGATGGCGCTTTTTACCCCGCGCTCTCCAGCCTTCCACTTAGGAATTGATTGCGGGTTGTAGTCCAATTCATTTAACGCACGAATAATCTCCTGCTCTTGGAATCGCTGGCGCTGTAGAGGTGCCTCTCCTTTGCTTTTTGGCACTTCTGAATCGCATGTATTAAGTGTTTCACTGACCGCTACGCGGAATGCTTCATGCACCGAGAAAGAATGATTTCCTGCCCATTCAAGCCATTTGGAAGGGGATTGCAAGGCTATCTGCTGCGCTATTGCTGAGCGTTCCATTTTCTTCGCTCTTGAACAAAATGCTTCAGGATTGTTGCTGTTGGGGCGGTTATCAAGGCTCTCAAATACATCAGGGTCCAGTCCTGCCATGAGGCGCGCAGCCTGGGCGGTGGTTAAGACTGGCATTTTCAAAATCCAGTAATCCCAATCGATAAGAAAACCATTGACGATGTACTCCGCAAACTGAGCGCCTGATAACTCCTGCTGCTCTATCTTGGGTGATTCATCGCCCAGTGGTTTGAATTGCGCGGCTTTCAGTTCGGCCAATCGTTTGCGGGCATCATCGAGTTGCCGGAGCTTTTCTGCTCTTTCACTTGGCAAGGGGGCTGACAGTAACTCAATTTCCCGTATCTCTCGTTTGACATCTGCAATATCGCAGGAGTTGTTAAACCAAAACTCGCCCTCTTCTTCATTTTTCGGGTCATTCTTCTGGTCGTATTGAGTGGCGAGTAATTTGCGTCGTTCTGGGCCAATGTCATCCCATTTAATCCCAGGAAACTCTGCAAGCTTCCATGCTGCCGCCTGTTTTTCTGGCAACTCGCCCCATGGTGTCGTCCAGAAGCCTTCAAGCAATTCAGCGGTCGATTGATATTCCATCGCGCACCCTCTGTGCAACCTTCAGTTGATTGCCACCCCCTGGGCGGTGAAGGGGTCCGCCGTTCGTCTGGTCGGATTTGGGGGTGGCGTACTCGTTAAGCAGCCTCTTCGTGTTCAAGACGAAGTCGATGCGCCAGTTCGCTTGTTGTTTCCATCGCGTCACCAAGCGCGCTCATGAAAATGCTGTTCAACTCCTGGATGCGTGCTGTCAGTCCGCGAACCGCATAATGTTCATTACTGTCATTTGGTTGGACACAAGTTCTCAGTAGCTTGCACATTTGTTCTATTTCCCACGACGCCTCAAGTGCGACCAATTGGCGGCGCTTCGATATGGTGCAGTCTGTCTCGGACTCTTTGAGGTCATCTGCATGGTTCGCGTTCATGCTGCCACCTTCGCGCCAATGAATTGCGACAGCTTTGCGGCGAGAGAGAACGTGTATTTAAGCTCTCCTGGAGCGCCCTGGTTGTCAATGACCTCAATCACTGGCCACTCGTGTTGTACATGTTCATTCCATGCGGCCAATGCTTCATTGTTTTGTTTGGCAATCTTAAGGAACGATAACAAGTCCCTCATTGCTTGAGCAGTTAAAGGCTCATTATCTGTTGCCAAGCTTGCCGATTTGCTGCCTGCGTTACTATTGGCTCTAGCCATGATTCACTTCCTCATAAAGTGAGTTGTTGGTTAGGGTCGGTCGGTGCTGGTAACACCTTCTGGCCCGCTTGCCTGAAACCGTCAGACGGCGGTGTTGCAATCCTTAGTGCAGTCAGTTTTTACGCTTCATTACCCTGCGTTTTCGCAAAAACTTACCAGAAGGCGAGAGCGGTTTAATTGACGTATTTCGGAGGGGGGGTCTGCCGAAAATGGGTCTCCTGCGCCTGCTGGTGTCCGCTCTCTTTCTCTTTAGCGGTGGCCTATCTAGCCTGAAGCCGAATCCATTTAAACGGCGATGAATGTAGCTATCCTCGTAATCACCTCCGCCCAATTCAAATCCCGAGATGTATGAGTGTTCATCCGTGCCATTGGTTTGACCTGCTTTTCCAGAAATCCCAAGGAAAAAGCCGTTGTTCATTGAGTAGTACAACGGCCTTAGAAGTAGGCTACTTCCACCCTCACGGCTCAACTCCGAAATATCGGAGTCCACATAAAAATCTGAGCAGCCACCACATGAGCATCTGCCAGTAATAAACAAGTGCGGCAATTGCTCAAGCAAATCAGGCCATTCGCATGCAAGCCAATTCTCTGTCTCTCTGTAAAGCCTTGGCAAAACGTCTTTTAAATATTGCTTTTCCATGGCGGCTCTATTCGTTAGCTGGCTACAACCTTCAGTTCTGGGTTTGACGTTGGCTTAGGCTGCTCGATGCCTGCTTGCTCAAGCATCCACGACTCTATTCTGATATGCCACATGCGCAGCAAATCCAATGGCCGCTCAATGTAATGCTTCTCGGCAATAGCACTGGCTGAGTGCCCCATGATTTGCGCAACTACCCCGGCAGGAACTTCGCTCCACTCCGATAACGTTGCAAATGAACGGCGCAAATCGTGGGGCGAGAAGATAGGCAAACCACTCGCCTGCATCGCTTTTTGCAAAGGCCGCAGCGGGTCAGCCAATCGTCCACTTGCAGATGTTTCGCTCTTAAAGACCCACTGTGATGGCTGCCAAGGCTTGCCTGCGGATTGCAGTTCATTGAGTTTGCGCACATTGGGCGGGGTTTCATTAATCCGCTTCAAATCGCGCAACAACCCAGCAAGAAACGGCGTTAGCGGAATGATTCGCCTACCGGCCACTTTATCCTTGATGCTAAGACTGTTCCACTGAAAATCAACATCATCCCACTTCAGTTCGCCCAACTCGTTTCGCCTTGCGCCAGTTATCAGCAAGCCTTGCAGATAGGCTGCACTAAAGGGGTTGCCAATACTTCTCACAGACTCGAACCAAAGCTGTAACTGCTCACGCTGCAGAACGAGTTTTTTTGCCTTCGGTTTCTGCAACAGGTCACGGACATCACGGTTTGCATGGGCGTCGGCGGAAATGAGCCCCTGATAATCTTGACGCTCTGCGCACCAATTCAGACAAGCACGGAGCATCCGAAACGTCTTAGCTGCTTCAGTTTTTCCACGCATATTTGCGTCGTCCAGCCACAACTCCAGGCGTTTCGCATCGATATTTGCCAAGCGCTCATCAAGTAACGGATAGAGCAGCCCTGAATAGGTTACATCGCCCTGCCCTTCGCGTCGCCCTTTTCCTCTCGGCAAACCGCCAGGCTTTACCGCCCGCTCATGGTCACGTTTATACAAGTCACCCCATTTATGAGAGCGGGCCGCTACGTAGGCTTTCCAAGCTGTACCAAAAGTTAAATCCCGACGCACTAACTCGGCTCGGTGTGCTTCTGCTGCTGCCGCTTTATCTGCCGCCAACTGCCTAGGGTCAATTCCTTGGTCAGTTAGTGACTTGAGCCGTGCAGCCTCTTGGCGCGCACCCCGTTGGTGCTCTACCTTTTCGCCAGTTTCCTTATTGACACGCCACTGGGTTTCAAGCGGCCATGCATCCGGGCTGCCTATAGTCGTGCGCAAAGTCTTGCCGTGTAGACGGGTCTCGAAGATATACGCCTTCGCACCAGTGGCAGTTACACGCAACCCTAGGCCAGGAATCTTGCCGTCCCAAAAAATGGTCTGCGCTTTACCATCCTGGCACTTAAACCCCGCCACTCGTTCCACTGTGAAGTTATCCCGCTTGCCCATGACCGACTCCATGTAGGCGCTATGTAGGCATTCTAACGCAATACATGGGAATATCAAGCAATGTCAAACTTGGAATAACGAGCCAACAATCAATTCAATTTCAATGTTTTACACAAACCCTGAAACACAAATCAACACATAGAAAACACAATTTCAAAGGACTCATAATCCTTTGGTCCACGGTTCAAGTCCGTGCGGGCCCACCAAATTGAAAAGCCAACCTCCCAAGGTTGGCTTTTTCATTTTGCCGCAACCTCGGAGCACGACCTCCTCTCAAAAAACCGGTCACAGAAATTCCATACCTCCCTGCTGCAGACCAACCAAATCGACATTAATATTCAGCCCGGCAACTGCCGCAACAAACTTTGCAGCGCCATTTTGCTCGATGTAAGCAATTAGCGAATTGGCCAAATTTTGCTCCGGCCCAGAACTCGTGTTGAAGACATTGTTGTATACCGACCTTGCCAATGCAGCTTTTTCTGTCGGCAGAAGACCGGCATCGAGCGCCAATTGACACAGGGCCAGCAAGGACTGTCCTTGATCCAACATCCCCAGGATTGTTCCGCGCACGTTCAGATTGTCGCGCAAGACAGGTGCGACCACACCAATGAATTCCAATGTTTCCAAGGCCTTGCCGGCAACATCGAGCGCAATCCTTTTATCCTGGAATTGAAGCCGCTCGACATTGATCAAGACATCCGTTCCGTCGTTCGCCCCCGAAACAGTCCATCCCGTCGCATTTCCAAGCAATCGATACGCCGAGCGCACACCACCATAAAGACAAGTATCGACACCACCCCCGCCATCGAATGCATCACTCCCCGGACCGCTGTAAAAAATGTCGTTCGCAGCAGACCCCGACTGAGACTGCCCTAACTCCGAAAGCGCTCGACTGCCATCGGCAAATACAAAGCGCTCGATATTGCGAACCGCATCCTGCCCATCACGCCCGGAAACCTGATCGGTGATGACAAGAAATCCTGAAGGCTGATCATAAGCAAAGCGATACTGAGCAAAGGAACCGGAGAAACTCAGGGTATCGCCCCCCGCTCCACCATCAATCACATTATTCGCTGCATTCCCAACAAACGTATCGTTGCCGGACCCACCAATCGCATTTTCAATCAGACAGCCATAAGCAATACCCAAACAGTCGGAACCGTCATACGTTGTGGTCGCACCTCCGGTATCCGCTGCGGGTGCAATGCGCAGACTGGAATAATGCCCCGGCGTCAGATCGATTAAGCAATTCAATAAGTAAGCACTGGCATCGATTGTATCCACACCCCCTGCATCCCAAATCGTATGGAAAAATGGATTGGCCGGACTGAACGCATAGGTATCATTGCCGGTTCGATAGGCCATATTCGCACCATAAAGGTACTGGATTGCGGCAATATCCAACACCATCGGCGAGTCCTGATAGATGTAATAATGCCGCCATCCCCAAACGCCGTTAACGTAGGCGGCATCGGGATAAACATTATTTTCATCGTTGTACGACATGATCGTGTGATTGCGGTCATCCAGCGCGGAGTCCAGGAACGGACCAACGCCACCACCGTAATTCCCTGGATGCTTCAAGCCTAGACCATGGCCAATTTCGTGCATGAGGGCTTCAAAATTGTACGTTCCCGCAGACCAATCCGTTTCACGCCCATATTGCGCATTAACCCAGACATCTGCCGCACTAGCCCAATAATTGTCAGGGTAGCTGGACCACCCCCAGACCGTATTGGGCAATGCCGACGAAAAGGCGAAACGAAAGTCACCGACATTCGAACTGCTTTCACTGACTTCCGTGAATTGCAGGTTTGCAACATTCGACCATGCCTGCAAAGCACTTCTCGCCGCACCGATCTGCACCGCATTAAACCCGAAGTGCTGCGCCGCCCCAGGCTCATTTTCAGTGCTATAGCTGGGCGATTGCCACCACGCCGATTGCCCGTTCAACCAAGGAAAACTGTAAGAAAGCACAGCCCCTTGCCCAAGAGCACCACCCCATTTCTCAAAAGCCTCGTTGAGCAAAGGATCGATATTCGGATTCGAACTCGCCTGGAAAATGCTGGTTGTGCTCGATGTGTTCGGACTAGTCATTTATCCCTCTTATGCCAATTCTCGCAGCGAGTAGCACGGCAAACGGAAACCGCTCAAGCTCTATCTGCACCGAAAAAACATCAGCATAAGCTTTTACGCGGAAGACGACCAAATAGGCGGCCGCAAATCAGCAACGGAATAAGGGATTGATGCACATTCACCGATGCGCTCGGCAGACTGCGCGCCCACCGATGACTCAACGTGGCGAGTTGAATACCGCGCTCTGCACAATTGGTCGCAGCACTTCTAGCGAAACCCGACCAGAAAAACGAAAGCTCAACGAAACCCAAACCGGTCTTGCGCCGGCCGGATCATCATAGCGAACAATAACAACCACCTCATGCTCACCCTGCCACACCTGCCCGTTGCGCCCCCCAACGGAAATGCATTTCGGAGCCGACTGCGCAAGATGATCAACCGCAAACGGATAAGCACCAACCTCGATCGTCAATACCAAATCGTCGCTTCGGTAACGGACTGCCTGCGAATCGACGGGAATGTTCGCCAGACGACGCAGAGAAGCCGGGCGTTCAAAACAAAACATGCTGATACATTCGTGAATCGAAGAGTCCGTAGCAGCCACTTGAGCCCAAGCGCAAACAGGAAATATCAAGATGCCGCAGATCGCCGCAAGCTGTCGCGACAATAAGCGCATCATTGTGCGATTGATTTTCCACCGGGCCAGCCCCGAGATGCGGGCCGGCCAGACAGACGAGAAATCACGCCGACTGGGTACGAAAACGGCCTCTCACACCCACGCCTGCCAGAAGACCTGCACAGATCAACAGCAAGGTAGCGGGCTCGGGAACACCGTTCGCTGCGGCAACGATCAGAACCGGATTGATCAAGATAAACAAGCCATTTGCATCTGAGTGAACAAGGGGACTACTCAAGATCGTCGCCACTTCAGCCGCATTTAATTCCGAAAACGTACTGATAAACGGATCCATCAACACATTGCCGCTACGGTGCACCAAACCCAGGTTATGACCCAATTCGTGCGCCAGAAGATTGGCGCCATAGACCGGATCGGCCGCCCAATCAGACTCGACCACAAAGTCCTGTCCGACCACCTCACCGCACCCGATGAAATTGACGTTGATCGAACCGCCACAAGCGCTGATCGTATCCACAAAGTAGAAATTAACTACAGTCTGCGAACCGACATGCTTGGCAAAGAGACTACTGATTTCCGCATCGGAAGAGATATCCAACAAGTCAGGAAACACCAACTGGGTTTGCGCTCCAATACGGATATCGACTTTGCTGTTGCCAAAACTGGCCTGGGAAAAAATTGCATCCATGCCAACCTCGTCGATCGTGACATAGGCGGCGTTTGCCAGGGATGAAAACCAGAACACGACGAGTGCAAAAGCGGCTTTTATGGACACAATCCCCTCCTATCGAATAATTACGAATAGGTAAGCAAATTCCGAACCAATCTGACTTTGGTTATATATATCAATCGGTTGTAACTGCCTTAGGCGCCGAACAAAGAAAAAATGGTACAGACTGTCAAATTTTCCGACACCAAGGCGATTCTTTCGCCGCCAGCCTGCAACCTGAAAAACAAAAAGCCCGGTACAAGTACCGGGCTTTTTGTTTGAAACTTTGGTGGCCAATCGCGGAATCGAACCACGGACACGCGGATTTTCAAAAGTGCCCGCAGCCAAAAACCATACGCAACAACCAGTTTATTCAATCACTTAGCGCGTACACAACCGCACCAAAACGCAGTAGAACGCAGCCAATCGAAACCCGAAGTCTCAGAAAAGTCTCAGAAATTTCAGGTGGGCAAATTGTACCACCACACCAGAAACCGTATGTAGGTGACCTCATAATCCGGAAAACCCTCCCTTACCAGATAAGGTTTTCCGGGCGATGGGGATGCATAAGGCAAGAAAACTCGACACAAAAGCCGAGAAATTTACTTTACCCCACCGCGGCACCAGCATATTGACGAGTCTGAGAAGACGCTCCCCCCGTCAACGCGTGCGGCCAGCATCCAATGCTTGCACAGGAAAAAAGCCAGCTAAGTAGCACAATACTAGTCTGATTTTCCGGCAACAGGGGAAGTTCCTATGCCCAAGCGCATGAGCAAGCCAGACCAAATAGGCGTAGCCTATGGCAGGAGGAAGCAATTATCCAAGCGCCGCTTGGACAATTGCCGTGGTATCACCAAATCGCGCTTCTGGAGAACCTAAACCCTTTTCAGTTTCGCTGCCAGGAAGCGGTCATTCGTCACCGAGTGCTGGCGGCCAGTTGCAGCCATTCATTTGGTCGTTAAAACTCGGCAGCTATCGGCTGAATTGCTGACGCTCAATCCTTCAGTCAACCAGTTACAATGACCAAATGCGCCGAATTCTCGCAATCCTGCTGATATTCCTACTCCCGCTCCAGGTTACCTGGGCGGCTGCAGCATCGTTGCATGGTCATTTTGAGAATGACGAGACAGCAGCCGTATTTCACTACCATGATGCCGACCGCCACAGCGTCGACCATCATGAGCACGATGATGATATATCCGGGCTACTCACCCCGGACCATCACGACAGTGACCACCATGACGGCCATTTCCACCCGGTCTTCACGATGTTTGTCATCGAACCCAGAGTGAATCTGGGTGTTCCGCAGCCAGAGGCGCATCCTCCCTGGCCTGGACCGTCGTTTTCGTCGCACATCCCCCCACTGTTTGACCGCCCGCCGCTAGCCCTGCGCTAAGCTGGCTGGCTATGTATCCCTCTGCCGTTTTGGCAGAGCATGCTGTCGTCCGCCGGCAACCTCGTCCCATTGTTAATTTTCGAGGGTTCCGATGCGACACCTATTACCGATTGTGTTGCTCACGCTGCATTGTGCTGCGTGGGCGCAAACCGCAACGCTGACCGAGGCCGACGCGATTCGTCGCGGCTTGGCACGGCCAGAGTTGTCCGACCTGGATACAGCCCAGGTTGATATTGCCCGTTCCGATGTACTGGCGGCTGGCGTACTCCCCAATCCGACCATTGGGTACACCAGTGACCGGGGACGTGGCGCCAACGTGAACAACGAAGAAACCTGGCTGCTGTCCCAGAGTTTCGACCTGTCCGGCCGCCGTGGATTACGCCGCGAAGCAGCCGAACAGCGTGTCGAGGCAGCCTATTCCGGTAACCGCCTCCGGCATGCGCAGTGGACGGCGGAAATTCGGCACCGATTCCACGAAACCCTGTTCAAGCAGGAGGTCGTTCGTGCGACCGAGGCCTGGACACAACGCTTCAAGCGCGTGGAAGGGATTATCGAGAAGCTGGCCAAGGCTGGCGAAGCGTCCGGCTACGACCGGCGCCGCTTGGCCCGCGAGCGTCAAAATGCCGAACTCCGCTTAAATTCCGCCAGAAGCGACCTGGACCGCGCCGCGCAGCGGCTTGCCGCCTTGCTGGGCGCCCCGGGCAACTCGCCAGACACAATTGTCGGCGACCTGTTGCCGGCACTTCCCAAAGCAATGGCTGATGACGTCCAATCCATTGAGCGGCGCCCGGACCTGCAAGTGCTTTCACGGCGGGCTGAAGCGGCTGACCTCGAAGGCAAAGCTGCTGGCCGTGGCTGGATACCTGATGTCACCCTTGGCGTCGGACCCAAACGGCGTGAAACCTCATTGGGCAACGAGACCAGCACCGTGGTGTCTGTTTCTGTTCCCCTGCCGTTGTTTGACCGCCAGCAGGCCGGCCAGCAACGCGCCACCGCGGAGGCGATGAATGCCCGCGGCGAATTCAATCTGGCACGAGCCCGTGCCGAGGGCGAACTGCGGGGGCTACATCAGCAGATGGAACGACTCATCCGCGCGGCCAAGGATTATCGAGCTGGTGCGCTGGCTGATACACCAGAACTTCTGCGCATCGCCGAATCTGCCTACAAGGGCGGGGAGTCGTCGCTGCTGGAGCTCCTCGATGCCTATCGGGGTGCCCTGGACACTGAAATCAATGCCCTCGAGCTCGACTGGAAGGCCCGCCAGGCACGAATCGAATATGACCTCCTGACCGGGAGTACGAATCCATGAACAAGACCCTCATCGCACTCCTCTGTGCAACCCTATCCGTTGCTGCTTGCAATAAAGAGAGCACCTCGCCGGCATCCCACGACAGTCACGGTCATACTGAAGCGGCCGGCCATGGCCACGACCACGGTCCCGCCGGGGAAAAGCGGACCCACTTCACCGACAAGACCGAGTTGTTCGTCGAGTTTCCCCGCCTGGTGGTCGGCGAAAAATCCGCTTTCGCCGCACACTTGACCACGCTGGCGAATTTCCGGGCACTAGAGGCTGGCAAAGTGACCGTCATCCTGTCTGGCGGCAATCTCCCCGAAGAACAGTTCAGCGTCGATGGCGCGAGCCAGGCTGGCATTTTCCGGCCTGAGGCGACGCCGAAGCAGGCCGGCCAACGCGACCTGGTCATCGAAGTAGCCACCAAGGATTTCTCGGTTCGCCATACGCTCGGGCAGGTGACAGTCTTCAATGACCGCAAGTCCGCGGATGCCGTACCGGGCGAGGAGGAAGAAGGCGGTATCGGCTTCACCAAGGAACAGCAGTGGAAGGTAGACTTTGCCACGGCAGAGGTAGTGAAACGTCCTCTGCGCGCCGCTATCACCGCTTCGGGGACGCTCGGCGCCCGGCCCGATGGTGAAGCCCTGATAACCGCGACAGCCGCCGGACAAATCAAGCCGGCAGGCAGTTTCCCGGTCCTCGGCCAGGCGGTGAAGAAAGGTGATGTTCTGGCCTACCTGGCCCCGCGGCTGGGCGGCGACACCGATATGGCCTCGCTGCAAGCGGAAGCCCGCCGGGCCAAGGTCGAGCTCGACCTGGCGACACGCGAACATGCCCGGATGGAGAGCCTCTTCAAGGACGAAGCCGTCCCCGAAAAACGTCTATTGGCGGCACGCGGCGCGGAGGAGTCGGCCAAGGCCAATTTCGAGGCGACCCAGGCGCGTCTGGCTCAGTATGGCAGTAGCGCTGGCGGTGTGCCGCTCAGAGCCCCGGTTACCGGCACCATTGTCGACATCCGTATTGCACCGGGGGGCTTTGCCCAGGAAGGAAGCCTACTCTTCCATGTCGCCGACCGCAGCGTGCTCTGGCTGCAACTACGGGTTCCCGAAGTCGATGCCGCCCGCCTGAAATCGCCGGTTGGGGCCACCTTCCAAGTGGATGGCGTGGATGAGCGCTTCGAGATTACCCATGGCAAGAACGGGCGATTGATTGCCGTCGGTGGTGCCGTCGATGCCGCGACCCGGACGGTGCCAGTGGTTTATGAGTTCCGCCAGCCCGATGAACGCCTGCGCCTTGGCATGGCGGTGAAGGGGCAAGTCCTGCTCGCAGCGGCCAAGGAGGCTGTTGCCGTGCCGGCGGCTGCCGTTCTCGATGAAGGAGGCATTCCTACCGTCTTCGTGATGAAACACGGGGAAGCCTTTGAGCGTCGCGCCATCCGTACCGGCGCCCGCGACGGTGACTGGCTCGAGGTCGTCGATGGGCTTCTGCCCGGCGAGCGGGTCGTCTCCCGTGGGGCCTACCTCGTGAAACTGGCCGCCACCAAGACCGGTGAAATCGGTCATGGCCACGCGCACTGATGAGGTGACAGCATGATTGGACACATCATTGCGTGGTCGCTACGCAACAAGCTCTTCGTCGTCCTGGCCGGCATCCTGCTACTCGGCTGGGGCGGCTGGCAAGCTTCCCGGACGCCGGTGGACGTCTTCCCCGACCTGACCGCGCCGTCGGTGACGGTAGTAACTGAGGTGCAAGGGATGGCGCCGACCGATGTCGAGAGCCTCGTAACCTTTCCCATCGAAACAGCGCTGAACGGGGCCCCGGGCGTTCGCCGCGTACGCTCGGCCACCAAGATTGGCCTGTCAGTGGTCATTGTCGAATTCGAGTGGGGCACCGACCTCTATCTGGCCCGCCAGGTCGTCGCCGAGCGCCTGCAACTGGCCCGCGCATCATTGCCGCCGGAGGTGCGGGCACCCGCCATGACGCCCGCCGCCTCCATCATGGGGGAAATCCTCTTCATTGCGCTGGCCTCGGACAAGCACAATGGGTTGGAGCTGAAGAACACAGCCGACCAGGTGCTGCGCCGGCGTATTCTCGCGGTGCCGGGTGTGGCCGAGGTGCTGCCGATTGGCGGCGATACCCAGCAGTTCCAGGTCACCGTGAAGCCGGACCGGCTGGCGGCCTATGGGCTGACGCTCGACCAGGTGATGCAGGCGCTACGGGACTCCAACCAGAATGCCTCGGCTGGTTTCTACGTCGAGTCTGGCCAGGAATACCTGATTCAGGGCTTGGGCCGCATCAACGTGCTCGACGACATCGCCGATACCGTGGTCGCGGTGCATGATGGGCAACCGATTCTGGTCCGGCATATCGCCGAGGTCGGCATTGGCGCTGCGCCCAAGCGGGGCATCGGTTCACACAACGGCCAGCCGGCCGTCGTGCTCGGCATCCAGAAACAACCAGGGGCCAATACCCTGGAATTGACGGACCGCCTCGACCGCACCCTCGAAGAGATACAGGCCGGCCTGCCCCAGGGGATGAAGATTGAGCGACACATCTTCCGCCAAGCCGACTTCATCCGGGTCTCCATCGAGAACCTGCTGACCGCCCTGCGCGACGGTGCGATTCTGGTCGTCGCCATCGTATTCGCCTTCCTGATGTCGGCTCGGGCCACTGCCATCACCTTGGTCGCCATTCCGCTGTCGTTGGTCGCTGCCGTGCTGTCCATGAAAGCCCTAGGCGCCACCATCAACACCATGACATTGGGTGGCATGGCCATCGCCCTTGGTGCCCTGGTGGACGACGCCATCATCGTCGTCGAGAACATCGTGCGGCGTCTGCGCCAGAACCTGCTCAAGCCCGAAAGTGAGCGCAAGGCGGTGGCCAATGTCGTCCTAGCTGCCACGCGTGAAATCCAGGGGTCGATTGTTTTCGCCACGCTCATCATCGTGCTGGTCTTTCTGCCGCTCTTCTTCTTGAGTGGTGTGGAAGGCAGGTTGATGGTGCCTTTGGGCTTCGCGTATGTGGTTTCCCTGGGCGCATCGCTGCTGGTGGCCATTACGGTGACACCGGTACTGTCCGCCCTGTTTCTGCCCCACGCCAAAATCGTCGAGCAGAATACCGAACCGCGCTTCATCCAGCGGCTGCACGAACAGTATCGCCGCCTGCTGACCGCCACGGTGAGTCACTGGCAATTAGTCGCTACGGTAAGCCTGGCCCTGCTGCTGGTGTCGCTGGTGGCACTGGCCGTCGCCGGTCGAGCTTTCCTTCCCGATTTCAACGAAGGCACCCTGACCGTCAGCACGGCGACCTGGCCAGGCACATCGCTGGAGGAGTCCGATAAGCTCGGCCAGATGGTCGAACAAATCCTGCTCTCCCAGCCGGAGGTAGTGGCCACCGCTCGGCGTACAGGGCGCGCCGAAGGCGACCCGCACGCCATGGATGTCTCGGCCTCGGAAATCGAGGTCACGCTCAAGATGGGCGAGCGCAGCAAGGAAGCGTTTCTCGCGGCGCTACGCAGCGACCTGGCGAGCGTACCGGGCACCCAGGTGGTCATCGGCCAACCAATTTCCCATCGCATCGACCACATGCTGTCGGGGAACCGCTCGAACATTGCCATCAAGATATTCGGGCCTGACCTGAGCGAACTGCGCCGCCTGACCACGGACATCAAGGCCTTGGTCAAGGCGGTGCCGGGCGCTGTCGATGTCTCCGACGAACAGCAAAGCGACATTCCCTTCCTGACCATGCGCTTCAAGCGGGATGCGCTGGCGCGCCACGGCCTGTCGGTGCGCCAGGTGGCCGAGGCAGTCGAGACGGCCTTCTCGGGCATGGCGGTAAGCCGGGTGCAGCAGGGCCAAGCCACCTACGACCTCAGCGTGCGTTTCGACCCGTCGCACAAGGCAACGCTTGACGCTGTGCGAGCAACGCTGGTGACGACACCGACTGGCGCCCGCCTGCCCTTGTCCGCGCTGGCCGACATCCGCAATGACCGGGCGCCGTACTACATCACCCGCGAGAACGTGCAGCGCAAGATGGTAGTCATGGCCAACGTCGCCGGACGGGACCTGGCGAGTGTCGTGGATGACATCCGCGGTAAGGTCGCTGCCCAGGTGAAACTGCCGCAGGGCTATCACATCGAGTACGGCGGCCAGTTCGAAAGCGCCGAAGAGGCGGGCCGTGTCCTGCTGCTGCTCGGTTTGGTCGTCACGGTGGGTATCTTCCTGCTGCTGTTCGTGGCCTTCCGTACCGCTCGGGATGCTCTGCTGGTCATGCTGAACCTGCCGCTGGCCATTATCGGCGGTGTCGTCGGGGTGTTTGCGACCGGCGGCGTGTTGTCGGTCGCCTCCATCATCGGCTTCATCACGCTCTTCGGCATCGCCACCCGGAACGGCGTGATGATGATTGCCCACATTCACCACCTGGTGGAGGAGGAAGGCGTACGCGACGCCCGTGAGGCGGTGATTCGTGGCGCGGAGGAACGCCTGGTCCCCATTCTGATGACCGCCTTGGCAGCAGGACTGGCACTGGTGCCGCTGGCCTTGGCTGCCGGCCAGCCGGGCAGCGAAATTCAGTCGCCGATGGCGGTGGTCATCCTGTTCGGGCTGGCGAGTTCGACCCTACTCAACATGGTTGTGGTGCCGGCCCTGTATCTGCGGTTCGGGCAGATTCGACACATGCTCTATGACAGACGGTAAGCGCCAATAAGTATCCTCTGAGGCGGCCTGATTCGACTGCTCAGGCCGCTTCAGCTAATATCAAGGCATTAGAAACTCAAAGAAAGGTGCAGGGCACAACGTGTCCGCTGTATGGGTAGTAACCTGTTTCTCATCGTTGTTGCTCTATTACTTGTTCTTCTCAACGGATTTTTCGTCGCAGCCGAGTTTGGGCTAGTCAAACTCCGGCAAACACGCGTCAAGGCGATAGCCAAATCCCATGGCTGGCGTGGCCGTATTCTCGCCAAGGTGCATCAGGACCTCGATGCTTACCTGTCCGCCTGCCAGCTGGGCATTACTCTCGCATCTCTCGGTCTGGGCTGGGTCGGCGAACCCGCCTTCGCGGACCTGCTGACGCCAATTTTGACCGCAGCCGGTGTTGATAACGAGCGCCTGATTCACGGCATTGCATTCTTCACGGCCTTCTTCATCATCTCCTACCTGCATATCGTGGTCGGCGAGCTGGCCCCCAAGTCCATGGCGATTCGGGTCTCGGAGCGAGTCGGCCTATGGACGGCTCCACCCCTTTACGCCTTCTACTGGGCGATGTATCCCGCCATCTGGGTGCTGAACCATAGCGCCAACTGGGTACTGCGCAAGGTGAATCTGGATGTGGCGCATGGTCACGACAGCCATTACTCGGCTGAAGAACTCAAGGTCATCCTGCGCTCCTCACGCGCCGACCAAGGCTTCACCCAGGACGAATGGCGGGTGTTGGCGCAGGCGCTCGACTTCCGAGACCTGGAAGTGGCCGACCTCATGCGCCCTTTCCAGGAGGCTGTCACCCTTGATGAGGCCGACTCTCTGGAAGCAAGCCTGGAGAAAATTGCTCAGCATCGCTACAGCCGTTATCCGTATCTGGATGCCGATGGGCATATAAAGGGCGTGGTCCACCTGAAGGATGTGTTTATTGCATTCCAGAAAACACCCGCCCTGGAGACACTGGAAAAATTGGTGCGTCCTGCTCAGGTGGTATCGCCCCGCTTGCCAGCCACGGAACTGTTCCGACGCTTCCGCCAAGGCGCCCCGCACTTTGCCATCGTGGCCTTCGAGAACGCCCACCCTTTAGGCTATGTGACTTTGGATAATCTCCTTGGCGCTCTGGTCGGCGAGATTCGGGACGAGTTCAGGCAGAGCCAGAACGAATGGTCAAAACTGGATGATGGGTCGTTGATTGGCAAAGGCAGCCTGTCCATCTTTACCTTGGAGCGCGCCCTCGGCATCGACATTGAGGAGTCCGGGGTGGACTCCATCGGCGGTCTCGTCATGCAGAAGTTGGGAGACCTGCCAGAAGAAGGGCAGCGTATTGAGTTCCCGCAGTTCGATGCTGTTGTGAAGAAGATGAACGGACCTCGTATTGTGCTAGTTCGGGTTATTCCGCACCTCGAGGCTCAACCCTAGTCTTCCTCAGTGCGTGTGCCCCTGATGATGCGCATCGGGGAAATGGGCATGGACGTGCACCATGGGCTCATGCCGATGCGCATGGGTATGCTTGGTGCCCGGCGGAACAGGCATGTCGTGCGTGTGCTGGTGGTGCTCGTCATGGACA
Source organism: Rhodocyclales bacterium GT-UBC (assembly GCA_003583745.1). Classification (GTDB taxonomy): domain Bacteria; phylum Pseudomonadota; class Gammaproteobacteria; order Burkholderiales; family Rhodocyclaceae; genus Azonexus. The sequence continues at coordinate 242,954 of QXPY01000004.1, read as the reverse complement.
TGCTCATGGGTGTGTTCCATGGCTGCGTGAGCATGTTGATGTTCGTGCCGCTCCGTCAGATGGAGCCAAATTCCTAGCGCCATGAGCGCACCTGCCACCAGAAGTGGGAGGGTGACCGACTCACCGCTCAAGACTGCGAGAACGGCTCCGAAAAACGGAGCCACTGAGAAATAGGCGCCGGCCCGGGCAGTGCCGAGATGTCGCATCCCAATCACGAATAAAACAAGGCTGACGCCATAAGCCAAAAGACCAACCACCAGTGCCGCCTGGATTGACCACCAATTAGGCATTTCTCCGCCAAGCAGAAGTGCCAGCATCAGGTTAACGCTACCCGCGACGGAGCCCTTGATGGCAGCAATCCAAGTCGCATCGGCCAGCGATACCTTACGCGTCAAATTATTGTCGATAGCCCAGCACAGGCAAGCACCAAGAATGGCCAGCGCCGGCCACGCTCCGGCAAACCGTGCTTCGCCTGGCCAACTCAGAACCACCGCACCGCCAGCAATTGTCAGCATCCCCAGCCCAATGCGACGGTCGAAGTTCTCCTTGAAGACCACCCATGCCAGCAGCGCGGTCAAAACCCCTTCGGCATTCAACAAAAGCGCCGCACCAGACGCCGGCATGCCAGTCAGGCCGTACATCAGCAGTACCGGTCCAATCACCCCGCCGCTGAGCACTGCACCAGCAAACCAACCGGTTTCACCCCGCTGAAGCGAGACAGGTTGCGCGTGGGAGACTAATCGGTACAGGCTCAGTCCTATGCCAGAGCCCAAGTACAAAAGTCCGGCAAGCACCCAGGGGCTGGCATCCTGGAGTAGCCATTTGGCAATGGGCGCACTGGCACCAAATAACAAGGCAGCGACGAGAGCGGCGACAACGCCCGGATTGAAGGCGGAACTGCGAGGACTCATGGTGACGAGAAGGAAACAGTTAACTGATTGTGGCACGAGCTTAAGGCATCCACATTATGCGTAGCTTAAGAACGTATTTGTAGAAGTCGTTACTTAATTGTAGAGTGTATTCATGAATACATGGATTGCACTCATTACCAGTCTGCCCACGGAGAACGCGACAGCCCGTATGCGCGCCTGGCGCAACCTCAAGGCGTCAGGCGCCGCGGTTCTCCGCGATGGTGTTTATTTGATGCCGGAACGCGAGGATTGCCGGGAGACGCTGGACACAGTGGCAGCGGATGTCCTGGCGGCAGAAGGCAGTGCCTTGGTGGTCCGTCTTGAAGAGCCCAAGGAAAGCAACTTCGTCGCCTTGTTTGACCGTAGTGCCGACTTTGCCATTCTGCTGGGGGACATCGCTAGCGCCCGCGACAAGCTGGCGCCGGACACTGCCAACGATGCAATGAAGCAGGCCCGGAAGCTACGCAAGGCCTTCACCGGCTTGGCCGCCATCGACTTCTTCCCCGGCGAAGCACAGAAGCAGGCTGAGGCAGCCTTGCGTGACCTGGAACTGCGAGCGGCCTGGGCCCTGTCGCCGGATGAACCACACCCGGTGGTCCACGGGGCGATTGCCCAACTGAACATTCCTGATTACCAAGGGCGGGTCTGGGCCACTCGCCAACGCCCCTGGGTGGACCGGCTGGCCTGCGCCTGGCTGATTCGCCGCTGCATCGACCCGAAGGCCACGATTCTCTGGCTGCCGTCACCGAGCGACTGCCCAGCCGATGCACTGGGCTTCGATTTCGATGGCGCCGCTTTCACCCATGTCGGCGCCCGGGTGAGTTTTGAGGTTCTGCTGGCCAGCTTCGGGCTGGAAACCGCCGCGCTGCAACGCATTGGCTCACTCGTGCATTTCCTCGATGTCGGCGGCGTACAACCGCCCGAGGCTGTGGGTATTGAGAGTGCCTTGGCCGGCCTGCGCGACACCATTACCGATGATGACCAGCTTCTCGCACTGGCCAGCAAGATTTTCGACGGACTACAGGCCACATTTGAGAAAGGCCCCAAATCATGAACACCCTGACTGCAAAACCCGAAACATTGGATACCCAACCGGCTGAAGTCAGCTTCTGGCAGGCTTTCATCTTTTGGCTGAAGCTCGGCTTCATCAGCTTTGGCGGCCCCGCCGGGCAGATTGCCATCATGCACCAGGAGTTGGTGGAGCGTCGGCGCTGGATTTCCGAACGGCGCTTCCTGCATGCCCTGAACTACTGCATGGTGCTGCCCGGCCCGGAGGCACAACAACTGGCGACCTATATCGGCTGGCTGATGCACCGCACCTGGGGCGGCATCGTGGCCGGTGGCCTGTTCGTGCTGCCCTCGTTGTTCATCCTGATTGGCTTGTCGTGGGTCTATATTGCCTTCGGCGATGTGCCGCTGGTGGCCGGCCTGTTCTACGGCATCAAGCCGGCGGTGACGGCCATTGTGGTTCAGGCAGCGCATCGCATCGGCTCGCGTGCCCTGAAGAACAACGTGCTGTGGGCCATCGCGGCCGCTTCGTTCGTTGCTATCTTTGCGCTCAATGTCCCATTCCCGGCCATCGTCGCAGCGGCGGCCGCCATTGGCTACTTCGGCGGTCGCATCGCTCCGGACAAGTTCAAGGCCGGTGGTGGTCATGGCAAGGCAGACAAGTCGTTCGGCCGGGCGCTCATCGACGACGATACGCCGACACCGGTGCATGCCCTGTTCAGCTGGACCCACCTATGGCAAGTCGCTATCGTGGGCGGCTTGCTGTGGTTGATTCCGATGGGGCTACTGACGGCCAGCTACGGCTGGGACCATACCCTAACCCAGATGGGTTGGTTCTTTACCAAGGCCGCGCTACTGACCTTCGGTGGCGCCTACGCCGTACTGCCCTACGTGTATCAGGGTGCCGTCGGGCACTATGGCTGGCTGACGCCGACGCAGATGATTGACGGCCTGGCGCTGGGCGAAACCACGCCGGGGCCGCTCATCATGGTCGTCACCTTCGTGGGCTTCGTCGGTGGCTACGTCAAAGGGGTGTTCGGCCCGGACAGCCTGTTCCTGGCCGGTGCTGTGGCAGCCATGCTGGTCACCTGGTTCACCTTCCTGCCGTCCTTCGTCTTCATCCTGATGGGTGGCCCCTTCATCGAGACAACCCATAACGACCTGAAGTTTACGGCGCCGCTGACCGCCATCACAGCGGCGGTGGTCGGCGTCATCCTGAACCTGGCCTTGTTCTTCGGTTACCACGTTCTGTGGCCGAAGGGCTTCGAGGGTTCGTTTGAATGGGTGTCGGCCCTCATTGCTTTGGGCGCAGCGATTGCGTTGTTCCGCTTCAAGGCGAACGTCATCCATGTCATTGCCGGCTGTGCCGTCATCGGCTTTCTGGTGAAGACTTTCTTCCTGTGAGCCATGCCATGGGACGCGCACGATGGCTTATTGCCATGGCAACCGTCGCCATGTCCCTCAATGCGATGGCAGCCGACAAGGGCTGGATGAAGCTTCGCGGCAATGCGCTTACCCAAGCCTTCACCAATCAGGATTTCGGCGATGGTGTCCACTTTGCCTACCAATTTATGGCTGGCGGTGAATTACGTGGCATGAATATGGGCAAGCCCGCTCAAGGACACTGGCGGGTTGTGGGTAACGAGCTTTGCTGGCGCTGGGCAAAATCCAAGGCCCCTGAGGAATGCTACGAGGTTCGCCAGCAAGGCCAGACGATTCGCCTCTTCCTGGATGGCCAGGAAGTGCTGGCCGGCAACCTGACTCCACTACAACCCAACCGAACGGAGGTATCCCGATGAAATGGATTACGCGTGAACGGCCCAAGATTGACCGCATCGCCTGCCCGTGGCTGGTCAGCCGGTTTGTCGATGAAAGCCCGGAGTTTCTCTACGTCCCCGCTGGCGACGTGATGCGGATTGCAACCGAAACCGGGGCAATTCCCTACGACGTGCCCAATGTCGAACTGGGACACCATGGCGACCAGTGCAGCTTCGATGCTTTCATTGCCAAGTACGCACTTCAAGATACGGCACTGAACAAGCTGGCGCTCATTGTGCGTGGTGCGGATTGCGGGCAGCCAGAGTTGGCCAAGGAGGCAGCTGGCCTGCTAGCCATCTCCAAAGGGCTGTCGCTGAATTTCACCGATGACCACGAGATGCTGGTCCACGGCATGGTCATTTACGATGCGCTCTACGCGTGGTGTGGCGATACACCCTTGAAGAAGGTAGGTCGGTTTTTGGGGCTGAAGTGATTGGTCGATGGCTCCTGCCGGATGGCGTTGAACGCGTAGTCCTGCCCCTCTTGGTGGGCAAGGCGCTGCGGGCGTTTGCCGATGGCTATGTGGCGGTTCTGTTGCCGGCCTACCTGCTGGCACTCGGCTTTGGAACACTTGAGGTAGGCCTCCTGAGCACGGCTACATTACTGGGGTCAGCCTTCGCCACCCTGGCGGTCGGTGCCTGGGGTCATCGTTTCCATCACCGGCATCTGCTGCTGGGCGCCGCGCTGCTGATGTTGGGCACTGGACTTTCCTTCGCCAGCCTGTCGGCCTTCTGGCCGCTGCTCCTGGTCGCTTTCATTGGCACCCTGAATCCCAGTTCCGGCGATGTCAGCGTGTTTCTGCCTCTCGAACACGCCCGGTTGGCTGAGTCCAGCCACGGCGCTGCCAGTACTGCCGTGTTTGCGCGCTATTCCTTGCTGGGCGCTCTGTTTGCCGCATTGGGTGCGCTGGCGTCCGGTCTTCCACAACTGCTGGTGGCGACCATAGGTATCGAACAGCTGACGGCATTCCGGGTGATGTTCCTGGTCTACGGGCTAGTGGGTGGCGTGGTCTGGCTGCTGTATCGCGGGATACCGGTGCAGGAACGGGAGTCCGAGGCAGCACCAGCGCAACCGCTGGCCGAATCGAAGGGCGTCGTGGTTCGATTGGCGTTGCTGTTCTCCCTGGATTCCTTTGCGGGAGGGCTGGTAATCAATGCCTTGATGGCGCTTTGGTTCTTTCAGCGTTTCGACCTATCCCTCTTGTCCGCTGGCAACTTTTTCTTCTGGGCGGGGCTGTTGTCTGCGCTGTCGCAACTCATTGCCCCGAAGGTAGCCGAGCGCATCGGCTTGGTGAATACGATGGTGTTCACCCATATCCCCGCCAGCATTTGCCTCATCATGGCGGCCTTTGTGCCCAGTCTCGAACTGGCGTTTGCACTGCTCTTCGTACGAGCGCTGTTGTCGCAGATGGACGTGCCAGTGCGCAGCGCCTTCGTGATGGAGGTGGTGACACCGGCGGAGCGTTCGGCGGCAGCAAGTTTTACGGCTGTCCCGCGCAGCTTGGCGTCGGCCATTAGTCCGACGATTGGTGGGGCGCTGTTTGCAGCAGGCTGGCTTGCCGCACCGTTGGTCGCTTGCGGGGTATTGAAAATCAGCTACGACCTGATGCTCTGGAAGGCATTTCGGCAGCACAACAAGTGAAGCGACAAGGGAATCAGCCCTGATGGTTTGGCGGCAATGTGCACTGAAGTCGACGTAGCCGGTACGGACGGCGAATGTCCGAGATAGGTCGAGTGCCGTCCTTCGTGACAAGACGCTGGGGACATCAGGCAGTCGCAACCAACACCTGACTGCGTTCCAGTGGCATTAACTATTGAGAAAAAACGACCCATAAATTTCTCAATTTATGGGTCCCGTTTTCTCAGGTTATGAGGTCACCTACACCGTAACTAGAAATGCCCCCCTTAGGCGCCCCTGCCCGCCCCAAACCAGGCGACAGGGAGGTCATCATAAAGAAGCCCCGACAAGCGGGGCTTCTTGGTGGAACTTTGAATATCCTGGAAATTGCTAAGACTGAAACGCCACATCAGTAAAGCGCTGGTATTTGCAATAGTGATGCTGCTGGACAGACAAAACATCTGACTCGGGAAGTGCCAGCTTCCAGTGTCGCCCTTTTTATAGCAAAACATAATTTGCTTTGCAACGAAGACCCCCTTCGTCCTCAACGCATTCGCTAGTCAGTCACATACCAAGACGCCACCGGGGTTACCGATTGCTACCGCGACAGGCGCTTGGCTTGTCTTCATGACGCCGCCAAAAATCGGTTACCCAAGCAACAAACCCTAAACTTTGCCAAGCCCTTGGATAGGTGGAGCCGTTGGCGGATTTTGGCGTAGGTTTTTGAAATCTGAGCTGACCGAAAGCGCATCAACCCCGGGCTCGCTTACAGCGGCAACTGAACTCTGATAGCGAGCGGCGGAAATTCAAAGAAAACACCGAAGATTGCTACACAAGGCCCAAATATGCTTTCGAGCCTGCTATGACCCTCAACGACAACACCCAATTTATTTCCAAACACGAACTTTGCCAACACCTCCGAATCTCGGTCCGGACCCTTGAAAACATGGTTCGTGACGGTTCATTTCCGCCGCCAATCCGCCTGGGAAAACATGTGTATTGGACCGAAAAGGCCGTAGCCGCCTGGAAACGTCGACTGGTTGCCGCCCAGGAAGCATGGCAGAGCACAATTTAGCTCTGATTACCCCTGAAAATATTGCGGATTCGCTATACCGAGGGCGAGTTGAACTCGCCCGACTGATGCACTCCCTGCACAGAAATAATGAGAACGATAGCCTACGCCTTGTAAGGCAGTGCACATTGATAGTTTTATGCTATCTTGTATGAAACAAGGAGTTAGGCTCATGGCTCATTTCTTCCTGCCGGCGTCACATAATTACTCGCAGACAGCGCAGCGTATCAGTCGGGCACAACGGAAAAAGCCCGTGACCACCACTGACACCACATTCAGCCAGCTAGTTGTCGCCATGGAAACCGCCATGGCACGGACCGGAAAATCCCCGCAGGTCCTGAGTAACCATCTCACTGCCATGAAGGCCTTTATGGCCGACCATGGCTTCAGCGCAGAGTGCGCAATCGGCTCTCATCTGCGCGCGGCCTACTATCGCCGACTGGGCGAGCATGTCACAAGGCTAACCAAAGAAGAACGCAGCACGAGCTATATTGCGAACCGAAAAAACTTGCTCGGTCATTGGCGCTCGTTATTGCTGCAGATGGACCGGGAACGGGCCGCCAACACCGGCACCTTTCCACCTTTTCAGATAGCCATCCGGGAACTGCTGTCAGAGGCAGGTGGTATCAAAAAACTGGCGAAAAACGTTGGCATTTCGCACTCCGCACTCCAGCGCTGGTCATCTGGAACGACACCTCAGACATCATCGATACCCAAACTCAGGCGATTGGAGTCGTACTTCGGCATGGAACCAGGGGCGCTCGTTTGCCTGCTGGGTGGCGAAGACGTTACTCCAGCAGTCGCCCCTATCACCAGCAATGCCATCAACTACCGTAAACGTATCAGCCAGTTCCAGCAGAACCCCTTTCGACTAAAAATCATATCGGATGCGTTCAAAATAGAGTGGTCAGACTTTGTCTCTTACAAGACCTCCCTCCTCCCGTCCTTGGAACGCCAGGCACGAGGTCGATGGGACTTAACCGAACACACAACATTCGTCGCAAACGAAGCCCTTTGGTACTGTTTCGTCGACAGCAAATATTGCCCGACAGCCACGATTCACTGGACAGCACTAACCCGATATTGCGGGTGGCTCACATTGCAGAAAACATCCGGAGGCGCGGAGCTCCCCAGCGAGACCGTGCAGACACTCACCTGCGTTCTGGCGATAAACCACCTGTCCAACTACATCCAATGGCTGGTCAAACGTGCCGACGGAAAAATCCATGAAGGCATCATCGGCTTCATCAAGTTTGTCAAAAGCCTGGTTCACCCCATCACTGGTTATCTAACGCAATCCCCCCATCTGGCCGCCTCACTGCATGTTGCACTCAGTCGGGACATTGGCTGGCCAGAGTTATGCGCCAAGGCCTTTGAGTGGACTAAAAAAACCTTGAAGCAACTTACCCCACGGCAAAAGCAGTCCCGGGACACATTCGAGCCCATCAAGGCCATATTGGAACTCTCGAATCCCATGGAGGAGGTCAGCGACATGGTGCAACGGATGAAAACTCATCGCCCCAGTACAGGCGGCCTTACCGAAGCTATCTGGGCACGAGACCTCCTGCTCATCAAGCTTCTTGCCTCAAATCCGCTACGTGCAAAGAACATGAAGCTGCTGAGCTACAGGGATGACAACTCAGGCCAGTTAAGGCAAACCACTGATGGTTCATGGCGGATAGTGATTCCTCCCGAGTATTTTAAAAACCAAGCGGGGGCAGCCAAGGACCGACCTTATGACATGCCGGTTGATGAGGCACTTTGGAGTGACCTTGAAAGGTACATCAAGCGCTACCGGCCACTACTGCCACATGCCCGGGAAACCGATTATGTCTTTCTGTCGGCTGATGGCGAAGCTGCCACCAAAGGCTGGGAAACGCTTAACCGGCGAGTATTCCATCTGACCAAGCACTATCTGTTGAATTGTCCTGGAGTTGGACCTCATGCTTTCCGCTACATCAACGGAACTGCAATTCTGAAGGCGATGCCTGGCGCTTGGGAAATCGCAGCTCAGGTGCTTCATGACAAGGAAGACACCGTTCGGAAGCATTACGCCCATTTGCGTGGGACAGATGGCGCTGAACGCGCGCATGCAGCACTGAGAAGCGCATTCGCACGTATGTGAAGTGTGTAACCGTATTCAATATCAACATCCCGGTGTTTTTCATGGTGACAATCTATGGATACTAAACACGTGGGCGTTGTACAACTCTCTTTCAGCAGGAGTTACTAAGGCATCGAAGGCCCGCCGCGGGTTTCGAGAACGGCGCCTCCATAATGGAGGCAAGGCATCTATCGGAGAGCGGCTCTCTCGAACGATGAATTACAGGCCCTAGTCGCCAAGGCAGCGGGAGCGCCGTAAACAACTCCTTCGCTGCCACACCGAAAGCCTTTATAGACCAGCCCCTTGGCCTTCCGCTTTCTTGCCCGTCATACTACTAGCCGGTAACATTCGGGTTCCTTGAACGCCGCCCTAACGGCATAGCGTTTCCATCGGGCGCGTTACGGCGCCTTTGTCGTTTTTGATGTACGAGAAGAAGAACAAAACCAATGGCTCAGCAGCAGACGATACCGGTAATCGACCTCTTTGCGGGTCCCGGGGGCCTTGGAGAGGGATTTTCATCGTTGGGCGGAACGGAGCCAGGCTCCCGCCGGTTTCAACTGCGCGTATCCATTGAAAAAGACCCCGTCGCTCATCGAACACTTTCCCTCCGCGCCCTGTTCCGGGCCTTCCCAAAAAACCAAGTCCCCGACGCCTACTACCGTTACGTACGCAGCGAGATTTCAAGGGAGGAGCTTTTCAAGGACCCATCCGTTCCGCCCGAAGTCATAGCAGCATCCGCAGAGGCGAAGAATGCCGAACTCGGCAAGACCCCGCATTCTGAGATAGATGCCTGGATAGGCGAAGCGCTGGATGGTGCCGAAGAATGGGTACTCATCGGAGGGCCTCCATGCCAAGCATATTCCATGGCGGGACGCTCCCGGCGAACAAAGGAAAGCAAGGAAGAGTTCGAAAGTGACGAAAAGCACTTTCTCTACAAGGAATACCTTCGAATCATCCAGGTTTTCCAGCCGACGGTTTTCGTCATGGAGAACGTCAAGGGAATCCTGTCCTCGACCCATGGCGGGTCGGGAATTTTCGAACGAATTCTGAAAGACCTATCAAACCCAGGCGGCGCATACTCCTACCGCCTGCGCTCGTTCGTCGTCCCCGGAAACGCCGAGGACCTTGACCCGCACGATTTTGTCATCGAGGCTGAGCACTTCGGCATCCCTCAGACCCGCCACAGAGTCATCCTGTTCGGAGTCCGCGAAGACGTGGCGTTGGCAACTCCCCTACTCCGCACACACCCCGAGAGGTTCCTTCTTACCCCGTGCCAGAACAAGTTCACCGTGGAGCAGGCCCTTTCGGGGCTACCCGCCGTGCGGAGCCGCTTATCGAAGGAGCCGGACTCTCGCGAAGCTTGGCTCGCGGCTCTTGCCGAGGCCGCGGATGCACTATCCCTGCAATACATTGAGGAACGCTTCCCGTTGGTGGAGAGGATGAGGAGTGCGGCCCAGCGAGGCGAGCGGCTAACGGGAAGCGGAGGGACGTTCATCCCCTGGGCAGGCTCCGACGAACTTCCGCAGAAGGTTCGCGACTGGTATCTCGACCGCCGACTCGGTGGAGTCCTGCAACACGAGTCGAGAAGCCATATGCGCTCGGACCTTCACCGTTACCTGTTCGCGTCCAGCTTCGCCAAGGAATATGGATGCTCGCCCAAAATCCAGAACTTTCCGCCCGAACTTCTGCCTGCCCACGTCAATGTGTCATCCGAGTCGGTCCCTTTCGCTGACCGCTTCAAGGTCCAGATGGGCGGACACCCGTCTACGACGGTCGTCGCCCACATCGCCAAAGACGGGCACTACTACATCCACCACGACCCCTCGCAGTGCCGAAGCCTCACGGTCCGCGAGGCCGCACGTCTGCAAACTTTCCCCGACAACTACTTCTTCGAGGGAAATAGGACCCAGCAATACACTCAAATTGGCAACGCCGTTCCGCCCCTCCTGGCCCGGAAGATTGCGGTTCTAGTCTCCGACCTTATTGGGGCATATCGGCGCGCGAAATTTCTCCGCTAGGCTCTGGACCGTCAATCCAGCATCGCAACATATCCGGAAGCGCCCACAGAACCCTTGGGTCCCTCGTCGCACATTCCCAAACCGTCAGGACGCGCCAGCCGGCAGCCACGAGCGACTCCCTGGTGGCCCGGTCCCGCTCTGCGTTTCGGGACAGCTTCTCCCGCCAAAACTCCGAACGCGTAGCGGGAATCCGGGAGTTGAGGCAGCCTGCATGCATGTGCCAAAAACAGCCATGGACGAAGACCACCACCCTTCGCCCCGGAAGCACGATATCAGGAACACCCGGCAGGTCTCGCCGGTGGAGACGAAACCTAAATCCGGCCTTGAAAAGAGCCTTCCGGACAAGCATTTCCGGCTTCGTGTCCCTGTCACGGATACCGGACATCATCCGGCTGCGCGTTGGTGCATCAACGACGTCAGTCAAGCTGCGCTCCGTCGAGCCTCCGGAACGTCAAACACCGGAGCCGAGAACGGCCGGGAGAACATGGCCTCCTTGCACTCGGGGCGCTTAGCCCACTCAGAAATCATCTTTCCGTTCGATGTCTGATGGAGGCGTTCGTTGACCTCCCTGGCCCAAACCTCGACCTGTTCGATAAACTGGGGGGAGACGCCCTGCCTGCTCCATACGCGCTCCAGGTCGAAGGCGCTCCCGTATGTGCGGGAAACCACGGCGACCGTGTAGGTGGCAACGTTCGCGAGGAATGCGGAAACCAACGGACGGGCCGTCTTGTGCACCGCCTTGAATATCAGGGCCTTCGCGACGAGGTCCTTGAAATAAGGCACATCCGGAACGACCGTCCGACCCTCAGCCTCGGCGGTGGCCAGCCCCGACATGAACCGGTCAAAGCACTTCTGGGTGCCGAGGCCCACCACATCGGGCTGGGCCTCCCAGGCCATGACGTATTTTGCAAGCTCGGTTTTGGTGATTTTGCGCGATGTCGGTACGGACTCTTTCAATATGCGCAGCTTCGCAGCTGTCGTCCCCTCGCGGGAAAGCAAGGTGTTGTAACTGCCGGCGGCTCGCTCATAGAACCAGCGGCCAGCTCCGTCCGGGCAGTAAACCGAGAGCGACAGGCGCTCGATTTCGACATGAAAAGGCTTGTTAGCGGAGAGGTCGGATTGGCGGACCGCGTTCTGTGAGTTGGCGAATCGTGAAATATCGGAAACCAGTGCCTCCTCCTTGGCCGGGTCCTCCTCCTTCATGACGATGATTTTGGCAGGAACCCGAACCCTGCTCAGGTCGGTATCCCCGAACTTCTTCTTGGCGAAGAAGATGGAGGCAGTGGTCTGCCCGCCGTTCACAATCTGCATGCCACGCAGCCAGACAATTCCCGGCGAGCCGTCCGCTGCCCGGTCTAGGCGCATCTCGTCAGCGACCAAGACAATCCCATTGTTGTAGGCCATGAATCTCTCAGGGGCGTTCCGCAGGGTACTTTGTATGCCAGCGTTGACGCCCTTCGCCTTAACGCTCAAGAACGAGCGGACGTTTGCCTCAAGAAGTCGAGGACCGAATTTTTCGTAAATGAACCTTAGCGCCTCGCCCGGAATGGCGGTAAGCGCATAGTCGTAATCGCCCGTGTCGCCGGGAACGAAAACGCACGGCAGCGGAGAGCCGGAAACCTCCTTGAAGTCGACGACAAGTTCATCCCGAGGTTTACCCTCTGAGCGGTGACGGAACAGTCGTTCGATATCCATAATTTCCAGCTTGACGCTCCTGCCACCAATTTCCTTGGTCTTGAAGCTTTTTGACTTTGCCACCCTGTCGGTGAGGACGAACACCCGTATCTGCTCCAAATCGTTGTAAATACTCTGGATGTTGAGAGCCAATAGGTGGGCGTCGTGCGACTGGTCGATTTCCTCTGCCATCTTCCCCGACGCGCAGAGCGTGAGAAAGCGCAAGCACTGCTCCACGGCGGCAGTCGTCTCCGAGTCGGGAATCGAGACTAGCTCCTCTGCCTCGTCGTAGAGGCTAACAAACAGGTCAAGCTGGTCCATCTCCTCCGATACGGCGTATCCGGTGATGCGCAGTTTTTCGCGGCGGCGGCCAGACTCCCCACGGACTTCCGCCTGATAGTGGCACACGACGGGCTCGAAGGTCATGCCCACCTCGGCAAGATGCTGCATGACGACCTCGGCGAAAACGAGTTCGGCGAAGGGTGAGCCCTCGCTCATCTGGGCTTTAACCTCGGCCTGTGTTTCGAGAAGAAAATCAAGAAGGGTCATCAAATCACTCCAAGTTCTTGCAACGCCGCCTTCAAATCCGTCCGGTGGGCGGTGAGGCGGCTAAGGTCAATCTCATACAGGGCCTTCGAAACCCCCGCGTGGACATTGCCACGAACCAGCCTCGGAAATCCGTCATTCACGGCGTGGACGTGGGCCTCCTTGTCGAGGAAGCGGCGCGTATATTTATCTGCGTGGGTGTCGACGTATCCGGCGGCGAAGGTCCGTTCGCGAAACGCAGAGGCCGCTGCTGGTTCCGCGGCAAGCCTCTCCTCCATATCAGCGACACGCTCCGGCAGGGTCATACCAGACTCGCCCACCGCAAAGCGAATCCCCGCAAGGAAAATGGGGGAGAGAATGGAGTCGTCCAACTGTTCGAGGGAGCCAATTTTCGCGGGAAAACCTACAGTAGAGACCGTTGCTTTCACCTCCACGGCACCGTTGCCCAGCACAAAGTCCTGGGGAGCATCGTCCGGCCCCACCCATGATTCGAGGGCAATCTCCGCATCGACACCAGCGTCGAGAAGTGCCGACAGGAAGGAAACCTCCCCCGCGAGGCCGACCTCGGCCTCCGGGCCAAGCGGGCGAGTCCCCTTGCCCATAAAGGACTGCCACATCCGAACTCTTCGAAGCATTGCTCTCAGGACCCGCTCCTCCCCCTCGGGTACGGCGGCGTCCATCGCCCCAGCCACATCGCCAACCATCTCGGCAAAGAGTTCGGGGCTCCCAGACTCACGCCGCGAAAGGGCAAGCCAAGTCTTTCCGTCACCATTTGGGTCGGCCTTAACGATTTCGAACCCCCTTCCCTCGGGAAGATGCTCGGACAAGCCGAGATGCGCAGAGGGAAAGCACGCCAGCAGAGCCTCCTCATTGCCCGGAAAGCGCCTGGCCGCCACCAGACCACAGTTACCAGCCGGCGCCACAGGAATCCCCCGCCAACCGCCCTCACCAGGGTCCCTTCCCGACAGTGCGACCCACGCTGCCACGAATTCATCAATCGGCCTTGCCATGCCCACCTCTCAAACACCAATCGTACGAGCCCAACCCAGCCTTTGAAATATCGCTGCTCATATACCGTCTGCTCTTTCCTGCCCGCGGTACATTTTGATGAGGCGAAGCGCGAGCGTTCGGCTCCCTTGACAAAAGCAATCCCCGAAACGAATTGACGCGATGCCCTGGATTGTCACGAAAGCCTCAGTCGGCTGAGCCATATTCACGCTCCCAGAGGAGATGGTCGACCTCATATTTGACGGTCGTATTCGACTTACTGGCGGGGAAGCTAACGCCGAATGCTGTGACCGGCGGCGAGCCCTCAGGCATCTCTGCGAAACCGGGGTCGAGCGGATAAATCAGGAGAAGCCCACGCTCAGGCATCGCGGGTACACCGGGGACTCCGAAACCGCGGACGTTCCGAATGGCAGGACCACCGGGGATTTTCGGCGGCTCAGGTCTGTCGGATTCCGACTGCCGAGCCGGGTCCTTTGTCCAAGCCACAGCGGTGAGGTCCATGGCTGCCGTCCATGCTGCCTCGTCCAAGTCGATTGCCTCGTCCCGCGGCGACAGCAGCCGGCCTATGGAATAGTGTCCACCGCCCTCCTTGGGTTTGCGGCGAATCATCTTATCGACGATATGGCGGCCACAGAACTCGTGGGACTTTCCCTCGCCACCGCCCATGAGAACGACCGTCCAGGAGGTCAGTTCGCCGTTCGCCGCCATGGCCCGCACAAAATCGCTCAGGAGCGCACTGTTGACCTTCCGGGCAGCAGGGTGCGTAAGGTATGAGGAGAAAAAATCGGCGACGAGGTCAGCCGACACGTCGTTCCATAGGAACCCCTTCCACTCCTGCGTCGAGGCGCCGCGCGTGCGGACGATGGAGCCGGCCTCAGCGGGAGTTCCCGCCGCGTTGAGCAGCCGCTCGGCGGCGGCCAGATTTCTGGCCAAAATTTCATGGTCGCGATGGAAGGCGACGGTTTCCAAAACGTCCCCGCTGAACGAGAGTTGCAGACTCTTCGCCGAACGCATCTTCAACGGGGATGTCACCATGAGAACAGGATGGGACTGAACCTTCATGCCGTAGTTCTCGGGCGTAGCGCCGACGGCGGCCATCGTGTCGAATTCCTGCCTCAACTCCTCGGCCGCGTCCGCGATGTGCCCAAACCACTCGACGAGGTCCGCGCTCGTGTAAAGCCTGCACAGGTCGATGTAGCCCGGACGGTATCCGAACCAGCGCCCCATCTGCATCAGTGTGTCGTACATCTTCGATGTACGAACGAAGTAGCTGACGCAAAGCCCCTCCAGGGTCAGTCCCCGGGCGAGTTTGTCGCCGCCGATGGCAATCACCTTCAAGCCGGTTCCCTCGTTCTCGGAGTAGTCCAGGGCGTCCTTCGCCGTCCCATTGATGGCCCTGACATCAATGTCCCGGAGCGTCTCTGGAAGGAGAGCAACGACGTCTTCCCAGACCGGCAGGGCGCAGTCTGACTCCGACCCGGGAAGGGCCCGGGCAAGGGTCTCCGAGGTGGGCACCAAATCCCTTTCCCAAAGGCCTCGCCAGTCATCGAAAAGCTCGTCGCGGTCGAACCCGCGCTCCACCCTTTGTCGGAAGCGCTTGACCAAGTCCTCCACCTGCCTGCGGACGTCCTCCTGTACGGAGTTATATCGCGTGACGTGTACCAGCATGGAGGAGTGCTGCCGTCCCTGCCCCCTCAGCGTCCGGGCAGCGCACGCCAGAACGAAGACCCCGACGGCCTCGCGAAGCGATGGCGGAACTGCGTCGTTCCCCTGATACAGGGGGACGTGGTCTGGCCTGTGCTTCGCGGGCATCCAACCCTCCTTGCCTGTGGAATCGACGTGGTCGTCCACCTCACGAACCAGGGGAAGACCGCCCGAGCGCCCATCCTGGGAACGCAGGCCGAAGACCCTGGCGGGCCCCACGTAGTTGGACGGCGCAGCCAGGTTGACGATGAAGGATTGCGGGAACAGGTCCGGCCCCTCCTCACTGGTCGCGCCACGCCTGTGGATGAAGATGTTCGCGAACGGGGTAGCCGTGTATCCGACATAGGCTTTCTTGGCAAACGAGTGAAGGATTTTCCGGATGCGGCTGTTGATGGCCTTGGGCTGGTGCTCGTCGTCGGGCGTTCCATCTGGGTTGAATAGCTGCTCCCCGGTATCGACCGACGCATGGTCGGCCTCGTCATCGATGAGGAGAAGTGGCAAGTTGGTGACCAGCGGGCGGCCGTCCGCGTTCTTGGCGTCCGCCACGTGATTGCGAATCCACTTGAGCAGCCGTTCGAGGACGGTCTTGTTCTTTTTCACCACGAAAAGCCAGGGCCTCTGCTCTGGTGAAATTGCATAGTGCTGGGCGACCTTAGTGTTGAAGTCCCCATTGTTGGAGCGGTTGGTCGCGCAGTTGGGCCTGATTTCGGTGTCGCTGTCGAACTCGCCCACCCCGATGGCCCTCACGGAGTCGCCCTTCGCGGAGGTCTCGTATCCGAGAAATCCCTCTTCGAGACGAATCTGCGTCTGAGAGCGCAGGTTGTTATGCAGCCCCGCCAAGACGATGATAATTTTGTAGCCGGCGTCTGCGGCCTTGCAGACGAGGCCGGTGTAGTTGCCCGTTTTGCCAGACTGGACGTGCCCGACAACGAGCCCCCGCCTGTCCCACCGCCCCTCGCGCTTGGGGTCCTCGAGGAGCCCGAGAATATGGTCAGTCGACTCGTCCAAGGCGTCCACGGCCTTCACGGACATCCTGCTTTCGAGCATGGACTGGTAGCGCTGCCAATACGGCCAGTCCTTCCTGCGGGCAGCGGTAAGCCACGCCTTGTGCCCCTCGTTGTCCGCGAGGGTCGAGTCCTTCCCTATCCACATGCTGAAACGACGTATGAGTTCGGCAATTGCCGCTTTCTTGTCGACGTCCGCGCCACGGGCGACGACCATAACCGCCACCTCGACCTGCTCAGATATGAGTGCCGGCGTAACCGTGCCGTTTTCCCGGTCGGCCTGAAGAAGGGTCTGGGCGACGCTCAGAACCCGCTGGAAAATCTTGCCTTCTTCATCCGTCACTTACTACTCCCTTCTGCGGCCACGTCCTCTCCTGGCAGGGAGGCGACGAGTGCCGGATAGTTTTGGAACGGGTCCGTCGCCAACAAGGCGCGGACAGCGGACTCTGAACTCATGCCACGTCTGCCGGTCATGTCGCGGTAGAGGGTGAGCAGCACTTTTTGCACGCCCTCGGGGGCCTCGGGCGGCTCACCGGAAAAACCCGTCTTCGGCGTATCACGGTTCTCGGCCGTGTCCAGCCAGATGCGCTGAACGGGCACCGTCTCCTCGACGATGCGGAGCATCGCTCTCACGAGAGCCGAACGTTCGCCGACTGCCTCAAGTACGGCCGCGACTGCGGGGTGCGCCTCGTCGATTCGGTAGCGGACGCCTTCTCTCAGCCGCTCAACGCGCCATGCCTGCTCGACCTGAACGCCGCCGGGTCCCGGGGTAGGCGCACCGCGGAAGGCGAAAACCCTCCTGGCCCTTTCCCTAGTGTCCTCGGCGAGTTTTGTCAGCCAGGCTTTGACATGCACCGGCGGTCTGGCGGTGGACTTTTTGACGTCGATTTTCCACTCTGCATCTGCGGTGTTGGGGATGTCCAAGCGAATGCGGGCGAGACGGTGCGACTCCTCCCGGTTCCACGCTCTGCCTTGACCGAGACCTAGCCACCCGCCAGCAAGAAGCAAGCGGCGGTTGCGGTAAACGTAGAAGCCCTGTTGTGAGGTCCACCCCTCTGGGCCGCCTACCAGCTTGAATTCGTCTTCAGAGAGGCGGTCCTTGTGGGGAAGTACATGGCACTGGACCTCAATGGCACCTGTCGGGGTGGCCGTTCTAGCGACCGGCGAGTGCCATGGCTTTGCCGGGTGCCCGGTCATGAAAGGGTCCCACGGCCTGACTGGCTTTCCGTTCAGGTATAGCCTGAACACCGGCCGGCCCCCCTCCAACAGACGGTGGAAAACCATGCCCAGACGCAACTCGACGTCGTCCGAAAGGTCGCCGAAATGGCCGACGTCGTAACCCGGGGTCACAATTCGGTCGAGCTTCTCCCAGAGGACGAGTGTTCCGGAGCGCAGGAGCGAAAGGGGTTCGAGAAACCCCTCGGACCCCTCCGCCGGCCCCTCAAACAAGTTCCAGCCGCCGTCCGATGAGGCCAAGGCGTCCAGGTCCCAACGCAAGCAAGAGATAGCCCCCCCTTCACGCCTTGAGGCCACGGTCAGTCGGCGGCACTGCGAAAAGGAGGCTGTCTTGAGTCCCATACCGAAGCGTCCCAAGTCGTCTGCCGCCCGCTCGTCGAGTGGGCTCTTCGCACCGAGCGTCATCGCGATTTCGAGTTCGGGGTCGGTCATCCCCTTTCCGTCATCAAGGACAGAGACCCTGCTGGCTGCCCCCTTCCAGTCGAACGAGACCCTGACCTCCGACGCGCCGGCAGAAACGCCGTTGTCTATCACGTCGGCCAATGCGGAGGCCGTCGAGTAGCCGAGGCCGCGAAGTGCTTCCAGCATTGCCCCCGCCTTGGGCGGGGCGTGGCGAGTCTTGCCCGTCATTCGGCGTGCCCCCTGTCAAAGTGTGGTGAGAAACGCTTGGCATCCATGTCCATCACGTCCCGTCGTCCGTTTCCGAGTCGGACGCTGCGTCCTTCTGGGCTCCCCCGGCGGGGCTCGGGGCAAGCTTGCCCCCTTTTATCCCGCGTCCCTCATTCATGTAGACAGCGAGGATTTCTTTGCGGGTCGAGTGAGAGAGTCTGCCTATGGCCTTAGCCTCGATTTGGCGAATCCGTTCGCGCGTCACGTCGAACCGCTGCCCAACCTCCTCAAGGGTCATTGGGTCCTCGTCACCGAGTCCGAAACGCAGGGTGATTACTTCGCCCTCCCGTTCCTTCAACTCACCAATCATGCCCATAAGCGTCGAGCGCAGCGATGCCGCCTCCACACGCAGGCAGGGGTCCCCGGACTCCGGGCCAGGCAGACCATCGCAGACCGGCAGTCCCGTCTCGGCATCTGGCTCGTCGAGCGATGCGGTGCCCTCGGAGAGTTTGAGTATCCTTCGGGTCTTCCACACGGGAAGCCCCATCCGGCGGGCAGTTTCCTCGAGCTTTTCCGGCCGTCCGGCGCGTGCCTCGAACTCGTCTCGCTCGCGCTCCGTACGCCGGACGGTCTCATGCATATGGACGGGTATCCGGATGGTTCTCGACTTGTCGGCGATAGCCCTCGAAATCTGTTGGCGAATCCACCAAGTGGCATAGGTGGAGAAGCGGAACCCCTTGCGCCAGTCGTATCGCTCGACCGCTTTCATCAGACCGATATTCCCCTCCTGGACCAAGTCCTCCAGCGGTTCGCCGGAACGCATGTATTTCTTGGCAAGTGAAAAGGCCAGCCGGAGGTTGGAAAGAATCATCCTCTCGCGTGCGGCGGCCTGCCGCGTCACTGCTGCAGCGAAGTCCAACCCGGCCCCTTGGCCGCCAGCGTCCTTGGCCAGTTCGAGGAGAAACCCCCGCGACAGGTTGGCCGCGGCCAGCGCAGCACGGAGGCGGACCTTTTTCCCGGCCGAGGCCTCGATTTCTCCGACTGCCGCCACGAACGCCAAGGACTCCCGGTCTAGTTCGAGAGCGTCATCGTCGGAATCGAACTCAGAAACCTGAGGGGCAAGCCCCCCATTCTCGGAGGGTTCCGGGCCAGAACTGAACGACTCGACGTCCGCCTCGCCGCAAGCAACCCTCCTGCCGGCGTCGACGATGGCAGTGATGCCCGCCGGCCATCCAGCCAAGGCATCGAGCGCGGCCTCGCCGGCCTCCTCCATCGCCCTGCCGAGAGCGAGTTCCTCCTCGGCTTCGAGTAGCCCGCCCTTGAACCCGCGAAGATAGAGCCGAAGCGACTCATTTCTACCGGAGGCGAGGTCCTCGGCATACGCCATGGCTTCAGAGAGGACGGGTTCCTCCGCAAAAGTCTCACCCGGTTCGTACGGTGCGCCATCACTCTCATCCCGCTCGTCAATCGAGGCACCAAGGTCGCCCAACACGAAGGCAAGGAGCCGCTCGGCCTCCTTGTTCTGCGAGCCGTCAGCTTCACGGCAAACCTCGACAAGGGATGACTCTGGAATAGAACCTTCGCGGAGCGCCCGAAGAAGAAGGCTGCGAACGCCGGGCCCCTCTCCATCCTCGCGGACGAGAGGCAGCGCGCGTTCCGGAAGGAAGGCCACGACATCGCCCCAATCCTCATCCGAGTCGACAGCTTTGTGCCGGCCAATGGCCTCGTGTACTGCCCGAACTTCGTCTGCGACGGCGGTGTTACCTTCAGGGGGGGCGCTTTCCTCCTCGGGCTCCCATCCGCCGAAACAGGGTTCGTCGTCCAGCCCGTCCAGGCCGCTCAAATCAGCCACACCCACGGTGGTGGGTCCGGATTCAGTGTTGACGTTGAGGTCGGCCTCCTCCACCCGCTGCATGGTTTCGGGAGATTCGTCCGCCGTGTGCCCGCTCGAGGCTTCCGGAAAGGAAAGGATTTTCCTCGCCAGCGCGCCCGTCTCGCCGCATTCAACCGCTGCTGCCGACACCAGACCGCCAACCGTCTCAAGGCCGTTTTGCGAGAAATACGTGCCTTCGGGAGGACGGTCATCCGGTCCCGTGGAACCAACGGTTTTGCCTTCCGCCTTGGCTGATGGGCAATTGACGGGAACGGACGCCAGGGCAGCGCGAATGAGGTCTGCGCATTCTGTAGCCCCCGAGCGCTCCGCGTGACCAATGGCGTCGAGACCGGACGGGTCCGTTAACAAGGGGTCGGCTCCGGCGGACAGGAGCAGAACCACGACGCCCTTCTTCTTTCGGCCGGCAGCGAGCATCAGTGGGGTCGCCCCGCCGCCGTCCCGGGCATCCAGGTTGTCACCCCTCCGAATATGGAGGCGAACAGCTGTCTCGACCCCGGCAATGACGGCCATGCGCATGAGGGGACTCATGGGCTTCACCGGCCTATCCACGAGCTGGGCCTATCCGGCCAGGTGGAACGTATCCTGGCGCGATGGCGGCGCTTTCGACGCCGTAAAGTGCCAGCGAATCCCGAAGCCACAGCGAATATTCCGGACTCCGCAGGCGGTGGTCCGGCGAGCAGTCGACGCTCCAGCGCCTCATGACGTAGCCGGCCAAAGCCGCGCGCGCCCGAATCCTGAGAACCCCGTCCGCCATCGGATAATCAAGGGCTGCAAGTTCAGGGCGTTCTGAATCGGGGTGCGCGACCAGTTCGAGTTCGACCACCCGGGTCCACTGAGCATCGTCATCGGCACCCTCGCCCCTTCCGGGCCTATCCCCTTCCACCGCCTCGGCCGAGAGTATCCGCGTGATAACGAAGTCCCGAAATGAGGAAGTTTTCCTGTCGAAGGAACGAATATGCCAGCGGAGCCCGTTGTCCACCAGGGCGAAGGGGAGGATTTCACGGTGGGACTCCCCACCCGCAGCAGAAAAGTAGACGACGCGGAGAACTGACTTCGAGGCGATTGCCCTAGTCACCCTGGCCAGCGTCTCGGTCGCCGGCCTGTTAATCGGCGAGGGAAACTCGCAGGGAACCATCGGACCCTCCCCGCCACCGACGCCGTCTCCGAAGCCGAGTGACAGAGATGAAAGGACGCGGTCGATGGGATGCTCGAACAAGGGGATGAACGAGGCCCCAATGCGGTAGGTCTTGGTTCTGCCGTCGAAGGCGATGTTGTCCGGGGCGGCCTCGCGATACAGGGCCAAGTCGCGCGTGGCACCGGCGGGGGCAACGCCAAAGCGCGCACAGATGTCCGCCCTGGAAACCTCGCCAAGGAACCAGAGACGGAAGTCTATGTGCGCAAGCCTCTCCCTCTGCGCCTGTCCGAGTTTTGCCAGAAACCCGTTTGCCGCCACGGCGGCCCCTTTGTTCTTGTCTCAATGACAAACGATTCTACAGACGGCCCATGGATTTGTATATGACATCTGCTCATTTTGACTACGTCATGGAAAGCGCCGGCAATCGACCCCTCCAGGCAAACCCACAGAGGGCTGCGGATGCTGAATTACCTGGCGCTAAAGCAAGCGAAATCCGGGGCTTTGCCATTTCACCCCCTACTACTGCGTTGACAAAAAAACTCTCGACAGCGCCGCCCTGGAGCGTTTCAGGTATGCACATGGCCAATTTGTGCAGTCAAAGTCCGCGCGTCTGACAAGGACCGCTTAGTAGCGACGAAAACGCCAGTATCGCGGCCGATATTACCGGTTTGCACAACGGCAACTTAGCGCGCAGCCCCTCGATACATGCCAGGACATGCGCTGCCCTTGGGACAGGAAGTGGCGTCATAGCCTCCTCCTGCCCTGTAAATTCAGCGCTCGGCGCCAGTGTTCTGGCTACAACGTCGCATTCCGGAATCATGGAAGCAATCCAGCGACATTCCCGAAGCGTGAGATGCCCGGCCGTCCTCATGCGCACAACAACGTCCGGCAGGACGCGCACGCTACCATCCGGCAAAGATATCTGCTCGGCAACCAGCTCGTAACGAACCAAGTCGAATTGCAGCGCTGCGAGGACGACGCGGGCGTATATCTCGCAGTCGGCACGAAATGTGAGGTTTAGTGACTTCATCAGCAACATCCTCCTTCCTGAAATGGGGTTTCGCCGGTTTCGCCGGTTTCGCCGCCCAGTCCCGTAACTACTTCAAAAACTGAGCGCACACGAACGTCCCGGCCGTAATGCGCAACTTAGTGCTGTTCCTGGCGGTAGTAACGTTGGGTCGGCCGTCCCGGTCCGCGTGTCTGCTCGACCCTCAATACACCACAGTCCACAAATCGCTGGAGCTGGGTCTCAATGGCGCTGGTAAACCGATAGCCAGCAAGATTCAACTTGGCGACTTCACGCACTGTGAACCCGTTCAAAATTCCCGATTCAATACGTTGCAGCAGCGGGTCGTAATTCGAGCTTTGGCTGGTCGGTTCACTGCAGCAACGCAATACTTTCTGGACCGTACTCGCGTAATAATCCGCGAGCTTGATTGCCCTCTGCATTGATTCCGCTGACACGGGTGGCAACAATTCCGTAAAGTCGATGGCTGCAAAAGTGCTCAAATGGTCAATCAAGGCCAGGGCCGGGACCAGACGGGTATGTTTCTGCAGGAACGTGGCTACTTTGGGGTCGGCACACGCCGCTTCGTTGGACAGCCACCACTCGCGGTACAACGCAAAGGCGTCGTCACTCGTTCGCAGATAAGGGATTTCGCCAGTCGGGCAATGGCTCGAGTAATCGTAGGTGCATAACCAGCGCAACACACGCTGATACGTTGCCTTCGCGCTAGTGTCTTCCCCCACATCAGCGAATCCGCGCGGGCGGAACTCCGGGAACGCCATCAGCAAAAACCGCTGGGCCAGCCCGTCCTGTTGGGTTTTTTGCCCAAGATAGGTTTGCAGCAGCGCAGGCTGGATGGTGCCAATCACGCTGATGCACAACCGCTCGACCATGTTGCTGCCGCGGGCGATGCGCTCCAGATAGTATGAATCCAGGCCATTCCAACCCTGCAGATACAGTTGCCGCTCACCCTCCCGACCATTGCGATAAAACGTCGCGAACAGTCCAGTGATTTCATCCCGAACGACCAGTATCCCGCCCGGTGCCTGGCTCAGGATTTCGACGAGTTTCTCTCCGGTCGCGTCGTTGGTAGTTAACCGGGGTACTTCGGACGAAGCGCTGAGTAACTCCTGCTCGAGTTTTTGATATGGACTCACCGCTGCGGACATACACGGGCTTTTGCCGCTGCTGGGCTCGCCGACGCACAGACACCAGAGGTTGGGCACGATGGTCCACGGGTCATTTTTTTTGACCGCAATCCCGCAGCGGGTCCCGATTGCCGCCCCCAGCACGCACAACACACTGCTGACGACGTATTCAATCGGTGCCGGAATGCGGGCTGCGACATTCTCACAAAAAGCACGAATGGCCGGCGGTATGGCCGCTAGGTCGAGCACCGGCTGGTCGACGTTGCGCAGCATATCGTCGCTGGCCTCGAGGGCCGCAGACTCCTCCAAGGGGGTTTTCCAGCTGTCGTGCCGGGGGGTAGAAAATTCGAATGCGAGTTGGCTCATCAGTATCTCCATTAGTGAATGAAGAGACGTGTAGCCACCCGCATGAACTTTCCAATCTTTTTGGCCGCTTATGCCCCTACACGGCGAAACCGGCGAAACCGGCGTAATCCCTCTCGCGGCACTTAATTTTCTGGACTGAACGGCATGTCACCAGCCAGAGGGGGCTTTTCCCCTTGCGACACCATATAGAGCGCGCGCAACGCCGCATCGCCGTAGGACGTGCCGTGCGCCAACACGTCCTCCAGCACACAAACCACGTCGTCGCCACAGACCATAAAGCTGCCACCGGCCGCCTGAACGTCTGCCAGCGCCTGGTATAAAACAACCTCATAGGGGACGACGTCGACCTGCTGCCGCTCACTGACGTAGACTCGGACCACGCCTTGCGCTTGGTCATAAATTGAAAATGCCGTCTCGGGTGCCCCGATAACGGCAATCCCTTTCAACCTCAACAGTTGGTACAAGGTAGCAAGCGGCATCGGGGGATAATTGGCCGACGTGCGGCCCTCCGCCGGCGCTGGCTGAAGCGTTGCCAACAATGCCTCTATCGCGTCCTTCAGCGCCCCCATACTCACTGCTCCCGTTCATGTCCGAGCGGTATTTTCAGAGCCATTGCAGGGGCAGACAACACACTTTGCCGCAGGCAAACGATGTTAGCTGGCAGCTAAGTAGTCCTTTCCCAGCAGCAAATATTCTTTGCTCGCAGCTAAATTGCTACGAGCAAAGCCGATTTGCCGGGGGCAATCGCCCTACGGCGGTGAAGAAGCGATGTTTTGGCTGGCCGCAGGGAGTTCGGGAAACAGGCATTGCTGCGCCGCGGATTCATAGAGCCGAATCACCAGCCATTGCACCGGTTTGGGCATACCGACGAGCTGCGCCTTGTTCACCTGCGCCACCGCTCCCCACCGCGAACAGGCCACGATGGCCAACGCCGACTCCATCAACTCGAGCTCACTGCACTCATCGCTAAAAAAGTCGGACGAGGTCAGGTGCCCAGACAACACCATGCAGCGAACCATGGGTTGCTGCAGAAACTCGGCACAGCGGCGCAAGCTCGCGAGGGATAACGCGGAGACCGGTTTGTCACCAGTGAACAACTGTGACAAGTAGGGCGGGCTGATGTCCAGCTGTTCAGCGAGCTCCCGCCGCGACAACGAACGGCGGACTCGTTGCTGTTCGAGTGCTTGGAGCAAAGTCCCGCCCTCGGCACTCCCCTTTATCGTACGCGTTAGCCAGCTCATCACGCGCTCCGCCGGTACTGGGCAAGCGACAGCACATTCTCCGGCAATGCCGCCGGAGGTCCGGAATGCCGCTTGACCCTGGCTGGCGCCATGTCCTCGGGCAGGCTTTCGTTGTCCATCAGCCGCGCCACAATCTCAGCCGAAATTTGCACATACCGGGCGGCCATTTTGTCCGTTTTGTGGCCGGTGATGGTTTTGACGACAAAGATATCGCCATTGAACTGCAGCGCATATCGCGTCGCCGAGGTACGCCGCAGGTCATGGGGCTTGGAATCGTCGACGCCTGCTGCTTTACAGGCAACCGACCACGCCTTCTTCAGGGCGTTATAGCTTGTCCGGAAAATCGGTCCGCCCTGCGCCGCCGCCAGCCACTTCTCGCGATGCTCACGCCGGGTGACTGTCTGAGCCCGTTGCTGGAGGGCTTCGCGCAGGTCACGCAAGATATCGAGTGCAACGTTGGAAAGCGGCACTTCGCGCCCCCCGGCCTTTGCATCTTGCAACCGCAGAATTTTCCGGTCCCAGTCGACGTCTGACCAATGGGCATGTTCAATCGGCTCCGAGGAACGGGTTGCCGTTTCCAGCATGAACAAGACCAGTGGAAGCACATAGAGGTTGTCGTATTGGGACAGTTGTTGGACAACACGGTCGAATTCGCTGCTCGTCAGGATGCGGGTCCGCACGTTATCGATTTTCGGCACACTGACCTTCGAAGCGGGGTTCACCCGATGCGCGCCCCAGTGCCAAACTTTCTGGGCGTGACTAAAAAACCGCCGCAACTCGGCACGCTCCAGACCGATGCTCGCGGCGGACAGGCCCGCATCTTTCATGACGTTGATGAGCGTATTCAAGTGATAGGTCTGGATATCCCCCACCTTCATGCAGGCCAGTCGGGCGCGCGCTTGCTGGACAGGCTCGGCACGTTTGGCCTGTTCCGCCCGATGGGCACGGAGGCTGTCCGGTATCTCGCGTACCGGCTCGTCCACCAGCGTGACGGTCCAGTGCCGAATACGGGGCTTGACCGGCGGGGTGCCCTCGCCCCCCGCCGAGTCGCCAGCAAACGGGAGCAGCTTGATGATGGGCAAATTGGCGGCCCGCAGATAATGATTCAGCCGCTGCGCATCCTGGCGAGCCCCTTTGCGGTAAGGCAAACACTCGCGGGCGTAATCGGACAAGGCGACACAAAGCGCCGTTCGCTCCGGTCCCTGGCGTGCCGGTTTGCCCCCCTGGTCCAGGAGGCACTGTTGCTCGCGCAGATAGTCTTCGGCCTTGCGCGCACTGGCAAAGCCACTCTTGTAGATTTCCTGGCCTTTGTACTGGCCGCGGATGGACCAGCCCCGCCCCTCTTGATAAGCCTTAGCCATGGCACACCTCGCCACAAAGTGCCAAACGGGGGAACCGTGGAAACAACGAAAACAGAAACTTCATGTCACAACTCCAATCAGTGAGGAGTTGCATATAGCGAGTCGCCAAAATCATCCGCACTTCACCGTGCAGGAGTGCTTCAGGCGCCGTCGCGCGCAGTGGCGCGCACCCGGACTTTCAGAAAAGTCTCAGACAAAAGCAAAAAGCCCACCGGTGAGGTGGGCTAAGTGCTTGAATCTGGGTGGTGGCCAATCGCGGAATCGAACCACGGACACGCGGATTTTCAATCCGCTGCTCTACCAACTGAGCTAATTGGCCAAAGGAGGCCGCATTATAGCGATGCTAATCGCACTCTGCAACTAGATTTCGGGTTTTTTTAAACACAACTTGATCAGGTGCCAATCGGTGGAGATTGACGATACAACTCCGAAAAGTCATCCGGTTCGGGCGGCGGTGGAACCGGCGGATGCCAAGCGGCAAACACCACCTTGGCCAAGGCACCTCGACCACTCGACTTGGGGCGCAAACTGGCCTTCGACCCATGTTGCATGGCAATTTCCTGGACGATCGCCAAACCCAACCCGCTTCCTTCCGTCGCTGCGTCATCAACCCGATAGAAGCGTTCAAAGACCAGTTCGGCCTGCTCCTCACTGATACCGATCCCATCATCCTCAACTTCGAAGACCACGGTATCCGGATTGGCCACGATGCGACAGGTCACATGACCACCAGTCGGCGTATACCGCAAAGCATTGTCGATCAGATTTTTCGCCAACTCTTCCAGCAGAAAGGGATTTCCGTTAATCATTGCCACACCAGATGACTCGTATCCGAGATCGATCCCTTTTTCGATCGCGACCATCACCCAATCCTCAACCACCTCGCGAACCAGCAAAGAAAGATCAAGAGGCTCATGAGATTGCTGCGCCATCTCCCCCCCCTCGGTGCGCGCCAACGTCAACAACTGATTGACCAATCGACCCGCACGATCCACCCCCGTCGCAATTTGCCTCAAGGCATGGCGCAAGGCCTCCGGATCCGTTTCACGTATAGCAAACTGCGCCTGAGTCTTCAGGCCGGTAAGCGGCGTGCGCATCTGGTGTGCGGCATCGGCAACAAAACGCTGTTGTGCCTCGACGTTCTTTTTCATCCGCTCAAGCATCGCATTAAATGCTTCGACCAACGGCTCCAACTCCTCTGGCACCCGACGCGTCGCAATCGGTGAAAGATCGGCCGGCTCGCGAGTCTCAATCGTCTGGCGCAAACGGGTCAGCGGTCGCAATCCTCGCGACAAACCAAACCATACCAACATCACGGCAAGCGGAATGATGACAAATTGAGGCAGGATGACGCTCGCAACAATCTTGTTGGCCAACTGCGTACGCTTGTCTGTCGTCTCAGCCACTTCGACAATCACCCAGCGTTCGCGGGGAACGTGCGGATCAGCCAGCAAGGTATAAGCCATCCGCAAATCCTGACCATTGAACTCGGCATCGCGCAAATAGATGTCGCCAGAGAGCGCTGCATCATCAGGAATCGGGCCAGGCATCGGCAAATCCTTGTCGCCAGCAAGCAATTTGTTGTCTTGCGATACGACGTGAAAATATACGCTGTCCGTTTCATCCGCACGCAACAAAGCGCGAGTGGACGCGGGCAAGGTCAGCACCGGCTTACCGCCAACCAGCTTGACCTGACGCGCAATGGCCGCAACATGCTCACGCAGCGCTTGGTCATAGGGATAATTGGCCACGTTGTTGGCGAAATAGTGAGTAAAGGCAATACTCAACGGCCAAACGAACAGCAGCGGAGCTAGCATCCAGTCAAGAATTTCGCCGAACAGCGAACGTTCGGTTTCGGAGCCCGCAGAGATACTCAATTATTCGCCTTGCGGACGCTCGAGGCAGTAGCCCAGTCCGCGCACGGTTGCGATTTTGACACCACCCGGTTCCAATTTCTTGCGCAAGCGATGCACATACACCTCAATTGCATTATGGCTGACCTCTTCCCCCCACCCGCACAAGTGATCCACCAGCTGATCCTTGCTGACCAATCTCCCCATCCGGGTCAGCAGGACTTCCAGCAAACCGATTTCCCGAGCCGACAGATCAAGCGAGTGCCCTTGAATCTGCGCCACTCGCCCCACTTGGTCGTAAGTCAGCAACCCGCACTGAATGGTTGGCGTCGTCCCCGCTGACCGCCGGGTTAGCGCCCGCACCCGAGCCTCCAGTTCGGCCAGCTCAAAAGGCTTGACCATATAGTCGTCCGCCCCCAGATCCAGACCTTTCACGCGATCACCCGTACCATCCATAGCCGTCAGGATCAGCACCGGCACCTGCGAACCTCGGGCACGCAATCGCTTGAGCACCTCCAACCCAGGCAGTTTCGGTAAGCCCAGGTCGAGGATCAGCAAGTCATACGTTACTGTCAGCAAGGCCGATTCGGCTTCAAGGCCATTCGGCGCCCAATCGACGGCATAACCACCTTGACGCAAAGAACGCGACAACCCGTCAGCAATGATCGCGTCGTCTTCTGCAATAAGAATCCGCATTTATCTGTTTGGCCTATGGCGTAAGATTTTTGTAAGCCAGCTGCAGTAATCTGAGCGGGCTGTTCTCCTTTTATGGTCTTTGGAGTTTGCGGTTCGCCCGCAACTCAGGGGGTAGCCCGATCCTGCACTGGGCGACCCCCTACCGTCTTTTTCCCCCTGAAGCACCACAAGTCTAACAAATAAAGCGCACTGCATTTTCCGCAGTGCACAAGTGCTTTGCGGCTTCGCGCCGAAATATGCTGCCACGACTTACAAAAACGAATTGAGAATAAAAAAAGCCCGGGTCTCCCCGGGCTTTGTTTCATCCGATTTTCGGATCAGTGAGCGCTGGCAGTTGCTGCGCCGACACCGGTTTCGGAACGGATTTCCTGCATTTCGAAAGCAGCACGTTCGTTCTTGGCTTGCTCGCTGTTATCCAGAATGGAGAACAACCAGATACCAACGAAACCGATGGTCATCGAGAACAGGCAAGGCGAAGTGTAGGGGAACAGTGCAGAACCCTTCGGGTTGCCCAACACGGCTTCCCAGATCGACGGGGAAACCACGGTCAGACCGACCGAAGCGATCAGGCCGAGGAAGCCGCCGATCACGGCACCTTTGGTCGTGCAGTTCTTCCACAGAACCGACATGAAGAGGACCGGGAAGTTAGCCGAGGCAGCAATCGCGAAAGCCAGGGAAACCATGAAGGCGATATTCTGCTTTTCGAAGGCAATACCCAGAACCACAGCGATTGCACCGAGCACCAGCGTGGTGATACGGGAAACACGCAGTTCGGCAGCGGAATCCGCATTACCCTTCTTGAACACGGTAGCGTACAAGTCATGCGACACAGCGGAGGCACCCGACAGGGTCAGACCGGCAACCACAGCCAGGATGGTGGCGAAGGCAACGGCCGAGATGAAGCCGAGGAAGATATTGCCGCCGACAGCGTTGGCCAGGTGGATAGCCGCCATGTTGCCACCGCCCTTGAGTGCACCCTTGGCATCCAGGAACTCAGGATTGGTCAGCACGAAGCAGATGGCGCCGAAACCGATGATGAAGGTCAGGATGTAGAAGTAACCGATCCAGGTGGTCGCCCAGAACACTGACTTGCGGGCTTCCTTGGCGGACGGCACGGTGAAGAAGCGCATCAGGATGTGCGGCAGGCCAGCGGTACCGAACATCAGCGCCATACCGAAGGAGATGGCAGAGATCGGATCCTTGACGAAGGAACCCGGGCCCATGATGGACAAGCCCTTGGCAGCGGCAGCCGTCACATCGACCGTGGCGGGATCGGCACCGGCCTTGACAGCAGCAGCAACGATTTCCTTGGCAGCCAGCGCGCTCTTGATTTCAACAGCCTTGGCAAACATCGCTTCCGGGCTGAAACCGAAGTTCCACAGCACCATGAAAGCCATGAAGGAAGCACCGCAGAGCAGCAGGATCGCCTTGATGATCTGCACCCAGGTGGTAGCTGTCATGCCGCCGAACAGCACGTAGACCATCATCAGGACGCCGACGACGACGACGGCAATCCAGTATTCCAGGCCGAAAAGCAGCTTGATCAGCTGACCGGCACCGACCATCTGGGCGATCAGGTAGAAGGCCACGACGACCAGCGTGCCGGTTGCGGCAAAGGCGCGAATCGGGGTTTGCTGGAAGCGGTAGGCAGCCACGTCGGCAAAGGTGAATTTGCCCAAGTTGCGCAGGCGCTCGGCCATCAGGAAGGTGATGATCGGCCAGCCGACCAGGAAGCCGATGGCGTAGATCAGACCATCGTAACCATTGGCCATCACCGCGGCGGAAATACCGAGGAAGGATGCGGCAGACATGTAGTCGCCAGCGATTGCCAGACCATTCTGGAAGCCGGTGATACCGCCACCAGCCGTGTAGAAGTCTGCAGCCGACTTGGTCTTGGCAGCAGCCCATTTGGTGATGTAAAGCGTGCCGGCCACGAAGATGCCGAACATGACAATGGCAGTCCAATTGGTGGATTGCTTCTCAGCCTGGCCCAGATCGGCACCGGCTGCATAGACAGCTCCGGCCGCGGCCAGCATGGCGAGCGCACCCGCCAGTTGCTTGATGAATTTCGCCATTACTTGGCCTCCTTGATGATCTCGTCCTTGAGCGCATCGAATTCGCCATTGGCGCGACGCACATAGATGCCGGTGATGATGATGGTGAAAGCGATCACACCGACACCAAGGGGAATGCCCACGGTGGTGACGCCAGAACCCAGCGGCTGGGCAAGAAAGGCCTTGTTGAAGGCGATCAGGGCGATATAGCCGTAATAGACGACGAGCATGAGAATGGTCATGACCCAGCCGTAAGCATTACGGGTGTTTTTTAACTGGTGATATTTCGGGTTGGCCCGAATTTTTTCGTATGTATCGTTATGCATCGATTTGCTCCTCAGACTTGTGTTTATAGAGGCATTACTACGAAGCGTAATTTAGGCGGGGGTTCTTACAGCCAACTTACAGCCCGACAGAGAGTTGCAAAATAGTTGATGCATTTACCTTTTCAAAAAGCCATGACAAGCGGCAGAAACCTTCAGGCAAAAAAAAGCCCCGCACAGGGCGGGGCTTCATTTGAGCGAGAAAGCTCAGCAGGACATTACATGCCCATGCCGCCCATGCCGCCCATACCACCCATGCCGCCCATGTCAGGCATGCCGGCAGCCGGCTTGTCTTCGGCCAGTTCGGCAACCATGCACTCGGTGGTCAGCATCAGACCAGCCACGGAAGCAGCATTTTGCAGCGCAGTGCGGGTCACCTTGGTCGGATCGAGCACGCCCATTTCAACCATGTCGCCGTACTCGCCGGTAGAAGCGTTGTAACCGTAGTTACCCTTGCCACGCTGCACCTTGTCGACCACGACGGAAGGCTCGTCACCGGCATTGGCAACGATTTCGCGCAGCGGTTGTTCCATGGCACGCAGAACGATCTTGATACCGGCGTCCTGGTCGTGGTTGTCGCCCTTCAACTTGGCGATGGCAGCACGGGCACGGATCAGGGCAACGCCGCCGCCGGCGACGATACCTTCTTCCACGGCAGCGCGGGTCGCGTGCAGGGCGTCTTCAACGCGGGCCTTCTTTTCCTTCATTTCGACTTCGGTGGCGGCACCAACCTTGATGACGGCAACGCCGCCAGCCAGCTTGGCAACACGCTCCTGCAGCTTTTCCTTGTCGTAATCGGAGGTGGCTTCCTCGATCTGGATGCGGATCTGCTTGACACGAGCTTCGATCGCAGCGGCTTCGCCGGCACCGTCGATGATGGTGGTGTTTTCCTTGGCGACTTCGATGCGCTTGGCTTGGCCCAGATCCTTCAGGACAGCCTTTTCCAAGGTCAGCCCGGTTTCTTCGGCAATCACGGTACCGCCAGTCAGGATGGCGATATCTTCCAGCATGGCCTTGCGACGATCGCCAAAGCCCGGGGCCTTGACGGCAACGGTCTTCAGGATGCCGCGGATGTTGTTGACGACCAGGGTAGCCAGGGCTTCGCCATCGACATCTTCAGCGATGATCAGCAGCGGACGGCCGGCCTTGGCGACTTGCTCGAGAACCGGCAGCAGATCGCGGATGTTCGAGATCTTCTTGTCGAAGAGCAGGACAAACGGGTTTTCCAGCAGGGCTTGCTGCTTGTCGGCGTTGTTGATGAAGTACGGCGACAGGTAACCACGGTCGAACTGCATACCTTCGACGACGTCGAGTTCGTTGGCCAGGGACTTGCCGTCTTCAACGGTGATGACGCCTTCCTTGCCGACCTTTTCCATGGCATTGGCGATGATTTCGCCGATGTCGGAATCGGAGTTGGCGGAAATCGAGCCAACCTGGGCGATTTCCTTGGTGGTCGTACAGGGCTTGGAGAAACCCTTCAGTTCTTCGATGGTGGCGGCAACAGCCTTGTCGATACCGCGCTTCAGATCCATCGGGTTCATGCCGGCGGCAACGAACTTCATGCCTTCGCGGACGATGGACTGGGCCAGCACGGTGGCGGTGGTGGTGCCGTCACCGGCGATGTCGGAGGTCTTGGAAGCAACTTCCTTGACCATCTGGGCGCCCATATTGGCGAACTTGTCCTTGAGTTCGATTTCCTTGGCAACGGAAACGCCGTCCTTGGTCACGGTCGGGCCGCCGAAGGAGCGCTCGAGCACGACGTTGCGACCTTTCGGACCAAGGGTAACCTTCACTGCATCGGCGAGGATGTTGATGCCATCGACCATGCGGGCACGAGCGGAATCACCGAATTTGACTTCTTTAGCTGCCATTTAAATTCTCCTGAATTCTTTAAAGGAATGAGCGCGGCGCTTAAGCGACCAGAACGCCCAGGATGTCTTCTTCACGCATGACCAGGACTTCCTGGCCATCGACCTTGACGGCTTGGCCGGCGTACTTGCCGAACAGGACACGATCGCCAACCTTGACGTCCGGTGCGTTCAGCTTGCCGCTCTCGTCGCGCTTGCCCGGACCGACGGCCAGGACTTCGCCTTGATCCGGCTTTTCACCAGCGGAATCAGGAATGACGATGCCGGAGGCAGTGGTACGTTCGGCTTCAACGCGCTTGACGATCACACGGTCGTGCAAAGGACGGATATTCATAGAGCTAACTCCTCGTGGTTCACAGAGATGAAATTGGCCGGCACACCCAAAGGGCTCCCGGGAACGGAGAGAGCGATTGTTAGCACTCGTCTCCGGTGAGTGCTAAATAATAAGGTCGCCCCAACCCGATTTCAAGAGTCGACTCGCAAATTTAATGCTCCCCGGCCTGCGGGGCCGAATAAAACCGAAAACCGCTTGCGGGATCATCAAAATGAAGTATGTTTGACCCTTTTGGCGCACCAATCCTCTGACTTTAGTCATAAAAAAATATGGACAAACAGGATTCTCCTTTGCTGCTGATCGTTGACGACAGCCGTATGTCGCGCATGCTGCTGCGCGCGCTGGTCGCGGATAGCCGCCCGGAGTGGCGGATCGCCGAAGCCGTCAGCGGTGACGAGGCCTTGGCGATGATCGCCGAACACGCCCCGGCCTTCGTCAGCATGGACGTGAACATGCCCGGCATCAGCGGGCTGGAGGCCGCCGGCCGCATCCGCCTGCGCCATCCGGAAATCCGCATCGCCCTGTGCACGGCCAATATCCAGGAAAGCACCCGCGAAGCTGCGGCCCGGGCCGGCGTCCATTTCGTCGCCAAGCCGATCACCGCCGCATCGGTTGCTGACGCCATCGCTTTTTTCGAGCACTGAACGTGTTGCAACTGAACGAACTGCAGCGCGATGCGCTGGGCGAGATGTTCAATATCGGCGTCGGGCGCGCGGCGGCCAGCCTGAGCCAGATTGTGAGCGACGAAGTCCTGCTGACCGCGCCAGAAGTGATTGTCGTCCGGCGCGACCAGGCCGCGACCATGCTGATCGACGCCGAACTGCGCCAGTTCAGCATGGTCAGCCAGAACTTCAGCGGCCCCTTCGACGCCCAGGCCCTGCTCGTCTTCCCGGAATCGAATGCCCTGGAGATCGTCCGCCTGATGGTCGGACCGCACATGAGCATCGAGGAACTCGCCGAATTCGAGCAGGAAGCCATGTGCGAAGTCGGCAACATCATCCTCAATGCCTGCATGAGTTCGCTGGCCGACCTCTTCCGGATCAGTTTCGAGAGCACCTTGCCGCTGCACCGCTTCGGCGACAGCGAAAGCCTGCCCTTGCTTGAAGGCGACGAGGAGCAGATGGTCCTGATCCTGCAAGTCGACATGATCATCAGCCAGCAACGCATCCAGGGACACATCCTGTTCCTGCTCAGCGTCAGCTCCATGCAAAGCCTGCTCGACTGCCTCGACCGCTATCTGCGGGAACAGGGGCTGGCATGACTCCGGGCGGCATGGATGCCTTGCTTGCCGACAGCCTGGAAATCGGCCTTGTCGTTCTCGACGCCGAGGCCCGCATCGTTTTCACCAATCGCTGGTTCAACCGGCATGGCGACTTCACGGCCGATCAAACCCGGGGCCGGCCGCTCCTCCAATTGATTCCGGAAGCCGGCGACACCCGTCTCGAACACGCCATCGAGCATGCCACCCGCCACCGCCTGCCTTCGCTCCTCTCGCCAGCCCTTCACGGCACCTTGCTACCGCTCTACAGGACGCCGCAGGAACGACAAAGCGGTCAACGCATGCAGCAAATGATCCATGTCCTGCCGCTGCGCGAGGTCCGGGCCGATGCCACCTGCCTGATCCAGATCTGCGACGTCACCGCCAATATTTCGCGCGAGAGACTGCTACGCCAGCAAAGCGAGACGCTGCGCCGAAACAGTACGCAAGACGCACTGACCGGCGTCGCCAACCGGCGACGATTCGATGAAGTGCTGGCCGACGAATTCCGCAAGGCTCGTCTCAAACACAGCCCGCTCGCGCTGCTGCTTGTCGACCTCGATCTGTTCAGCACCTACAACACGCAACACGGCCGCGCCCAGGGCGATCGCATACTCGCCGACACAGCCGGCATCCTGCGCGATGCAATCCGCCCCCTCGGCGACCTCGTCGCCCGCTACGCCGGTGACAAGTTCGCCCTGATCCTGCCCGGCATCAGCGCAACCGAAACCAGCCATTTGGCGGAGCGCCTGCGCCGCCAGATTGCCGGACAAGGCTGGCCGCATCCGACTTCGAGCATCGCGCCGCATCTGACCGTCAGCATCGGAGCCGCCACCATGCATCCCGGCGATGATGGAGACACGCATACCCTACTCTCCTCGGCCGATGTCGCGCTCTACCAAGCCAAACACGATGGACGCAACCGATCCATCCTGTTTTCTCCGATTGATGGCAGCTTCATGACTTGTAGTTGATTTGCATAACAATCAATCAACAATAAAGGCTTAACGCTTTATTTAAACGGCATTGTCAGTTTTGATCATTTCGTCGAAAATGCAATATAACCAGACATGAAACGGTCTTTTTTCACGAAGAAAGCTTATTAAATTGAAGGGAAGTTGACCTAACAGGGATAAAGGCAAGCATTTGTGGCTACAATCAGTTCGATTGATGTCGTTCGCCTCACATACGAAAACGCGACAGAGAACAGCCACGATGAAAAACAACCAGCCCGTCACGCAACGCGAAATCGCATTCCCGCCCGCTACCTACCTGGTATCCAGAACCGACCTCAAAGGCATCATTACCTACGCGAATGATGCCTTTGTCGCAATTAGCGGCTATACCCGCGAAGAACTGATCGGCCAGAGCCACAACATCGTCCGCCACCCGGACATGCCGGAAGCCGCATTCGCCGACCTTTGGGCAACGGTCAAAGGTGGCCTGCCCTGGCGCGGACTGGTCAAGAACCGCTGCAAGAACGGCGATTTCTACTGGGTCGAGGCATTTGTCGTACCGCTCAAGAAAGACGGGCAGATTACCGGCTACATGTCGGTCCGCACCCCGCCACCACGCGACAAGCGAGCCGCCGCCGAAGCCATTTACCAGGCGACCGGGCAAAAAGGCACGCTCCCCCGCACCGGCAAGGCCAGCATCGGCTTGCGCACCCGCTTGTGGGTTTCAGTCGGGCTCATTCTCGCCTTGATGACCTTCGTCGGGCTTTTCGGCCTGAACGGCGTCGGCGAGTCGAATTCCCAACTCGAAAAAATGTACCGGGAAAAACTGGTCCCCTCCAACCTGGCCAACCAGATGATGCTTTTGCTGGCCGAGAATCGCGCGCAGATCATGCTCGGTTTGCAACACGACCCGACCAGTCCGCACGTCAAACTGCATGACCATCCGCTGGACAAGCACATTGAAGCGACGCTCAAGTACCGTCAGGAGGCCGGCGTACTGCTCGACACCTTGAAGACCTTGCCGCTCAACGCCAAGGAACGGGAAATGCTCGACAAGTTCGTCGCCGCCCGCGAACGCTATTCGAAGGAAGGCGTCAGCATCGCCCGCGACCTTCTCAAGGAAGGCAAGTTCCAGCAAGCCAACGAGTTGTTGCTGCTCAAGATCAATCCGCTGTACGTCCAGATGCGTCAGGACGGCGAGGCCTTGATCCAGGAGTTCGCCCGCACCGCCGAAACCAACTACGCTACGGCCGAAGCGCAGTATCGCAACATCCGCAACCTGACCATCGTCAGCCTGATCGTGGCGATCCTGCTCGCCATCGGCGGCGGCGCCATGCTGATCCGCGCCATCATGACCCCGCTGCGCAAGGCGATCATCCATTTCGAAGGCATTTCCGAAGGCCGCCTGACCGACGACATCGACATCTCCGGCCGCGACGAAACCGGCATCCTGCTCTGCAACCTGGCGACCATGCAGGGCACGCTGAAAGCCATGCTGGACGAAATTTCAACCGCCGCCGCCGCCATTGACCAACGCAGCCGTCAGCTGGAAGCCCAGATGACCGAGGTCGCCGTGCAATCCGAGCAGCAACAAGCCAGCGTCGAGGGCGTTGCCGCCGCCACCGAGCAGTTCAGCCAATCGGTACAGGAAGTTGCCGCCAATGCGCTGGAAACCTCGTCGGCGGCACGCCAGTCGCAAGACCTGGTCGGCCAAAGCAACGACAACATCAACCGCAGCATGGCCGCGACCAACCGCGTCGTCGACGCCGTCCACGCTTCCAACAGCACGATCGATGCACTCAACCAGTCGATCGCCAAGATCGGCGACATCACCAAGGTCATTGCCGAGATCGCCAGCCAGACCAACCTGCTCGCCCTCAATGCCGCCATCGAGGCCGCCCGTGCCGGCGAGCAGGGCCGCGGCTTCGCCGTTGTCGCCGACGAGGTGCGCAAGCTGGCCGAACGGACCACTGCCTCGACCGCCGACATCAACGTGACGGTGACCGAAATCCAGTCGGTCACCGCCCAGGCCGTCGCCAGCATGGATCTTGCCGCCGAGGAGGTCGAAAACGGCATCGGCATGCTGCGCGCCAGTGTCGCCGGTCTGGCCAGCATCACCGAGTCGTCGAGCCAGGTCACCACCATGTCCAGCCAGATCTCCGATGCGGCGCGCCAGCAGGGCATCGCCAGCGAAGAAGTCGCGACCAGCATGCAGCAGATCACCGACCTGATCGAGCGCAACACCCGTTCGGCCCAGCAGGCCAAGGCGGCCAGCGACGAACTGCTGCTTACGGCGCACCAACTGGAAAAGCTGATCTCCGGCTTCGTGCTCTATCGCAAGTAGTTTCGCTGCCGCCCCGGAAGTGGGCCATTAGAATGGGAGGCTCCGGTCTCCCATTTTTCATTTCATGCCGCTTACCCAACGCCTCGCCCGTCTGCTTCCCCTGCTGATCGCCACGCTCAGCCAGCCCGCGCTCGCCGATGGCCTGCCGCCGAGCGTCCTGAGAGCACTCAAGGCGGTACAGATTCCCGCCGCCAGCGTCGCCGTCGTGGTCCAGCCGGTCGATGTCGCCACGCCGCTGGTCGCCCACAACGCCCAAGCTGCCATGAACCCGGCTTCGGTGATGAAACTGCTCACCACCTATGCCGCGCTCGACCTGCTCGGCCCCGCCTACACCTGGAAGACCACCGCCTGGGTCGAGTCGGCTGCCAGCGACGGCGTGCTCAACGGCAATCTCTACCTCAAGGGCAGCGGCGACCCGCGCTTCGCCATCGAACACCTCTCCGGCCTGCTGCGCCAGTTGCGGGTACGCGGCATTCGCCAGATCTATGGCGACATCGTCCTCGACCGTACCGCTTTCAACGTCCCCGCCATCGACCCCGGCGCCTTCGACGACAAGCCGATGCGCCCGTACAACGTCGGCCCCGACGCCCTGCTGATCAACTTCCGCGCCCTGCGCTTCACGCTGCTGCCGGACAACGGCCAGCCGCGCCTGCTCGCCGAAACGCCAAGCGACGGCCTGCGCATCGACAACCGGCTGCGCAACGGTGAAGGCGGCTGCAGCAGCGACTGGAAGGAGCTGATCAACGTCCGTCTGATCCCCGAGAACAACGGCAACCGTCTCGAATTCACCGGCAGCTACAGCCCGCTGTGCGGCGAACGCTCGCTCAACCTCGCGCCGCTGCCGGCCGATGCCCAGGCCAGCGGCCTGATCCGCGCCCTGTGGAGCGAACTGGGCGGCAGCCTGAACGGGCAGGTGCGCGGCGGCGGCGTGCCGCTCGGCAGCAAGCTGCTCGCCCAGCACGAATCGCCGCCCTTGGCCGATGCCGTGCGCGACATCAACAAGTTCAGCAACAACGTGATGGCCCGCCAGGTTTTCCTCACCCTCGGCAACGACAACGCCCCGGCCACCGCCGAACGTGCCCAGCAGCGCGTTGCCGACTGGCTGAACGGACGCGGCCTGCGCTTTCCCGAACTGGTGCTGGAAAACGGCTCCGGCCTGTCGCGCCGCGAACGGATCAGTGCCGGCAGCCTCAACCGCCTGCTGCTCGATGCCTGGAAAAACCCGGTGATGCCCGAATTCGTCTCCAGCATGCCGATCGTCGGCATCGACGGCACGATGAAGAAACGCCTCGCCGCCTCCGATGCCACCGGCCGCGCCCACATCAAGACCGGCACGCTCGATGGCGTCAAGACCGCAGCCGGTTACGCCCTCGACGCCCAGGGCCGGCGCTACGCCGTCACTTTCCTGATCAACCACCCACGCGCCCAGGCCGGCGCGGCCGCCATCGATGCGCTGCTGGTCTGGGTGGCCCAGCGTCGGGTCGGCGAAAGCAAGCCGCTGCTCGAAAATGAATGAGCGCCGCATGACCGGTTTTTCCGACACGCCTCAGGCCTTCCCGGCCGCCCAGCTCGATGCCGCCGGCCTCAACCGCCAGGCCGTCTTTGAGTTGGCCGCCTTGCCGGCCGAACTGCTGGCCGGTCTCGGTGATATCAGCGCTTACCGGCAACTGATCCTGATCGGCCATGGCGGCCGCCTGCTGTGGCAATGCGTCAAGGCATCCGGCATCGCCAGCGCCGATCCGATCGACGATTACACCCGGCGCACGCTCGCCCAGTGGTTTGCCGCAACGCTGCCGGACAACCGCTACCGCCTGCTCTATCCCGGCGACTCGCCGCTGCGCCTGCAGCAGCTCGGCGAACTGGCCGGCTGGCACCAGCCCTCGCCCTTCATGGTCGGCGTCGATCGCGAATGGGGCAGCTGGTCGGCCTACCGGGCCGTCTTGCTGGCCGATACGCGCTTCATGCCGACACCGCGCCACGCGTCGCAAAGCCCTTGCCCGGACTGCGCAGCGCGCCCCTGCCAGTCGGCCTGCCCGGCCGGCGCAGTCAGCGCCAGCGGCTTCGATCTCGGCCGCTGCGTCGCCTGGCGCAAGCAGCCGGCATCGCGCTGCACATTCACCTGCCTGGCCCGCACCGCCTGCCCGGCCGGCAGCGAGCACCGCTACAGCGACGAACAACTGCAGCACTGCTACGGCATCTCGCTGCAGACCATCCGCCAATACTACTAAGTCCCGAATCACCGCATGAACACCCCGACCGTCAGCCGCCACACCCGCTTCGAAGACGCCCAGGCCCTGCTCGTTGCCCCCCTGGTCGTCGCCTTCGCCGTCCTGCTCTTCCGCGAAGCCGGCCTGCTCACCGGCGGCACGGTCGGCATCGCCTTCCTGATCCATTACCTGTGGCACCTGCCCTTCGGCCCGGTCCTTTTCGTCATCAACCTGCCCTTCTACATTCTGGCCTGGCGGGAGATGGGCCGCGACTTCACGCTGAAAACCTTCCTCTCGGTCAGCCTGCTCTCGCTCTATGCCGAGTTGCTGCCCCATCTGGTCAGCTTCAGCCAGCTCGACCGCACCTTCGCCGCCATCATGGCCGGCTTCATGGCCGGCATCGGCCTGCTCATCCTGATTCGCCACCGGGCCAGCCTGGGCGGCCTCGGCATTCTCGTCATCCACCTGCAGAACACCCGCGGCTGGCGGGCCGGCAAGTTGCAGATGGCGGCCGACGTATTGATCGTCATCGCCGCGCTGTTCATTCGCGACCCGCTCAGCGTCGGCCTGTCGGTGATCGGGGCGCTGGCACTCAATCTGGTGATTGCGGTCAACCACAAAACCGGGCGCTACATGGGCACCTGAAGCGGAATTTGACCGCAAGCCGCGGAGTGCCGCCGCGCCCGGAGAAGGATAAATTGACCGCAGATCCTACTGCCCGAAAGACCGCCATGCCCGCCGCCACTGCCGCCCGTAATCTCGCCGACCCGCGCTGGCCCGCCCTGGCCGGACGCGACCCCGCCGCCGACGGCCGCTTCGTCTATGCCGTCACCAGCACCGGCATCTACTGTCGCCCGACTTGCCCATCCCGCCTGGCCCGCCCGGAAAACATCCGTTTCTTCTCCACCCCGGGCGAAGCCCGGCAGGCCGGCTTCCGGCCCTGCCGACGCTGCCAGCCCGACGGCGAATCGCCGGCAGCACAGCAGGCGCGGCGGGTCGCCGAACTCTGCCAGTACATAGCCGCCGCCGAACACGCCCCCAGCCTCGACGAGCTAGCCCGCCACGCCGGCCTCAGCGCCTGGCACCTGCACCGCCAGTTCAAGGCGGTCACCGGCCTGACGCCGCACGCTTACGTCCACGCCCAACGCGCCGAACGCATGCGCCGGCAGCTGGCGCCATTGGCCGATGGCGACGCCCCGGCCGGCATCGCCGATGCCATCTACGCCGCCGGCTACAACGCCGACAGCCGCTTCTACAGCGAGGCCGATGCCATTCTCGGCATGAAACCGGGCGACTTCCGCGCCGGCGGACGCGGCGAACAGATCCGCTACGCCTGTGCTCCCTGCCGGCTCGGCCAGGTGCTGGCGGCACAAAGCAGCCGC
This sequence comes from Rhodocyclales bacterium GT-UBC, assembly GCA_003583745.1. GTDB lineage: Bacteria > Pseudomonadota > Gammaproteobacteria > Burkholderiales > Rhodocyclaceae > Azonexus. The sequence goes on along the minus strand of QXPY01000004.1, from coordinate 201,199 downwards.
GGCCTGTGCGCCATCCTGCTCGGCGACGACGCAACGCAATTGGGCGAAGAGCTGCGGCAACGCTTTCCCAATGCCCGTCTGCTACCCGGCGAGGCCGAGCTGGCGAAGACCCTGGCCGCCGTCGTCGCCCTGGTCGACACGCCGGGCAGCCGCTTCGAACTGCCGCTCGACCTGCGCGGCACGCTTTTCCAACAGCGCGTCTGGCAGGCCCTGCGGCAGATTCCGCCCGGCCAGACCCTGAGCTACAGCCAGTTGGCCGAGCGCCTCGGCCAGCCACGGGCAGTCCGCGCCGTGGCCAGCGCCTGTGCCGCCAATCCACTGGCCGTCGCCGTACCCTGCCATCGCGTCGTGCGCAGCGACGGCAGCCTCTCCGGCTATCGCTGGGGTCTCGAACGCAAACGCGCCCTGCTCGACAACGAAGCGGCGCCGGACGAAGCGACATGAACGGCGACCTCTTTGCCGGCTTGCCACCTGCCCCACCCAGCACCACCCGACTCGGCCCGGGCACCGTGCTGTTGCGCGGCCGGGCCGCGTCCCTGGCCGAGCACATCGCCCGGCAACTGCCCGCGCTCCTTGCCCAGGCGCCCTTTCGCCAGATGCAGACGCCGGGCGGCTACCGGATGTCGGTGGCGATGAGCAATTGCGGCCCCTACGGCTGGGTCACCGACCGCCACGGCTACCGCTACGCCGCGACCGACCCGGAAAGCGACCGCCCGTGGCCGGCCCTGCCGCCCGAATGGCGCGCCCTGGCCATCGATGCCGCTGCCGATGCCGGCTTTCCTGACTTCAGGCCGGATGCCTGCCTGATCAACCGCTACCTGCCGGGCGCCAAGATGGCGCTGCACCAGGACAAGGACGAACGCGACCTCGCCGCCCCCATCGTCTCCGTCTCGCTCGGCCTGCCCGCCACCTTCCTGCTCGGCGGCCTGCAGCGCGGCGCCCCGACCGAGCGCATCCTGCTCGAACACGGCGACGTGCTGGTCTGGGGCGGCCCGGACCGCCTGCGCTTTCACGGCGTGGCAGCGCTCAAGCCCGGTCACCAGGCGCTGTTCGGCGAACAGCGCATCAACCTGACACTGCGCCAGGCGGCGTGAAGCGATGAACACCTCTTCGTCCTCCATAGCCTGCCAAATCGAACTGCCCGAGCGCTATCGCCCGGAAGATGTGCTCGCCTTTCACCGCCGCGACAAGGAGGAAGTCGCCGAACGGGTCGGCAGCGATACGCTGCACAAAGGCCTGATCTGGCGCGGACAACCGGCCTGCCTGCTCCTGCGCTTTGCCAGCGGCCGGGTCGAAGCCAGCCTGAGCCTGGATGGCGAGCCGCAGGCCGGCGACCACGCCGCCCTGGCCAGCCTGGTGCGTCGCATGCTCGGACTGGAACAGCCCATCGAGGCCTTCGAAGCCGCCCATCGCCAGCACCCGCTGCTCGGTCGGCTGATCGCCGCCCGGCCAGGCTTGCGCGTACCGCTTACCGCGACACCTTTCGAAGCCTTGAGCTGGGCGATCACCGGCCAGCAGATCAGCGTCCAGGCGGCGGTTAGCATCCGGCGCAAGCTGATTCGCCTGGCCGGCCTGCCGCACCGTGACGGCCTGTGGTGTTATCCGGATGCCGCCGCCATCGCCGCCTGCAGCGAGACCGACCTGCACCAGGCCGGCTTTTCGCAAGCCAAGGCGGCGACGCTGCTGGCCTTGAGCCACGCCGTGCTGGCTGGCACGCTGCCGCTCGACGCCTGGCTGCAGTATCCGGTGCAAGCGCTGCCGGCCGAAGCCATCCGCGCCAGCCTGCTGCGGGTCCGCGGTATCGGGCCGTGGACGATCAATTACGGCTTATTGCGCGGTTTTGGCTGGCTGGACGGCTCGCTGCATGGCGATGCGGCGGTACGGCGCAAATTGCAGATCCTGCTCGGCAGCGCCGAGACTATCAACGAAAAGGCCGCCCAGCGCTGGCTGGAACCCTTTGCACCCTGGCGGGCCCTGGTCGGCGCCCATCTCTGGGCAATGCCGGCCTAGAAGTCGATCGGTCGCACCCCAGCCAGCGCCGGCCAGCCGCGCACCACGACCAGCAGCAAGGCAAACGGGATACAGATCACGGTGATGCCAAAAGATCTGGTGGAACACTTGGCACTGGCACCTCACAAGTTCAGCGAGCGTGTAAAGATGCCTAGCGCATAGCCGACACACGATATTTACAAGAGGTCTTTCGCATAATGCATTTGCGCACCGGAAATATGCCAATAAAATATCTCCAATTGCAACAATTTACCCTTGAAAGTACATAGCGCCTTATGGCCGATCTTTATCGCATAGTTCGTCCCGATGGCCGGATCGAATACACCGATCACCCCGGGGTCGTCGAGAACCTTACAAACGGCGGATTCAAACGCGATGAGCAGAAGCGGGTTCCGCTCGACCACAACGCGATCACTTCCGCAATCAAGGAAATCCAGAAGCGCATCCCCAAGCTCAACGACTATTTGGATTACATCGACTACCTGCGCCATAACAAACCCAGGGCCTTCGATGCCGTGATGAAGGAACTGGAGCGGAGCGACATCAAAACCTATATCGCCCTACAGAAGCACCCACAATTTCGGCCGCTCGGCCAGACTCTAGTGGGCTTGAAGGCGGGCGAGAAATCCCTGGCACTCGGCGCAGGACTCGCCACCGGCGGATTCACCGGTAGTAAAGAAAAATGGCTGGAGAGTACGGTTAAGGACATGATGAAGCGCGACAACTGGGGGCCTTACGCCAAGGTGCTCGGCGCGCGGGCATCGACCCTGCCTGCCCCGCCAGCCCCCATCTATTCCAACTCCAGACTGGGGCAGTACTTGAAAACCGACGACGCACGGGCAGCCGCCACAAGCAAGGAAGCTGCCACCGCGTTGGAGAAGGCACGGGCCGGTGTGCGGGCGGCGCGCGGTATGGCGGCGCCCCGGGTACTCGGGCCAATTGTTGATTTGGGCCTGGGGGCACTTGATCCAGAAAACGCGTCCACTAGCGGCAAAATTGCACTCAAACTCAAAGCGCAAAAGCTGTATGAGCTGGGTATTCTTGACGAACTGGAATGGGCTCAGACCCAAGATCTCCTCAGCCAAGAGAAATACGTGGAAATGCAGAAACTGATAACCGAGGCCATCAACCGCTACACTACAGAAGGTCGACAATGATGCTGCCACGCCAAATTGTCACCGCTCTCATGCTATTAATCGCCCCAGCTATTTTGGCAGCCACTCCAATCAAACCGATTGAACGGGAACGCTGCCCTGAGGCAGATTTACCGACTGGCTTCGACCCAGGTTCGGTAGCCGACATGGAAAAATTCCTGCAAGGTTCGCCACGGATTATTTATGCTATGGGCCGGGACCGCCACCAACAGTTGAAACATTTGCTGGCTGCAGGGGAAAATCCTAATGTCTGCGTCCAGGGAACCAGCCCTCTCGCCATCAGTGCCATGTCGGGCGATCTTGAGCAAGTACACTTGCTTCTGGAAGGAGGAGCTCATCCAGACAAACCAATGAATAGTGGTGGTAATACGCCATTGATGACGGCCCTGAGCATGGCCAAGTTCGACGTGGCGCGCCTGCTGCTGACGAAGGGAGCAGATCCCAGGCATACTGCCGACGGCGGAATTACGACATTGCATCAACTTGCCATTGCCAGGCTTGCAAATGCTCCGGCAATCAAGCCGATGCAATTGGAACTGGCAGCAAAATTACTCGCTGCCGGGGTTCCGATCGATGCCCAAGCAACCCCCGGCTCCACGGCACTCATGCTGGCAGTCGCGGCACGAAACCGGGAACTGGTGGCATTCCTTCTCCAACAAGGAGCTCATTCCGACATAGCGAACCGGCGCGGTGCCACGGCCCATAGCTTGGCGCGTCAGACGGGTGATTCCGAAATGGCTACGCTTTTCGAATCGCTACCGAATGGTGCTGGCGGCAAACGCTGAGCGCCTGCCATCCGGTGCAGCCCTATTGCGGCTACAGAAAATTGCCCCACTTCCTCATCAACGAAGTACACCATAACGACCTTCAGGTATCCGGCCGGTCGCAATACTGCAACACAACCCACTGCCAGCGAAAGCACGTACCCGCCGCCCCGGATCTACGGTCTCCAAATCGCCCTCGTCCTCGGCCCAGCAAGGGAGGAAATCTACCGCGACAAATACGGCCGGGTGCGAATTGCCTCCACTTGGCCGGAGTCAATTCCGTGGCAGTAAGCCCACAGCCCATCGGCCAAAAATTGCTGAATGGCTAGAAGTCGATCGGTCGCACCCCGGCCAGCGCCGTCCAGCCGCGCACCACGCGGTAGATCACCCACAGCCCGAGCATCGCGATCAGCAGCAAGGCCAACGGAATGCCGATGAAGGTGATGAGCAGGAAACCATAGACCACCAGCCACAACGCGGTGAACCAGAAGGTGCGGATTTGCCAGCGGAAATGGCTTTCCAGCCAGGTGCCCTGGACGTCGCCGCGCTTGAGGTAATTCAGGCAGACGGCGATCAACGAGGGCAGGCCGAACACGAAGCCGCCGGCGATGGTCGCCGCCGAGGTGACGCCGACCAGCACGGCGCAGGCATGCAGGCCGTAGATCAGGTGAGTCAGTTGCACCAGCGAGGGGCGGACCCCTTGCAGGTCGGGTACCGGCTGCGGCTCGGCCATTTCAGACCTCCTCCAGATACTTCTGCATGAACAGTGCGTGCCCGGCCTGCGGGTCGAGCACGTAGGGCGCGAAACCGGCCTGTTCGTAGGAAGCCATCGCCCGCGCGTTGTTGGAGAGCACCTCCAGCGTCAGCTTGCAGCAGCCCAGGTCGCGCGCCCGCTGTTCGACCCAGGCGAGCAGCGCCTGGCCGATGCCCCGGCCGCGCACTTCGGCATAGACGACGATATCGTGGATATTGAGCAGGGGCTTGGCGGCGAAGGTGGAAAAGCCGGCGAAGCAATTGACCAGTCCGACCGCCTTGCCATCGAGCCAGGCGATCGCACCGTGATAGCCCGGCACTTCGCGGATGCTGGCCACCAGATTGAGCTTGGCAAAATCGGACAAACCGTCGCCACCGCCCATCGGGTCCTGGGCGTAATGGTCGAGCAGTTCGAGCCAGCGTTCGGCCTGCGCCAGATCGTACAGATCGACCGGACGGACCTGCGGCATGATCGCCCCGTTCATAAGCCCAGCGCCTGCCACATGCCATCGACGCGCTGCTTCACCGCGTCATCCATGACAATCGGCCGCCCCCATTCGCGATTCGTCTCGCCCGGCCACTTGTTGGTCGCATCCAGGCCCATCTTCGAGCCGAGACCGGCCACCGGCGAAGCGAAATCGAGGTAATCGATCGGCGTGTTGTCCACCAGCGTCGTGTCGCGCGTCGCATCCATCCGCGTCGTCATTGCCCACACCACTTCCTTCCAGTCGCGGATGTCGATGTCGTCGTCCACCACGATGATGGTCTTGGTGTACATGAACTGGCGCAGGAAGGACCAGATGCCGAACATGATGCGCTTGGCGTGCCCGGGGTAGGCCTTCTTGATGCTGACGATGGCCATCCGGTAGGAGCAGCCTTCCGGCGGCAGGTAAAAATCGACAATTTCCGGATACTGCTTCTGCAGCAGCGGCACGAACACCTCGTTGAGCGCGACGCCCAGTACGGCGGGTTCATCGGGCGGCTTGCCGGTGTAAGTACTGTGATAGATCGGGTTCTGGCGCATGGTGATGCGCTCGATGGTGAATACCGGGAATTCGGCCTGCTCGTTGTAATAGCCGGTATGGTCGCCATAAGGACCTTCGAGTGCCATTTCGCCGGGATGAATGACGCCTTCGAGCACGATCTCGGCCGAAGCCGGCACCTGCAGCGTCGAACCCAGGCATTGGGTCAGTTCGGTCTTGCCGCCGCGCAGCAGGCCGGCAAACTGGTATTCGGACAGCGAATCCGGCACCGGCGTCACGGCGCCGAGGATGGTGGCCGGATCGCAACCCAGCACCACGGCGACCGGGAAAGGCTGGCCGGGATTGGCCAACTGGTGCTCACGGAAATCCAGCGCCCCGCCCCGATGCGCCAGCCAGCGCATGATCACCTTGTTCGGCCCAAGCACCTGCTGGCGGTAGATACCGAGATTCTGCCGGTTCTTGTGCGGCCCCTTGGTGACCACCAGGCCCCAGGTGATCAGCGGCGCCACATCACCCGGCCAGCAGTGCTGGATCGGCAGGCGCGACAGATCGACATCCTTGCCCTCACACACCACCTGCTGGCAGGGGGCATTCGACACCTTCTTCGGCGCCATGTTGAGCACCTGCTTGAGGATGGGCAGCTTGTCCCAGGCATCCTTCAGTCCCTTGGGCGGCTCCGGCTCCTTGAGATAGGCCAGCAGCTTGCCGACTTCGCGCAGCGCCTGCACCGACTCCTCGCCCATGCCCAGCGCCACCCGCTTCGGCGTGCCGAACAGGTTGGCAAGCACCGTGATGTCGTGGCGCTTGCCACCGGTCGTCGGCTTCTCGAACAGGATGGCCGGTCCTTCGGCACGCAGTACGCGGTCGCAGATCTCGGTCATTTCGAGGTGGGTATCGACCTCGACGCCGACACGCTTGAGTTCGCCGGTCTTTTCCAGCTGCGACATGAAGTCGCGCAGATCGTGATATTTCATGGAATCAGGAAGCTCAGGACGATGCCGACGAAAATCGCCGCACCGGCATAGTTGTTGTGCAGGAAGGCCCTGAAGCAGGACATCCGGTCGCGGCCGCGGATCCAGGTGTAATGCAGGCCGAAGATGCCGGCGGCGACGGCGAGGCCGGCGTAGAACGGCCAGCGCAGATGCAGGCTGTAACCCAGCCCGCCGATGATAGCGAGCGTCATCGCATAGCAGAACATGACCGCCGCCACGTCGAAACGGCCGAAGGTGATGGCCGACGTCTTGATACCGATCTTCAGGTCGTCGTTGCGATCCACCATGGCGTATTCGGTATCGTAGGCCACCGCCCAGAAGATATTGGCCAGCAACAACAGCCAGGCCGCGCCGGGCACGCCGTCGGTATGTGCCGCATAAGCCATCGGGATGCCGAAGCCGAAGGCGATGCCAAGATAGGCCTGCGGAATGGCGAAGAAGCGTTTGGTGAACGGATAGCTGGCAGCCAGGAACAAGGCGGGCACCGACAGCCAGAGCACCAGCTTGCTGCCGAGCAGGATGACCAGGGCCAGCGAAGCCAGCGACAGGCCGGCGAACAGCCACAAGGCCTCGCGGCTCGTCACCTTGCCGGCGGTCAGCGGCCGATCCTTGGTGCGTTCGACATGCTTGTCGAAATCGCGGTCGGCAAAATCGTTGATGACGCAACCGGCCGAACGCATCAGCACGGTTCCCAGCACGAAGACCCAGACCACCACCCAACTCGGCTTGCCCAGCGAGGACAGCCAGAGCGCCCACAACGTCGGCCAGAGCAGCAGCAGGATGCCGATCGGCTTGTCGAGCCGCATCAGCTTTTCGTAGAGATCGAGTTTTTCCTTGAGTTTGAGCCAGTTCATAGTTTGCCAATTTTACCCTTCGCCACGCGCGCGACTCGGGGATACGGACAAATTTGACCGGCCGGCCCGGAGTCTCGTCAAATGCCGTCGACTGCAGGCACAATCATCCATTCGATCTAGGGTTGACCGAGATCAGACGAGAAACATATTACTTTTGGCCTAATACGCACGATCAAAAGCGGGCCGTCATGCTTACGGCGCCCCCGCTGGGCATTCAGGAGAAAATTTGGCTTCGGCATTGAATCAATTGCAAGAAAGCGTCCGGCACAGCGCCTCGGTACGGGCCGTCCTGATGCTGGCCACGGTCATGATCCTTGCCCTAACCGTGGCCTCGGTCGCCCTCCTCGCCGACTTGCGCCACCGCGAGCTGGAGCAGGCCAAGGCCGAGATCGTCAGCCTGAGCAAAATCCTCTCGGAGCAGACCACCCGGACCATAGACGGCGTTTCGCTGGCCATGCGCGGCGCCCGCGAGCGCTTGTCGGACGAGCTGGGACACAGCATCGAGCTCGACAGCCTGCTGGTTCATCTACTGTTGAAATCGCGGGTGGGCGGCCTGCCGCAAGTCAAATCGATGTTCGTGGTGGATGCGGAAGGCTTTGGCGTCAACTCCTCCCGCCCCGACTTCATTCGCCGCTTATCGATGCTCGACCGCGAGTTCTACCGCTTTTTCGTCGACAACGAACACGAGGATTTCTATATCAGCCATCCGGAAAAAGCCCGGGTGGACGGTCAATGGACCTACTACATCGCGATGCGCCTGGTCGACCAGAGCGGCAAGTTTCGCGGCCTGCTCGTTTCGGCCATACGCATCGGCTACTTCGAGTCCCTTTATGAAAGCATCGGTGCCGACTTCGTCAATCGCATCCAGCTTCTGACACTGGATGGCGGCCTGCTCGCCGGCACCAGCCGGGATCAGGAGCAGCTAGGCAAGACCGTCGCCGACCTCAAGCAGATCATCCACTCCAACGGCCAGGCCATGGCAGGCGGGATGAGCGCCCACGACCACCCGGAGGAAGGGCGCTGGTACACCGCCTACCGACCGGTCTCGACCTATCCGCTGATCGTTTCCGCCGCCGTGCGCGAAGAAGAAGCCCTCCGCTCCTGGCGACGCATTGCTTTTCCGATCACCCTGGGCGTCCTGGTCATCATCCTCTTCATCCTCACCATCACCTTCCTGATGGTGCGCAACCTGCTGAAGAAAGAGCAACTTGAAATCGATCTGCGCATCAGCGACCAACAGTTGCGCCTGATGGTGCAGACGGTGCGCGACGCCATCGTCACCGCCGACATCACGGGCAAGATCATCCTCTTCAACGTGGCGGCTGAACACCTGTTCGGCGTCAAGGCGAGCGAGGCGCTGGGCCAAAAGATCGGCGACTTTCTCGCCCAATGCCAGCCGAAAGCCCTGGAGCAGAGCCTGATGCGCTATTTCGAGGAAGGCTGGCAATCGCCGACCGGCCTGGCTTTGCTCAGCCTGATCACGCTGTCCCGGAACGGCCACGACTTTCCGGTCGAACTCGGGCTGTCGACTACCACCTTTCGCGGCAACCTGCTGGTCACCGCCGTCTTTCGCGATCTCAGCGAGCGACGCCAGGCCGAACTGGAGTTGATGGAGAAAAACCGCCAGCTGCAGGAACTCTCGGCCTCCATCCAGAACGTCCGGGAGCGCGAACGGGCGCGCATTTCGCGCGAACTGCACGATGAATTGGGCCAATCGCTGACCGGCATGCGCATGGAGGTTTCCTGGCTGGGCAGCCGCCTGAAGAACCTCGAACCGACGCTCAGTCAAAAGGCGCTGGCGATCAAGGACCTGATCGACCACACCATCGCCTCGGTACGGCGGATTTCTTCCGAACTGCGCCCGCTGGTCCTCGACGACCTCGGCTTTGCGGCAGCCGCCAATTGGTACGTCGACCAGTTTTCAAAACGGACCGGCCTGCCGGTCACGCTGGACTTGCCCGAAGAAGACCCGCAAATCGGCGGCGCGCTCGCCACCGCCTTGTTCCGCATTCTTCAGGAGTCGCTGACCAACATCGCCCGCCATGCCCAGGCCAGCGCCGTAAATATCACGCTCACCCATCAGTCGGGAGCCTGGTTGATGACGATTCAGGATAATGGCCTGGGCTTCGACACCACCACACAACGCGGCCACGGTATCGGGCTGATCGGGATGCGCGAGCGGGCCCAGATCCTGGGCGGCACATTCTCACTGAGCAGTTCGCCGACGAGCGGCACGCGCATCGAAGTCCGGGTACCGGAAGAGCACGAGGAAAGTCATGGATAAAATCAGGGTATTACTGGCCGACGACCACGCCATCATTCGCGATGGCCTGAAACAGATTCTGGCCGACACCGAAGACCTCGTCGTCGGTGGCGAAGCGGCCAACGGTGTCGAAGTCATGCATCTGGTGCGCGAGCAGGAATGGGGCATCCTGGTGCTCGACATCTCGATGCCCGGTCGCAACGGCCTCGACCTGATCCGGATGATCAAGGACGAGAAACCGCTGCTTCCCATCCTGATCCTCAGCATGCACCATGAGGAACAATATGCCGTCCGCGCCATTCATGCCGGGGCAGCCGGCTACCTGACCAAGGAAAGCGACGCCGACGTCCTGCTCGGCGCCATCCGGCGCGTTGCCCATGGCGGCGTCTACATTACCGAAAACGTCACCGAACTGATGATCCGCGGCATCCGCCCGGCGAACGAGACCCTGCCCCATACGGCGCTTTCCGATCGCGAATACCAGGTTTTCAACATGCTGGTGATGGGGGCCGGCCTCACCGAAATCGGCGCCGAACTATCGCTGAGCGTCAAGACGATCAGCACCCACAAGACGCATATCCTGCAGAAAATGAACATGAGCAACACCTCGGAGTTGATCCGCTACGCCATCTCGCACGGCTTGATCGAGGCCTCGGAACTCTAGTCCGCTGCAAAATCCGAATTTTCCTACCCCAAAAATAAGCATCGGCTGATTTCGGCGCTTGCGCCGAGCGACTAGACTCGACTGCAAACGCCTGTTCGAGGCCGCATTTTTGCCGGCATGGCACGCTCTAATCCGGATTTTCCCCGCTCATGACCGCTTTCGTTCTACTGGCCGGCCTGCTCGCCGTGCTTTCACTACTCCTGCTGCTTTGGCCGCTGCTGCGCCCGCGTGTCGAATCAGGCAAGGCACACGAACGGCGGGATGCCAACCTGGCCGTCATCCGGGACAACCTGATCGAACTGGAACAAGAAAGGCGTAACGGGGAAATTTCGGCGGAAGAATTCGCCCGCGCCCAACGTGAACTGCAACGACGCGCCCTCGACGAGAACCCGGAGGCGGCGGTACCGACTTCGCCCCGCGAAAAGCATGGCTGGAAAACCATCATCGCCATCGCCATCCTGCTCCCCTGCCTGGCCAGTGTCGGCTATCTCTGGCTCGGCAACCCGCAAGCGCTCAATCCGCTGCTGGTCGCCCAGCCCGGAAAAATGACGCTGGAACAGATCGAAGGCATGGTCGGCAGCCTGGCCGAACGCCTGAACAAGCAACCGGACGACATTGAAGGCTGGCTGATGCTCGGCCGCTCCTACAAATCGCTCGGCCGTCTGCCCGATGCCATCAACGCCTTCGCGCATGCCGAAGCCGCGATGCAGAACGATCCGGATTTCCTCACCGACTACGCGGACCTGCTGGCGATCAGTGCCGGCGGCGATCTGGAAGGCAAGCCGCTGAGCCTGATCATGCAGGCCCTGAAGGCCGATCCCGGCCATGTCGTCGGCCTCTGGCTGGCCGGCACGGCAGCCTACAACCGCCACGACTTCCCGGCGGCGGTCACCTTCTGGCAACGCGCCACGCAGGATATGCCGGCCGACTCGGAAGATCGCCAGATGCTGCAGGAAAGCATAGGCGAAGCCAAACGCCGCATGCAGGCCAAGGCAGAGCCGGGCAAGTCGATCAGCGGCCGGGTCGAACTGGCGCCGGGCATCCAGGCCGCCCCCAGCGAGACCGTTTTCATTTTTGCCCGTCCGGTCGAAGGCACCCGCTTCCCGCTCGCCGTCGCCAAGGTATCGGTCGCCAACCTGCCCTTCGATTTCGTCCTCGACGACAGCCTGGCGATGGCCGCCGACAAGCCGATTTCCAGCCAGCGCCAAGTCATCGTCGAAGCTCGCCTGTCGCGGAGCGGCAACGCCATCGGCAAGCCGGGCGACATGCAGAGCGCGGCGCAGACCGTTAGCCTCGGCAAACGCAACCTGAAAGTGCTGATCGACCGGGACTATGCCCCGGCCGCTTCCCGCTGATCCAGCCTAGCGTTCGTCCCCGCGCAACTGGCGAACCAGCTTCTGCAAATGCTCCGGCGTCGCCTCGGCAGCCGGAATCGGCTGCCCGATGGAGAGGCGGATCTGCGACCAGAAGCCCCGCCGGAAAGGCGACTTCATGGCCGCCCCGTCGATCCGCGAGAAGAAGCTGCCCCACAGGCCGCTCAGCGCCATCGGGATGACCGGCACCGGGTTGGCCTGCAGGATGCGGCTGACGCCCGGCCGGAAAGCCTGCAATTCGCCATCCCGCGTCACGCCACCTTCCGGAAAGATCGCCACCAGCTCGTCGTTGGCCAGCGCCTTCGCCACTTCGGCAAAGGCCTGCTCCATCAAGGCCGGGTCTTCCTTGGCCGAAGCGATGGGAATCGCGCCGCCGTGACGAAAAACGTAATTGAGCAAGGGCAAGCCGAAAATGCGGTGGTCCATGACGAAACGCACCGGGCGCGGCGAGGCGCTCATCACCACCAGCGAATCGACGAAGCTCACATGGTTGCAGACCAGTAGCGCCGCGCCTTCGTGCGGCACCCGTTCGGCCCCTTCCGTCCGCAAGCGGTAGGCCGCCTTGATCAGCAGCCAGGCCATGAAGCGGATCAGGAATTCCGGGACCAGGCGGTAGATGTAGATCGCCACCAACGCATTGAGCAGTGCCGCGCAGCCGAACAGCGCCGGAATCGACAGCCCGGCGCCGAGCAGTGCGCCGGCGCCAAGCGCCCCGACCACCATGAACAAGGCATTGACGATGTTGTTGGCGGCAATGATGCGGGCACGCTGCTCGGGCGCGCTGCGCAACTGCACCAGGGCGTAGAGCGGGACGATGAAGAAGCCGCCGAAGACGCCGAGCAGCATCAGGTCGAACAGCACGCGCCAGACCGCCGGCAAGCTCAGCAGGGCGAACAAGGCATGAGACGTGGTTCCGGGCAAGCCGACCGGCGAGGCGAAATAGAGGTCGAGACCGAACACGGTCAGGCCGATCGAGCCGAAAGGTACCAGGCCGATCTCGACGTGCTTGCCGGACATCCGCTCGCAGAGCATCGAGCCCACCGCGATACCGACCGTGAAAGTGGCCAGCAGCAGCGTCACCGCCGACTCGCCGCCGCCCAGCACATACTTGGCGTAGGCCGGGAACTGGGCCAGGAACAGCGCGCCGTATAGCCAGAACCAGGAAATGCCGAGAATGGAGAGAAACACCGTGCGGTTCTGGCGGGCATAGTTGATGTTGTGCCAGGTTTCGGTGATCGGGTTGAGGTTGATCTTCAACTCCGGCGCCGGCGCCGGTGCCGCCGGGATGCCACGGCTGGCCAGATAGCCGGCGAAAGCGACGACCAGGCCGCCAAAGGCGATCCAGGCCGGATGCTCGACCGAACCGGCGAGCAGGCCGCCGGCCAGCGTGCCGATCAGGATGGCAACGAAGGTGCCGGCTTCGATCAGGGCATTGCCGCCGACCAGTTCCTCGTCGCGCAGGTGCTGCGGAATGATCGCGTACTTGACCGGACCGAACAGCGTCGAATGCAGGCCAAGCAGGAACAGCGCCGCCATCAGCACCGGCAGGCTATGCACCGTGAAACCGGCGGCGGCGACAACCATGATCACCATCTCCAGCACTTTCACCAGCCGCGCCAGCCGCGCCTTGTCGAACTTGTCGGCCAGTTGCCCGGCGGTGGCCGAGAACAGGAAGAAAGGCAGGATGAAGATGCCGGCCGCCAGATTGGCCAGCAACTCGGGCTTCAAGCTCGTCCATTGCGCCGCCTGGAAAGTGAGCAGCACGACCAGGGCGTTCTTGAACAGGTTGTCGTTGAAGGCGCCAAGAAACTGGGTGGCGAAGAAAGGGGCGAAACGCCGGGTTTTCAGAAGTCCGAACTGACCGCTCATGCTTGGCTCGCAGAGAAAAGGCGGCGGGTTTGAAAGACCGCCGGAGAGAAGGAATGCCCCTGCCAGTTGAGTAGGCGCTTGAGGACGAAATCGAAGAGCAAGGGATTGTGCTCGCGCAGGATGTCGAGACTGCTACAGGCCGCCTTCGGCAACAAACCGGCCCGCGCCAGGGCGCGCGTCGAAGTCAGCGGCAGGATACCGGGCAATGGGTAATCGGAGCCGTGCAGCAGGCGATCGTGCAGATCCTGGCGTTCGAGCAGCGTCCGGATTACCGCCGGCTTGCGGTTGCGCTGCGTGATCGCCGAGATGTCGCCATGCAGCAAGCCCTTGGCCCGCGGCTCGGCCATCAGTTTGAGGAAGAGGTCGAAACTCGGCCGGGGCTTGCCGTCGTCGTCGACGTCCTCGCCCAGGCTGGCGCAATGGGCGACCACGACACGCACCCCGGCATCGAGCGCCCGGCGCAGACGCAGCGGGTTGCCATAAGCCTGGGTATCGCTGCCCTTGACCGCTTTTTCCTCGCCGCAATGCACGATCAGCGGCGTCCGACTGGCCGCCAGCGTCCGGTAGAAGGCATCGCAGCGGGCGTCGGCCGGGTCCATGCCCATCGCCGCCGGCAGCCATTTGACGGCGCGGGCGCCATTGGCCACCGCCAGTTTCAATTCGTCGACCGCCTCCGGCCGATAGGGATGCAACGAGGCGACCCATTCGAAGCGGCTCGGGAAATCGCGCGCCAGCTTGGCGGCCCAGGCGTTCGGCACGAAAAAGGCGGAATGTTCCGGATGCGCCGCCCCCTGCCCGTCATGGAAGCGCTCGAAGGCGAACAGCATCACCTTGAAGCCTTCCGGCATCGCATCGCACAAATTGAGCAGGCGGGCGACGTAAGCCGTATCGACCGAGCCCGGCGCATCGTGGGCACAGCCAGCGTTCATGTAGAACAGGCGCTGGGCGTAGTGCAGCGGATGCATCCACGACGACAACTGCGGCCCGACCACGATGCCGCTACCGCCGTCGCCCAGGCCGGCGACATGGACGTGGCAATCCCAGAGCTGGGCCGGGTCGATTCCGTCCCAAACCTGCTTCAGCCACGGGCTGTCGAGCAAGGCGGCGGGAATCGCCACCCGGCAGGGATTGACCACTGCCGGCCGGGCCAGGCTCCAGCCGCCGAAGGACAAGGCCGCCGCGCCGCCGAGCAGGCCGAGGAAACGCCGACGGTCGATGCGCACCGGCATCAGAGCACCGCCTCGGCCAGGCGCTTCAGCGTGACGTAGTCGATCTTGCCGGTACCGAGCAGGGGCAAGGCGTCGACCTTCTGGATCTTGCGCGGCACGGCCAGTTCCGGCACGCCCAGCTCACGCGCCTTGAAGGCGAGCAGTTCGCGGCTCAAGTTGCCATCGGTGGTGAATAGCACCAGGGCCTCGCCCTTGCTCGCATCGGGCTGGCTCGACGCGGCATGCAGCAGAGCCGGCGACGTCGCCGTGGCCAGCTTCTCGACCACTTCCAGGCTGACCATTTCACCGGCGATCTTGGCAAAGCGCTTGACCCGGCCGACGATCTTGACGAAGCCGTCCTCATCGATCTCGACGACATCGCCGGTTTCGTACCAGCCATCGCCCAGGTCGGAGACCGGCGGCTGCAGCACGCCCGGCTGCTCGGCCTTGAGGTAGCCCGACATCACGTTCGGCCCGCGCACATGCAGGATGCCGCCCGCCTCGATACCCGGCACCGGCAACAAGCGATATTCGATGCCGGGCAACAGGTTGCCGACGGTACCGGTCCGGTAGGCCATCGGCGTATTGACTGCCAGCACCGGCGCCGTCTCGGTCGCGCCGTAGCCTTCGAAAATGCGTACGCCGAATTTCTCGAACCACAGGCCGCGCACGGCTTCCGACAGCTTTTCGGCACCGGCCACGACGTAGCGCAGACGGTAGAAATCGTAGGGATGGGCGAACTTGGCGTAATTGGCGAGGAAGGTGGAGGTCCCGAACAACACCGTGCAGCTGCGGTCGTAGGCCAGCTCCGGAATGATCCGGTAATGCAGCGGCGAGGGATAGAGAAAGAGACTGGCACCGGTCAGCACCGGCAGCAGCGCACCGGCGGTCAGGCCGAAGGAATGGAAGATGGGCAGCGCGTTGAGCACCTTGTCATCGACCGAGAAATCGATCACCGCGCGGATCTGCGCGATGTTGGCAAGAATCGCCCGGTGCGGCAGCACGACCCCCTTCGGCTTGCCTTCCGAACCGGAGGTGAACAACACCACGGCCGCCTCTTCCGGCGAGGTCGGCAATTCGCTGGCGCGGGGGAAGTGAATCGCCCACAGCATGAGCCAGAGCTTGTCGGCCAGACCGATCTGCTCGCGGATATCTTCCAGGTAGTGCAACTGCACCCCAGTCAGGCCGGCCAGCTTGTCGGTCAGCTTGGCCTGCTCGACAAAGGCGCGCGAAGTGACCACGGTGCGGATTTCGGCGGCATCGCAAGCGGCCTGCATGGCGTCCGTCCCGGCCGAATAATTGAGCATGGCCGGCACCCGGCGCCGGGCGCTCATCCCGAAGATCAGGCCGAGCGTCGGCACCAGATTGGGCAGCAGCAGGCCGACCCGCTCGCCGGGCTGCGCCAGGCGTTCGACCTGGCGACCGAGGATCAGCGCCATCTTCAGAAGGTCGTTGTAGGAATACTCGATCTGCTTGACGTCTTCGAGCAGGCGCCGACGGCGGCCGAAAATCTCGGCGGCATCGCACAGCGCGCTGTAGATCGTCTGCTGCGGCCGCGAGGCAAAGATCATCTCCTGCATCAGGCGGCGCATCGCTTCGCCCGACTTGCGCCGGCGCAACTTGGCCGTCGGCGCCTCGGGCATCGGAAAATGCCGCTCGGGCAGGATGGTCAGGCGAATCTTGGGAAAAAACTCCTTCGGATACTTGCCGGACAGACGCGAGAAATAGCTGCGCGCCGCACCGTCCAGGCGCACCGGGATCACCGTCGCCCCGGTCTTGGCGGCGACGAAGGCCGGGCCGTCGTAGACCTTCATCAGGCTGCCGGTCAGCGTGATCCGCCCTTCCGGGAAAATCACCACCGGCCGTCCGGATTCGATCAGGCGGATCACCTTCTTCATCGCCATCGGGCTGGTCGGATCGACCGCCAGATAGTCGACCTGCGAGAGCAGGATGCGGAACCAGAAATTGTTGGCGATACCGGTATGCACCACGAACACCGGGTCGATCGGCAGGAACAGGCCGATCAGCAGGCCGTCGAGAAAGGACTCGTGATTGGCCACGACCAACAGCCGTTGATGGGAAAAATCCGCCTGCTGCAGGCGGACGTCGACACGAAACAGCAGGCGGGCCAGGCCGCGCAACACGGGCCGCAACAATTTGCGCATCAGGTGTTTTCCTTAAGGTAGTCGAGCACATTGCCCAGGGTCGTTTCCAGGGCGGTGCGATTGATCCAGAACCAGACCTCCTTGCCCCGTTTTTCGGAAGCAAGTACGCCGGATTCGTGGAGGATTTTGAGGTGGTGGGAAACCGTCGACCGCGCCAAGGTCGACACTTCGGCGATCTGCCCGACATTCAGACATTCGCCCGGCTCGAACAACAGCAGAATGCGCTGCCGGTGTTCGTCACCCAGGGCGATGAAGATGCGGGACATATCCTGCCACTCGGGCGGGATGGTTCGGGAATAATCATTTCTCATGTCGATAATCTTAGATATATCGACACGTACGCGTCAAGCATTTTTTTCATCCTTCTCGTCGGCAGCTTAGGTCGAGATAACAAACATAGGTGCCACAATGGTTTCCAAGGACTCCCGCCTCTGCGCACGGAAGCGTCAAATTGAATGCCAAACTCGAACCTGCAAATAAGGACGACGTAATGGATGAAGACTTTAAGTATTTTCTTGATACGCTAGGGCCAACGACCGATAAGCGCCACGTTCCGCCATCAAGTATCGATCGCTATCGCGGCAAGTTGCCGGATCAACTATTGGCCTACTGGCAGGAGCATGGCTGGAGTGGCTATGCAGACGGTTTGTTCTGGACGGTGAACCCACAGGAGTACCAGTCGGTGCTGGAAGCGTGGATTGGCCAGACACCATTCGTGGAACAAGACACGTATCACTTGATTGCACGAAGTGCGTTCGGAACATTGTACTTTTTGGGGGAAAAACACGGTTTCACCTTGAAAATATCAGCCGTCGGGTCTTACGCGACGCCTCAATACCCTTCATCAGCATTGAGCCTCGATACTCTGGCACAAAGATTTTTTAGCTATAGAGATCGCGAAGAAAGCGACTTCGCCGACCTATTTACCCCCGCGCTGAAGAAACTAGGTCGCCTGGCCCCCAATGAGATGTTCGGCTTCATTCCGGCATTGGCGCTGGGCGGCCCTGCGACGTTAGAGCACTTGCAGAAGGTCAAGACCGTCGAGCACTTGGTTTTTCTTGCCCAACTGTCCGAGCTGCGCGTGATGGATTCGTCGAGCCCCTGAACGACCGTGTTGATGAAATCGGATGCGCCCAACCTGAATCAGGCAGTCTGGATTTCCAACGGGGCCAGATGATTGTCGTAGCGTGCAGTATTTTCTGTCGCGTAAGCAGCCCCATCTTGTGCCAGTTGCCGGCGATTACGTCGCGGGCGACAACAGGGCCAGTTCCTACACCTCGATCCAGTTGGTAGCGATCTTGCCTTTCTCGCCGTAGAGAAAGTTATTCGCGCTGTTCCAGTTATCCACCACGTTCAGGTGTCGATGCGCGGGTCATCGCATAATCAGCAAGAAAACATTGTGCCGTGAGCTACGGCTAAACTGCCGCTATCCGTCGCATTACCGCTCGAAGTTGGTCACCGGCACGGGCCACTTTGGCCGCACCCACACGGATTGACGCCGTTAACTCTGCCGGCAACTTCACGCCTGCCGCTCGTACCGATTGGCGCTCCGTGGGCAGATTCCATGTCGGCACGGGTCACATAGAACCCACTATCGATGCCGGATATACGACTGCATGCGTTATCCAACGGCCAAACCTATCGATCAGTTTCCTAGCTTTTTGGGGGTGTCCATATACGTAGTGTTAGGCAGATGCATTGGTGACGACCTTACGGATGAGGTAGCGCCAATATAGAAAAGGAAGAACGACCAAAGTGGCGAGACCAGAGACGAAGCCGGCGAGCACTGCAATTTCTTCCCCGAGGAAGCTTGAAAGAAACCACAGGGAGAAGGCCACCGCAATTGCGGCACACCAAACCAGAGGTTGCGTGAAGATGAAGAAGGCGGCGACGCTCCACGCTCGGCGGCGCAGAAGATCGGCCACAGGAATGAGGTTTAGCGCGAACAGAAGTGCGAGCGGATAGATGACGGCCTCCTGGCCGTGCGCATATGCGAACCGAGGCACGCCAAGACCCAGCGCCAAAGATGCCCAGGACGGTCGAGATATACGCACGATCTCAGCTGCCTAACGTTTGAATTCAGCGGACGACAAAAAGCGCAGCTTTTTGGCGGTCCGCTGGAATGATTTGTTGGGCGGAAGCACGATTAATAACCACTCACAGCTTCGACGAGGTTACCTGTCTCATTGAAACGAAGGCCAAGACGGCCAACCCAAAAATAGCCATCTTTTTCAAATGGTTCAGTCGATGGCCATGACTTTTGCGCGGCCTCAACGACTTGCTCACGAGAAGCCTTGTTAGCGCCTAGAACCTTGATGATTGCCAGCGCCTGTGAAAGAGCCTGCTGGTTTTCCTCAAGTGATACACCTTGGTACGTGTACGAAACACCGGCATCTAAGAGGCGATAAGCCCACCAAGCATTAGTTACTACGAGCGCGAGGACAAGCAGCGAAATTGAGACCGTGGTCCTTTTCATCGGAGTTTCCTTGACGCCCAACGTGCTAGCTCACCGGACGGCGGACAGCGAAGCTGGCCGACGGTCCGGTGGAGCGGGATGTTATGCGTTTTAGACATTTAGGCACCCTTCATCGAACCAAACATCTTCGTAACCAGGTGCAAGGAGAACTCGCCAGCCGGGGGCAAGTGCCAAGTAAGGAAGGAATTGGGGACAGTATTCTGGAAGGTGCGAAACATGAAGAGGCTGGTAAAAATCCGGAGCACTCGAATACTCGCCGCCGTAGATATACCAGCCGCACGTACCATTTTCCTGCCTGTGCCGCGACGCGTTGAGGGGCAACAAATTCAAGGTTGCGAGCGCAATACCCAGTTTTAAATTGGGTTCAGCAGGCACTACCTCAGAGTTGAAGCGTGCGCAAAGGGCAATTTGTTCAGCGGTCGCGGCCATTGTTACACATAACAGTGTTTACACGGACGCATGGGTCCGTATAACAATTGATATTGTTGACGTTGGATTGGCTGCATAAATCGCATTGTCTTCAGTGATTTAGGACTCTGAAGGTCAGTATAACAAAGTAATATGCCGTATAGATTCTAAAGCGATCCAGCGCATCAACGTCCGCTTTCGGAAAAATCAGCCAATGGCCGGTTGGGTGAGTTGGCAAATGGCAGCTTCGGAGCAGTCCAGTTCGCTAAACGTGGCTTTGGCTGACGGGCAGCTTTCGGGAAACCGCGATGGCCGTTTTGGGTCGGGAGTGTGAGTTCGGCGGATGGGGCAGCGGACGTTCAGCCAAAATTCCCGCCAACGGCAGGTAACCGGTGGACTGCTGACCGACACTGAGTAATCAGCCAACGAACGGAATGGCCGATCAACGGAAATTAACCAATCAGCGACGCATCCGACGAAGTCCGCAATATTTCAGGCGATGACATGAGGCTAAACAAATCAAGGCTCAAGCCAAGTTGCAGAATCAGGAAGAGTCCCGCCTTGAAGCGCAAAAACGTGATGCGGCCGGATCAGGAATGCATCCGGCGATCACCCGGTCATCATGAAAGTCGCACACATCACTGACCAGCTTCCTGCCGTTTTCCCGTACAGCGCCTTGCCGAGTTCATCTAAAATGAATGAATGGGCAACTACCGATCCACCGTCGTTCCTGTCGCAGACTTGTCGAGCGACGACATCGGCCGCATGGCCGGGTTGTATCTCGCCAATTACGAAGCCAGTTCGGTTGCCCTATTCACCGGCGACCTGGCGGAGAAGGATGAGGCCATCCTGCTCTATCGCGGCGACGAACTGGTTGGCTTCACAACGCTTCTGGTTTATGCGGCACCACTCCCCGAGCGGGCTGCGCGGATTGTCTATTCCGGCGACACCATCGTCCGCCCCGCCGACTGGGGGCAGCAGGAACTGGCCTTCGCCTGGCTGCGGCGCATCGGCGAGATCAAGGCGCAGGCACCCGATCTGCCGCTGTATTGGCTGCTGCTGGTCAAGGGGCACCGTACCTTCAAGTATCTGTCGGTATTCAGCAAATCCTTTCATCCGCACTGGGCCTGCGAGCGTCCAGACCTGAAAGCGCTGGCCGAACAACTCGCCCGCGCCCGTTTCGGTGCGCATTTCCGGGCTGACCGCGGCATTGTCGCCTTCCCGCAATCACGCGGTCAGCTGGTGGCGGCGATTGCCACGCCCAGCCCTGAGGAGTGCAGCAAACCCGGCACGCGCTTTTTCCTGGACAAGAACCCGGATTACCGGTCGGGCCATGAGCTGGTCTGTCTCTGCGAACTCGATCAGAGCAACATGAAGCCGCTCGCTGCGCGTATCTTCGCCGGTGCCTTCAAGCAGGCCCTGGCCGCATGAGGCGCACCACCTGGTCCTTGCCGGCGCTGCCGGCGTCCCCGGCCGATCCGGCGCAATGGCTGGCCGCCTTGCTACGGCGGAACGCCGGCTGCGCCTATCTGCGTCGCTTTGGCAGCCCGACCAACGAAGCCGAGTTCCGGCACCGGGTTCCGCTTGTCACCTACGACGATCTGCAGCCGGAAATCGACCGCCTCGGCCAGGGTGAGCCGGATGTCTTATTCGCGGGCAGGCCGCTTGCTTTCGAAAGGACGGGCGGCAGCAGCGGCGGCAGCAAGCTGATTCCCTACAGCGCCGAAGGACTGCTCGACTTCCAGCACAACCTGGCCCCCTGGCTGGCTCATACGGTGCGGCGCCACGCCTTGTCGGGTTCCGCCTACTTCGCGACCAGCCCGGTTGCCCGCCAACCGGAAAGTTTCGGCGGCTATCCGATCGGGCTGCCGGATGGCGCCTATCTCGGCGCCGAACTGGGTGCCGTGCTGCAACGGCATACCGCCGTCCCGTTCAGCGTCGCAAGCATCGAAGACATCGTTCGCTGGCGTGAGGCAACCCAGGTTCACCTCCAGCAAGCCAGCGATCTCGAATTGATTTCGGTGTGGAGCCCGAGCTTTCTGCTGCGGCTTTGCGCCGGCATCGGGGACCCGCAACAACTCTGGCCGAGGCTCAAGGTCATCAGCTGCTGGGCCTCCGGCCCGGCGCGCCAGTTTCTGCCCGAACTCCAGGCCATGTTTCCGCATGCCGCCATCGAGCCGAAAGGCCTGCTGTCGACGGAGGGCGTGGTCACCGTTCCCGACGCCACGGGTCGCTGCCGCCTGGCCCCCGGCGGCTATTTCGAGTTCCGGCGCGACGAGGCCATTTTCAGCGCAAGCGAACTGATTGCCGGTGCCGAATACGACGTCATCGTCACTACCGCCAGCGGCCTGTATCGCTACGCCAGCGGCGACCGCGTCCGGTGCGAGATGGCGGACGCTTGCGGTTTTCCCGTCCTCGAATTCATCGGACGCGATGCACTCAGTTGCGACCTGGTCGGCGAAAAGCTGACCGACGCCTTTGTTGCCCGCTGCCTGGGCTCGCTTGAAGGATTCTCGATGCTGGTGCCCGACATGCTCAGACCGGGATATGTCCTGATCAGCGCAAGCGCCCGCTCGGAAGACTGGCTGCAGGCCTTCGAAAGCCGGCTCGGCGCCAACCCGCAGTACGCTTATGCGCGGCGCCTGGGCCAGCTCGGGCCCTTGCGCCAACTTGTCCGTCGCGACCCGTTTGCCGTGGTCGAGCGGGTCATGCACGGCCGCGGCGTGCGGCTCGGCGACATCAAGCCGACAGCCTTGCGCGCCGACGACTTCTGGTTGCCGATTTTCGAGGAGATGCCCGCATGAAGATTGCCCTGATTTCACCCAAAGGCCCGCTCTACCGCTATCGCGGCGGGATTTTCAAGAAATCCCTGCGCTACCAGCCGCTAACCCTGACCACCCTGGCCGCGCTGGTCCCGCCGGAACTGGGCGCCGAACTCGTACTCATCGACGAAGGGGTGATGAGCCTCCCGGCACAACTGGATGCCGACCTGATCGGCATGACGGTGATCACCGGTACGGCGACGCGCGCCTACGAACTGGCCGGGCGCTTTCGCGCCGAAGGCAAGACGGTCGTCCTCGGCGGCCCGCACGTATCGCTCATGCCGCAGGAGGCGGCGGCGCACGCCGACGCGATTTGCGTTGGCTACGCCGAGGACAGCTGGCCGCAATTGCTGCGCGATTTCGCGAACGGCGAACTGCAATCCGCTTATCACCAGGCTCCCGACTTTTCCCTGAATCGTCCGGATATGCCTTATCCCCGGCGCGAACTCTTCGAAGCCAAAAACTTCCTGACGCAAGCAGTCTTCGAAGCAACGCGCTCCTGCGTCCATGACTGCGAATTCTGCGTCGCGCCCGCCGCCTGGGGCCGCCAGCAGTACCAGAAACCGGTCGATTGGGTGATCGAGGACATCCGGCGTTTCGGTCAAAAGGAACTGATCTTCGTCGATCTCAACCTGATCTCCGACAAGCACTACGCCCGCGAGCTGTTCACCAAGCTGATTCCGCTGAATGTCAGGTGGTTCGGCCTGTCCACCGTGCTCATCGCGCATGATCGGGAATTCATGGAACTGGCTGCGCGCAGCGGCTGCAAAGGCCTGCTTCTCGGCCTGGAAACCGTCACCCCGGCCAGCCTGCAGGACGCCAAGAAGCGCTTCAACGCATCAGTCGATTTCAAACAGGTGATTGCCGACCTGCACCGCCTGGGCATCTCGATCCAGGGCTGCTTCGTGTTCGGCCTCGATCACGACACGCCGGACGTCTTCGAGACCACCGCCGAATTCGCCATCGACGCCGGCATCGACCTGCCGCGCTTCGCCGTGCTGACCCCGTTCCCGGGCACGCCGCTGTATCACCGGCTGGAGCGCGAAGGACGCATCCTGACGCGCGACTGGGAACTGTACGATGCCCAGCACGTCGTCTTCCAGCCGCGCCACATGAGTGTCCGCGAACTGGCCGAAGGCCATGAACGAGCCTGGAAAAAAAGCTATCGCTGGTCGTCCATCGCCCGCCGCTTGTGGATCGGACGCAATTTTCGTCCGCTCGCGCTCACCGTCAATCTCGGCTACCGCTTCTACGCGCACAACCTCCACCGCTTCTACAACTGCGACTGGCCCCTGCAGATCGCCCGTCCCGACCTGCCGGCAATGGACAGCGCCCGACTCGCCAACAAAACCGTATGCGGCTAACCCTCGTTCAACCCGCCATCGGCCATCGCATCGGCGAAACCTATATCCGCTCCTGGCAGATGGAGCCGCTGCCGATCGCTACGCTGGCCGGTCTGACACCACCCGACGTCGACTTGCGCTTCTACGACGACCGTATGGAAACGATCGCCTACGACCAGCCGACCGACGCCGTCGCCATTCCGGTGGAAACCTATACCGCCCGCCGGGCCTACCAGATCGCCAGCGAATTTCGCCGGCGCGGCGTACCGGTCATCCTCGGCGGCTTCCATCCCAGCCTGGTGCCGGACGAGGCGCAGCGCTTCGGCGACGCGATCGTCATCGGCGAAGCCGAAGGTGTCTGGCCGAGGCTGCTCGACGACCTGCGGCACGGCACGCTGCAGGCGCGCTACGAATCGAGCCGCGGCGAGTTGGCGCAGATTCGCGTCGACCGCCGCCTCTTTCGCGGCAAACGCTACCTGCCCGTCGGCTTGATCGAAACCGGGCGCGGCTGTCGCTTCCCCTGCGAGTTTTGCGCCATCCAGAGCTTTTTCGGGCGCACCCATCGCGCCCGACCGGCCGCCGATGTGATCGCCGAACTGGCGGCCCTGCGCCACGAAAAGAGGCTCTTCTTTTTCGTCGACGACAACTTTGCCGGCGACATGAAGGCCGGCAAAGTCTTGCTACCCGAACTGGCCAAGCTCGATCTCCGCTGGATCACGCAACTCAGCATCAACGCCGCCCACGATGAGGAATTTGTCGCCATGCTGGCGCGCGGCGGCTGCCGGGGGGTGCTGATCGGCTTCGAATCGCTCGATGCCGAAACCCTGCGCCGCATGAAGAAGGGCTTCAACCTGATGAAAGGCGGCTATCGCGTCGCACTCGACAACCTGCGCCGACACGGAATCGCCGTCTATGGCACCTTCGTCTTCGGCTACGACAACGACGATGTCGACGCGTTTGACCGGGCCGTCGATTTCGCCCAGCAAGAAGACATGTATATCGCCGCCTTCAACCATCTGACACCCTTCCCCGGTACGCCGCTCTATCGCCGACTGGCCCAGGAAGGACGCTTGCGTTACGAGTCCTGGTGGCTCGATCCGGACTACCGCTACAACGACCTGCCCTACTATCCGGGCAAGCTGTCTCCAGCCGCCGTGACGCAAGGCTGTGTCGGGGCGCGCCGGCGCTTCTACGCCTGGGGCAGCATCGCCAAGCGTGCCTGGCGCAACCGCAGCGATTTCTTCATGTTGCGCAACTATCTGCCGATCAACCTGATGCATCAGCGCGAGGTGGCATTGCGCAACGGCTACCCGCTGGGCGACGAAGCCTGGCGTGGCCCGCTGCTGGAGGTCGCTTGATCGATCTCAGCCTGGCCGGCGCGGCCGACGATGCCGACCTGCGGGCCATGCTGCGCAGCAATCCGATGCCCGGCTGGGTCACGCTGAGCCTGGAACGCGAACCGTCCTGGGCGGCCGGACAAAACCGCTTCGGCCGCGAACGCGTCGTCATCGCACGGGACGGCACAACGGCAGTCGGCATGTATGCCTGCGCCGAACACCCGGTACATGTCGACGGCCGCCCGGCAAACCTGGGCTACCTCGGCGGATTGCGCGTCAATCCGGCCTACCGCCACCGCCTGCGCGTGCTGCGCGCCGGCTATGCGTCGATCCCCCGACTATCCGGCATCGCCAACCCGAATCTCTGGTACACCAGCATCGCGGCCGAGAACCGGCCGGCCCGTCGTCTGCTCGAGGCCGGCCTGGCGGACCTGCCACGCTATGTCGCGCTCGGCGAGATGCTCACCCTGGCGCTACCCAAGTCCCGCGGCAAGCGCCTTGGCCGCTGGCGCCCGATCCAGGCCAGCGAGGGACAGGCGTTGTGCCGGGTGCATAACGCCTCGGCAGCCCGCTTTCAATTCGCGCCCGTCTTGACGCCGGAAGGCATGGCCACGACCGGTGCGACATTTTTCGTAACCGGCGAATCAGGCTGCATCGACGCCTGCATGGCCATCTGGAACCAGCAAGCCTACAAACAAGTGGTCGCCCGTGCCTACCGTCCGGCACTGGCCGCCGCCTTGCCGCTCTACAACGCCTGGGCCCGCCTGGCCCGGCGGATTGCGCTACCGCGCCTGAACCAGGCCCTCGACCAGTCCTTCCTCGCCTTCTTTGCACCGGGCAGCGACGATGCCGCGACGCTGATCCCGTTGATCCAGGATGCACTGGCCATCTGCCCGAGCCAGGTCCTGACCTTCGGCTGCCATGCCGCCCACCCGGCGCTGCCTGCCTTGCTGCGGACATTCAAGCCCGCCCTCTACCGAACCGTCGTGTACGCCGTCTGCTTCGACTCGCCGCCAGCCTGGGATGCCCGCCCCGTGCAACCGGAGGTGGCCATCCTGTGAACATCATCCTGATTCGCCCGAACATGGGCGACTACCGCTCCGCCGACGCCATGCCGCCCTTGGCGATGGGCATCCTTGCCGCCCGCGCCAGCCGGCATCAGGTGCGCTTTTTCGACGACAAGGCCGAAGCCATTCCGCCCGGGCTTGAAGCCGACCTGGTCGCGCTCAGCGTCGAAACCTTCACGGCCCGCCGCGCCTACCAGATCGCCGACGACTTCCGGCGGCGAGGCATTCCGGTCGTCATGGGCGGCTATCACCCGACCTTCCTGCCGGAAGAAGCCTTGCAGCATGCCGATACGATCGTCACCGGCGATGCCGAAGGCGCCTGGGAACGCTTGCTCGAAGATGCGGCAAAAGGGCGTTTGCAGCGGATCTATCGGGGCGACAACCAGGCTCGCCTGGACGACATCCGCATCGACCGCTCGATCTTTGCCGGCAAGCGCTACGCCCCGGTCGAATTGGCGCAATATGGCCGCGGCTGTCGCTTCGTCTGCGATTTCTGCTCGATTCACCAGTTCTACGGCCCGCGCACCCGTACCCGCCCGGCCGAGCAGCTGCGCGACGAACTGGCCGGACTGAACAGCAAGCGCCTGCTATTTTTCGTCGATGACAATCTGTTCAGTAGCCGCCCGGAACTCGACGCCCTGCTCCGCGTCATGACGCCGCTGCGCCGACACTGGTCGTGCCAGATCAGCATCGACGTCGCCCGCGACTCGGCCTTGCTCGACCGACTGGCTGCCGCCGGCTGCCGCTATGTCCTGATCGGCTTCGAAAGCCTGGAGCCGGCCAATCTGAAGCAGATGCGCAAACCCTGGAACCAGGTTGCCGGCGAGTACCGCCGGGTCGTCGCCGCGTTGCACGCCCGCGGCATCGGCATCTACGGCACCTTCGTCTTCGGCTACGACCACGACACGCCGGACACCATCCGCCGCAGCCTGGATTTCGCCCTGGAGTCGCGACTCGATATCGCCAACTTCAATCCTCTGACGCCGACGCCCGGCTCAGCCTTGTACGATCGTCTGCGCGACGAAGGCCGGCTGCTTTCCCCGCAATGGTGGCTCGATCCCGACTATCGCTATGGCGACCCGATTTTCCAACCGCGTCAAATCAGCGCCGGGGAACTGGCCGAAGGCTGTTTCGAAGCGAAGCGGGCGTTTTATGCCTGGTCGTCGATCGTACGCCGGGTATTCGACAACGACACCCCCTTCTCCTGGTTCTCGCGCAGCATGACCACCGTCGCCAACCTGATTTCGCGGCGCGAGGTCTATCGCAAGCAGGGCCGCTCCCTCGGTACCTGAGACGGATGCAATGAAACTCACCCTGATCAAGCCGACTATCGGCCGCCGCGAACACAGCCTCTACGTCGATGAGGGACGGATGGAACCGCTGATGCTGGGCGTGCTGGCCGGGCTGACGCCACCCGATGTCGAGATCGTGCTCTACGACGACCGGATGGAGCGCATCCCCTACGACGAAGCCACCGACCTGGTCGCCATCACCGTCGAAACCTACACGGCCCGGCGGGCCTACGAGATCGCCGACGAATATCGCCAGCGCGGCGTACCGGTCATCATGGGCGGCATGCATGTCGCCTTGCTGCCGGAAGAGGTGGCGCATCACGCCGACAGCATTTTCATCGGCGATGCGGAAGGCGCATGGGGCGAGGTCATCCACGATGCGCGCCGGGGCAGGCTCAAGCCACGCTACGTCGGTGCGCCGGGCATCGGCCAATGCGACGGCAGCCTGCCGCGCCGCGACCTCTATCGCGGCAAAGGCTATCTGCCGATTTCGCTGATGCAATATTCGCGCGGCTGCCGTTTCGCCTGCTCATTCTGCGCCGTCTCCCAATATTTCGAGCGCAAGCATTACCTGCGCCGCATCGACGATGTCCTGCGTGAAATCGAAAGCCAGGAACGCCGTTTCCTGTTTTTCATCGACGACAACATCGCCTCGAACCGCAAGGCCCTGAGCGAATTGTGCTCGGCCCTGATTCCCATGAAAGTAAGCTGGATCAGCCAGGCCAGCCTCGACGTGACGCGCGATGCGAAACTGATGGACCTGATGCAGCGTAGCGGCTGCTGGGGCAATGTCATGGGCTTCGAATCGATCACCCCGGACAGTTTGCGGGATGCACGCAAGTCGCCCAACATGGCGGAGTTCGCCAGGTTCTCGCGGGAAATCGCCGTCCTGCGCGACCACGGCATGCAGACCTGGGCCGCCTTCACCCTCGGCTACGATCACGATACGGTGGACAGCATCGATGCCACGGTCGACTTTGCGCTGGCCAACAAGTTCACCTTTGCCGCCTTCAACATCCTGATGCCCTATCCCGGCACGCCGCTTTACCGCCAACTCGACGAGCAGAACCGCCTGCTCTACGGCAAGAAATGGTGGCTGCATCCGGAATATCGTTTCAATCAGGCCGCCTTCCTCCCCACCCGGATGACGGCCGAACAACTTACCGACGCCTGCCATGCCGCGCGCACCCGCTTCAACAGTCTTCCTTCCTTGGTCCGGCGCTTTTCCGACATCAAGACCAACCTGCGTTCGCTGTCGCGCATGATGTCCTTCTGGCGCTACACCCTGCTGTTCCGCAAGGAGGTCTACAAGAAACACCGGATGAGATTCGGCCTCAAATGAAATCCGCGCTCCGCCTCTACCAGTATCTCGGACCGCTCGTCCTGACCCCGCTCTCGCTTCTGCTCTGGTGGCGGGAATATCGCGACCCGCTGCAAGCTGTCGCGGTCTGGCTTGTGCCGGTACTTTGGGCCTACATCGTGCCGGGCATCGGCACCAACGTCTGCAAGGTGTGGGAATTCGATGTGAGCTGGAAACTGGGGCGCTTCCGGCCGCACCACGGATTCGTCTTCGGCAGCGCCACCAGCATGCTGGCCTGGCTGAGCCACGGCAACACCGCCCTCTCTTTCGCCGACTTGATGCGACAGGCCTTCGTGCTCTGCGCCGTACTCGGCTTCTGGAACCTGCTCTACGACATCAAGGCCTTGCGGATCGGCCTGCTCAGGGTCTACAACCAAGCCTGGGCCGCAGGCCAGGGGCCGGAAGCCATCGCCCTCGATTACTCGCCGTGGTTCTTCGGCGGTTTCGGCGCCGCCTACGGTGCCTTTATCGGCGCCACCGAACTCTACGCCCTCGATCATCCCGCCTGGACCTGGCCGGCGATGCTGGGCTTCGCCGGCGGCGGCCTGTTGGCCTGCATCGCCCTGCCGGTACTCGGCTTCATGCAGCATTCGATCCGACGCCATGGTCACCCGGGCACCCGCCCCATTCACAGGGAACGTTCATGAAAACCGTGCTGAACTCATGCCTGCTCGTCCTGTCGCTGAGCCTTTCGGCCGGCAGCCTGTGGGCGGCCAGCCACCTCGACCTGCCTTACGCAGTGCTCGCCATCTGGTTCTTCGCCCTGATCAACAACATGCCCTTCGCCTTGATGCACGAAGCCGTCCATGGCATCGCGGCGGACGCCCCCCGCCTTAACGCCTTGATTGGAACGATCGCCGGCTGGGCCTTTCCGACCTCGTTCACCATGCAGCGGGCGGCCCACATCGGGCATCACCAGCGCAACCGGACCGACCAGGAACTCTACGACTACTATCTGTCCGATCAATCGCCGGCCAGACGCAACTTCTGGCTATATGCCGGCAACCTGGTCGGACTGTACTGGTGGTGCGTACTCGACAGCAATCTGCTCTACGCCCTCAGCCCGGGGATTTATCGCTCGCGCTTCTTCATCGAACGGATTGCCACTCCACTCGGCTTCGGTCCCTACATCGAGGACCTCGCAAGCCTCCCGCCACGTCGGGTGTGGCTCGAAGTCGTCCTCGCCTTCGGCTACCAGGCTGCCCTTTTCTACTGTCTCGACTTGAGTGTCGTCGCCTATTTCCTGTGCAACATGGCCTTCGCCCTGCACTGGTCGGTCCTGCAGTATGCCGATCACGCCTGGAGTCCGCGCGACGTGAAGAATGGCGCCTGGAATCTCCGGGTGCTCCCGCCTTTCCGCTGGCTGGCGCTCAACTATCACTATCATCTTGCCCACCATCAGCAACCGCAGCTGCCCTGGTACGAGTTGCCCGCCCATGTCGACAAGAATGCCTTGCAGCCCTCGTTCTGGCGCGTCTATTTCAGCCTGTGGAAAGGCGTCAGGCCGGCCCCGCCGATGGGCGCGCCAGCCGATCTCGCCTTCCTCTTCCCGAACAGCGCGGCAGCCCGGCGGGAGCATTGACGATGCCCGCCGCCCTGGATGCCCCGATGCGGCTGGACGAAAGCGCTGCGCCAGCGCCGTATCGCCCACCGATGCCGACGCCAGCCAACCAGCCGCTTCCGCCCTGGCGACTGCTTTGGGCCGTTCTCTTCAACCCCTTGCATGTCTGGCGAGCGCAGCATTTCGAAGATCCGCTGGTCGTCGAACGCACGCCGATGGGCACGCGACTGGTCATCAGCGACCCGGCGCTGATCAAATGGATACTGGTCGACAACCATCAGAACTACGTCCGCGACAACTTGCAACGCCGCCTGCTGCATCGGGTGACCGGACAAAGCCTCTTCTCGGCGCAAGGCGAGGCGTGGCAGTTGCAGCGCAAACTTCTTGCCCCCCATTTTGCCGCGAAGAGCGTCGAGACCTACCTCCCGGCCATGGCATCCGTGGCCGATGCGGCGGTCGGACGATTGCGCCGGCAGGGCGATACGCCCTTCGACATCAGACAGGAAATGTGGCGACTGAGCGTCGAGGTGATCGAGCGCACGCTGTTCCCGGACGGCATCGGTGAGTCCGCTGCCGACATCGCCGCTAACCTGAACCACTTCGCACATGCCTACGGCCACGTCGAAATGGGCGACCTGCTCGGGCTGCCGGCCGCCATTCCCGGCCTGCGGCGGTTGATCGGCTGGCGTGCCGGGCAACGCGTCCGGCAGCGCGCCCGACGCCTCCTCGCCGCCGCCAAAGCCGCCGGCCCCACCCCCCGATCCGGCTTCCTGTCTCCCTTGATCGCAGCGCGCCACCCGTCGACCGGGGCGCCCCTCGACGACCGCATCATCGAAGACAACATTTCCGCGATGATCGGCGCCGGGTCGGACACCGCCTCCGTGGCACTCGCCTGGAGTCTCTTTTTACTGGCGCAGGTACCGCATGTTCGGGCCCTTGTCGAAGCGGAAGTCGACACGCTATTGACCCCTGCCGGGGTCACCGCCGACAACCTGGGCAAACTGGTGTGGACGCGTGCCGTCATCGAGGAAACGATGCGCCTCTACCCCCCCGCTCCGATGATCGGGCGGGTCAGCCTGAAAGACGATGTCCTCGGCGGGCGGCCGTATCCGGCCGGCACCACCATCCTGATCGCACCCTGGGTGTTGCATCGGCACCGCCGGCTGTGGCGCGATGCCGATCTTTTCATTCCGGAGCGTTTCCTGCCCGGTCAACGCGAACAGATTCCGCGCTACGCCTACCTGCCCTTCGGCGCCGGCCCCCGCATCTGCCTGGGCATGGGCCTGGCCATGCAGGAGGCGGTGACCCTGCTCGCCACCCTGGTCAAGGAACTGCGTTTCGAATGCGCCGATGCGCATCCCGTCCACCTTCGCCATTGCATGACCCTGCATGCCGATCCAGCGATCCGGATGCGGGTTCGGGCCCGCCACGCATGAGGCACTCGCGACCTTCCTTCACCTGGCCAGACGCCCCGCGCTGGCGGGCATTCGGCAAATTCACCGGGCTCTTCCACGTCTTTTTCTTTCCGATCTACTTCGGCTGCGGCTATCTGGCCGAAAGAGCCGGGCGGACATTCGGCCTTTATGCCAAATGGGAACTGCACATCCCGCTCGTTCCCTGGATGATCTGGCCCTACCTGACGCTTTTTTCGCTATTCCAGCTGCCGCTGCTCCATATGCAACCGCGCCAAATAGCCGCTCTTTCCCGCCAATCGACGGCCAGCCTGCTCCTCGCCGGACTGGCCTTCCTGGCCGTACCGACCCACGCCGGATTTGCGCCAGTCGCTATCGAAGGCTTCCATCGTCCGATTTTCGACCTCCTCGGCAGCGTCGATACCGCGCACAACCTGACACCTTCGCTGCACGTCACCTTCAGCGCGCTGATCCTTCTCGGTTGCGCCAACCTGACTTCGCGGCGCCTGGCCTGGTTCTACCGATTCTGGCTGCTGCTGCTCTCGATATCGACCGTGCTGGTGCACCAGCACCACCTGCTCGACGTTATCGGCGGTCTGCTCCTGGCGCAGCTCATGCGCCGCGCTTTTCCGCTCGGCGCCTAAGCAGCCAGCCAAGGGCGAAACCGACGACCAGGCCGGCGAGAACGCCGCCGGCAGCGAACCAGAGCACGCTTTTCTCGATGGCATTCAACACCGGATTGTCGAGAAAATTGGTCCCGGTATGTACCGCCAGCAGTTTCCATTCGCCATTTTCCTTGCGCGACACCGCCGTCCAGCGCCCATCGATATCGAAAGCCCGCCCGTCGGCCAATTCGTAATGCTCCTTGGTCGTGCCCTTGTTCAGGGCAAATGTGCCCTCGTAGATTTGCGACAGGGCATCGGCATCAGCCTCGATCGAAACCTTGCTCATGCGCAGCGTGGGGCGCGTAAACAAGGTCTCGAAATAGTCCTTGAGCTTATCCGTATCCTCGAAATGATCCTGAGTGATCAGCGTCGCCATGAAGGGCCGATGCATGAACTGCTGCATGGCCGGGTAATCGCGCTTGTTCACCGCCGCGACGACATCGGACTTGAGCTTGCGCAGCGCCTGATGATCGGCCGCCGTGGCATCGTCGGCAGCGATGCTGGCCAACGAGCAAAGCCCGGACAGCAGAAAAACGAATACAAAACGAATCATGGAGACCTCCCCCAAGGTTGATGAATATTCTTGCGACCGCAGCCGCCCCCGCCACATGATCTATTGGTCCGCCGCATCGTCCTGCCTGCGCGGCCACGCTTCAAACGGCCTGACGAAACGACCGGTCGGCAACACCTCGCCGGCACGCAGGATGGCCCCCGGGCCCAGCCGGGCATCCCCGCCCAGAATCGCTTCGGCTTCGACGACCGGCGTCCCGGCCAGGACCAGCCAGCGCCCCGCCTCGTCGCGCCGCACCAGATGCCCGCAGAGGATCGACTTCATGCCGAGGACGGCCCCCGCCTCGACACGCACCGCATGGCGATCGGTGATCCAGACGCCGGGCGCGACGTAGGCCCGCGGACTCAGCCGCCCGCCCCACATCGCAATCCACAACGCGTAGAGTCCGGGCACCAGCCTCAAGCCTTCCTCCAGCCAGGGAAAGCGGTTGAACAGGATTTGCCACTGCGTCAGCACCCACCACACGCGATAGGCCGGCATATCCTGTGTCAACGAGCCTTCCGGCCGCCCCCAGACAGCGATCATCAGGCGCGAACAAAAAGGGGGCAGCAGATAGATCCAGAGCGCCAGCCAGCCCAGCCGGCTGCCCGTACCGCCGCCCAGCACGCCAAGCAGCGCGATACCGGAGGCGAGATGGAGCAAAGGCAAGAGATTGAAGAGCAGGGAAAACGCCCCCGGCTGTTCCAAACGCGATCCGTCAGCGTCGGTCATAACCCACCATCTTTTCGCCCAGACGGCCCAGTTCCGGTGTCCCGTCGAAGACCGAGAACGCCTTCGGCATGATCCGCCGATTGAACAGGCTCTCCTGGAAAGGCTTGCTGTGCTTCAAGGCAAGCAGCGCCTGGATCATTTCCTCTTCACGCGGCGCCAGCTCCGGCATTTCGCGCACCAGTTGGCGAACCACCATGGCCCCCGAGCCGCTGCGCGTCAGATGCGTGACGCCACCGAGCATGAATTGGAACAGGCGGGCATTCAAAGCGCGCCGCGTCTGTCCGCCCGTACCGATGCAGGCAGCGATCATGTGTGCATCGATGTGCAGGTGCCGCGACTCGTCCTTCATGTGCTCGCGATGCACCGCGACAAACCCGGGGTCAAGCCGGCCCAGGGTTTCGGTTTCCGGCCGCCGGTTCATGTCGCGCGCCAGGGCCATCGACGATTCCTCCATCGCCATCAAGAACCACAAGGCGAATGGCAAGCGCCCGGCAAGTGCGCCGACCGACCAGAACATGGCTTTCGTCCAGATCGGCAGACGGGAAAAGAAACGGTCCTCGCCGGGCGGATAGAGATCGGGCCGACAAGCGCGATTCAAGGCGGCAAAATTGGCGCAATGCCGCTTTTCTTCCTCGATCATGGTGAGCATCGCCTGGCCCAAGGCGGCATCGGCGATGATCCGGGGCTGCCTCAACAACGGCGTCAGCAAGCGCTCGACCAGATCGGCTTCGAGCATCATGATGTATTCGTTGATGCGCAGACCGAACAGTTGGTTGTAACGCAAGCGATGCTCGAAACCCAGCGTCGCATAGACCGGCGTGAAATAAAGCTGGGTATAGTCTTCCGGCACGAAAGGGTGCCGCGAATCCACCTTGACGGCCAGTTCGCTGCGCGTGCAGCGCACCGGGTCGGCAGCCAGCCGATTGATATGGTCGGCACTCAACCAGCGATTCAATTCAGATCATCTCCACGTCAGCCCCCATTCCGGGCGGCCAATGAATTCCGATTCATACCATCGGAATGAAAGGGCATAGATTACCAGCATTCATCCTCCTCCTGTCTGGCGCTCAGGGCCGTGCAGGAATCAGCTTGTTGAGCAGGCCGGTCAGCGCTGCCACCTCGTCCGGCGCCAGTCGTGCCCTGATCCAGCGCCCGGACTCGGCGACAATTTCGCTCATCGCCTGCTCGATCCGCTGCCGCCCTTCGGCCGTCAGGCAGACCGGCTTGATGCGCTGATCGCCATCGGATGGGGTTCGCGTCACCAATCCCCGTGCTTCGAGTTGCAGCATGACCTTGGTCAGTCCGCCCGAAGTGATCACCACTTCATCGTGAATCCGGGAGGGCGTCAGCCGGTGCGGGGCAGGCGCATTACGCAGCGTGGCCAGCACATCAAGCTCGGCCGGGGTGAAGCCGAAGCGGCTGAGCGGGGCCTGCATGGCCTCGAGGGAAATTGCCTTGGCCCATTGCAAGGCAAGAAACAAGGGGACGATTTCCGGATCCAGCGAGCTGTCCCACTGGTGATTCTTCATGTTCGGATTGATCGACATCGGTGCGCTTTCACGATCTGGCAGATGGATGAGAATTATCTTCCCGGAAAGAGAATAGGCCGCGCCCAAGCTCGATGCAACCGTTGGCGCAACTGCCTCGAGGCTGACAGGCAGGGCCTGGCTACATCATTTGTTACAGAATGCAATAAATGTAATTTATCTTGCTTGGAAGATAATCGCTGGCTAACCTGATTGCAGACATGACAAACAGGACATCTTCGTGAATAAGATCAAATACACCCTGTGGGGCTACCTGATTCTTCTCAGTTTCGGCTGGTGGCTGACCGATCCGACCCCGCTGGCCAGCCTCAACGGCTTTTTCGACTGGCGCAACCTGCTCAACCAGTACACCGGCATTCTCGGCATCAGCGTCATGAGCCTGGCAATGATGCTCGCCCTGCGCCCGACCTTCGTCGAGCCCTATCTGGGCGGCCTGGACAAGATGTACCGGCTGCACAAATGGCTGGGCATCGCCGGGCTGGCCATCTCGATCAGCCACTGGCTGATCGCCAAGGGGCCGAAATGGCTGGTCGCGCTCGGCTGGCTGGAACGCCGTGGACGCAAGCCGCGCCCCACTTTCCCGGACGGTTCATGGCAGCAGTTGTTCAGCAGCCAGCGCGGTCTGGCCGAAACGGTCGGCGAATGGGCCTTTTATCTCGCCCTGGTCCTGATGGTGCTCGCCCTGATCAAGCGTTTCCCGTACAAGCGCTTTTTCCAGACCCATCGCATCCTGGCGCTCACCTACCTGGCCTTCGTCTTTCACGCCGTCATCCTGGTCAAGTTCGACTATTGGAACGGCCCCATCGGCCCGGTCCTGGTCGTGCTGATGACGCTAGGCAGCATCGGCGCGGTGATGGCGCTATTCCGCCAGCGGGTCGGCGCCAAGCCGGCGGCAGGCGAGGTGGTCGGACTGGAACACCAACCTGCGCTCGGCGTCCTGTGCGTCGACATCGACCTGAAAAGCGGCTGGACCGGCCATGAGCCGGGGCAATTCGCCTTCGTGACCTTCCATGCCGAAGAAGGGCCGCATCCCTTCACCATCGCATCGGCCTGGCAAGGCGACGGCCGGATTCGCTTCATGATCAAGGCGCTGGGCGACTACACCCGGACCCTGCCGGAGCGCCTGAAGGTCGGCGACCCGGTCAGGCTGGAAGGCCCCTACGGCCGCTTCAACTTCGCCGGCGACCAAGCCCGCCAGATCTGGATCGGCGGCGGCATCGGCATCACCCCGTTCATCGCCCGGCTGAAATCCCTGCTCACCCAGACCGACGGCAAGTCGATCGACCTCTTCCACTGCACCAGCAGCTATGACGCGTCGATCATCGACCGTCTGGCCGACGACGCCACCGCCGCCAAGGTCCGACTACACGTGTTGTGGGATCAGCGCGACGGGCGACTCGATCCGGACTACATCATGCGCACCGTGCCGGACTGGAAGGACGCCGACATCTGGTTCTGTGGGCCGGCCCGGCTCGGGCAGATCATTCGCGACACGCTGTGCCTGAACGGCCTGCCACGCGAGCGCTTCCACCAGGAACTGTTCGAGATGCGCTAGCCGGCGCCCGGCGACTCAGGGCGTAAAGCATCCAGCGGTGATTTCCAGCGAACGCAGGCGCAGCGCCGGATCGAAAATATCGCTGACGACGATCATTTCATCGGCCTGCGTCGCCTGCTTCAACTCCCGCAAGCCGTCGCGCACCCGGTCCGGCCCGCCGATCACCGCGGCGCCGAGAAAGTCGGCAATGCCGGCTCTCTCGTGCGGCGGCACGGCTTTCCAGGAAACCGGCAACCGGTGGCGGCAGCAACCGGCGATCGCCGCGCAGAATGCCCAGCACGCGCTGATGGCTGCTGCTGGCCAGAAACGCAGCCGCTTCGTCGCTTTCGGCCGCGATCACCGGCACGCCGATCATCACGTAGGATTCGGCCAGCTTGGGCGAAGGCCGGAAATGGGTGCGATAGAGTTCGATGGCCTGGATCAGCATGGCCGGCGCGAAATGCGAGGCAAAGGCATAGGGCAGGCCGCGCTCAGCCGCCAGCCGGGCGGAAAACAGGCTGGAGCCGAGCAGCCAGATCGGCACCTCGGTGCCGCTGCCCGGTACGGCAATGACCTGCTGATCGGGCTGGCGCGGGCCGAGCAGACGCTGCAACTCGGCCACCTCGCGCGGAAAATCGGCCTCCGTCTCGATCCGGTCGCGACGCAGCGCCCGCATGGTCAGCCGGTCGGTCCCCGGCGCCCGTCCCAGACCAAGATCGATTCGTCCCGGATACAACTCGGCGAGCGTCCCGAAGGCCTCGGCGACAACCAGCGGCGCATGGTTGGGCAGCATGATGCCGCCCGAGCCGACCCGGATGCGGCTCGTCGCCCCGGCCAGATAGCCGACCAGAACGGCCGTCGCCGAACTGGCGATGCCCGGCATGTTGTGGTGCTCGGCCACCCAGTAGCGGGTAAAACCGAGCTGCTCGACATGGCACGCCGTATCGCGGGCGATGGCCAGGGCATCGGCCACCGTGCCGCCTTCACGGACGGTAACGAGATCGAGCATGGAGAGCCGGGTGTTGTGCTGGTCGGTCATACGGATTCCTGGGTAGGTTGGGCGAGCGGGCAGCATAACGAATAGGCGCCGCCGGTTCGACAGGCGCGGACTCAAGCCGCAAAGCGCTTCGACAGACCAAACGCCGACAGCGTTCGAACTGCCGGCAACGATGCTTGGTCGTATACTGGCCGGCCTTGCGCTTCGCTTCATCTCGACCATCGCGCCTTTCTGCCCCCGAACGCCAACCCCGTGACCCGCCCCTCGCCCACCACCCTGCCTTCCCCGGTCCCGCTGCAATGAGCAAGCGCCCTGCCCGTCATCTCCCCAGCCAGGAACTCGCCGCCGCCGCGGCCGCCTATCAGGCGTCCACCGTCATCCCGCACTGTGCAGTCTGCGCTCGTCCATGCTGTCGGCTCGACGCCCTCGTGCTCGAACTGGAGTGGAAGCAGCTCAAGTTCTTCTGGCATCTCGATGAATCCCGCCCCGCCTTCGACCGGCGTCTGGCCAGCGGCCAGGGACCGGAAGACGTGCGGGCCGGCAACGGGCTGTATTACGCCCACAGCAAACCCTGCCCGGCCTATGACGAAGCCGGCCACAGCTGCCGCGCTTACGACCATCCGCTCAAACCGGTCGGCTGCTCGGACTTCCCGGTGTACCAGGACGCCGGCGATGTCATCGCCGACCTGCGCTGCGAAGCGGTCGATCTCGACGCACTGACCGCCGGCCTGAAGCAGGCTGTCGGGCCGGATTTCCGCATCGCCCGCCATGCCGACGAAGAATTCCCCTTCATCGTGACGCTCTCGGCCAAACCGGCCAAGCGTTCAGGAAACCGCTAGCCCGCTCAGCCCCTGATCAGGACCACGCCCAGAATCAGGCATGCCGCGCCGGCCATCCGGCCGACCGTCGCCGACTGTTGCGCGACGCCCAGGATGCCGAAATGGTCGAAGGCGAGCGATCCGATCATCTGCCCGACGACAATCAGCGCCAGCGTGGTGGCCGCTCCCAGGCGCGGCACCATCAAGATGGCGATGCCGATGAAGATCGCCCCGAACAGCCCGCCAGTCCAACTGACCCAGGATGTACCGCCGCTGGCCAGCGATTCGCTCAGGCGCGGCCCCGGCGCGATCAGCGCAACGGCCAGCATGGCGAGCAGGCCAACCAGGTAACTGACCGCCCCCGCCCACCACGGCGATCCGAGATGGAGACGCAGGTTGGCGTTCAATATCTGCTGAAGGGCAACGCTCGCACCGGCGAAAACAACCAGCAGGCAGGACAGGGCTTGGGTACTGAAGGACATGAAAACTCACCAGGAGATGCAGAAGATTCCATTTTGTGGAGGGACGCGGTATAAGACAAATGCCGTTTTTCCCCGTCATCCATCTCATTTCAGCATGCCAAGTCTCCGGCAAATCCAATACTTCCTGACTATCGCCGACCTCGGCGGCTTCACCCAGGCCGCCGCCACCCTGTTTATTGCGCAATCGGCGTTGAGCCGGCAAATCGCCCAACTGGAAGACGAACTGGGCTTCACGCTCTTCGAGCGCGAGCCGCGCGGCGTACGGCTGACGCCGGCCGGATCGGTCTACCGGGAACGCCTGGCCGGCCTTCCCCGGATGCTCGCCGCCGCTGCGGAAGAAGGTCTGCAACTGGCGCGCGGCGAGGCCGGCGTGCTGCGCCTGCTGCACTCCAGCACCATCCCGGCCACCAGCCTGATGCCCTGGCTCGACCGCTTTTCCGCCGCCTGTCCGAAAGCGCGCATCGACCTGGACGGGGCGTCATCCGAGGAGCAGGTTTCGCTGGTCGCGGCCGGCCACGCCGATCTCGGCGTGATCCGCCTGCCCGTGCTGCGCCGCGATTCGCGCGTACGTTTTGTGGAGTTGGCGGCCGAGCAGCTCTGGGTCGCCTTTCCAGCCGGGCATTCGATGGCGACACAGGCCAGCGTCACCGTCGCCGCCTTGCGCGACGAACTGTTCGTCTCGGCGGTATATCGCGAACGCGGCGGCCTGGCCCGGGTCGTCACCGATCTCTGCCTGAAGCGCGGCTTTGTCCCCAACACCGCCCGTATCGTCTCGCCCAAGACCTCCATGCTCAACCTGGTCGGGGCCGGCAAGGGCATCGCCATCGTGCCCGAACGGATGACGACGCTGGGCGGCGAAGGGATTGCCTACGTTCCTTTGAGCGACCCCGATGCGCAATCGAATTGCGCGCTGGTGCTGCCGCTGCACGACACGCCACTGGCTCAGGCGTTTGCCGACATCCTGATGAACGAGGACCGGGCATCTGCCGCCGGGCCATAAAGACCAACTTGATTCAGCGCTTTGCCGAAGTACGTTTGCCCGGGCGCGCCTTGCTCTCGCCATCGGTCGCCCGGCCGCCCGCCGGACGGGTCGGATCGGCGTGCTCCAGCCAGATCAGCGTATCGATGTAGGACATGAAGCCCTGCAGATAATCCGGCGCGATATCGCGCATGCGCTGCAGGCTGCGCAGGACGAGGTGCTGGGAGTTCATCGGACCGGCGTTTTCCGGGGCCTGGGCCAGGGTTTGGGTGAGCTGCTGCTCGGTACTGAGCTTGGACCACTCGTCGCGGAAATAGGCGACCGACTTGAGTTCAGGTGCCGGCGCACTGCGGCCCACCGCAGAATTTTTCGCCTCGACCGGCCGGCGCTGCCCGGAGGCAGCGGTCGCTGGCACGCCGGGCAACGCCACCGGCTGGACTTGATCGTGGGCCTGCTGGCCGATGTAGGCAAGCAATTCGGCCAGTGGACTGGCGGTGTCTGCTACGGTGGGTTCCGACGCAGGCGACGCCGGACGGGCAGCGAGTTCAGCAACGGCGGCGCTGATCCGGGCATCGAGCCACGATCTGATCGCCGCCGGTTGCGGCGCGGCGCGGCGGGTCAGCGCGACGAGGTAGGCAAAGCGCACCGGGTCGCGATCGGCGGCACCACTGGCGCGCAGGGCGGCGAGCCCGGCCGGGAGCTCGGTAGAAGAAGCGGCCTGGCTGCCGGCAGGATTGGCGGCGCTATCGCCCGGCGTCCCCGTTTCAGCCATTGGCCGCCTTGCCGTTGGTGCTGGATTTGGGCACCGGCGCCATTTCGACGCGACGGTTGCGGGCGCGCCCCTCGGCGTCGGTATTGGCTGCCACCGGTTGCTGTGCGCCGAAAGCGGCAGCGAAGATCGACGACGACGGCACGCCGTCCTCGATCAGCGTGCGCGTCACGGTCAGGGCGCGCTGCGCCGACAGTTCCCAGTTGTCGGCGAACTGGCTGTTGCTGCCGCGCACCGGCGTATCGTCGGTAAAACCGCTGACCATCAGCATCTGCTCGCTGGCGCCGAGGTAGGCGGCAATCGGCTGCGACAGGCTCTTCAGCAACTGCTTGCCTTCCGGCTGCAACTGGTCGGAGTTGAGCGCAAACAGCACATTGCCGCTGATGCCGATCTTGCCGTTGTTGAGCGTCACCCGGCCGGATGCCAGCGGCCCGGCCAGCGCCTTTTCGAGGGCTTCGCGGCGTTGTTCTTCCTGCTGGCGTTTCTGGATTTCGGCTTCCAGGCTGCTGACCAGTTCGAGTTGCACGCCGAGTACGCCGACCAGGATCAGCACGAAGGCGCCGAGCAGGCCCGACATCAAGTCGCCGAAGACAGCCCAGATCGGCGTTTCGTGTTCGACGCCGGCGTCGATCTCTTCCCTGCTCACGCTTGGCTACCCGCTTCGACCGGGTTGGCGACACGGTGCAGCTCATCGACCATCTTCTTCTGCGAGAGGATGCTGAGGTCGATGATTTCCCGCGCCTGGGCGACGTAGTAAGCCAGTTGTTCATCGCTGCGGGTCAGCGACTTGCTCAGCCCGCCTTCGATGCGCTGCAGCGCCGTCATCATCTTGTCGCTCGACTCGCCGAACAGCTTGACGGCATGGCCGAAGGCCTCGCCCAGGCTGGCCACTTCGAGCGCACCGCCAGTCAGGCTGGCACCGATATCGACCAGCTTGCCGGCCTCGCTCTCGACCTTGGCGGCAAACTGGCTGCCGACGCGTTCGAGCAGGTTGGCCGAAGACGCCACCAGCGCATCGATGGCGCTGCGCTGCTCGGTCGAGGCATGGTTGATGGCATCGAGCAGCGCGCCCAGCGTTTCCATGATGCGGGCGCGCTCTTCGAGCAGGCTGTTGTCGCGTGCCATGCTCGCCGACAGTTCGTGGCGCAGCTGGCCGATCACCTCGGCCGCCGCCTTGGGCGCTTCGGCGGCGGTCTGCATCAGGCGGGTGACTTCGGCAATGGTCGTTTCGGCCTGCGACCGGGTGGCCGCCACCAGGTCGCGCGCCGTCTCGCCCAGGGATTGGGTGATCTGTTGCTGCTGCGCCAGAGTCGCCTGGCCGGCTTGCTGCCATTGCGCCTCCAGCTTGCCGGCCATCGCCGTCAGGGCATCGGTGAAACTGTTCTGGCGGGCCTGTTCGCCGGCCGCCCATTCGCTCTGCCAGGCCGCCTGGGTGGCGCGCAGATCGGCCAGCAGCGCCGCGCTGCGCTGGGCAAAGCTGTCGGCCAGCGTACTCTGCGTCCGGTCCAGCGCCTGGGTCATGCGGTCGCTGGCCTGCTCGTGCTTGCCGAGGGCGCGGCTCCAGGTCTCGGAAACCGCCTGGACGGCAGCGTCGAAACGCTGGGCGATGCCGTCGAGCTGGGTGGCAACCTGCTCGGCCAGCGCGCTTTGCTGCGCCTGCGTGGTTTGTGCGAAAGCGGCGTGGCTGCCGGCCAGCTCGCTCTTGACTGCGGCATGGGTCGCTTCGACCGAAGCCAGCAGCGCTTGCGAGCGCTCGCCAAAGGTGTCGGCAAAAGCGGTCAGCGTCGTATCGAGGCGCTGGTTCATGGCGGCGCTGCTTTGGCTGTGTTCGGCCAGCGCGCCCTGCCAGGTGCTCGCGACCTGGGCCACGGCCTGGTCGAGACGGGCGGTGACACCGTCGAACTGGCTGGCCAGCGCCGCGGCCAGTTGCTGCTGGCTGGCGGCACTGGTTTCGATCAGCGCCGCATGCTGGCGGGCGGCATCGGCTTGCAATTGGGCCTGGGTACTTTCGACCGAGGCCAGCAAGGTGGCGGAACGCTGATCGAAGGTTTCGGCATAGGCGATGAGCGCCCGGTGCAGTTGCTGGTGCTGGGTATCGGTCGCCTGCTCGTGCCGAACCAAGGCTTGCGTCCAGGTCTCGCTGACGCTGCCGACGGTTTGCGCGAACTGGCCGGCGATACCGGCCAGCTGGGCTTCGACGGTGCCGAACAGTTTGTCGTGCAGGCCGCGCGTTTCGCCGGCGATGCCGGCCATGGTGGCGGTGACCACCGGCTGGATGGTTTGCGCCGCCACCGTCGCGCTGTCCTTCAGGCTGGCCTTGAGCGACTGATCGACCGACTGGGCGAGATTGCCGTACAGCCCCTTGGCCTCTTCGTGGAAGCGCTGCTGGCCGTTCAACAGTTGCTCACCGAGCTGGCGGCTCTGCTCGGCCATCTGGCTCATCATCGCATCGAGCTTGCCGACCAGCTCGGGCAGTGCCTGGGCTTGCGCCTGTAGCGCCTTGAAGGTTTCCTGGCGCTGGTAGGTGAGCGAGAAGTCGCGCAGCACGCCGGCGATCTTGCTGTCGAGCAACTGCCCGACCTGCACGCGTTCGCGTCGGCAAAGCGCCGAGATCAGGCCAAGCATGGCCGAGGTGGCCACCCCGGCCACCGAGGTACCGAAGGCGACACCCAGGCCCTTGACCGGCGCGGCCAGCGCCGAGCGGATGGTCGCCAGGTCGGTGGTACTTTCCAGCGCCAGCACCGCGCCGTTCAGGGTAACGACCATGCCGAGGAAGGTGCCGAGCATGCCGAGCAGGACCAGCAGCCCGACCAGGTAGGGCGTGACGCCCGGCCCGGGCAAGGCGACACGCTCGCCTTCGATGCGCAGGCGTACCGTGTTTTTCAGGGCGGCCGGCACGGCCTGCAGCCATTCACCAAGGTGGCCGATATCGTCCGGGATATTGCCCAGCGCCTTGGCCAGCGCCACGGTATTGGCGTGGAAACGGCGCATTTCGAAGGCACCGGCGAGATAGACCACGGCAATGATGCAGGAGACGGAAAAAGCCAGCGTGTGGCCGCCGATATAGCCGATGGCGACCCAGACAACGGCCAGCAGGCCGAGGATGAAGGCGAAGAGACTGAGATTGCGGTTCATGGCATTTCGTTTTCGTGGGGTTCGCCGGGGCCGGCCGCCAGCGCGGCGATCAGGCCGGCGGCGGGCTTCAGGCGCAGCTCCAGCTCGGCAAGCAGGACCGTTCGGGCATCGTGGCAGAAGGCTTCGAGCCAGCCGCCGGCCTGCGCCCAGGTGGCCGGATCATCGACCGCGCCATCGGGCAGATGCGCCCGATGTTCGGCGTAGCGCTGATGGAAGCGCTGGCTGAGCATGATCGGGATATTGCCCAGCAGATTGCGCTCGCGGGTGGAGAGGAATTTTTCAAAGGCGGCATCCAG
Organism: Rhodocyclales bacterium GT-UBC; assembly: GCA_003583745.1. Classification (GTDB taxonomy): domain Bacteria; phylum Pseudomonadota; class Gammaproteobacteria; order Burkholderiales; family Rhodocyclaceae; genus Azonexus. Next base: position 156,565 of record QXPY01000004.1, on the reverse strand, counting down.
CTCAGCCAGTTGCCGGCCGGCCGCCGACTGACCGGCCAACTGCTTGCGGGCATTGGCGCGCAAGGCGGTGATGGCGGCGTTCATGTCGCGCTGATGCGCCAGGTAGTAGCGGTGATAAGGCGAAAAATCGGCGGCGCTTTCCACCGTTGCATTCGGCAAGGGCGTCGGGAACGGGATGCGCGCTGGCAGGCCGTCCGGATCGACCTGGAACACGCCGTCGTGCTCGATGGCCTGGCTCAGGCTGCGCCGGACGCGGGCCAACTGGGCCGGCAGGCCGTTGTCGACCGGCGGCATGGACGTGGCGCTGCCGGCCTCGGCATTGAGGACCGAATAGAGCGTCAGCGCATCCGAAAAATCCAGCCACTGCCCAAGGCGCTCACCGAAATCGTATTTCGGCGCAGGCACTTCCGGGCGGGCGTCGGACAAAACGCGGACGAGGGCGGAGCGATTGAAGGTGGCGCGTTGCAATCCACGCGTCATGACCATGTCCAGGTTCGACAGCGAAAGGGGACGCAAGGCTACTACATCTTTGCCATACGGTCAGCGCCCTCCGCCAAGCCTTGTGCCACCTGCAATTCGGCCGTCTTCAAGCGGCCGCGCCGGCAGCACCGGCACGATTTCGCGAAACTCCCGGCCGAGCGGCCGGCGGGACCGGCCTAGCCGCGCCCGACAAAGGGCATCTTGGTCGCCATGATGGTCATGAACTGGATATTGGTATCGAGCGGCAGATTCGCCATGTGCACGATGGCCTCGCCGACCTGCGCGACGTCCATCATCGCCTCGACGGCGATTTCGCCATTGGCCTGCTTGACGCCTCTCGACATCCGTTCGGAGAACTCGGTATAGGCATTGCCGATGTCGATCTGGCTGCAGGCGATATCGTACTGACGCCCATCGAGCGAAATGCACTTGGTCAGGCCGGTCACGGCATGCTTGCTGGCGGTGTAGGGGGCCGAATCCGGGCGCGGCGCGTGCGCCGAGATCGAACCGTTGTTGATGATCCGCCCGCCCTGGGGGCGCTGCGCTTTCATCATCCGGAATGCCCCTTGGGCAACCAGGAACATGCCGTTGAAATTGACGTTGATCACCGAGAGCCAGTTCTCGTAGCTCAAATCCTCGAACGCCACACCGCGCACGTTGCCGCCTGCATTGTTGAACAGGACATCAAGCCGACCGAAACGGCGTTCGATAGCGGCAAACAGCGCATCGACCTCAGCAACTTGAGTCACATCGGTCGGCACGACCAGCGTCGCCTTGCCGCCGCCGATGACCTCGGCTGTTTGCTGCAAGGCCTCGGCCCGCCGCCCGGCCAGCACCACGGCATAGCCCGCTTGTGCCAAAGCCAGCGCCGACGCCCGGCCAATACCACTGCCCGCCCCCGTTACCAACGCCACTTTTTCTGCCATACCGCCTCCGTATCCGCATTGTCAGGCGGGAAGCCGTCGCCTCCCGCCAACGATCCGGCTCGGCTGGCCGCCTGCCCGGATGCATCGCCCGCACTCGCCCGTTGACGAGCCTCGAGTCGATCAATCTTGGCGTGGCCGGCCGCCTGCGTCCAATCCAGAAAGACGATCAATCCATACCCGCCATGAATCGCCGGCAGAAGGCGCCCGCGTCAGGCGTGGAAGGTGAAATCAGGTGGTTTCGCGCTCGATCAGTTCGAAGCCGACATCGATGATGCGCTCGGCCAAGGGCTGCCCCTGGATTTTCGCCACCAGGGCATCGGCCGCCTGCACGCCGAGCGCCCGCTTGTCGATGTGAATCGTCGAAATGGCCGGCGAGGTATGGGCCGAAAAGTCGAGGTCGCCAAAGCCCATGACGGCCAGTTGGCCGGGAATGGATATTCCGCACACTGTAGCTTCCGTGATGACCCCTTGGGCCAGCGCATCGGAACTGCAGACGATGACGTCGAAATCCTGCCGCGCCGCAAACAACTCGGCGAATCCCTGGCGCCCCAGTTGCAGTGAAGCCGGCGTCGGCACCAGGGCGGTCGGCGCATCGACGATCCCTTGCTTGCCCAGCACATCGAGAATGCTTCTACGCCGAATTGCCGCCCGCTCGTCGTCCGCCCAGACGAAGCCGAAGCGGCGATAACCCTTGCCGACCAGGTATTCGCCGATCCGGCTGCCGATTTTTTCATGCGAGAAGCCGACCAGCATATCGATCGGCGTCGGTGTCAGATCCCAGGTCTCGACGACGGGAATGGCCGCCGACAGCAAGGTCTTCCGGAGTTCCTGGGAATGGTTGATGCCGGTCAGCACAATGCCATCCGGCCGCCGCGACAGGATGGCCGAAACCAGTTCCTCTTCGTGCTTTTGCGAATAGCCGGTCAGGCAGAGCAGCAGTTGATAGCCATGAGCGGCCAGCTGATCGCTCAAGCCCTGAACGGTATCGACGAACATGGCGTTGGTCAGTTGCGGCACGATGGCCGCGACCAGCCGGCTGCGCCGCGAGGCCAGGCTGCCGGCCTGCATGTTCGGGATATAGCCGGTCCTGGCGACCGCTTCCATGACCTTTTCGATGGTCTGCGGCCGAACCAGCTTGGGATTGTTCAGCGCCCGCGAAATGGTGATCGGCGACAAACCGGTGATCCGCGCCACGTCATCGAGGGTCGGCGCACTTTGGCGGGCCGATGACGATCGCTTGCCTGATTTAGGCTTGATGGGGTCAGACATGGTGAGTGCGGGCGTGGAATGGGCATGACATGGGTGCGGCGAATCTTAACAGGTCGCCTATCCACCGTTGATCCGCCACAAGCGCGGATCGCGCGCCTCACTGCCGGACGCGTTCTCCGGCACCAAATGCTAGAGCTATCATTTTCAACCAGAAAAAATCACGCACTAGATTTAACAGAGCAATCCAGACAAACAATGCAAAAATGCAAGCCATTGAATTACGAATATAAAACAAATAAACACCTCAACAAAACCGACACAAAACGCGAATATTTTTGCCTTTTCAATTTTTTCGTGCAAGCATGATAGCGCTATCATTTTATTTCGAAACAGTCATTCGAACATGAAAACGAAGCACGGATATCCTGTCCAAGCAGCCGACGGCCCACCGCTGAAAAGGTCCGCCAATCGCCTGTGCGACAGCCCAATCACTTCTACGGAGGGCTAAAAAATGAATCAACCGAGGGAAGGTTTACCGAAAAAAAGTAATGTTCGCTTTCTGATCCTGGCCATGGTGTTTCTGGTCACGGTCTTCAACTACGTCGACCGCGCCACGCTGTCGATTGCTGCCCCCAGCATGCGCAAGGACCTGGGGTTCGATGCGATCACCATGGGCATCGCTTTTTCAGCCTTCGGCTGGGCCTATACGGCGATGCAGATACCCGGCGGCGTCATCCTCGACCGCTTCGGCTCGCGCCTGGTTTATGGCGTCAGCCTGATCACCTGGTCGGCCTTTACCTTCATGCAAGGCTTCGTCGATCTCTTTTCGTCGGCCCTGATGGCGCTGTTTACCCTGCGCTTCCTGATGGGGATCGCCGAATCGCCGGCCTTCCCGGCCAACAATCGCCTGACCGTGATGTGGTTTCCGCGTCACGAGCGCGGGCTGGCGACGGCCATTTTCCAGTCAGCCCAGTATTTCGCGCTGGCCGTTTTCACACCGGTGATGACCATGACCCTGCATTACTGGGGCTGGCAACAGATCTTTTTCCTGACCGGCGCGGCCGGCATCGTGCTCGGCCTGCTCTGGTTCAAGGTTGTGCATGAACCGAAGAAACACAAACGGGCCAACCAGGCCGAAATTGACTATATCGAAGCCGGCGGCGGCCTGCCCCAGATCGGCGACGTCAAGACGCCGTTCAGCTGGGCGCAACTGAAATCGATCTCGGCCAACCGGATGATGGTCGGTATCTATATCGGCCAGTTCTGCCTGACCTCGATCACCTGGTTCTTCCTGACCTGGTTCCCGACCTACCTGATCGAGGCCAAGGGGATGTCCATCCTCAAGGTCGGTTTCGTTGCCGCCGTACCGGCCATTTGCGGCTTTGCCGGCGGCATGTTCGGCGGCCTCTGGTCGGACTGGTTCCTGCGCCGCGGCTTCAGCCTGACGGTCGCCCGCAAGACGCCGATCATCGTCGGCCTGTTCCTGTCCAGCACCATCGTCGTAGCCAATTACGTCTCGTCGGACGCCATCGTGATCGGCGTCATGTCGCTGGCCTTCTTCGCCAAGGGCGTCGGCAATCTCGGCTGGTGCATCGTCGGCGACGTCTCGCCCAAGGAGAGCATGGGGATCAGCGGCGGCATGTTCAACCTGTTCGGTAACCTGGCCAGCATCGTCACCCCATTGGCCATCGGCTACTTCGTCTCCACCACCGGCTCGTTCGAAGCGGCGTTGACCTACGTCGCCGCAATGGGCGCGCTGGGCGCCTGCTCGTACCTGTTTATCGTCGGCAAGCTGGAGCGCCTCGAAGTCAACTCACCCACGCCATCTGCGTAACCCCGACCTCAAACAACAGAGAAAGCCGCTGCGGGCCCGGCGCAAGCCGGCCCGAACGATCAATACCCGAAAGAAAAAGGAGTTTCACATGTCACAAAACGCTTCCAATGACCGCATTGCCTGGATCAAGATTTCCTCATGCTATCTGCCGCTAGCCAACCCGATCAGCGATGCCAAGGTGCTGACCGGCCGCCAGAAGCCGATGACCGAAATCGCCATGCTGTTCGTCGAGATCGAAACCGTCGACGGCCACAAGGGCCTCGGCTTCAGCTATTCCAAGCGGGCCGGCGGGCCGGGCCAGTTCGCCCACGCCAAGGAAATCGCCCCGGCCCTGATCGGCGAGGACCCGAACGATATTTCCAAGGCCTGGGTCAAGCTGTGCTGGGCCGGCGCCTCGGTCGGCCGTAGCGGACTGTCCACCCAGGCGATCGGCGCTTTCGACGTGGCGCTGTGGGACATGAAGGCGAAGCGCGCCAACCTCTCGCTGGCCAAGCTGCTCGGTTCGGAACGCGATTCGGTGCGCTGCTACAACACTTCCGGCGGCTTCCTGCACACGCCATTGGAACAACTGCTGGTCAATACCGACGCCTCGCGCGCCAAGGGCATCGGCGGCATCAAGCTCAAGGTCGGCCAGCCGGATTGCGCCCTCGACATCAAGCGCGTCGCCACCGTGCGCGAACACCTGGGCGATTTCCCGCTGATGGTCGACGCCAACCAGCAATGGGACCGCCCGACCGCCCAGCGCATGTGCCGGACCTTCGAGCAATTCAATCTGATCTGGATCGAAGAACCGCTCGACTGCTACGACTACGAGGGCCATGCCGCGCTCGCCGCGCAGTTCGACACGCCGATCGCCACCGGGGAAATGCTGACCAGTGCCGCCGAGCATGGCGAGCTGATCCGCCACCGCGCCGCCGACTACCTGATGCCGGATGGCCCACGCGTCGGCGGCATCACGCCTTACCTGAAGGTGCAAACCCTGGCCAGCCATGCCGGCCTGATGATCGCGCCGCATTTTGCGATGGAACTGCATGTCCACCTGGCCGCCACCTACCCGACCGAACCCTGGGTCGAGCATTTCGAATGGCTGGAGCCGCTGTTCAACGAGCGCCTGGAGGTCAAGGACGGCCGCATGATCGTGCCAACGCGCCCCGGCCTCGGCCTGAGCCTGAGCGAACGCGTCGCCGGCTGGACGCGCGAACAGGTCGAAATCGGCCAGCGCCCCTGAGCGCCTGATGATGGGGCGTCGGCTGATATCAGGCTGGCCCCCATCGTTTTCGCGTCGCCCGCACCGGGCATTCCCAACTTGAAAACCGGATACCGATGAACGCCATTGAACGCGCCGCCGACCGCCTGCGCACCGCCCAACTTCACCACACGCCCTGCCCGCCGATCCGCGACCTGATTGCCGCCACGGATATCGAATCCGCCTATGCCGTGCAGCGCCTCAACGAAACGCACTGGACCGCTCAAGGCCGCCGGCCGGTCGGACGCAAGATTGCGCTCGCCTCGCGCATGGTCCAGCAGCAAATGGGCATCGACCAGCCGACCCACGGCGTCCTTTTCGCCGACATGTGCCAGCCGGAAGGCGCCGACATCGATTGCGCGACTCTGATTCAACCCAAGATCGAAACCGAAGTCGCCGTCATTCTTGAACGACCGCTCGACCACACCCACCACACCTTCGCCGATCTGATTGGCGCCATCGCCTATGTCGTTCCCGCCTTCGAAATCGTTGGTTGCCGAGTCGCCGGCTGGGATGTATCGGCCGCCGATTTCATCGCCGACAACTCGGCCGGCAGCCAGTTAATCCTCGGTTCCCGCCCTCGGCAGCTATCCGACTTCGACATCGTGCGCTGCAAGATGATTACCGAACGCCACGGCGAAACCGTATCCAGCGGCAGTGGCGCCGCCTGCCTGGGCAACCCGCTGAACGCCCTCGCCTGGCTGGCCGACAAGCTGGTGAGCATCGGCCAGCCCCTGCAAGCCGGCGACATCATCATGACGGGTTCGCTGGGGCCCATGGCGACCATTGCTCCGGGCGACACCTTCAATGCCGAAATCGAAGGCCTGGGCAAAATCACCGCTCACTTTGATCAAGGCTGAATCAATCTCCATAACAAATCCTGAAATGCTCCGAAACTGTAAGGCCGCGAGATAAATGAAACAGCAACGCGAGATAATTGGGATGGATGTAAATTTCGCACCGTGCAACTAAATTGCGTACGCTAAAAGTATCTCGTGACGCCTGGTGTGAATAATCCTGTCTGAGGATCGACTGCGAATTCCCTGATGTCGATAAAGCTGCCGAGTTGGCTGCTCTGCATAACGCCAGAATCGCCCGATGCGTATCCATAAACGGCGTGCGTATTTGAATCAGGATTGCGTCCGCTGTCGTATGTGATTCCGGGATTCACTGCGACGATCAAATTGCCGTAAAGCGGCACAACCCCAGCTGAAATGCTTGTATCGGAAATCGTTCCATTCGGATCGCCCGACGACACATTTGAAGCCCCTCGCCACTCTTCGAAATGGCTCCAAACTCCGGTTTGATGCTGCTCTCGGAGAGCCGTCCCAACCTGCGCCCCATTCCTGGTCATGTATGACTTTGAGTGCTGCGCGTAAGTCGTATTCATCTCCAACTTTTTCACCGCCATGACGCCGGAAATGTAGGTGCCGTTGCCGTCAATCACGTAGTCGAACGCATAGCCAGGCTGATCGATCGATCCTGTATAAACCTGCGATCCCTCTTCTTTGAAGCCAAGCTCAACGCGATTTCCGGCGCCATCGTATGTCACGACAAGTGTCTGAAGTGTACTGCTCGCATCAACGCCATTGCTGCACGTCTTTGGGAAACCTGAATAAGGCGTCCCAGAAGGCTCAAACCGTCCCCAAATGCGCTCCCTCCGGATATTCGGATCATCGGATTGAACAAGGAACTCCTGCCCAAAATCGACTTGATCCATCGCTTGCTCGCGAATCTCGACAACACTGAAATCGCTTGAGAACGTTGTTAGCTGTTGCCCAGTCCTCGCTTGAGTAATCGCAACAACGGGCGGCTCGCTGGTTGATCCGGATGCGATGTCGAACTCAATAATCTGGTGAACGACAATGATCTGTTCCAGGTTGATGTACGCGACATGCAATGCAGCGCGCCGGCCTGAAGGCGAAAAGTTGATCCACTTGAATGTCTGGTGTGAGCCAGTCCCTACGACCACGCTATCAACCACAGCTGATCCCAAAGTCAGTGCATTGACGCCGCCTGTCGTGTTCTCGGGAATGGTCGGATAAGGCTGCTCGAGCTTAGCAACACGGATCAGCTTGTCCGGTGAATACCAGCACATATAAACCGTCCCGTCCTGACACCGCACCGGCCAACTCACCGAACGAAAAAGCAGTGCATCGGCCTGGGCCCCACGGACAGGGTTATAAACGCGATGCGGTGCTGCAAGACTTAATCCGCTGCCAGCCAGGATCGCCTTATTCCACCAGGTGATGCCGGCCGCCTTTTCGGCCTCGCTCATTTCCTCGGGCGCAGGAATGCCGAAATCGATTAACCGCGCACCCCCATCCTCAACGCGGTGATGCGTCACCCCTTCGGGCAGCGTCATCGCTATACCGTCCAGGCGCTTCAGGCCATCCGCATCCTGTTTGCCATGCCAAGGGTTACCGAACGTCAACAATTCTCCCCATGGAGCAAACGGATCATCAATCTCGCTGATGCTCATACTTGCGCGGGAGGCTGAGCAGGTTTGATTTCGACCGGGGAAGCGTTTGCATCGAGAAACTTGATACTCGAAGGCAAGCGCACGCGCAGGGGAAAAAGCCCATCTGTCGAATACAACGTCCTGTACGCGTACCAGGACCGCTGCCCGTAATTTGTCTCAGTCAGCGGCGAAGCAATGCCGCCACCGCCACTCGGCTTGCCATCCTGCGGCCCCGCTTTCCCCACACGCTCCGGAATTGCTGCAACGGGTTTTGCAGCGGGTAGCGCCGAATCATCACGCGACGTCTGCCCATTCGCCTGCTGTGTGAGCCGATGCAGTGCCTCGGTCAAGTCTTTCGCGTCAGCCACGATTAGGCCTCCTGCAGATTGTTCGTCTCGATCGACAAATCGGCATAGTCGCCAATCGCCAGCGCACCGGTGTGCACACGAATCCAGATTGCCTTTGCGCCGGCGGCGCCACTCGCGATCGATGCGCCGAGGCTCAGCGGAGCACCGGGAGTCGCAGTCGCCAGCCCGGCCTGCGATGTCGCCAGCGTCACTGCACTGGCCGGTACGCCGCCGCCACTATTTGAATCAACGACAGATAGCGCGATCTCAGTACCGACCACGGGTGTAAATGTTTTGCCGGCAGAAGTCGAACCCAAGTAAACAACACGATCATCTGCACCCAGTGAGCCGTCTGCAGCCCGCGTGTAAGACAGCGTCAGCAGCTCAGCAGTCAAGGCGGAATTGGAATAAAACTTGAGTGATGTGGTCATGGCTCATAGCTCACTGTCAGTAGATCTTCGGCCAGCCCTGCGGCGACCGTTTGCGCAATCTCGACCTTCGCAAGATCGCGTTCATGGTCTTCAACGCCCGGGAATGTAATTGTGATCACCTGGTCACCTGTTGCAGAGCCGTCCCACGTCACAACAGGCGCTCCGAGGGGCACCGTCGTACCGTCCTCTGTGCCATCCTCGGCAACAATGTCGTCGTCGGCATGATTCGTTCCGACACCGGAAACAGCACAGATCGCGAGATCAACCTCGCTGATCGCAGACCCGGAATCCGGCGTCATCACGTGACGCACGCGCCGCACTTTGCCCTTTGCCAGCACCCGCCCGTCATCGATCGCGATGGTTTTATCCGTATCAATCGCCGGGTTCAACGGCACGCGAAATCTCACGTTGTGCCCGCGATGCGCTTTCCAGATCTCCGCTTTCGCGATCGCAATCAGCGTTTCCATTGCGTTCTGTGCAGCCGCACGATCGGTCTCCGCGCTCAGCGTCACGGTCTTTGCATTCGTCCATCCGGGCACAACCGTCGCTTGGTCGGTAGGCGGATTGCTCAAAAGGTCGGACTTTTTCAGGGTAATGTTCATCTCGACCGCATTCGTGTCTTGATAAACCCCCTCGAGCGAACCCGACATCGTCGTCGTGATCTCGCCGATATTCGCGATGCTCCCATCGGCCTTCACCGTGATCGCATAAGTCTCATCAGTCGTCTGCGCATAGTCGAAACTGACAATCGCGTTAAAGCCCAGGCAAAGCAAGGGATCAGTGACCGGGTTCGGCAGCCATACACCAGTCCCAGGCAGCGCCACCGCGCCAGTCGGCAGCGCCGTGTAGGTGATCTGCTCGATCGTTGCGCCGGCATCCTTCAGCGCCGCCTCGACGGCTGTGCGAATCATGAACACGCCGCCGTTATTCACCCAAAACGAAAACGGCAACCCCGCCGCCGCCAGCAGGTCATAATCGACCCGATAGCCTTCAGATTTGACCCTTGGAAACCGGTACCCGAACGAAATATCGACCCGGTTTGTCATCGAAGTCGCATCTGCGATATCAACCTCCGGCCGCGCCAGCAACGTATCGCCCGTGTATTCGATGTCCGCAATCTCTTTTGCCGCCCAGGGCGTCAGCCGCAGATTGCCCTCTGCAGACAAATCGAGGCTTGCCGCAACAGTGCTCAGCCGGTCATTGGCATAGCCCCACGACGTCGTCCCTTTTTTAAATACAGCGGATGACCAATACCCCCCGATCAACTCGGCCAGGCGCTCTTTACTCATTGCGCCAATTGCGGACTGCCGTTGATCCGTGCATGTCATCGATATCGACTGCGCATCGATATTGAGTTTTGGGCGCTCAACCCGCCCGGTAAAAAGCACCATCGGGTTTTCCGGCAGCCCCGACGACATATCGACCAGCACAATCACGATGCGCCGGCCAATCAGGTTCTGTACAGTCAGCGAGATACCGGCAGGCGGCAACCATGTAAAGTCGGCAAGACGAGCTGCGCCTTCCTCGGCCTCGACCGTTACGTCACCCAGGGTCAAATCCGAGATATCGACCCCATCGAGCGAGATGCGCACCCCCCACACACCCGCCTCGGTTTTCGGATCTGTCGCCGGCGCCGATCCATTCGCCACACTTGATTTGATCGAGCGTAACGCGACCCCCAGCGTGGCCACACCGGTCGCGACAGTCGCGCGAACATCAACGTGTATCCCGAGGGCCGACTTGCCGATATCGCGCACGCTGATATCGATGCCAATGCGCGAGGTCCCAAACTCAGCAAGCACATCGCCAGTGCCCAGTGCCCGCCGTGGTGCACTCGATATGGTGATGACCGAAAGCCCGCAAGTAGTCAGGGATTGCCAGTAGCTAGCCGTCTCAAAGGTTCCTGCCGTCCATGTTTCGCCATCGGCCGAGGCAGCATAGGCATTGACTGACTGTGTTCCGGCAAGGCCGATCAGCCGAATACCATTCCACGCAACGTGAGACCAGCCGCGAGATGCAGGCAAAGCATGACTCACCCATGTAATGCCATCGACGGACGTAAATGCCAAGGCGGAGCCGTAAGCCAGGCCGACAAACTTTGTGCCGATCCATACGACACAACGCAGCGTCCAGCCTAGACCATCGGTCGTATGGACTGCCCAGGTCTCCCCATCGGCCGATGTATAGGACTTGTTGCCGAAAAGATCAATGACAAGCCAGAACGAACCGGTCCAGCACAGCGAACTGGCACGCAACGACCATGCCTCGGGCGGAGTAACGGCCGACCAAGTGCCGCCACCGTTGGCGGAATACAGCATGGTGCTACTGTTGCAGGCAACGAACTTTCCGCCGCCAAAAGCCACGGCCTGCATGGTGGCCGACAAATTGACAACATTGAACGTAGCACCGTTATCAGCCGACCAGGCAGCCTTGGCCGCATTGTCGGAGATGGCCACAAATCGCCCTGAACCAAAGGCCACCGCTGCCCAGGCGCTGTATGCGATATCGCCGACGGAAAATGTGACGCCGGCGTCGGCGGAATAGACAGTAACCGAGTCCTGCCCGACACCGACAACATGGTTGGTGCCATCGCTGGCAAGCGCCCTGACCGACGTTGTCAGCGCCGATAAGCTGATCTCGGAAAAGCCGAATGCCATCAGACTTCTTCCACCACAATTTCCCAGTGATACGTTGCCGTCCCTGCATCCCCGCTATCGCTCGGCGGATGCACGTAGGCGCGAATCTTCGGGATGTAAGCCACGGCGTAGCCAATCGCACCATCTGTCTCGGCAACCGTGGCCACATTGCCGCCGATCGTCACCCCGACCTTGCGGCTTTCGCCGCTGGCAAAAATCGCATACCCCCAGGGCGAGAATCCAGCGTCCGATCTGCGCCCGGCAGGAATCGTCGCTTGCCGCGTCACAGGGTCCGCAACAACCGTACGCGGCACCACGCATTTGACGTCGAATTGCTGGGTGCGGTTGATTGCCTGCAGGCCGGCGGGCATCCAACCCGAGCCGCTCGTCGTCACCCTCAATTTGTTGTAGCCATCGGTCATCATCTTGATGCCGCGCCCCGTAATCGATCGCTCAATCGATTCGCGCTGGAGGAATTCATATTTTTGCGTCAGGTCGAAACCCGCGATCGGAAAGACAATAAGGTTGCCGATTTCGAAACTCATGAGCGCCGACCTTTCTTCAACATCTCCCGTGAAAGTACTGATGCAAGGTCATCGAACGTCGAGCGCGGCGCCTGAACCTGGTAATCCCGCCCATTGATTTGAAAGTTGCCGTACATCTGCGGCTCAGACCGCCCAGGCGAACTCAATGATGGAACCGAAATTCGGCTGGCAACGGATGTCCCAATCTGCCCGCCGTATGCGTACCTGGGGATGCGCATGTTATTGATGTCATCCATGAACGCCCGGCCGTAATAGCGCACAGCCGGAATCTGCATCATGTGCTCACCAGGCGTCGCCCAGATCAATGCGTTATCGGCCCGATCGTGAGGTGCATAGCCAGGGATCTCACCACCATAAGCCCGGGCCGGAATCGCATCAATCAGCTCCTGACGCGTCATCGTGCTGGTATCGGCCGGCGCAGTACTCACGGTGTTGACGGTGACGGTTGCCGATTTGCCGTTCAGTGCATTCAGTTTTGCTTCGACCTCGGCCAATTTGGTCACAGCAGTCGCGATATCCGCGTTCACTTGCACCGTCGCAGCCTCGCCTTTCAATTCCTTCAGCTTTGCCTGCGCCGCATTGAGCTGATCCATCAGCGCAGCTGCCTGCTTCTCTGCCTCCGCCGCTTTCTGGTCCTGCACCTTTGCCTTCGAGTTGTCCAAGTTGGCCTGTTGCCCTCCGATCTCTTCGACCAGATTTGCATCCTGCGCAGACTCGGCAAACTTCATGGCTCGCTCGAGGAACTTCTCGGCCTGCTTGGCGTATTTCTCGAAATCCTTGCCACGCCCATCCAGCGCCGCTGCAGCTGCGGCAGCAGCGTAGTAGGCACCCTGAGACTGAGCGTCAAGGGCGCGGGCTTGATCATTTGCGGCGCGTTCCTCCGGCGTGAGGTCCTTCTCGCGAATCTGCGTCGCCTTGTCGGCGGCAGACATCTTCTTGTCTGCCGCGCTCGAGCGCAGATCCTCGGCCTTCTTCTTGGCTTCTTCCGCCTCTTTCTGCGATTCCTCACGTGCCTTGCGAATGGCGTCGACCAGCTTTTCGTAACCCTTGATCTGGTCGGCGATCGCCTCGGCACGGGTCTGTTTCACTTCACCCGCCAAGAGCTTTTCACGCTCGGCTTCTTTGGCGATGATCTGGCCGGTCAGGCGAACTTGCTCACGCCGTAGCTTTTCGCCGGCGAGCACGGTATCGATGTAAGCGTTATAGGCACCAGCCTGGTCGCGATAAAAGGCAATCGCTTCATCAACGCTGCCATCGTCATAGCCGCGTAGCTTGGTGAGTCGCTCCTTCGTCGCTACAAGATCAGTAACTTTGGCAGATGCATAGTCACGTGCTCCCTTAATCGCTTTTTCATAGGCCTCATAGGCAGCATCGCCAAACTCAGTTAAAGCGTCCGCATCAAGTTGAGTCAAACTCGCATATTCACTATTGGCATCAATCAGCTTCCTGATATCAGCCTGAAGCGCTTCAGCATGAATCCTGGCTTCATTTGCTTTTGCACCCCACTCAATCAGCTTCTCAACTCCTAGAAGGACAATTCCGCCAATCGTCATTGATCGCAATAAACGGAAAGCTGCGGCCAGCATCCCAATGCCAACTGATGCTGCCGTTGCCGCAGTACCTGTTGCAGCTAGCCCAGCGGTTGCGGATGTGACAACAGCCAATGCACGGCCACCAACCATCACCGCCGCTAAGGCAGTAGCGAGGGGACCAAGAACGTTTGAGAAATTCTCGGCAAAGATCGCCGCATCAGCCAAAAATTTGACGACAGAACCAAATGCATCGGCGAAACCCTTGGCGAGCTTATCCAGCTCCCCTGACTCAGCCATCGCGGCAATATGGGCGAGCAAGCGCTCGATCTGTTCTGATACTTTGTCCAGAAGTCCGGAACTGGCGATCCGGAGCTTGAACTCGGTGAATGCGTTTTCAAGGCGCTGGAGATTTGCCCGGGCGCTTGTTTCGGCAGTTCGTAGTGATCCATTAACAGATTGCTGCAGCGCCTCCGCAAACCGAGGGAGGAATTGCGCAGCTGTGAGCTGCCCGGTCTCGAGCATCTTCCCAAGCTCTTCTTCCGTTACCTTCATTGCGGCGGCAGCAATCTTGAATGCGCTAGGTAGGCGCTCACCGAGTTGCCCACGCAATTCCTCAGCGCTGACCGTGCCCTTGCTCATCATTTGCGAGATGGCAAGCAATACGCCGGACTGATCTTCCGCACTTAGCCCCATCACCGCACTGGCTGAAGCGATGGCCGTAAAAATCGCACGGGTCTTTTCTCCCTCCAACGTGGTGCCTTTGGAGGCGGCCTGGATTTTTCCGTACCCTTGAGTGGTTGCGGTCAATTCAAGGCCGAGCCGGTTAGCCAACTTGGCCGCATACGCCATTTCATCGGCGGCCTTTCGAACATCGCCGCCGTTACCGAACTGATACTGTGTCTTCAGGCTGTCGAATTTGATGCCGGTATCGACTGACGATTTCAGCAGCTGGATCGCTTCACGGGCCGCCAGTGCGGCCGCTGTCATTGCCGCCATCCGGTGCGCTGCGCTGGCGATCGAGTTCTGCGCTGCATTGGCCGCCGGCGCCACCCCATTCAGTTCTGCGGTCAGTGCGGCAATTTTCGCCTGGGCCAATTGGCTTGCACGGGCAATATCCTGTGCGGCTGCGCCATTGGCGCGTAGCGACGCCAGCGCCCGGTTCGTGTCTGCAATTTCAGCACGAATAGCCGACGACTCCCGGCCGCCCAGGCTCGACATACCGGCTGCGATGGCAAGGTTCTTTGAATTGAGTGGCCGGGCGGCCAGCGCTGCCGCCTCTGCTGCAGCTTTGGCTGCAGCCGCCTCCCGGGCAGCGGCCGTTTCCCTGATCTCCCTCTGCAGGCGGTTTTCAGCATCAATCAGTGCTTGTGCTGCAGCGAGCTGGCGTGTCGAGCTAGCCGCAGCAGCCGCTTTCTGAGAAGCGGCGGCAATGGCATCGGTTGCAGATTTCACCGAGGCCAAAGCATCCGCATTCTCCCGAATGGCCAGGCGTGACTGCTGCAGGGCAAGGCTCTTCTTCTCTACGGCCGCTTGCGCAGCATTGACCGAAGCCTTCATTTTTTCGAAGTCGGCGACCATCGCCCGAGTCGGCGGCCCCATCGTGCCCATGCTCTTCGCCATCTCGGCAGCACGGGCACGGGAATCGGTCAGCTCGGCGTTCAGCTTCGCAACAGCAGCCTTCGCATCGGCATAGGTCGCCAGCAGATCCTTGCGGGTTTCCGCCAGTCCTGCCTTGGCCCGGGCCGGGTCAGCGGTGATTTCAATGCCGAGCGCGAATTTGTTGGTCATGAGCTATACTGGTGACATGAAATCGAAGCTGGATATCCTGCTCATCATCGGTATGGCCCTCTGCTACGGGCTAGGCCATCTCTTTTCGCCCACCCGGTTTGTCATTGCGGCGGGCCTGCTGCTAGTCGTGTTTCTCGTTCGCCTGGCCGGCAGCACCATCACCTGGACGATTACCGGCCGCTGAATCAGCGCTGCTCCGAAATCGCAGCATTCGCCTCATCAATCGCGTCGCAAAACACAGACCACGGGTATGACCAGGCATTGACATGGCCATGCTCGCGTATCAATCGGGCAACGTTTTTTGCAAGTCGGGATGCGGCGCTATCCCCCCCGCGATTAGTTCTAGCCGGCGCCGCCAAGTCGCGAAAAAACGCGGATTCACCTCCCGGATCTTGGCGATCAGCGGCTCAAACTCGGAAGGCCCGTGGCCTTCGAGTTCCGCCGCCGTCAAATCACTGAAGCTGGGGATATCCGAAATCGAGATATCCAGATCCTCAAAAAGGCTGTCGACCAGGTGAAACGAACTTCGGCCCGCAGCCGATTCGCACCAGGTGCGAATTTCCTCCACGGTCAATTCCCGAACGATGACCTTGCGATCACCCAGCCGCGATTCACCCAGGAGCCCCATTACAGGCCGCCAATCTTCGATTCGTAAAACTGGCTTTTAGCCGGATCGGTAATGCCCTCGTAGGCAAGAATCTCGCCTTCGATCGTCCAGTTGAGAAAGTCCTCACCGATGAATTCGAGGGTTTTGGTCGGGCCAAAACCGACGCGATGAAACTTTACCAGGAAGGGCGCGCCTTCAACTTCGTCCTTGCCGTCAAACAGCAAGCCCTTTTCGGTCACCGTCTTCATCAATGCCTGGATACGGGCATGCTTGTGCTTGGTGTAGGCGCATTCGATTTCGGCAGCCGCAGCGATAGCGCCGCTGGATAGCGGAATGATGCCGGCCCGCTTGCGCAGATAGTCGGTGCCCTCGACATAGGCCGTGCCGCCGGCGGCAGGCGAAACGATGAGGGGGATAGACATGTCTTGCATGTGGTCGAACTGAATCAACTTATCCAGTGCCACAACGGTATGCGCTTCATCGGCAACCGCGCCCGCTGCAATCGTCTCAGACGTGCCGCCCAAGGCGATTTCAAGCAAGGTGATCGAAGTCTGGCGGCAATCAAGCGTCACCGTGCCATCTTTGAAGCGCTGGAAGACCTTTTCGTTACCGCCACCGCCCTGGAAGTTAGGGGAGGTTTTCTTGTCGAAATTGGCGTTGACCGTCAGCTTTGCGGTATTCCCCAGCGACTCCAGGGCATTGACGCCGACCGCCCCGATATAAGGCGTTCCATTGACGATGATGGTTTTCTTGACTGATTGAGCCATGGGAATCTCCGGGTGATCGATTAGGTTTAATCAATTGACACCCGGAGTTTTTCACGCGACCGACCGCCCGGTCAGGGGGGTCAGGATGGGCGGGGCCGCCCAGGAGCTATTACGCGAACAGGCTCTTCTGGACTTGCAGCGTCCGTTCACCGGCGCCCATCAAAACGCCATCCGACTCAAAGCGAAATGCGTATGTACCCGGCTCGGCCAACACCACATTTGCGTGGAATACACCGACGCTATCGCGCACGATTTCAGGGGCGCCAGGCCAAGCATAGGTGGTGATTACACCTGCCGGCGTTTTGACCTTGAGCCGCAAAGAAGTCGGGTCGGCAAGCTGGTCATTGATATTGACGATTTCGAGTCCCAGCCGTGCCACTTCGCCAATTAACCATTTAGCTGCCATCAGCGCACCCCATCCGCAGTCAGCGCGAAACTGACGAGTCGATCAATCGTGAAATAGAACCCGGCCGGCTCCGGCCGAGGCGCATTGCCGAACGACATCGATGCCGCTGCAGCACCCATTGAGACAACGTTGCCAAATGCAGAAAGCGGCAATACCAGGGCCAGCGATCCGGCGGCCATTGCCTGCGCGAAACCGGCCGCGCTAACCGCCACCGACGTATTGAGCACGCCGCCGCCCGTAACCGCATCGACGCCGGCGCCACTCAAATTAACCGACACCTTCAGCACTGCGCTGCCGCTGGCCACGTCATTGCCCGCAGCGGAAACTGCCCCCGGCGGCCCGCCGGTGATTGAAGCCGTACCGCTGGCCACATCGCTACCGGTTGCCAGCGCATTGAGCCGAGCTGCCAGGGCGGCATTGCCTGAAGCTGTTGCTGCTGCAGCGCCGGCCAGCAGGACGTTGGCTCCCATCCCCGCCGTTGCAGCCGCTTGGGCCAGCCCAGCCGCTGAGATCGAGATCCGCGCCGCCAACGCACCAGCGCCGCCGCTGACCGCTACCGATGAGCCGGCCATGGGAATCGAAACAGCAGGCAGCGCGGAGCCGATCGAACCAGCGGCGCCAACAGCCGCCACCGCCTCGACCACCACGCCCACCATGAAAGTCATGGTCGCCGTGCCGCGATCGATACAGTCTTCCCACAAGCGATAGATAGCGCTGTAAAGGCCAGGCGTAGCAGGCGCATCGAACAGGACAGTCATGTCCGGATACAGCGTCAGCGTGCCATCAGTCGTCGGAGTTACCAGCGCCCAACGGTATTCACTCGCCGGGTTGATGCCATCATTGAGCACAGGCGATCCGCCGTTATCACCCTGCGTCGGAATGTCAGCACCACGAATACCCGCGCCTGCATATCGTTTAACCGCATGTGCGCCGGGGAACATCGGCGTAGAAGAGACCAGGTGCGTCATGTCGCTGTGTAATCCCAAACACCGATGCTGCCATCTGCGAGCCGTGTCACCACCTCATAGGTCGTTCCTGCGGCAAGCGCTGGATCGGAAAATGAACCGCCCGCCGTCGTCGCGTGCGTCGTCAGCCCGGTTTTACGCAGTAAGTGGGCACCGGTCGAAATGTTCCGCACATCGACCTGATACGCCATTCCCTTCTTAAGCTGACCTGTTCCAAAGTCAATGAAGGGCGGTATCGTGATTGTTCCAGCACTCCCGCCTGAAACCGTACCTGCCGCTGTACCGGATGCCGTATCCGTACCCGCCGCCGCTGCATTCAGCGCACTACCGCCGCCACCTCCAGTTTGCTCGAATGCGCCAACCGAATTGACCGATCGTGCCTGGCCATAAATGTCAGTCCCCGTACCGGCGCCGGCTACACCCGCCGCCGCCAGCGTCGAGGCCGGCTTCAGCCGAACGTCAGCGGCCGCCAGATTTGCAGCAGCGACAAAGTCATTTGCCGGGGCGCAAGCCAGTGGGTTCGAGCCATAGGTGTTGCCGACGTTGAAGGCGTTGTTCGTCGATGTGCCGGACATCGATCCGGCAAAAGAAGTCGCGCCGCCGATCGAAGCAAAGATATTGTTCTTTGCCGTGATCGCGCCGCCCGACGCCACCGCAGTCGCGCCAGAAAAATGGACAAACGTACAGCCCTCGACCCGCGTGGCCGAGAATGGAAGCCAGGCGCAAACGTCGTTCGTATCTCGGAGCAACACGCTATCGAGCAAATAGGTGCCAGCTTCGTCATCGAAGCTGACCTGAACGTCATGGAAGATACAGTGTTTAAAGCCTGAGTATGTTCTGACCAGGACTTTCGCCGCATACCCGCCACCGCCGACGAACTGAACGCCATCGAAACACAGGTGCGCCGGCGAGAACGTGTAGGACGTGTTGTCGACAGCGATGCTGACTCCATCAGCACTGCCGCGAAGCGCTCTGGTGATTGTATTCAGCCTGGCAGCTGCTGCCGGCCTCACGATCAGATCACCAACTACATTCTTGCCATTGATGCCGGCCTGCAGTGTAGCGACGTTCCAGGTTCCCGCTGCGAGTTCCGCAATGTATGCCTCACCAGCAGGGACGGGCGATGGGAGTGCAGCGCACCACGTATTCCATTCCGTCACGTTTGCAATTTGTGTGATGTGGTCGGCCATTTAGGAAAGCCTCAGGCAGCAAAGGTTTTTGTCGTACGCTGGCTGAAAAACAACGCAGTCGTATTCGGGAATAATTTTGAACCGACCATTCAAGCCGGAACCGACAACATTGACTGCTAACGTACCCGTGCCAGGCATCACCGACGTGCGGTAGTTGTCCGACGGGTCAATGATGTAGAAATTCTTGTCGGTGTCGGCCTTCCCCGAGTACGCGTAGATCAGGCCTCGGCGAGCATCGAAGTCAGCGCCGGTATAGCTGCTACTCCAGGTTTCGCCCATCGCTACGCCGGTACGAGGGGTGACGGTGATAAGCCCCGTATCGAGGTTATACCGGCGGACCGTCTGTTCAGTCCCTTCGCAAATCACCACCATTTCATGGCGGACGCTGTCATAGACAGGAGCCGGATATGTATCTTGGTTGATTGCTGTTTTGGGAATGACGTACGGGCCGATATCCGGACCGCCTGTCCAAACATCTGCTATCGGATCGTACTTGCACAGACAATATCGCCCCAGCGCTTTGTTCAACAAATGGGCATAGAGATATGTCCCATCGGAACAGCAAGGCGCAAAAGCAATACTGCCATCGCCTTTTGCGTCCATCGACCAATTTGGCATTAAGGCATGGCTGGACGGTGCATCCCACGTGTTGGTGTCGATGTTGAAAACAGGTGTCCATGCCTCATTATTTGGGGCCCACGACTGATAATCTGACCGGGTTAAGCCGTCGTAGTTAAAGCCGTGCGTGCGGATCAGCTTGTTGCCGATGATATGCATCGCCCAGTAAACGTGTGCGCCAGTTGGCCGCCCATCATCGTTCCAATGTGCGCAATTTCCGGCCTGTCCATTCAAATATGCGATTGTTTGAGCATACGGCGTGGGGTCGATCGGCCGAGTCCAAAGGGGTGTATCACGGCTGAAATCACAATCAAAGAAGTGGTTGTAATTGCCATCGACGTGGCCCGTGCCGGCCAGCTTGATTCGCGTCCCTTTTCGCGCCCAGCCGCCCCAACCATCAACGATCGATTTGTCTTCGCCACCCGGCCGCTGGCCGTTCGGCCATACAAACGCAACGCCGGCTTCTGATAGAGCTGTTCCGGGGATTTCCTCGAGCTTGCCCACCGTCCGCGCCCGTAACCACGCCGGCAAGTTGTACCGACCAGCCGCAACATGCCCGCCAGGCGGGCAGCTGTAGAAGTCGTTAACCGGCATGGCCATCGATTAAACCTGGTCGCCCTGGGCGATAGCGATCACCCGGGCCAGATCGGCACGGGCGGCATCATCGGCGGCGACAAAGCAGTCGATATCGGCGGCGACCAGGTCGCGGCCTTCGTTCTCGGCAATATCGGCAGCAGCGTTGAGCGCGCTGGCGAAAAAACGTGCTTGATCGGGGGTCATCTCAGCGCTCCAGGAGTTGTTCAGCTTGCGCGATCATCCGGATCGCCTCGGCCAGCGCCTGGCGCTGGGCCGGCGTCGGTTCGACCAGCTCGCCGCGCCGGGAGGCATCCAGCCGGGCACGGGCAACGTCGGCCTTGGCCTGGATCTCGACCGCAGCCCCAACGGTGATGCGGCGCGCTTCCAGTGCCCGGGCTGCACGATGGCGCAACGCGGCGAGCCGGGTGTAAGCCGGGGCCAGCTCAGCCTGCCAAGTTCCCCAAGGTGCTGCTGTGGCAAAGCCCACAACGCTTGCCGTGGCAGTGGCCGTAACCGGCGCCGGCGTGGCGAAAGCTGCACTCGCAAATGCCAGCGCGCCAACGACCAGGAGTAATTTCGATTTACGCATGGTGGCCTCAGTTGTCGATCTGGAAGGTCAGCGCTGCAGCAGGAAACGACACCGTGAATCCGGTACCGGATACCGCCAGCGACGAGGTCAGGTTGATGCAAATCCAGCTATTCCCGCCGCTGGCCGCGTCATAGAGCCGCACACTCTGCAGCGTGCCCCATGCGCCGGTCGACGCGGGCCAGGTGATTGCGACATTGTTGCTGGTCGTCCCGTTGGTACCGCTACTGGCGACCGTCGTAGCAGTGCCTTGCGAACCTGCCCAGTTTGCCAGCGAGGCAGTGACGGCAACCCGCGCATAGGCATTGCCGGATGGCTCGGTACCGGCCGTCGAGTCGCTGCAGGTATCTGTGGCCAGCCCCCAGTATTGCGTTGCCGGTGCGCCGAGGGTTTGCCCACGGAACAGCGCATCGAGCGTCTTATTCTCGGCGTAGTCATTCAGTGCGCCAGCGGCGGCCGGGCTGACGTAGCCGACTGCCAGCAGGCCGATGGCTAGTGCTGCTGCCAGTGCCCGAAGCAAGGAAAAACGATTCAGAAATGATTTCACGGTGACTCCTTCTCTTTCGTGTGATGAAAAACGGTTAATCCCAAGGCCGATCGGCTTTAATGACCGTGCGGGTAACCAGGCGCAGGCGGGCGGAATGGCACAGCACGCCGCAAAACATTGCCGGGCCGGCATCAACTAGCTCCGGCACAGGGGCAATGTCCTTTCCTGGATAAAGCACGGCATTTCCCATGCGCGGATCTGAACGCCAGGCATCGCAGATGCGATCGATCAACTCATCGAACTGCAGTTCGGATTCCTCACTGTCCTGCAGGTTGGCAAAGCCGCGAATCTCCCAGGTCGTCAGCACCTCATTGGTACTCGACGCCTCTTTGCGCGCCACGCGGCGAACGTGCCAACCGAGAATTCCCGTTCCGCCGGCGTAGATTTCGCGGAATGCCGCGTCATCCTTTGCATAACGCTCATAGGCATATACAGCACCGATATCGACCACCGTCTGCAGCTGGGCAACGATCGCAGCCCGCAATGTTCTGTGTTCGCTCATGCAGTACTCCCCAGGCGCTTCACGATGCGGTCGACCGTCTGGTCGAACTGCTGCAGCACCATGGCGCGGTTGGCAATGAAGGCATCGCGGAACATGAACGCACCTTGCGTGCCGCGATGCCGGATCTTCCAGGCAATCGCATGGGCAGCAGAAAGCGCCGCCTCATCAATGCCAGGTGTTTTTAGAGGCCGACCGGTCTTCAGCGAGACAGCCTGGCCGAGCGGCAACTTGCGCTTGGCCCACTCGGCCAGCGCCAGAATCCCGCTTTCGGAAACCGCATGCGGCTTGGTGCCCAGCTCGACAGGCAGCGCGTAATCAAGCGGCGTACCGATAATGCCCAGCATGCCGGTCGGCGAAACTTCGGTGCGGCCGATCACAGAACGCCGCAGATGCCCCTCGGCTGTCGGCATGCGGTCGACCACCTCGCTGGTCAGGTGCGGCAGCACCCAGGCAAAGAAGCGGCTCAGCTCTTCATTCACCATCTCCGGCGCCTTGGCCAGCGCGGCCGAGATGACATCGAGCCGGCGAAAGGCGAAGGTGTAATCCTGCTCAGCCATTGCGGCGAATCCCGTTGGTCAGGCGTGCCCGACCCGGCCACGAAACCGTTGTCCCGGTCGCAGCTTGCCCGATGCCATCTTTGCCCAGGCCCAGCGCATCGGCGTAGCGCGTCTTCAGCCCCCGGGCGCGGCTGGCGTATTCCTGCGCCTTGGTACGGCGGTCGGTCGTATCGGCGCCAAGCGACGAGTCGCCATCGTTGATCGCAGCGGCAGACAGTTGCTCCAGGAGCAGCGCCGCTGCATAGGCGGCAACCGCCTCACGGTGCACCACGGGTATCGAATCCAGCTCATCGGTGACAACGTGCGCAGCCGTGAAGGTCAAGCGTACTTCAGCACCGGCGCTCATCGCATCGCCTAGGCGCAGCGTGTCGCCGGCTGGGGTCGTGTAGATCGAGCACGGCAGGTATTCAATCGGCTGCTGGCCAATCGGGTATTCCGCCGACACCAACTCGGACTCGGCCTCCCAGGCGGGCGGCAGCGGCAGGGTATCGCCGCCGGTGCTGACGACGTCCTGCACCTTGTGGCGTGGCCGATCTTCGCCATACCGGACAATGGCCAGTTTGATCGCCGTCGCCTTATCCGTGCGCTGCAAGCGCTCTGACTCATCGCGGACCAACCCATCCACCAGCTTTTTCAGATCAGTCAGCATCAAAACTCCAATCTCAACCAAGGCCGGCAGCAAGATCCCTTGCGGGGGATACTGATCCTGCTGCCGGGTTTCTCGGCACAACGCGCATATGGGGGACGGCCACGAGAGCGGAAGGACTACCCCGCCTGTCCTACCCCGGTTCTCTCTCGCAAGTACTACCCGGGCTTCATGACTCGGCCGCATGCGGACTACACATGCTTGCCCCCTTCAGGTGTATTCATCAGCGGGCCGAAGCCCGCCCAGGGTTACGGCACCACGGCCTTGTAAGTACCGCGATAGTCGGTCACCGCACCGCCATAGATGTGCCGGATCTTGTAGGTGATCTTGTCGCTGTTGAACAAGCTGCCGACCGTCGGGTTGTCCTGAACGAAAATTTCAGGCTCTTCGCGGCCATCCAGGAAGCCAACTTCAATGAACGGCACATCGGCCGTATCGCAACTGGCCACCCAATCGTTGGCATCCTGCCAGTACCAGACCGGGAGGATGCGCGGCGCCTGGGTCTGAATGAAGTTCTGATCATTGGACGTGTTGCGGTTCTTGAACAGATCGAATGCGCCTTCTTCCAGGTCAGACGGAACCCACAGGTTGCGAGGCGGAATACCCAGGCGATCGTTCGAGCCTTGCTCGCTTTGTTTCATGATCGCCTGGCGGCCAGCAGACCAGGATGCGCCGGATAGCGCAGCAGTTCCCAAATTGCCATGGGTCGCGTGGTACAGGGCAACACCATCGTAAATGACCGGATTGGTCCGCATCATGTCGAGCACGAACTTGGCCAAGGTGCGCTTGGCTGCACGCGACAGCTTCACCGGAATTTGACGAACAACACCGACATCGTCGTTGCGGATCATTTCCATCGTGATGACCGACAGGCGCCCGGTCTTCGCTGCCTTGTAGGTCGCTTCTTCGTCATCCGGTACAGCTGCATCGAGGTAATCCGCGCCTTCATTGACGACGGGCAAATCACCAAAGCCACCGAAGCGAATGCGGTGCTGGGTTCGGAAATCGTTGAGCGGAACCACATTGGCAGCGTAGCGCCAAACGTCGTATTGGCTCTGCGCGTTGTAGTCAGAAAGCATGCGTCGGGTAATCGCATCACCCAGAGCTTGGGCGAACGTGGTCGAATCCATCACTGCTTCACGGAAGTTCATGCCCAGCGACTCACGCATGCGAACCATATCGCAGTCAGAAAGACGGCCAGTGACGCGGCGATCGCCTGTTACCTCGACGTAACATTCCTTGAAAGAGTGCACATTTCGATGGTCCTTGTGAGCTGGGTCGAAAAAGGCATCGAACATGTCACGGATGCGCACCGAGCGATCTTCGACGCTGCCCTGGCCAAATTCACCGAGATTGACGCGGCCGGACTCTGCCATGCGAGAGAGATACTCGCGCTCATCCTTGATGGCAGCAGTGACATCGGCCTCGACAAAGCGCTCACGGGTGGCAAAGATTTGCAGCAAGCGATCCTTTGCGGCCTGGGGCAGCGTACTGCCAGCGATTTCGGCCTTGGCATTAGCGCGGGCCTCAATCATGCGGACACGTTCTTCAAAGCTATTCGGATCGATAACCGGTGCCTTCTTTTCAGAACCCGCAACCGCTTCGCGATAGGCCAGCTCAAGCTGCTCATCGCTGACCGTTTCCGGGTCCAGCTTCGCATAGGCGTCGGGGGCCTTGGCTTCAATGAAGCGCAACATCATTTCACGCAATTTCATATCAGGGTCTCCTGAGATAGAGGAATATTCAGGGGCTGCTTCTACGAGTCGAATCAGGCGGCCCCCGGCCCCCGGCTCGACAATCAGATCAACTGATTCGATAAGGTCGATCGAGGTGGCGGCACGAACCTTCTTGCCCTCGACCATGCGAGTTGTTCCCTTGCCCCGCGCATCGATAGACAGCCCGACAAGGTCCGTCTTGCCGGCTTTTACTGCACCGATCAAAAGGTTTCGGGTGTTCTCGGGCAGGCCTGGCAGGCGCAACGTGCCAGTGACACGCCCGGTATCGGGCTTGCTGCCCTCGACAAAGCGCGGCGCAGCATTCCAGCCGACGACCTGGTTGATGTTGCGTTTGGTCGACTTGATGTGCTCTTCATCGGACTTGATGCAGATGCGCGTCCCTTCGAACAACGGTAGCGCCTCGCGTAGCACCTGGTCGGAGTACAAAATGCCATTTTCGGAAATGCCGGCAACGATCAGCGTCGCCTCCCAAACAGTGCCGGCCTCATAGCCTTCTGCCTCGACCATGCGCAAATCGCCATCAACCGCAGCGGCTTCCTTGATCGGGAGATAGGTTTCGACGACCTCTTGCGGATCGCCGATCGTCACGACGCCGTCAGCGATCGTGTAGGGATAGGACCAGCTGCGGCCGCCCATGGTGATCACCGCACGGTCGCCATAGATCACATCCAGCTCGAACCACTTGCGGCCATCGCTGGAAACGTTTGCATTGATCGACTTGTCCAGCGCATCACGCACCCAGTTGATCGTGCGCATCAAGTCCGGTGCGGCTTCTTTCAAGGCCAAGCCACGCAGGCCGGCGGCGGGGAATATCACAGCTCGCCCACCAGTTTCTGACCGTCGACGGTCACCACCGTGACGACATTGTCGCGCACGGCCCAGGCGAGCACTTCCTCTTCGGCGACCTTGATCGCCTTGGTCTCGCCATTCGGCTTGCCATCCTTGTCGACGACAGGCACTTCGCGTTTGACCGCCTTGGCGGCTTCAGCTTTCGTTACTTGGGCGGCCTTGACGTTTTCCGGCGTCTTGACCTGGGCGGTCGCAGTGCCAGCGGACTGTGATTTTTCAACGGGGGGCATATCCGACTCCTGTCAGCAGTTGTGTGCTGACAGAATGCCGGGCGACCGCTTATGCGGTCAGGGGGGTCGGGATGGGGAGGCTTATGGGATTGAGTTAAGCGAGATCACTCAATCGTATTCAGGATTCGGTTCTCTTGGTCCGCGAACTGTGTTGTTGGTTTCGTCCACAACGTATTCCAGCCAGTCCGAACCATTTCTCGAGCAGCGTACCAATGCACGACCCGGGTGATTAAGATCCAGCTTCAACTTGATGCTTCCGCAGCCTTGGCATGAACCATTTTTGCACATCGTCCTAATGATGGAGAGATCAAAGTCATTCGACCAATAACCACCATAGAGGGGGGGCATCGCTGCCTGCTGAGCGGCGGCCCGTTGATTCGCTCGCTTATTCCACCAATTCATTCCAGCCACTGATAGCAGCACGCTAACGGCAACGCCCCACATCGCAAGCCTTATCGCCAACTTTCGACGTTCGGATGAATCACCTGAATCAGTTGCACTCATCCCGCACCCTACGCTCAGCCGAATCGATCTCTCCGCGCCGTTGATTAGCCGAGTTCTGCATATTGAGGTCGCGATATACAGCAGAAGCTCTTTGCGCGTTTTGTAGATCGCGCTGCGCGTTTGAACAACGTGCAGCCTTCAGATTGGCGGCGGCCCGATCATTCGCTCTAATCTGCTCGATCGACTGTGCAATCCGGCGGCGATCAGCATCGTTTTCCGACTCGATCGCGCCCAGGTGATTGCGCTCGCGGTTCACTACACGTGCTCGATCAAGACGTGATTCGCGTGATATGTAGTCCTCCAACGCACCAACGTGCTTCGCATCTGCAGCACAAGGCACGTCGGCATAGACAGTCTTGCCGTTGACCACGCATTTGTACTGGGCAAATGACAGACCTGGCGTGGAGAGCAAAAGAGCCAAAACGATCGCCATGCTGTATTTCATCATCGACCCTTTCCGTTTCGATGGGCGTTAAACGCGGTTAAACACCGTTCAGGCCGTGTTTTTAGACGGTGCCCCTGGTGTCGTGCTGCCCTTTGCCATTCCAACGATTGTGTCGAGCAATTTGAAACGGCGATGACCGTCGCTCAATTTGAGGGCAATCTGCACACGGCGAGCAATCCAATACGGCATCAAAATGAAACGCACGGCCATCCATGTCGTACCGCCGTACATTGCAAAAATCGCTGCAAAGGCCAGGAGCATCCGCACCGTGTCATTGGAGCGCACCATCAATAAAGTCCCCGTCTCGACCAACAAATAGAAGCACATGATCGCAACGAGGAAATAGCCGGCAAATGGTTCGAACCAGTGGGTCTTGACGATGAGCGTATCGTCGTCGGAAGCCAACTGCAGGTTATTGCCTTGCCAGGCCACCCGCAATTTCGGTGCCGTAAAGCCGTTTTGCATGAGCCGTTCAAGCTGCCAGCGGGCGCCAGGGGGCGCCCAAATTCCAGTATCGCGGTAAAACGCAGCCTGCATGCTCGATTCACGCTCGGTCTTCTCTTTGCTCAATGGACAGTTCGAAGCGCCGTTGCAAACGATGATATCGCCCGACTGCGTTGTCTGCCCTCTGTTTGACTCATTGTGCTGATCCATCATGCTTACTTGCGGCCTCCTGGATTAACGACGATTTGACCTGACTGGGTGATCTGCCCCTGATTTCCAATATTGGTCTGCACGGGTCCATTTGATGATTCATGACCGGCAGACTTCGCGCACAGCTTGATCACTGCTTTCGCGAGCTGCTGGGCATCAACTTTCTTGTCGAGGCTCAACAGGTCAATGGCGTCAAGCACGGCCTGATAGACCCCCGCATCGCCGTAACCGCTGCCCTTGCGCTCACCAGTAATGACGAATTGCGCATCGATCCCCGCCGCCGCTGCCGCTGACAAAAATGCAGCGTTGGGCGTTGCATCGCCTCGTTCCCAAGCAATAACGGTCGTCTTTCCGGCGCCTCCGAGCGCACCAAATTCTGACTGACTAAATTTCAAACGCTGGCGCTCTTCCTTTAGCCGCTCTGCGATACCCATTTTCTGCACCAAAACAAGTTGACGTGGTTCAGAAAACTGAACCATAATTGACACACACAGTCCGACACAGACTGCAACAAACCGACACCAACACCGCAACACAGCCCCCTGCAAGGAGCTTTAAAAATGACTCTACGTACTGCCGATGAAGCCCGCCAAGAGCTGCAGCGTCAGGGCGTTTCAATCTCGTCCTGGGCTCTCGCCAACGGCTTCTCGACCACTCAGGTTTTCGAAGTCCTAGCCGGCCGTAACAAGGCTACCCGTGGCAAAGCACACAACATCGCCGTCAAGCTCGGCCTCAAGGAAGGCGAAGTCTGCACCGATCCGGCCAATGCCCTTGAACGCCGCGCTGCCTAAACCGCCATGCCGCTCAAACTCTATCCCTCATCACGCCACACCGGTTGGCAGGTTGTATTCGGCCTGCGTACCGATATGTATGGCCTCGGCTACGAGTCCCAGTCCGAACTGGGTTGCCTCGACGCCACCACCTCAATGCCGGCCGGCTCGGTTGTCGGCGTCACTGACTTCCCCATCTCGAACGTCCGCTTCGTCAGCGAACGGACCATTCTTCGCTCGGGGGGCTGAGATGACCACCTTCAACGCCCACGGCTTTCTATTCAATGCCCGGCAGATCGGTTCAACCGAGCCGCATCCAGTTCATCCGCGATCTGCCAGATCACTTGCGCCGACTTCTGGTGCTCCGCGTAGCGGCCACGCTGATCAGCATAGCTGCGCAGCTGACTGCAAAAGCGATCGCCCCCCAGTTGCTCCCGCATTTCAAGGTCGGCAATGAGCATTGCAACCACTCTTCCGATCCCGTCAATGCGCCCGGCCAGTTCTTCGAATTCCGCATCCCGCATGGTCTTCCCCTGTCTTGAACGTGGTTTCAATTTAGCCACGCGCAACACATTTGCATAGTAGCAAAACCAAGCTTTTTTTGGATACACCGATTTAAGGACTTTCCAAATGCCTACCCGAAATTGGAAACACCCACCGCAGAGCATCCAGGGCGCCATGAAGGCCTGCCTGGATCACGCGATGACAAAGCATCGCCGCTCTGTTGATCACATTGCTGCAGATATGGGTCTGGCTAACCCCTGGAACCTCTACAAGTGGGTTGAGTCGGGCCGCATCCCGGCCGTACTGATTCGCCCATTCGAGCTGGCCTGCCGCTGCAACTACGTGACGAGCTACCTTGCCCATGCCGCGCACCGCTTGATCATCGATATCCCGACCGGCCGCATGCCCACCTCCAGTGATCTGCCGGCCGTGCAAGCGGCGACCCACGACGCGATGGGGGCACTGATCAACTTCGCGGCCGGTAAAGCCAAGGCAGAGGAAGTGATGACCGCAGTCACCACCGCGATGGAACAACTCGCCTACCACCGCGAGAACGCTGCCCGCGCCGCCCAACCGGAACTTGAACTGGATCAACCCGAATGACCGCGCCAAATCAAAACTACATCAACGCCGCCCAGCAGCGCCTGCTCAAGGCCATCGTGCTGCTCGCCGGCAACGAGTTCGCCGGCCTGGCACCGTCCGACCTGGCCAAGGCGCTGAAGACCAACCCGAGCAACGTCACTCGCGACCTGGCCAACCTCAAGGAAGCCGGCCTTGCCGAACAGTTGCCGGATACCGGCCGCTGGCGCCTCGGCCCCAAGGTCGTGCAGATCGCCGTCGCATTCAGCGCCCAGCTCGCAACGTCGGCAGACCGACTCGACGAGATCCGCCAGCGCTACACCCGCCAACCCTGAGGGAAAGATCAATGGAACAGAACAAGATCAGCCCGTTCAAGCCCCGCCATAAAGGCCAGGTCGAACGCATGCAACAGCAGATCGAGCGCGCCTTCAATCAGCGCATCAACAACGGCGGTATTCAAGTCGTAGTCGGCGAGGCGGGCTTTTCCAAGACTCAATTCTCACGGATGTATAGGGGGATCAAATGACTACCCGAGGTCGCAAAACACTGCCGTCTGTTATTGAACAGACTGAACCCATCTCCGCCGAAACCGTTGCTGCCATCGAGCACGACATGCAGGAATCCGCCGCGCTGCCTGCAGCCCTGGCCGAAGTCCAGGAGAACGCTGTCGCTCTCGCAAAGCAACTCAACTACGAAGGCTCGCTGACCGTTGGCGGCCTGGAGGAAGAGATCAAGTTCTTCCAGCGCCGTAGCGTTGAGGCCGTTCTTGAAACAGGCAAGCGTCTGCTGCTGCTGAAGGAGGTTGCTGGCCACGGACAATTCACTACTAGCCTCGAAGGCCTGGGTATTGGCTATGAATTGGCCAAAAAGCTAATGGCTGCGACGGTCAAGTTTCAAAACGGTAGTCGACTACCGATTTTGCAACTCCCCAACATTAACCAGGGAAAGTTGCTCGAACTCCTTGTTCTCGATGATGGGGAAATTGAAGCGCTCAGCACGGGAAGCGAAGTACGTGGCATCCAGCTCGACGACGTCGATTGCATGTCCGTCTCCGAACTGCGCCGTGCCCTGCGCAAGGAGAAAGCCGACAAGGAAGCCGAACTTGCCAAGGCCAAGGCCGGTGTCAGCGGCGAATTGGCCGCCAAGGACAAGGTGATTGCCGACAAGAGCCGGCGCATCGCCGAGCTGGTCGAGGAAAAGAACAAGGCCGAGTGCCTGACCGACGAAGAGCGCCACGCCGACCTGGAGCGCCAGCTGATGAATGACACCCTGCTGGCCGTCGGCAGCCTGCTGCCGATCCGCCAGGCGGTCTTTCGCATCCGCTCCCTGGAGCAATGCCCGCAAGGCCTCTACGTCGCTATGCAAGGCTCGCTCGATCGGGTGATCGCCGAAGCCATGAGCATCGCATCCGACTTCGGAATCCTGCTCAACTTGGCGGCCTCTGGCGAATTTGAAGACGACCCGAATGCCGGCGAAGAAGTGGGCTTGCCCTTGGCTGATTTTGGACCGGAAGCGTAATGGAGGCAATCATGGCGCTGACTCCAGACCGGATCATCGCACTCAAGGGCGTAGCCGATGCATTGCAGGCGGCTGGCCACGGCAACAAGACAGCGATCGCGCTCAACCAGGCACTGCGCCTCGGCTGCACCGTCAAGACGCTGTACCGGCAGCTTGAAGAAGCCGGTTTGTCGCAGCCGCGCAAGCGCCGCTCGGATGCCGGCCAGCTGTCGATCAGTCGCGAAGAAGCCATGAAGCTGATGGCGATCAAGACCACCGCACAGCGCGCCAACGGTAAAGACGGCATGGCCTACGAGAACGCCGCCATGCTCGGCCGCGCCAATGGCCTGTTCGCCATGGGAAAGCTGGATAAGGAAACCGGCGAAGTCGTGCCAGTTGCCCCCGCCACGATTGCCCGTGCCATTCGCTCCTATGGGCTGGACATGAAGACCCTGCGCACACCGGCGCCGCACCGGGGCGCCAAGAGCCTGCACCCCAATCACGTCTGGCAAGTCGACGCCTCGGTGTGCGTGTTGTACTACTTGGACGATGGCGGCCTGGGCGTCATGGAGGCCGACGAGTTCTACAAGAACAAGCCGGAAAACTTCCAGAAGCGCGCCAAGCAAATGGTGATCCGCTACGTCTGCACCGACCATTTCACCGGCACCGTCTATTTCTACTACTACCTGGGCGCCGAGTCGGGCGAGATGCTGTGCGAATTCTTCATTCGCTGCATGCAGCCCAAGGACCACGAAAAAGAGCCGTTCCACGGCGTGCCCTTCATCGTCGTACTCGACCCGGGCGCGGCCAACAAAGGGGCACTGTTCCGCAACCTGTGCCGCCTGCTGGGCATCAAGGTCATCATCCATCGGCCGAAGAATCCCCGCGCCAAGGGCAGCGTCGAAAAGCACAACGATATCGTCGAGCGCGGTTTCGAGACCACGTTGATCGCCACCCGCGTCGAGAGCCTGGAGCAGTTGAACGAAGCCGGCGGCAAGTGGCGCCGCTGGTTCAACGGCAACCGCAAGCACAGCCGCCACGGCCATACCCGCTACGGCCTCTGGCAGACCATCCGCACCGAGCAGCTGCGCCTGGCGCCCGATGCCGGCCTGTGCCGCCAGTTGATGACCGGCAAAACTGCAATGCGCGATGTGCGTGGCGACCTGACGGTTTCTTTCGGCGGCGTGTCCTACGACGTGCGCCATGTCCCGCATCTCAACATCGGCCAGAAGGTCGAAGTGGCGCAAAGCCCGTACCGCACCGACGCGATCCTGCTGATCGAGCAGGACGAGCACAAGCGCGACGTGCATTGGGTTTGCCCGGCGGTGGAAATGACGGCCGGCGGTTTCCGCGCCGATGCCGCCACCTGGGGCGAAGACATCAAGGCCTTTGCCGATACGCCTGCCGTCACCAGCATGAAGGCCATCGAACAACTGGCCTACGGCGTCGAGGGCAAGCTCGCCGTCGATCAGGCCCGGCGCGAGCGCAAGCCGGTTTTCAACGGCCTCGATATTTCCAGCCACCTCGAAGCCACGACGCCGGCCAGCTACATGGTCCGCCCGGGTACCGAGCTGGATATCAAGACGCCGGTCACCAATGCACGCAAGGAAGACTTGCTGGCCAGCCCGGCCGACCTGGTTGTCGAGGTGCGCCAGCTCAACCTGGTGCAGCTCGCCGGTCGCCTCGCCTCGGCGATGCCTGGCGAATGGACGCCGGAACACTACAAACGGATTTCGGATTGGTACCCGGCCGGTGCGCCGGAGTCGGAGATCGGCGCCATCGTCGATCGCCTGAAAGGTTTCACGGAACCCCCACGCCTGCGGGCAGTGGGCGGTGCCTGAGAGGTGCCCGCCGAAGCGTTCCAGCGCTCCGGCAGGCGATTTGCAGCACAACAAGCACGGAGATTTAAACATGAAATCGACGAGTTACGAAAACGGGGAGGCGCGCCATGGGTGCCGTTCCGTACATTTTTAGGGGGTGTGAATACATGCCGATCAAGCTCAAGGGCGTGATGATCAAACACGGAATCTCGCACCCGCAGCTGGCGGCCGAGGTCTTCCAGGCCAAGGATGTGCCGCTGTCGCGTTCGTCCGTCAATCAGATCCTCAACCACTCCTATTTCCCTAAAAGCCTGCCGGTCGAGAACTTCAAGGCTCAGATCGAGGCGGTGCTCGCCAAGCGCGGCATCTCTGCCGAGGAGCTGGCCACCATTTGGGAACCGGAAGGCAGCGACGAATTCAAGGGCGTTTTCCCGGTCGGCTCGCATGTCGGCAAGCCCGCCCCGAAGCCGCCCGGGTTCCGCGCCGCAAAACGCCCCGAACCCGATTTCAAACCCTTGGAGATCCAGATGCTTTCACCCCAGGCCAAGCGCCATTTCAACCTGTTCCGCGATCCGTTCCAGAACGACGTGAACAGCCCTGACGATGTGTTCCTGTCCGACGCACAACGCTACGTCGTCGAAGCCATGATCCAGACTGCCCTGGTCGGTGGCATTACTGCCGTGGTCGCCGAGTCCGGTGCCGGCAAGAGCACGCTGCGCAAGCTGCTGCAGTTCCGCATCAACGCCGAGCGCCAGCAGATTCGTCTGATCTTCCCGCAAGCCCTGGACAAGACCAAGCTAAGTACCGGCGCGATTTGTACCGCCATCATCAAGGATCTGGAACCCGAAACATCGGTTACCAGCGGCCTCGAATCCCAGGCCCGGCAAGTCAAGCGCGTGTTGCTGCAATCGGCGCGGGCCGGATTCAAGCATGTGTTGATGATCGAAGAGGCGCACGACCTGTCGATCCAGACGCTGAAGTACCTCAAGCGCTTCTACGAAATCGAGTCCGAAGATGGCTTCGGCAAGGTGCTGAGCATCGTCCTGGTTGGCCAGAACGAAATGCGGCTGAAGCTCGATGCCAACCGCTACCCCATGGCTCGCGAGTTCATCAACCGCTGCGAGATCGCCACGCTTGAGCCGCTGCACGGCCAGGTCGGTGCCTACCTGGCACACAAGTTTGCCCGCTGCGGCTTGTCCATTGACAAGGTGTTCGATGAATCGGCCTTCGATGCGATCCGCGACCGCTGGACCAAGATCGACCCCGCCACCCGCGAGGTGAAAACCCAGCTTTACCCGCTGATCGTCAATAACACCGCAACCAACGCGATGAACCGCGCTGCCGCCCTCGGCTTGCCGATCGTCACCGCTGATCTGATCAAGGAGCTGTGAGATGAACAACGTGATCAATTTCCCGACTCTGGCCCCAGCCCTGGAACACCTGGCGCCGTCGCTCAACGTCCCGACCAGCCGGCCGCTCAACGATGCACGCACCGATATCGAAAGCCTGATCACCGATATCCGCTTCGCCTTCAACTATGCCCAGGAGCACGCACTGGCTGTGCTCTCGGTCAATGCCGACCGCTTTGGCGCCTACATGATCATTGCCCCGACCGAGCACGTCAAAACGCTCTTCGGCGCCGAGTGCACGTGCTGGCGCAACTACGAGAGCGAAGGTACGGCAACCGAGCACTGGGTCGCCAGCATCGAGCACATCCGCGTCTTCTGGCGGGAGGTGAAATGCGTGCATTGACCCTGCCGCTGCGCGCCCTGCAGCGCGTCGCACTGGCCCTCAAATACTTCAACCGGCTCGGCTATTCCTGGCACCTCGCCTGGATCAAGTCGGCACGGTAAGGAGCAACCATGGCTCATCACAAAATGATTTCGGCGGCACTGCTCGACGAACTGGTCGCCCAGGCCAATGCCGCGCCGGTGATCGACATCGGCGAACTCGCCGAGCGTCGTGCGCCGATCCAGATCGAGATCGAAACCGACTGCAGCTTCAAATTCAAGGGCGGCGGCGTTGAGATCAACTACGGCGGCCAGGTGATTTTCATGGCCGACGCTGTGCTCGATTACGTCGAGCTGTTCCGCAAATCGCAAGGGCGGAGGGGCTGAAATGCAACAACAAACCTCTTTTCAGGTGGCGCGCTCAATCCGGACGGCGGCGGAACTCTCTGCCAACCGGCCGCATGGCGATCGCCTGCGCTACATCGGCGGTTGCCGTTGTGACGCTTGCCGAAAAGCCAACTCGACCTATGAGCGCGATCGCCAGGCAGCGCGTAAAGCGGGTGACTGGAACGGCATCGTCAGCGCTGAGTCGGCGCGGAAACACTTGAAGAAGCTATCGCGGCAAGGTGTTGGCCGTCGCTCGGTTCAGGCTGCAACGGATATCGCTGACACGATTCTGTCGGCGATCCGCAGCGGCAAGAAGAAACAAATCCGGGCCCGCACCGAGCGCCTGATTCTGGCCGTAACCGCCGACCTCAAGGGCGACGCGACGAAGGTGCCGGCCGGGCCAACGTGGGCACTGATCGAGCAGCTGCTCGCTGCCGGTTTCACCAAGGCCTACATTGCCCAGCAGCTCGGCCGCAAATCGCCGGCGCTGCAGATCAACAAGGTCTCCGTCACCTTGCGCAATGAAGCGGCCGTCAAGCGATTGCATGCCCGGTTGATCGCATCGGATGAAGTCCTGGTCGATTCCACCAAAGCCCGCAGCCTGGTTCGCCAGTTGCGCGCCGAATGGATTGCTGCCAGCCGCATCGCCGATGAGCTGGGCCTGACCGATGCGATTGAGGATGGCGAAGTCCGTTTGCCTTCCAGGATCACCCGGGCGCAGGAAAACGCCATCGTGGCACTGCATGAGCGACTGATGTCATGAGCCTGCTCGCCTTTAACCTCTCCGCTGCCGTCAGCCATTCAGCTGCGCTCGCCAAGGCGAAAGCCCAGGAAGAAAAGGAGGCCGCCGAGCGCCGGCAGATCGCCAATGCAAAGCGCCAGCGTACGGCAGATAAACGCAAACAGGGGGCGCCGAACATCAAGCTGGTGCTGCTTGATCGCCTGCCGAAAGCCAAGGAACAGGCAATCCCCCTGCAGGTTATCGAAACCCTGTTCGCCGACTACAAAACCTGCCCATCCGGCATTTCCAGTGCGTTGTCTGTGCTCTGCAAGGAAAAACAAGTCCTGCGCACCGGCGAACGCCGTGCCTACAACTACTACGTCAATTCCGAAAGGATCTCGAATGTCCATGACTGAAATCCGCGCCGCCGCTCAACGCCTGGCCGACGCACACCGCGAATCGATCAGCCGCGCCAAGCTGCTCGAAACCGAACTCAACCAGGCGATCACGCCGATCTATGCGCTGCACCGTGCCGGCCTCGATGCTGCCGCCGAGGAAGAAGCGGCTGCCCACGCTGACCTGAAGGCGCTGGTCGACGGGGCGCCGCAGCTGTTCAAGAAGCCGCGCAGCATCGCCCAGGACGGCGTCAAGTGCGGTTACCGCAAGGCCGAAGATGCCCTAGATTGGGATAGCGACGACCAGGTGATTACCCGCATCCGCGCTTTCCCGGAACTGGCCGACATGGCTGCCGTGCTGATCCGCACCGAAGAAAGCCTCAACGTTTCGGCCCTGCAGGAGCTGGATGCGAAGTTCCGCCGCAAGATCGGCGTGCGCCTGATCGAGGGCATCGACCAATCGTTCATTAGCTTCAGCGACAGTGACGTCGAAAAGATGGTCAAGGCCATCCTGGCCGACGCCGCCAAGCGCCAGGGCGAAGACGAGCCGGTCAAGAAGAAGGGTAAGGCCAAGATCAAGGAGGCGGCGTGATGGACAAGTTCAATGAGCCATGGGGCGTCAACCCTTGGTCGGAAATGCTCATCGATAGCAATGGCGATAACGTTATCGGATCTCCCAATATCCAACGTCGAATTTGTGCATGCATCAATTCTTGCCGTGGTCTTGAAACGGAAGAGTTGGAATTGCATTCCGCCTCGACGCTTTCTGACGGCATCAAGCTGATTGCAGTCACCAGCAAATTGAACCTATTGCTGGCAGCGATCGAAGAGGCCAACGAATGCCGCGAAATTCTCGGAAATCTGATCGATAACATCGCCGAGCACGGCAACTATTCCAAGGAAAGCACACTCGGATTTCTCGACTCGGCACGCCAGTGCTTCAACGGTCTTGACCGAGCAATCGCTGTGGTGAAAGGCGGTGCGTGATGGAACTCAATCCGAACCACCCTGTTTCCCAGGCAATCCACAACCAGTGGCACAAGTTGGCCGCGCTTCTCATGGTCAAGTTGGAAGCTGATCACGTTGTGATTACTGCTGGAGATATCGCCAAGCTCAGCCATGGAATTGGAATTCAAGTCGAAGAAAAGCCCGATGGTCTTCACATTTCCATCATCGAAATGGCGAAGGCAGTCGAGTTGGCCTATCGCGAAGGGGGATTGCCGTCATGAGCGATCACGACATCCCCGTCCAGTGCTGCCGCTGCCGCAACAAGCACATGGAATCCGAGCGCGTTTCAGTACCCGATAGCAAGTACAAGAACCTCTCGATTTCTCATGCCGTATGCCCAAAGTGTGGGGCGCGCAGCTATTTTGACCTGCGCCCGCAGATCGCCTGGTGTTTTGCATCCGGGCAGATCGAATTCGGCGATGTTGGTGCTGAACCGAAAGGCGCCATCGTCATTGCATCCGGCCCGAAGGCCAATCTCAAGGCGAAGGTCAGTGCGATGGCTCGCCTGTCCTACAAGGGCACGCCGTTGGTGCCTGGTGTTCCTGAATCCGAATCCCAAGACGATGCAGCCGATCAGCTGAGCAAGTGGCTGACCTGGTGCAGCAAAGGCAATGGGAAGAAGGGTCATCACGGCGTCGTTTTCTATTCCGAGGAGAATCCGTATGTGGTTTCGTAACCTCCAAATCTTCCGCCTGCCCATCGCCTGGACGATGACCAGGAGCGAGTTGATTGCCCAACTGGCCCGCGCACCGTTCGTCAAATGCCCGAGCAATCAGCCGAAGTCTCGCGGCTGGATCGCGCCGCGCAAGGATGGCGATCTGGTGTTCGCCCTCGGTGGCCAGTGGCTGATCGCCCTGCAGACCGAAGAGCGCCAACTGGCATCCAGCGTCGTTAATGACGAGGTCCGGACGCGTGCTGAGCAGATCGAGCAGCAGCAAGGCTACGCCCCCGGCCGTAAGCAGCTGAAGGAGCTGCGCGAGCGCGTTACCGAAGAGCTGCTGCCTAGGGCCTTCACTCGCCGCCGGGTCACCTTTGCCTGGATCGATCCCTCCAGGGGCTGGTTTGTTGTCGATGCCGCCAGCCCGGCCAAGGCCGAGGAAGTGATCGAGCACCTGCGGCATAGCCTGGACGATTTCCCCCTGGCCATGTTGCACACCCAGGTCTCGCCTCAGTCGGCGATGGCCGATTGGCTGGCAGCAGGATCTGCACCGGCCGGCTACACCATCGACCGGGAATGCGAGCTGAAGGCTGCCGGTGAAGAGAAGGCATCCGTCCGCTACAGCCGTCACCCGCTCGACGGCGACAAGATCGAAGCCGAAATCAAAGCGCACCTGGCCAGCGGCAAGTTGCCGACCAAGCTGGCGCTGACCTGGGACGACCGGATCTCGTTCGTGCTCGGCGAAAAGCTGGAGATCAAGCGCTTGGCCTTCCTCGACCTGGTTAAGGAAGAAGCCGAGAAGTCTGCCGAGATCGCTGATGAGCAGTTCGATGCCGACTTCGCAATGATGACCGGCGAGCTGGGGCGCTTCATTCCGCACCTAGTCAATACCCTTGGTGGGGAGGTGATCTGATGGCGATCTACAACTTCAAGAAGCAATTTGCTGCAGCAATTCGCAGCGGTGCCAAAACCCAAACCATTCGTGCCAATGGCAAGCGCAAGCCGCCCAAGGTTGGCGAATTGGCTTACTGCTACACCGGATTGCGCACTCGCGATGTTTGCCGCCTCGGCGCTTTCACCATCGCTCGGGTGACGCAGATATCGATCAGCGCCAGCGGACGGCATGTATCGGTTCCTCGTTGTGCTGTCTGGTCTGAGTTGAATGAGGAAGAAATCGATCAATTGGCCAAGGCTGACGGCTTCGAATCGGCCGATGACTTCTTTGCTTTCATTGCCAAGGAATACGGTGGAACGCTGAGTGGGTTCCTCATCGAATGGTCACCGGAGACTGCGCAATGAGCCTCTGCATCAAAGTCAATTGCTCCGGCTCCTGGGCCAACCTGATTCCCGTGGTCGGTATTTCCCGCCTCGAATCGGCCAAGGCTGCCTGCGAGGCTCTGGCGCTGGCCAGCGTGGGCGATATCTCGTTCCGCATCATCGACAACGGGCAAGTCGTCGAGCAGTACCACAAGAAGCCGCGCAACGGCGAGCCGTTCGGCTGGCACAAATCGAACGGGTTTGTCAGCAACCCCGTGCAGGCCGGCATCGACCGAACGACATCCGGAGCAATTGGCCAACCCTAAAGCAGACCACCCCAGCGGCCCGTGGGGCTAATAACAGCCGCATCAGGGGGAGAAAAAGCAAAGACCTGTCCTGCGAAAGCAAATCAAGGCGCTCTGACCCTGTTCAACATTTTCGAGGTACTACCGAATGCACGTCATCCAGAAATCCAACCGTATCAAGGCAATCAACGCTGCCTGCGGCAAGCTCGGCATCGAGCGCGAAGAGCGCCACAAGCTGCAGCTTTCCATCACCGGCATCGACAGCCTGACCAAAATGTCGCTGCCGCAGCTCAACGATGTGCTCAGCCACCTGAACCGGATCGCGAAGGGCGATCAGACCGGCGATGAATGGCGCTTCGTCTTCAAGCTGACGCCTGGCCGGCAGACCTACGCCAAGAAAATCTATCGCCTGGCGCAAAAGATTGGCGCCATGCAAAACCCGCCGGTTGCCATCATGACCAAGGCTTACGTCGAGGGCGTTGCTGCGCAGATGCGTGGTTGCGATCAGCCGCTGGAGTTCTGCGAGCCAGATCAACTGCACAAGATTGTGCAGGCGCTCGAAGTCTACGTGAAACGGCACGGCGGCTGAGATGACGCCCGAGCTGCTTGCCGAACTCTCGCGCTACCCGATGTTTCCGCGTACTGCGGTCGATCTGGTACGCGTTGCCGGCATTGAAGGCGCAGCCGCACTGATCACGGCCTGGCCGGGTCAGGAATGGCCGGCGCCGACTCGGCCGGGCGGATCGAATGCCCAGGGCGCCCGGCGCTGGGAACAACTCGTCGAGATCGTCGGCGCTGACATCGCAAAGCGCATCGTCAAGTGGTGCGGCGGCGGCATGCTGATCGTGCCCAATCTGAAAATGGTGCTGCACCAGCGCAACCAGGAAGTGATCCGTAGCGAATACGACGCGCTGATTCGCGGCGGCTACAGCTCGCCCGAGGCGGTGTTCGAGCTGGGCATCAAGTACAACCTCAACGGCCGCGCCATCGAGCGCATCGTGCGACAGCCCGATACCGAACTGACCCAGCCGCTCGGCCAGGGTTGCTTGTTCTAGCCTCCCCATCCTGACCCCCCTGCGGGGAGCTGGGGCCGCCCCGTAAATTCGGGGCATGCGCCCAATCAATCTCATCGTTATTCACTGCTCGGCATCTCCGAACACCGATCGGCTGTATCGCGGTTCGCCGGGGACGTGTGGCTTCCTTAATCCGGCCCAGGTAATTGACTCCTGGCACGTCGAACGCGGCTTTCATCGGGCCGACGAATGGCGCGCCCGGCAGAACCCCAACCTGGCAGCGATCGGCTATCACTATCTGATCGGCCGTGACGGCACGACCTTCACCGGCCGCCACGTCGACGAGATCCCGGCACAAGCGGCCGGGTTCAATCAGAAGGCAATCGGCATCTGCCTGGTCGGCCTCGATCAATTTGAGCCGGCACAGTTCGAAACGCTGGCGCACCTGGTTGTATCCGAGATTGCCCGCATCACCGGCCGCAATGGCCCAGGCGACCGCAATAACCCGCTCAGCCGTGCTGGCGCGCTGCGTCTGGCAGACGAGCGCGGCATTCACATTTGCGGCCACCGTGATCTCCCCAAAGTTCGTAAAACCTGCCCCGGGTTCGAGGTATCGACCTGGCTGGCCAACGGCATGGAGGTACCCAATGAAACGCCCACTTAACGTCGCCGGAAGGTTCCGGCTGGCCTATCTGGCCTTGCTGGTCGGTGCCATCGCTTGCGTTTGGTGGCACTGATGGCCGCCAAAAAAGCCTGGTGGAAAAGCCGCACCATTCGCATCAATGTGCTGATCGGTGTGCTGGCCGCTGCCGAGTCTCAACTGCATCTGATCCAGCCCCTGCTGCCGGTCAATTTCTATGGCCTGCTCGCCTTTGGCTTGGTGCTACTCAATACCGCGCTGCGCATCGTTACTTCCCAGGCGGTTGGTCGGAGAGATGCGCCGTGATCAATATTCCCAGCCCCATGGCGACTGAAGCCAAGCTGATCATCGCCGCGATTGCCGCCATCGTGTGTTTTGGCGCCGGTTGGCTGACCAACGGTTGGCGTATTTCAAACGAGATTTCCGACATCAAGCGCGACCAGGAACAAGCCCGCGCCGATGCATTGCACTTTGCCAATGCCGGGCTGATTTCCGCCTGGCGCCGTGGCGACGACTTATCCGCAAAAGCGGCGGATCTCGAAGCCCGAAATATCCAACTGTCCGAAGGGAAAACCCGTGAAATCGTTCGCCTTACTGATGGCCGCCCTTGCATTGGCAGCGCTGCTGTTCGGGTGCTCAACCGATCCACAGCGCCAGGCCAACCCGGATTATCAGTGCCCCCGGCCAGCAGCGAGCCTGCTGCAGACGATGGCGGATTTGCCACCGATACCGATATCGCGCTCTGGATCGCCGGCGCCCAGCGTGCCTATTCAACCTGCCAAGGCCGACTCAAGGCCATAGCCGATTTCTACACACAGGAGCCGGCGAAGTGACCGACGTACTGGACCGCGCCCAGGAGCGCGAAGAAGAAATGCGCCAGGATGCCCTGGCCGAGCGTGCCCGCCGGGCGCAGACAGTGGCAGGTGATAGCGCCCTGATCTGCGCCGAGTGCGGCGAACCGATTCCTCTGCAGCGCCGACTCAAATTGCCGGGCGTGCAGACCTGTATCGAGTGCCAGAAAGATGCCGAGCATCGCACCTGGCTCGCTAATCGGCGAGGCCGCAATGCAGTCTGACTTTCCGACCATATTCGGCCGCTCTAACTGCCTGATTTTCGCGTTGTCGCGCTTCTTCAAGCGTGGCGGCTATCTGCTGATCCGCCGCAGTCGCTGGGGCTGGTGGCCGCATTTTCTGTGGGCTGAAAGCCTGAATCCGCTGCGCATCGAGCACTTCTCGCCGCTGGGCGGTGGTCGGCCGCGTTTGTTCCCGCCTCTGGTCTTCCAGGGCCAAATCCTTTCACAAGACTAAAAAATGAGCCGCGACGACATCCTTCTATACATGGGCATCGCCAATTTTCTGCTGACCTGGGGCGTGGCGCTCTACATGTATCTCGCCAATAAGAACAAGGCTACGAATGAGCGGATTGGCCAACTTGAGAAATCAATCGCCGTCGATACCAAGGATCACGACCAGCGCATCACGACGCTGGAATCAACGGCCAAATCAGCGCCATCGCACAACGATCTAGCCAAGGTCTATGAGTCGCTGAACGCGCTGGCGGGCACTGTCAATCAACTGGTCGGCGAGAACAGAGGCCAATCCGACACCCTGAAATTGATCCTCAACCAGATTACCGAGAAAGGCATGCGATGAGCACCGCTTCCGAAGCCATCATCACTGCGGGCCGCCGCCTGCAGATCCTCACTGCGCTGTCCCTGCGTCCGCAGTTCCGTGCCGATCCGCGCAACCTTCGCCAGGAACTGGAAGTGACCGGCTACGCGATGACCTTGACCAAGCTGGCCGTCGAGTGCGCCTTCCTGGCCGATCTCGGCCTGGTCGATGCGCCGGCTGAAGGGCTGATTCGCCTGACCGATGATGGCCTGTCCGTCGTGCGCGGCCTGGTCAAGCTGCCCGGAATCGGCACGCCGGAACCCGGAGCGCTGTAATGGCTCGCCGCTCCAAGATCAAGGATCTGCCGCAGGACGTGCTGGACGACCTGAATGCGCGCCTGATCGGTGGCGGCTTTTCCGGTTACGACGATCTTGCGGGATGGCTCAAGGGGCGCGGCTTCGATATCAGCAAAAGCGCAGTGCATCGCCACGGTAGTGCGCTTGAAGCCGAGTTTGAAGAGGCGATGGCCGATGCGCGCCGCACGCGTGCGCTGGCGCGGGCCGCCCGCGAGTCGAGCGACGATGCCGATGATTCCCTGCTCGCTGCAGCTTCTGGAATCATGCAGGACAACCTGCTGCGGGTCTCGATGGACGTCAAGCGGATGGATGACGACCCAGCGACCAAGGCCAAGACGTTATCGCAAATCGCCCGCGCATTTTCCGACGTCGGCCGGCTCGATATCGCCCGGCAGAAATGGCAGGAAGAGCTACGCGTGAAAGCCAGTGAAGTGGCAGAGAAAGCCGCCAGGCTGGCAACAAAGGGTGGGCTATCCGATGAAGGCGTGGCTGAAATCCGGCGTTCTATCCTGGGGATCGCATCGTGATCAGCTGCGACTACAAGTGGGCGTTGAGCTGCAACAGCCCTCGAAATTTTCGCGAGCGCTTTTGCAACTTGATCCGGCGATTGTGCGATCGCGTTGATGGCCGAATTTCCGTTGCGATATCGATCGATTCGACGCCGGTCATTACGTCTGTGCAAAAAAGAGAGTGCATCCTTTTCGGGTTAAACCACATTCGATATGCGGTGGCCGATACTGTGAAGGCCGAGGCGTACGAAGTCGTGCTCGCCGAAGTCATGAAAGCGAAACATGGCACAGTCGAATAGCCCCAAGCCGCAGACGAAAAGACGCGGCAAGAAGGCCAATCCGCTGGCGGATGTTGCTGCCAAACCGATTTCTGACTTCGGTCAAGACCCGATTGCAGCTGCGCTCGAAGAGAGTGGAAAGTTCAACCCGCCGGCGGCGCTGCTGCTTTACCAGCAGCAATGGATCGCCGACGACTCGCCCCTGAAGATCGCCGAGAAATCACGGCGGATCGGTTTGACCTGGGCCGAGGCGGCAGACAACGTGCTGATCGCTTCCGCTGCAGATGGCAGCAACGTCTTCTACATCAGCGCCACCCAAGACATGGCCATCGAATATATCGAGGCCTGCGCGATGTGGGCCAAGCATTTCGACATGGCCGCCGGCGAGATCGAGGAAGGTATTTTCCTCGACGATGGCGACAAGGAAATCAAGACCTACAAGATCGATTTCCCGAAGTCGGGCAAGCGGATCGTGGCGCTGTCGTCCCGACCGGCAAACCTGCGCGGCAAACAGGGCGTGGTGGTCATCGATGAGGCCGCTTTCGCGCCCGACCTCGCTGGCCTGATCAAAGCGGCCATGGCCATGCTGATGTGGGGCGACAAGGTGCGCATCATCAGCACGCACAACGGCGACGAAAACCCGTTCAATGAGCTGATCAATGAGGTTCGTGCCGGCAAGCGTAAAGGCTCGGTGCATCGCATCACTTTCGCCCGTGCTGTTGAGGATGGCCTGTTCCGCCGTGTCTGCCTGCGCAAGGGAATCGACTGGACGCAGGAAGCCGAGGATGCTTGGGTCGCCGACGTGCGCAGTTTCTACGCTGACGATGCCGAAGAAGAACTCGATGCTATCCCGGCACGCGGCAGCGGCACCTACTTGTCGCTGGCGCTGATCGAATCGCGGATGGGTGATGGCGTTCCAATCGCCCGGGCCAAGTGGAAGCCCGAGTTCAGCTTGTTGCCCGAACCGACCCGGGCGCT
The DNA here is from genome assembly GCA_003583745.1 of Rhodocyclales bacterium GT-UBC. GTDB lineage: Bacteria > Pseudomonadota > Gammaproteobacteria > Burkholderiales > Rhodocyclaceae > Azonexus. The sequence continues at coordinate 111,730 of QXPY01000004.1, read as the reverse complement.
CGAAGTCGCCGAGTGGTGCCGCGAGCATCTGCAGCCGGTTCTCGATGCTCTGGACAAAGATCGGCCGCATGGCCTTGGTCAGGACTTTGCGCGGGTTGGCGACTTGACGGTCATGACGGCGCTCGAAGAGGGCATCGATCTGAAATGCCGGCCGCGCCTGATCGTCGAGCTGGGCGGATGCCCGTACAAGCAACAGGAGCAGATCCTCGATTTCATTTGTGATCGTCTGCCACGTTTCCGCGCAGGTGCTTTCGATGCGAACGGTAACGGCGGCCAGATCGCCGAGCACGCGGCAGACCGCTATGGCCATCAACGCATTCACCAGGTGCATCTGACCGAAAAGTTCTACATGGAGCAGATGCCGAAGTTCAAGGCGCACCTGGAGGACGAAACCCTGACCGGCCTGCCTCGCGACGAGCAGTGTCGGGACGATTTGCGCGCCATCAAGAAGATCAACGGCATCCCGAAAATCCCCAAGGCAAAGACCCAGACGGCCGATGGAAAGCGGGTTCAACGGCACGGCGACTTCGCGATTTCGCTCTTCATGGCCGACTTCTCGATGCATCAGGAATTCGAGCCGGCGGCCGGCGCCACCGTCCAGCCCAACCCCAACCAATTCACCCCCGAATCCCGTACATCCAACGCCCGCACGGCACTGTTGCAGCGACCGCACACCGGTTCTGTCTTCGGCCGGCGCCGGCTTCATTGAGGTCAAGCCATGGGCTTTTTTCAGCAGGTTAAAGAGTTTTTCAGGTTCAGCGAATCGGCGCCGGTCGAAGACCAGCCGCAAAAGGAACAAGGCATGCCGATGCGCGAAGCGGCCGGCGTGACGGTTGATGAGGATGAAGAAAACTGGCGGCGCCTGTCGGGCGACACGCAGCGCGATCTGTCGCCGATGACCCAGCACCGTGCTCGAGAGATTTCCGCCTGGCTCTGGCAGGCCAACCTGCTGGCCAATCGCATCATCGAGCTGCCGCTTGCGTTCATGCTGGCGGAGGGCGTCAAGCTGACTTGTGGAGATCCTGATCTGCAGATCGAGCTGGACCGCTTCTGGACCGACCCGATCAATTCGATGGATATCAAGCTCGAGAAGAAGGTCCGCGAGCTGGCAATCTACGGCGAGCAATGCTATCCGGCCTTCGTCAATGAAGTCTCCGGCCGGGTTCGCCTTGGCTACCTGGACCCCGCGCTGATTCAGACGGTTGTCGTCGATCCGGACAATACCGAGCAAGCGATCGGCATCGTCACGGTCAAGGATAAGAAAGGCGTGGCGCGGCGCTTCAAGATCATCGTCAACGGTGACGACAGCGAGCTATTCACGGAACGAACTCAGCAAATCCGCCAGACATTCACGGATGGCGAGTGCTTCTATTTCACGGTCAACAGCCTGTCATCCGGCGTGCGCGGCCGACCCGATCTGCTGCCCAGCGCAGACTGGCTGGATGCCTACGACGATTTCCTTTTCGGCGAGCTGGACCGCAACCATTACTTGCGCGCTTTCGTCTGGGACGTGACGCTGAAAGGTGCCAATGACGACCTGGTCAAGCAAAAGGCGAAAGAGATTGTTCCCCCTTCGCCAAACAGTGTTCGCGTGCATAACGATTCCGAAGAATGGAAAGCGGTTTCCCCTGATCTGAAGTCATCGGACACGACCGAGTCGGCCCGGCTGCTGCGCAACCACGTCCTGGGCGGAAATACGGTTCCCGAGCACTGGTTCGGCGGCGGCGGCGATGTCAATCGCTCGACCGGCGAGAGCATGGGCGATCCGGCATTCAAGGTTATGAGCATGCGCCAGCGCTTCATCAAGTACATGCTCGAAGAAATCGGCCGCTTCGTCGTTCGGCAAGTCGGTGCCAAGACGGGCATCAAGATCGATTTCGGCGACACGGAACAGCAAGTTGCGGCCGTCTTCCCGGAAATGATCTCCCGCGATACCTCTCGTTTCGCGGCGGCGCTGCAGCAGGTCGTCAATGCGGCGGCGATGGCCGTCGATCGCAAGTTCATTTCTTCCAAGATGGCGCTGCAGCTCATTGCTGCCGTGGCCGCGCAACTCGGCGTCGAGATCGATGTCGAGGCGGCGCTTGCCGACGCCCAGGATGAAGCCGGGAAGAATGCCGAGAACGATGTCTTCACCGATCCATTGGCGAAAGATCAAACCGACCCAAACCTTGATGGTGGCACCAATGGATAAGAACGTCGCAACCGGCTCTGAACTGTGGGTGATGCTATGCCCAACCTTTGTCGACGTGCTCGATGCCAATGCCGAAACGCCGAACGACCGCATCAAGCTGTGGGCTGGTTTCATTGCAGCGATGTCCGGCGCTGCAGCGGCCGATATCGGCATTGACGGTTTTCGCGCCGTGGTCGAGGCAGCGCTCAAGGGTGCCGACGAGATCGTGTTGAAACATACGCCAAAGCACTGACCTGGCATGAACAAGGAACAGGAGCGCGCCTGGAAAAAGGCCGAGAAGGCCGCCTCGGCCGAGCGTAAGCAACTGCTCGAAAAGACCCGCGATGAAGTAGTCGCGCTGCTGACCCTGGCTAAAAACAATATGGTGTTGGTGCTGGCCAGCGCGCCAACTGATTACCAGCAGTGGCAAATGACTGCCTTGCAACGCGAGATTGATCGAGTGCTGGCCGAGCTGACCCAGTCATCGACCCGGAAAATCTCAGACGCAGTAATGAAGGCTTGGGAAGGCGGCATCAGCGCAATTGATAAGCCGCTCGCCGCCGCTGGATTTCGCGTCATCATGCCGCACTTGGATACCGGCCAATTGATGGCGATGCGTGCTTTTACGGTCGATCGAATCAGCGACATCTCGGTTGTCGCAGGGTCAAAGATCAAGCAGCAGATCGGCCTGGCCATGATCGGAAGCCAGAGTATTCACGACACGATCACCAACGTCGCTACACACCTCGACGACACAAGCCGCAGCCGTGCAACGACGATCGTTCGCGACAGCTTGTCGGCAGCCTGGTCAACGGCCAGCGATGATCGTGCTCAACAGTCTGAAGAGGCCGGTGTGGCCATGGATAAAATCTGGCGCCGCAGCGGCAAAATTCATTCGCGCCTCGCACACGACCTGGCCGATGGTCGACGCGTTGCCGCTGACCAGCCCTTCATCATCAACGGTCACAAGATCCGCTATCCGCACGACCCGAAAGCGCCGATCTCCGAGATCATCAACTGCGGCTGCATCGCCCTGTATCGCCCCCGCGAAACCCCCGGCACGCTCCCCGACAAGCGCCCATTCACGGCCGACGAACTGGCCCTCAACCCGAACAAGCAGCAACTCCAATCAGGCAAGAGCGTTGCCGAATTACTGAAAGGGAAATAATGCGCACGGTCATATATACACATAAGGGCTGGTTTCTCCTGTGCCCCATCTATCTTGGTGATATCGACTCCGACGCGCCCGAGGTAATTCCAAGGGACTGGATGCTCGGCATCCTGTTCGCTATTTCGGAGTTCCTGTTTGCCTGCTATGTTGGGGCCGTCGAACTGATCAAACCCGATTTTGAGCCGATGTTTCCTATGGTGATCACCGGCCAGTTGAAAGAGCCGCTGACCCTCTCATTTTTTCCTTGAAATCGCGGGCCGCTTTTTTTCGCCCCACGCAAACCATTTTCACAACCTGTCCCGCCTCACCCCGCATCATCCCGGCTTATCCCAGATTTATCCCAGCACTCCCCTTGGAAATATCTCGTTCCTTCACACGAAACACCCGGGTTACAGGCCGATACACAGGCTTACGTTTCTGCTGACATCGCCGCGACAACACGCCGCGTTATTCGGTCCATGGCGCTGCAAAAGGTTGTCAGCACCTGAAACCCAACAAACAACCTACCTGTTTAGGAGATTCAAAATGCAAGCTTCCAAGATCCTCGTAGCCCTGACCGTTGCCGCTGGCTTTGCTTCCGCTTCCTTCGCCCAAGGCTCGACCACCCCGGCCGCTGTACCTGCCCCGACCGCCAAGGTGACCGCCCCGGCGCCGGCTGCGGCAGAGAAGAAGGCAGAAGCGCCGAAAGCCGCCGAACCAGCCAAGAGCGAAGCCAAGGCCGAAACCGCCAAGGTCGAAGGCAAGGCTGATTCGGCCAAGCCGGCCAAGAAGCATGTCAAGGCACATGGCCACATAGCCGAAAAGAAGGAAGCAGCCGCCCCCGCCCCCGCTCCGATGGCTGCAAGCAGCGCAGCACCGACCAGCAAGTAAGAGCCGCCCTCCCCCGCCAAACCCCTCGGCCTCCAAAACCGAGGGGTTTGGCGTTTTTGAATGGCGGCTCCAGCAAGCTTGTCCGACGTTTCTGCCGCTCAAACACGCTAACGTTCTGTAACAAAATTCACCTCCCGAAACTTCCGGCGTTGTTAGCACTCAAAGTCGGCGAGTGCTAGAATGTATTTGTAAAAGTGAAGGAGATACCTACGCTATGAACCAAGCCATGTCGCTTCCCATTCCCTCGTCAGTTGGAAACATCGACGCCTATATTCAGGCTGCGAATCGTTATCCGATGCTCACCGAGGCGGAAGAGATCGGGCTGGCCCGGCGTTTCCATGACGAAGGTGATTTGGAAGCGGCCCGCCAGCTCGTGCTGTCGCACCTCCGCCTGGTCATTTCCATCGCCCGCGGCTACCTCGGCTACGGCCTGCCGCACGCCGACCTGATTCAGGAAGGCAACATCGGCCTGATGAAGGCGGTCAAGCGCTACGATCCGGAACGCGGCGTGCGCCTGGTTTCGTTCGCCATGCACTGGATCAAGGCCGAAATTCACGAGTACATCCTGAAGAACTGGCGCCTGGTCAAGGTGGCAACCACCAAGGCTCAGCGCAAACTCTTCTTCAACCTGCGCAGCCTGAAGAACGACTACGAAGGCACCGACACGCTATCCGGCACGCAGGCCGCAGAAGTTGCTCACCGCCTGGGCGTCAAGCAGGAAGAAGTGGTCGAGATGGAAACCCGTCTAACCGGCCGCGACCTGGCGCTGGAAGGCAGCCCGGACGACGGCGACGAGGCTTTTGCCCCGATCGACTACCTGGCCGACTCACGCTACGAGCCGACCCGCGTCATCGAAAGCAAGGTTGTCGCTTACCAACAAAACGAAGGCCTGCAGGCCGCGCTCGGTACGCTCGACGCACGCAGCCGGCGCATTGTCGAAGCGCGCTGGCTGAACGAGGGAGAGGCAGCAACGCTGCATGACCTGGCTGCCGAGTTCAATGTCTCGGCCGAACGGATTCGCCAGATCGAAGTGAAAGCCTTGCAGAAAATGCGTGGCGCCCTGACGACTGCGGACTGAATCACTCCTCCGGAAACAATCAGGGGCGCCGAAGCGCCCCTTTTTTATTACCGGCCGGGATCTCCGACCGGAGGTGGCACGCGCCTCTCCACCGTATTGTTAAAGCGTAGGCCGTAAGCGAAAACATCCTTCGAGCAAACGTCGATGCATCGCCCGCAATTCGTGCAGGAGGGCGCAAGGATGACCGGCCCGACCCCCTTGTCCTGCCCCTTCAAGGCAGGACGGATCACTTGCGGTTCCGGACAGATTTCGAAGCAATCCATGCAATCGTTACAGGCACTACGCTTGCCAGCCGCGACGCGCAGCGGGCTCCAGCGCCCGAGCAAGCTGTAGAAGGCGCCGACCGGGCACAGACGGCCGCACCAGCCACGGCTGGTGACGAACAAATCAAACATAAAGATGCCGAGGACAATCGCCCAGGCCATGCCCAAGCCGAAGATCAGGCCGCGATGCAGCATCGAAACCGGGTTGATCAACTCCCACAACACCACACCGCTGAGCGCCGAACCGACCAAGGTCATCACCAACACCCAGTAGCGGGTCTGGCGCGACAACTGGGCACTGCCCTTGATACCGAGACGCCGCCGCAACCAGGCCGCCGTATCGGTCACCACATTGACCGGGCAAACCCAGCTGCAAAAGACCCGGCCGCCAAGCAGGCCATAAAAGACCAGCACGATAGCAACCCCGACCACCCCCAGCGTTTCCGGAACATGGCCGGCCAGCAAGGACTGCAAAGCGACGTAAGGATCGGCCAACGGCAACACACCCAGCGTCAGGCTGTAATTGAGATTGCCCTTGACGACCCAGATACCGGCCAACGGCCCAAGCAGGAACAGGCCAAGGATGCCGAACTGCACGAGGCGCCGTGCCAGCAGCCATTGGTGCGCCCGCAGCCAGCCTTTTTCGGCTACCGCTTCGCCGCCGATCCGTTTCTCGCTCATGGCTTGCCTCCCAGGCCCGGCGGCAAGCTGGGAATGGCCCCGGCCTCGCTGCCCAGCAAACCACGCGCAGGAGCGGTATGACCGCTGGCCGGGTCGTAATGGCCAGGCAGAACAGCCCCTTCGGGCAGACGATCAGGCAGGTCGAGCATTTTCGATTCGTCGATCAGCGAACCGCCTGCCTTCTTCTGCTCTTCCCAACCGACCCGGTAATGGCTGCCCAATGCGCCCTTCGCCAGCTTCGCCGGCAAGATCCGAATGGCGGCCTCTTCCAGCACGCAGGACTTTTCGCACTTGCCGCAACCGGTACAGAACTCCGAATGCACAGTAGGCAGGAACATGGCATGACGACCGGTACGCTCGTTGGGCACCCGTTCAAGCGTGATCGCCTTGTCGATGACCGGGCAATCGCGGTAGCAGACGTCGCAGCGCAAGCCGAGGAAATTAAGGCAGGTTTCGTGGTCGATCAGGACCGCGACCCCCATCTTGGCCAGATTGATGTCGGTTAGCCCATGATCAAGGGCCTGCGTCGGGCAGGCCTTGATGCAGGGAATGTCGTCGCACATTTCGCAAGGCACCTGGCGTGCCGTGAAGTACGGCGTGCCGGTCGCCACCGGTGCCTCCGGCTTGGCCAGCTCCAGCGTGTTGTACGGGCAATCCCGAACACACAAGCCACAGCGGATGCAGGCACCGAGAAAATCTGCTTCGGGCAGCGCACCGGGCGGGCGCAAGGCCAGGGCTGGCAGAGCCTTGGATTGCTTGGCGTATAGGCCGAGGCCCAGACCGAGCAGACCGACGCCGCAGGCCATCTTGGCCGAATCGAAAAGAAACTGGCGGCGCGCCGGATTGCTTTTCTGTGAAGGAGTCTTCGTTTCCATAATGCGTCGGGACGGCCGCCGCGACCAGAAGGTTTCGCCTCCCAAGCCGCCTGGACATCGTACCCGGATTGCCTCGTCATCGAGATCAACAGATGACGCCAATCTACTCCATCAGCGTTTTTTAATACTTAGCCCAGATCAAAGGGCGACAAATCTCCATCAGGCAAGCAAGCCAGGCAACGCGGCACGAGCATTTTCGCCGGTCTGATGGATCACCGTTTCGACCGGCAGGCCGCGCAATTCAGCCAGCACGGCGGCCAGCCGGGGCAGTTCGGCCGGGCTGTTGCGGCCGCGATCGAGCCAGACCGGCGGGATGTCCGGCGCATCGGTTTCGAGCACGATGCTGTGCAGCGGCAGGGTCGCCGCCAACTGACGAATACGGCTCGAGCCGCTGTAGCTCATCGCGCCGCCGAAGCCGAGCTTGAAGCCAAGCTTGATGAACTCCTCCGCCTGTTGCCTGCTGCCGTTGAAGGCGTGGGCGATGCCGCCCGGTACGGCAATCCGCCGCAAGTGCTTGAGGATAGTGTCGATCGAACGCCGCACATGCAGCACCACCGGCAAGGCGAATTCACGCGCCAGCTTGAGTTGCTCGACGTAAAAATATTCCTGGCGTACTGGATCGATACCGGCAACGTAATAGTCCAACCCGATCTCGCCGACCGCCAGCGGCCGCTCCGCCTGCAACCAGTTGCGCAACTCGGCCAGATCGCCCTCGGCCGCCTGCATCACGTACAGCGGGTGAATGCCGTAGGCCGCCGCGCAGCCGGCATGGCGGGCCACGCAGGTTTTGACCGCCGGAAAATTGGCCAGCGCCACCGCCGGCACGACAAAACGCTCCACCCCGGCGGCCAACGCGGCCGCATGCACCTCGTCGCGGTCGGCATCGAACTCGGCCGCGTCGAGATGGCAGTGGGTGTCGATCAACATCCGATAAAGGGGAATTCCGGTTCGGCGCGGCGACCGCTGATCAGATCGGCCAGCGCGGCGCCCGAACCGCATGCCATGGTCCAGCCCAGGGTACCGTGTCCGGTGTTGAGCCACAGGTTGCTGTAACGGCGGCGGCCGATGTTGGGCACGTTGGATGGCGTTGCCGGACGCAGGCCGCACCAGTACTCCGGCTCGCCAAGGATTTCCAGACGCGGGAAGAGGCGGCGGGCGCCGTCGAGCAGGGCCTGGCTGCGCACCGGATTGAGGTCCAGGTTGTAACCGTTGAACTCGGCCGTCCCTGCCACGCGCAGACGATTGCCGAGACGCGAGAAAACGATCTTGCGCTCGTCGTCGGTGAGGCTGACGGTCGGTGCCGTTGTGCCGTCGGCCAGAGTCAGCGTCGCCGAATAGCCCTTGGCCGGATAGACCGGCAGGCCGATCCCGAGCGGCCGCAGCAAGTGCGGCGAATAGCTGCCCAACGCGACGACGTAGGCGTCGGCCTGCAGCGTCTGCCGGACGCCCTCGGCACTGACGGTATCAACACCGACGATCTGCTGCCCGCTGACCAGCAGGCGTTCGATACTGCAACCGTAATGAAAGCAGACACCGGCCTCCTGAGCACGTTCGGCTAGCGCCCGGGTGAATTTGTGGGCATCGCCGGATTCGTCGGAGGCGGTGTAATCCCCCCCGACCAGCAGGTGGCGGGCATCGCCCAGCGCCGGTTCGAGTTCCAGGCAGCGAGCGGCATCAACGGTGTGACGATCGAGCCCGAATTCGCGCATCAGTGCAGCCGCCTGGCTGGCCATCTCGAATTCGCGCGGATCGGTATAGATATGCAGGATGCCGCGCTCAAGATGGTCGTAGTCCAGCCCCAGTTCGGCACGCAGCGCTTGCAGGCGGCTGCGGCTGTAGAGCGAAAGCGAGACGATCGCCGCCATGTTGCGGCGCGTCCGCGCCGGCAGGCATTCGAACAGGAAGCGGGCGCCCCAGGCGAGCTGGGCCGGATCGGCCCGCCAGCGCCAGAGCAGCGGCGCATCCTCGCGCCCCAGCCATTTGAGCAGGTTGCCGAAGACATGCGGGTTAGCCCAGGGTTCGGCATGCGAGACCGAAATCTGGCCACCGTTGGCATAGCTGGTTTCGTTGCCGGCCACCGCTTGCCGCTCAACGACGCTGACTTCATGCCCGGCTTGCGCCAGATACCAGGCGCTGGCAGTGCCGACCACGCCGGCACCAAGAACCACAACCCTCAAGCCTCGCCTCCCCTTTCACGCACGATGCGCGTCACTTCGGGGATATGGCGCATGCCGCGCATCACGGCCGCCAGATGGTTGCGATGCGCCACCTGGATGGTGAAGCGGAGCAAGGTGAACAAGCGTTCCGGATCGGCGTCCATCGAGACGTGTTCGATATTCGAACCGGCTTCCGAGATCGCCGCCGCAACCTGGGCCAGCACACCGCGCGTGTTCTTGACCTCGACCTTGATGCGGATGTCGAACAGCTTGCCTTCTTCCGGCTCCCATTCGACGTCGATCCATTTTTGCGGATCGGTCGACCGCGATTTGCGGATCGCCTGGCAGTCGTGGGTATGGATCACCAGGCCACTGCCCTTGCGGATCGAGCCGATGATCGGATCGCCTGGAATCGGCTGGCAGCAGCGGGCGAGCTGGATAGCCATGCCCTCGGTGCCGTGGATGGCCAGCGCCATGTTGCCCGGCTTGTCGGCGGTCATATCCTCGCGCGCCAGCAAACGGCGAGCCACCACCGAAGGCAGGCGCTTGCCCAGCCCGATATCGGAATAAACCTCTTCGATATTCTTTTGTCCGCCAGCCTTGACCATCTGGTCCCAGGCATCGGCCGGGATAGAGATCGGCACCACGCCGAGCGAGAGCAGTTCCTGGCGCAGCAGGCGCTCGCCGAGACGGGCCGACTCCTCGTTCTGCATGGTGCGCAGAAAATGGCGTATCTTGCTGCGCGCCCGGCCGGTCTTGACGTAGGTCAGCCACACCGGGTTCGGGCTGGCCTGGGTCGAGGTGATGATTTCCACCATATCGCCGTTGCGCAGCTCGGTGCGCAATGGGGCGAGGTCATGGTTCACCCTTGCCGCCGAGCAGTGGTGGCCGACGTCGGTATGTACGGCGTAGGCGAAATCGACCACCGTCGCGCCTTGCGGCAGCGCCATGATCTTGCCCTTGGGCGTAAAGACATAGACTTCGTCGGGGAAGAGATCGATCTTGACGTTCTCGAAGAACTCCGAGGAATCACCACTCTGCATTTCGAGCAGCGACTGCAGCCACTTGTGGGTCTTGATCTGCAGATCGGCCCCGCTTTCCTCGATATCCTTGTACAGCCAGTGCGCGGCGACGCCCTCCTGCGCGACGTGATGCATTTCCTGGGTGCGGATCTGCACTTCGACCGGCGTGCCGTAGGGACCGATCAGCGTCGTATGCAGCGACTGGTAGCCGTTCGCCTTGGGAATGGCGATGTAGTCCTTGAACTTGCCGGGCACCGGCTTGAACAGGCCGTGCAAGGCTCCCAGGGCCAGATAGCAGGTCGGCACGTTATCGACAACGACCCGGAAACCGTAGATATCGAGCACCTGCGAGAACGACAGCTGCTTGTCCTTCATCTTGCGGAAGGTCGAATACAAGCTCTTCTCGCGACCGAAGACATCAGCCCGCAGACCGGCACTCGACAACTTGTCGCGAATGCCGTCAAGGATGCGATTGAGCAATTCCTTGCGATTGCCACGGGCGGCTTTCATCGCCTTGGCCAGCACTTCGGCGCGATAGGGATGAATCAGCCGGAAGGAAAGATCCTGCAGTTCGCGATAGAGCTTGTTGAGGCCCAGACGCAAGGCAATCGGGGCGTAGATTTCCAGGGTCTCGTTGGCAATCCGCCGGCGCTTGTCCGGACGCATGGCCGACATCGTCTGCAGATTGTGCTGGCGGTCGGCCAGCTTGATGAGCACGACGCGCAGGTCGCGCGCCATCGCCATCAGCATCTTGCGGAAGTTCTCGGCCTGCGCCTCCTGGTAGGAGGCAAATTCCATCTTGTCGAGTTTGGAAAGCCCATCGACCAGCTCGGCGACTTCCTTGCCGAAGCGGTCGGCCAGCTCGCGCTTGCTGGTCCCGGTATCTTCCAGCACGTCATGCAGCAGTGCTGCCATGATCGCGTCGGCATCCATCCGCCATTCGACGACGGCACCGGCCACGGCCAGCGGATGCGTGATGTAGGCTTCGCCGGACATGCGCTTCTGATGCGCATGGGCGCGCGCTGCGAAGGCGTATGCCTCCTTGATCAGCGCGACTTGTTCGGGAGCGAGATAGTCGAGACTATCAAGAAAAACCCGGTAGGCGGGCTCTTCAGGAATGGGCGGCGGAGACGACGGCAAGGGCTCCATCAGTATTCACCGCCCCCAACCTCAGGATTGACCGCGGTTGAGCACTTCGATGCCGACCTTGCCGGCGCCCAGTTCGCGCAGGGCGACGACGGTCGGCTTGTCCTTGCCGGCATCGACCAGCGGGGTTGCACCGTTGGCCAGTTGGCGGGCGCGATGAGCGGCGGCCAGGGTTGCCTCAAAACGGTTCGGAATCTTTTTCAGGCAGTCATCAATCGTAACGCGGGCCATGTAAAACCTCGGAAAATCAGATCATTCGGGCGAAGAGGGCAGCATGCCGAACTTGTTGCTTGGCAAATTGCAGCCGCGAAGCACGCACGACGGCGAGCAAATCGGCAAAAGCCTCTTCCAGACGGTTGTTAATAATAACATAGTCGAATTCCTCGACATGGCGCATCTCGGCCTGAGCGGCGGCAAGGCGCCGTGCAATGACGTCGGCCGAGTCCGTTCCGCGCCCTGTCAAGCGACGCTCCAACTCCTCCATCGAGGGCGGCAGGATGAAAATCCCGATCGCCTGCGGGAAGATCTTGCGTACCTGCTGCGCCCCCTGCCAGTCGATCTCGAGCAGCACATCGGCACCGGCGGAGAGCTGGTCGGCGATCCATTTCTTTGAGGTGCCATAGAAATTGCCATGCACCTCGGCCCATTCGAGGAATTCCTGGCGACCGATCATGGCGCGGAACTCCGCTGCATCGATAAAATGGTACGCCACCCCATCCGCCTCGCCAGTTCGCGGTGTGCGCGTCGTAAAGGAGATCGACAGCCTGACATCCGGCTCGCTGTCGAGCAGCATCCGAACCAGCGTGGTTTTGCCGGTTCCCGAAGGAGCGGCGACGACATATAGGTTTCCAGCCATACGATTATTCCTGTTGTTCGCGTTGTCTTGCCCGAGCACCTGAAGGCAGCCAGCGCAACAGTGTACCGAAAAGCAGCTCTGGATCGACCGGCTTTGGAATATGGTCGTTCATGCCAGCCGCCAGGCAACGCTCCCGATCTTCGCTGAACGCGTTGGCCGTCAAAGCCAGGATCGGCACCTTCGCCCGCCCCGGCAGATCGCGAATTCGCCGGGTTGCCTCCAGACCGTCCATGACCGGCATCAGCAAGTCCATCAAAATCAGGTCGTAGGTACGCTGGCCGGCCATGCGTACCGCGACTTCGCCATTTTCGGCGAGGTCGACGTTGAGGCCGGCTACATTGCGTAACAAGGCCAAGGCGACCTCCTGATTCACCGGATCGTCTTCGACCAACAATAAACGACAATCTTCGCCCAAGGCCTGCAAAACAGATTCGGGGGCCTGGCGGTAATCGGGGTCGGGGACGACAGCCCCATCGACCAGCACTTTTCCGAAGCGCGCCGTCAGCCAGAAGCGGCTCCCTTCGCCCGGAACGCTCTCTACCCCAGCCGCCCCGCCCATCAGCTCCGCCAGACGCCGGGTGATGGCCAATCCCAAACCGGTACCACCGTATTGCCGCGTCGTCGAATTGTCGGCCTGTTCGAAAGCCGAAAACAGCCGGCCAATTGCCTCCGGCGCGATACCGATCCCCGTATCGATGACCTCAAAACGCGCCAACACGCTCTCCGCATCCTCCTCGACGACGGCAGCACGCAGGGTGATCGCCCCGGTCCGGGTAAATTTGATCGCATTTCCCAGATAGTTGTGCAAGGCTTGCAGCAAGCGGGTCTGATCGCCCCGCAACTGGGCCGGCAAGGCACTCGTCGACACCTTCAAGCTCAAGCCCTTGGCCTCGGCTCGCTCGGCATGCAGCGCCAGCAAGCCTTCAACCAAATCGACCACCCTGAAGCTTTCCACTTCCAGCACCAGCTTGCCGGACTCGATCTTGGATATATCGAGCACATCGTTGAGAATCGATAAGAGATGCTCCGCCGAACCTGCAATTTTTCCGAGGCGATCGGCTTGCACCGGCGTCAGCAACTCTCGTTGCAACATGTGGGTGAAGCCGATGATGGCATTCATCGGGGTTCGAATTTCATGGCTCATATTGGCCAAGAAGGCACTTTTCGAACGATTGGCCGCCTCCGCGGCATCCCGGGCCGCCTCCAGCGCGGCGGTGCGATCCCGAACCAGCGTTTCGAGATGGAAGCGGTAGTTTTCCAGCTCGGTCGCCGCCTTTTTCTGCTCGTCAATATCGGTAATCAACCCGACCAAGCCGGAAGGCGAGCCGCTCTCGTTGCGTAACAAACGGCTGCAAACGAACCCCCAGAAATGACTGCCGTCCCGCCGAAGATATTGCCGCTCGTAACGCACGAAAGAAATTTCCCCCGCCATCAAACGACGGAACTGCGTTTCGACAATAGGGCGCTGCTGCGCTTCGACCAAGTCCATGTAAGCGTGGCCGATCAAATCGCCGACCGGGCAACCGATCATCGCACCGAGCCGTTCGTTGGCATGCTTGATGCGCCCTTCGGGATCGAGCATGAAAATGGCGGCATCCGACGTTTCGAAAATACTGTTCAACATGCGTTCGCGCTCGGCCAAGCGGCGAGCATTGCGATAAAGCAGAGCGATCCCGCCACCGGTAACCAACACGAAAAGGGCCAGCAAGGCGAGCGTCGCCTTGACCTGCCCCCACCAGGGCGCCTGATAGTCCTCGGGCGAGATGCCCAAATTGACGTAGAAGCGATAGGTCGGATTGAAGCGGTAAGCATGCAGCCGCGAAACGCCATCGATCGCCGTCTCTCCGGAAATGTAGTCGCCACCGTTCGGGGCCGCTTCCACTGCTGCCCGGAAGGCCGTCGAAACACGGGTCGATCCGTAATCGGCCACATCCGGCCGCCGCGGCAGGCGTACCACTGAAGCCAGATCGGCATCCCGCCAGGAGACGGTCCCCTGATAACCCAGGCTCAATGCGCCCAGCCGCTTTTCGAAATATTCAATGCTCAAGCTGGCGTACGCTACGCCGGCAAACTCGCCGCGAGCATCGATCAGACGACGGGCCAGGACCACGCTCCATTTGCCACTGACCCGCCCCCGCAAAGGCTTCGACATGACCAGGCCAAACCCCGGGTTATCGCGCAACTGGCGAAAATATTCGCGATCGGCCAGCATTGCGCCCGCCGCCGTCTTGCCATCGACATCGGCAATGCTGAGCAGCTGGATGCTCTCCTGACGATGACGCGAGCGCGCCAGAAAACTTTCCATTTCCCGATAATCGACTGCCGCACCGGTCTCGCTACGCCGCTGGAACTCGTCGACCACCGACAGCAGCAGCAGGTCGACCTTCTCGAGCGCCGCCGATATATCGCGCTCAAGCACTTGCGCCAAGTTGCTCGCCATAATCCTGGCGCGCTCCTCGTGCATCAACAAACTGTTCCGGAGAAAACCGGCGGCCAGCGCAAAGACGCAAACGACGACCAGCAACCAGCCTGAGATCAGGCGGATCGCCAGAGCATTCGGAGACACTGCCGACAGGTTCGCCTTTGCAAACGGCATCGTACGCCGCTCCCTGATTGAGTGGGTCGCAAGCAACGCGCGCAACAGAGCTGGTTGCCGATCCAGCCAGTCTAACGCAAAAAAAAACCGCCGGCACAAGGCGGGCGGTCAGGCATTGCTGTACTCGACGGGGTAAACCTTGGCCGGCGATCAGCACTCACTCCAGGTTCTGGATCTGCTCGCGCATCTGCTCGATCAACAGCTTGAGATCCATCGAGGCCTGCGACACCTCGGTAATGGCCGACTTCGAGCCCAGCGTATTCGCCTCCCGGTTCAATTCCTGCATCAGGAAATCCAGACGCTTGCCGCAGGCGCCGCCATGCTTGATGACACGCTCGACCTCGTCGAGATGCGCGGTCAGGCGATTCAACTCCTCGGCAACATCGATGCGCGTGGCAAATACCGCGACCTCCTGCAAGACCCGGTCATCGTTGGCGTTACCGAGCGCGTCGACCAGGCGCTGCCGCAACTTGTCGGTGAACAAGGCCTGTGCCTCGGGGATGCGCGGCGCGACATGACGCACGATGTCGCGCATGGCATTGACCCGCTCGATGATCATCGTCCCCAGTTTGCCGCCTTCGCGGGCGCGGGTTGCCGTGAAGTCATCCAGCGCCTCGCGGGCCAGGGCTAGTACCGGCTGCGCCATGGCGGCGAAGTCGATCGACTGGTCGCCAAACATGCCCGGCCAGCGCAACACATCGTTCACGGACAGCGGCTTGGCTTCCGGCATGGCCTGGCGCACCTGCGCATTGAGCAACTTCAAGGAATCCAGCAGGCCGCCATTGAGCTCCAGTTGCTCAGCCTTGGCAGCCGAGGCATTGAACGACAAACGGCACTCCACCTTGCCGCGTGACAGGCGCGCGGCAAGCAATTCGCGCAACGGCATTTCCAGCGCGCGCAGATCTTCGCTGATACGGAAGTGAAAATCGAGATAGCGGGAATTGACGCTTTTTAATTCAATTTGCAGGGTTCCACGCTCGACATCGCGCGTTTTCACTGCATAACCAGTCATACTACAAATCATTATCGGGGAGTCTCCGCTTTACAGGCCGGACAACACGCCCGAAAATGCCTGAAATTGCATCATAACCGCGAGATCCATGGCGCAACAAGCCAATCAACCGTTACCCAACGGCCACACGCTCGAAGAGTACACAATCGACCGCCAGCTTTCGCTGGGCGGCTTTTCGATTGTCTATCTCGCCACGGATGCCGAAGGCAACCAGGTCGCGATCAAAGAGTATTTGCCCAACAGCCTGGCCCTGCGCAACAACGGTTCGACCAAACCGGTCATCACACCGGAGCACCAAGGTGCCTTCCGCTATGGCATGAAGTGCTTCTTCGAAGAAGGACGTGCCCTGGCCCGCCTCTCCCATCCCAACGTGATTCGCGTGCTCAATTTCTTCCGCGCCAACGACACTGTCTACATGGTGATGGAATATGAGCATGGCAGAACCCTCCAGGAATTCATTCAAAAGCATCAAGGCCACATTTCCGAACGCTTTATCCGGGGTGTCTTTACCCGCATGCTGAACGGCCTGCGCGAGGTGCACGCCCACAAGTTGCTGCACCTTGACCTGAAGCCCTCCAACATCTACCTGCGGGCCGACAACACGCCGGTCCTGATCGATTTCGGTGCGGCCCGCCAGACCCTGGCCACCGACCAACCGATCCTCAAGCCGATGTACACACCCGGTTTCGCCTCGCCGGAACACTACGGCACGAGAAAGGACCTCGGGCCGTGGAGCGACATCTACAGCGTCGGCGCCTCGATGTATGCCTGCCTGGCCGGCAGTGCGCCACAGGCTGCCGATGAACGACTGAAAAAGGACACCCTGGCACCGGCCATGGTGCGCTGGGATGGCCAGTTCTCGGATCGCCTGCTCGAAATCATCGACTGGTGCCTCAACCTCAATCACCTGTACCGACCGCAGAGCGTCTTCGCCTTACAGAAAGCCCTGGTCGAGACCGTCTCCCCGCCCCCTCCGAAACGCGACCCGCACTGGCTGGGACGCTTCGTCGGGAAATTCAGGAAACCGACTAAATGAGATTCACCATTTACCAGGAAAGCCGCATCGGCGGCCGGGCGAACAACGAAGATCGCACCACCTATTGCTATTCTCGGGACGCCTTGCTGATGGTTGTCGCCGACGGCATGGGCGGTCACCACTACGGTGAAGTTGCCGCCCAGATCGCGGTCCAGACGCTGGCCGACACTTTCCAGCGCGAAGCCAAGCCGATGCTGGCCGATCCATTCCGCTTCCTGCAGAAGAGCATGACCAATGCGCACCATGCCATTCTCGACTACACCGCACGCCACAAGCTGAAGGACACGCCGCGTACCACCTGCGTTGCCTGCATCGTCCAGGATAACGTCGCCTATTGGGCGCACGCCGGAGATTCCCGGCTATTCCTGATGCGCGCCGGGCGGGTCATCACCCAGACCAAGGATCACTCGCGTATCCGCCTGCTGGTCGAAGAAGGCCTGATCACCGAAGCGCAGGCGGTCAATCACCCGGATCGCAACAAGATATACAGTTGTCTGGGCAGTCCGACGCCCCCGGAAATCGAGTTTTCGCGCAAAACCCCCCTGGAGCACGGCGACGTCCTTCTGTTATGCACCGATGGCCTGTGGGGCATCACCTCCGGCGAGCAAATGGCCACGGCCCTGCAAGGAGCCAATTTGCTGCAAGTCACGCCCATGCTGCTCGACAAGGCGGAAATCAAGGGCGGTATCCACGGCGACAATCTGTCGGTCGTCGCCGTGCGCTGGGAAGACAGCTACGTCGAGGACGCCAGCAGTTCGATCTCGACCCAGACCATGTCGCAGGACGAGATCACCACCCGCCTCGAAGAATTCGGCCGCAATCCGGCTTACAAGAGCGATCTTTCCGAAGACGAAATCGAAAAGGCGATTGAGGAAATCCGCAACGCCATCGACAAGTACAACCCGAAAAAATAAGGAAACACCATGCGCCCCAGCCAACGCCAGGCGGACCAACTCCGCAGCGTCCGCATCACCCGCAATTTCACCCGCCACGCCGAAGGCTCGGTACTGATCGAAATGGGCGACACCCGCGTCCTGTGCAATGCATCGGTCGAGGAAAACGTGCCGCCCTTCCTGCGTGGCAAGGGCCAGGGCTGGGTCACCGCCGAATACGGCATGCTGCCCCGCTCGACACACACCCGCAGCGCCCGTGAAGCCGCCAAGGGCAAGCAGACCGGCCGCACCCAGGAAATCCAGCGCCTGATCGGCCGCGCCCTGCGCGCCGTGGTCGACCTGAAGGCGCTCGGCGAACGCCAGATCACCCTCGACTGCGACGTGCTGCAGGCCGACGGCGGCACCCGTTGCGCCTCGATCACCGGCGCCTGGGTCGCCCTCTACGAGGCCTGCGAAAAGCTGGTCACCGCCGGCAAGCTGCCGGCCAACCCGGTACGCGACCACGTCGCCGCCGTCTCGGTCGGCATTTTCGCAGGCGCCCCGGTGCTCGATCTCGACTACCCGGAAGACTCCAACTGCGACACCGACATGAATGTCGTCATGACCGGCGCCGGCGGCATCGTCGAGGTGCAGGGCACGGCCGAGGGCGAGCCCTTCACCCGGGCCCAGATGAACACCCTGACCGACCTCGCCGAAGCCGGCATCCGCCAGCTCATCGCCGCCCAGCAAAGCGCCCTTGCCTCATGAAAAAGCTCGTCCTCGCCTCCAACAACGCCAAGAAGATGAAGGAGCTCAACGCGCTGCTGGCGCCGCTCGGCTTCGAAGTCATCGCCCAGGACGACCTCGGCATTCCCGAAGCCGAAGAACCGCACTGCACCTTTGTCGAAAACGCGCTGGCCAAGGCCCGCCAGGCGTCCAAGCTGTCCGGCCTGCCCGCCCTCGCCGACGACTCCGGTCTCTGCGTCAGCGCCCTGGGTGGCGCCCCGGGTGTCATCTCGGCACGCTATGCCGGCGAACCGAAATCGGATGCCCGCAACAATGACAAGCTGTTCGCCGAACTGGGCAACGCCACCGACCGACGTGCCCATTTCGTCTCGGTCATCGTGCTGGTCCGCCATGCCGACGATCCACAACCGCTGATCGCCGAAGGCGAGTGGCACGGCGAGATCCTGGCCGAACAGCGGGGCGCCGGCGGCTTCGGCTACGACCCGCTGTTCTTCGTACCGGCCTTCGGCCAGACCGCCGCCGAACTCGACGCCGAGACCAAGAACCGCGTCTCGCATCGCGGCCAGGCGATGCAGAAACTGATCGAACGCCTGCCCGCCCTTTAGGTCGAAGCGCAGCCCGGCCCCCTCGCCGCCCAGGCGAGCCGGGGCCGTTTCATTATTCACCGCTGACCTTTTCGACTGCCGCAACCCCATGGCCCGTACCATCCCCATCTTCACCGCACCGCCGCAAGCCGCCGCCGACAACCTGGAATTCCGCGTTTCGCCGCCGCTCGCCCTCTACGTCCATGTGCCCTGGTGCGTGCAGAAATGCCCCTATTGCGATTTCAATTCGCACGAGGCGGGCGAGACGATTCCCGAACGGCAATACGTCGATGCGTTGATTGCCGACCTGCAATCGGCCCTGCCGCTGATCTGGGGGCGCCCCGTAGTCAGCGTTTTCTTTGGCGGCGGCACGCCCAGCCTGCTGTCGCCGGCAGCGATCGACGAATTGATAACCGCCTTCCGGACGCTGGCGATGCTCGCCCCGGATGCCGAAATTACGCTCGAAGCCAACCCCGGCACCGTCGAAGCCGGCAAGTTCGCCGGTTTTCGCGCCGCTGGCGTCAATCGCCTGTCACTCGGCATCCAGAGCTTCAACGACGCGCATCTCAAGGCGCTGGGCCGCATCCACGGTGCCGAAGAGGCGCGTCGGGCAGCGCAACTGGCCGGCGAGCATTTTGAGGCTTTCAATCTCGACCTGATGTACGGCCTGCCCGGCCAGACCCTGGCACAGGCGCTGAGCGACGTCGACACCGCCCTCGGCTTCAACCCGGGGCATCTCTCCTGCTATCAACTGACGCTGGAGCCGAACACGCGCTTTGCCGCCTTCCCGCCGGAATTGCCCGAAGGCGACCTCTGCGCCGACATGCAGGAGGCCATCGAAGCCCAGCTCGCCGCGGCCGGCTTCGACAATTACGAAACCTCGGCCTTTGCCCGCTCCGGCCGGCAGTGTCGCCACAACCTGAATTACTGGTATTTCGGCGACTACCTCGGCATCGGCGCCGGCGCCCACTCCAAGCTCACCCTGCATGACCGCGTGCTGCGCCAGATGCGCTGGAAGCACCCGAAAGCCTACCTGGAACAGGTCGCAGCCGGCTCGCCGATCCAGGAATCGAACGAGGTCGCTGCCGCCGACCTGCCTTTCGAGTTCCTGATGAACGCGCTGCGCCTGGCTGATGGCTTTCACCCCAGCCTGTTCGAAGCGCGCACTGCCCGGCCGCTCACCACCATCCTGCCGCAGCTCAAGGCTGCCGCCGCCGAAGGCCTGCTCGACCTCGGCCCGGAGCGCATCGCCCCCACCCTGCACGGCCGGCGTTTCCTCAACGTGCTGCTGGAACGTTTTCTCGAACGATAAAAAAACGGCCCCGCCGGTTTGGCGGAGCCGCTGAACATGTCTGGAACCTCGGTGCAGCCGAGGGTTGCCGGCATATTAGCTAAAGCTGCTTGAGCCGGGAATGTGGCATATCGCCGCAGGCCTCAGGACGGCAATTCCTGCATCAAGGGTTCGAAACGCAGCCAGACGGTGAAGCGCGAACCTTTGCCCGGCTCGCTATCGACCGTGATGCGGCCGCCGTAGCGCTCGACCAACGTCAGGCTGACCCACAAGCCAAGGCCCGTCCCGTCGGCCTTCTTGGCCGTATAGAAGGGCTGAAACAGGCGCTCGCGCTCGGCCGGGGCCAGCCCGGGACCGCTGTCGGCAACGACCAACCTGAGTCCGAGCGGCATGTCGCTCTCGTCCCAATCCTCGGCCGCGACGATCAGCACGCCCCCCTCCGGCATGGCCTGGATGGCATTGACCAACAGGTTGATCAGCACCTGCTGCAGCTCGTTGCGGTTGCACACGACATGGCGGGTCGAATCGAAATGCTGCTCGATGGCGATATTGCCCTTTTTCAGCAGATGCCCGACCAGCACCAGGCTGTCCTGGATCAACTGGGCCGGGGCGACCGGCTCGAGATAACCGACGTAATCCTGCGGCCGGGCAAACTGCAGCAACTTGGCGACGATCAGCCGGATCCGGTGCACCTGTTCGTGGATCAGCTTGATCTCGGTCGCCACCGGCTCGGCCGCCGGACCGAGGATGTCGCGCAAGACCTCCAGATTGCCCTGAATCACTGCCACCGGATTATTCACCTCATGCGCCACGCCGGCAGTTAGCTGACCGATGGCCGCCAGCTTTTCGCTCATCACCAGTTGCGACTGCGCCGCCTTGAGATCGGCCACCGCCTGCTCCAGTTCGGCCGTCCGCTTCGCCACCTCGACATCGAGCGACTGCCCCCAGCGCTTCAGCGAACTGGCCTGGGCCTGCAAGCGGTCGAGCAGGCGGTCGAAGTGCGCTGCCACCACGGCCAGTTCGTCACGGCTATAGACCGGCCCGACCCGGGCTTCCGGGTTGCCGTTCTCGATGGCATGCATCGTCGCGTGCATCCGTTCGATCGGCTTGAACACCCGGCGCGCCCAGAATGCCGCGAAAATCCCGGCGACCACCATGACCATGCCGAACAGCGCCACCACGACGCCCAGCGCACCATGCTTGGCGGCCGTAAACGGGCCTTCGAGGAAGCCGACGTAGAGCATGCCGACCCGCTGGCCACGGCTATCGAGCAGCGGCTCGTAGGCCGAGACATACCAGTCGCGGACGACAAACGCCCGGTCCAGCCAGGTCCGTCCCTCGTCGAGTACGGCGTGGTGAACGGCGGCGGACACCCGCGTACCGATCGCCCGCTCGCCTTCGAACAAGCGCACATTGGTCGCCACCCGCACGTCGCCCAGGAACAGCGTCGCGGTGCCGGCGCTGCCCAGTGGCAGGGCGCCTTCGGGATAGACGATCTCGTTCAGGCGATCAATGAATTCGAGGTTCTTGTTGAGCAGCACCCCGCCGACCAGCACGCCGAGCAGATGGCCGTCGGCGGCACGCACCGGAGCAGCACTATGGATCAGCAGGCCACGCGACTCGACCACCCGTGCATCGGCCACCGCATTCGGCGTCTCGATCAACTGGGTCAGCGCCCGGTCGGCCAGTTGCGGATCGATGGCTCGCAACTGGTCGGCAGAAAAGACCTCGGCTGCCGTCATCGACTCGCCTTGCAGCGCGGTATCGAGTACCGGCCAGAGTTCGGCATCCTGGCGCGAGCTATCGACGCTGAGAAAACGGAGAAAATCGAACCGCGACTTGCTGCGCGCCGTTTCCAAGAGGTTGCGCAAGGCTTCCGGGCGCCGCTCGGCCGGCAGTTCCAATGCCTGCAACAGGCGCGCCGAGCCGGCCAGGCCCTCGACCGAACGGCCCAGCCCTTCCGAGACGCGCTCGAAATAGCCGTGCGCCACTGCCAGGTCGGCCCGCACCTTGGTCACCAGCAGCCGATCGAAATAGTCGCCGCCCCAGCCGGCCAGCACCGCCACCATCACCGGCATCGCGACACCGAGCGGCAACAGCGCCAGCAACAGCAGGCGGACGCGGATCGAGCGCCGGCTGGGCGGATTCAGGGGGCCGGCAGGCGGCGTGCTCAATGGGCTTCGGCCACGCCCCAGGCGTGACACTTGCGGTCCAGGGTCTTGCGCGACACGCCGAGCCGGCGACCGGCTTCCGACTTGTTGCCGTCGCAGGCGGCCAGCACGGCGAGGATATGGCGCTTCTCGACCGCTTCGAGGCTGTCCTCGGCCGTGGACAACAAGGCATTCGCCGCACTGGCGCAGGGTTCCGGCGCCAGATCGAACCAGCCGAGAATCAACGAGCGCTCGACGAAGTTGCGCAACTCGCGCACATTGCCCGGCCAGTCGTAGGCCGCCAGGCGGGCCAGCGTCCGGCCGTCGAGTTCGAGGCGCGGCACATCGAGATAGGGGGCAAGCTGCCCCATGAAATGGTCGATCAGCAAGGGCAGGTCTTCCGGCCGCTCGCGCAGCGGCGGCAGCGTCACTTCGACAACCTGCAGCCGGTAATAGAGATCCTGGCGGAAACGCTGGGCGGCCACCTCGGCTTTCAGATCGCGATTGGTCGCGGCAATCACCCGCACGTCGACCGGAATTTCCTGTTCCGAACCAACCGGACGGATGCGCCGTTCCTCGAGCACACGCAGCAGCTTGGCCTGCGCTGCCGCCGGCAATTCGCCGATTTCGTCGAGAAAGAGCGTGCCGCCGCGGGCGTAGTAGAACAAGCCTTCGCGGCTTTGCTGCGCGCCGGTAAAGGCGCCCTTGACGTGGCCGAACAGCTCGGACTCGATCAGCTCGGCGGCAATCGCCGCGCAATTGACCGGCACGAAGGAACCGGCGGCACGATTGCTCATCCGGTGCAGGGCCCGTGCCGCGACCTCCTTGCCGGTACCGGATTCACCGGTCAACAAGACGGTGGCCGGGGTCGGCGCGATGCGCTTGAGTCGTTCGCAGGCGGCCAGCATGACCTCGGACTGGCCAATGACGCCTTCGACATCGGCTGCCCGCTCGCTGACTTCCCGACGCAGCACGAAATTCTCGCGGATCAGGCGCGAACGCTCGAAGCAGCGCTGCATGGCATTAAGCACCTGGGCCAGGGAAAAAGGCTTGAGCAGGAAGTCGGCAGCACCGGCCCGCAGGGCATCGATCGCGGTATCGAGATCGGCGTAGGCAGTCATCAGCACGACATCGCCGGCATAACCGTCGTCGCGCAATTGGTGCAGCCAGTCGATGCCGGAACGCCCCGGCAAGGAAATATCGAGCACGATCAAGTCGTACAGGCGGCGGCGCAACAAGGGTTCGGCCTCTTCGACACTACCGGCGGTATCAACCACGCCACAGCGCGGCGTCAAGGCCCGCTGCAGAAAACTGACCATGCCGTGCTCGTCGTCCACTACCAGCACCGAGTAGTGCTTCCACGGCGCTTCGTTCACCAGCGCGACTTCTGAATCCATCATTCTCTCCAAGCAATCCCCGGATCATCGCAAACAAGCAGCCTGCGAAGCAACCGGGGAAAGCGTAAAGAGAAAGGACCGCGTCAGACGCGGAAGCTGCCGATCACACCAGCCACTTCGTGCGACAGGGCATCCAGACGCTGCGCGCTTTCCGCCGTGTTCTCCGCCGCCGCATGATTCTCGTCGGTCATCTGGGCGATCGATTCGACATGGCGGGCGATGTCGTGGCTGGCCATGCTCTGCTCCTTCAGCGCACTGCTGATATCGACAATCGCCGCCGTCACCCGCTGGGCCGACTGGCGGATGTTGTTCATCCGGCTGCCGGCGTCGTTGGCCAGCGTCTGCCCTTGCGCGACCTGCTCGACCACCACCTGCATTTCGCTGACCGCCTGGCCGGCCGAGGCCTGAATGGCATTGACCATGGTCCCGATATCCAGCGTCGACTGCGTCGTCCGTTCGGCCAGCTTGCGCACTTCATCCGCCACCACCGCAAAGCCTCGCCCCTGCTCGCCGGCCCGCGCCGCCTCGATTGCCGCATTGAGCGCCAGCAGGTTGGTCTGGTCCGCCACATCCTTGATCACCTGGACGACAGCTGAAATCTTTTCGGCATCCCGGCCCAACGACTCGATCACCTCAGAGGCGCGCGTCACCATGCTGCTGATCGTCCCCATCTCGTCGACCGTACGCTGGATGATCTGTCCGCCTTCTTCCGAGATGTCCGCCGACTCGGTGGCCAGCCGCCGGGCATCGCCCGCACTGTCGCTCACCGTGTTGATACTCACCGTCAGTTCCTCGATATTGGCCGCCATCGATGCCGCGGCCGAACTCTGTGCCGCCGAGCTGCTCGCCACTTCCGAGGAGGCATTATTGAGCGAGGAAACCGCATCCTTCACTTCACTCATGTTGTTCTGAATGTGATGCATCGATGCGCGCACCTTTTCCAGCATCTGATTCAAGGCGCCGACCATATGGCCGATTTCGTCGCTGCCGCTGTACTCGACGCGCTTTCTCAAGTCATTGGTTTCAGCAATCTGCAACACCGTATCCTGGGCGATGCGGATCGGTCGCATGATCGCAAGGAGGATCGAGAACCCCATGCCGACAATGCCGATCACCGCCAGGACGAAAACGACGATTTCTGCCCATTTGGCCGAGGCAGCCGCCTCATTGGCCTGGCGATAGGACTTTTCCCCTGCGCTGACGTTGAAATCAATCACTTTCTGCAGATTTCCGGTCAAGGCAGCCGTCATCGCTCGGCGTTGGCCGATGATTTCGCGGGTCTCCACCGACAAGGCATGGAAAGCCTCATCCGTCATCGACTTGATCGCCTTCTCCTCGGCGGCCAGAATCTTGTCTTCCAGTGCCAGCCAGCCATCCAGCTCTTTCTTGGTCTGCCCCCAGAGGCGCTGCTCATCGGCATCGGATGGCAAGGCCTCGTATTGCTTGACGCTGCTCTCTACCACCTGGCGGCCATTTTTCTTGCGCTGGGTACTGAGTTCTATCTCGCTACGCTTCTTCTCGGCCGGCATGCCCGCCGAAATCCCGAGATTGATATAGGTACTGCGCGAAATATTGGTCAGCGCTTCCTGGATCTTGAGCAGGGCAATCACCGACGGCATCCGGTTACCTCCGATATCCTCGATGGCGCTTTGCTCGACCAGAATACCGCGCAAGCCGAAGCCCCCGACCGCGAGCAAGGCAATCACGCTCGAGACGAGCAGCAAAATGAGTTTCTGCCGAATATTCATGTCTTCCTCCGCTTTGTTTGTATTTTTTGCACCAAACGCTGGACGTTCTGCGCACGCCAGTATAAGG
Source organism: Rhodocyclales bacterium GT-UBC (assembly GCA_003583745.1). Taxonomy (GTDB): domain Bacteria; phylum Pseudomonadota; class Gammaproteobacteria; order Burkholderiales; family Rhodocyclaceae; genus Azonexus. Next base: position 85,942 of record QXPY01000004.1, on the reverse strand, counting down.
CCAAGGTAATACATCGGTGCAACATGCATCGCTCGACGGGAACACCACGCAAACTACAAACAGGGGAAACATGATTGAGCCGGCCTGAAGACAGCCGGCTGCTGCCGCACCGCAGGGCGGCCCGAGCCCTCAGACGTGGAAGCTGGCGATCGGCTCGATATGGCGAGCAATATCGTGGCTGGCCAAGCACTGCTCCTTAAGCGCAAGGCTGACATCGACAATCAGCGCATTGAGCGCCACCGGCGTTTCAGGCACGCCCCAGTTTATGTGCCGCGGCGGCTTCCTCGCGCACCCGGCGGGCTTCGTCGAGCAGGTAGCGCTGATAGTCTTCCAGGTCGCCGTCGTACGGCGCCACGCCGCCCTTCGAGACCAGCCAGAACTCGTCGCACACCGAACGCAACAGCGCCCGGTCGTGGCTGACCAGCATGACGGTGCCTTCGAACTCGTTGAGAGCGACGGCCAGGGCTTCCCGGGTATTGAGGTCGAGGTGGTTGGTCGGCTCGTCCATCAGCAGCAGGTTGGGGCGCTGCCAGACCAGCATGCACAGCACCAGGCGCGCTTTTTCGCCACCGCTCATGGTGCCGACCGCCTGCTTGACCATCTCGCCGCCAAAGTTGAAGGTGCCGAGGAAATTGCGCAGTTCCTGCTCGCGCCCCGGCACGTTGCTGCGCCCTGCGGCGATGGCTTCCTTGGCTAGGCGGACCATGTGTTCGAGCGGCGTGTCCTGCGGCCGCAGCACATCGAGTTCCTGCTGCGCGAAGTAGCCGATGCTCAGGCCCTTGCCTTCGGTCACTTCGCCGCTGATCGCCTTGAGGTCGCGGGCGATGGTCTTGACCAGCGTCGACTTGCCCTGGCCGTTGGCGCCGAGGATGCCGATGCGCTGGCCGGCCTGCACCGAACGATTGATGCCGCGCACGATGACGGTCGGCGGCGTACCTTCTGGCGCCTCTTCCGGCGGCGGATAGCCGATGGCGACATCGACCATCGACAGCATCGGGTTGGGCAGGTTTTGCGGCTCCTGGAACTCGAAGGTGAATTCGGCATCGGTGAGAACCGGGGCGATCTTCTCCATCCGTTCCAGCGCCTTGACCCGGCTCTGCGCCTGCTTGGCCTTGCTCGCCTTGGCCTTGAAGCGGTTGATGAAGGACTGCAGGTGGGCGATCTTGTCGGCCTGCTTGGCCATCGCCGCCTGCTGCAGGATCATCTGCTCGGCGCGCATGTCTTCGAACTTGCTGTAGTTGCCGCCGTAACGCACCAGCTTGCCGTTGTCGATATGCAAGGTGACGCCGGTGATCGCATCGAGGAATTCGCGGTCGTGGCTGATCATGATCAGCGTGCCCGGATAGCGTTTCAACCAGGCTTCGAGCCAGACCAGGGCGTCCAAGTCGAGGTGGTTGGTCGGTTCGTCGAGCAGCATGATGTCGGACGGGCACATCAGGGCGCGCGCCAGTTGCAGGCGCATGCGCCAACCGCCGGAAAAGCTGTCCACCGGGTTGTGCAGTTCCGAGACCTTGAAGCCAAGGCCGAGGATCAGCGCCTGGGCGCGGGCTTCGGCATCGTGCTCGCCGGCATCGTTGAGCGCCATGTAGGCTTCGGCCATGCGCATGCCGTCATCGCTGGCCTCGGCGGCGGCCACCTCGTTGCGGGCGGCAAGCAAGGTGGTGTCGCCGTCGATGACGAAATCGGTCGCCGACTGACTGGTTTCCGGCATGTCCTGCGCCACCTGCGCCATCCGCCACTGCCTGGGAATGGAGTAATCGCCGCCATCCTCATGCAGCGTGCCGTTGAGCAAGGCGAACAGCGTGGACTTGCCGGCCCCGTTGCGGCCGACCAGGCCGACCTTTTCACCGGGATTGATGGTGACCGAGGCCTTGTCCAGCAGCACCTTGGAAACACGGCGCAGCGTGACGTTCTTGAGGATGATCATGGGGATTCTTTTCTGGTGGTTTGGGGCGCCGTTTCAGGCGGTCTTGCCCCGGGTGTCGATGTCGCCATCGACATAGAACCAGCGGCCGTCCTCACGGACAAAACGGCTGGTTTCGTGCAGGCGGTGACCCCGCCCGGCCACCCGGTAACGGGCGACGAATTCGACGATGGCGTGCGCGGCATCCTGCGCCTGATGGCGCTTGATCTCGAGCCCCAGCCATTTGGTAGCGGCTTCGTCGCTCAAATCGAGCTCGCCCGGCCGGGTCGAGGCATGCCAAGTGGCCAGCAGGTAATCGGCCAGGCCGAGCACGAAGGCGCTGTAGCGCGAACGCATCAAGGCCTCGGCAGTTTCGGCCGCGGCCCCGGCATGCCAGCGGCCGCAACAGGCCGGGTAGGCCCGGCTGCTGCCGCAAGGACAGGCTGCGTCGGCCTTCACGGCGTATCGACGACTTCGCCGCCGAGCGCTTCGATCAGCTGCGGCAGGAAACGGACGAATTCGCCGGTCATCAGCGCGAAGTCGGCATCGAATTGCTCGTCGGCCACTTCGGCGCTTTTCTCGGCCTCTTCCTTGAGGAGGTCGAGGAAGGCCAGGCGCTTCACTTCCAGCTTTTCGCCGAGCACGAAGGAAATCCGGTCGTCCCAGGTCAGGGCCAGCTTGGTCGGCAGCTTGCCGCTGGCCAGGTGGGCCTTGATCTCGCCGGCGATCTCGTCGCCGTCGAGCGGATGCTTGACGTAGCGCACCGCCGATTTTTCCTCGCCTGCCGCCTTCAGTTCGCAGTCGCGGTCGATGGTGAAGCCGGCCGGCGCATCGCCGCCAGCCAGCCAGTCGGCCATCGCCGACTGCGGCGAAACCTGGGTATGCACCATGGAGAGAGGGAACTCGTCCAGGCAATGGCGCAGGTGCTCGATCACTTCTTCGGCCTTGGCCGGACTGGCCGCATCGACGCAGAACCAGCCGTTCTGCGGATCGACCCAGACATAGGTGGTGCGGCGGCGGGTGAAGGCGCGCGGCATCAATTCCTCGGTGACGCGCTCCTTCAGTTCCTTCATCTGCTTGCGACCCGGGGCATAGCCCTGCTGCGCCTCGATCTGCTCGGCCCGTTCCTTGACCTCGTCATTGACGACCGACGAGGGCAGCAGGCGCTGCTCGACGGCAAGGGCGATCATCCATTGGCGCCCCAGGGAATAGACCAGCGCCCCATCCCGGCGCGGCGATACCCAGCCGCGCGACATCGGCTGGTTGCTCGGGCATTTGACGAAGGGGGCCCGCGCCAGTTGCTCCTCGAACTTGGCGAGATCGATATTCCATGGCGTCGGCAGACGATAAAGCTGAAGATTCTTGAACCACATATTTCCTACTTTCAATCATGACTACCCCGCCGCGCCATCCAGGCGCCACGGGCAAATAAAAAAGGTCCGGCCTCGCCGCAGCGGCGGAGCCGGACACATAACGGCCGGCGCCGACTAGCGCTTGTGAAAGATGATGTCCCAGACGCCGTGACCCAGACGCAGGCCACGATTCTCGAACTTGGTCAGCGGGCGGTAGTCTGGGCGCGGCGCAAAGCCGGACAAGCCGGCGCTGCTGTCGGCTTCGAGGGCCGCCGCCAGGGCAGCCCGGCTCGGACCGGCGACGCTGTTCTGCAGGCTGGCCTCGCCCCCCAGCACTTCAAGCATCTGCAGGGCATAGTTTTCCCAGTCGGTGGCGCAATGGAAATAGCCGCCGGGCTTGAGACGCGATGCCAGCAATTCGACAAAAGGCGGCTGGATCAAGCGGCGTTTCTTGTGCCGCGATTTGTGCCAGGGATCGGGGAAAAAGACATGGATGCCGGACAGCGAGCCTTCCGGCAGCATGTCGCGCACCACCTCGACGGCATCGTGATTGCCGATGCGCAGGTTGGCCAGATTCTTTTCGGCGATCAGCTTGCACAGTGCGCCGACACCGGGCACATGCACTTCCAGGCCGAAATAGTCCTTGTCCGGATTGGCCTCGGCAATCTTCGCCGTCGTTTCGCCCATGCCGCAACCGATTTCGAGAATCTTCGGGTTGTCTCGACCGAACACCGCTTCCAGATCGATGTTGGACGGCTGATAGGGGATGCCGATCTTCGGCATCATCTCGTCGAAATAGCGGTGCTGCGCCTCCGACATGCGGCCGGCCCGGCGCACGAAACTCTTGATGTGGCCATGCCCCTCGCGGCCTTCGGCATAAACGCCGTCGTCGCGAGCCGCGCCCGATTCGATCAAGGGTGCGCCGCTCATGAGCCGATCAATCCGCTGGTCGGCGACGACGGGTCGGCCGAATAGTATTTGCGCGCCATGCGGCCGGCCAGATAGGCCTCGCGCCCGGCCTCGATGCCCTTCTTCATGGCCGAAGCCATCAGCACCGGATCCTTGGCGTGGGCGATGGCGGTGTTCATCAGCACGCCGTCGCAACCCAGTTCCATGGCGATGGTCGCGTCGGACGCGGTGCCGACGCCGGCATCGACAATGATCGGCACCTTGGCGTTGTCGATGATCAGGCGCAGGTTCCACGGGTTGACGATGCCCATGCCGGAACCGATCAGCGAAGCCAGCGGCATCACCGCGACGCAGCCGATCTCTTCGAGCATCTTGCACTGGATGGGGTCGTCGGCGCAGTAGACCATGACCTGGAAGCCGTCCTTGACCAGCGTCTCGGCCGCCTTCAGCGTCTCCGGCATGTTCGGGAACAGGTTGGTCGGATCGCCCAGCACTTCCAGCTTGCACAGCGGATGGCCGTCGAGCAGTTCGCGCGCCAGGCGCAGCGTGCGCACCGCATCGTCGGCGGTGTAGCAGCCGGCGGTGTTGGGCAGGATGGTGAATTTCGACATCGGTACAGCATCGAGCAGGTTCGGCTGACCTGCATCCTGACCGATATTGACCCGACGCACGGCGACGGTGACGATCTCGGCACCTGACGCGTCGATGGCAGCACGGGTTTCGGCGAAATCCTTGTATTTGCCGGTGCCGACCAGCAAGCGGGAACGATACGCCTTGCCGGCGATGTTCAGTTGATGCATGGAGTTTTCTCCTTAAAGGCGCTGGAAAAATGCAGCGCAGCGGCCCTGGCTAGGCGGGCCGACGAGGACAGTACAACCGGTACGGCGAGGAGGCACAACAACGCCAGGGGCATTTTATTGGCGCCTTTAGCCGCCGCCGACGGCGACGACGATTTCAAGCTGATCGCCCGAGGCCAGTTGCGTCGCCGCATGCTGGCTTTTCGGGACAATTTCGCCGTTACGTTCGACGGCGATGCGTTTGCCGCTAAAACCGAGCTGATCGATCAGGCCGGCAACGCTCAGGGCTTCAGGGAACTGGCGGATTTCGCCATTGATTTTCAGTTCAAGCATCGCGCTATTTTAACAAGCCGCGCGGCTTGCGCGGCGCGCTGGCGAACAAGCGGTCGTAGAGCCAGTTGGGCAGAATGCGCAGGAGCTTGGCGACGACGCCCATCTGCCAGGGAATCACCGCATAGCTGACGCCACGCTCGATGGCCGCGGCAAAACGCGGCGCCGCCTTGGCAGCCGGCAGCAGGAAAGGCATCGGATAGGGATTGATCGCCGTCATCGGCGTCTCGATGTAGCCCGGGGCAATGGTCACCACCCGAATGCCGTGCGGCCGCATCTCCAGGCGCAAACTCTCCAGGTAAGTGATCGCCGCCGCCTTCGAGGCGGAATAGGCCTCCGCCCCGGGCAGGCCACGAATGCCGGCGACCGATGCGATACCGACCAGACGCTGCATGGGACGACGCTCGCCGGCCGCCTTCATGGCCGGGATGAAAGGTGCAAAAGTCGCCGCCATGCCGAACACGTTGGTATCCATCAACCGCCGAAAGACGGCCAGATCTTCCTCGCACTCGGTCAAGGTTCCGGCCGACACGCCGGCATTGGCGATGACCACATCGGGCGCGCCGAAACGGTCGATGAAGTCGACGGCCGCGGCGTGCAGCGCGGGCGCCTCGGCGACATCCAGCGCGTAGCAGGCGTGACGACCGCCCAGGCGCTGGTTGAGGGCATCGAGCGAGGCCAGACGACGCGAGGCGAGGCCGAGGATTGCCCCCTTTTCCGCGTAGTAAACGGCAAGCGCCTCGCCGATACCCGACGAGGCGCCCGTGATGAAGACTTTGAGGGTCAATTACTTCTTGGCGCCCTTGCCCGACTTCTCGTTGCGCACCTTGGCGATCAGACCGTCGGTAATGGCCAGCGCGTCGTTGAAATCCTTGCCGCCAACCAGGAAACGTCCCTCCACGGCGAGCGCCGGAACACCGGTGATCTTGAAAGCCTGGGCCATTTGCTCGGCCCGCTTGACCTTGCTGTTGACGCCGAAGGAGTTGTAGGTGTCGCTGAACTTCTTGCCATCGACGCCTTTCTTGACTACCCAATCCAGCATGCTCTTCTCATCGAACAAATTGGCCCGCTCGACATGAATCGCCTTGAAAATATCGCTTTCCAGACGAACTGCATCGCCGGTCACTTCGAGCGTGTAGAACAATTTGGCGATATTGGTCCAGGCGGCGCGACCGAAGGTGACCGGCACCTTCTTGACCACGACATCGCCCTGCTGCTTGGCCACCCAGGCCGACAGCAAGGGATTGAAATCATTGCAATGCGGGCAGCCGTAGCTGAAGAACTCGAGCACCTCGATCTTGGCCGGGTCGTCGGTCGGCTGGACCGGCATGATCGCGGTGTAATCCCGGCCCGACACCTGGGCGGAAACCGGCAAGGCCATGGCCGCCCCGAGGGCAAACAGCGCTGCAACGAAACTGCGACGAGCGAACTTCATGCGTTACTCCTTGTTTTTGGCGAGTTGAGCGTCGATGCCAGCCTTGGCCAGTTCGACGCGGACTTTGTTCAAATCATCGAGCCGCGTGTAAGGCCCGACCCGGACGCGGAAGAAAGTCTTGTCCTGAATCATCACCTGCTGGATCACTGCCTCAATGCCCATGAAGGCCAGCTTGGCCTTCTGGTTGTCGGCATCCTGCGCCGTGCTGAAGGAACCCGCCTGCAGGAAGAGCGGGGTCTTGCTCTCCTTCGGCTCTTCTTTCTTTTCTTCCTTCTTGTCGTCTTTTTTGGCCTCGTCTTTCTTGGCCTCATCCTGCTTGGCTTCCGGTTTCGCCGCCTTGTCCGACTTGTCCGGTACCGCATCGGCCTTGCCGGGGAGGATGTCGTAGAACTGGAAGCGCTTTTCCGGAATCGGGTCGCCCGGCTTGCCGGGCAAGGCCACCGGCTGCTGCGCCGGCTGGCCGTTCGACGCGGCCGGCTTGGCATTGGCGAGCGGCGTCGTTTCCGGCTTGGCCGGTGCGGCCACCTTGTTGCCGAAGGGCAACGGCGACTTGTTCATGTACCAGACCACGGCCGCCGCTACGCCGACACCGAGGACCAGACCGATGAACATGCCGATCAAGGTCCCGCCGCCGGATTTTTTCCTGGCCGGCTGGCTCTTGCGGGGTTTCATATCGCGACTCATCGGACGCTTTCCTTACATCGATTCGGGGCAGCTGACACCCAGGATGGCCAAGCCGTTGCGGATCACCTGACGGATGGCGGTGGCCAGCGCCACACGGGCTTCACGCAGCGCCACATCGTCGACCAGCATGCGCTCGGCGTTGTACCAGCCATGGAACTCGCCGGCCAGATCCTTCAGATAGAAGGCGATCATGTGCGGTGCCAGGTCGCGGGCCGCCGCTTCGATGACATCGCGAAATTCGGTCAGCTTGCTGGCGATGGCCAGTTCGCGCGGGCTATTGAGCAGCGCCAGGTTGGCATCGCCCAGCTCGGCGACATTGCCGCCCCACTGATTGACCACCGAACAGATGCGGGCATGCGCGTACTGGATGTAGTAGACCGGGTTCTCGTTGGTCTGGCTCTTCGCCAGATCGAGGTCGAAATCGAGGTGTTGATCCGATTTGCGCAGCGCGTAGAAGAAGCGGCAGGCGTCGTTGCCGACTTCCTTGCGCAATTCGCGCAGCGTCACGAACTCGCCGGAACGGGTGGACATCGAGGCTTTCTGGCCGTTGCGGTAGAGCACCGCGAACTGGACCAGCGCCACCTGCAGCTTGTCGGAATCGAGCTCCAGCGCCTTGATCGCGCCGGTAACGCGCGGGATGTACCCGTGGTGGTCGGCGCCCCAGATGTTGATGACCTTGTCGAAACCGCGCTCGAACTTGTTGAGGTGGTAGGCGATATCGGAAGCGAAGTAGGTATACAAGCCGTTTTCGCGCTGCACGACGCGGTCCTTCTCGTCGCCGAAAGCCGTCGACTTGAACCAGCGGGCACCGTTCTGGACGTAGAGATGCCCCTTCTTTTCCAGCAGATCGACGCAACGGGCAACCAGGCCGGTGTCGTAAAGCGCCTTCTCGGAATACCAGACTTCGAATTCGACGCCGAATTCCTTGAGATCGTCGCGGCAATCGGCCAACTGCTCATTCAGCGCATGCTGATGCACGTACTCCCAGTCAGGGCCGAGCAGCTCCTTGGCACGGGCGATCAAGGCATCGAGATGCAGTTCGCGCTGCTGCTTGGCTTCGTCATCGGCCCGCCCGGCTTCCGGCAGACCCGGCGTGCCGGCCAGCACGGCATCGGCGGTGCGCAGGTATTTGTCGCCATGCGCGTTCCTGAGCTGCGCCGCCATCTCGCGCACGTAATCGCCCTGGTAGGCATTGGGCGGGAAAGGCACGACCACGCCATGTTGGTCGAGATAACGCAGCCAGGTGGACAGGCCGAGGATATCCATCTGACGACCGGCGTCATTGACGTAATACTCGCGGGTGACATCCCAGCCGGCGAAGGTCAGCAGGCTGGACAGTGAGGCGCCATAGGCGGCACCGCGGCCGTGGCCGACGTGCAGCGGGCCGGTCGGGTTGGCCGAGACGAACTCGACCTGGACCTTCTGCCAGCCGCCCTGGGTGGAGCGACCGAAATTGGCGCCCTCGGCCAGCACGGCCTTGACGACGCCGGTCTTGGCGCCGGCATCGAGCGTGAAATTGATGAAGCCGGCACCGGCGATTTCCGCCTTGCTGACCAGAGCCGAAGCCGGCAGGGCTGCGAGCAGTTGCTGCGCGATGTCGCGCGGATTCCTTTTCAGTGCCTTGGCCAGTTGCATGGCCAGGTTGGTGGCGAAATCGCCATGCGTCGGATCACGCGGGCGTTCGAGATGAATCGGGGTCTCGGCAGCGTCCGGCGCGACGCCGGACAGGGCCTGCTGCAGCAGTGCGGCGAGTTGGGACTTGGCGTCTTGGGATTTAACGTCTTGGGCCATGAGTGTGCGGCTAAAATTTTCAAGAGCGCGATTATACGCTGCCACTGCCTGATTATTGGGCGACGATGATCGACCAGGCAGCCAGTTTGTCGGCGTAACTGCGCGCCGCATGCGCCGGGCTGGTTGACGGCAGGCGGTGCAGCCGGAGCGGCCGATCGACCAGGCGCGGCAGGACATGGCGGCGAAAAGCCTGCTCGGCGGCAGCACCGTTGAAATAGATGCGCTCGATCCCGGGGTAGAGCGCCAGGAAACTCACGAAATCGTTGGGCAGCACCGTCTGGCCGACAATATCCGCATCCAGGCTGCCTGGCCGCTCGCAGGCGGCGATCACATCCCATAGCGCAATTCCGGCGGCAACCAATTTGTCCAGACGTGCCGCATAGGGCAGTTCGGGACCGGCGCCGAGCAGATCGCCCATGATCGACCAGAAGGCATTGCGCGGATGCGCGTAGTAGCAATTCGCCTGCAAGGATGCCAGCCCCGGCATGCTGCCCAGGATCAGGCAGCGCACCCCTGGCGCCGCGACAGGAGGAAAGCCCTGGATTCGCGTCATATCGGAAGACTCAGGCGCTCATCACCCGGTTCTTGCCAGCCCGCTTGGCCAGGTACATCGCCTGGTCGGCCCGCTTGATCGCATCGCCGCCCGACTCCTCCGGCCCTAGCTGGGCAACCCCGGCACTGAAGGTGATCAGCACCTTTTCCTTGCCGGACAGGAAGAAGGCCTTGGTCAGCTCGCGCTGCAAGCGCGTCATCGCCTCCATGCCATTTTCCAGCGTGGTGTCCGGCATCAGGATGACGAACTCCTCCCCGCCATAGCGCGCCAGGGTATCGGTCGGCCGCATGCAGCGGCGGGCGACATCGGCCAGATGCACCAGTGCCGCATCGCCGGCTTCGTGCCCGAGACGGTCGTTGAGGCGCTTGAAATTATCGATATCGAGCAGACACAAGGAGAGTGGCGTGTCCTTGCGGCGATAGGTGGCGATCTCGCGCGCCAGCGCTTCGTCCAGCCCCTTGCGGTTGAGCGCATCGGTCAGCGGGTCGTGGCGGGCCAGCGCACTGGCATTGTCGAGTTCAAGATGCAGCTGCACGAGTTCGGCCTCGGTCTTCAACACCTTGTCCTGCAAGGCCTCCAGTTGCTGACGCGAAAGCGAGGTTTCCTCGGCCATCGCCCGCGTCGCATCGACCACTTCGCGCAGCAGCGGCGCCAGATCCTCGAGGCGGCTGATTTTCTCGATCTTGCGCGTGCTGTCCTCGATCTGCCCCTGAAAATGCGCACTCGATTCGTTGATCGTCGCCAGGCGCTCGATGAAGGCAGCCAGCATCTGGCGCATTTCCTCCTGCGCCTCGATCGAACGATTCTTCGCCTCGCTCTGCTTGATCATCACATCGCGCAGACGCCGCTCCATTTCATCGAGATGACGCAGGGTGAGTGGCGGCGAAACTGCCGCCAGCAAACCGTCGACCTGCCCCTTGAGCCAGCTGTCGTCGAGACTGAGCTCACCGATGTTCTCGATGATCAAATGCAGCAGGTTCAACAGCGAAGCCTTGATCTCGACCTGCTCCTCGGCCGCAAACGTCGCCTGGTGACTAAGCCCCTTCAAGATTCCGAGCGCCGCCTCGACATCCACCACTGGCTGGCGCAAGACCTGCAACAAGGCGGCGGAAAGTTCGCCCAACCGCTCATTTTCCTCACCCAGGGCGGGCAGGACGCTTTCAACGAAGCTGGCCAGACGACTGGCGAACTCACCTGGCAAAGCCGGCGCCGCAACATTGACCTCGATGCACTCGCGCGGCTTCGCCGCCGCCGCGATGAAGCCGAGCAAGGCCTCCTGAACGCCATGCCAGCTACGCCGACCGATGGCGGCATCGAGATTTTCCAGATGCCGCAACTGTGCATCATCGCGGGCTTTGAGGCCGGCCGCGATCTGGCGCAGCGGCGACTCGGGAAATTGCGCCACATTGGGCAACTGCGCGATTTCGTTGTAACAAGCCTGAAAATTGGCCGGCGTCGGCGGCAGATGTCGCATCGCCAGCAACTTGAGCGCTTCCCGTGCAATCTCCGACGGTTGTTTTAATTCGTTCATGGCAAGGCTCGGGAAATTCTTATCCGACTGGGCGGCAGGGCACATCCCTGTCGTCGCAGTTTATCCTAAGGCATCGATCAGCAGGCGACACGCTAGCGCAACATGCTGACTCGCGTCGGACATCGGCTCGACCGCGGCAAAACGGGCACACGACGAGCGACCACGTGTTAACATGCTCGTTTAGCTTTTTTGCCCGCCCCGGTCCCCCCGTCGCCATGCGCCTCCTTCGCCTGCTCAAGATTGCCTCGGTCGCCAGCCGTTTCGGACTGGACGAGATGGTGCTCGAACACGAGCCCAGCGGCCGCCTGGTGCGCCTCGCCAACGCGCTGCAATTCTGGCGCGACCTGTCGACGCCACGCGCCGTCCGGCTGCGCCTGGCCCTGGAAGCGCTCGGGCCGATCTTCGTCAAGTTCGGCCAGGTGCTTTCGACGCGGCGCGACCTGATGCCGCCCGACATCGCCGACGAACTGGCACGCCTGCAGGATCGTGTTCCGCCTTTCGGCTCGGAACTGGCCCTGAGCGAAATCGAAAAAGCCTACGGCCGCCCGGCCAGCGAAGTCTTTGCCCAATTCGACCCGGTACCGGTCGCTTCCGCCTCGATCGCCCAGGTGCATTTCGCCCGCCTCAAGGAAGAGGACGGCGGCCATGAGGTCGCCGTCAAGATCCTGCGCCCCAACATGCTGTCGGTCATCGAGCACGATCTGGCGCTGATGGACAGCTTCGCGCTGCTCCTCGAAAAGCTCTGGTCGGACGGCAAGCGCCTGAAGCCGCGCGAGGTGGTCGCCGAATTCGCCAAATACCTGCGCGACGAACTCGACCTGATGCGCGAAGCCGCCAATGCTTCGCAATTGCGCCGCAATTTCACCGACTCCACCTTGCTCATCGTCCCGGAAGTGCATTGGGACCATTGCACCTCGACAGTGATGGTCATGGAGCGCATGCACGGCACGCCGATCTCGCAGATCGACAAGCTGCGCGCCGACGGCATCGATCTCACCAAGCTCTCCGCTGCCGGCGTCGAAATTTTCTTCACCCAGGTTTTCCGCGACGGCTTCTTCCACGCCGACATGCACCCCGGCAATATCTTCATCCATGCCGACGGCCGCTACATCGCACTCGATTTCGGCATCGTCGGCACGCTGACCGATTCCGACAAAAACTACCTGGCGCAGAATTTCCTCGCCTTCTTCCGCCGCGACTACAAGCGCGTCGCCGAAGCTCACATCGAATCCGGCTGGGCGCCCAAGGACACCCGCGTCGACGAATTCGAGGCGGCCATCCGCGCCGTCTGCGAGCCGATCTTCGACCGGCCGCTCAAGGACATCTCCTTCGGCAAGGTGCTGCTGCGCCTGTTCCAGACCTCGCGTCGCTTCAATGTCGAAATCCAGCCGCAGCTGGTGATGCTGCAGAAGACCCTGCTCAACATCGAAGGCCTCGGCCGCCAACTCGACCCCGAACTCGACCTGTGGAAGACTGCCAAGCCCTTCCTTGAACGCTGGATGAGCGAGCAGATCGGCTGGCGCGGCCTGGTCAAGACCTTCAAGCAGGAAGCCCCCTACCTGGCACGCAGCCTGCCGCAATTGCCACGCCTCGTGCACCAGGCCTTGGCGCAGCCGCCCAAAGCCGACCTGCAACCCCAGCTCGAACGCCTGATTGCCGCCCAGAACCGGCAGAATCGCTGGCTGGCCGTCATCGCCCTGCTGCTGGCGTGCCTGACCGCGCTCCTGGTCTGCTGAACGACGCAGCATGTCGGCCGTCACCCTGACCACCTACAGCGAAGAAGACGTCGTCGCCTGGCTCGGCGAAGCCGAAGTCGCCAAAGGCCGACCCTACGTCGATCTGGTCCAGGAACTCGACGTCGAGGACGAACGCGTCCGCGCCATCGTCCCCGGCTCGGCGCGTCAACCCTATACCTCGATCGCCCGCCTGGTGCAGCACAAGAACGGCAGCGTTTCGCTGATCAGCGGCTGCACTTGCTCGACCGGCGTGGACTGCAAGCATGTGGCGGCGATGCTGCTCAAGGCCATCGAGGAACGCAACCCGGTCGAACCGGTCAGCACCGGCGTGCTCTCCTGGGTTGAGGATCTGCGCCGCGCCTCGGTGGCCGTCGCCAAGAAGAAGGCCAGACCAAGCGGCGCCCGCCAGCAATTGTTCTACATCCTGAAATGGACGACGGACCGCCGTCACTTCGGCATCGAAATCCGCAAGGGCAAATATCCGGAAAGCGCCGAAGAGTGGTGGAAGGTCGATCGTGCCCTGATCACCCCGCCGCAGTTCGTCAATGAGGAAGACCTCGGCATCCTGCGCCTGATCTGGGCCGATCGCGGCCACGAAAGCGGCCTGCGCGCCTTCGGCCTGGGGCCGAAGCATGGCGCCGAGGTCCTGCAACGCATGGCGGCCAGCCATCGCCTCTACCCGGAAGACGATCTCGGCCTGCCGCTGCACGCCGGCCCCTGCCGACCGGCCAGCATAGGCTGGCAAGTCGATGCAATGGGCCTGCAGCGCCCCTACCTGAAACCGGAGCCCGCCGCCGACATGGTGGTCACGGTCGATCCGCCCTGGTATCTCGACGCCAACGGCGGCGAAATCGGGCCACTCGAAATCAGCGGCAACCCGGCCGTGCTGAGCAAGCTGTTCACCTTGCCGCCGCTCTCCGCCAAGGAAGCGGCCCTGGTCGCCGACGCCCTGTCCGAACTGGCGCCCGACCTGCCACCGCCAGCCGAGGACGCCAGCGCCCGCCTGCGCCTGATCGATGCCCCGCTGCAGGCCATCCTCCAGCTCGACACCATCCATACCCATGGCTATCGCGCCTGGCGGGGCTACCCGCAGAGTTTCAGCGGCGGCCCCTTCGACGTCGCCCGGGTCATTTTCCGATATGCCGATGCCGATATCCGGGCCGACGAAACACAGGAATTCATCACCCTGCCCGAAGGCGAGACGGTCCGCCTGAAGCGCCGCCCCGAAGCCGAAGCCAAAGCCCTGGCCGCACTCGCCGGCAGCGGCCTGGAGAAGATTCCCGGCCACACCCTGTACACCTTTGGCAGCCCGCCGGAAGGCGTCTATGGCCTGGCTAGCGACCGCGACTGGACGGCCTTCATGAGCGAGGGCCGCGAAAAGCTCAAACAGGCCGGCTGGCAGATCGAGTTCCCCGAGGATTTCCGCCACCACGTCCTCGACGTCGAGGGCTGGGAAGCCGACCTGATCGAATCGGAAGGCGGCTGGTTCAATCTCGACATGGGCATCATCGTCGAAGGCCAGCGCCTGCCGCTCGCCCCGCTCCTCGCCGCCCTTTTCCGGCGCGACGCCCGCTGGCTGGAAACGCTTCAACTGGCCTTCATTCCCGACGACGAACCGGTCGAACTGCACACCCCGAGCGGCAAGCGACTGCGCGTCCCGGCCGGCCGCATCAAACCGCTGGCGGCGACGCTGATCGATCTCTTCGACGGCTTCACCGGCGGCGAGACGCTGCGCCTGTCGCGCTTCGACGCACCGCGCCTGAGCGAACTCAACGACACCAGCCGCTGGCAGTTCCGCGGCCAGAGCGACGTCCTGGCCCTGGCCGACAAACTGCGCGCCGCCCAAGGCATCGTCGATATCGAACCGCCAGCCGGACTCGGCCTGGAACTGCGCCCTTACCAAAAGGAAGGCCTGGCCTGGCTGCAATTCCTGCGCGAGCAAGATCTGTCCGGCATCCTGGCCGATGACATGGGTCTCGGCAAAACCGCCCAGACCCTGGCCCACCTGTTGCTCGAAAAGGAAGGCGGCCGTCTCGACAAGCCGGCCCTGATCGTCTTGCCGACTTCGCTGATCTTCAACTGGAAGAGCGAAGCCGCCCGCTTCGCCCCGGCCCTCAAAGTGCTGTCGCTGCACGGCCCGGAGCGCAAGAGCCGCTTCGCCGAGATTGCCGAGCACGATGTCGTACTGACCACCTATCCGCTGCTCTGGCGCGACGCCGACATCCTGATGCAATACAGCTACCATTTGCTCATTCTCGACGAAGCGCAGACGGTCAAGAACGCCCAGAGCCAGAGCGCCGAAGCGGTGCGCAAGATCGATGCGCGGCACCGCCTGTGCCTGACCGGCACGCCGCTCGAAAACCACCTCGGCGAACTGTGGAGCCAGTTCGACTTCTTGCTCCCCGGCTTCCTCGGCACCAGCAAGCAATTCACCAAACACTGGCGAACCCCGATCGAGAAGGTCGGCGACGAGCAACGGCGCAGCCTGTTGGCCCGCCGCATCCGGCCGTTTATCCTGCGCCGCAAGAAAGAGGATGTTGCCCGCGAACTGCCGCCGAAGACCGTCATCGTCCGCTCGGTCGAGCTTGAAGGCAGCCAGCGCGACCTCTACGAAACCGTTCGCGCCGCGATGGATGCCAAGATTCGCGACGAAATCGCCAACCGTGGTTTTGCGCGCAGCCAGATCGTCATCCTCGACGCCTTGCTCAAGCTGCGCCAGGTCTGCTGCGACCCGCGCCTGGTCAAGTCGAATGCCGCCAAGAAGGTCAAGGAAAGGGCCAAGCTCGACCTCCTGATGGCAATGCTGCCCGAGCTGGTCGACGAAGGGCGCAAGATTCTCGTCTTCTCGCAATTCACCAGCATGTTGGCGCTGATCGAAAACGAACTGAACCAGATCGGCATTCCCTACGCCCTGCTCACTGGCAGCACCGAGGATAGGGAGATGCCGATCCGTCGTTTCCAGGAGGGCGAAGTACCGGTCTTCCTGATCAGCCTGAAGGCAGGCGGCGTCGGCCTCAACCTGACTGCCGCCGATACCGTCATCCACTACGACCCGTGGTGGAATCCGGCAGTCGAAAACCAGGCCACCGACCGCGCCCACCGCCTCGGCCAGGACAAGCCGGTCTTCGTCTACAAGCTGATCGTCGGCGGCAGCATCGAGGAAAAGATTCTCGCCCTGCAGGAGCGCAAGGCCGAGCTGGCCGCCGGCATTCTGTCCGACGACCACCGGGTCGATATCAAGTTCGGCACCGACGACCTCGCCGCCCTGTTCGAACCGCTCCCGGCCTGAGCAGCATTGCGTCGCCGATGCCTGCTAGCGCTCGCAGCCTGGCACCGCTCAGGCAGGCTGTGCGGCTTGGCTTAGTCGAAACCAGCTGAGCAGGGTGATGTACAACTGGTCGGGATCGACCGGTTTGCTGACAAAATCGTTCATCCCGGCAGCCAGACAGCGCTCCCGGTCCTCGGCAAAGACATTGGCCGTCAAAGCCAGGATAGGCAGGCTGCGACCGTTCGGCAAACGGCGAATCTGCCGTGTCGCTTCGACACCATCCAGCCTCGGCATCTGCATGTCCATCAGGATCAAGGCGTACTCCTCCGCAGCCAGTCTTTCCACGGCTTCGCAGCCATCGACTGCGAGTTCGACGCGCAGACCGACATCCTCGAGCAGCATCGCGGCCACATCCCGGTTGACCGGTTCATCCTCGACAACCAGGACCCGGCTGCCGGCAAATTCGCGAAACAGCGCCTCCTCTGCGTTCCCCGAGATGTCGAGTTGTCGCGATGCAGCAACCGGCATCGCCGGACGTTGCAAACGTGCCGTCAGCCAGAACGTGCTTCCCTGCCCCGGCTGACTGACCGCTCCCGCCTGACCGCCCATCAGTTCGGCGAGATGCCGGGAAATCGCCAGGCCAAGGCCGGTCCCACCGTATTGTCGGGTGGTCGAGGCATCCGCCTGCTCGAACGGCTTGAACAGGCGTTCCAGCACGGCCGGCTCGATGCCGATCCCGGTATCCTGAACCTCGAAGCGCAGGAGGACGCCGTCGGCATCCTCGTCCAGCACGCGAGCGCGCAAGGTCACCGCCCCCTGGCTGGTAAACTTGATGGCGTTATTGGCGTAGTTGAGCAAGGCCTGCTTCAAGCGCGTCGCATCGCCCTGCAAACTGGCCGGGAGGTCGGCCGCCTCGACATTCAGGACCAGCCCCTTGTCCTGGGCACGCTCGCCAAGCATGGCGGCGACCTCGGCAAGAATGCTCGCCGGCGCCACCACCTCGCTGTCGAGTTCGAATTTACCGGCCTCGATCTTCGAGAGGTCGAGGATATCGTTGATGACGCACAGCAAATGCTGGCCGGCCTTTTCGATGCGCTGAACCTGCACTGACTGCATTTCGCTCAGACCGCCACGCCGCATCAGGTGAGTGCTACCAATGATCGCATTCATGGGGGTCCGGATCTCATGGCTCATGTTGGCCAGGAAATCGCTCTTGGCGCGCGTCGCCGACTCGGCCATATCCTTGGCCTCGCGCAATTGCTGCTCGACTCGCTTGCTGTCGCTGATGTCACGAACAAAGGTAATGAAACGCGCCGGTTCGGCCGAGCCCGCCGGACGGTAGTACAGCGTGACGTTGACCGGAATCTCGCTGCCGTCGCGACGCCGGTTAACGGTATCGAAACAGACCTGCTTCTGTTCCCGGAAATCATGCGTGCGCGCCACAAAATCGCCCGACGGAAAAGCTGGATCGATATCCGGCACGCTCATTTCAAGCATTTCATCGGGACGGTAGCCCAGCATCGCTGCCGCCGCATGATTCACGTAGACGAAACGACCGCTGTCGCAATCGACCCAGTGGATGCCGATGCCTACCCTGTCCATCGCGAACTGCGTCTGCGCCAGGCGCATGTTCGCTTCGGCCAGCGCCCGGGTACGCTCGGCCACCAGGGCTTCCAGATTTTGCCGGTGGATGGCCAGTTCGGCCTCGCTGGCGCGCAGGGCCTCTTCGATGCGCCGCCGCTCGGTAATTTCGCGCGAAATCCCGAGTACGCCGATGAGGTGGCCGTCACGATCCCGCATCGGCGTCTTGATGGTTTCGAACAGGCCGCGATAGCCGTTATCGGCAAAGGTCAGCCATTCCTCGTTGAGTGTCGGTCCGCCAGCGGCCACCGCCATCTGGTCGTTGCGGCGGAAAAACCCGGCCAGCTCCGGGCTGACGAAGTCTTCGTCGCGACGACCGACAATGGCATGTTCGCTGGCGTTGTAGAGTCGGCAAAAGCTGGGATTGCACGAAAGGTAAACACCATTCATGTCCTTGACCCAGACAAGGTCGGGAATCGCGTCATACAGGCAGTCCAGGAACGCCCGTTCGCGCTCGCTCTGCGCCAGCGTCACGGCGAGTTCGGCCCGTGCATCGTCGCGATCAGCCGCCAGACGGGCGGTCAGCGCCTCATTGTTGCGGCAGAGAACGATCGCCTTCGCCAGGTTGGCCAGCACGGGCTGGAATATCTGGGTCAGCGGCAATTCGGTAGCCGGCGCCAGCGGCGAAAGCAGCAGGATCACGCACTGCTGGTCGACCGGCAGGCGCAAGCAGTGCGAGTAGGTTTGATCGAGTGACAAACGGCCGAGCAGCAGCGGGTCGGCCAGCAGCTCAACCTTGCCGGAAAGCAATTCAACAGGCAGGGAAAGTCGCGTCGACCGGCATTCGGCCAGACGGTAATCGCCGACCGCCGCGGCCAGCTCGGCACTCGGGCCGAATTCCGAATCCCGCTTGTCGACCAGGACCACGCCGGCCGGAAAGCCGGTGTGGAACAACAGGCGCTGCAAGGTCTTCTGCAACAAGCGATCGAGACTGACTTCGCCGCCGATGGTCAGCGACAGGTCGTGCAATACCCCCAGAATCTGTTCGCGGTTCATTTGGCTTGCCAGGGGGCGCACACCAGGGTGGCGTTATGGAAGATCGGATATCCCCAGCGTCGCGTACTGCCGATTTCACCCAGGGACAGCGCCCCGGCCATCCGGGCGACGCCGGTCGCGGCATGCAGGGCAAGCAGTTCCTGCTCGGCATCCGCCCCGAGGTGCATGCGGCGGCCGGCGCAATAGAAGGTCAGCAGTTCACCGCCTTGTTGCGCTCCGTTCTCCGCTACCAGCTTGGCGGCCAGGTGAGCGATGCAATCGCTTTCCCCGAGTGCCGGTGCCTTGAGCAGAACCAGCATGGCATTTTCCGGA
This sequence comes from Rhodocyclales bacterium GT-UBC, assembly GCA_003583745.1. Taxonomy (GTDB): domain Bacteria; phylum Pseudomonadota; class Gammaproteobacteria; order Burkholderiales; family Rhodocyclaceae; genus Azonexus. The sequence goes on along the minus strand of QXPY01000004.1, from coordinate 66,704 downwards.
ATCTCGCCAACGCAATACAGCGAACCATCTTCGGCCAGAGCAACCGGGATGCGCACGGCGACATCCCCATTCGCTTGCTGGATGCCGAAAGGAAAATGAACGGCGTGCTGATAGAAATTTTCCGGCGTCAGCTCGATTCCGTATTCCGCCTTGATCACCTGCTGGTAAACCGCAAATGCAGGCTGCCAGTCGATGCTGGCAATCCGGTTGCCCTCGGTCGAAGAAGCGCACATTGCCCGCTCGGGCCGCACGAAGCCATGCTCGAGCACGGCGGCGGTATGACCAGGCAGGAGCAGGCCGAGCACGCCGTTGCCGAACGACGCATTTTCGTCGAACAGGCAGGGCATGGGCTGGAATGTCTCGCTGCCGGCATTGACGCCGGCGTAATCGACCCGGTTCGACAGATCGAGATAGAGGCCATCGAGAATGCTGGCGATGTTCGGAACCATGCTGTCGAACAGCATGAACAGCGTCGGCTTCGCTCCCCCCGCTCGCGGCACATTCAGCCCCTGGCGCGCCAGACTGGCAATCTGCGCGGCCGCCTGCAGCGCATCCGCCGGCAGGTTGGCCAGGGCAAAACGCGCCGGCATGGTCTCGAAAGACATCAGCCAGGCACCCTCGGTGACGAAAGCCTGATCCACCACCAAAGCCGGGAAAATGGCGCCGACCAGACGCAAACCGTGCTCCCGGCAAGCCGACTGCAGAAGCGGCAACTGCTCTTTCTCGGACTCGGGCAGCAAGGCCAGCAAACCGGCAGCGGTGGCCGAAAGGTCCTTCACGTGATGCGCAATCGATGACGCATCGAGCTTGATGTGACGCATGTTCTCTCCCTGCCGCGATTGTAGTCCTTCACTTTTCGCCGCACAGCCCTAGGCCGTTCACTAGGTTGTCTGGAGAAATCAGGCCTGTAGCCGGCTATCCTCCAGGCGGGCGAGCAAACCTTGCAAGGCGTGGGCGACCGATTGCTCGCGCACCGCCGCCCGATCGCCGGAGAAGTGGCAGGTCTGCGCCTCGCAAGCAGCGTCTTTTTGTGCCCAGGCAAAGCATACCGTCCCCACCGGCTTTTCCGGCGAACCGCCGCTTGGCCCCGCCACCCCGGTGATGGCCACGCTCCAGTCAGCCAGGCTGTGCGCCAATGCGCCCTGGGCCATGGCGCGCGCCGTCGGTTCCGAAACCGCACCGTGGCGTGCCAGCGTCGTTTCCGGTACGCCCAGCATGTCCATCTTGGCGGCATTCGAATAGGTTACGAAACCGCGGTCGAACCAGGCCGAACTGCCGGCGATGGCAGTGACCGACTGGGCCAGCCAGCCACCGGTGCAGGACTCGGCGGCAGTCAGCAATTCACCGCGGGCGAGCAGGCTGTTGCCGAGTTGCTCGGCGAGATTTTCGAGTGAGTTCATGCTCCGATCTTATCACCGCGACGGATTGCTCCAGCCGGCCCATCCGGATGACGTCGCGCCCGTGAAACCCGACTCCCTCGCTACGCACGCACGCTTGCCGGGCGCATAATGACCGGCCCTGTCTTTTGCTACCGGAGAATCTCCCCATGGCGTTCCAAACCCGCCCCGCCCTGCCTCTGCTGCTTGCCCTTGGCTTGTCCACGGCGCAGGCCGGCACGCTGGTCGAACTCTCGGCCGAGGCCAGCCGCCCGGCTGCCAACGACCTGATCCGCGCCACGATGTTTGCCGAAGCCAATGCGGCTGATCCGGCCGATGTGGCACGCAAGGTCAACCAGGATCTCAACGAGGCCCTGCGGGTGATCAAGGCCAAGCCCGGCGTCAGCGTCAAGACCGGCAGCCAGCACACCTCGCCGATCTATGCCAACACACGCAAGATCGACGGCTGGCGGATGCGCGCCGAACTGCAGCTGGAGTCGAAGGATGGCGCCGCCATCGCCGACCTGCTGGCGCGCTTGCAGCAGATGAAGCTGGCGATCGGCAACGTCACCCAGTTGCCCTCGCCGGACACCCGCAAGCAGGCCGAGGAAGCCGTCCTGCAGGATGCCATCCGCGCTTTTGAAAGCCGGGCCGCGATCGTCGGACGGACACTCGACAAGAGCTACAAGATCAAGAAGCTGAACATCCAGCAAAACGGCGCCGTGATGCCGATGCCCATGCTGCGCGCGGCGCGGACCGAAATGGCGGCCGATGTCGCCGCCGTGCCGCTGGAGGGCGGGGAAAGCCAGATTTCGGCCACGGTCAGCGGCGAAATCGAACTGGCCGACTAGGCGGTGGACTTTGCCCGACGCCCCGCGTAGCATGCGCGCCCCCCGCGCAAGTCCGCCTCACTCCCCGCTCCCTTCATGCACGCTTCCCCTGCCCGCGCCTGCGGCATCGACTTCGGCACCTCCAACTCCACGGTAGGCTGGCTCAACCCCGGCCAGCCGACGCTGCTGGCGCTGGAAGACGGCAAGCTCACGCTGCCCTCGGTGGTTTTCTTCAACGCCGAAGAAGACAGCATCAGTTTCGGCCGGGCCGGCCTCGGCGAATACCTCGACGGCTACGAAGGCCGGCTGATGCGCTCCTTGAAAAGCCTGCTCGGCAGCAGCCTGATCGATGGCCGTACCGAGGTGAACGGGCGGGCCGTGGTCTTCCGCGAACTGCTCACCGAATTCATCGGCACGCTGAAAAGCCGGGCCGAAGGCCAGGCCGGGCGGCCTTTCGAGCAAGCCGTCTTTGGCCGGCCGGTCTTCTTCGTCGATGACAACGCCGCCGCCGACCAGGTCGCGGAAGATACCTTGGGCGAGATCGCCCGCAGCGTCGGCTTTCGCGACATCAGCTTCCAGTTCGAACCGATTGCCGCCGCCTACCATTACGAAACCACGCTGCAGCGCGAAGAGATCGTGCTGATCGCCGACATCGGCGGCGGCACTTCCGATTTCTCGATCGTCCGCCTGTCGCCAGAACGAGCCCGCGCGGCGGACCGCCGGGCCGACGTGCTGGCCAATGGCGGGGTGCATATCGGCGGCACCGATTTCGACCGCCAGCTCAGCCTGGCCAGCGTCATGCCCTTGCTCGGCTACCGCAGCACGCTGAAGAACGGCCGCGAGATGCCGGCCAGTCTCTATTTCAATCTGGCCACCTGGCACACCATCAATTTCGCCTACACCCGCCAGGTATGGGCCGAGCAGCAACGGCTCTACATCGATGCGCTGGAGCCGGAGCGCCTGCAGCGCCTGCTCGCCCTGATCGAGAACAAGGCCGGCCACTGGCTGGCGCATCAGGTCGAACAGGCCAAGATCGCCCTCTCCGACCAGGCCGAGGCGACCTTGCCGCTCGACGCCTTCTCGCCCGGCGAGATGCATACGCTGAGCCGGCTCGAATTCGAGCTGGCCAGCACGCAACTGGTCGACAAGGTCGAAGCCACGGTGGCCAGCCTGCTGCCGCAAGCCGGCATCGCGGCCGAACGCATCGACAGCATCTTCTTTACCGGCGGCTCCAGCGGCATCCCGGCCTTGCGCCAGCGCATCGCCGCCCAGCTGCCCAAGGCCCGGGCGGTCGAGGGCGATCTGTTCGGCAGCATTGGCGCCGGCCTGGCCGTCGACGCGGCACGCCGTTTCGGCTGAAGCCCGAGGCGGCGAGAAGCCTGGCGCAGCGCGGCAGACGATGGCGGCCCGGATAAGCGGGTAAACTCCGCCCTTTGCCTTTGCTCCCGGATACCATGACCTTCGCCTCCCTCGGCCTTGCCGCCCCGCTCCTTCAGGCCCTCGACGGCCTTGGCTACAAGACGCCGACCCCGATTCAGGCCAAGGCTATTCCCGCCGTCCTGGCAGGCCGCGACGTGATGGCCGCCGCCCAGACCGGCACCGGCAAGACCGCCGGTTTTGCGCTGCCCTTGCTGCAACGCCTCGCCGAGAGCGAAGACAAGGTCGGCAGCAACTGCATCCGCGCCCTCGTCCTGGTACCGACCCGAGAACTGGCCGAGCAGGTGCAATCGAGCTTTCGTCAGTACGCCGAACACCTGCCGGTCAGCACTTATGCGGCCTACGGTGGGGTCAGCATCAATCCGCAGATGATGCGCCTGCGCCGTGGCGTCGATGTGCTGGTCGCCACCCCCGGCCGCCTGCTCGACCTGTTCAGCCAGAATGCCATCAAGTTCAAGCAGGTGCAGACGCTGATCCTCGACGAAGCCGACCGCATGCTCGACCTCGGCTTCGCCCGCGAACTCGACACCGTCTTTGCGGCCTTGCCCAAACAGCGCCAGACCCTGCTTTTCTCCGCCACCTTCTCCGATGAAATCCGCAGCCTGGCCAAGGGCCGCCTGCGCGACCCGCTGTCGATCGAGGTCAGCCCGCGCAACAGCACGGTCAAGAGCGTCAAGCAATGGGCCGTGCCGGTGGACAAGAAGCGCAAGACCGAGCTTTTCCTGTTCATGCTCAAGGATCGCCGCTGGGGGCAGGTGCTGGTTTTCGTCAAGACCAAGCGCGGTGCCGACGAGCTGGTCGATGCGCTGCTCGCCAAGAAGATCAAGGCCGATGCGATTCACGGCGACAAGCCGCAAGCGTCGCGCCTGCGCGCCCTGGAAAGCTTCAAGGCCGGCGAGGTGCAGATCCTGGTCGCCACCGATGTCGCGGCCCGCGGCCTGGATATCGACGACCTGCCGCAGGTGGTCAATTTCGACCTGCCCATCGTCGCCGAAGACTACATCCACCGCATCGGTCGTACCGGCCGGGCCGGCGCCACCGGCGAAGCCATTTCGCTGGTCTGCGCCGACGAGGCGCCGCTGCTCGCCGCCATCGAAACGCTGACCAAGCAGACGCTGGAACGCGAGGAAGAACCCGGTTTCGAACCGGACCACCGCGTCCCGATGACCAACGGTGCCGGGCAACTGGTCAAGAAGCCGAAAAAGCCCAAGGTCAAGACCGGCCGCAGTTCGAAAGGCGTCCCCAGCAACTGGGTCGGCTTCGACGACGCCCCGGCCAGGTCAGGCGGCCGCCGTCCGGCCGGCAAGGCCACGAGCGGCGCCCGCAAAAGCCCGCCGCGCGGGCGCTGAACGCTGCCGCTCCGAATCGTCTAGGCTGCGATGAACCAGGGCAGCACGACGACCAGGGCAGCGGCCAGCGGCAGCAGGCGGACGAGCCAGCGCGGTCGATAGGCGAGCAGCAAGGCGAGACAAAAGGTATCGAGCATCAGCCAGCCGCACCAGGCAACCAGGCCCGTGCCGGTCCCCAGCCAGCGACAACTATCGACCCCAGCCAGCAGCAAGCCGAACAGGCCAAGCGCACGCCAGCGCCACCGCCCCGCCGCCCCCACGGCCAGCCGCTGGCGATGGGCCGGCATGCCGAGCAGCAGGGCGCTCAAGGCACACAACATCTGACCGGCGAGCAGGCTGGCGGTCATGCCCGGAGCCCCTCGGCCGGCTGGCGTCGGCCCAGTCGCCGGGCAAGCGCGGCAAAGGCGAGGCCGACCGCCAGGGTCGCCAGGTCGAAGCCGGCGAAGACCCAATCCCCGGCCAGCCAGGTGGACGGCGCATGGCGCACACAAGTCAGGACATTGAGCAGCGGAATCGCTGCATAAGCCAGCGCCGCTCCCCACGCCTGCTCCCGCCAAGCCCGATCGACCGGGCGCCACGCCGCATGCAGCAGACACAAGCCCCAGACGATGAACAGGACATGGCCCTCCCAGGCCGCCCGCGGCGGCCAGCCCGCGGGAAGCAGTCGATTGGCCCAGAAATAGGCGGCGATGGCGATGGGCAAACCGAGAAGGGTCCCGACGTTGAGCCGTTCGACCAGACGCAGACCGGCGTGGGCGCGCCCGCTCGTCCGCTCGACACGCAGCCGGCGCTTCTCGGCCCACAGGATCAGGCCGCTGGCGATCATGCCGGCGCCGGCCAGGCCCGACAGCACGTACAAGGCACGCAGCCATGGACCGGCATACAGTCCCTCGTGCAAGCCGAGCAGGAGGTCATGCATGGCCTTGGCGACGCCACCGACGGCGGGACGAATGCCGAGCAGTGCACCGTTACGCCCGTCGAACACCATGATCTCCGTGCTCCGCAAGGGCGAATCCTGGTTCGGCCGGAGCAGGACCCGGGCATCGGCATCGCCGGGCTGGCGGATATCGATACCATTGACCCGCCCGACGCCCCAACGCGCTTCGGCCTGGCGCAGCATCGGCCCCAGCGGCGCCAGTTCGTGCGGCGTGCCGCTGCGCGGATAGCTTTCGCCCGCTTCAAACGCGGCGCTGGCAAAACTATCCCGGCCGGCCGGGTCGAGCCCGTAATGCGCCACGACGACCAGAGGCATGTAGGTGAAAGCGAAGAAGACCAGCCCGGAATAGGTGATCATCAACTGGAAGGGCAAGGAGGACACCGACAGCAGGTTGTGGAAGTCGAGCCAGGAACGGATGCCCTTGCCGGGGCGGAAGGTGAAGAACTCGACGAAGATTTTCTTGTGCACGATGACGCCGGTGATCAGTGCCACCAGCATGGCCAGCGAACAGAGGCCAACCAGCCAGTAGGCCAGCGGCAAGGGCAGGTAATGCAACTGGTAATGCAGGCGGTAGAGAAACTGGCCACCCAGGCTGTGCTGGCTGGTCAGGGGCTGCCCGCTGGCCGGATCAAGCAGCGCCGAGCCGGCGCGCGGCGTGGCGCCGGACGGCTCGGCTTGGGGTGTCCATAGAATGCGCACCAGCGGGTCGTTGCGGTCGGTCGGCAAGACGATGAACCAGCGCGCCGCCCCGGCGGCCCGTTCCTGCAGCCGCGCCAGCGCCGTCGCGGCACGCTGGTCGGCGGTTTCGTCGTGGACGCCAATCTGAAAATGCGGATTCATCCAGCGATCGATTTCGGTATCGAGATAGCCGATTGAACCGCTCAGGAAAATCAGGTAGAGCAGCCAGCCGCAGGGCAAGCCGGCCCAGGTGTGCAGCCAGGCCATGATGGTCCGGAAATGGCTTTTCATCGGAGATCGAGCCACAGGTAGGGCAGCAGGCCGAGCCCGCCGAGCAGCAGCAGGCCCAGCCAGGCCAGGCCGGGCGTGCGCGCGGCGAAGGCCCAGAGTACGGCAAGCGCGTAGAGGAGGAAGCTGAGCATGGTCGCGGCCAGCACCGCCTCGGCCTTGCCGCCGGGCAGCAAGGCGGCGAGACCGATGGCCAGGCCGTTGGAGGCGGCATAGCCGGCCAGCAGGGCGGCCGCCAGGCGCCACGCGATGGCTCGCCGGCCCGGCGCGAAAGCATGCGACATCAGGCCGTCCCTCAGAAGCGGATGTTGGCCGACATCACGACCGTGCGGGCATCGCCGAGGTAATACTGGTTAACCCAGTAACGCTTGTCGGTCAGGTTATTGACGTTGAGGCGCAGGGTCAGCGGGTAGTCGCCGGCCGCCAGCGTATAGCGCATGCCGACGTCGACCAGGGTATAGCCCGGCATGCGGTCGGTGTTGGCGTTATCGCCGTAGGCGTCGCCGACATAGTTGAATCCGCCGTTGATCACCAGATTCGGCATGCCGGGCAGGGCGTATTCGGCGTACAGCTTGAACATGCGGTCGGCCACGCCGATCGGACGCTTCCCTTCGAGAGCCGGGCTCTGCTTGTTTTGCTTGATGCGGGGGTCAAGCAGGGTCAGGCCGCCGATCAAGGTCAGGTTGCGGGTGAGTTTGCCGGTGGCGGTCAGCTCGATCCCCTTATGGACCTGGCGGCCGTTCTGCACGTAGGTCGGCCGCGTCGGGGTGCTCAGGTCGTAATACTGCAAGCCCTTGTCGATCTGGAACAGGGCGCCGGTCAGCAGCATGCCGCCCAGCTCGGCCTTGGCGCCGACTTCGATCTGCTCGCTCATCAGCGGGTCGAGAATGGCGCCGGCGTTGGTCACCGCATAACCGCCGTAGGTCAGATCGGCGGTGCCGCCTTGTTCGAGCGACTCCATGTAACTGGCGTAGGTGGTCACCTGCTCGACCGGCTTGTAGACCAGCGACACGGTCGGCGTGGTGGCGCTTTTCCGGTAGCTGGTCTTGGCGGCGCTGGGGCTGGCCCAGGTCATTTCGTTGTCGATGGTCGAACGGTTGATGCCGGCCAGCAGCGACCAGCGCTCGTTGAAGGCGATATCGTCGCCGATCATCAAGCTGTTCTTCTGGTAGGACAGGCGCTCCCACTTGCGCCCCTGGCCGACGCTACCCCAGGCCGGCTCGCCGACATAGCTCGGCGAGCCGAGGCTGGCGCCGCTCAGCGTGGCGATGCTGCTGCCGTTGTCGGTGTAATCGTAGCGTCGCCAGGCCGTTGAGATGTAACCCGCGGTCAGTTTGTGACGGAGCATGCCGGTGCTTACGGCAAAATCGGCAAAGCCGCTGTAGGCGACGGTTTTCTGCTCCTGCGGCGCGGCCAGGACGCCGGTCTGGCTGTAGGTCCCGTTGGCGCGCACGGTATTGTCGGCATAGGCGAACTTGCGCACGTCGTTCTGATCAAGATAAGAACCGCGCAGGGTCAAGGCGTCGTTGATTTCCCAGCGCACATTGGCCCCCAGCCGGCTGCTGTCCACGTCCGTGTAAGTCCAGGGCTGCGACCACAGCTTGGTCGGATCGAGCGCATCGGCACTCGGCCGCGCCACGCCGTTCGCCATGTACCAGTAGGGTTGGCGCTGCGAGCGGAAATCGCGCTTCGAGGCATCGACCTGGATCAGCAGGCGATCCGTTGCATGCCAGTCAAAGGCGGCACTGAGGAAATTCTTCTTGAGATTGAACTGGTCGACCCGCGTTTCGCCATCCTGGACCACCGCGTTGATGCGATAGCCGAAACGCCCTTCGGCATCGATCGGGCCGCCAAAATCACCGTGCAGGTAGCCGTTCTCGCCACCTGTATAGCCGGCGGTCAGAGCGTTGAAGCGCTCCTTGGTCGGGCGTTTGGACACGTAGTTGATGATGCCGCCCACATTCCCCGCGCCATAGAGAAAGCCGGACAAGCCGGTGAGGATTTCGACCCGTTCGACATCCTCGGTCGAGGTGCCGTGACCGTAGGTTTCGCGCGGCAAGCCGTTGCGCGCCGAGGTCGAACTCTGGAAACCGCGCAAATAGACGTAGGGATTTTCGTTCTGCAGGGTCGGCCAGGTCAGCTGCGTCGTCGGGTTCATCTTGAAAATCTGGTCCGGCGAACTGGCCTGAATGTTTTCGATCAGCTCGGCCGATACCGCACTGATCGCATAGGGCGTGTCGAGCAGGCTACGCCCTTCCCAGGGGCCGACCGGGGAGATCTTCTTGCTGACATAACCGCGCTCGACGCTCCCTTCGGCGGCTTGGGCGGCCGTTACCGTCATCGGCTTCAGGGTCGCCTCGCCTTCCTTGACCCGGACCGGCGCCGAACGCAGGCTCAAGGTCCCGCCTTCGGTCACCACCAATTCCAGGCCGGTACCGAGCAAAGCCTGGCGGGCCGCATCCGCCGGGGTCAATTTGCCATGCACCGCTGCCGCCGTCCTGCCGGCAACCAAGGCCGGATCGGCGGAAAGACGCAGCCCGCCTTCACGCGCGATACCGGCCAGCGTGTCCGCCAAGGGGGCTGCCGGCAAGTTCCAGTTGCGGCTTGCACTGTCGACCGAACGAGCGGCTGGCGCCGCGCTCTGTGCGAACGCCTGCGGGCCGGCGAGAACGAAGGATAGGGCGATGGCCGCGTACCAGGGACGCGACTGACGGGCATTGAGGTGATGCGGCAGGTTCATGAGACTCTCGACGGGAAGGGAGGATAAAAAGAGCTTTCATCTCCCATGTCGCACGAGGCCGGCCAAACCCCTCAACTTTTTTTGGAAATCAGCTGATCTCGTTACGGTGCTCGATCCGGGTCAGCAAGCCAGCGAAACGCCGGATGACAATCGGCTGGGTTTCGGCAAGCGAGGCCAGCGTCGCATCCGGATCATCCAGTGGAAAAACGCCAAAGACGCGCAAAGCCGCGGCTTGCGGCGAGATCCGCAGATAGCCGCGCTGATATGAGCGCAGCGCGGCTATCACCTCGCCCATGGGGCGATCCCGCACATCGAGCAACCCCTGCGACCAGGCCGCCAGCGCCGCGGCGGAGTCAGCCAGCGGGACAATGCCCTGTGCGTCGTAACGCGCCGCGCGTCCTGCCGCGAAATTGTGTCGGCTGCCGTTGGCGGCAGTGAGTTGGACGCTATGATCGAGTACCGCGAGTTCGCTGCCGGCCTCACCGCGTCGCACGACGAAACGAGTGCCAAGGGCGCGCGCCTCGCCATGCTCGGTGCGCACGATCAGCGGACGCCCGGGAGCGGCAGCGGCCTCGACCAGAATCTGGCCTTGTCGCAGGTTTAGCAAGCGCACCTGAGCACCGAAATCAATATTGACTGCGCTGCGCGCGTCGAGCAGCAAGACGCTGCCATCGGCCAAAACCGCCCGCCGTCGCTCCCCCGTTGCCGTATGCATATCAGCCAACAGCGCCTCCAGCGGTTGCTGGCGATGCAGGACGTAGCCGCCCAACCCAAGCAGCAAAAGCCCTGCCGCACTACTGCGCAAGGCCTTGCGTCGTGCCGGCGCCCCCAGTACCAGGTGGGCTGCGCGCTGCTGCCCGGGCTGACGGGCCTCGGCCTGCCTGATCGCGGCAACCGGTTGCTCCAGCACGCCTGCCATCTCTCGCCAGACCGCCTCATGGCGCGGATCCGCCTGCAGCCAGCGGGCAAAAGCCAATTGCTCGTCGGCCCCGACGCAACCGGAATTCAGGCGGACCAACCAGTCGATCGCCGCTTCCGCAATTGGGTCGAGCGCCGCGGCATTCATGTCGGCCAAGCTGTCGCGCCACGATCGAGACCGACCAGCCAGCACTGGGTCAGCGCCCGCTTCATATCGCGCTCGACCGTCGCCAGCGACACACCGATCTGCCGGGCAATTTCGGGATAGCTCAGCTCATCCAGGCGATTCATCAGGAAAACCCGGCGAGCCCGTAAAGGCAAGCCGGCCAGCAATCGATCCAGGGTTTCAATGGCTTCACGCACCAAGGCATAGTCCTCGGCCGATGGCGCCTGGCTTTCCGTTTGCTGGGCCAGCGCCTCAAGCCAGGCCTGTTCCAGATCACGGCGCCGCCAGAAGCTGAACAGCACCCGCTGGGCAAGAGTCATCAGGTAGGCTCGCGGTTCGTTGAGCTGCGCCACCTCGCGCCCACCCAGCACACGCACAAACGTGTCCTGGGTCAGATCGGCGGCCAGGTGCGTACAACCGATCTTGCGACGTAGCCAGCCATGCAACCAGGCATAGTGGTCGACATACAGATGGGCAACAAGGTGAGCGGCAGACACGAGGGCTCCAGAGACGGCAAGGGACCTTGGCTGGCTGCCGGAATATTGGCTGGCTGGCTATTGAGAATAGTTCTTATTTTCCAACACTCACCATACCGCGTCAATCCTTGTCGCGTTGCTGGCGCCGCAAACGAATGACCGACTCAGGTCGCCCCCAGGCGACGCCCGGAAGACGCTGACGAGGGCTTGGAATGCGGCAAGCGATTGACCTCCTCGGCCGGCTTGAGCATCAGCGCAACCAAGCCGGCGGTCAGAGCAGTCAGGCTCCAGAACATGAAAAAGCCGACCGAATAAACCACCTCCCGCGGCCAGGACACCGGCTCACCGAAGAGGTAGAGCAGCTGCGGATCGATCACGGCGAAAAACACCGTCTCGCCCAGTACGGCCGTGAAGAACGACAGCAAAAGCAGGTGAATGATTTTCGACATGCCAGTTCTCCCGTAGAAATCATCTGTCGCTGACCGGAAAGACAGCGCTTGCGATTTGACCATTAATACAACCGGAGTTCCGTCACCAAAAGTCGATTGTCATCATGGCTTTGGGTCAGGCAGTACCGGCCGAGGGAAATTACAATTTGTGACGGAAATTTGAGTAAACAGGCAGTAAGATTTCGCGCTTTGCGCGAGCCCGTGCCCGCGCACCTCGTCTGCCCCCTCTCGTCGGAACGCCGTCATGAAATCCCTCCCTCTGCTTGTTGCCGCCCTGCTGCCCCTCGCTTCGCCCGCCTTCGCCGCCGACCCGGTCAAGGTCGATGTTTACCTGGCCGGCGAACTGAAGCAATCCGTTTCACTGGTCGGCCCGAATTCAAGCACCCGCTTCAGCCCTATCGGTCAGCCCGGAACCACCATCGAACTTCGCCTGGTGGCACCGGAACCCCTCATCCTCGACATGAAGGAAACCACGACGGAAGGCGGTATCGCTGAAACCACCGGACGGATCAAGCTACCGACTCCCGGCAGCAGCTATGCCGTCTCCGAAGCCAAGGATGCGAAGTTCCACAGTCCCTACGTGCTGGTCAGACGCGACTAGGCCTCACCGCCCCGGCCAGCAAGGGGCGAGCACCGACAACAAGGCCAGTCAGGGCAATCATCTACCCTGACTGGCCTTTTCCCTTTAGCGTCTAACGCGCGCCGCTCTTCATTTCCCCGAACAGCTTGCCGGCGCCGTGCGGTAGCGAGCGCCAGAATTGCGGTGGCACGTCGACCTGGGCGCCGAGTTTGGCGGCGGCATGCCAGGGCCAACGGGGGTCGAACAGGATGCCGCGGGCCAGTGCGACGAAATCGGCCTGCCCTTCGGCAATGATCGCTTCGGCCTGTTCGGCCTCGGTAATCAGGCCGACGGCCATGGTCGGCAGACCGGTTTCACGCCGGATCGCCGTGGCGAACGGCACCTGGTAATTGGGTCCGGGAACGATCTGTTGCTGCGGCGACAGACCGCCGCTCGACACGTGAATGAAATCGCAGCCCTGGTGCTGCAGGGCGCGGGCAAAAACGATGCTTTGCGCCAGATCCCAGCCGCCCTCGACCCAGTCGGTGGCCGAAATGCGGATACCGACCGCCATCTCCGGCACGGCAGCACGTACCGCGGCAAAGACAGCGAGCGGGAAACGCAGGCGGTTCTCCAGCGCACCGCCGTATTCGTCGTCGCGCTGGTTGCTCAGCGGCGACAGGAACTGATGCAGCAGGTAACCGTGGGCGGCATGGATTTCGATGGCATCGATACCGATGCTCGCCGCCCGGCGGGCGGCGCCGACAAAGGCATCGATCACCCGCTGCAAGCCGGCCGCATCGAGCGTCAGCGGCGGCGTCTCCTGCGGCTGGAAGGGCAGCGCCGAAGGCGCCACCGTTGGCCAGCCGCCTTCGGCCGCCGGGACCTGGCCACCACCGACCCAGGGCACCTGGTTGGAGGCCTTGCGCCCGGCGTGTGCCAGTTGAATCGCCACCGGCATGTTCGAATAGCGGCGCACGGCGGTCACGACTCGCTTGAGCCCGGCTTCCGTCGCCTCAGACCAGAGGCCGAGGTCGGCCGGCGAAATTCGCCCCTCGGGTTCAACTGCAGTGGCTTCGATGATCAACAGCCCCGCCCCGGAATGACTCAGGTTGCCGTAATGCATGACGTGCCAGTCGGTAGCGACGCCGGCTTCCGCCGAGTACTGGCACATCGGGGCGATGACGATACGGTTGGGCAAGCGCAGCTTGCCGATCGGGCAGGGCGAAAACAATTGGCTCATGAGTTGATCCTCTTGGCGGTAGGCGACGAACACGGGATTGCAATGGCAGCACTCTACGCAATCAACCTCTGTTTGATAAACCGGGAAAGACTTGAATGAATATTAAAAAATATTTGAAAACCAAATCCGGTTTGATTGCTTCATCTTGAATCTGGCGAGACTCGCCCATAATCCAGGCACGCTCAGCAGTGGGACATTTTGTCCATTGCTTAAGCGGCACGGACAAAATGTCCCACTTTGGGCACATCCAGAAAAAGCCAATCTCCCAATGTTCAACGACTTACTCATAATGGCACGGAGGTTGCGCTAGACTGCCATAGCGACATAGGGTCGCATCCTGGAGGAATCAACAATGAACGTCACACGGCGACAGTTTTTCAGAGTCTGCGCCGCTGGCCTCGGTGGATCATCGATTGCGATGATGGGCTTCTCGCCCACCGCTGCGCTGGCGGAAGTGCGGACTTACAAGCTGGCTCGCGCCACCGAGACACGGAACACCTGTCCGTACTGCTCGGTAGCCTGCGGCATCCTGATGTATTCGATCGGCGACAAGTCGAAGAATGTCCATGCGGAAATCATGCACATCGAAGGCGACCCGGATCACCCGGTCAATCGCGGCGCACTGTGCCCGAAGGGCGCCGGCCTGCTCGACTTCGTGCATAGCCCGAACCGTCTCAAGCACCCGGAAGTGCGCGAAGCCGGCAGCAAGGAATGGAAGCGCATTTCCTGGGATGAAGCCTTCACCCGCATCGCCACGCTGATGAAGGAAGATCGCGACGCTAACTTCATCGCCAAGAACGCCGACGGCGCCACCGTCAATCGCTGGCTGAGCACCGGCTTCCTCGCCGCCTCCGCATCCAGCAACGAATCCGGTTACATCACCCACAAGGTCATCCGCTCCCTCGGCGCGATTGCATTCGACAACCAGGCACGTGTTTGACACGGCCCGACGGTAGCCAGTCTGGCTCCGACATTCGGCCGTGGCGCAATGACCAATCACTGGGTCGATATCAAGAATGCCGATATCGTGCTGGTGATGGGGGGCAATGCCGCCGAAGCACACCCGGTTGGGTTCAAGTGGGTTATTGAAGCGAAGAAGCAGAACAAGGCCAAGCTGGTCGTGGTCGACCCGCGCTTTACGCGCACCGCTTCGGTCGCCGACTTCTATGCGCCGATCCGTACCGGCACCGACATCGCCTTCCTGGGCGGCGTCATCAATTACCTGCTGACCAACGACAAGATTCATCACGAATACGTCAAGGCTTACACCGACTTCTCGTTCCTGGTGAGCGAGGGCTATACCTTCGACAATGGCCTGTTCTCGGGCTACAACGGCGAAAAGCGCAGCTACGACAAATCCACCTGGAACTACGTCAAGGGTGAAGACGGCTACGTTAAGACCGACCCGACGCTGCAGGACCCGCGTTGCGTCTACCAGCTGATGAAGCAGCACTACAGCCGCTACACGCCGGAAATGGTCGAGAAGATCTGCGGCACGCCGCAGGCCGCCTTCACCAAGGTTTGCGAACTGATGGCGTCCACCGCCAGCGGCGACCGGACCATGACCATCATGTACGCACTGGGCTGGACGCAGCACTCGCAGGGTTCGCAGATGATCCGCACCGGCGCCATGGTGCAGCTGCTGCTCGGCAACATCGGTGTCGCCGGTGGCGGCATGAACGCGCTGCGCGGTCACTCCAACATCCAGGGCCTGACCGACCTCGGCCTGATGTCGAACCTGCTGCCGGGTTATTTGACCCTGCCGGGCGAGAAGGAAACCGACTACGCGACCTACATCGCCAAGCGGGCACCGAAGCCGTTGCGCCCGAACCAGATGTCCTACCTGCAGAACTACGAGAAGTTCCACGTCAGCCTGATGAAGGCCTGGTTCGGTGATGCCGCCACCAAGGACAACAACTGGGCTTTCGACTTCCTGCCCAAACTGGACAAGATGCACGACGTCCTCCAGGTCTTCGACAATATGTACCAGGGCAAGATGGCCGGCTATTTCTGCCAGGGCTTCAACCCGCTCGCCTCGTTCCCGAACAAGGCCAAGCTGGGCGCGGCGCTGGCCAAGCTGAAGTATCTGGTGGTGATCGATCCGTTGGCGACGGAGACTTCCGAATTCTGGAAGAATTTCGGCGAATACAACGATGTCGATCCGTCTCAGATCCAGACCACGGTATTCCGCCTGCCCTCCACCTGCTTTGCCGAGGAAGACGGTTCGCTGGTCAACTCCGGCCGCTGGCTGCAATGGCACTGGAAGGGCGCCGAACCCCCGGGCGAGGCGAAGACCGACCCGGCGATCATGGCCGGCATCTACTTGAAGCTCAAGGCGATGTACAAGGAAAAGGGCGGCGCCTTCCCGGATGCCCTGCTCAACCTCACCTGGAACTACAAGAACCCGGAAGAGCCGGCCCCGGACGAAGTGGCCAAGGAGTACAACGGCCGCGCGCTGGTCGACCTCTACGACCCGAAGGACCCGACCAAGCTGATCCGCAAGGCCGGCGAACAACTGGACGGCTTCGCCCAGTTGCGCGACGACGGCACGACGACCAGCGGCTGCTGGATCTTCTGCGGTTCGTGGACGCAGGCCGGCAACAACATGGCGCGGCGCGACAATTCCGACCCGTGGGGCAATGGCCAGACGCTGAACTGGTCGTGGGCCTGGCCGGCCAACCGGCGCATCCTGTACAACCGCGCCTCGGCCGACACCAACGGCAAGCCGTTCAATCCGAAGCGCAAGCAGATCTGGTGGAACGGTACGGCGTGGACCGGTTCGGACATCCCCGACTTCAAGGCCGACTCCAACCCGGCCGACGGCATGGGGCCGTTCATCATGAACCCGGAGGGCATCGCCCGCTTCTTCGCCGTCGACAAGATGGCGGAAGGCCCCTTCCCGGAACATTACGAACCGTTCGAAACACCGATCGGCACCAACCCGATGAACACCAATCCCAAGGCGATCAGCAATCCGGCCGCCCGCGTGTTCAAGGGCGACATGGAAGTATTCGGCAATGCCAAGGACTTCCCGTATGCCGCAACGACCTACCGCCTGACCGAGCATTTCCACTACTGGACCAAGCACGCCAAGATCAACGCGATCCTGCAGCCGGAACAGTTTGTCGAAATCGGCGAGGAACTGGCCAAGGAGAAAGGCATTGCCAGCGGCGACAAGGTCAAGGTGCGCTCCAACCGCGGTCACATCAAGGCCGTGGCGGTGGTCACCAAGCGGATCAAGGGACTGAACGTCAACGGCCAGAAGGTGCACCACGTCGGCATCCCCATTCACTGGGGCTTCAAGGGTCAGGCCAAGATGGGCTTCCTGTCCAACACCCTGACGCCGTTCGTCGGTGATGCCAACACGCAGACGCCGGAATTCAAGTCATTCCTCGTCAACATCGAGAAGATCTAAGGAGAACTGTTATGGCATTGCAATCGCTAGACATCAAACAGCGCTCCGCGACCACCACGCCTTCGACCCAGGCGCGCCAGACCATCGAGATCGCCAAGCTGATCGACGTCTCGGCCTGCATCGGCTGCAAGGCGTGCCAGTCGGCCTGCATGGAATGGAACGACCTGCGTCCGGAAGTCGGCAACAACATCGGGGTCTATGACAACCCGACCGACCTCTCGGCCCAGGCCTGGACCGTGATGCGCTTCTCGGAAGTCGAACAAAACGACAAGCTGGAATGGCTGATCCGCAAGGACGGCTGCATGCACTGCTCCGACCCGGGCTGCCTCAAGGCGTGCCCGTCGCCGGGCGCGATCATCCAGTACGCCAACGGGATTGTCGATTTCCACGAGGAAAACTGCATCGGCTGCGGCTACTGCGTCACCGGCTGCCCGTTCAACGTGCCGCGCATCTCGGAAAAGGACAAGAAAGCCTACAAGTGCTCGCTCTGTTCTGACCGGGTTGCCGTCAACCAGTCGCCGGCTTGCGTCAAGTCGTGCCCGACCGGCGCCATCCAGTTCGGTTCGAAGGAGGACATGAAGGATTACGCCGAGACGCGCATCGCCGACCTCAAGGAACGCGGTTACGACAAGGCCGGCCTGTACGATCCGGAAGGGGTGGGCGGGACGCACGTCATGTACGTGCTGCACCATGCCGACCAGCCGAATCTCTACAGCGGCCTGCCGGAAAACCCGTCGATCAGCCCGCTGGTCTCGATCTGGAAGGGCTTCACCAAGCCGCTCGCCACGCTGGCCCTGGCCGGTGTCGCACTGGGCAGCCTGTTCCATTACGTGACCAAGGGTCCGAACGAGGTCTCGAAAGAGATCGAGGACGAGATCGAACGCGAAGACCGTGAAGAGGAGGCTGCCAAATGATCCGCGATCCGAAAGACCTGAAACGCTACAACGCATCCGAACGGGCCAATCACTGGACGGTGGGCATCAGCTTCATCCTGCTCGCGCTGTCCGGCCTGGCTTTCTTCCACCCGGCCTTCTTCCCGCTCACCCAGCTGTTCGGCGGTCCGGTCTGGGCCCGCATCATCCACCCCTACCTCGGGGTGATCATGGCGCTGGCCTTCCTGGTCATCTTCCTGCGCTTCAAGCATCTCAACAAGATGACGCCGGCCGACAAGGAGTGGCTGGCCAAGGCGAAGAACATGGTGGATGGCAACGACCACGACATGCCGGAACAGGGCAAGTACAACGGCGGCCAGAAAGTCATGTTCTGGGCGCTGGCCGTGTGCATGTTGCTGATGACGGTCTCCGGCCTGCTCATCTGGCGTGCCTGGTTCGGCTTCGACATCACCCTGGTCCGCCTCGGCGCCGTGGTGCATGCCGCGGCGGCGGCGGTGATGATCGGCCTGATCATGGTGCACGTCTATGCCGCGATCTGGGTCAAGGGAACGGTCCGTGCCATGTGGTACGGCACGGTCACCCGCGCCTGGGCCAAGCAGCACCACCGTGGCTGGTATCGCCAGGTCACCGGCAAGTAACACGCGCCTGACCCGTCATCGCCGCCTGCGCGGCGATGACGGTTTTTCCCCTATTGCATTCACCGGATGGCGCAGCGACACTGACTGCGCCCCGATCCCACAGAGTTGCCATGCAAAGCCAACCGATCGATTTTCATCCCCCCAGCGAAGACACCCCGCTCTTCCTGCTGCCCGCCCGCAAGACGATTTTTGCCGAGCGCGCCGAGCGCTTCGCCAGCCTCGCCAACGAACACAGCCTGGCTGACTGGCTGCGCTTCCTCGGCCGCCTGACGGCCGCTCAACACACGGCACTGCAAGGCCTCGCCGACTTGCCGCTGCCCGACGCCGAGGCGCTCAGCCGGGCGCACACCCATGGCATGCCGCTGCTCGACACCCAGACACTGCCAACCGCCTGGCACGGCGTAGCGCGCCAGATCGCCGCCGAGCTGCAAGCAGATGCGCCGCCCACCGCCCGGGCTGCGCTGGAGACGCTGGCGACGGCCAGCGACGACGAACTCGACCGCCTGACCGATGCCTTGCAGAGCGGCGAAGCCAACGCCGAACAACTGGCCCGCCTGCCCTACGTCGCCGCCGCGCTGCAAGTGATGTTTACCGCCCTCGCCAGCCAGCTCGATGCCGCCCAGCTGCGCCGCCTCGAACCGCACGGCGTCTGTCCCTGTTGCGGCAGCCTGCCGGTGAGCAGCATCGTCCGCCTCTCGCCGGCGGTAAACAACCTGCGCTACCTGCACTGCTCGTTGTGCAATACCGAATGGAACGTCAGCCGGGCGATGTGTACCGCCTGCGACAGCGACAAGGCGGTTTCGCAGCACCAGATCGAAGGCGGCAAGGACAGCATCCGGGCCGAAACCTGCGACAGCTGCAAGAGCTACCTGAAGATCGCCTACCAGAGCAAGGATCCGCTGGTCGACCCGGTCGCCGACGACCTCGCCACGCTGGCCCTCGACCTGCTGGTGGACGAAGCCGGTTACGAACGCTCCGGCCCCAATCTGCTGTTGATTGGCGGCGCTGCTCAATAGACTTTTGATCCACCTTTCTACCCGGTACGGGTGAAGGCCCATGAACGAAAAAACGCATCTCCCCTCCGTCGACCGACTGCTGCAACAACTCGGTGAACTCATCGAAACCCATGGCCGGCAACTGGTCACCGGCAGCACCCGCGCCGAACTGGCGGCGGCCCGGGAAGGCATCAAGCACGGCCTGCCGCTGCCTGGCGAAGAGGCTCTGCTGGCGGCCATTCGCCTGAGGGCGGCGGGCGCCGCGCGGGCCAATCTGCGACCGGTCTTCAACCTGACCGGCACCGTGCTGCACACCAATCTCGGCCGTGCCCAACTGGCCGAAGAGGCGATCGCGCTGATGGTCGAGGCCGCCCGCGCCCCCTGTGCGCTGGAGTACGACCTCGCCAGTGGCGGCCGGGGCGATCGCGACGACCTGGTCTCGGCGCTGCTCGCCGAAATCGTCGCCGGCGGCTCGCCGGAAATTGCCGCCACCGTGGTCAACAACAATGCCGCCGCCGTGCTGCTCACCCTCAACGCCCTGGCCCAAGGCAAGGAAGCCGTGGTCTCGCGCGGCGAACTGGTCGAGATCGGCGGCGCCTTCCGCATCCCGGACGTGATGCGCCGGGCCCAGGTGCGGCTGCACGAAATCGGCACCACCAACCGCACCCATGCCAAGGACTACGCCGAGGCAATCGGCCCGAAAACGGCCTTGTTGATGAAGGTGCATACCAGCAACTACGCGGTGACCGGCTTCACCAAGTCGGTCGAGGAACGCGAAATCGCCGGCATCGCCCATGATGCCGGCCTGCCCTTCGTCATCGACCTGGGCAGCGGCACGCTGTGCGATTTCGCCGCCTACGGCCTGCCGGCCGAACCGACCCCACAACAGGCCCTGGCGGCCGGCGCCGATATCGTCACCTTCTCCGGCGACAAGTTGCTGGGCGGCCCGCAGGCCGGTCTGATCGTCGGTCGCAAGGACCTGATCGCCAAGATCAAGAAGAACCCGCTGAAGCGCGCCCTGCGCGTCGGCAAGACGACGCTGGCCGCGCTGGAAGCGACGCTGCGCCTTTACCTCGACCCCGACCGCCTGCGCCAGCGGCTGCCGACGCTGCGCCTGCTGACCCGGCCAACCAACGAGATCGAGGCCCTCGGCCAACGCCTGCTGCCGGCCGTGCAAAATGCCCTCGGCTCCTTGGCCCAAGTCGAGGTCAGCCCGTGCAGCAGCCAGATCGGCAGCGGCGCCTTGCCCGTCGAGCGCCTGCCTTCGGCTGCCCTCTGCATCCGCCCGCCAGCCCGCCGGCCGGGCAAGGTGTTGCTGCAGATCGAGGCGGCCTTCCGCGGCCTGCCGATACCGGTCATCGGCTATCTCCGCGACGATGCGTATCATCTCGACTTGCGTTGCCTGGAAGACAAGGACGAAGCCCGCTTCGCCGCCCAGCTGCAATCTTTGAAGCTCTGAAAACGGCCTCGCCGGGCGGTCTGCGTACCGCCTGCCGTTTTCTTCCGACGCCGCGAGGCGTCACCCTGTAAATCCGGACATCTCCGTGCCCGGGTGGTTAATTGAATGGAGACGACATGACACTCAATCGCCGGCAATTTCTCGCCGCCGGAGCGGCTCTGGGGGCCACGGCGGCATCGACAGCCCTCGCCCAGCCGACCAGCCCGCTGCCTTTCCTGATCAACATGCAGTCCGACCCGCTGTTGCCCAAGGCGACCGGCAAGCGCGTCGTCATTTGCGGCGGCGGCTGGGGTGGCGTCACCGCTGCCAAGTACCTGCGCAAGCTTGATCCGACGCTCGATGTGGTGCTGCTCGAACGTAACCCGGTCTTCTTCTCCTGCCCGATGAGCAACAAGTGGCTGGTCGATGTCGTCGATGCCCAGTTCCTCACCTTCAGCTACCTGCCGGTGGCGCAAAAGTACGGCTACACCTTCATCCAGACCGAAGTCACCGGTTTCGAACGCGAGAAGAAGCGCGTCATCACCGCCCAGGGCTGGGTCGATTACGACTACCTGATCCTCGGCAGCGGCATCCGCTACAACTATGAGGCCTGGTTCGGCAATGACCGCAAGGCGGCCGAGTACACCAAGGCCATGTTCCCCGCCGCTTACATTCCGAATGCCGAGCACTTCCGCCTCAAACAGAGCATCCAGAACTTCACCGGCGGCGACCTGGTGATGACCCTGCCGCCGCCGCCGCACCGCTGCCCGCCCTCGCCCTACGAGCGCGCCTGCCTGATCGCCGGCCTGTTCAAGCAGCGCAAGATCAAGGGCAAGATCACCATCCTCGACCCCAAGCCCAGCCCGGCGCCCATCACCGGCGGCTTCCAGGACGCCTTCCGCGAGTTGTACGCCGACCAGATCGTCTATGTCCCCAAGGCCGTCATCCAGGAAGTCGATCCGTTCAACAAGAAGATCAAGACCGCCGTCGGCGATTTCCGCTTCGACCATTCCATCCTGATGGCCCCGCACCAGGCCGGCGACATGGCGTGGAAGGCCGGCGTGATCGGCAAGAACGAGGAAGGCAAGCCGACCGGCTGGGCCGGCGTCGATCCCTTCATGCTGAACATGAAGGATGACCCGGACGTGTATGTGATCGGCGATTCGGTCGGCGTCGTTTCGCCGCTGTTCCGCTTCTACCCGAAGGCCGGCCACGTCGCCAACGCCCATGCCAGGATCGTCGCCAAGTACATCAGCGAGCGGGTCAAGGGCCGCGAGCCGAAGTACGACCTGCCCGACAACCTCTGCTTCATGATGGTCAATACCGAGCCGCGCGAAGATATCGCCGTCCGCTTCAAGTACTGGGTCAACGACAAGGGCGTCATCGTTCAGGACCAGGACGATGACAACCTGCGCCGCGCCGAAGTGGTGAGCGAGGACTTTGCCTGGGCCGGCCGCATGTACGAGGACATGTTCGGCTAAACCGGCCGCCGCCCGATCCGCTCGCCGGATCGGGCATGCCAGAATGAACGCCATTTTTCTTCACTGATCGTTTTTATGTCCCACTTCCTCTTCCTCAACGCCAGCACCCGCGAGCCCGGCCACGTCGGCAACAGCGAAACCCTCGCCCGCCACGCCGCCGCGGGGCTGCCGGCCGGCACCGAACAGCACTGGCTCAAGCTGGCGGAACTGGCGCTGCCGCCATTCGTCGACCTGCGTCATACCGCCGGCACCTACCCGATGCCGGAAGGCGATGCCCGCCTCCTGCTCGACCAGACCCTGGCCGCCACCGATCTCGTCTTCGTCTCGCCGGTGTACTGGTTCTCCATCCCCTCGCCGCTCAAGACCTACCTCGACCACTGGAGCGGCTGGCTGCGCGTCCCCGGTCTCGATTTCAAGGAACGCATGGCCGGCAAACGCCTGTGGGTCATCGCCACCAGCGGCAACCGCGAAAAGGCGCAAGCCATGTTCGACAGCTACCGCCTGTGCGCCGAATTCCTCGGCCTGCAATGGCAGGAACCGCTGTGGGGCAAGGGCGGTGCGCCCGATGCGGTACTGGCCGACAGCGCGGCATTGGCGGCAGCGCAAACCTGCTTCAGCCTGGCCTGACGGAGCAGCGCCATGATCATCGGTACCGCCGGCCATATCGACCATGGCAAGACGACGCTGGTCAAAGCCCTGACCGGCGTCGATTGCGACCGCCTGAAGGAAGAAAAGGCGCGCGGCATTACCGTCGACCTGGGCTACGCCTACGCCCCCCTGGCGCAAGGCGGCGTGCTCGGTTTCATTGATGTACCGGGCCATGAAAAGCTGATCCACAACATGCTGGCCGGGGCGACCGGCATCGATTTCGCGTTGCTGGTCATTGCGGCCGACGACGGCCCGATGCCGCAGACCCGCGAACATCTCGAAATCATCGAATTGCTCGACCTGCGCCGGGGTGCCATCGCCCTGACCAAAATCGACCTGGTGAGCCGCGAACGCCAGGCGGCTGCCGAAGCCGAGATCCGTGCGCTGCTGGCCGGCAGCGCGCTGGCCGATGCCCCGCTCTTCCCGGTTGCGGCCAGCAACGGCCAGGGTATTGCCGAGCTGCGCCAGCACCTTGATGCCGCTGCCGCCGCTCAGGCCGCCCCCGTTCAGCAGGGCGGCTTCCGCCTCGCCATCGACCGCTGCTTCACGCTCGGCGGCATCGGTACCGTCGTCACCGGCACCGCCTTCTCGGGCGAGGTCAAGGTCGGCGACAGCCTGCTGCTCTCGCCACCCGGCAAGACGGCTCGCGTCCGCAGCCTGCGTGTCCAGGATAGCCCGTCCGAAACCGGCCACGCCGGTCAACGTATCGCCCTCGCCTTGGCCGGCCTCGAAAAGAACGAGGTCGAGCGCGGCATGTGGGCACTGAGTGCAGCGCTGCACGCCCCGCTCCGCCGCTTCGACGCCCGCATCCGAGTACTGGCCAGCCAGCCGGCGCTACAGCATTGGACCCCCGTGCATCTCCACCTCGGTGCCGAAGACGTGCCGGCCAGGGTCGCCTTGCTGGGCAGCAACGAGATTGTGCCGGGCGGCGAAGCCTGGGCGCAGATCATGCTCGACCGCGAGGTCGGCGCGCTGGCCGGCGACCGCTTCATCCTGCGCGACGCCTCGGCGCGCCATACCATCGGCGGCGGTCGGGTCCTCGACATCTTCCCGCCCAATCGCAAGAAACGCAGCCCGGAACGCCTGGCCATGCTGGCAGCCCTGGCCGAGGACGATCCGGCGATTGCGCTGCGTCTGGCCACCGAACAGCAGCCGGCCGGCGTTGATCTCGTCCAGTACGCCCTCAACCGCAACCTAGATACCGCAACGCTGGACGAGTTGGTTCGCCGCCTCGCCCTGAAGCAGGTCGGCAATACCGTCTTTTCCGCCGCCCGCTGGCAGGCGTTGGGCGACGCGCTGCTCGCAGCGCTGGCCGGCGAACATGAACGCGCCCCCGACATGCCCGGCGTCGAACGGGATCGCCTGCGCCGCCTGACCCTGCCCACCTTGTCCCGTGCCGCCTTCGACAGCCTCCTGGCCGAACCACTGGCCGACGGGCGCATCACCCAGACCCACGCCTGGCTACATCTGCCTGAACATCGCATCCAGATGGCGTCGACCGACCGCGACCTCTGGCTGACGCTGAAACCGCTACTCGACGCCGCCCCCTATTGCCCACCGCGCGTCCGTGACATCGCCAAGGCCACCGGGATCGGCGAAGAGAGCGTGCGCTCGCTTTTCAAACGCGTCGCACGGATCGGCGAAGCTTACCCGGTGGCCCACGACCACTATTTCACGGCCGAGGCCGTTGCCGACCTGGCGCACCGGGTTGCCGCCATCGAAGCCCGCGACGGCCTGACCCGGGCTGCAGCACTGCGTGACGAGATTGGCGGCGGGCGCAAAGTCGCCATCCACATTCTCGAATTCTTCGACCGTATCGGCTACACTCGCCGGGTCCGCGACACCCATGTGCTGCGCGGCACACCAGCCCAATTCGGCTCATGAACAACGGAAGAGATCGTTCCCCGGTGGGGCGACCGGTCTTCAAAACCGGTAGGGCTTGTCAGACAAGCCTTGGTAGGTTCGACTCCTGCTCTCTTCCGCCACTTTCCCGCGACTAATGGCCCACCAACCCTTCCACGGCAGCATTCCCGACGACCGGCTCTACTGCCCGCGCCACGACATGTGGGTGCAGGCGCAAGCCGACGGCGAGGTGTTGATCGGCGCCAGCAGCTTCGGCATTTTTCTCGCCGGACAACTCATTGCCTTCACCGCCAAGCCGCGCGGCGCCGAAGTCGCGATCGACCGCGGCATGGGTACCGTCGAATCGCGCAAGACGGTGGTGGCCGTGCACGCGCCGATCTCCTTCATTTTGCTCGAAGGCAACGAAGCCGCCGAAGAGCAGCCCCGCTTGCTCAATCTCGACCCCTATGGTGCCGGCTGGATGGCCCGCGCTCAACCAACCCGCTGGGCGGAAGAACTGGCCGGCCTGGTCGATGCCGCCGCTTATCGCCGGCATGTGCTGCAACTGGAACCGGAAGCCCGCCTTGACTGACAAACTGGCCATCCTGCTCTGGGCTGCGACGCCCGACCAACCGGCACTTTGCGTCACGCCGCTGGTGCACGCACTGGCCGCCCGCGCCCTCGATGCCGAGGTCGAAATCCATTTCGCCGGCCCGGCCGTCCGCCTGTTGGTGACGGGCGTCGCCACGCGACTGTTCCCAACACCCAACCACGAGAAATCGCTCGGCGACTTTCTCGACGAAGCGTCTGCCGAGGGCGTCAGCCTGCTCGCCTGCAGCATGGCCACGGCAGCCTGGGTCGAGCCCGATGAGCAATTTTTACCGGGCTGTTCGGCGGCCGGCGCGACAGCATTTGTCGCCCGCTCGCTCGACCCGGCATGGCGAACCCTGGTCTATTGATGCTGGCCGACCTCATCACCGGCGTCATTCTGGCCGGCGGCCTCGGTCGCCGCATGGGTGGCGTGGACAAAGGCCTGCAGATGCTGGACGGCCGACCGCTGGTTCGCCATGTTGCCGATCGACTGGCGCCGCAAGTCGATCAATTGATGATCAACGCCAATCGCAGCCAGGCGCAATACGCCAGCCTGGGCTACCCGATCTTTTCCGATCTGGTTCCGGACTTTGCCGGTCCGCTGGCCGGCCTGCACGCTGCACTCAGCCAAGCGCAAAGCGAGTGGGTCGTCACCGCCCCCTGCGACTCGCCCTACTTGCCCCTTGACCTGGTTTCCCGCCTTCATTCGGCCTTGCTGGCGCAGCGTAGCGATGTCGCCATCGCCCGCAGCGGCGGCCGCGTTCATCCAGTATTCTGTCTATGCCGCACGGCCTTGCGCAACGACCTGCGCGACTTTCTCGCAAGCGGCGGCCGCAAGGTCATGGACTGGTGTGCCAGACAAGGGGCAATCGAAGTCGACTTCGACGACCAGCCGGAAAGCTTCCGCAACTTCAACACTTTGGCAGACCTGCAGCCAAGCTGACACGATTTCGCCACATTGTGGTAAACCACTATTGCGCCGCACCATCAGCCTCCTATACTTCGGCCCGCAGGATAAAAAAACAGCCGTAAAAGGAGCACAGCAATGAACGTCAAAATCCACTATCGGATCACCCAGGACCGTGCCGGACTGCCCCAGGATTACTCTGGCGCGCGCCGCTTCGCCCTGAGCGAAGGCATCGCCATCGAAGAGATCGCGAAGTCCCAACTGGCCGCCGACTACCAGATCCCGACCAGCGCCGTCGAAATCTGCAAGATCGAGCACTGATCCGGGCGGGAGTTTCCCGCTGCGATCAGGACGTTCAGCTCAACCGGAAGACCTCCCGTTCGCCAGCCCGGCGAGGCGGGAGGTTTTTCGCATTTCCGGCCCACAACCCGAAAATTCCATTGACATTGCTGCACCGCAGCTACATTCTGTTACACAAGGCTACGAAAGCACGACAGACGGGGCGCTCCGGGGAACGTACACTGCAATCGTGCATTGAACCCCTCCTCTCGAAACCCCCTTTCGAGAACTTCAAACCCCGCTGCGAGCGGGGTTTTTTTTGCCCATATGCCAAAAGTAAGCCGTTATAATTACGCACTTTTATTTTTGCGCATTGAGGTAATCAGCATGGCCGAGCAGCACTCATCCAAAAGCATCATGTGGGCCGTGATCGGGATCGCTATCGTCCTGATCGCCGTCATTTTCCCGCTGACCATGAAAAAGTCGACTTCTGCTGCCGACACAGCCGGTGGCAATGACGAAGCTGATATCCGCATCCAGCCGGTCGCCAAGTTCGAACTGACCAAGGCCGCCGCACCGGCCGCCGCCGGCGCGCCGAAGGATGGCCCGACCGTTTTCAATACCGTCTGTGGTGCCTGCCACAACACCGGCGCCGCCGGCGCACCGAAGGCTGGCGACAAGGCTGCTTGGGCGCCGCGTATCGCGCAAGGCAAGGATGCCTTGTACACCAGCGCACTGAACGGCAAGAACGCGATGCCGGCTCGCGGCGGCGCAGCCGACCTGAGCGACGCAGAAGTCAAGGCTGCAGTCGATCACCTGATCGGCCTGGCCAAGTAATTCACCGGACAACAAAAAAGGAGGCTTCGGCCTCCTTTTTTTCGTCCAGCCCCTGACTCAGACGCCAATATAACAAAGGCGCCACCAGGGCGCCTTGACCGAATTGGCTTTTGGCAGGCCTTCACCGGCACTGCGGAATGCCTGGCGCGGTTACTTGGCCGTTTCTGCCTTGACCGGCTCAGCGGCTGGCTTGGCGGCCTTCTTCATCTTCTTGGCCTTCTTGTCTACCGGCTTTGCGGCGTCGCCTTTCACTTCGCCTGTTGTCGGAGCGGCAATGGCCGGTTTGGCTTCCGGAGCCTTGACCTCGGCCTTTGGTGCTTCGGCTTTGACGGTCGCTACGGAAGCTGCTGTGGCCTTGTTTTCGGTGCCGGCCGGTTTGACGTCGGCCGCATGGGCGATACCAAAAGCTGCTGCGATGGCGAGTGCAATAAGTTGCTTGGTCATTTTGAATCTCCTGAGTGATTTATTCGGTATTTGCTCCGGCTTTGCAATCTTGCGCAGCCTTGTAGCGAATAACGCCTTCACCCAGCGCCCAGATGTCAGAAGCAGCGTAACCCGCTGTAACGCCCTGTCACCGGACAGTTAAGTTTTTTTGCTGGCCAGCATGGCCTTCATCGCATCGAGCCGGGCACTGCCAGTCGCCTTGTCCGGCATCTTGTCTTCCTTGCCCCCCGAGAAACGGACATCTTCCTTGCCCATTTCATCGATGAAGCGCGACGGTTCGCAGGGAATGTACTCACGCGCCTGCTTGCGTCGTTCGCAGTAGGAGATATGCAGCGAATACTGGGCCCGGGTGATGCCGACATACATCAAGCGTCGCTCTTCCTCGATCTTGGTCGGATCAGTCGATTCGCGGTGCGGCAGGATGCCCTCCTCGACGCCGACCAGAAAGACATTCTTGTACTCCAGACCCTTTGAAGCATGCAGCGTCGACAATTGCACGGCATCGACTTCCTCTTCGTTCTGCTTGTCGAGCATGTTGATCAGCGCAATGCTCTGCGTCAGCTCGATCAGCGTCTTGCCGTCCATCTCGCCTTTCCGGTTCAGCCAGTTGGCAAATTCGCAGACGTTGCCCCAACGGGTTTGCGCCGTCCGCTCGCCCTCCAGGTCGTAGAGATAGGTCTCGTAATCAATCGCCTTGATCAAATCCGGCAAAACCTGGTGCGCCGGTTCACGCACGGCGCGCTCCTGGGTCCGATTGATGAAGTGACAGAACTCAAGCAAGGGGTCGAGCTGGCGCGCCTGGACCCGCTGCGCAAAACCTTCCTCGAAAGCCGCCTGGAACAGCGAAATATGGCGTTCGCCGGCGTAGGAGCCAAGCACTTGCAGGGTTGCCGCGCCAATCCCGCGTTTCGGCGTGGTGGCGGCGCGAATGAAGGCAGGGTCATCGTCCTCGTTGGTCAACAGGCGCAGGTAGGAAATGATGTCCTTGATTTCCGCCTTGTCGAAGAACGACTTGCCGCCCGACAGCAGGTAAGGAATGCGATGGTCGCGCAGGTATTCCTCGAAGGTCCGCGCCTGATGGTTCGAGCGGTAGAGGATGGCGTAGTCCTTGAACTTGGTGCGGTTCTCGAAACGGTGCGCCTGCAGTTTCATGACCACGCCTTCGGCTTCGGCATCGTTGTCGCGACAAGCGGTGACGTGGATCGGATCGCCCATGCCCAGTTCCGACCAGAGCTTCTTGTCGAACAGCTTCTCGTTATTGGCAATGACGTTGTTCGCCGCCTTCAGGATGGTGACCGTGGAGCGATAGTTCTGCTCCAGCTTGATCACCTTCAGTGCCGGAAACTCGGCCGGAAGCTTCTTCAGGTTGTCGATGTCGGCGCCCCGCCAGCCGTAGATTGCCTGATCGTCGTCACCCACCGCGGTAAATTGGGCGCGCACGCCGGTCAGTAATTTGAGCAACTGGTACTGGCAGGCATTGGTGTCCTGATACTCGTCGACCAGCAGGTAGCGCAGGCGGTTCTGCCACTTGTCGGCGATCTCGGGATGATTGCGGAACAGATAGACCGGCAGGCCGATCAAGTCATCGAAATCGACCGCCTGATAAGCCTTCAGCGTCGCCTCGTAGGTCAGGAAAGCATGCGCCGCCAGGCTCTCGTGCTCGTCGCGCGCCAGGCCAAGCGCCGCCTCCGGCGTCACCAACGCATTCTTCCAGTTCGAGATGATCGACTGCAGGATACGCAGCGTCGCCTTATCCACGGTCTTCGCAGCTTCGCTGATGATGCCGGCGCAATCGGCCGAATCAAAAATCGAGAAACGCGGCTTGTAGCCCAGCGCCTTGGCTTCCTCGCGCAGGATACGCACGCCCAGCGAATGAAAGGTCGAAATCTGCAACTGGTCGGCAAGCGGTTTGGAGAGAATCTTGCCAATCCGCTCCTGCATTTCCTTGGCGGCCTTGTTAGTGAAGGTGATCGCCGCCACATTGCGCGGCTGGAAGCCGCAATCCTGCACCAGGTAGGCGATTTTCTGCGTGATCACCCGGGTCTTGCCCGACCCCGCCCCCGCCAGCACCAGCAAGGGACCGTCGAGATAATGGATGGCTTCGCGCTGCTGGGGATTGAGACCTGACATGGCTTCCGGAAAATGACAGCGCCCCGGCGAAGCGGGGCGCTTGGATAGGTTGCCACTATTTTAACCCAGCCCTTAGCGACTGGAAATCAAGCACTTATTCAGACCGAATCGTCGATTCCCAAACTGCCCGCCGGCAAATCCACCGGCTTGATCAGCCGATCTGCCTCGTCGCCCAGCGAGGTCAGCTCAGCCGCAAGCTGACGTGCCTCCTGCAACACCTGCTCCCGTCCAAGAAACGGCCCCAATGCCTTCTGATCGACCTCGGCCAACTCTTGTTGCAGGCTGCGTTGGCGATCCCCTTCCAGTCCTTCGCAGGCCTCGACCCGCCGCACCTGCTCTTCGGCAACATGCCGAACGCGTTCCACGGATTCCCGGGAAAAATGCTGCGTCGTCGAGTCCAGGCGGTTGAGTTTCATGACAGGCTCCTTGAGCCTGTCTACGGCATCATTACTACTAGGCTTTAATCAAAGCGCACCGAAAACCTTCTTCAGCACTTCGCTTCCAGCGCCAAGCGGATTAGCCCGCAGCCGCTTTTCTTCCTCCGCAATCATTGCAAACAGGCCATCCATGGCCTTTTGCGTGACGTAGCCGTCGAGGTCGGCATCCTTCTGATCGATCAGGCCACTGCTCGCTGCCTTGCCGGCAAAACTGTTGTACTGCCCAGCCAGATCGAGTTTCTTGGTCGACGCCTTGACGATGGGCATGAATTTGGCCGTCAGTTGCTCGGTCGAGGTCCGCTTGAAGTACTGCGTCACGCTATCATCGCCTCCGGTCAGAATTCCCTTGGCATCCTGCAGACTCATCTTCTTGATCGAATCGACCAGAATCGGCTTGGCTTCGGCCACCGCCTGCTCCGCCGCATGATTCATGGTCTCGATGAGTTGGTCGGCCTGCTTGCCCATGCCGAACATGCGCAGCCCCTTCTCGGCTTTTTGCAAATAGCCTGGCAGGGGAATCTTCACCTTGCTGTTGCCGAGAAAGCCGCCATCCTTGCCGAGCGAAGCGACGGCGTAATCCGCCCCCTTGGCCAGCGCCTCCTTGACCCCGGCACTGGCATCGCCGGTCGAGATCGCGTCCAACCCGCCAGCCTGGGCCAGCGCGGTCAGCAGGGAGAAAGCCAGGGCAACTACCGGTTTGAACATGCGCTTCATGACAGCTCCCAGAAATTGGTCAGACAATATCCAGATGACCGATGCCGGTCGTCAGGTCGCGATCTTTCGATTCCTTGCCGTTGAGCTTGATTTGCAGACGCAGGTCGTTCAAGGAATCGGCATTGCGCAAGGCATCCTCATAGGTGATACGCCCCGCCTCGTAATGATCGAATAGGGCCTGGTCGAAAGTCTGCATGCCCAGTTCGCGGGACTTTTTCATGATTTCCTTGATCTCGTGAACATCGCCCTTGAAAATCAAGTCAGAAATCAGCGGTGAATTGAGCATGACCTCGATGGCCGCCACCCGCCCCTTGCCGTCCTTCTTGGGTAGCAGGCGCTGCGAAACCATGCCGCGCAAATTCAGGGAAAGGTCCATCAGCAATTGCTGACGACGCTCTTCCGGGAAAAAGTTGATGATCCGGTCAATCGCCTGGTTGGCGCTATTGGCGTGCAGCGTAGCCAGACAAAGGTGACCGGTTTCGGCAAAGGCAATGGCGTAATCCATGGTGTCGCGATCGCGGATTTCGCCCATCAGGATCACGTCGGGAGCCTGGCGCAGGGTATTCTTCAGCGCCGGCCCCCAGTCGTCGGTATCGACGCCGACTTCACGCTGCGTGACGATGCAGTTCTTGTGTTCGTGCACGTATTCGATCGGGTCCTCGATCGTGATGATGTGACCGTACGAGTTCTCGTTACGATAGTCGACCACGGCGGCCAGTGAAGTCGTCTTCCCGGTACCCGTGCCGCCCACGAAGATGACCAGCCCCCGCTTGGTCATCGCGATATCCTTTAGAACCGGCGGCAAACCGAGTTCATCGAGTTTGGGAATGCTCATGTTGATGGTGCGGCAAACCACGCCCATACGCCCTTGCTGGACGAAGGCATTGACCCGGAAACGACCGATGCTGGCCGGAGAGATAGCGAAATTGCACTCCTTGGTCGCTTCGAATTCGGCTGCTTGCCGATCATTCATGATCGAACGGGCCAGTTCCGCCGTATGCGACGCCGTCAACACCTGATTGGAGACCGGCGTGATCTTGCCGTCAATCTTGATCGCCGGCGGGAAACCCGCCGTGATGAAAAGGTCCGACCCTTTTTTCTGCGCCATCAGGCGCAGCAGGTCGTGCATGAACTTCATTGCCTGATCGCGTTCCATCCCCAATCCCTCTCTTGTAAGTCATCCCGGATCAAGCCGGGAATGCATCCTTGTTGGCCGCCTTGTTGCGAGCTTCCGAACTGGAAACAATATTGCGCCGGACCATGTCGGCCAGATTCTGGTCGAGCGTCTGCATGCCGAAGTTCTGACCGGTCTGGATCGCCGAATACATTTGGGCGATCTTGTTTTCGCGGATCAAATTGCGGATGGCCGGCGTGCCGATCATGATCTCGTGCGCCGCCACCCGACCAGTCCCATCCTTGGTCTTGAGCAGCGTTTGCGAGATGACTGCACGCAAGGATTCGGACAGCATCGAGCGGACCATTTCCTTTTCGGCGGCCGGAAACACGTCGACCACCCGGTCGATAGTCTTGGCCGCTGACGACGTATGCAGCGTACCGAACACCAGGTGCCCGGTTTCCGCTGCAGTCAGCGCCAGCCGAATGGTTTCCAGGTCGCGCATTTCGCCCACCAGGATGACGTCCGGATCCTCGCGCAGGGCCGAGCGCAAGGCATTCGAGAAGGACAGCGTATGCGGCCCGACCTCGCGCTGGTTGATCAGGCACTTCTTGGCCTCGTGGACGAATTCGATCGGATCCTCGACGGTCAGGATATGGCCGTAATCGTTTTCATTGATGTGATTGACCATCGCCGCCAGCGTCGTCGATTTACCCGAACCGGTCGGGCCTGTAACCAAAACGATGCCCCGAGGGTACTCGGCGATATCCTTGAAGATTCTTGGGCAATTCAGCTCTTCGAGCGTCAGCACCTTGGAGGGAATGGTCCGGAAAACAGCCCCGGCCCCCCGCTGCTGATTGAAGGCATTGACCCGAAAACGGGCCAGATTGGGAATTTCGAAAGAAAAGTCGCACTCCAGCGTTTCTTCATACACCTTGCGCTGGCCGTCGTTCATGATGTCGTACACCATGCCATGAACGTCCTTGTGCTCCATCGCCGGCAGGTTGATGCGCCGCACGTCGCCATGCACGCGGATCATCGGCGGCAGGCCGGAAGACAAATGGAGGTCGGAGGCCTTGTTCTTGACGCTGAAGGCCAGCAGTTCGGTGATGTCCATGCGGGATCGTCCTTGATGCGCGTTTGGCGCGTGTATACTGGGAAGCAGACGTGATTCCAAAGGATTATGAGCGCAATCGCCACCAACCTGCAAGCAGTCCAAAGGCGTATCGCCGATGCGGCAAAGGCCGCTGGCAGAAGGCCGGAAAGCATTCAGCTGCTCGCCGTCAGCAAGACCTGGCCGCTCTCCCATGTGCAGGATGCCGCAGCGGCAGGACAACGCGCCTTCGGTGAAAACTATGTGCAAGAGGGAGCCGAGAAAGCCGTTGCCACGCAACAACTCGGACTCGACTGGCACTTCATCGGCCCCTTGCAAAGCAACAAGACGCGCCTCGTCGCCGAACATTTCGCCTGGGTACACTCGATCGACCGCCTGAAAATCGCCGAACGCCTGGCCAGCCAACGCCCGGCAGATCTGCCG
Source organism: Rhodocyclales bacterium GT-UBC (assembly GCA_003583745.1). GTDB lineage: Bacteria > Pseudomonadota > Gammaproteobacteria > Burkholderiales > Rhodocyclaceae > Azonexus. Next base: position 32,918 of record QXPY01000004.1, on the reverse strand, counting down.
CCACTTCAGGTGTGCATCCAGATCAATGTCTCCGGCGAGGCGAGCAAAAGCGGCTGCGCGCCGGAAGAAGCGCTGGCCCTGTGCCAGGCGGTCAGCCGCTTGCCCGGGCTTCGCCTGCGCGGCCTGATGGCGATTCCCGAGCCGACCGACGACGATGCGGCGCAGCGTGCGCCTTTCCGTCAATTGCGGGAAATCTACGAACATATCCGGGCGGCGGGCATGCCGCTCGATACCTTGTCGATGGGCATGTCCCACGATCTCGAAGCAGCCATTGCCGAGGGTGCGACCATCGTCCGCATCGGCACGGCCATTTTTGGTGAAAGAAACTACGCATGAAAATTACCTTCCTTGGCGGCGGCAACATGGCCAACGCGCTGATCGGCGGCATGCTGAAACAGGGCTTCGCAGCCGGCGACATTACGGTCATCGATCCGGGCAGCGAGGCCCGCAGCAAGCTGGCCGCCAGCTATGGCATCCAATGCGTTGCCGCAGCCAGCGAATTGAGCACCGCCGGCGACCTGCTGCTACTGGCCGTCAAGCCGCAACAAATGAAGGAGGCCGTCGCTGTGCTGCACGACAAGCTGGGCCAGGCCCTGGTCGTCAGCATCGCCGCCGGGCTCGATCTGGAAACGCTATCGCGTTTCCTCGGCGGCCACCGCAAGATCGTGCGCTGCATGCCGAACACCCCGGCCTTGATCGGCGCCGGTATCACCGGCCTGTGCCCCCTGCCGGAAGTCTCCGCCGATGAGCGTGCGGCGGCTGACCGCGTCCTGCGTGCGGTCGGCACCACGGTCTGGATCGACGACGAAGGCAAGATGGATGGTGTCACCGCCTTGTCGGGCAGTGGCCCGGCCTATGTTTTCCTGTTCATCGAAGCACTGCAAGAAGCCGCAGCCGATCTCGGCTTCACCGCCGAACAGGGCAGACTGCTGGCCATCGAGACGGTGCAGGGTGCCGCCGCCCTGGCCGCGCAATCGAGCGAACCGGCTTCAGTATTGCGCGAGCGCGTCACCTCCAAGGGCGGCACGACCGAAGCCGCACTGCGCACGATGGCCGAGCAAGGCGTCAAGGAAGGCATCATCGCCGGCGTCAAGGCCGCCGAAGCACGCGGCCAGGAACTCGGCAAGCTGCTCGGGGCTGCCTGATGCAAGCCCTTTATTTCCTGCTCGACGCGGTCGTCAGCTTCTTTTGCACCATCTTTTTGCTGCGTTTCATGATGCAGGCGATGCGGGTCTCGTTCGCCGGCCAGATCGGCAATTTCGTCGTCGCATTGACCAACTGGGCGGTCAAACCGCTGCGCCGGATCATTCCCGGCGTCGGCGGCTTCGACTGGGCCAGCCTGCTCGCCGCGCTGGCCCTGCAACTGCTCTTCTCGGCGCTGTTCATTGCACTCTCCAGCCGCGACTTCCTGCCCGATGCCGCCAGCATCAGCCTGATGGTACTTTGGTTTGCGGTCAAGGCGCTGCTGCGCCTGGCGGTCTACATCCTGATCGGCGCACTGATCCTGCAGGCGGTCCTCTCCTGGGTCAATCCCTATTCGCCTCTGGCTGCCCCTGCCTACCAGCTGACCCGGCCGATCCTCGACCCGATTCGCCGTATCGTGCCGCTGATCTCCGGCATCGATCTTTCCCCGCTGGTTGCCATCCTGCTGCTGCAGGCAGCCCTGATGTTCCTGTGAGCGAATGGTATCGCCTGGCTGCCGATGGCCGGATCACCCTGACCCTGCATATCCAGCCCGGCGCCAAGAAAACCGAATTTGCCGGCCGGCATGGCGACGCACTGAAAATCCGCCTGGCTGCGCCGCCGGTCGACGGCAAGGCCAATGAAGCACTGGTTCGTTTTGTCGCAGAAACGCTGGGATTGGCCAAATCAGCCGTCAACCTGAAAAGCGGCCAAACCTCCCGCCGCAAGGTGCTGGAAATCGTCGGCGGTTCAATCAAGGCCATTGAGCAATTCGCTGAGCCTTGAAAGCAAAAACAAAAACGGCGGCCTGAGCCGCCGTTTTCGTTGGGACCATCACCTTACTTCTTGGCGGTTTTCTTCTTAGCCGCAGGCGCCGAATCATCCACCGTCAATTCGCCTTGCAGCTTGGCCACGCTTTTCTCGCCAAACCCCTTGACCGACTTCAAGTCATCCAATGACTTGAACGGACCGTTCTTGGTCCGGTAATCGACAATGGCCGCTGCCTTTGCCGGGCTGATCCCCTTGACGGCATCGAGCTCCTCGACGGTCGCGGTATTCAGATTGACCGCGGCGTAAGCCATGCTGAGGCTGGCGGCAGAGGCGAGAACAAATGCTACGAAACGTTTCATTGAAACATCCTCCTGAGCAGGAAAGTCATTAATCGAGCAGAAGCATTTCACCCGGGTGGAAGCCCGGCTGAAATATTCTAATTGAATATGACATTCAAATTAACACAGGAGTCAGGCAAGGGTTACCCGCCGAATACGACTTTGCCCCCCACCAGCGTGGTCCTGACCTTGCCGGTCATCATGTAGCCCTGCCACGGCGAATTCTTGCCACGGCTCTTCAGGGCTTCCGGTGTCAGTTGCCAAGTGGCCTGCGGATCGAAAATGCAGACATCCGCCGCCGCGCCCACCGCAAGGTTGCCGGCGGTCATGCCGAGTACTTCGGCCGGCGCCGAAGTAATCCGGGCCAGCGCCTGCGGCAAGGTCAGCTTGGCCGCCTCGGCCCATTTCAGGGTCAACGGCAGCAGGACTTCAAGCCCGGTTGCCCCCGGCTTGGCCTCACCGAAAGGCAACAACTTGTCGTCGGCACCAACCGGCGTATGGTCCGAACACAACGCGAGCAACCCCGACGCAGCCGCATCCGACAGCGCCTGACGGTCGCCTTGGGCACGCAAAGGCGGGCAGAAACGGGCATGCGGATTGAAGAAGCCAATATCGTTTTCAGTCAGCAGCAGGTGATGCACGCCGACATCCGCCGTCACCGGCAAGCCCTCGGCTCGCGCCGCCTTGAGCAAGGCCACCCCGGCCGCCGAAGACAGGCGCGTCAGATGCACGCGGCACCCGGTATCGCGGACCAGTTGCACGATGGTGGCAATGGCAATGGTTTCGGCTGCCACCGGAATACCGGCCAGACCGAGGCGGCTTGCCACTTCGCCTTCATGGGCGATACCGTTGCGCGACAGCCAGTAATCCTGCGGCTGCAGCCAGACGGCAAAACCGAAGGTGGCGGCGTACTCCATGGCGCGCAGCAGGGCTTCGGTATCGACCACCGGTTTGTTGGCCTGCGAGAAGGCGACACACCCGGCTTTCTTGAGGCCGGCCAGTTCTGCCAGGCGTTCGCCATTCAGCCCCAGAGTCAACGCACCGAGCGGCAGGACGCGGGCCTTGCCGATTTCGGTACCGCGATGCACCAGACGGTCAGCCAGTTCCGGCTCGTCGAGTGGCGGATCGGCATCCGGCGGCACGACCACCGAGGTCACCCCGCCGGCCACGGCAGCGGCCAGTTCGGCCTCGATACTGTTCAAGCGGGCGCCGAGGTCGATCAGCCCGGGGCAGACGACACAACCGGCGGCATCGATGCTTTGACCGGCAACAAAGCCGGCCGGCGCCTCGCCCAGACCGGCAATCCGCCCGTCAGCGATATACAGCGTGGCGTTGCGGTCGATATCGGCCTGCGGATCGATGACGCGACCATTCCTGATTTCAATGTTCATCTCAATTCCCCGCAACAATGCTCATCACGGCCATGCGCACGGCAATACCGAAGGTAACCTGGGGCAGGATGACGGCCTGCGAACCGTCGGCCACCGCCGAATGGATTTCGACCCCCCGATTCATCGGGCCCGGGTGCATCACGATGGCATCCGGCTTGGCCAGCGCCAACTTCTGCGGCGTCAGGCCATAGTGGCGGAAGTACTCGCCGGCCGAGGGCAGCAAGGCGCCGTTCATGCGCTCGTTCTGCAGGCGCAGCATGATGATCACGTCGCAATCCTTGAGGCCTTCGTTCATGTCGTGGAATACCTGCACACCGAGCTTGTCGAGATGCTTGGGCAACAAGGTCTCCGGCCCGATGGCCCGGACTTCCGGCACGCCGAGCGTGGTCAGCGCATGAATGTCCGAACGGGCCACGCGCGAATGCAGGATGTCGCCGACGATGGCGACGCGCAACTGCGTGAAGTCCTTCTTGTAATGCCGGATGGTGTACATGTCGAGCAAGCCCTGCGTCGGGTGGGCATGGCGACCGTCGCCGGCATTGACCACATGCACGTCGTCGCGCCCGATCCGTTGCAGATGTTCGGCGATCAGGTAAGGCGCACCGCTCGAGGCGTGGCGAACGACAAACAGGTTGGCGTGCATGGCGCACAGGTTGTCGATGGTATCGAGCAGGGTCTCGCCCTTGGCGGTCGACGACTTGTTGATATCGAGATTGATCACGTCGGCGGACAGGCGCTTGGCGGCAATCTCGAAGGTGGTACGAGTCCGCGTCGAATTCTCGAAGAACAGGTTGAATACGCTCTTGCCGCGCAGCAACGGCACTTTTTTGACTTCCCGCGCCGAGACTTCCATGAAGGATTCGGCGGTATCGAGAATCTGCTTGATGATGGGCTGCGGCAGCCCCTCGATCGACATCAGGTGAATCAGCTCACCGTTCTTGTTCAACTGCGGATTATGCATTTTCCAGTCTCCACGCCAGTTGCCCGTCATCCTGGCGCGCCAGCACCAGGCTTTGCTTGCCGCTCAGTTCGACATTCCACACCCCGTAGGTCGCGCCGATTGGTAGTTCGCGCCCTCCACGGTCAGCCAGCACCGCCAGATCGACCGCCGCCGGGCGACCGTAGTCGAACAGTTCGTTGATCGCCGCCCGTGTCGTCCGGCCGGTATAGAGCACGTCATCGATCAGGATGATATGGCGGCCTTCGACATCGAAGGGGATGACCGTCGGCTTGCATTGCGGATGCAGCCCCTTCTCGGCGAAGTCGTCGCGGTAGAAGGAGACGTCGATCATGCCGATATCCTCCGACAGGCCGAGCAATTCCTTCAGGCGTTCAGCGATCCAGACGCCGCCGCTGAAAATGCCGACCAGGGCAGGATTGCGATGCAACTGCGGACGAATCAGATCGGCCAGTTGGCGACACTGCGCTTCGGCATCGGGCAAGGGATTAGGTAGAGAGGACATGGTGCGGGCTTTCGAACCAGGTTTGAAGAATGAGTTGAGCCGCCACGGCATCGAGCAGCGGCTTGGCGGACTTGCTGTTGCGGCCGGTCTCGCGCAGACGCGCTTCGGCATCGAGCGAAGTCATGCGTTCGTCGGCAAAACCGACCGGCAGGTTGAAACGGCGTTTCAGGCGCTCGGCGAACTTGGTCGCCAGGCGAGTCATTTCATGGGGGGTGCCGTCGGCATGGGTCGGCAGTCCGACGACCAGTTGTACTGGCTGCCATTCTGCAATCAACTTGCCGATGGCGGCGAAGCGCTCGTCGTTCGACTCGGCATGAATGACAGTCAGCGGATGGGCACTGCCCAACAAGGTCTCGCCGGTCGCGACACCGATCCGTTTTTCGCCGAAATCAAAGGCCAGGACGGTGCCTTCAGGCATGCCCGGCCACGTCGGAAAGCTGGGTGAAACTGATTCCCAGTTTCTGCATGGCAGCCGGCAAGCGTTCCTCCGGCGGCAAATCGAAGAGGATGCTGGCTTTTGCCGGAACCGTCAGCCAGGAATTCTGAGCCAATTCGTCTTCAAGCTGTCCGGCATCCCAACCCGCATACCCCAGCGTGACCAGAATTTCCGCCGGCAAACCGGCTGAGCCGACCGAAGCCAGGACATCGCGCGAACTGGTCAGGCCGACCTCGCCATTCACCGCCAGCGTCGACTGCCACTGGCCAACCGGCCGATGCAGGACGAAGCCGCGATCAAGCTGCACCGGACCACCGAAATAAACCGGCAGTTTGGCCAATTCGGTCGCTTCCAGCTTGATGTCGATCTTCTCGAACAAGCCTCCCAGATTCATGTCTATCGGCCGGTTGACGATAATGCCCAACGCACCATTTTCGTTGTGTTCGCAGATATAGACCAGCGCATTGGAGAAATACGGATCCTCCAGCGCAGGCATGGCGATGAGAAAGTTATCGGTCAGATTGACGTTGTCCATAGCTGGAATTTTAATCGTCGTCGAGGTACAAACCAACCATGAACAATGAAAAAGCCCTCGTCTGGTTCCGCCGCGACCTGCGCGACCATGACCACGCAGCGCTCAGCGCGGCTCTCGCCGAAGCCCGCCAGGTTTTCTGTGCCTTCGTCTTCGATACGAAAATTCTCGACTTGCTGAGTAACCGGAACGACCGGCGCGTCCATTTCATCCATGCTTCGCTGGTCGAGCTCGACGCGGCATTGCGGGCCCGCGGCGGCGGCCTGATCGTCCGCCACGGCTGGGCCGAGCAGGAAATCCCGGCGCTGGCCGAAGCGCTGGGGGTCAATGCCGTCTTCACCAATCGCGATTACGAACCGGCCGCCAAGCTGCGCGACAGCGCAGTAGCCGCCGGCCTGCATGCCCGGGGTATCGGTTTCCATGCGTTCAAGGACCAGGCTATCTTCGACGGCGACGAGGTGCTCACCCAGAGCGGCAAGCCCTATACCGTGTTTACACCCTACAAGAACAGCTGGTTGAAGCGTCTGACGCCAGGCGATCACGCCCCTCACCCCTGCATTGGGCGGCTGGCCACTACGACAGAGGCGGGCATCCCAGATTTGTCGAGCATCGGCTTTGCCACCAGTGACCTCGGCGAACTGGGCATCCAGCCCGGCATGTCGGGGGCCCGCGCCTTGTGGGAAGAATTCGCCGCCGGGCGCATCAAACGCTATGGCACGTTGCGCGACTTCCCTGCCATCAAGGGAGTCTCCTACCTGTCGGTTCATCTGCGCTTCGGCACCATCTCGATTCGCGAGCTGGTTCACCAGGCCGTTCAACCCGGAGCGGAAACCTGGCTCAGCGAGCTGATCTGGCGCGACTTCTACTTCATGATCCTCGACCATTTCCCGCACGTGGTCGGCCACGCCTTCAAGCCCGAATACGATGCGATTACTTGGGAAAACTGGCCCGAGGGCTTTGCCGCCTGGTGCGAAGGACACACCGGCTACCCACTGGTCGATGCGGCGATGCGCCAGCTCAAGCATAGCGGCTGGATGCACAATCGCCTGCGCATGGTCGTTGCCTCTTTCCTGAGCAAGGATCTCGGCATCGACTGGCGGCTCGGCGAGCAGTATTTCGCCGAGCAGCTGAACGATTTCGATCTATCGGCCAACAACGGCGGCTGGCAATGGGCCGCATCCAGTGGATGCGATGCACAACCCTACTTCCGGATTTTCAATCCGATTACTCAATCAGAGAAATTCGATGCGGAAGGCCGCTTCATTCGGCGCTACGTGCCTGAATTGGCCAAGGTTCCGGATAAATATATCCATGCCCCCTGGCAGATGGGACGAATCGAGCAGGAAGCGCTGGGGGTAGTGATCGGCCGCGATTATCCGGGACCGATCGTCGAGCATGCTCAGGCCAGGGACAAAACCCTGGCCCGCTACGCCGTAGTCAAAAAAACCTAATGCACTGCCTTGGCTTGAATGAAAGCAGCAATCAAGCGCAACAATTCATCTTCATCATATGGTTTACCAAGATAGTGATTGGCTCCGATTTCCAATGCGTAGTTGCGATGCTTATCTGCCGTACGCGAAGTAATCATGATCACCGGCAAGTGTTGCAGGCGCTCGTCGGCGCGAATATTGCGCAATAAATCGAAACCATCCATGCGCGGCATTTCGATGTCGGAGAGCACCACATCCGGCATCACGTCGATCAACTGCTCCAAAGCATCGACGCCGTCCTTGGCGAGCACCACCTGATAACCCTCGCGCGTCAGCAACCGGCTCGTGATTTTGCGCACGGTCAAGGAGTCGTCGACCACCATTACCGTCGGCAATACCGCTGCCACCGGCTCCGCTGGTTCAGCCGCGACCGGTGTCGGAACCACATGCTGCACGCTGATCACCGAACTCCGACTGGCCAACGCAACCGGATTCAGAATCAAGACAACTCGACCATCACCCAATACCGTTGCCCCGGCCACGCCGACCACCCGTGCCAACTGGGCTCCAATATTCTTGACCACGACTTCCTGATTACCCTTCAGTTCATCAACCTGAACGGCAACGCGTTGGCTACCCGAACGCAAGAGCAATACCCAATATTGCCGATGTAACTCAGGCACGGCATCACCATGGCCAAGAAGATGCGGCAGGAAATGGAAGGGGTAACGATTGCCTTGCCACTCCGCCTCGCCCTTTTCCCGCAATGCGGCAAGCGGCTTGTCCTTCAACTCAAGGACTTGCTCGATCATCGTCGAGGGTACGGCATAAACTTGGGTGCCTACACGAACCAGCAACGTCTGAGTAACAGCCAGGGTCAGCGGCAAATAGAGACGGAAAGTCGTCCCCAATCCGGACTGGGAAATGATTTCAATACGACCGCCCAAGGCAGCAACCTCGGTCTTGACCACGTCCATGCCGACACCACGCCCGGCCAACTGCGTCAATTCGGTCGCCGTCGAAAAACCCGGCTGGAAAATGAAATCATACAAGGCAGCCTCATCGACTACCTGTCCGGGCTGCAATAGCTCCAACTCCTCAGCGCGACGACGAATCCGCGCGCTATCGAGTCCCTTGCCGTCATCCGACATGGCCAGGATGATTTCATTGCCCTCCTGGCTAAGCGTAATGGTAATTTCGCCTGCCTCCGGCTTACCGGCTGCGGCTCGTTGCGCCTTTTCCTCAACACCGTGCGTGACTGCGTTACGCAACATATGCTCAAGCGGAGCCATGACCTTGTCGAGCACCGAGCGGTCGATTTCAACCTGTCCGCCGACAATATCCAGATTGGCTCGTTTGCCGGCATCCTTGGCAGTTTGCCGAACGATACGATACAAGCGTTCGGACTGGCTGGCGAAGGGCACCATGCGCACCCCCATCAGCTCTTGTTGCAAACTCCGATTCAGGCGTGACTGGGCAAGAATGGCCGCATTCGCATCATCAAGGTTCTTCAGCAAATTCTGCTGTACGGTTGCCACGTCGTTGACCGATTCGGCCATGAACCGCGTAAGTTCCTGGAAGCGCGTGAAACGGTCCAGTTCGAGAGGATCAAAGTCGGCCCCTCCGTCTGGGGTCTGGGCAACCCGCGATTGAATTTGCCCTTCCGCCTGAATTTCGATTTCGCGCAACTGCCGGCGCAGACGAATGACATTTTCGGTCAGATCAAGCAAGGAACCCTTGAGGCTACGCATTTCGCCCTCGATCCGGGTCCGCGCGATCGACAACTCGCCGGCCTCATTCACCAGTCGGTCGATCAGGTCGGCCCGTACGCGTAGTGTCGCCTTCTGTCCGCTGCCTTCACCCTCGCTATCTGCATCGCCACCAACAGTCGATGGGGCAGCAGGCGCCCCTCCCTCACCCGGCAAAGCCTCGTTGCCCGCTACCGGCTGTGCTTCAACGGGGGCCTGCGGCCCTGCCCGCAAGCGCTCAACCGCTTGCGCCAAGGCATCGCAACCATTCTCGATTTCATCGATGAAGAGCGCACTGACATTGCCAGCCCGCACGGCTTCTTCGACACGTGTTTCCAGTAAGTGAGTCAGTTCGCCCAAGTTCATCGCACCGGCCATCCGGGCGTTACCCTTGAACGTGTGCAGAAGACGAGCAATGGCGTGCGGCGGCTCGGCACTCTCCAAATCAGCTCGCCAGGCTCTGGACTGCACCGTCAGATCGCGAAGCTGATCAACCGCCTCTTCAAGAAAAATGGGCAGAAGCTGTTCATCCAACTCGTCAGTCAATTGCGGCAAGAGCGGGGCGACGACCGGGGTCGGCGAATCTTCAAGGGGTGCAGCTTCGGCACTGACTGCCACAGGCAAGGGTATCACTTCGGCCAGAACCGGTTCGTCACCGCCATGCAATGGCTCATGATGCGTCGCCACCGGGTAAATTTCACCCAGGGCATCGATCAACTGCGGTTGCTCGTCCGGGGCCTGCTGATCGGCCAGCGCGACGAACATGCCTTCCAGGGTCATGATCGAGCGACGCACCGTTTCCAGGCCCTCGATGCTGGCCGGATGAGCCGAGCCATCGCGCCGCAAGAGCGCATGCTCCAGTGCGATGGCCAGGTGGTGCAGCGGCATCAGGCCCACCGTTGCGGCAATCCCACCAAGGGTATGGGCCGCACGGGTCATTTCAAAAGTAGTCGGACCGCCAGGATTGCCTTCCAGCATGTCATAGCTATCGAGCAAGGTCTGCAAGTGGCCGCGCGCCTCCTCCCGGAAAATGTCATAGAGGGTTGGCGAAGCACTGACTGAAGGCGGCAGTCCCGGTTCTATAGAAGTTTCTTCGATGACAGCCGGCTCGTTCTCCGGCGCTGGCAAAGTATCCGGCACATCGGCAGTAACAGGCTCGACCACTACCGTAATGGCTTCAGGCTCGGGAACCGGCTCTTCCGCAGGGGCCAAAATCACATCGTCAAGCGTTGGCAGATCAAGCACGAACGAAGGAGCCACCTCATCGGCATCGGGCTCCGGAAGCTCAATGCGCAAGGTCGTTCCGGAGAGTTGCGACTCATTCGAGGCGACGGCAGGCACTTCGACACTCGGCACTGTCGCGGTGCTTGACTGCTGTGCCGGCACGGGCTCAGCCACGTCGACGCCACGCAAGCGACAAGCCGCGGCAATCAAGGCTGACGGATCGGGTGCATTATCCTGAGTTCCCTCCAGATGCTTCACCCAGTTCGAGAACAATCCATGGCCGCGAACAATCAACTCGATCAACTCGGGTGTCACCGCCATATCCTGACGCAACCAGAGATTCAAGGTTTGCTCCAGCTCCCAGGCTGCTTCCCCGAGATCACGCAAACCAACCATCCGGCCACTTCCCTTCAGGGTATGGGCTGAGCGACGTATGGTCGTCAAGGCCTCAATATCATGTGGATCGGCGGTTAAGACGGCCGACTGCTCCTCGATCGTAGCCAAGACCTCCTTGGCCTCCTCGAGGAAAATCTCGAGCAACTCAGCGTCGATTTCTTCATGGCTAGACTGTGCCAATTGCAAAGTCTCGGCTGACGGCTGCGGCACATCCGCCTGCGCCGATTTCAGCCCCGAGAGAACGGCGCCGACATCGGCACTCATCACATCCCCCGCCTGCAAGGCCTCGAGCGCTGCCTTGGCGGTCTCCCCCAAGGCGTGATCGGCAACCAGATCAGCATCTTTCTGGATCGCCTGCAGATTCTGCTTCAGCTCTTCTTGCAACCGGAGATCAGCCGGCGCTTCAAGGAAAGCTTCGGCCAACGCCTGGGTTTCCTTGGTCTGCTGCGCTAATTGGATTTCCACCGAGGGCGCCCACTCAGGCTCGTCTTCGGCCTCGTCCTCGGACTCCTCCGGCTTTTCACCCTTGATGCGTGCGACAAAAGCTTCGAAATCGGTTTCACCGCTATTCAAGGCATCAACGAAGAATCCCAACAACGAAAGTTGCTGCGCCACGTCTTCAAAATCAGCTGCAACCGGTTGGTAGTCCGCTTCGGCAAAACGCCTGATCGACTCGCTGCACGCCTTGATACTACCGACCGCCCCCATGTGCCCAAGCATTGCCAGGGCGCCGGCAATCTGCTTGAGGGGGCTCTCCAGAACGAGAAGATCCTGACGCTTGGCGCTATCGCGGAAAAACGCATCCAAGGCCTGTTCGACTTGAGCCAGATTGTTCTGGATTTCACGTGCCACCTGACCGATAAGCAGTTTTTCCTGCGCCCGCCGGGTCATTTCATCAAGCAGAGGAATTCCCTCTTCACTGGCAGGTTTACCAGCAATGCAAGCATAGAGACGGGCGACCATCAGATCGACCTGTTGCGCGAAATCGGTTCCCAGCCGCTTGAAGTTCTCCTGGGCGTTCTGCAACAAAAGAATAGCGGTCGCCACTTCCATCGCAACCGTGTCCGAATAGCGATTGCCCCCTTCGGCCAACCATCCGGCGATGGCACCCAAGCCCTGACCTAGGCGCTTAAGATCCGTTTGACCAATATCCTCAGTCAAGACAGCCGTTGTCTTGGCATGTTCGGCAAAGCCGTTCATCGCCCCGGGGCTGCCGCTACACACCTTGTTCCAGGATTCCTCGGTACTGGCCAAGGCTTCGCGCAACCTGCGCAAAACGGCCTCCTTCGGTTGGTCGACACTGACGGCTGCTTCCATCGGCACCAAATGAGCCAGACCAAATACCGACTGGACCTGCGCAACCAACGGACTATTCGAGGCGGGAGCCTGGGCAACATGAAACAGGGCCTCGCGCATCAGGCGTTCAGCAAGGCTGTTGGAGCCTTCAAGCAAACGGCGAATCTGCAGATCGATCCGCGAACTCACCTGGTACACGGTGCTCTCGGCCGATACAGCCGGATCTCCCAATGCTTCGATGAAAGCTTGCGCAGCCCACCAGAAGGAACGCGCTGCAGGGGTCTCCTGGGTCGCCTCAATCGCAGCCAGTGCCGCCAGCATCAGCTGCCGACCGGATTCCGCCTCGGCCGGACTCTTCAGCCATTTGAGCAAGCCCTTTTGATAACGCATGCGCTCGGACTTGAGCACCTTGCGCAAATCCTCGGGCTTCAGCCCTGCATTCTGATTACCCCGCTTCGGCGGCCGCAGCGACAAATCCGGAAAAAACAGGTCACTGGCCCGTGCCGTCTTCACTCCGCGAGCCTCGGATAGAGCCATGTATACAGGCAGCAAGCGCAAGGGTTGGTTGGACTCGCCAGCAACCAATTCGTCGAGATAGACAGCCAGGCCGGTAAATGCCAGGTGCAAGGCCTTCAGTGCATCTTCGCCAGCTTCGACACGAGATTCGTCGATCGCCAGCAACAGCGCCTCCAATGCCTCTGTCACCTGCGTCACACCATCCAGCCCGACCATGGACAAGGCACCATGCACCTGATGCACATGTGTGCGGCAGAACTTGAGTTGCGTGATGTCGGCGGCGGACTCATAAAGGCTTAACGCCTCCTCGGCGCGTTCCAGAGCCAGATCAATCTCAGCCTTGACCCAGTTGAGAGGGCCCAAATCAAATTCAGTTGCCGCGTTCATAGTCTCTCGCGATCGATATCGGTCAATCTACCTTGAAGCCAGCAACCGAACCCTTCAGTTCCGAAGCCAGTGCGGTGAGCTCATCAACCGCTTCTGCAGTACGCTGGGTACCGGCAGTTGTTTGCTCGGTCACGCGCAAGATATCCTGCATCAGCGTTGCCACCTGGGTTGCCGAATTAGCCTGGGTCTGGGTAGAACTCGAAATATCCTGAATCAGTTCGGCCAGGTCGCGCGACACCTGACTGATCTCGGTCAGCGCCTGACCAGCGGCATCGGAAAGCTTCGCACCTTCAACCACCCCCTGAGTGGATTGCTCCATTGCCGAAACGGCATCTTGCGTATCCGACTGAATGGTCTTCACAATGGCCGCGATCTGCTTGGTCGCCTCGGCAGAACGTTCAGCCAGACGCTGAACTTCTTCCGCAACCACGGTAAAGCCGCGCCCTGCATCGCCGGCCGATGCAGCCTGGATGGCGGCGTTCAACGCCAGCACGTTGGTCTGTTCGGTAATGTCGGAAATCAGCTCGACGATTTCGCCGATCTCCTGCGAGCTTTCACCGAGACGTTTGATCCGCTTCGAGGTTTCCTGAATCTGGTTACGAATTTCGTTCATGCCCTTGATCGAGTCATGTACCGCCTGGGTCCCCTTTTCTGCAGCCATCAGCGATTGCCGGGCAACCTGGGCCGATTGCGTGGCGTTGCCGGAAACCTGGCTCATCGAACGGGCCATTTCCAGGGCCGACTGACCGACTTCCTGAATTTCAGCCGATTGACGCCCTGCTGCATCAAGCAGCTCGGCCGAAGTCTGGCGAGCGATTTCGGTGGCAGCCGTCACCCGATTAGCCGCGTCGTTGATCCGGCCGACCAGCACACGCAGTTCTTCAATCGTGTAGTTGATCGAGTCGGCGATGGCGCCGGTGATGTTCTCGGACACCGTTGCGGTCACGGTCAGGTCGCCGTCGGCGAGGTCGCCCAGTTCGTTCATCAGGCGCAGAATGGCGTCCTGATTTTCGCGATTGGTTTGTTCGGAAGACTGGCGTTGCAATTCGGCATCCAGTGCCCGACGGCTGGTGTCGGCAAGATAAATTTTGGCGAGCAGGGCAAGTGCGGCCAACGCCAGAATCGTCAGCACGATCAGCACGACGATGTACAAGGCACGCTCGCCCAAAGCCTCCTGGTAACCGGCTGCCAGCGCATCGGTCGCCTTCAGCAATTCCTCGCTCTCCCGGAAAATTCGCGCGCCCGCCTGCTTGGACAAGACCAAGGGCTGCATATTGCCGAGAATACTGCCGATCGCGTCCTGATACTCCTTGAACGCTCCGTCAAGCTCCTTCAACTTCTCGCGCGTATCGGCATCATTGCTGCCCGACAAACGCAATGCTTCGCTCCCCTTGCTCAATCCGGCGAGAATATCGCGGAAAGCATTGGTATCCTTGCCCAACAAGAAGGCGACTTCGGGATTGATTTCGTCCCCCACCAGCAGTGCAGATGCATTCTTGGCGGTACGCTGCGTCAGCATCACCAACTGATTGGCCGCCGCGATTTCGCGAGCCGAACTTCCGGACTGCAGCTTCATGGCTGCGATTTGCTCGGTAAGTTCCAACATCACGGCATTTTTGTTATCGATCAGAGCCACGCTCTTGCCCAGCTCAACAAGAGTCTTCTCCTGGCCGATCACGGTGGCGGCATCCTTTTCGGTTTCCGACCAACGCTCGGTCAGCGATGCAATTTGCGGCTGCACGGAATCGGGAGAAGCTGGCACGCTAACCCCGCCAATCTCACCACCTGACGACAGGCGCTCAAGCAGTTGGCTAAAGGTGTCGCGCGACTCCTTGAGTTGGGCGAAAGCCACGGTATTGCCTTGCAGCGCCAACGACGAGGCTTTTGCCAGACGCTGCGAAAGCATGCGCATTTCACCCGAGGCTGAAACATAAGCCGTTCCGTGGGTGGATTCACGGTTATCGTGAAAAACCAATGCAGCAATCAGCAACAACAAACCGACAAATATGCCGCCGAGGGTTTTCATTTGCTGGATAACGGGCTGCTTGGCCAAAAAATCAGGCAAGGCCAGCTTGCGAACAGCCGCACCTCGTTCTGGCTCCATCGCATCCGACACCGTCAGAATTGATTTTCCATCATTAGAACCAGCCCCAAATTTGGGCAGTTTGAAACTGAAAGCCATGGAATCCTCCGCTTGGGGTCCGGGATTAAGGTCCCGAAATCAAACCCCGATATTCATGAAATCTTGATCGGCCAATAGTTCGCGTACCGAAAGCTTGTGCCATAGATGGCCTTGCCTGTCCCGATAACGCACCGCCCCCCAGGCCGGCACGTCCGGCGAAGCCGGTTCAACCGCGAAATCCTCAGGGTTTTTCAGCCCCAGCATGCGCGAAACGAGCAACGCCGCATTCGAGCCATGCTTGACCCCGACCAGCAACAGCCGAGCATTCGTATTGTGCGGCGTCGGAACGCCGCCACGAAACACCGAAAAATCGGTAACGGCATAGAGATTGCCCCGAATATTGGCGATTCCGGCAAACCAGGGACGTGTCAGCGGCACTCCAGCCACTTGCGGCGCCTGCACGATCTCACCGCTATCGGACAGGTCGACCAGCCAGTTTTCATCCCCAGCCTGGATACCCAGCCAAGAAACACCGCCCTTGCCCTGCGCCGCGGTCGTCAGACGATCCGCCAAATACGCCTGAAAATCGCGAAGACTGGTTTTTTTGGCCATTTAGATCAGGGCAAAGCTGCAACTCGTTGAAGAAGCTCTTCGGGATTGAGCGGTTTGACCAGATAGTCAACTGCGCCTTGGCGCAACCCCCAGATCTTGTCGGTTTCCTGCCCTTTCGAGGTACAGACGATCACCGGAATGCCCTTGGTTTGTTCGTCTCGCGTCAAAGTCCGGGTTGCCTGATAGCCATTCAGGCCTGGCATCACGACATCCATCAGGATCAGGTCCGGCTTCTGGGCCTTGGCCTTGGCAATCCCCTCTTCACCATTTTCGGCGGTCGTAACCAGGTAACCCGCCTTGGTCAATACATCAACGGTAAAAAAGCGTTCGGTCGGCGAATCGTCGACGACGAGAATATTTTTGACGGGCATATGTTCTCCCTAAACTTACAGATTGATTTCTTTTTCCGCCGGCAACGCGAAGGTTGCCACCGTCTGCAGGAGGCTGTCCTTGGTAAACGGCTTGGTCAGGTATTGATCTGAACCGACCATGCGGCCACGCGCCCGATCGAACAGACCATCTTTGGAGGACAGCATGATCACCGGCGTCGCCTTGAAACGGGCGTTTTTCTTGATCAGCGAGCAGGTTTGGTAGCCATCGAGCCGGGGCATCATGATGTCGCAAAAAATCACGTTGGGTTGATGATCGGCAATTTTTGCCAATGCATCAAAGCCATCTTCGGCGAGAACGACCTGACACCCGGCCTGCACGAGAAATATCTCGGCGCTGCGCCGTATCGTATTGCTGTCGTCAATGACCATAACCCTGACGCCACGCAGTCTGGATAAATCAGCCAATTTCCTGTCCCCTGGCCCCTTGTGGGGCACTTTAACTATCGCCGCATCATACTACGGAAGTATCAAATGAACAGCCCTCGACACGTACTGTTTGCGCGATTCGACGACGGACTCGCCCGGAACGGATTCAGATAAAATCCACGCCTTCCATTTCTGCACCATTCGCTCCTTCTGCGGGCGAAACGCCATGACCACAAAACCCAATGCTTCGCCCAGCCCTCCGCTGGTTCTGGTCTTTGCTGCCAGCGACCCATCCTCCGGCGCCGGCATTCAGGCTGACCTGCTCACCTTGGCCAGCCTCGGCTGCCACCCGGTCACGGCTCTCACCGCGTTAACCGTCCAGGACACGGTCGGCGTCGAGAGCGTACACCCGGTCAGCGCCGAACTGCTCGAGCAACAAGCGCGGACAGTATTGGAAGACATGCCGGTTGCGGCCTTCAAAATCGGCGTACTGGGCAGCGTTGAAAACGTCGTCACCGTCGCCGAGATTCTTTCCGACTACCCGGAAATCCCCCTGATTTTCGACCCGGTGCTGGCCTCCGGCCGGGGCGACGAGTTTTCCGGCGAAGATATCATTTCGGCCATGCGCGAACTGCTGCTGCCGCAAACCACGTTGCTCACCCCCAATGCCCCGGAGGCCCGCCGCCTGGCGGAAAGCGCCGATGACGACGGCGAACCGTCGATTGAAGTCTGCGCCCAACGCCTGATCGAGATGGGTGCCCAGTACGTCCTGATCACCGGCACCCACGAAAGCACCCCCCAGGTCATCAATACGCTGTACGGAGCAGAAGGAGTGATTCGACGCGACAACTGGGAGCGACTGCCGGGCAGCTACCACGGCTCGGGCTGCACGCTGGCCTCGGCCATCGCCGGCTGCGTTGCAGGTGGCGCCAGCATCGAGGACGCCGTGCGCGACGCCCAGGACTACACCTGGCAAACACTGGCCAACGGGTTCCGTGCCGGCATGGGACAATTCATTCCCGACCGCTTTTTCTGGGCGCGCGGCGAAGAAGACGACAGCACCAAAAACAACGACAGCGAGGCCAAACCCGATGCCAGTTAGTCTACGTGGCCTGTACGCCATCACGCCCGACACCGCCGATGGCACACGACTGTTGCACGATGTCGAAGCCGCCCTGCTCGGCGGCTGTCGCATCGTCCAGTTTCGCGACAAGACCAGCCCGATGCCCGAGCGCGTCGCCCGTGCCCGCGCCCTGCGCCAGCTGACCCGGCGCCACGCTGCCACGCTGCTGATCAACGACGACCTGTCACTCACCGCACTGGTCGATGCCGATGGCGCCCACCTCGGCGCCGAGGACGGCAATCTGAAGGCCGCCCGCGCCATGCTCGGCCCGCGGAAGATACTCGGCGCCTCCAGCTATGCCGACATCGACGCCGCCCGCCAGGCCTGCGCCGCCGGCGTCGACTACTTCGCCTTTGGCGCCGTTTATCCGTCGCCGACCAAACCCGATGCGATCCGCGCCCCGATCGAATTGTTCACCCAGAGCAAGCGCGAACTGGCCACTGCCAGTTGCGCCATTGGCGGCATCACGCTAGCCAATGCCGCCCCACTGATTTCCGCTGGCGCCGACCTGCTCGCCGTCATCACCGACCTGTTCAGCGCACCCGACATCACGGCGCGCGCTGCCGCCTATCAACGCCTATTCGAGGAAGCCCAACCATGAGCTCACGCAACCAGCAACTTTTCGAACGCGCCCAACGCCACATTCCCGGCGGCGTCAATTCACCGGTCCGCGCCTTCCGTTCGGTCGGCGGCACCCCCTGCTTCTTCCAGAAAGGCGTCGGCCCCCGCGTTCAGGACGCCGATGGCAAGTGGTACGTCGATTACGTCGGCTCCTGGGGGCCGATGATCCTCGGCCATGCCCATCCGGAAGTGATCGCGGCCGTCCAGGCCGCCGTGGTCGATGGCCTCTCCTTTGGCGCTCCAACCGAGAAGGAAGTCGAGATCGCCGACCTGCTGTGCGACCTGGTCCCCTCGATGGATATGGTGCGTCTGGTCTCCTCCGGCACCGAAGCGACAATGAGCGCCATCCGCCTGGCGCGGGGCTACACCGGCCGCGACATCCTGGTAAAGTTCGAAGGCTGCTACCACGGCCACGCCGACAGCCTGCTGGTCAAGGCCGGCTCCGGTCTGCTGACCTTCGGCAATCCGTCCTCGGGCGGCGTGCCGGCCGGTACCGTCGAAACCACCATGGTACTCAGCTATAACGACCCGCAGGGGCTGGCCGAAGCCTTCAAGGCCCACGGCGACAAGATCGCCGCTGTCATCGTCGAGCCGGTGGTCGGCAACATGAACCTGATCGCACCGACGCCGGAATTCTTGAAGGCGATGCGCGAGCTGACCGCGCAATACGGCGCAGTACTGATTTTCGATGAAGTGATGACCGGCTTCCGCGTCGGCCCGAAGAGCGCCCAAGGCCTGTTCGGCATCACGCCGGACCTGTCCACCTTCGGCAAGATCGTCGGCGGCGGCATGCCGATGGGCGCCTTCGGCGGCAAGCGCGAGATCATGGAAAAAATCGCTCCGCTCGGCCCGGTCTACCAGGCCGGCACACTGTCCGGCAACCCGATTGCCACAGCCGCCGGTCTCGCTACCTTGAAGCTGATCCAGGCGCCGGGCTTCTACGAAAGCCTGACCGCCAAGACCCAAGCCCTGTGCGACGGACTGGTCGCTACAGCCAAGAAACATGGCATTGCGTTCTCGGCCCAGAACATCGGCGGCATGTTCGGCCTCTACTTCGCCGAACGCTGCCCGGCCACCTACGATGCCGTGCTGGCCTGCGACAAGGAAGCCTTCAACCGCTTCTTCCACGCCATGCTCGACGCCGGCCACTACTTCGCGCCATCTGCCTTCGAAGCCGGCTTCGTCTCCGCCGCCCATAGCGATGCGGACATTGCCTCGACGATTGCCGCAGCCGACGCCTATTTTGCGACCTTGAAATAATCGGGAACGCCAGCCTCACCGAGGCTGGCTTCATTGCCTCAAGCGCCCGAACCCGGGCGCCCATTCAACTGGGTGGCTTCCTGCAATTTACGACGTGCTTCGCGCCGTTCGCCCTGGCGCAAAGCCAGGTAAGTCAACCAACCGACGAAGCCCATACCGACCGTGAAGACACCATAGGCGATCGGCCAGGGGATGCCGGAAGTCATCATCGAAAACTCCGACATGCCACCGATACCGGCGACGATGTTGATCGGCATGAAGACGATAGACAGCTTGGTCAGCTTCGACACCCGCTGATTCTGGTTGATATTGATGAAGCCGACGACGGCATCCATCAGGAAGTTGATCTTGCCGAACAAGAACGAGGTATGACCGTCGAGTGACTCGATATCGCGCATGATCTGACGTGCGTCTTCCTGCTGTGCAGCCGACAGCAGCTTGCCGCGCATCAGGAAGGAAACGGCCCGCCGGGTATCCAGTACGTTGCGTCGAATGCGTCCGTTCAAGTCTTCCTGCTTGGCGATATCGGCCAGCATTGCACCGGCTTCCTCGTCGGGCAGATGCGTCGACAAGACGTGCTTGGCAACCGCCTCCAGCGAGGCATAGACGTCTTCCAGCGCGTCGGCGGAATATTCGGCATCGGCGGCGTAAAGATCCAACAGCACATCCTTGGCGTCGGTTACATAGCCAGGACGGGTGCGAGCCCGGTGACGTTGCAGACGGAAAACCGGCAACTCCTCCGAACGCACGGAAAACAGGATGTCGTCGTGCAGGATGAAGGCCACTGCGACGTTACGCGACTCGTCCGCCATATCGAGCAGGAAGTCGGAATGCAGGTGCAGTTCGCCATTGTCCTCGATGTAGAAGCGGGCGCTGGCCTCGAGGTCGGTCAGGCTCTTCGGATCGGGCAACTCGAGGCCGAACTGCTGCCCCACCCAGTCGCGGACGCGCGGCGTCGGCGCCACCAAGTCGACCCAGATCGGCTTGATGTTGGTGAAGTCGGTCGAGCGTTCGACGGTGATCTGCTTGAGCCGACCTTCCTGCAGGCCAAATGCGTTCACCATGATCTTGCGGCTAGGGCGATGGCCATCTCCGACCAATGCCTCACGAATTTCATCGGACAACAGTTCGAGGATGTCGTCCTGATACTCTTCCTCGACTTCCTTCCAGGCCACCAGACGCTCCTCTTCCGACAAGGCGGAGAGGATCAGGGCAACCGAAACGCGCGGCAGCCGCGTAAAGAGCGCTCGCAACTCGGTAATATGCTGTTTCTGCACCATGCCCTCGACCAGGTCATGCCGCGGCATTTCCTGACGACGCACCATATCTTCGACGAGCCGATGCTTGGCCAGAAGATTTTGCACCTCGGCCAGCTGATCCTTCAGCTCATCAACTTCGTTCAGCGTGTTGTCTTCTTCGTTCATCGCGAACCAATGGTGCGGTGCAAAATCGAAGCCCGGATTTTAGCACCGCAAACCATCGCTCAAAACGCGACTTCAGGGAATTTCGGCAGACGGCATCCGGCCCAGAATGATGGCCGCCTTGCGTCCCAAACCAGGTGCATTGCGATTCCGGTCGTAGTAACGCGGATTGGGCACCATGCCTGCCAGCCGGGCCGCCTGTTCGGGCCCCAACTGCGCTGCGGCAACGCCGTAGTAATGACGGGCTGCCGCCTCGGCGCCGAAGATGCCGTTGCCCCACTCGATCACATTGAGATAGACCTCGAAGATGCGCTGCTTCGACCAGAGGTTCTCCAGCATCAAGGTGATGATCGCCTCTTCCGCCTTGCGCAAATAGGACTTGTTCGGCGTCAGGAACAGATTTTTCGCCAATTGCTGGCTGATGGTCGAGCCGCCCGCCGCAAAGCGATGCTTTTTCTGGTTTTTTTCCAGCGCCTTCTGGATACCTTCCCAGTCGAAGCCTTCGTGATCGACGAACTTGGCGTCTTCTGCCGCGATGATTGCTCGTTTCAGATGCGGCGAAATCCGCTCATAAGGCACCCACTGCTGCACCAATTGGGCATCGGGCTTCTTTTCCCGCAGCTCGCTCAGACGAATTTCCATGAAACGGGTCGTACCAGGATTCACCCCCCCCCAGAACAACACCCATCCCAACAACCACAACTGCCAAAGCAGAAACAGGCCGAGCAATGCCAACGTGGCCCACTTGAGCCAGCGGCCGAAGGCTTTCATCCGGCCAGACCGGCCCGCAGTTCGGCCAACACCCCGGCCGTATCGGGGCGGCAGTTGCGCCAGAGACAGAAAGCCTCCGCAGCTTGCTCGACCAACATGCCGAGCCCGTCGGCACGACGTGCAGCCCCCTGCTCGCGCGCCTGCGCCAAAAAGGGCGTCTCGCCCTTGCCATACATCATGTCGTAAGCCAGGCTGGCTGGCGCAAAGAGGCCGTCCGGCAAATCCAGTCGCGCCCCGGACAAGCTGGCGGAAGTCGCGTTGATAACCAGATCGAAGCTTCGCCCGGCCAAGTTCCCAAGACCTCCACCTTCGACCTGCCCGAGGTCGGCAAAGGCAGCCGCCAGAACCTCGGCCTTGTCGGCGGAACGATTGGCGATGGTCAACGCCGCCGGCTCTCCAGCCAGCAAGGGGGCAATCACCCCGCGCGCCGCGCCACCGGCCCCCAGCAGCAAAATCCGCTTGCCGGCCAGGACATAACCGAGATTGTGGGTGATGTCTCGAACCAATCCAGCCCCATCGGTATTGTCGCCCGCAATCACCCCATCACAGCAAATCAGGGTATTCACCGCCCCGGCCCGCGCCGCCCGCTCACTGAGCCGAGAACACAAGCGGAAAGCCTCTTCCTTGAAGGGCACGGTAACGTTCGCCCCTCGCCCACCCTCGCCGATGAATTCGGCAACTGCCGCGGCAAAGCCATCAAGTGCAGCGAGACGCGCCTCGTAGCGCAAGTCCTGGCCAGTCGCCCGGGCAAACGCCGCGTGGATCGCCGGCGACTTGGAATGGGCAATCGGGTTGCCGAAAACAGCGTAAAGATCGGTCATTTGGCAGACAATTGGTCGCCCTGGGTGAAATACCAGGTACGGGTGATTTCCAGCATGTCGGTGTCGCGCCGGATATCCGGCGGAAACGGCGAGTACGGCCCGGCCATTTGCACAATGCGTCGTGCCGCATCATCCAGCAACTTGTAGCCGGAAGAGCGGTTGATGTCGATACGTGAAACCTGCCCATCGGCGCCGATCGCCACGGTCAGCACCAGCGAGCCGTAGAGTTTGCCGCGCGCCGCCTCAGGGTAATTCAAGGTCCCGATACGCTCGATTTTCTGCCGCCAGTCCTCAATGTATTGGGCAAAACGATACTCCTCGGTGCGCGCCCCGATAAACTTCTTGCGCGGCCGCTTGCTGTACTCTTCCGCTGCCTTGTTGATTTCGCCCTCGAGGCGGGCCATCGCCCGCGCCGATTCGGCCAGGTCGAGTCCGCTGACGGCCGGAGTCGGTGCGGGTTGTTCGGCCGCCGAAGAACTCGAAGCCACACTGCGCGAACTGCGCATCTGGGTCAGCATCTTCTGCTGTGCCGCCTCCAGTTCCTGCACACGCCGTTGCATTTGCTGCAATTCGCTACCGGCAACCTGATGCAGGGTTGGCGGCAACGGCGTCTTGGCTCGCCGGTTTTCGTCGGTATTGCCGCCTCCATCGAGGTTGGCCTGAGCCAGCGCCTGGGCGTCGTGCGGCTTGCGGGCCGATTTGGCATTGACCAGGATGATGTCGAGCGCCTTCTCGCGCATCGAATTCGCCGCATCGGGGAACTTGAAATGAACAGCCAGTACCGTACTGTGGAAAACTAGCGAAATCCCAATCCCCATCGCCAGTGGCGAAACCACAGGAAACAAGGCAGTTATTCGCTGCAGCAGGCTCGGCTTGGCAAAACTCACTGCTCTTCCTCCTCCACGGCAAGCGCCGCCGCAGGTTCGCCGAGCAGGCTGAGGAAACGGCAAACCAGTTCGGGCGCCAGCAGGTCGATCTGCTCGATCGACAGCCGCACGCGCTGCCCCGGCGCCAGATCGCTCGGCAGGGAAGGCACGCGCAGCACCACCGGCAGATGGTCGAGCTTGACGCTCTGCTCGCGACGCACGGTGGCGTCGATCTCGCTCAAGCCGTTCTGCTGCAGCCAGCGCAGGCACCAGTAGCGCTCCATCAGACGCTGGAATTCGGCGTAAGCCGCATAGGTCAGTTCGAAATCGCGCATTGCACCGAACAACTCGGCCGACTTCTGGGCAAAAGCCGGCGTCTCGCCGCGCAGGCAGGCGATCAGCTGCCACTGGTTGACCAGGTCGCAGTAGCGGCGCAGCGGCGAAGTCATCCAGGCGTACTGCGGCACGCCGAGGCCTTCGTGCGGCAGCGGCGAGGTCGTCATGCGCACCTTGCCCTGGGTCTGCGCCCGATACAGGCAGGCAACATTCTTTTCGGCGAGCAGGCCGCCCCAGGTCGAGTTGGCGACGATCATCAGCTCGGCCACCAGCTTGTCGAGCGGGCTGCCGCGCTTGCGCTCGGAAATACCGACGGTACAGGCGTCCGGGTCGGCCAGATCGCCGACGATCTCGAAATTGTAGTCGTTGATGCCCTGCATCGCCGACGGCTTGCCGCGCCGGCCTTCGCAGGCGTTGGCGAAGTGCCAGAGATGAACCAGTTCATCCTTGAACGGCGCATCGGGCAAAGGCCCGTTGATCGTTTCGGCATTGAACCAGGGTTCGATCTCGTGATGCCGCAGGTTGGCCGCGATATGGACCATTTCCAGCCGCGATTCGTGGCTGACGATTTCCAGCGACTCGTTGACCGTCAGGTAGAGCGACACCGCCGGGCAATCGACGCCGCCGGCCAGCGTGTAGTTCTGGACCACGGCATCGGGCAGCATGGTGATCTTGTTGCCCGGCATGTAGACCGTGGACAGGCGGGCACGGGCCACGCCGTCGAGCGGCGAGCCATGCTCGATGGCCAGGCCGGGCGCCGCGATGTGGATGCCGATGCGCGAACCGATGCCGGGCAGCTTGACCACCGACAGCGCATCGTCGATCTCGGTGGTATTGGCATCGTCGATCGAGAAGGCACGCACGTCGGCACGCGGCAGGTCGCGCGGCAACTTCGGCGCATCGAGCGCCGGGAAATTGACACCCTTGGGGAACTGCTCGTGCAGGAAGCGCCGGTAGTGCAGGAAATACGCCGACTTGATCGCGCCACACTTGAACAGCATCTGCGCCGCCGACAGACCGGTTTCGGCGCAGGCGGCCTCGAAAGCCTTGGTTTCCGGTTTGTTGCGGTCCGGTGCGTAAAGCAGGGCGTCGGTCAGCGCACCGATTTCCGGCGGCAGCCGGAATTCCTTCAGCGCGTTGATCCAGCCTTCAATCGCCAGCGCTTGCTGACGTTTTTTTTCAA
This sequence comes from Rhodocyclales bacterium GT-UBC, assembly GCA_003583745.1. Classification (GTDB taxonomy): domain Bacteria; phylum Pseudomonadota; class Gammaproteobacteria; order Burkholderiales; family Rhodocyclaceae; genus Azonexus. Next base: position 7,914 of record QXPY01000004.1, on the reverse strand, counting down.
GACTGGCCAGAGCAGCTGCGAGAATGTCGGGAGGCGCCTTGCGGAAGCGGCCCTTGCCTTTGCGGTGGAAATAGACGGGCGCGGCGTGCACGGCAAGCAGCACCGCCGCCGCTTCGACCGGAGCGGGCTCGTGTCCGTAGTAATCACGGGCAAAATCCAGAAACGAAAATTCGCCATCGTTCACGCACTCCCACAGGAAATCCGGTTCGATCTCTTCGGCCAGCGGCGTAGCCTGTTCCAGCAAGGCGGCCGCCGAGGGCTTGTCGAAACGTAACAATACCGTTGCGGCCTTGATCTTGCTGCGCTTGCCGGTGGGCAACTCGACCTGCAACGAACTGTCGTTGTCGGCCATGATGCTGCCGGCCTTGAAGCCGCCATCTTCTTCAAACAATACATTCATCGGCGGATTATAACCCGGCAAATTCAATGAGTTGCGACACAAAGTCGGGAAACCTCGTGAAGCCGTGATCGCCGCCGGGCAGGATGCTTTGCCGGCAACCGGCATAGAAGGCTTGTGCCTGGCGCCAATCCAGCACCTCGTCACCCTCCTCCAGCAGCAGCCAATAGCGGTCCGGCAGCGGCTGCCTCACCTGGCTTTCCAGCTGCCCGGCATGCTCCGCGGTAAAGGTAAAGGGCTCGCCGCTATGGAAATTGGCATGCTCGCCAAGAAACAGCGACAGATCGAGCGACTCGACCACGGCCGGATTGATCAGCACCGCCTTGAGATCGTATTTCTCCGCCAGATAATTGGCGTAATGCCCGCCCAGCGACGAGCCAACCAGGGTGACCGGCCCGCCGGCCTGTTCGATCAGTCGGCCAGCGGCGGCCACCGCCTCGGCCGGTACCGGCGACAACTGCGGGCAAGCGAAATGCCCGACCAGGCCGCGACGCGCCATCTCCTCGGCGAGCAGACGCGATTTCCAGGACGCCGGCGAGGAGCAGAAGCCGTGCAGATAGATAATGCCCGGCGCTTTCAAGACCGCCACGCTCAATGCACCGACCACTCGACCCAGCCGAAATGCCAGGTGGCCAGTACCACGATGCCGAAGACGATACGGTACCAGGCGAAGGCGGTGAAATCATGGCTGGAGATATAGCGCAGCAGCCAGCGCACGCAGAGGAAGGCCGAGACGAAGGCAGAAACGAAACCGACCGCCCACATGCCGATATCGTCGGCATTGAGCAGGGCACGCTCCTTGTACAGGTTGTAGGCGGTAGCGGCGAACAGCGTCGGGATGGCGAGGAAGAAGGAAAACTCGGTCGCCGCCTTGCGCGACAGGCCGAACAGCAGGCCGCCGATGATCGTCGCACCGGACCGCGAGGTCCCGGGAATCAGCGCCGCCGCCTGGGCCAGGCCGAGCTTGAGGGCATCGAGCGGCGTCATGTCATCGACCGTCTGGACGCGAATCCGGTGCTCGCGCTTCTCGGCCCAGAGAATGAAAAAGGCCCCGACGATGAAGGCCAGCGCCACCGGCACCGGCTTGAACAGATGCGCCTCGATCGCCTTCTTGAACAACAGGCCGAGCACGGCCAGCGGCATGAAGGCGATGGCCAGGTTCAGCACCAGTCGGTTGGCCAGCCGGTTTTTTCCCAGACCGCCGATGACCCCGGCGATACGTTGCCGATATTCCCAGACGACGGCGAGAATGGCGCCCGACTGGATGACGATTTCGAACAATTTGCCGCGATCGTCGTTGAAATCCAGCAAATCGCCGGCGAGAATCAGGTGGCCGGTCGACGAGATCGGCAGAAACTCGGTCAGCCCCTCGACGACACCGAGGATCAGGGCTTTCAGTAGAAGGATGACATCCATGGGGCAAAGCCTGGTGCAAGTTGGAGAGGCCGCATTCTACTATCGCGGCGAGGTCTGCACCTCGAGATCCGCCAGCCAGTTGAGCGCATGTTCGCGCGAATTGCCGCACATCTCGACCGACGGCTGCAATCCGCTGCAACAAGCGGGACGCTCCGGCCGACCAAAAATCGTGCAGCGCAGGACGGCATCGAGATGCCGGCAGGGTACGCCGGCGGGCTTGTGCAAGGAACTGATCGAAGGCGCAATGCAGCACGCCCCGCAGTTGGGGCGGCAATCAATCACGAAACCGCCCTACTTGTCATTGAGGAAACCCTGTTTGGCGGCCATCGGCTTGGTATTGCGGTAATAGACCAGCTTGTAGACGTTGGCCAGGTTGCGACTCCACGGCAAGCCGTCACTGCGCCCGATACGCTGCCAGTAATCGGTGATCGTCGCATCGTAGGCAGCGATGACCGTCGGCGACAAGGCCTGCGCGTCATACGTTTCCTCATGCCGGAAAGTCTGGATCGGCAGGCGCGGCTTCTGCTGCGCCGGCTGGGCAACATGACCGATCGCCACGCCGCAGATCGGATAAGTCAGCGACGGCAGTTGCAGCAGGTCGATCACCGCCTGCGCATCCTTGCGAATGCCGCCGATCGGCACCACCCCCAAGCCCTGGGCGCGGGCCGCCAGCATCAGGTTGGCCAGGGCGATCCCGGCATCGACCGCCCCGACGCCAAAGCCCTCGACGCTTTCATGCACCACCTGCCGTTCGCCGGCAGCGGCAACCGCTTTGGCGGTCTTGTTGAAATCGATCAGCACCGTGATGAATACCGGTGCCTTGGCAATCCACGGCTGGCCGCCGGCGATCTCGGCCAGGCGGGCACGGCGGGCCGGATCGCGGACGACAACCAGCGACACCTGCTGGCCGTTGATCGAGGTCGGGCCGCGATAGGCGGCCTCGACAATGGCATCGAGCTCGGCTTCGCTCAAAGGCTGATCGGTGAAAGAACGGTCGCTGCGGTGCGAATGCAGGAGTTCGAGGGTCGGATTCATACGGCTTCTCCAGATGACGCCCGGTCGTTCGTTGGGCACAGACCGGGCATTATCGCAGAGCCATGCCCTCCGCTCGGCGCTTTACTCGTGGCGCAACGCCTCGATCGGATCGAGCCGCGCCGCCCGGCGAGCCGGGACGAAGCCGAAGATGACGCCAATCGCCGCCGAGAAGAAGAAGGCGGTCAGGTTGATGCCGGGGTTGAACAGGAAAGGCATGCGCATCAGCGCCGACAAGCCCAGACAGGCGACGAAGGCGAGCGCGATGCCAACCAGCCCGCCGAAGGCCGACAGGGCGACGGCCTCGATCAGGAACTGCAACAGCACCTCGTGCTCCAGCGCGCCGATGGCCAGCCGGATGCCGATTTCGCGCGTCCGTTCGGTCACCGAGACCAGCATGATGTTCATGATTCCGATACCGCCGACCAGCAGGCTGACCGCCGCCACCGCACCAAGCAGCGCCGTCATGGTGCCGATCGTGCCGGACAGCGTTTCGGCGATCTGCTTGGTATCCATCACGTTGAAGTTGTCATCGACGTTGTCGGCCAGCTTGCGCCGCTCGCGCAACAGGCTGCGCAGCTGCGCCATGGCCACGGTCGAATTGGTGCCGTCCTTGAGCGAAACCATCACGTTGCCGATATCCAGCGTCCCGGTCAGCCGGCGTTGTGCGGTACGCAAGGGCATCAGCACCGTATCGTCCTGGTCCTGCCCCATGCCGCCCTGCCCCTTGGCGGCGAGCAGGCCGATCACCTCGCAGTCGAAGGTCTTGACCCGGATGCTGCTGCCGAGCGGGCTCTGATTGCCGAACAGCTCTTTCTTGACGGTATTGCCGATGATGCACACCGCCTTGCCGGCCCGGTCCTCATCCTCGGAAAACAGCCGCCCGGCGGCCAGCCGCCAGTTGCCGACGACAAAATAGTCGTTGGTCGTGCCGCTCACCGTGGATGACCAGTTCTGCGTCCCGGCGACCAGCGTCACCGCGCTGCCCACCACCGGTGCCACGGCTTTCAGGCCATTGACCTGCTGCTCGATGGCTTCGATATCGGCAATCTTGAACTTCGGCGCCCCGGCGCTATCCCGACCCGGCCCCAGGCGCTGGCCTGGCATCACCATCAGCAGGTTGCTGCCCAGGCTGGCGATCTGGTCGGCCACCATGCGGGTTGCGCCATTGCCCAGCGTCACCATGGTGATCACTGCGGCGACCCCGATGACGATGCCGAGCACGGTCAGGAAGGAGCGCAGCAGGTTGCGCCGGATCTCGCGCAGGGCCAGCAGCAATGCGTTCAGCAACATGGCGCGGCCTCCGGATTACGTTCGTCGCGATGCACCAGGCCGTCGACGAAATGCACGATACGGCGGGCATAGCGCGCCATGTCCGGTTCGTGGGTCACCATCAGCACGGTAATGCCCTGCTCCTGGTTGAGCCTGACCAGCAGCTCCATGATTTCGTGGCTGCGCTGGCTGTCGAGGTTGCCGGTCGGCTCGTCGGCAAGCAGGACCAGCGGGTTGGTGACGATCGCCCGGGCAATCGCCACCCGTTGCTGCTGGCCGCCCGACAGCTCGGCCGGGGTGTGATGCGCCCACTCGGCCAGGCCGACCTTGGCCAGCGCCGCCAGGGCGGCGGCATGCCGGACCTCGGCCGGTTCGCCGCGATAGAGCAAGGGCAACTCGACATTTTCCTGTGCCGACGTCCGGGCCAGCAGGTTGAAGCCCTGGAAGACGAAGCCCAGGCATTGCCGGCGCAGCAAGGCCCGCTGGTTGCGGTCGAGCTGCTCGACGTGGATGCCCTGAAACAGGTATTCGCCGCTGCCCGGGGTATCGAGACAGCCGAGCAGGTTCATCACCGTCGACTTGCCCGAGCCACTCGGCCCCATCACGGCCACGAACTCGCCGGCCTCGATTTGCAGATCGACCCCGCGCAAGGCCTGAAACGCCGCCTGGCCCTGACCGTAGGTCTTGGTGATGGCGCGCAATTCGATCAGGGGCTGGCTCATCGCGACATCCCGTCATTACCCTTCGCCGGCTTGCCGAACATCACTTTTTGGCTTCCTGGTAGTCGGTGATCACCATCATGCCGGCTTTCAATTCGCCGCCCAGCACTTCGGTCTGCCGGCCATTGCTGACCCCGGTCTTGATCGCCAGTGGCTGCGGGCCTTCTTCGCCCTTCACCCAGACCCGCGCCTCGCCACTCTGAACAGGCGTCGCGGCCGGGCGCTTCTTCGTCATGTCAGGCGGCGGCCCGGGCAGCAGACGCGAAACGAAACTGCGCTGCGGCCCGCCGCCCAGCGTCGGCGGGGTAAAACGCAAGGCTGCGTTGGGCACCAGCAAGGCGTTCTCGCGCTCGGCCGTGACAATGCTGGCCGTCGCCGTCATGCCCGGGCGCAGCACCAGATCGTCGTTATTGACCTGCAGGATGGTCTTGTAGGTCACCACGTTGTCGGTCGTCGTCGAACCAATGCCGACCCGCTGGATGCTGGCCGGGAATTTGCGGCCCGGCCAGGCCGAGACGGTAAAGGTGGCTTGCTGGCCATTCTTGACGTTGCCGACATCGGCTTCGTCGACCTTGACCTGCAACTCCATCTTGGAGAGATCCTCGGCCAGCGAGAACAGCACCGGCGTCGTCATCGTCGCTGCGACGGTCTGGCCCGGCTCGACCTTGCGGGTCAGCACGACACCATCGACCGGCGAACGGATGGTCGCCTTGCCCAGATTGGTTTCGTCGGTCTTCAGCGTCGCCCGCGCCTGGATTACATCCGCCCGGGCGCTGGCCTCATTGGCATTGGCCCGCAGCAAGGTCGCTTCCGCCGTTTCCAGCTCGGTCTTGGCCGGCACCTTGCCGCCGGACAACTCCGCCACCTGCCGCATCCGCGACAGCGAGGCACGCGCCTCGGCCACCGTCGCCTGCGCCTGGGCCACTGCCGCCTCGGCCGAAGCCACCGCCGCTGCCGACTTGGCAACCGCATCCTTGAGCTTGGCGGTATCGAGCTGGGCCAGCAACTGGCCTTTCTTGACCACGTCGTTTTCCTGCACCAGCACGCTGGCCAGCGTTCCGGACAATTCGCTGCCGACGTCGACCGACTTGGTCGGCTGCAAGGTGCCGCTGGCCGAGGCGGTGACCAGCAACTTGCCGCTCACCACTTCTTCGCTGATGAACTGCCCGGTCGGCCCCTTGTCGCCGCCCAGCAGCAAAACGAGCGCCAGCAGCAGGGCGAGCGCGCCGCCACCGATCAGCCAGCGCTTGCGGCCACTGGGCAAAAAGCCTTTCGGCGCCTTGTTGAGTTGGGCGAGCAGGGCTGCGCCGGTGTTGTCGGGAGTCGAATTCATGATCAAGTGTTTTCCGCGTTGTTCTGGTTGCCGCTGCCGCCGGCTTGCCAGCCGCCGCCCAGTGCCTTGTAAAGCTGGATCAGGCTGGTCAGCACGGTGGTTTCGGCATTGGCCAGGCTGTCTTCGGCCGTCAGCAGGGTGCGCTCGGTTTCCAGGACTTTCTGGAAGTCGGTCAGGCCGGATTCGTAAAGCTGGCGGGCCAGCCGCGCCGCATTGCGCGCCGCTTCGGCCGCCTGACGGCGGGCCTCGACCCGCTCGCGACCGGCCGCATGGGCCGCCAGCGCATTTTCGACTTCTTCCAGCGCCGTCAGCACGCTGCTTTCATAGGCCACCAAAGCCTGCTCCTGCACGGCGTTCTGCACCTCGACCTGGCGGCGCAAACGCCCACCGTCGAACAGCGTTGCCGCCAGCGTACCGCCCAGCGCCCGTACCAGGCTGTCGCTTCCGCCCAGGGCGCCGAAGCTGTAGGCCTGCCAGCCGAAAGAACCGCTCAGGCTGAGACTGGGAAAACGCGCTGCCATCTTTTGCCCGACCCGCGCCGTTTCCGCCGCCAACGTCCGTTCGGCAGCAATCAGGTCAGGGCGCTGACGCAGCACGTTGGCCGGGATGCCGCTGGCGATCCGCGCCGGCGCGTCGGGCAAGGGCCGGACTGCCGCCAGTTCCGCATGCAGCGTGCCGGGGTTCTGGCCGAGCAGCACGGCAAGCCGGTTCTCCGCCTGGACCAGGCTGCTTTGCAGGTCGGGAATGCTGGCCCGGGTTTGCTCGCGGGTGGTCAATGCCTGTTCGACATCCAGGGCGGTAGCCAAGCCGGCCCGATTGCGCCAGCGGGTGATTTCCAGCGTCTCGCTCTGGCTGACGAGGTTGGCACGGGCAATCGCCAGGCGGCTCTGGTAGCCACGCAATTCGATGTAATTGAGCGCCACTTCGGCAACCAGCGAGACCCGTGCGTTGTCGAGGCTGGCCTGACTGGCCGCCTGGTCGGCGCTGGCCGCCTCGATGCCGCGCCGGGTGCCGCCAAAGACATCCAGCTCCCAACTGGCATCGAAGCCGGCATCGTAAAGCGTCTTGCCCGACACTTTGCCGCTGACCGCCTCACTGCTCTTGCTGCGCGTCGCGCCGGTCGAGGCACTGACACTAGGCGCCAGGCCGGCAACCGCCAGATCCCGGCTGGCGCGGGCCTGCCGCAAGCGGGCCTGGGCCGCCCGCAAATCCAGGCTGCCGTGCAAGGCGCGCTCAATCAGCGCATCGAGCTGGGGATCGGCCAGCTGCTTCCACCACTCGGCCAGGTCGACTGCTTTCGCCGGCGCCGGCAAGGCGGTGTCGTCAGCCTGGAACCACTTGCCAGGCAGGCTCAAGGCGGGCAGTCGGTAATCCGGCCCGACCTGCAGCAGGGAACAACCGCCCAGCGCGGTACTCAGCATCAGGACAAGCGCAACTCGGGATAATTGAAATTTCATGGGCAAAAGCTAACCTCCGGGCCGCCATTGTCCCGGCCGCCCAGGTTAATCCGCCTCTGGCGGGTGTAAATAAACGTAAATGGGAGCACTCGGCCAGCATCCCGCCCCGCTCGGCCAAGCGGCGGGGCGCGCGATTCCGGCCTTGGGTCGGCGAACCTACTTCCGGCGCAATTCGCCGACCGGCTCCAGCCAGCGCGTCACATCGCGCTCCAGCCACTCCAGCGCAATCGGATCGCGCTGGAGTGGCTGGAGCGCGATGTGACGCGCTGGCTGGAGCCGGTCGGCGAA
>QXPY01000003.1 GCA_003583745.1 Rhodocyclales bacterium GT-UBC | reverse complement strand
TCTGCAGGCCGACGATGATTTCATTGGCCTGGTCGATGTAGCCGGCGGCGTGGGCGGTGATGCTCGACGGGGCGAGCGAGACGTCGAGGACGCCTTTTTGTTGTTCCTGTTTGAGCAGGCCTTGCAGGGTTGCCCACAGGCCGGTGGTCCGTGCCGTCGGGCCTTTGAGGAAACTCGCATCGCCCAGGTAGGGCGTGTAGTTGGCCTGGATGAAGGCGCGGACGTCGACGGTTTTCGTCCAGTTGCCGGTAACGAAACCGGCCCAGGGGTCCTGACGGGTGGCTACTTTGAAAAGTGCGTTCATTTTTAGCTCCTTGAAGTAATTCTGTCTCTGGCAGCCAGGTGCATTTGGCGGCTCCGCCGCACCGGCGCGCTTCGCTATGACTGGTTGGTCCGTTTCCCGGCGCCGCTTTCGGCTGCCCGGACCCTGCTGATAACAATCTTCCCGTAGAGGCGGCAGGCGAAGGTCAGGGCGCAGACCGTGGCACCGATCAAAGCGATTGCGTGGTCCATCTTCATCTCCTCAATAGCCGCAAAAAAACATTCACGAACTGGATATTAGGAGTGCGTCGGGGATCGTTTTGGGATTTCCGGACAGAGGTAAAAAGCCCGAGCCGAGCGGTAAAAAATCGGGGCCGAACGGAAAAGACCCGATCTCGGCAAACACGAAAAGGGATCGGGAACGATCGATCGAGCCGCATTGCACGGCTGATCGGGAGGACTGGCAGAAATGAAAAACGGGCTGGAATCCAGCCCGTTTTGACTCAAGCTCGAAAGGTCTTAGTCGTCTTCGTCGTGCAACTGGAACTTGCTTGCCAGTTGCTGCTGGACATTGGGCGGCACCGCCGAGTAGCGGGCGAATTCGATGGTATAGCTGCCCTGGCCACCGGTCAGCGACTTGAGGCGCGACTGGTAGTCGTTGAGTTCGGCCAGCGGCACCTCGCCACTGATTGCCGCCATGCCGTGACCGCGACCGTCGGTACCGGTGATGTGACCGCGCCGGCCGGCGAGATCACCGGTCAGATCGCCGATGGCGGTTTCCGGCACGGTGATCTCGATATTGACGATGGGTTCGAGCACGATCGGCTTGGCTGCACGAATGGCCTCGATCACCGCCTTGCGCCCGGCGATGACGAAAGCGACTTCCTTGCCATCGACGGCGTGGGTCTTGCCGTCGAACACCGTGACCTTGAGGTCGTCGACCGCGTAGCCGGCCACGACGCCGCCTTCCAGCCCCTGGCGGACGCCCTTCTCCACCGCCGCCATGAAGACGCCGGGAATGACGCCGCCCTTGACCGCATCGACAAACTCGAAGCCTTCGCCCCGGCCTTTCGGTTCGATGCGCAGATGCACTTCGCCGAACTGGCCGGCGCCGCCGCTCTGCTTCTTGTGGCGATGGATGCCTTCGGCTGCGGCGGTGATGGTTTCGCGATAGGGAATGCGCGGCGGCTTGGTGTCGACTTCCAGTTTGTACTGGCCGGCCATTTTTTCCAGCTTGGCCTTGAGATGGATCTCGCCCAGGCCGCGAATCACCGTTTCGTTGCTGCTCGGATGACGTTCGACGATGAAGGTCGGGTCTTCCATCGCCAGCTTGCCCAGGATGTCGAACAGGCGCTGCTCGTCGCCCTTCTTCCGGGTTTCGATGGCCAGCCCGGCCATCGGCTGCGGGAAGGCGAGCGGTACGAGGTGGATATGGTCCTCGTCGTGCGAATCGTGCAACACGCTGTCGAATTCGATTTCCTCGACCTTGGCGATGGCGCCGATATCGCCCGGCAGCAGTTCATCGACCTCGATACTGTCCTTGCCCTGCAACTGGTAGAGGTGGCCGACCTTGAATGGCCGCTTGCCGTCGCCGACAAAGAGTTGCATGTCCTTCTTCACCGTACCCTGATGCACGCGGAAGATGCCGATCTTGCCCATGTAGGGGTCGGCAACGACCTTGAAGACATGGGCCAGCACATGCTTGCCGGCATCCGGCATGGCCTGGAAGGGCTCGCTCTTGTCGCCCGGCTCGCCCTTGTAGAACGGCGGCGGGTTGCCTTCGGCCGGATTGGGGGCCAGCGTCGCCAGCACATGCAACAGTTCCTTGATACCGGCACCGGTCTTGGCCGAGACGAACAGGATCGGGATCAGGTGGCCTTCGCGCAGCGCCTTTTCGAAAGGCGCATGCAAGGCGGCAAGGCTGGGGTCTGCCCCATCCTCGAGATATTGGGCGAGAAGATCTTCATCTTCCTCGACGATCTGGTCGATCAGCGCCCGGTGGGCGGCAGCGACGGATTCGAAGTCGGTATCGCCGGCAGCGTGCTCCAGCACTTCGACGACATCGGCAGCACCGTGGGCCGGCAGGTCGAGCAGCATGCACTGCTTGCCGAAGCGTTCGCGAATATCGGCGACCAGGCCGGGCAGGTCGAGGTTGTCGGCGTCGATCTTGTTGATGACGATCATCCGGCACAGCCTGCGCTCGGCGGCGTAGCGCATCATGCGCTCGGTCATCAATTCGACGCCGGTCTGGGCATTGACCACGACCAGCGCGGTATCGACCCCAGCCAGCGCGGCAATCGAAGGACCGGCGAAATCCGGATAGCCGGGGGTGTCGATCAGATGGATGCGAGTCTCTTCGTAGCCAAAATTGACCACGGCGGAGTTCAGGGAGTGGCCGGCTTCCTTTTCCTGGGGATCGAAATCGGCGACGGTTGTGCCTTTATCGATGCTGCCCTTGGCCGGAATGGCGCCGGTGGCATACAGCAGCGCTTCGGTCAGCGCGGTCTTTCCTGCGGCACCATGGCCTACCAGTGCGACGGAACGAAGGGTCTCGGTCTTGTATTTCGACATCTTCTTCTCCCTGTACTTATTGGAAACTACCTGAAAATCATTTTACGCCCGCCGCCATGCGATCGACGATCAATGGACCGCCCTGATAGAGAATGGCCCCGGCAATCAGCAGGAGCAGCAAACCGGCCAGCAATTGCAGGCCGGGACGTTTGAACTCGGCGCGCCGTTGCCAGGCAAACCAGAGCGGCCCGAAGGGCGGCAGCAGCAAGGTCGGCCCCCAGACGCGCCAGCCGAAATTGAACGAGGCAGGCAAGGTACCGAGGTAACCGACCAGCACCAGCGAACCGCCGACCGCCACCAGGATGGCGATCAGGAAAACGAAAGCGGTAAAGCCGTAGTCGATCATTTCTTGATTTTCTCCGGCCGCGACCAGCCACTCAGCGTCATCTGCTTGGCGCGCGACACGGTCAGCGCATCGGCCGGCGCATTCTTGGTCAGCGTCGTGCCGGCGCCCAGCGTGGCGCCGCGCCCGACCGTCACCGGGGCGACCAGCTGGGTATCTGAGCCGATGAAGACGTCGTCCTCGATGATCGTTTTGTGTTTGTTCACCCCGTCGTAGTTGCAGGTAATGGTGCCGGCCCCGACGTTAACCCGCTGGCCGATCTCGGCGTCGCCGATGTAAGCCAGATGGTTGGCCTTCGACTGAGCGCCGATCTTGCTCTTCTTGACCTCGACGAAGTTGCCGATATGGACTTCCGGCCCGAGTTCGGCGCCAGGGCGCAGACGGGCATAGGGGCCGAGCACGCCGTCTGGGCCGATCACCGCATCCTCGAAATGGCAGAAGGCGGCAATCCGCGTCCCCGCCCCCACCTTGACGTTTTTCAGCACACAGTAGGGACCGACTTCGACGGCATCGCCCAGTTCGACCAGGCCTTCGAAGACGCAACCGACGTCGATCACCACATCGCGGCCGTGCTTCAGGCTGCCGCGGATATCGATGCGGGCTGGGTCGGCCAGGCGGACACCGGCGACCAGCAACTGGTCGGCCAGGTTGCGCTGGTGCTGGCGTTCCAGTTCGGCGAGTTGCACCTTGCTGTTGACGCCGAGCACTTCCCATTCGCCTTCCGGCTGGGCGGTGCGCACCGGCAGGCCTTCGGCCACGGCCAGCGCGACGATATCGGTCAGGTAGTACTCGCCTTGCGCATTGTCGTTCTTCAGCTTGCCCAACCAGTCGGCCAGACGGGCTGTCGGAATCGACATGATGCCGGTATTAACCTCGCGGATGCTCTTCTCGCCGGCAGTCGCGTCCTTCTCCTCGACGATGCGCTGCACCTTGCCATCGGCATCGCGGACGATACGCCCGTAGCCGGCCGGGTTGTCGAGATCGACGGTAAGAATGGATAGACCATCCTTGCCCGCCTGCAGCAGGCGCTTCAACGTGTTCGCGGTGGTCAGCGGCACGTCGCCGTAGAGCACCAGGGTCTGCGCCGCGTCGCCAAGCAGGGGAATGGCTTGCGCCACGGCATGGCCGGTACCCAGTTGCTGCGCCTGCTCGGCCCAGCCGAGATCGGCCGCAGCCAGCGTGGCGCGGACGATGTCGCCGCCATGGCCGTAGACGACGATGAGCTTTTCCGGCGAAAGGCTGCGTGCCGTATCGATCACATGTTGCGCCAGAGCTTTGCCGGCCACCGGATGCAACACCTTCGGAAGATTGGAATGCATGCGCTTGCCTTGGCCGGCAGCGAGAATGACGATGTTCATGTTCTGGACTTCTGGTTGGTACCGGCTGCGCGCCGGCGGATTTCAAGCAAGTTTCTTGTCGTCCTGGCCGGTCAGGATTTCGCCAAGCACGGCCTTGCCGCGGCTGGAGACCCCCCAATGCAGGACATTCTTGTCATTGATTCGGGTTTCGATGACGCCCATGTTCTTCATGACGGTCAGACGCTGACTGACAAAATCGCGCGCCAGACCGGTTCGCTCGCACACGGCGGCAAGATTGCCATAGACGAAGCTCTCTTCGGCCAGGGCGCGAAGAATCTCGACATCGTTGTAGGACAAGACTTCACGCGGCTCCTCCTTGTCCTCGACCGTCCTTGCCGGCTCCTCGCGGGATGGCAGGATGACCGGTTCGGCCTGCTGGTGCTGCTTGATCTGCCCAAGCTCGCGCTTGACGTGGTCGAGTTGTCCCATCAGACGCTGGGCGACGTTTTCGAACAGGCGCCGCGAAGCGACGACATAGATCAGGCAGAAGCCGGCAAAGGTGTAGAAGTCGACCGGCTTGGTGCGCGCCCCTTCGAGCAGGGTGCTGGAAATCATGTTGAGGAAGAGCGGCACGGTCAAGGCGGCGACTATCCCCAACACGGGGTATTTCAGCCAATCGTGGCGCTGCGGCGGTCCTTGCCGGTCGGCCAGAAAAAAATTGGCCAAACCACCCAGAATGCCCGCACAAATCATGATCGCCAGTATCAGCAACATGTGACTATCGATCGCACCGGACGGTGCAGTAACTTGCATGGCGGTTTGCAATTCGGCCGACATCTTCCCCTCCCCTTTAGTTGCCCAACATTTTCACACGATTGTGGCGGACTGTCGAAGCGGTCGAGCAAAAGAGGACTGTCGGAATCAGGCTTGGCGGCGGCGCTCCGTTTTCCGCTCGGCGAGGAGCACCCAATCGCCGTTGCGGGCCTGGTGTTCGAGGCGGACGTTGAAGCCCCACAGGCTGGCCATATGTTCCAGCACGACCAGGCTGGAGTCGGCCAGCGGCCGCCGCTGGTGGGCGAAATGGCGCAGCGTCAGGGCGCGGTCGCCGCGCAGGTCGACATTCCAGACCTGGATGTTGGGATCGCTGCTGCCCAGGTTGTATTGCTCGGCCAGTTTCTGGCGCAGCGTCCGATAGCCCTGAGTATTGTGGATGGCATCGACCTTCAGGTTCGGTTTGCTGTCGTCATCGAGCACGGCGAACAGGCGGAATTCCCGCATCAGCCGCGGCGACAGGTACTGGGCGATGAAACTCTCGTCCTTGAAATTGCGCATCGCGAAGTCGAAGGTCTCGCGCCAGTCGCTGCCGGCAATGTCGGGGAACCACTCGCGATCCTCGTCGTCCGGCCGTTCGCAGATGCGGCGGATGTCCTGCCACATGGCGAAGCCGAGGGCATAGGGATTGATGCCGGAATACCAGTTGCTGTTGTACGGCGGCTGGTAGACGACATTGGTATGCGACTGCAGGAATTCGAGCATGAAGCCGTCGCTGACCTTGCCTTCGTCGTACAGGGTATTGAGCAGGGTGTAGTGCCAGAAGGTGGCCCAGCCTTCGTTCATCACCTGCGTCTGGCGCTGCGGGTAGAAATACTGGCCGATCTTGCGCACGATACGGATGATTTCGCGCTGCCAAGGTTCGAGCAGCGGTGCGTTTTTTTCGACGAAATACAACAGGTTTTCTTCCGGCTCGGCCGGGAAGCGGCGCTCCTCGGCTTCCTCGACGACCAGGTCGCGCCGCGGCAAGGTCCGCCACAGGTCGTTGACCTGGGCCTGCAGATAGGCCTCGCGCTCCTGCTGGCGGGCCTTTTCCTTGAGCAGCGAGAGCGGTGGTGAGCGCTTGTAGCGGTCGACACCGAGATTGGACAAGGCGTGGCAGGCGTCAATCAGGCTCTCGACGGCATCGACACCATGCCGTTCCTCGCATTCGGCAATGTAGTTGCGGGCAAAAACCAGGTAATCGACGATGGCATCGGCACTGGTCCACTGCTTGAACATGTGGTTGCCCTTGAAGAAGGAGTTGTGGCCATAGGCGGCGTGGGCGATGACCAGCGCCTGCATGGTCAGGGTGTTTTCCTCCATCAGGTAGGCGATGCACGGGTCGGAATTGATGACGATCTCGTAGGCGAGGCCCATCTGGCCACGCTTGTAGCGATTCTCGGTTTCCAGGAAATGCTTGCCGAACGACCAGTGGTGGTAATAGACCGGCATGCCGATGGCGGCGTAGGCATCCATCATCTGCTCGGCGGTGATGATCTCAAGCTGGTGGCGGTAGGTATCGAGGCCGTAGTTCCTGGCGACGCGGCCGATCTCGGCGTCGTACTGGGCGATGGCTTCGAGCGTCCAGTCGGAACCTTCGGCGATCAATTGCGAGCGTTTCTTGGTCATACCAGGCGCTTTCTGAACAGTTCGCGGAAAACCGGGTAGATGTCGGCCGGACCGGCAATGCGCTGCTGGGCGAAGAGGCCGCCCTGGCTCGCCGCCAGTTCCTGGTATTCGTACCAGAGATTCTGCGGCTCGCCCTCGGTGATCTCGATATAGGCGAAATACTGGACCAGCGGCAGGATCGACTCGGCCAGCAGCTTGCGGCAAACCGGCGAGTCGTCGTTCCAGTTGTCGCCATCCGAAGCCTGGGCGCCGTAGATGTTCCAGGCCTGACTTGAATAGCGTTCACCGATGATCTCGATCATCAGCTTCAAGGCGCTGGAAACAATGGTGCCACCTGTTTCTCGAGAGTGAAAAAAATTGTCTTCATCGACTTCCTCGGCCGAGGTGTGATGGCGGATGAAGACCACCTCGATATGCTCATAATTACGATTGAGGAAGAGGTAGAGCAGCATGAAAAAGCGCTTGGCCATCTGTTTCTTGGCCTCGTCCATCGAGCCGGAAACATCCATCAGGCAGAACATCACCGCCTGGGTCGATGGTTGCGGCACACGAATGCGGTTGCTGTAACGCAGGTCGAAGGGGTCGATGAAGGGGATCGCCTCGCGTTGCGCCTTGAGGCAGGCGATCTCGCGCTGCAGCCGTTCAACTTCTTCGGCATCGGGCGGCACCAGATCAAGCGCCGCTTCCAGTTCGGCTTGCAGGCGGCGCAAGCGTGCGGCGTAGGGACCTCCGATGGCAACCCGGCGCCCGGCGGCGCCGCGCATGGTGCGGACCAGGTTGATATTGGTTGGCACGCCATTCTGGGTGTAACCGGCGCGCATGCGCTTGAAGTCATCGATCCTGGCCAGTTGGCGCTTGACCAGATTGGGCAGCGCCAGTTCGTCGAAGAAGATGTCGAGAAACTCGTCGCGGGTCAGCGTGAAGACAAACTCGTCCATCCCCTCGCCGTCCGGACTGGCCTTGCCGCTGCCCTGCCCCTGACCGCCGGAGGGTGGACGGGCCATTTCATCGCCCTGGGCGAAGCGGTCGTTACCGGGATGCACCCGTTCGCGCACACCGCCCTGGCCATGATGGAACTGCGGCTCGGATATATCGCGACCGGGAACGCCGATCTTCTCGCCGCTCTCCAGGTCGCGGATGCCGCGCTTGGCAATGGCGTCGGCCACGGCCTGGCGAATCTGCCCCTTGAAGCGGCGAATGAAGCGGCCCCGATTGATCGAGCTCTTGTTCCTGCTGTCCTGCCGCCGGTCGACAATGCGTACCGTCATGCTGAACCTCCCATGGCGGACGGGCCGAAGCCCGCCCGTGACCTGTCACGATGACTTGCGGACGCGCAGGTACCACTCGCAGAGCAGCCGTACCTGTTTCTCGGTGTAGCCCTTGGTGATCATCCGCTCGACAAAGTCCTGATGCTTCTTCTGCTCGTCGGCGCTGGCCTTGGTGTTGAAGGAAATCACCGGCAACAGTTCTTCGGTATTCGAGAACATCTTCTTCTCGATCACCGCCCGCAACTTCTCGTAACTGGTCCAGGACGGATTCTTGCCATCGTGCTTGGCCCTTGCCCGCAGCACGAAGTTCACCACTTCGTTGCGGAAGTCCTTGGGATTGCTGATGCCGGCCGGCTTCTCGATTTTCTCCAGTTCGTCGTTGAGCGCGCCGCGATCGAGCATTTCGCCGGTATTCGGATCACGGAACTCCTGATCCTGAATCCAGAAATCGGCATAGGTGACGTAACGGTCGAAAATGTTCTGGCCGTATTCGGAATAGCTCTCCAGATAGGCGGTCTGGATTTCCTTGCCGATGAACTCGGCGTAGTGCGGGCTGAGGAATTCCTTCAAGTGGCGCAGGTAGCGGTCCTCGATTTCCGGCGGATACTGCTCCTGCTCGATCTGCTGCTCGAGCACGTACATCAGGTGCACCGGATTGGCCGCCACTTCGCGATGGTCAAAGTTGAACACCCGCGACAGGATCTTGAAGGCGAAGCGGGTGGACAAACCATTCATTCCCTCATCGACCCCGGCAAAATCGCGATACTCCTGGTGGCTCTTGGCTTTGGGGTCTGTATCCTTGAGATTTTCGCCGTCGTACACCCGCATCTTGCTGTAGATGCTGGAATTCTCCGGCTCTTTCAAGCGCGACAACACCGAGAACTCGGCCAGCATGCGCAGCGTATCCGGCGCACACGGCGCCTTGGCCAGCGAGGAATTGACCAGCAACTTCTCGTAGATGTGCATCTCGTCGGTGACACGCAGGCAATACGGCACCTTGACGATGTAAATGCGGTCGAGAAAAGCCTCGTTGTTCCGATTGTTCTTGAAGGTCTGCCACTCCGCCTCGTTTGAGTGCGCCAGCACCAGGCCGTCGAAGGGAATCGCGCCGAAGCCTTCGGTTCCCTTGTAATTCTGCTCCTGGGTGGCCGTCAGCAGGGGGTGCAGCACCTTGATCGGCGCCTTGAACATCTCGACAAATTCGAGCACCCCACGGTTGGCCAGGCACAGGCCACCGGAGTACGAATAGGCATCCGGATCGTTCTGCGAATAACTTTCCAGCTTGCGGATATCGATCTTGCCAACCAGCGACGAGATGTCCTGGTTGTTCTCGTCGCCCGGTTCGGTCTTCGATACGGCAATCTGCGACAGCACCGAGGGGCGCAGCTTGACGACGCGGAAGCGGCTGATGTCGCCACCGAATTCCTGCAGCCGCTTGACCGCCCACGGGCTCATGATCGTCCCCAGGTAGCGCCGGGGAATGCCGTAGTCCTCCTCGAGAATCGGCCCATCCTCATTGACGCTGAACAAGCCGAGCGGCGATTCATGGACCGGCGACCCCTTGATCGCGTAGAACGGGACTTTCTCGATCAGATACTTCAGGCGCTCGGCCAGCGAGGACTTGCCGCCGCCCACCGGCCCCAGCAGGTAGAGGATCTGCTTCTTTTCCTCCAGCCCCTGTGCGGCATGGCGGAAGTAGGAAACGATGTGCTCGATGACCTCTTCCATGCCATAGAACTCACGGAAGGCCGGGTAAAGTTTGAGCATCTTGTTGGCAAAAATGCGCGACAGCCGGGGATCGGTGCGGGTATCGACCAGTTCGGGCTCGCCGATCGCCAGCAACATCCGTTCGGCGACGCTGGCGTAGGCGGTCGGATCGTTCTTGCAGATATCCAGATAGTCCTGGATCGACAGCTCTTCTTCCTGAAGCGCTTCGTAGCGGCTCTGATAGCGGGCGAAAATCGACATGTCCGGCTCCTTCGAGTGGCATTGCAACGACTTGGCTATTCCCCTTGCCCTGCCGATATTCTGTCCTGCCATGCCGGTCTGCCGCCCGGCAGGGCTGGTGGCAGCGGCACGCCAACAATCGCTTTGTTATCCATTTGGCCGGCCTTCCGGGCAAAAGTTCTGAGCCCCGAATACTATTTTTGGTAACCAAGCGGTGGCCAAAAGCCGGGAAATTGGCCGGCATAAAAACAAAAACCCCGCCGGCATTTCTGCCGACGGGGTTTTTTGGAGCCTTGCAGCTTAGCGCGGCAGCGTCGTCGAACCCATCAGGAAGGTATCGACTTCACGGGCGGCCTGACGGCCTTCGCGAATCGCCCAGACGACCAGCGACTGACCGCGACGCACGTCACCGGCGGCGAACACCTTGGCGACATTGGTCTTGTAGCAACCTTCGCCATCGGTCGTTGCCTTGGCATTGCCACGGTTGTCCTTGTCAACGCCGAAGGCTTCCAGCAGGCCGCCGACCGGGTTGGTGAAACCCATGGCCAGGAACGCGTTGTCGCACGGCAATTCGAATTCCGAACCGGCGACTTCGCTCATCTTGCCGTCCTTCCATTCGACACGAACGGCTTGCAGCGCCTTGACGTTGCCCTTGCCATCGTCGATGAACTTCTTGGTGGCGACGGCGAAATCGCGGCTGCAACCTTCATCGTGCGAAGAGGAGGTGCGCAGCTTGTACGGCCAGTACGGCCAGGTCAGCGCCTTGTTTTCCTGTTCCGGCGGCATCGGCATCAATTCGAACTGGGTGACCGAAGCTGCGCCATGACGATTGGAGGTACCAACGCAGTCGGAACCGGTATCACCACCGCCGATGACGATGACGTGCTTGCCCTTGACGTTGATCGGGTTGGCCTTGCCCTGCTGAACTTCCTTGTTCTGCGGAATGAGGAATTCCAGCGCAGCGTAGATACCCTTCAACTCGCGGCCCGGCACCGGCAGATCGCGCGGCACTTCGGAACCGGCAGCAAGAATCACGGCATCGAATTCCTTGGCCAGTTGGTCGGCGGCAACGAAACTGGTTGCATCGTTGTTGATGCCAGCCGGTACGTCCTTGTTGCCGACCACGACCTTGGTCTTGAAGGTGACACCTTCGGCTTCCATCTGCGCCACACGGCGATCGATCACCGTCTTTTCCAGCTTGAAGTCGGGGATCCCGTAACCCAGCAGGCCACCGATGCGATCGCTCTTCTCGAACACCGTCACGGCATGACCGACCCTGGCCAGCTGCTGGGCAGCAGCCAGACCGGCCGGGCCGGAGCCGACCACGGCAACCTTCTTGCCGGTCTTCGACTTCGGCGGCTGCGGCACGACCCAACCCATTTCCCAGCCCTTGTCGATGATGAAATGCTCGATCGACTTGATGCCCACCGGAGCGGCGTTGATGCCCAGCGTACAGGCAGCTTCGCACGGCGCCGGACAGATGCGCCCGGTGAAATCGGGGAAGTTGTTGGTGGAGTGCAGCACATCCAGCGCCTGCTTCCAGTTGCCGCGGTAAACCAGGTCATTCCAGTCCGGAATGATGTTGTTTACCGGGCAGCCGTTGTTGCAGAACGGAATGCCGCAGTCCATGCAGCGTGCGCCCTGGGTCTTGGCATCCTCGTCGTTCAGGGTATGAACGAACTCCTTGTAGTGCTTCAGGCGTTGCTCAACCGGGTCGTACGACTCGGAGAGACGCTCGAATTCCATGAAACCAGTCGGCTTGCCCATTATGCGGCCTCCTTCTGTGCAGCAGCGGCCATCTCGGTGAGCGCCCGCTTGTATTCGTGCGGATAGACTTTGACGAACTTCTCGCGATAGGAATCCCAGTCGGCGAGAATGGCCTTGGCGGTTGCGCTGCCGGTGTATTCGGCGTGACGGGTGACCAGTTCCTTGAGCTGGGTTTCGTCGGCCAGATCGCGGTGCAGCGGCTCGCCTGCCGCATGGCGGCTGGCCGGCAGCACTTTTTCGAGCGCCACCTGGGCCAGGTTGGCGCGCTGCTTGAAGCTGCCATCCTCGTCCAGCACGTAGGCAATACCACCCGACATACCAGCGGCGAAATTGCGACCGGTCATGCCGAGCACGACCACGGTACCGCCGGTCATGTATTCACAACCGTGATCACCGACACCTTCGACCACAGCCGTCGCACCGGAATTACGAACCGCAAAGCGCTCGCCACCGACACCGGCCAGGAAGGCCTCGCCATCGGTCGCACCGTACATGACGGTGTTGCCGACGATGATGTTTTCCTGGGTGTTGCCACGGAAATCGGCACTCGGCTTGATGATGATGCGACCACCCGACAGGCCCTTGCCGACGTAGTCATTGCCTTCGCCAGTCAATTCGAGCGTCACGCCACGGGCCAGGAAGGCACCGAAGGCCTGGCCGGCGGTGCCGGTCAGCTTGACGTGGATGGTGTCATCCGGCAGGCCGGTGTTGCCATAACGCTTGGCAACCTCGCCCGACAACATCGTGCCGCAGGTGCGGTTGACGTTGATGATCGAGGTTTCGATCTGGACCTTTTGCCCCTTTTCGAGAGCCGGCTTGGCTTGCTCGATCAGCTTGTGGTCAAGCGCCTTGGCCAGACCGTGATCCTGCTCTTCGGTATGGCGACGCGGCACTTCGGCCGGAACGGCAGGCTGGAAGAAGATCTTCGAGAAATCGAGGCCCTTCGCCTTCCAGTGTTCGATACCGGCACGCATGTCGAGCAGGTCGGCACGGCCGACGAGGTCGTCGAACTTGCGGATACCCAGTTGCGCCATGATTTCACGGACTTCTTCGGCAACGAAGAAGAAGTAATTCACGACGTGCTCCGGCTGGCCGGTAAAGCGCTTGCGCAGTTCCGGATCCTGGGTGGCGACGCCGACCGGGCAGGTATTCAGATGGCACTTGCGCATCATGATGCAGCCTTCGACGACCAGCGGTGCCGTGGCGAAACCGAACTCGTCGGCGCCAAGCAGTGCGCCAATGACGACGTCGCGACCGGTCTTCAGCTGACCATCGACCTGAACACGGATACGCGAACGCAGGCGATTCAGCACCAGGGTCTGCTGGGTTTCGGCCAGGCCGAGTTCCCACGGCGTACCGGCATGCTTGATCGAGGATTGCGGCGATGCACCGGTACCGCCATCGAAGCCGGCGATCACGACGTGGTCGGCCTTGGCCTTGGCCACACCGGCAGCAACCGTACCGACACCGACTTCGGAGACCAGCTTGACCGAGATCGAAGCACGCGAATTGGCGTTCTTCAGATCATGAATCAGCTGCGCCAAGTCTTCGATGGAGTAAATGTCGTGGTGCGGCGGCGGTGAAATCAGGCCGACGCCCGGTACCGAGTGACGCAGGAAACCGATATATTCGGAAACCTTGTGACCCGGCAACTGGCCGCCTTCACCCGGCTTGGCCCCTTGCGCCATCTTGATCTGGATCTGGTCGGCATTGACCAGATATTCGGTGGTGACACCGAAACGACCGGAAGCGACCTGCTTGATGGCGGAACGCAGCGAATCGCCTTCCTTCATCTCGATATCGCGCTCGATACGACCGGCACCGATGATTTCGGACAGCTTGGTCCCTGCCTTGACCGGCGCGAAGCGCTTGGCATCCTCGCCGCCTTCGCCGGTGTTGGACTTGCCGCCGATGCGGTTCATCGCCAAGGCCAGCGTGGTGTGGGCTTCGGTTGAGATCGAGCCAAGGGACATGGCGCCAGTCGCGAAGCGTTTGACGATTTCCTTGGCCGGTTCGACTTCTTCCAGCGGAATGGCCGGACCTTGCTTGAATTCGAACAGGCCACGCAGCGTCAAGTGCCGCTTGGTCTGATCGTTGATCAGGGCGGCGTATTCCTTGTAGGTCTCGGTTTTGCCCGAACGCGTTGCGTGCTGCAGCTTGGCGATCGAATCCGGCGTCCAGGTGTGATCTTCACCACGAATACGGTAGGCGTATTCGCCACCGGCATCGAGCATGTTGGTCAGCACCGGATCGGCGGAGAAGGCTTCGGTATGCAGGCGAATGGCTTCTTCGGCCACTTCGAAAACACCGATACCTTCGACGTTCGACGGGGTACCGGTAAAGTACTTTTCGACAAATTCCTTCTGCAGGCCAATTGCCTCGAAAATCTGAGCGCCGGTGTAAGACATGTAGGTCGAGATGCCCATTTTCGACATGACCTTGCACAAGCCTTTACCGATTGCCTTGACAAAGTTCTTGACGAACTTCTCCGCCTTCTCGGCATCTCCCTTGGCCAGGCTTTCGATGGTTTCGAGAGCGAGATAGGGATGCACAGCCTCAGCACCGTAACCACCAAGCAACGCGAAATGGTGAACTTCGCGCGCCGAGCCAGTTTCGACGACAAGACCGGTACTGGTCCGCAGCCCCTTCTTGACCAGATGCTGGTGAATGGCCGAGGTAGCGAGCAACGCCGGAATCGCGACATGGTCGCCATCGAGCTTGCGATCGGAAACGATCAGGATGTTGGCACCGGAACGAACCGCATCTTCGGCATCAGCCGCCAGCGAAGCCAGACGGGCTTCGACGCCGGCCTTGCCCCAGGCCACCGGATAGCAGATATCGAGTTCGAAGGAACTGAATTTGCCGGAGGTGTACTTGCCAATGTGACGCAGCTTCTCGATATCGCCCTTGGTCAGAACCGGCTGCGAGACTTCCAGACGGATCGGCGGGTTGATATCGGCGGTATTCAGCAGGTTCGGCTTCGGACCGACGAAAGACACCAGCGACATGACCAATTCTTCACGGATCGGGTCGATCGGCGGATTGGTGACCTGCGCGAACAATTGCTTGAAGTAGGCATACAGCGTCTTGTTCTTCTTCGACAACACCGGCAAGGCGGAGTCGGTACCCATCGAACCGGTCGCTTCTTCACCGTTCTGAACCATCGGCTCCAGGATGACCTTGATGTCTTCCTGGGTATAACCGAACGCCTGTTGACGATCGAGCAAAGACGCGGTTGCCTTGTCGCATTGTTCTGCCGGAGCCGGCACTTCATCAAGCTTGATACGGATTTTCTCGATCCATTCCCGGTAGGGCTTGGCCTTGGCGAGAGATTCCTTGAGTTCCTTGTCGTCGATGATGCGACCTTGATCCATGTCGATCAGGAACATCTTGCCCGGCTGCAGACGCCATTTCTTGACGATCTTCTTTTCCGGGATCGGCAGCACGCCGGACTCGGAAGCCATGACCACGAGGTCGTCATCGGTCACCAGATAGCGGGCCGGACGCAGACCGTTACGGTCAAGGGTGGCGCCGATCTGGCGACCATCGGTGAAGGCCACGGCGGCGGGGCCGTCCCACGGCTCCATCATCGCGGCATGGTATTCGTAGAAGGCACGACGGTTTTCGTCCATCGTCGTGTGCTTTTCCCAGGCTTCCGGGATCATCAGCATGACGGCCTGGGCCAACGAGTAACCACCGCCCATGACGAGCAGTTCGAGCGCATTATCGAACGAGGCGGAATCGGATTGACCGGGGTAATGCAGCGGCCAGACCTTCTTCAGGTCATCACCGAGGATGGGCGAAGAAATCGCCTGTTCACGGGCCTTGAACCAGTTGACGTTACCGCGCACGGTGTTGATTTCGCCATTGTGGGCGATGTAACGGAACGGGTGCGCCAGATCCCAGGTCGGGAAGGTATTGGTCGAGAAACGCTGGTGAACCAGCGCCAGCGCCGAAGTCGTCCGCTTGTCCTGGAGATCGAGGTAGTAAACTCCAACCTGATCCGCCAGCAGCAACCCCTTGTAGTTGACTGTCCGAGCCGAGAAGGACGGCACATAAAATTCCTGGCCATGCTTGAGCTTCAACGACTTGATGGCGTTGGCGGCACGACGACGAATGATGTACAGCTTGCGTTCCAGAGCATCGGTCACGAACACATCCGGACCACGCCCAACGAAAATCTGGCGAATCACCGGCTCTTTGGCCTTGACGGTCGGCGACATGGGCATATCGCGATTTACCGGCACCTCGCGCCAGCCAAGGATGACTTGGCCTTCAGCCTTGACGGAGCGTTCGATTTCTTCGACACAAGCATGACGCGAAGCAGCTTCTTGCGGCAGGAAGACCATGCCGACGCCGTACTCGCCAACAGGCGGCAATTCGACGCCTTGCTTGGCCATCTCTTCGCGATAGAACTGATCCGGGATCTGGATCAGAATACCGGCACCATCCCCCTGCAAAGGATCGGCACCAACGGCGCCGCGATGATCCAGATTCTTCAGGATCAACAAACCTTGCTCGACGATGCTATGACTTTTCTGGCCTTTGAAATGGGCAACAAAGCCCACACCGCAAGCGTCGTGCTCGTTGGCGGGGTCGTACAAACCCTGCCGCTCAGGTACTGCCGGTTCCATCACAGTAGTTCCTTCAAAAAACTAGGCCAATGAAATCAAGGACCAATGGTAGAAAAAGCCGGCCCCCGGAAAAAACGGCCGGCTTGTACGAAACTTCGGGGCGACCTCGGAATATACCGCCAAACCCCTGTCAAATCAAGATGCTGCGACGCACCAATCCAGTTCGATACGGTGCAAATTTTCCCTGTTCAGGTGCATCTGGCGCAGATTGCATCCGCAATCAGGGCTTCATCTGCGGCATCGGAAACTACCGCCTTGCCAATCGCATTAAGCAAGACTAGGCGCAGCTTGCCGTCCATGACTTTTTTATCGTGGCGCATTAACTCAATATAACGTGTCGCCCCCATGGCTGGCCCGCGTACCGGCAATCCTGCACGCAGGAATATTGCCTCGATACGCCCAACATCTTCAGCCGTAAGCCACCCCAGACGACACGACAATTCGGCTGCGATTAGCGTGCCCGCGGCCACGGCTTCACCGTGAAGCCAGACGCCATAACCCAAGCCTGTCTCTATTGCGTGGCCAAATGTATGGCCAAGATTTAACAGTGCTCGCTCGCCTGTCTCGCGCTCATCCGCGACAACAACCTCCGCCTTGTTCTGGCAAGAGCGATGCACTGCAAAAGCCAAGGCATCTTCATCACCAGCCAACAAGCGCTCGACATTTCCCTCGAGCCAGACGAAGAAATCCGGATCACGAATCAGCCCGTACTTGATTACCTCAGCCAACCCTGCCTTAAATTCTCGGGCAGGAAGGGTTTTCAGTGTGGAAATATCTGCCAAGACAAGCTTTGGCTGGTAAAAAGCACCAATCATGTTTTTGCCAAGCGGATGATTGATAGCTGTCTTGCCACCGACCGACGAATCAACCAGCGAAAGCAAGGTAGTCGGCACTTGAGCAAACGGCATGCCACGCTGATAGCAAGCAGCGGCAAATCCACCCATATCACCGACAACGCCTCCGCCCAGCGCCACCAGCATCGTCCCGCGCTCACAATGATTACTAAGCAGCGCATCAAAAACTAGATTAAGGGTTTCCCAGTTTTTAAATTGCTCGCCATCCGGCAACACAACGGAAATCGCGGTAATGCCAGCTTGCCTCAGCGAATCGATCAAGGCGTTCAGATAGAGCGGCCCTACCGTTTCATTTGTTACAACCACCGCTTTCTTCTGCTTGAAATGCGGACTCAGCAAATCAGGGCGGGACAGCAGGCCGCTACCAATATGAATTGGATATGCCCGTTCTCCCAGCTCAACCCGCAGGGTCTGAATCATGCTCGACATATACGACTAAACTCTCGCAATAGATATTGAACAATTCCCGAAGCCACCAGATGCGCGCCTTCTACAGTTAGATGCGCAACTTCCTTGTAGAGCGGATCGCGTGCGGCATGTAATTCCTCAAGACGGGAAAGCGGGTCCTCAACTCTCAAAAGCGGTCGATTCTTGTCATGCCTTGTCCGCTCATACAATAGGCGCGGAGGGACATTGAGATAAACAACCCAACCTGTTTCACGAAGACGCTTGCGGGTTTCCTGGTTCAGAACCGCCCCACCACCGGTCGCCATGACTATATTTGACATCTGGGT
The DNA here is from genome assembly GCA_003583745.1 of Rhodocyclales bacterium GT-UBC. Taxonomy (GTDB): domain Bacteria; phylum Pseudomonadota; class Gammaproteobacteria; order Burkholderiales; family Rhodocyclaceae; genus Azonexus. The sequence goes on along the minus strand of QXPY01000003.1, from coordinate 412,558 downwards.
CAGCTCTGCGATGGTCTGCACCTCTCGACGGCGAAAGCCATCCTCCCCTTCGATTTCAAATATCGTTGGAATGGCCACGCCAGTCCTGGCAACGATTTCGTGATCAGAATCGAAAAAGTCACGCCCCAAGCGCTTCGCCAATTGGCGACCCACGGTTGTTTTCCCGGCCCCCATTAGGCCGACCAGATATATATTTCGACGATTTTCCACGCCCGGATTCTATCCGACTCTGTTGATAGCACAAAAAAAGGCCGGCTATGCCGGCCTTTGCTCACCGCTCGCGGAATATCATTCCACTCGCATTTTTTCAGAAATGATCTTTGGCGTGATGAATACCAGCAGTTCCCGACGACTACCAGTATCGGTCTTGTACTTGAAGAACCACCCCAAGAAAGGAATATCCCCGAAGAACGGAACTTTCTCAACCGTATTTTGACTGTCCGTGGTAAACACACCACCAATCACCACCGTTCCACCATTGTCAACCACGACATTGGTTTCAACCACTGAACTCTTGATTGGAGGATTCCCCAGTTTCAGATTAGTCCAGTCAGGCGCCTCCTTCTTTACCACCAGAGCCATCTTGACGGTTCCTTCCGGCGTAATTTGAGGCGTTGCTTCAAGAGACAACTTGGCAGACTTGAAACTCACCGACTGTAGAACAGTCCCGCCAGTAGACGTCGTTGTCACATAGGGAATTTCAGTACCATCTTCAATTTTCGCCTTGACGTTGTTAGCCGTGATGACGCGGGGGCTGGAAATGACCTTCCCCAAACCATCTGTCTCCAAAGCCGCAATTTCCAAATTCAGAATTCTGCTGATGGATGCATTGAAGAGAGAGAGGGCAACGGTCCCGCCCGTCGCAGCGTAAGACGGAAGATTTACACCGGCCAGGGAACTTTGTGTAAGAACAGCTGGGGTCGTAGTACTCCCAGTGGTAGTTGCCGGCGTCATTTTTCCCCCGGCAAGATATACCCCTGAGCTACCCAGGCCTGTAACCTGAGAGTTAATCAGATTGAGCTTTGCACCGAGCGTCCGGTTAAAGCTATCGTTTGCCTCGACAACCCTCGCCTCAATCAAGACCTGACGGGCACCCACATCAATTGCGTTGATGAAAGCCCTGATTTCTTCCAACTTGGATGGAATATCGTTAATAAACAGAATGTTCGACTGATTGTCCGCAATAACCGACCCGCGTTTGCTAAGCATGCGCAAGGGCGCAGCACCTGCAACCACGGATTGCCCTGCTCCGGCCAGTAATTTAGCAACATCTACAGCCTTCTGATAGTTCAGAACAATCTGCTCGGCCTGCATCGGTTCCAAGTCGCTAATTTGCTGCTTTGATTCATATTCCAGCTTCTCGCGCGTAGCAATTTCATCTCGCGGGGCAATCATCAGGATATTGCCCTTCTTGCGCATATCAAGGCCTTTCTGCTGAAAAATGATGTCAATCACTTGATCAGCAGGAACCTCTTTAAGAACGAGGGTTGTTGTTCCGGTGACCGTCTCGCTAATCACAGCGTTAAGCCCCAGTTCCTCCGCCATCAAACGAAGCAAGGCTCGAACGTCACCATTCTGGTAATTAATACTGACGCGCGGCCCTTGATAACCAGTCTTCGTGCCTTGAACCAGTTTATTCGGATCCTCAACGATTTTCTTCACTTCAATCACAAACTGGTTATCACTTTGATAGGCATTGTGTTCCCACAACCCCTTTGGAGAAACTGTGATTCTCACATTATCGCCGAGCGCTTTGGTTTCAACAGACGAAACAGGCGTCGCAAAATCGAGCACATCAAGCTTCCTGCGCAAATGCTCCGGAACAGTTGTTTTCTGGAAGTCGACCAGAAGATTCTGGCCCTGCTGACGAATATCGATGCCCGTTCCTGCATCGCTCAGATCAACGACAATGCGCCCTTCGCCATCCTTACCGCGACGAAACACGACATCGCGAATCGTATGCCGCTCGCCCACTGCGCTTTCTTCAGAAAAGCGCGTCACGCGCTGACTAACGGAATCCCCTACCCGGGCAATGGGTGCCAAAACAATGTATAGCGCTTTTCCATCAAGACGGGTACTGAAATTCATATTGCGGACAAGATTCAATACCAGACGGGTCCGCTCTCCAACCTGAACAATATTTAAACTCCTCAAATCGCCTTCGTTGAGCGACTGGCTATTTTTCCCCAGGCCGTTTGTAGTCGATAAAAAATCGAAAGCAATTTTTGCAGGATTGGCTACGCTAAATCCAGCCGGCGGGGTTGCCAGCGCCTCTTTGAGGTCGACCCGCACCGCAATCTCATTGCCTTGCTGAGCAACATTAATCGATTCAATAGTATTAATGGCAGGAGTTTGAGATGCTGCCGGCAGAACAAAAGCAAGGCAGGTAATCGCAGCCGTTAGATAATTAAACAATTTCATTTTTTACCGCCCTCCTTGCTCTGCAGAAGCAGAGAGCTCTTGCGCTCACTCCAATCCCCCGCAGAATCCTGAATCAATTCACGCAACTCAACTTCTTTATCTGTAATTTTGGTAACCATCCCGAAATCAAACCCGACATAGTCGCCAACTTTAATTTGCTTAACCTTATCTTCTACTTGAATTACCGCGATGGGCTGCTTATTGACATTTAGATACCCGATCATTCTCAATGATTCGATTGGGTATTTTTCCAGCAAGCTATTTCGCAATTCCCTAGCTTCAAAATCAGGCTGAAAAGCACCACCCTTTCCTGCCGTTTGGCGATATTTGGATTCAGGCTCTATCTTGCTGGCCTTGAATGGATCAAGCATGCTTTCCACTTCATAAGGCACGGGCTGATAAGGCCTGACCTCGGGCAACTTGGGAATACTCCCTCGCATATCCTTCGCGCTCTCATCCATCCACTTCTGTAATTCTTCATGATCGCCACCAGAACAACCTGCCACGACCCCGAACAAGAGAAACAAGATGAATTTATTCACTTTTTGGCCCCTTGTGCGCTTTTCTTTTGCTTGGCGACCTCTTCTTCATCCAGGTAGCGAAATGTTTTAATTGCGGCATCAAGAGAAAGAACACCATCCTTCCCTGGAAGAATTGCGATGTTATTCAATGTTACGATACGAGGCAGCTTGGCGATATCTGCGGCAAAAGCCCCGATATCATGATAAGTACCATTGACTTTCACCTGAACGGGCAATTCCGCGTAAAAATCCTTGACTTCCTCTCCACCAGGGCGGAACAACTCGAATTGCAATCCTCGCCCAAGACCCGCCTGATTCACCTCGATCAGCAATGCCTCAATTTCAGACTTATTGGGCAACTGTTTAAGCAGCGCACCAAAAGACCGATCTATTTCCGCAAGCTGCTGAGTGTACAGATCCAAATTAACCGCTTGGCGCTTCTTTTCCAGATACTGTTGCCGCAACGACTCTTCTTCGTGCTGTTTCGTTTCCAACTCAACCAGTTGGTCACTCCAGACGAACCACCATCCTCCCGCTAGAATCAATGCGAACAAACCAGCCAGAATGGTAATTTTGGGAATTATCGGCCATGCCCCCGGATCATTCGGGTTCATGTAACGGAAATCATCAGCAATCTGCTGCAGATCGAATTTCGGTAACGAAAGGGATTTAGCGCTCATTTTTTCCCCCGAGAATCATCGGGTTTGACCCTCGTTACAATTACATTCATGGCAAATTCATTTATTCGGCGGCCATTCAGCACGCTTGCTTTAACCTCAATTAACTGGGGATTTTCCAACCAATCAGAAGCTTCGAGATTTCGCATCAATGCAGAAACGCGGGCGTTAGACTGGGCATATCCGGTCAGGCTAATTTTTAAACCTTCCTGCTTAAGCGACTTTAGATAAACCCCCTCCGGTACCTGTTTTACCATTTCACTCAGCAAGTAAACCGTCTCGCCACGATCCCTTTGCAAATTTTCGATGACTTGCTTTCTAGCTAAAAGCGCTTGGGTTTGTTCCTTAAGACGCTTGATTTGATCAAGCTCCTTATCCAATTGGGCGATTTTCGTCTTCAAGAAGGCATTGGCGCTTTCCTGCTCGCTAAGCTGCCCAGCAATCGCCGTGTACACAGCAAAAACAATCAACAGACCAAGCAGCACCACCAATCCACTCAGCACGAAAAATTGCTGACGCCTTTCCTTTTTAGCCTCTTCACGATGAGGCAACAGGTTAATGCGAATCATGATGGATCAAATCTCCGCAAGGCCAAACCACATGCCACCATCAATGATGAGGCGTCGGCCAACAGACTTTTCGCCTTAACCCGATCGGAAAGAACCATATTGGCAAATGGATTCGCCACCAGCGTATTTACCTGGGTACGTGTGGCTACGACTTCATCGATACCCGGAATAACGGCACACCCACCAGCGAGAATCAAATGATCAATTTGGTTGTACTGGGTGGAGGTGAAAAAAAACTGCAACGCACGCGACACTTCTAAAGCCAAATTCTCCATGAAGGGATTCAGCAACTCGACCTCGTAACCCTCCGGCAGATTACCGGCACGCTTGGCGGCTTCCGCGTCCTCAAAGCTCATCCCGTAATGGCGCGAAATATCTTGTGTCAATTGCGACCCGCCAAATGCCTGTTCGCGCGCATAAACCTGTTGACCATTACGCATCACAGTCAGATTCATTACGTTAGCTCCGGCATCGATCAAGGCAATGATTTGATCTTTTCCTGCCGAAGGAAGCTGCCGTTCAATCAGCTCATACGCCGACAGCACTGCCAAGGTCTCTACATCTACAACGACAGCCTTCAAACCTGCTGCATCGGCTACCGCGACACGATCTTCAACTCGCTCTTTTTTTGATGCTGCAATCAGGACTTCCAACTCATCAGGTACAGCAGGGGCAGGGCCAAGAACCTGAAAATCGAGATTAACCTCATCAATCGAGAAGGGAATATATTGATTCGCTTCAGATTCGACTTGAACTTCAAGCTCTTCGTCACGCAAGCCTGCCGGCACGATGATTTTTTTTGTAATGACAGCGGAACCAGGCAAGGCCATAGCGACATTTCGCGTCGAAGTACCCAGTCTCTTCCAAGCCCTTCTTACGCAATCCACAACCCCCTCTAGATTGGCAATATTCCCGTCCGACACCGCATCTTTCGGCAACACCTCAATGGTGTAGCGCTCGACACGGTAGCCATCCTTCCCATTGGCGGTCAATTCAACGAGCTTGACGGCGGACGAACTGATATCCAGACCGAGCAAGGGACGCGCCTTGGGATTTAACAACGCTGATATATCGAAACGCACCAGACCCCCAAAAAGTCCTTACAAAATGCGACGTTAGCTCAAAAAGCAATAATTCACTTCAAATCCTAGCAATAACCCTACGGCATGTAAAGCACTTTCGCGGACGCACTTCGGGCGGGCGTATAATCTGTCCTCCCGCATTTTGTCCGGTCTTCGTTTTGTCCTCACTCCCTTTGCCGCTTCGCTTGGCCCTATACCCCTTCATTTTTCTTGCTGGCCTGCTTGCAATGGGCATCGCGATTGGATTGATCATACTCGTCCTTGCCTATCCGAATCTGCCCTCCCTTGAAGTTTTAACCGACTATCGCCCCAAGATTCCCTTGCGTATTTTTACTGCCGACGGCTACTTGATTGGTGAGTTTGGCGAAGAAAGACGCGCGGTAGTCAGTATCAATGACGTCCCCCAAGTGATGAAGCACGCCATTCTGTCAGCCGAAGACGATCGCTTTTATCAGCACGGTGGCATCGATTACTTGGGAATCCTGCGTGCCGCCGGTACCAACTTAATTGGTGGAGGAAAGCGGCAAGGCGCTTCAACCATCACTCAGCAAGTTGCCCGCAACTTCTTCTTGACCGGAGAAAAGACCTACACTCGAAAGCTTTACGAAGCCCTGCTTTCTTTCAAAATCGAAAGCAATCTTTCAAAAGATCAAATCTTCGAGTTGTATATCAACCAAATTTTCCTCGGCCAACGTGCCTATGGCTTTGCCGCTGCCGCGCAGATCTACTTCGGCAAGCCACTCAAGGACATTTCAATTGCCGAAGCAGCGATGCTCGCTGGTCTCCCTAAAGCGCCCTCGGCCTACAACCCCATCGTCAATCCCAAACGCGCCCGCCTTCGCCAGCAATATGTACTCCGCCGCATGCACGAACTGGGGCACATTTCCGATGCGCAATACGATAGTGCTTTAAAAGAGCCCCTGATTGTCAAACGTGAACTTTCGGACTATCCCGTTCACGCCGAATACGTCGCCGAAATGGCCCGTCAGATCACAGCAGATCGTTTCCCCGAAGATGTCTATTCTCGAGGAATGAGGGTATACACAACCCTGATCAAAGCCGAACAGGAAGCTGCCTATATCAGCCTGCGCAAAGGAGTCATGGATTACGACCGACGCCATGGCTACCGTGGAGCAGAGTCCTATCTTGACATGAAGGACATCAAGTCCGATCAGGACGAAGCGATCGATGAAGCGCTGCAAGACATTTCCGATACGGGTGATCTGATACCTGCATTGGTACTCGAAAGCGATGCCAAGCAACTCCGCGTCTATCGCAAAGGTGGTGAAATCCTGAATTTAAGTGGCGATGCCATGAAATTTGCCGCCAAGATGATTGACGACAAAGCCCCGCCTAACAAACGCATCCGGCGCGGTGCCATCGTCCGCCTGCAAAAAGACGACAAGGGCAACTGGCAGATTTCGCAACTACCTGAAGTCGAATCCGCCTTCGTCGCCCTAGATCCGAAGGACGGCGCGGTCCGCGCGCTGGTTGGGGGTTTCGACTTCAATCGCAACAAGTTTAATCACGTCACTCAAGCCTGGCGTCAGCCGGGATCGAGCTTCAAACCTTTCATTTATTCGGCCTCATTGGAGAAAGGTTTTACGCCAAACAGCGTGATCGCCGACGAGCCGATCGTCATCCCGGCCAGCCAGACCGGTGCTCAGGCATGGGAACCGCACAATTACGACGGCAAGTATGAAGGCCCGATGAAAATGCGCACGGCCCTCGCAAAATCGAAAAACATGGTTTCCATCCGCATTCTGCAGGCAATCGGCACGCACTACGCCCAGGATTACGCCGGCCGCTTCGGCTTCGACCCGGAAAAGCATCCGCCCTACCTGACCATGGCCCTTGGTGCTGGCTCGGTCACCCCCTGGCAGATGGCCACCGCTTACTCGGTCTTTGCCAACGGCGGCTTCAAGGTCAGTCCGTACGTCGTTCGCGAAATTCGCGACGAGAAGAACCAGATACTGGCTCACTCCGCAGAAACGCCGGCCGGCGACGAATCGATCCGCGTCATCGATCCGCGCAACGCCTACATGATGGATGCCATGCTGCGTGACGTCGCCATCTACGGTACGGCTGCCAAGGCTTCTGCCATCTTGAAGCGCCACGATCTGGCCGGAAAAACCGGAACAACCAACGAATACGTTGACGCCTGGTTCTGTGGCTATCAGATAACGGTAGCCGGGTGTGCTTGGATAGGTTTTGACCAGCCACGCAAACTGGGTGACAAGGAAACCGGTGGTGTGGCCGCACTCCCGATCTGGATCGGTTACATGGGACGAGCGCTCAAGGACGTCCCGGTGCAACTGCCTGAAACCCCGGAAGGCCTGATTGCAGTTGGCGAAGGCCGCGACCGCAATTACATCTATGCCGAAAACGCCAGCAAGGAACGGCCGCCGGAAGAAGATCAGGCGACGCCACCGCCCAAACCCGACTTGGACAAGCCGCCAGCGGACTAATCAAGCCAGATCAACCGGCTCGCCGGCCTGCTGGCTGGCGAGCTCGGAAAGGCGCCGCATCAACTCGATACCATCGCGGGTATCGCACCAGCGATGGCCGTCCCAACGAAAATGAAAACCGCCGGCACGTGCGGCAATCCAGATTTCGTGTGCCACGGCATGGCGATTGACGATGATCTTACTGCGATCGGCAAATTCAATTTCCAGCACGCCACCAGCCGCCAGTTCGAAATCAATATCCGCATCGCATGCTTCCAGCGCTGCATCTATACCAGCCAAAGCCGCATCGGCTAAGGCGTTGAATTCCTTATCTTCCATCGTATGCTACCATCCCGCCCTTTGCTGACTGGTTCGTCATCCATGTCCAAAGTTGCTGCCGTTTTGCTGACCCTCGCTCTCGCCGCATGTGGCATGAAAGGTCCATTGGTCATGCCTCCCGGCCCTGTCCCCGACCCATTGTTCGGCAAAACAAAACCGGCCAAGCCGACCGTCAAGGACGGCGCAGATGTTAGCACGGACATCCAATCCACTAATTCGAATTCCCAATGAGCTCCTTTTCTCTTAAAGACGGCGTATTGCACGCCGAATCCGTTGCCCTGCCGCAAATCGCCCAACAATTCGGCACCCCGGCTTACGTCTATTCGCGCAGCGCCCTGGAGGGAGCATTACAGGAGTTTCTCGGCGTTCTTGACCGACACCCAGCCGGTGAGAACGCGATGGTCTGCTACGCCGTCAAAGCCAACTCGAATCTCGCCATCCTGAACCTGTTCGCCCGCATGGGCGCTGGTTTCGACATTGTTTCCGGTGGCGAATTGCAACGCGTACTGGCAGCGGGAGCGGATCCCCGGAAAGTGGTTTTCTCGGGTGTCGGCAAGACTGCCGCCGAAATGAAGCTGGCACTGGATGTCGGCATCTTCTGCTTCAACATCGAATCCGCTCCCGAACTCGACCGCCTCAACGAAGTGGCCGGCCAGTGCGGCAAGAAGGCGCCGATCAGCCTGCGGGTCAATCCGAATGTCGATCCGAAGACCCATCCTTACATCTCGACCGGTCTCAAGGAAGCCAAGTTCGGCGTTGCCTATGACGATGCGCTGGCGCTCTATCGCCGTGCCGCAGCGCTGCCCCATATCGAGGTAGCTGGCATCGACTGCCATATCGGCTCGCAACTGCTCGACCCCTCGCCCTTTATCGAAGCGCTGGATCGCGTCCTGGCCCTGATTGATCAGCTGGCCAGCGAAGGTATCGCAGTGCACCACCTCGACCTGGGTGGCGGCCTGGGGATCAAGTACAAGGACGAGCAGGTTCAACCGACGGTTGATGCCTATCTGACCCCACTGCTAAACAAGCTGGCCGGCCGTGGCCTCAAGGTCGTCCTTGAACCGGGTCGCCGACTGGTCGGCAATGCTGGTCTGCTGCTCACCCGTGTCGAATTCCTCAAACCGGGCGAAGGCAAGAGCTTTGCGATCATCGATGCGGCCATGAACGACCTGATGCGGCCTGCACTCTACGAGGCCTGGCATGACATTCTGCCGGTCACCCCGCGTAACGGCGACGCACGCGCCTACGACGTCGTCGGACCGGTTTGCGAATCGGGCGACTTCCTCGGCCTGGCCCGACCACTTTGCGTCGAACCCGGCGACTTGCTGGCCGTGATGTCCGCCGGGGCCTATGGCATGGCTATGGCGTCGAACTACAACACCCGGCCGCGCGCCATAGAAGTCATGGTCGATGGCGAAACACTGCATGTCATCCGCCAGCGCGAAACCGTCGAGCAACTTTTCGCTGGCGAGCAGGTTCTGCCGGCTTGAGCGGCGTCCGCATCGACAAGTGGCTTTGGGCTGCGCGTTTCTTCAAGACGCGCAGCCTGGCCACTGATGCCGTCAGCGGCGGCAAGATCAAGCTGAATGGTGTCCAGACCAAACCCGCCCGCGATGTGAAGATTGGCGACCGGCTCGACATCTTCAATGGCGAAACGCGCTGGACCGTCGAAATCCAGGCCTTGAGCGAAAAGCGAGGCCCAGCCAGCGAGGCGCGGCAGCTTTACGAAGAAACTCCGGACAGCGTTGCCGCCCGTGAAGCCGAACAAATGCGCCGCAAATTCGAGCACGAGCCGGCTGCCCAAATCCACGGTCGCCCGACCAAGCGCGATCGTCGCCAGCTGGGCCGTCTCGGCTAAATTCTCAAAGGACGATGGCCAGCGCCAGCGGCAAGTAGAACAAGGCGGCCAAGTTGCCGATCAAGACGATCGAAGCCACCCGCTCCGGCTCCTGCTTATAGCGCTCGGCAAACAGGAAATTCAGCACTGCCGGTGGCAATGCGCCAAACACCAGCAGCATGGCTGCCTCCCGCCCATGCAGGCCAAGCAACTGGATGACCGCTGTCGCGATCAACATGCCGGCCAACGGGCGCAGCAGGGCGCTACCGATCGCCACCTTCCATTCGCGGAAAGAAACCGCAGTCATCCGCACCCCCAGCGAGAAGAGCAACAAAGGCACCGAGACATCGCCAAGCATCTTGATGGCGATCAGCAAGGGCTGCCAGAGCGGGAGCTTGAACACGGCAACCGCCAAGCCGGCAATCGCCGCAAAGACTACCGGCACCCGCCACAAGGTGAGAAAACGGGTCTGCGGGTCGAGCAAGCGTGCGCCTACCGAAAAGTGCAGGGTGTTTTCGACCATGAACAGGATCACCGCCGCCGGCAGTGCGTCCTCTCCCCAGGCCAGCACGGCAAGTGGCAGGCCGATGTTGCCGGCGTTGTTGAAAACCATCGGCGGCACCAGCGTTTTCGGCTGGCTGCCAATCAGGCGGGCGAGCGGCCAAGTCAGCAAGCCGCAGCTAAGCAGGATCAGGAAGCCGCCCAGGGCCAGCGGCGCATAGCCGACCAGATCGAAGGATTTGCCTGCCATCGCGGCAAAGACCAGCCCGGGCACGAAAACATCCATGTTCAGGCGGTTTGCCACCGCCATTTCCGGTCGATGTTTGCGGCCGTAAAAATATCCGGCCGCCACGATCCCGAAAATCGGGAACAGGATGGCGGCCAGCCGATAGGCGAGACTATCGCCGGTCACAACACGTAGCGCGACAGGTCTTCGTCTGCAGCCAACTCACCGAGCCGCTGATTGACGGCACCGGCATCGATGACGATTTTCTCCTGGCCGCCCTTGCCGGCCTCGTAGGAGATTTCCTCAAGCAGCTTTTCCATCACGGTATGCAGGCGACGGGCGCCGATGTTTTCGGTCTTCTCATTGACCTGATAGGCGATCTCGGCGAGCCGGCGAATGCCGTCGTCGGCAAAGGCCAATTCGACGCCTTCGGTCTCCAGCAAGGCCTGGTACTGACGGGTCAGGCAGGCATCGGTCTGGGTCAGGATGCACTCGAAATCGGCGACCGACAGCGAGTCGAGCTCAACCCGAATGGGGAAACGCCCCTGCAATTCGGGTATCAGGTCGGATGGCTTCGAAAGATGGAAAGCGCCGGAAGCGATGAACAGGATGTGATCCGTCTTGATCATTCCGTACTTGGTCGACACCGTCGTCCCCTCGACCAGCGGCAGCAGGTCGCGCTGCACGCCCTGGCGGGAAACATCCGCGCCATGGCTGTCGGAACGGCTGGCGATCTTGTCCAGCTCGTCGAGAAAAACAATCCCGTTCTGCTCGACGGCACGCACCGCCTCCAGCTTGACCTCTTCGTCATTGACCAGCTTGGCGGCTTCTTCGTCGGTCAGCAGCTTCAAAGCCTCGACGATCTTCAGCTTGCGCGACTTCTTGCGGCCCTGCCCCATGTTCTGGAACATGCCCTGAATCTGCTGGGTCAGCTCCTCCATGCCTGGCGGCGCGAAAATCTCGGCCTGCACGCCGGCTGCAGCCACCTCGATATCGATTTCCTTGTCGTCGAGTTCGCCTTCGCGCAGCTTCTTGCGGAATTTCTGCCGGGTCGCGTTATCTTCCGTCTGCCCGGCATTCTCGGCAAAAAAGCCGGCACTACGTGCCGGCGGCAGCAGCACATCGAGCACCCGCTCCTCGGCCGCCTCTTCGGCCCGGCTGCGCATCACCTTCATCGCCCGCTCGCGGTGCGACTTGATGGCGATTTCGACCAGATCGCGAATAATGGTATCGACATCCCGGCCGACATAACCGACCTCGGTGAACTTGGTCGCCTCGATCTTGATGAAGGGCGCATTGGCAATGCGGGCCAGACGGCGGGCGATTTCCGTCTTGCCGACCCCGGTCGGACCGATCATCAGGATGTTTTTCGGGGTGATTTCCTGGCGCAGCGGCTCGGCCACCTGCGCCCGCCGCCAACGGTTACGCAGAGCAATGGCGACCGATTTCTTGGCATTTTTCTGGCCAACGATGTGCTTGTCCAGTTCAGAAACGATTTCCTGCGGCGTCATCGCGGTCATTCCAGGGCCTCGATCGTGAAATTGCGGTTGGTATAGATGCAGATGTCGCCGGCAATTTCCAGCGACTTGGTGACGATGTCGCGCGGCGACAATTCGGTATTTTCCAGCAAGGCCCGCGCTGCGCTCTGGGCGTAGGAGCCGCCCGAACCGATGGCGACGATGCCCTGCTCCGGCTCCAGTACATCACCGTTGCCGGTGATGATCAGCGAAACCTCCTTGTCGGCCACCGACAACATAGCTTCGAGACGGCGCAAGGCGCGGTCGGAGCGCCAATCCTTGGCCAGTTCGACTGCCGAGCGCATCAGGTTGCCCTGATGTTTTTCCAGCTTGGCTTCGAAACGTTCGAACAAGGTGAAAGCATCCGCCGTCCCACCGGCAAAACCGGCCAGGATGCGCCCCTGGTAAAGACGGCGCACCTTGCGCGCCGTCGCCTTGATGACGACATTGCCGAGCGTAACCTGGCCGTCGCCGCCCATGGCGACAAGGCTACCCCGACGCACCGACAGGATTGTCGTGCCGTGATATTGCTCCATATTGATTCCTGACTGATTAAGACCTGGGAACGATGATGCGTGCCTGCTTATTGAGGCCGACAACGGCCATCAGTTCCGCAACCAGATGATTCGGGCTGCGAATGATGATGTCGCGTCCGGCCGCCTTGTAGGGGGCCAGACGATTGACCAGCTGACCGGCGGAAAAGAAATCCATGCGTCGCACGCCGGAAAAGTCGATTACAGGAAGCTCATGTTCATCGATGACGGCGATCAAATCTTCGAAACGACAGTTCTTCAACTCGCCGGACAGAAAATGTGCATCGTCTTTCCGGGATGGCTGGACTACCGATTTTCGTGGTGTGCCCGCACTCGCTTCCCAAGAGGGTGGCGAGTGCTCGAACGTGACGGCGTAATCCACAGCCCGCTCCTCGAACTGTTCTTGCGTTCCATGACGCTGGAGCAATTCAAGGAGCAACAACCAGGATGGCAGATGACTCGCCTGCCCGACTTGCAGGCGATCGTTGAGTCGCCCGAGAAACGCCTCGGGGCGCTCCAGCGTTACAGATAGACCGGAACGCCGCGCCCGACTCAACAAATCGGCAAACTGCCCAGCCACCTCGTCGTCACAACCGATCAACTTGCCGCAATCGATCACCGCCATCTGCTTTAACTGCAGCGCGTCGTTAAGTTCTGCCAAAGGCTTCAAGCACTCGCTGGTCAAGACACCTTGCAACGTAAAGAGTTTGCTCCCGGGTGGAACGCTAATCGTCTCCGGGTGCAATTCACGCCAAGTTGGCGGTGAGGTTTCGCAAGCCTGCGCAAATTCAACGCCGAGTTTGTCGAATGCTTCACGATCATTGCTGACTTGCAGCAGATCGAAAAGCAATTGCCAGAAGCGCAATCCCTCGATACCAGGATAGCTTCGAATGAAATTTTCCAGCAACGCACGCGCCGCACCATCCTGATTATTGGCAAACAGGACGACGACTTGTTCGACATCAGCCTGCAGCGGATCGATGTCCTGCCCGACATCAATGGCCATGACGCTTGATTCGGTGAAGTCCCGTTCAAAGCCGTCGATGTCGAAATCATCATCGGCCATCAGCGGTTTGAGCGGGGGCGCGCCGCTTCCGGCCGCCTTGCCCACCGTGCCGCCAGAACCACCGATATCGCTATTCGTGAACTCCAGATCCGGCAGCGGTTCGGCGAGTGGCTCGACCTCTTCAACCGGCGCGACCGGTCGCTTGACCTCTGGCAGATGAACAGCCGGTGCCCGAGGACGGGCCGCCGGGCGCTCCGGCATTTTCTGCGGCTGCTTTTTGAAGAAGGAAAAAACCATGACCACTCCACGTACAGAGTGTTCGTTTTAGCATGTCAGCCAATGTCATGCAATGACCAAGCCGATGACAATCAACAGCAATGCGAGAACCGGGCCGAATGGCTGATCCAGGCCAAGTGCGACAAGAAACGCGCAAACGAAGGCCAGCACGCCGATCAGCAAGGCCATCCCCAAGCCGGAACGCCAATTGCGGCCACGCCGGAACGCCAGCCAGGGCGGAATGAAAATTAGTGCAAATGCGCCCATTACTCCCAGATTCATTGTTGCCAGGGCGAGAACCAAGGCCGCCAGCAAATCGAATCCGCTACGAACCGGCCAGGCAGGAAATCCTCGAGCCCGAAAAAAGTCCGGATAGACGTGCGCCAACAATAAATTCGACGAAAGACGGTAGAGAATAAGCAAGGCCACCAACATCGCACCACCCACCCACACCAACTGCTCACCGGCAGAAAAATAGAGCTGCCCGTCGAACAGCGCATGCCCGAGGCGCTCCGCCATCGGCTGATTGGCCGCCAAAAGCACCGCAACCGCCCAACCACCGAGCAACAACAAAGCGTAGCTGGCGCCACCGCTCAGCCGTCGCGAAAACAGCGGCTTGCTGACCCCCGCCAGCCCGGCGGCAGCCACCCCGCCCAGAGCCGGCGGAAGACCGCCGACCAGGGCAAGCAAGGCACCTGCCGCGGCAACGTGGGAGTAAGCCAACGCCGCCAGCCATTCCTCGCGCAAGCGCAGGTAGCAGCCCAGCACGGGCAAGAGCACGGCCAGACAGAGGCCGGTCAGGAAAGGAATCAGGAACAGTTCATTCCACATCGCGGGGCTCCAGGACGACCACCCGATCACAAACCGCCTCGACGAATGCGGCGTCATGGCTGACCACGACAATCCCCGTGCCGGCCACCGCCCGTTCGCGCAAGTGAGCCGTCAGATGGGCCACGCCGGCGGCATCGAGATTATTGGTCGGCTCGTCAAGCAGGACGAGATCGCCCGGCGCCTGCAGGATTGCCCACAGCGCCAGGTAATGGCGCTGGCCGCCCGACAAACGGTCCAGGCGCAGATCCAGGCGTTCGGCCAACCACGGCGGCAAACCGGTCGGGCTGGCCCCGGTCAGCGCCAGCAATTCGCGCCCGCACAAGGGCAGGCCGTCCACTGGCGGCACATCCTGGGTCTGCAAGGCTAGGCGCAAGCCCGGGCGTTGCTCGATCCGGCCGGAAAACACCGTTGCCCGACCGGCAAAAGCCGCCAGCAAGGTGCTTTTCCCGACACCGTTGGGACCGGTCAGGCCGACGATTTCGCCTTCGGCCAAGGTGAAATCGACCGGCCGGGTCGCCGGCTGCTGCCAGCCGGCGACTACCCCCACGGCACTTAGCAGGGGAATCAACGTAAACCCTTCAGCAGGCGCTGCACGGTATCGTCGAACAAGCCGGTCAAATCTTTCGCTTCAGCCGAACCGCCGACGGTATAGGGCAACATGATGGCCGGCATGCCGGTTTTGCCGGCAATCCACTGACTCGGTCCATCCTGCTGGTAGGCGGCGCGCAGAACCATTTTCGCCGGCATCGTCTGCTGGCGCGCCAGCAATTCGCTCAGATGGCCGCTGGTCGGCTCGATCCCGGGCTTCGGTTCAAGCGTCCCGACCTCCTTGAGCCCCAGCCAGTTGGCCAGATAGACGAAGGAAGCGTGATGCACCAGGACCGCCACGCCGCGCAACGGTGCGGCCTCCTGCTCCCAGCGCTTGATCGCGGCCTGCCACTTGCCCGAGAAAGTCTTGAAATTGGCTTGATAGACCGCTGCATTGGCGGCCTCGAGTTCGCTCATGCGAGCCGTCAGCGCCTCGCCAACCTTGAGCACATTGCGCGGATCGAGGTGAGTGTGCGGATTGCCAGCCGCATGCACGTCGCCATGCGCTCGGTCAAGCACGGTCGGGACTTCCAGACGATTGACGTAGGCCGCCGCCTCGAAATAGCCGGGACGCCCGCTCTGGATCATCGGATTGCCGGCATCGCGCTGCACCAGTGGCAGCCAGCCGATTTCAAGATCGGCACCGGCCGCGACGACCAGTTGGGCCTGCCGGGCCTGGGCCAGCAAGGAAGGCTTGGCCTCGATCCGGTGTGGATCCTGAAAAGCCGTGGTAGCGGTATAGACGCGAACCTTGTCGCCGCCGATTTCACGCGCCAGGGCGCCCCACTCGGGGACTGTCGCAAAGATATTGAGATTGGCCCAGGCCGGCAGGGCAGCCAGCATCAGCAGCAGGGATGAAAGCAGTGTGCGCATGGTCGGCTCCTAGAACTTGTGGGCACCATGGGCACCCAGGCTCATGATGTATTGGACGGTCAGCTGGTTGTCGGTCAGGCCGGGCATCGACTTGTCCTGGGCCACCTGCAGGCGAACCCGGGAGAACTCGCTCCAGCTGTAGTCGACCATGGCACTGGTCTTCTTCGGCCGATAGCCATCGACCTGCAGATTGGCCGCGTTGGCACCGAAATCGCGGCTACCGCTGTCGAGTTGCTCATAGCGCAAGCCGGCACGCCATTCCGGGGCAAACTGATAGACCCCTTGCGCATACCAGCCGCTCTGCCGCGTCCGATAGTTGCTTTCCTGCACCGAGGCGCACGTGCTGGCGGCGTCTTCGGAGGAGCAATTCAGATTGCCCTTTTCCTGGCGCACGAAGTATTCGCTCTGGAACTTGAAGTTCTGATACTTCGGATTGCCGTTGGGGGCCCATTTCCAGACGAAATCCGCCAGCCAGGTCGTCGAATCGCCGGAGAAGGCACCCTTCGCAGCCAAGCCGTTGATGTCCATGAAGCCCGACTCGCGCTCCTGGGCCGCCGTCTTCAGCCATGAAATACCGGCCCGCCAGTCGTTGGAGATGCCGACATCGCCGCCGACATGGGCAAACAACGCGGCGCCGCCGGTACCGTTCTTGTTGCGATCAGTACCGGGGTAATTCGCACCGCGGCCGAACTCCGCCCCCAGCTCGAGGAACAGCGGCGTCGGTGCAAGCCATTTCAATTGCACGCCATCCTGCGTGTAACTATCGCCGAACATCGCCTGATACATCAGCGGCGCATCGGCAAAATCGCGCGCATGCGGGTGCTGTTCGTTCAGGTAACCGATGCCGGAACGGAAACGCCCCAGCTTGAGGCCAATACCGTTGCCGATTGCCAGCGACTGCGCCCAGGCCTCCTCGATCTCGGCCGAGCCGTCGATCATCGCGACAATGGCCTGGCCGCGCCAATAAGGATCGATATTCGCCGCCAGGACCAGCTCGGTCTCATCGGTCGAGAAGCCGCGATTGTTCAATCCTTCCGTGCCCGCCGGAACGAAGCCGCCAATCGACCGCTCCGGGATGTTCTTCATGTTTTTGTACTGTCCTTGCAGAATCAAGGACACTTCGGGATTGAAACCGTTCGCCGCCCCCGCCGAACTCGGCGAAGCAACGGCGCCGGCAGCAAGTGACGACGGCGCGGCTGCAACGGCCGCCGGCGCCGACTTCGCTTCGGCCTGGGCCAGTTTTTGTTCAAGCGCGGCGATGCGCTGCTCGTAGCTCTTCTTCATTTCGTCGATCTGGCTACGAATGGCCGCCAGATCGGCATCAGCCGCCTGCGCACCGCAAGAAGCGGCGAGCAAGGCAGCCATGGCAAATTTCTTTTGCATGGGATTCTCCTGAAAACGCAACAAGGCCGACCGTCGCCAGCCGGCAACGGTCAGTCATCGACAACGGATGTTTTCAGCAGAAAGGGGGTGCGCCCTGACGGGCCAGCGGTGCCGGAAAAGCACTGCGCCCAAGCAAGACCGGGCAGAGCGGCCGATCATGCGCCGCCGGCGCAACCGGCATGGCGGCCAGCGAAGGCAGCGCCGAGCCCAGGTCATGCGCCGCCAGACAGATTTCGCAGACGTGCGTCGCGACACCATCCTTGCCCCCCACAGCATGCTCGACTGCGTGCACGCCGGCCCAGATCTGGGCGAAATACAACAGCGCAACGAGAAATAGCCGGGGCAAGGGACGCATCGGATTCAGTTTAGCCGGCGCAGATTACTTTCTTGTTGCAAGGCATCGCGCAACTCAGTCCACCTGGACGAGCAGGCCTTTGAGGTATTCGCCTTCGGGAAAGTTCAACGCCACCGGATGGTCGGCCGAACCGGCCAGGCGGCGAACGATGCGCGCCTCGCGGCCAGCGTCATGCGCCGCGCCGGCAACGATCTTCTGGAACAGTTCGAGTCCGATGCCGCCGGAACAGGAATAGGTCATCAACAGGCCGCCCGGCTTGAGCAGCTTGAAACCGAAGACATTGATGTCCTTGTAGGCACGGGCCGCCCGCTCGGCATGCGAGGCGGAAGGCGCGAACTTGGGTGGGTCGAGAACGATCAGGTCGAACTGCCGACCTTCCTTCTTGAATTCACGCAAAGCCTGGAAGACATCGGCCTCCTGCCAGTGGGCGCGCTCGGCCGGCAATTGCGGGTTGAGCGCCAGATTGGCCTGTCCCTGAGCCAGGGCCGGCCCGGAGGAATCGATCGACAGTACGCTGGCGGCGCCGCCAGCCAGCGCCTGCAGCGAGAAGCCGGCGGTATAGCAGAAGCAGTTGAGAATCTCTTTGCCGGCTGCCAACTGCCCAAGCAAGGCGCGGTTGTCGCGCTGGTCGAGATAGAAACCGGTCTTGTGGCCGCCCACCACATCGATCGCCAGGCGGACGCCATTTTCGTCGATGCTCAGGGGCTGGTCAGGCGCCGCACCATACAGCCAGCCGGTCGTCGGCTCCAGACCTTCCAGGGCGCGCACGTCGGAATCCGAACGTTCGTAGATGCGGGCGCAAGCGGTTGCCTTGACCAGACCGGCCACGATGGCATTCCGCCACTTGTCGGCACCGGCCGAGGTCAGCTGAATGACGATGGTGTCGCCGTACTGGTCGGCAATCACCCCGGGCAAGCCATCCGACTCGGCGTGAATCAGCCGCAGGCCCTCCTGGCCGCGCAGTTCGGGCAAGGCCTGGCGCCGTGCCACGGCCGCGGCAACGCGACGCTTGAAGAAAGCATCGTCCACCGACTCGTCGGCATCGAAGGTCCAGAAACGGGCGCGAATCTGCGATTTCGGGCTGTAAGCGGCACGCCCCAGAGGACGCAGGTTATCGGCCAGCACCTCGACCGTATCGCCGGGTCGGGCCCGCCCCTCGAGGCGCCCTACCGAACCGGCAAACACCCAGGGGTGATGCTGCTTGAATGCCGAACGTTCCTTGCCGGGTAGCAAAATCAGCTGAGCCATGTTTTCTCGACCTTGAATGAAAGAAGCCCCGGTTACCTTGCAGTAACCGGGGCCCGAAATAGCGGGAAACGCTTAAGCGCCCAGTGCCTTGCGGTTACGAGCGTGGCATTCGGCGGCGTAGATGACCTTGAACATGGTCTTGCCATTGCCCTTGAACAGGCGCTTGGTGGTCTTGGAAACGCAGCGGCGTTCCAGGGAAGAACGGCGGGTACGGTTGATGGCCATGAGAACTCCTTGAATCCGGCGATTTTTCGAAACCGACAATCATAGAGGTAGACCCAAAAAACGTCAATTACCGCCTGATTTTCCGGTGTTTTTAACGATTGCTCAGCCGCTAGCGTTTGGCCCGCGGATGCGCCGAGTCGTAAACCCTGGCCAGATGCTGGAAATCGAGATGGGTGTAGACCTGGGTCGAGGCAATGCTGGCATGGCCAAGCATATCCTGCACCGCCCGCAGATCGCCCGAGGACTGCAGGACATGCGAGGCAAAGGAGTGGCGCAGCATGTGTGGATGCACGTGGCGCGGCAAACCCAGCAGCACGGCGCGCCGACCAAGCCGCGCCTCGATCACCCGGTGGTTGATCCGTCGACCGCGTTGGCCGACAAAGAGCGCCGGTTCATCGCTCGCCGCCAGCGAATCGCGCACTGCCGACCAGGCCGCCAGGGCCTCGCGTGCCTTGCTGCCCACCGGAACCAGTCGCGCCTTGTTGCGCTTGCCGAGCACCCTGACTTCGCCTTCGTTCAAGGCACTGTCCAGCGCCTCGCGATCCAGTGCCGCCAGCTCGGCCAGGCGCAGGCCGGAAGAGTAAAAAAGCTCGAACATCGCCGTATCGCGCGCCTCCAACACGGGATCGTCATCCTCGACCGGCTCGAGCAAGCGGGCCGCCTCGTCGACCGACAAGACCTTGGGCAGCAGTCGGGGCGACTTCGGGGAGCGAACCCCCTCGCAGGGATTGGCCGGCACGGCATCGTGCAGTCCCAACCACTTGAAAAAGCCGCGCCAGGCCGACAGGGTCCGCGCCAGAGAGCGGCCCGACAGCCCTTGCCCATGAAACTGAGCAATGTAACGCCGGATCTGGTGTACCTGCAGTTCGGCCAGTGGCAAATCGCCGGCCGCGGCAATCAACTTGTCGAGATCCCGCCGGTAATTGCTGATCGTGTGCGGCGACAAACGGCGCTGCTCGGCCAGTTCGGCGAGCCAGGCAGCAACCGCTTCGGCCGCCGTCTTCACGAGCGACTCAAAGTACGCTCTTGGTGACGCGAGCCAGTGCCGCCGACACCATCTCGCCCAGGCGCTCGAGATACAGGGTGCCCATATCGGCGTAGAAACGCTGGGCTTCCTCGCTGCCCAACGCAATCATGCCGATGGTGCCGCCACCGTTACGCAGGGCGATCAAGGCTTGCGAGCGGATGTGACTGGCATGCTCGCCAAACCAGGAAGCCGTACCGAATCCGGCGGTCGAACCGCAGTACGGACGGCCGAGGGTTTCGGCGAAAACCTGCAACTCTTCGCTGACCGCCGCAAACTCCGGCAAATCCTCAATGCCTTCCGGCTTGTGCCACAAGCGCAAGGCAACATGCGGCACCGAGAAATCGTCGCGTAAATGGAAGTTCAGCAAGTGAATCACCGCCTGGAATGTCTCGGCGGCAATCAGGCCAACCGCCAGACGATGCACCTTCTCGCTGATCTGATCGTTCTCTTCGCCGAAGGCAATCAGTTCGGCCAATTTGCTTTCCGTTTGACGATTTTTTTCGCGCAGGGTCAGCATCTGCCGCTCGGCCAGCGAAACTGCCCGCCCGCCATGCGGGTGCGGCAGGAAGATCTGCGCCATCAGATCGGCATATTGCTCGAAGAACCCGGGATTGTTTTTCAGGTAATCGGCAACATCTTCAGGAAACAGCGCGCTCATAAATCAATTTCTCCAGAGAAGACCGTCATCGCCGGACCGGTCATCAAAACGGGACGGTCCGGGCCGCCCCAGGCAATATTCAGATCGCCGCCGCGCGTCGTCACACGTACCGGCGAATCCAGCAGGCCACGACGGATCCCCGCCACCACGGCGGCGCAGGCGCCGGTGCCGCAAGCCAGGGTTTCGCCCGAGCCGCGCTCGTAGACGCGCAGCTTGATGGCGTGTCGATCCAGCACCTGCATGAAGCCAGCATTGACCCGCTGCGGAAAGCGCGGGTGGTGCTCGATCAAGGGCCCATGCTCGCCGACCGGCGCGCTCTCGACACTGTCGACAACCTGCACGGCGTGCGGATTACCCATCGAGACGACACTGATTTCCAGCGTTTCGTCAGCGACGTCGAGGTTGTAGATCACGACATCGTCGTCGTGCAGGAAGGGAATTTCATGCGGCAGGAAGCGCGGCAAGCCCATGTCGACGGTGACATTGCCATCGCCTTCGAGGCGCGGCGCAATGACCCCCTTGAGTGTCTCGACCCGGATTTCGCGCTTGTCGGTCAGGCCCTGCTCATGCACGAAACGCACGAAGCAACGGGCGCCGTTGCCGCACTGCTCGACTTCGCTGCCGTCAGCATTGAAGATGCGATAACGGAAATCGACCTCCGGCAGGCTGGCCTTTTCAACCAGCAGGACCTGGTCGCAGCCGACACCGAAGTGGCGATCGGCCAGGTAACGCAATTGTTCCGGCGTCAGCGAAACGGATTGACGAATGCCGTCCAGGACAACGAAATCGTTGCCCAGTCCATGCATTTTCGAGAACTTGAGCTTCACACGCTGCTCCTCTGAATAATTCAAAAAAGAATAGCAGAGGCAGGGATTTGCCTCAAATTCCTAAAGTTTTTTCTCCATGATGTAATCGTCCATCACGTAGCCACGGCCGATATCGTCAACGATCGTTTCGCGGACTTCGAAACCGTATTTCCGGTAGGAGCCGATCGCCTTCTCGTTTCGCTTGTTCACTGCCAGGATGACGCAGGGATAGCCGAGCTTCTTGGCACGCGCCGCGACGTGCGCGATCAGTTGCCCGCCCACCCCTTTGCGCTGCACGTCGGGATGAATGTAGAGCTTGTCGAGCTTGAATTCGCCCTTGTAGATCTCGCAGAAGGCGAAACCGACCCGCCGTCCGTCATGAAACGCCTGATCCAGCCATTTGTCCGCATCCTCGATATCGTCGTACAGCCGCTCGTGACCGTAGCGCTGCTCGAGCATGAAGTCGATCTGCTCCTGGGTGATGATGCCAGGATAGGAGGCCTGCCAGATTTCACGGGCCAGCGCCGAAATGGCGGGCACATCGGGCGGGGTAATGGAGCGAATCTCGATATTCAGGCTGCTCATTTGTAAAACCTCTGTTCTCCGGGTGGCCGGGTCTTGAAGCGCTTGTGCAGCCAGAAATACTGTTCCGGCATGCGCAGCACCTGCTCTTCGATAAAACGATTCACGTAGGCCGTATCCGCCTCGACGCTTTCACCGGGGAAATCGCTCCAGGCCGGCATCACTTCGACTTCGTACCCATCCTTCACCTGCCGGGTAATGCAGGCAACCACCTTCGCCCCGGTCAGGCGCGCCAGACGGGAAACCCCCGGGATGGTCGCGGCCTGCACGCCGAAGAAGGGCACGAAAATCGACTCCTTGGGACCGAAGTCCATATCAGGCAGGTAGTAGAACTTGTAGCCGTCCTTCATTGCCTTGATGATCTTGCGCATCCCATCCTGCCTGGAGAGCAGTACGGCATCGGTGAACCGAATCCGGCCATCATAAAGCAACTTATTGAAAACCGGATTCTTCTGGTTAGAGTAGACACTACAGCCGCGCACGAACATCGAAATCCGCGTCGCACCGGCATCCAGGCCGACAAAATGCGGCGACAGCATGATGACCGGACGCCCTTCCGGATCATTCAGATGCTCGACACCGGTAATCCGGATAATTCGCTCAAGGCGCTCCTTCGAAGCCCACCAACCCAAGGTGCGATCCAGGACAGCCCGACTGAAGGCGATGAAATGCCGGCGCGCCAATGCTTCCCGCTCGGCTTCGGATTTTCCCGGGAAACATAAACGCAGGTTGATCAAGGCCACCTTGCGCCGCTCGCGCCCCAAGGCATAGAGCACCTTGCCCAGCCCCCCGCCAATGGCGCGCAAGGCCGGCAAAGGCAGCCAATGCAGTAGCCAAAGAAAACCGACCAGAATGTACGTAGGAAAAAGTTTCAAGACGACGACTCCACCGGTGGCGGCTCTGCGCCCCCCGGATGCTTATAGCGGTTGTAGCCCCACAGGTACTGGGTCGGACACTCGCGGACCAGGGTTTCAATTTCGTGGTTGATCTGCTGCGCCCGTTCGACCGTCGAGCCTTCCAGCGCATTGACCGGCGGCCGGAAATGCAGGCGATAGCCCCGACCATGCGGCAAACGCTCGCCCCAAGCCATCAGCGTCGTGGCGCCAGTCTCGGTCAGCCGTGCAGCCAGCGTCATCGTGTAAGCGTAGCGGCCGAAAAACTTCAGCCATGCGCCCTCGCCGACCTTGGGCGCCTGGTCCGGCAACATGCCGACCGCCTGACCTTTCTTCAGGCCCTTGATCAAGGCCCGCACGCCGGACAAGTCGGCCGGCGCCAGATGCAACTGCGCCCGTTTGCGCCCATCAAGAATCATTTGCTGGATCGAGGCCTGACGGGGCGGCCGATAGAGTACGGTGATATCGCCAAAGGCCGAGTAGTACTGGGCGGTAATTTCGAAACAGCCAAGATGCGGCGTCATGAACACGATGCCCTTGCCGGCCCGCTGCGCCGCCTCGACGTGCTCCCAGCCGACCACTTCAGCCACCTGGGCATTGGTCTGCTCCAGGGTGCGCAACCAGATACGGGCCAACTCCAGCATCTGCTTGCCGGCTTCCGCTGCCACGGCGCCATGCAAAGCGGGATCGATGCCGGCCTGCGCCATGTTCTCGCGCACGTGCCGCCGGTAAGTCGGTGAGACCAGGTAAGTCAGGCGACCGAGCCAGCCGCCCAAGACATGTACCAGCCACAAGGGCAGCCAGCTGAGAATGCGAAAAATAAAAACCATGCGCTCCCGGGGGTTGAAACCCGCCGTGAAAAGTTTACTATTATCCGTTCGCCGAGTTAAACAGACAACTTGCGGGGCGATCGACAAATACCGCTAAAGCGTCGCCTGCTCATGGCCCGAAGCCGGTAACGCCTGACCCAAGGGCTAATGGAGCTTCGCATGAGCGAGTATCTCTTCACCTCGGAATCGGTTTCCGAAGGTCACCCGGACAAAGTCGCCGACCAGATTTCCGATGCCATCCTCGACGCCATCCTGTCTCAGGACAAGCATGCCCGCGTCGCCGCCGAAACCCTGTGCAATACCGGCCTGGTCGTGCTGGCCGGTGAAATCACCACCAACGCCAACGTCGATTACATCCAGGTCGCCCGCGACACCATCAAGCGCATCGGTTACGACAACACCGACTACGGCATCGACTACAAAGGTTGCGCCGTGCTCGTCGCCTACGACAAGCAGAGCCCGGACATCGCCCAGGGCGTGGACAAGGCCTACGACGACAACCTCAACCAAGGCGCCGGCGACCAGGGCCTGATGTTCGGCTACGCCTGCGACGAAACGCCGTCGCTGATGCCGCTGCCGATCTACCTGTCGCACCGCCTGGTCGAGCGCCAGGCCCTGCTGCGCAAGGACGGCCGCCTGCCCTGGGCACGCCCGGACGCCAAATCGCAGGTCACCATCAAGTACGTCGATGGCAAGCCGCACTCGATCGATACCGTCGTGCTGTCCACCCAGCACTCGCCGGACATCAGCCTGGAAGACCTGCGCGAATCGACCATCGAACAAATCATCAAGCCGGTGTTGCCGAAGGAGTTGATCAAGGGCGACATCAAGTTCCTGGTCAACCCGACCGGCCGCTTCGTCGTCGGCGGCCCGCAGGGCGACTGCGGCCTGACCGGCCGCAAGATCATCGTCGACACCTACGGCGGGGCCGCCCCGCACGGCGGCGGCGCCTTCTCCGGCAAGGACCCGTCCAAGGTCGACCGTTCCGCCGCCTACGCCGGCCGCTACGTTGCCAAGAACATCGTCGCCGCCGGCCTCGCCTCGCGCTGCCTGGTTCAGGTTTCCTATGCGATTGGCGTCGCCGAACCGACTTCGGTGATGGTCGACACCTTCGGCACCGGCAAAGTCAGCAATGAAACCCTGACCGCGCTGATCCGCAAGCACTTCGACCTGCGCCCGAAGGGCATCGTCAACATGCTCGACCTGCTCCGCCCGATTTATCAGAAGACTGCGGCGTACGGCCACTTCGGCCGCGACGAACCGGAGTTCACCTGGGAAAATACGGATCGCGCCACGCTGCTCAGAGGCGACGCCGGACTCTAAGCTTTTCGCATGGCATTGCATGAGGGAGCCTGCACGGCTCCCTTTTTTCTAGCTAAACTTGCAATCTATGCTCAAGAAAATTGCTGTCGAACACGTTCGCCTGGGTATGCATCTGCAGGCATTTTGCGGCGCCTGGCTTGACCACCCATTCTGGCGGACCAAATTTGTTCTGAATGACCCGAATGACATCACGCTGATCCTGGAGAGTCCGATCAAGGAGGTCTGGATCGACGTTTCCAAAGGCTTGGATATTGAAGCCGGCGAAGCCAGCACCGCGGAACAACTTGTCGTCGAGTCGATTCCGCAAGAATTGCCTGCCGTCCAGGAAAAGAGTTCGTTCAACGAAGAGTTCAAGCGCGCCTCGCGCATCGTCTCTAAGGGCAAGGAAGCGGTTGTCTCGATGTTCCAGGAAGCCCGCATGGGCAAAGCCATCGAGGCGGAAGCCGCGGCGCCGCTGGTCGAGGAAATCTCCAACTCGGTGCTGCGCAATCCCGGCGCCCTGATCAGCCTGGCCCGCCTGAAGACGGCCGACGACTACACTTTCATGCATTCGGTCGCGGTCTGCGCCCTGATGATCGCCTTGGCCCGCCAGCTGGGCCTCGACGAGCAACAAACCCGCGAGGCCGGCATGGCCGGACTGCTCCATGACCTCGGCAAGGCGATGATCCCGCTGGAAGTATTGAACAAGCCCGGCAAGCTGACGGATGCCGAATTCGACCTGGTCAAGACCCACCCGGAAGAAGGCCACAAACTCTTGCTCGGCGGCAACGGCATCAGTGACATGACCAAGGACGTCTGCCTGCACCACCACGAAAAGGTTGATGGCAGCGGTTACCCGAAAGGCTTGAACGGCCAGACGATGAGCCTGTTTGCCAAGATGGGGGCGGTTTGCGACGTGTACGATGCAGTCACCTCCAACCGCCCGTACAAGGCGGGCTGGGATCCGGCCGAATCGATCAAGCGCATGGCGGAATGGAAGGGACATTTCGACCCCACCGTCTTCCAGGCCTTCGTCAAAAGCCTGGGCATCTATCCAATCGGCTCCTTCGTTCGCCTGGAGTCCGGCAAGCTCGGCGTGGTCATCGAACAAGGCGAGCAATCCCTGCTCAAGCCCAAGGTCAAAGTCTTTTTCTCGACCAAATCGCAAGCCTACATCCGCCCGGAGATCATCGACCTGGCCCGCAGCCCCGAGAAAATCGCCGGCCGCGAAGATGCCGCCAAATGGGGCATCAAGGACATCGATCGCTACTGGGCCGGTGAAAAAGCCTAAAAGCGGTTTATAATCCTCGACCTACCGAGGGGCGCTGCAGGGGATATTTCTCTCAGGCTCGGTTCTAAACGGCGCTCACTGTTCAACCCTGCCGGGCGCAGGGGCCGCCGGTGAGCTTCAAAGCCGTCATTCCCCGCCCCGGTCACAGTTACTTAGGAGCTTACTGTGGCTGAATTCAATGACTACGTTATTGCCGATCTGAACCTTGCCGACTGGGGTCGCAAGGAAATCCTCATTGCCGAAGGCGAAATGCCCGGTCTGATGGCCATCCGCGAAGAATTCGCCAAGACCCAGCCGCTCAAGGGCGCGCGCATCACCGGCTCGCTGCACATGACCATCCAGACCGCCGTGCTGATCGAGACGCTGACCGCGCTCGGCGCCGAAGTTCGCTGGGCCTCGTGCAACATCTTCTCGACCCAGGACCACGCTGCTGCAGCCATCGCCGCACAAGGCATCCCGGTCTTCGCCGTCAAGGGCGAAACGCTGGTCGATTACTGGGATTACACCCACCGCATCTTCGAATGGACCGACGGCGGCTACTCGAACATGATCCTCGACGACGGCGGCGATGCCACCCTGCTGCTGCATCTCGGCGCCCGCGCCGAGAAGGATATTTCCGTGCTGGCCAAGCCGGGCTCGGAAGAAGAAACCATCCTCTTCGCCGCCATCAAGGCCAAGCTAGCTGCCGATCCGACCTGGTACTCCGTGCGTCTGGCCCAGATCAAGGGCGTCACCGAAGAAACCACCACCGGCGTGCATCGCCTGTACCAGATGCATCAGCGCGGCGAACTCAAGTTCCCGGGCATCAACGTCAATGACTCGGTGACCAAGTCCAAGTTCGACAACCTGTACGGCTGCCGCGAATCGCTGGTCGACGGCATCAAGCGCGCCACCGACGTCATGATCGCCGGCAAGGTTGCCCTCATCGTCGGCTACGGCGACGTCGGCAAGGGCTGCGCCCAGGCCATGCGCGCCCTGTCGGCGCAAGTCTGGGTCACCGAAATCGACCCGATCTGTGCCCTGCAGGCCGCCATGGAAGGCTACCGCGTCGTCACCACCGAGTACGCTGCCGACAAGGCCGACATCTTCGTCACCACCACCGGTAACTACCACGTCATCACCCATGACCACATGGTCAAGATGAAGAACAACGCCATCGTCTGCAACATCGGCCACTTCGACAACGAAATCGACGTCGCGTCGATCGAGAAGTACCAGTGGGAAGAAATCAAGCCGCAAGTCGACCACGTCATCTTCCCGGACGGCAAGCGCATCATCCTGCTCGCCAAGGGCCGCCTGGTTAACCTCGGCTGCGGCACGGGCCATCCGTCCTACGTCATGTCGTCCTCCTTCGCCAACCAGACGATCGCCCAGATCGAACTGTGGAGCGAAGCGCAGAAGGGTTCCAACAAGTACCCGGTCGGCGTGTACACCCTGCCCAAGCATCTCGACGAGAAGGTCGCCCGCCTGCAGTTGAAGACGCTCAATGCGCAACTGTCCGAGCTGACCGACGAACAGGCCGCCTACATCAACGTCCCGAAGGAAGGCCCGTACAAGGCCGACCACTACCGCTACTAAGATGCGCCTGCTCGCTATCTGGACCATCAACGCGCTCGCCCTGCTGGCCTTGCCGTATGTCGTGCCGTCGGTCCAGGTGGCGAATTTCGGCACGGCCCTGCTGGTCGCACTCATCCTCGGACTGATCAACACGCTGCTGCGGCCGCTGCTGATCCTGCTCACCCTGCCGGTCACCCTGCTGACGCTGGGCCTGTTCATCTTCGTGATCAACGCCCTGCTCTTCCAGTTGGCCGGCCATCTGGTCGACGGCTTCAGCGTCGGCGGCTTCGCCTCGGCACTGTGGGGCTCGATCGGCTACAGCGTGATCTCCTGGGCATTGAGCAGCCTGCTTTTCCCTGCAGGAAAACGCTAAGTGCCACGAGTCGATCAGCTGCTCGTCGAATCCGGCCTGGCCGCATCGCGAACGGCCGCCCAGAAAATGATCGCGGCCGGACGGGTCAGTTCGCCGGCCGGACCGATCAAAAAGCCCTCGCTCGACCTGCCGGCCGATACCCCGCTCACCGTCGCCCATGACGAAGCGGATCGTTTCGTCTCGCGCGGCGGCCTCAAGCTGGCTGGCGCCCTGACCGCCACCGGTATCAGCCCGCAAGGCAAGACCTGCCTCGATGTCGGCCAATCCACCGGCGGCTTCAGCGATTGCCTGCTGCAACATGGGGCGAAGCATGTGGTCGGCGTCGATGTCGGGCATGGCCAATTGCATCGGCGTCTTTTCGGCAACCCGCGGCTCACCGCACTGGAAGGCATCAATTGTCGCGCGCTGAACCCCGGCGACCTCGGCGAACACCTGCCGGCCGGCGGCTTCTCGCTGATCGTCGGCGATGTTTCCTTCATCTCGATGACGCTGATCCTGCCGCAACTACCGGCCCTGCTGGCCGACGATGGCGACCTGCTGTTGCTGATCAAGCCGCAATTCGAAGTCGGCCCGGAAAACATCGGCAAGGGCGGCATCGTGCGCGATCCCGCGCTTTATCGCGACGTCGAACAAAAACTGCGGCACTGTGCCGACAACCTGCACCTCCAGGTCTGGGCCTGGCTGGACAGTCCGATTACCGGCGGTGACGGCAACCGCGAATTCTTCATCTGGTTGAATACATGAACACAGAAATTTCCATCGAATTTTTCCCGCCGCAAACCCCCGAAGGCGTTGACAAACTGCGTACCGTCCGGGCCGAACTGGCCAAGCTGAAACCCAGCTTCTTCTCGGTCACCTACGGCGCCGGCGGCTCGACCCGCGAACGCACGTTTGCCGTCGTCAAGGAAATCGCCGCCGAAGGTTTCGATGCGGCGCCGCACCTCTCCTGCATCGGCTCGACACGCGACAGCATCCGGGAAATCCTCAACGAGTACAAAGCCGCCGGCATCAAGCGCACCGTCGCCTTGCGCGGCGACTTGCCGTCAGGCATGGCCAAAACCGGCGAATTCCGCTACGCCAACGAACTGGTCGACTTCATCCGCGCCGAGACCGGCGACTGGTTCAGCATCGAAGTAGCGGCCTACCCGGAATGGCACCCCCAGGCCCGCAGCCCGAAGGACGACCTCGACGCCTTCGTGCGCAAGGTCAAGGCCGGCGCCAACTCGGCGATCACGCAGTATTTCTACAATGCCGACGCCTATTTCCACTTTGTCGATGCCGCCCGCAAGGCCGGCGCCGAGGTGCCGATCATTCCCGGCATCATGCCCATCGTCGGCTTCACCAAGCTGGCCCGCTTTTCCGATGCCTGCGGCGCCGATATCCCGCGCTGGATGCGCAAGAAATTCGAGAGCTTCGGCGACGACAGCGACTCGATTCGCGCTTTCGGCCTCGATGTCGTCACCGAACTGTGCGAACGCCTGCTCAAGGGCGGCGCACCGGGCCTGCATTTCTATTCGATGAACCAGTCGGCGCTGACGACCGAGATCTGCAAACGCCTGGGCTAAAGCCGATAAAAAGAACGATATCACCGCCACACCAACTCGGGATATCGTTCTTGATGGCGAAAAGTGTTGACGCACTGCTACCGCATCCCTATAATGCGCGCTCCTTCCGAGGGTCGGTAGCTCAGTCGGTAGAGCAGCGGACTTTTAATCCGTTGGTCCCGAGTTCGAATCTCGGCCGACCCACCAGTCGGACAAGGAATGGGGCGTTAGCTCAGTTGGTAGAGCAGCGGACTCTTAATCCGTAGGTCCACAGTTCGAATCTGTGACGCCCCACCAGAATACTCAAGCAGCACAAGCAGTTAGGCCAACCTCAGGGTTGGCCTTTTGCTTTTGTACTTTCCTGTCTGGTACTACCTCCAAACACCATCCAGCACTGCCGAATCATGTCCAACATGGTTTTAGGCAGCTGGCATTGGAATAAGGGAAGTCGGTTACGATATAATCGATCTGGAAATGCAAAACAGGTATTCAATTTGCATTTCGCGATCAGCCCTAAATCAAAAACAGGGCATGCGGACCGCTCAATCATTGAGTAATTTGGATGAAAAAAATACTGGTAATTGGTGGTGGATTTTTTGGATTATATCTTGCCGAATTTTTCTCCACCCAAGGCCATAATGTCCGTTTGGTAGAACGAGAATCGAGCTTTATGTCTCGTGCTTCTTTCAACAACCAGGCTCGCGTGCATAATGGCTACCATTATCCTCGCAGCATTTTAACCGCCCTACGATCACGTATTTCTTTTCCACGATTCATTGAAGAATTCGATGAATGTATCAGCTCCGATTTCGAGAAATACTATCTGATCGGAAAACCTCTGGGCAAGATTTCGGCTCGGCAATTTTTAAAGTTTTGCGAGCGTATTGGAGCGATTTGCGATCCGGCGCCTGATCGCCTACGCAAGCTGGTAAATCCGAACTTTATTGAAGCATGCTTTTCCGTAACAGAATTTGCTTTTGACGCCATCAAATTGCGCGACAAGATGATCGCACGATTAGGAAAGACATCGGCTGATCTGTGCCTGGGCGTATCGGCCCAATCAATCAGAGGACACCAAAGCGGACTGATTGTCACCTTGAGAAATGAAACTACAGGTGGTCAAGAAGAGTCTTATTTCGACCACGCATTTAACTGTACTTACTCGAAAATAAATGAAATCAACGCTCAGTCCTCATTAAACCTAGTCAATCTGAAGCATGAAATGACCGAAGTCTGTCTGGTGGACGTCCCCGACGAATTAAAGAACACGGGAATAACCGTGATGTGCGGACCTTTTTTTTCGGTCATGCCATTCCCATCGACAGCGCTCCATTCATTTAGCCATGTTCGCTATACACCGCATTATGAATGGCACGACCGTCCAGGGGAACAATTCGATGACGCCGAGAAAATTGGAATTTCAGAGCGCCGCCATAGTGCCTGGCTCTATATGCAGAAGGATGCAACTCGTTATTTGCCACTACTGGCTGAATGCCGATACGAGAGATCTTTGTGGGAAACCAAGACAGTTCTGCCACGCAGCGAAACGGATGATTCCCGACCTATCCTATTCCTGGAAAACCATGGACTTCCCGGTTTTCATTGCATCATGGGTGGAAAGATCGACAATGTATATGACGTCATCCAGGCAATAGCTGATCGCAATCTCATCCCACTCACAGGGAGGACCAGGCATTGAAAAGCGAATCTTTCGTATCAGTTGTTTTTGTTGTTGACTGCCCCACGCCAGCTCTTCAGGAAACGGTTATAGCGACACAGGGTTTACTTGACGCAAATTATGCTGACTATGAAATAGTCCTCATCGCCCAAGGACCGCTGACCGGACAAAATGCCGACAAGCTATTCGAAACCTTATTAAGCATCTGTCCGAGCATTCGTTATATTCAGTTAGCAACAAAAGTGCACAGCGATATCGCGTGGGCGGCAGGGTTGGAAAATTCAATCGGGGATTTCATTGTTCTGCTTGACCATACCAGAGATCCCATCAATATTCTCCCGGAACTGGTATCTCAATGCCGCTCTGGCATTGACATACTTGTTGGTGTCACACAACAGGTTCAACCATTTTTTTATAGCGTCTTTCGCTGGTGCTCAGGAGCGCTCCTGCAAGCAATCGATTATCACTTGCCTGGCAATGCAACCGGATTACGCTGCTTAAGTCGCCGAGCAGCCAATGCGGTAATTGGCTCCGGAAGATTTCACCACCAGTTTTACATGCGGATTCAGAAAACTGGCTACCCGTCCAGTTCCTTTCCCTACCGATTGAAAGAGGGAAAATATGCCGACAAATCTATCCCTCAAGGACTACGCTATTTAATCCGGCTATTAGTATTTAATTCATCGAAACCATTACGTTGGATGTCAGCTCTCGGGTTCTTCGGAAGTTTTACAGCTTTCATTTCCGCCAGCTTCAGTCTGCTGATACATCTATTCAACGGAAATATCGTTCAAGGCTGGACTACAACAATATTCTTCATGTCGATGCTATTCATGATCCAGTTCATCATGATGGCTTTTTTTGGCGAATATATCGGAAGATTGCTCGATGATCGAAGTGAGCAATCTGACTACTCGATCGTATTTGAAAAAAATAGCGCGATCATGGTTAATGGCGATCGCGTCAATGTAATGGCGTCTTCATTACCCCCTGAGCAAAACCTCGTTCAGACCGGGCGCGCTTCTTGAATTTGTTTTGTGCAATCTCGATTAAAGGAGTCGTGCATGAGCGATGCATTAATAGGATATTCCGGATTTGTCGGGGGTTCGCTTCTCAAGCAGAGGCCCTTTGATGATTTTTATAGATCGGCCAATATTCATGCGATCCGCGGCAAAAAATTTGAAACGATAGTCTGTTCGGCAGCACCGGCTCAGAAATGGATTGCTAACAAGAATCCCGATGGCGATGCAGAAAACATCAACGCCTTGATCGAGCAGTTAAAAACTGTTCGCAGCGAAAAATTCATTTTGATCAGTACCGTTGATGTATTCAAACACCCGATCGATGTTCATGAAGACTCACCCGTCGATGAAACGGGTCTGCATCCATATGGATTGCATCGGCGTCATCTTGAACGATTCGTCGAGCAACACTTTCCCGGCAGTTTAATCGTTCGCCTTCCCGGACTTGTCGGGCCAGGTCTGCGCAAGAACATCATTTTCGACTTCTTGAACAAAAACAATCTCGGATCAATCGATTCAAAGAACATCTTTCAGTTTTATCCGATGGTCAACCTTTGGCATGACATCCAAACAGCACTGAGTGCCGGTCTGAAGCGCATTCACCTGACTGCCGAACCGATAAGTGTCGAAAAGGTTGCCAGTACATGCTTCGGGATGACGTTCAAGCAAACACTCTCCGAATCAACAGTCAGGTATGACATGAAGACAAATCATGCCGAACTGTTCGGGGTGACAGGTCCTTATCAATACCGTGCGCGAGAAGCCATTTTGGCCATTCGGGCTTACGCCCAATCCGAGGCTGTTTCATTAACCGGTAACTGACTGATCCTAGATGAATTTATCCATTTCCAATCTGGCATGGGACATTGCCGACGACGAAAAAATTGCAGGCTTACTGCGAGCGCGCGGGATTGATTCGATCGATCTGGTTCCTGGCAAATATTTTCCCTCCCCTATTTCCACTACCGACGACAGCATTTTCAATGTTCGAAAGCAATGGGAAGCCCGCGGAATTGAAATCATCGGCATGCAGTCGCTTCTGTTTGGGACCAAGGGCCTCAATATCTTTGGAGTACCAGCCATTCAAGACGAGATGCTGTTGCATCTCGCGGCTATTTGCCGGATTGCCGCTGGCTTGACTTGCAAGTACCTCGTATTCGGCTCGCCGAGGAACAGGGATCGTTCCGGACTAAGCGACCCTGAAGCTGCGGATACGGCCATCCACTTTTTCAGGCGTCTGGCAGATATTGCGGACGCGTACGGCGTGGTTGTCTGCCTAGAACCCAACCCGACTTGTTACGGTGCAAATTTCATGACGACGAGCAAGGAGACTGCGCTCATCGTCAACGCGGTAGATCACCCCGCAATAAGAATGCAATTCGATACTGGAGCCATCGCGCTCAACAACGAATGCCCGAGAACAGTATTGCAAGAATGCGCGAACATCATTGGCCACATTCATGCCAGCGAACCTCAATTGGTTCCATTGGGCTACGGCACGACAGATCATGCCGAGATGGCCAATGCGATTGGCCAGTACTTGCCGGAGTCGATAGTCAGCATCGAGATGCTTCCCCCTCCTGAAGAGGCCGGTCCAGATACCATCGAGCATGTTTTGGATTTTGCCATTCGCACCTACCGTGATCACCGCGAGACAGTTACGACGTGAAATGGCTGATTTTGATTCTCGGCATCGTGACAAATGCGTCAGCGAGCATACTCATCAAGCTTGCAACCATGCCTCCCCGCCGCTTTCCGTCTATCACAGCGCCCTTGAGCGCACTCGACAATGGGCCATTCTGGGCTGGTCTTGGACTATACGGTGCGGCATTTCTGCTCTATGCGGCGGCACTGGAACGACTACCTCTCAATGTGGCCCACCCCATACTGACAGCAGGTGCAATTGGCGCGGTTGCAGTCTGCTCGGTACTTATTTTCCATGAACCGTTTCATTGGCTAAGAGCGCTTGGGGTGCTCCTGGTCGTAATCGGCGTAGTACTGATAACCGCCCAAACAACTTCATAAGCTCACCAAGGACCCCATGGCCCAGCCCCTCTCGTCTTCCGCTGAACGCGCCAACTGGCAAATTCCGGCATTTGAAACAGCCTACTGGCTCGGTCGCCAACAGCCTTGGTGTGTCGTCATTCCCGTTTTGAACGAAGGAGGACGGATTCAAAGCTTGCTGGGGCGCATGCATGCGCTGCAAATTCAAAAGATCGCCGATATTCTCATCGTCGACGGTGGCAGCACGGATGGCTCTCTCGTCGAGGACGATCTCAAAGAAAAGGGCGTATGTGGCCTACTCATCAAGACCGGCGCCGGCAAGCTGAGTGCGCAACTGCGCTGCGCCTATTCATTTGCCCTGGATCAGGGTTATGCCGGGATTATCACGATTGATGGCAACGACAAAGATGATCCTGAAGCTATTCCAGACTTTATCGAGGCCCTCAAAAATGGTGCAGATTTTGTACAAGCTTCCCGTTTTCTAGCCGGTGGCATCGCGGAGAACACACCAAAAGCGCGCGATCTCGCCATTCGCTTTATTCATGCTCCTGCACTGCGCCTGGCCTCCGGATTCAATTGGACTGATACGACCCAGGGATTCCGCGCCTATAGCCAGTCCGTATTGCTTGATCCTAGAGTCGCACCTTTTCGAGACGTATTCGTTGCTTATGAACTATTAGCCTACTTGTCTTATCGGGTACCGAAGTTGGGTTATACCTGTATAGAACTGCCCTCGACGCGTCGTTATCCCAAAGGCGAAGTACCGACCAAGATCAGCCACTTCAAGGGCAATTTTTCCATATTGAAAGTCCTTGTTCATAGTTGCTTTGGGCTCTACAACCCAAGCGGCAAGGAAGTTGAATAAGTTGCGGCAAGGCAGCCGCCTGCAGGGAATGAGCTATCTGGGTATCATTCTCCTGGACCTGCTGATCATCGCCGTCATCAGCCTTCGCCAGGCGATCGATATTCCGACATTTCATCTGGATGGCGCGTTCCAAACGGCCAGCGGCTTGTTTCGACTGGCTGATGGACAATTACCGGGCCGAGACTTCTATCCCTATTTGGGCATAGGCGTTTTATTCACGCTCTACCCGGTTTTCTGGCTTGCCGGAAGCAACATGGCGGCAAGCCTGTTTGCCGCGCAATTCGTGACGCTACTCGGCAGTCTCCTGTCGGTTAGTTCCTTGGCGGCACTGGTCCGCAAAAGAGACCGACTAAAATTCGCTGTGGTCAGCGGTACGATCATGCTGACAGCAATCGCCCTGTTATGGCCAGAGCTACCGCCCTGGCTAATGGAGCGCCTTGCTCCCGGAAACAGTCTTCGGCCGCTGCGCAGCCTCATCCCTTACGTTGTTTTCGGACTCGCTTACATCGCCATTCGCTTCTCTGCCAACTGGCTCATCAGCCAAATTGGACTGGGAAGCTTGGCTGGTTTCGCACTACTGTGGTCTAACGATTTTGGGCTGCCTACGGCCCTTCTCACGCTCGGACTGGCCGGCTGGCATGTTCAACATGCCCAGTCATGGAAAACCAGCAAGCTACTCGTCGCGCCGTGCATCGCTGCGATCGTTGCCTCCTGTTCCATAGCCCTTTCGACAGGTTTTTCCGCAGCAGCAATGTTGCGCTACAACTTCTTGGACGTTGCGGGCGACCAGTACTGGTATTTCGGACCCTGGATTGAAGACAGCAGAATTCTCGGATTGGAAGACATCTTTTCACGCCTAATCCCTGATTTTTTCGCAAATGGCTGGGGATTGGTTTGGCCGGCGCTGCTAGCAATGGCGATTTTCCGACCCAGCCTGGAAATCGGCGCAATTTTGGCCATCGGCGCCAGCTTGGCAGGTGGCGGAATGCTCGCGGTCATCGGAGGGCATCGGGGAGGCTACGAAGCCGCTTACATTTTCTGGTGCAAGACGGTTTTAACCCTCTTCGGATTTGCCTTCCTGAGCACCAAGCTGGAGGCTTATTGGCAACGACTTCCCCCCTTAATGCCATGCCTTGGCAAGTGGCTTCCGGCTTTACTCTTGATTACCGTGCTCGGGCGCAATTATCTTGAATTGACGGCGCTTCGGCGTGACGCAAGCAGCGATGACAAACGATTCCTGGTTTCCGAACTGGGCGGCTATCTGCCGATTGCCTATCGCGACTATATCGCCCACATCAAATCCAACCGACAAAAGACTGTGACGGAGGAATACTGGGGGTTGTGGAGTGCAACGACACGACGCTTCGGCGCAATGCCCGTCGACTCTGTCATCCATGCACTGGGAGACGTTCGTACTCGCGCTAGACAAAATCTGTCAGGCAGCAGTGCCCCCCAAATCATCGTTACAACAACTCATGAATTCTCGACCGATTGGCAACCTTGGAGCATGAGCGCGAATTGGTGGTTCTATCGCCTCCTATTCGAAAACTACGAACCAGACTTCCTGTCGCCAAGCACCATTGCCTGGCGCCGACTTGCAACTTCGAACCGAGAAGCAGATTGGCAAAAATGCTCAATAGCGCAGCAACCATCACCCAAGCTGAACTTGCCGGTACTCCAAGAAGGCTTCTATGAAGTTGAAATAGCACTACCCGCTCCGTCAAACCGCCGAAACATTTTCTTGGTACGGAACAACATCAACGACCCAGGTCTCTCACTCGGATATTTGGCACTTTCGCCATACCAGGATAAGCACCAATTTATTGCTTACCTTGCACCAGGCCAGAATGCCAGCCTAGATGTAACAAGCTTGGCACCTCGCCGTAACCCTGAGTCGATTGCGATTGCCGCATGTTCCTTCAGGCCGGTAAATAAATCATTTGATGGCATCAACGATTGGAAACCAACTTTTCAACCTCCTCACACGCTCGCTCCGAGCAATGAGCTACTACCGATCAATAATCAATATTTATTGAACGGATTGCCAAGGATTGAGGCGCCACTTCCACCACTCTTGATTGTCACGAACAATGCTGCCAACAGCGAGCGATTCAAGGCAAAACGCCATGTTCTGATCGCGAATCGGGATATTGGACAAATCACTCACCTAAGCTCGGCTGGCGGATTCTTACTGGTTTTCCTGAATGGTTCGAAAATCGACCCAACAAAATTGGGCCAGGATTTGTCATTATCCGTTTGGGATAAATAACCGAGCCATTCGATGACGTGTAACAGTTCCTCGATCACAATTCAAAACGATCGGGCAAGACGACTGAGCTACGGCGCGCTGTTCATTTTCGCACTTGCGATATTCATGATGCGCAATGCCGACGCCATGCTTCATCCTGCTTTGTTCACGGAGGATGGAAGCTGGTTAAGCCTGGCGATGACCCGAGGTTGGGCTCACCTCTTCTGGCATGCACGTGAGGACTACTTCGTCTGGGGCAACCTGCTCCTGATTGGCGGGGGAGCCGGCATGTCATCCGTTTTGTGCGGAAGCATGCTGGGCTGTTATGCCGAAATGCTCGCCGCCCTATCCTATGCGTTCTACGCCCTCATCGCGACCGTCGCTGCCAAGGCAACGGAAAATGTACTTCCCCCTACGACTCGTTATCTATTCTTCATTCTTGTCGTTTTGCAACCTTTCGGAGACAGTAGCAACGAAATTCTCGGACGAGCCTCCAACATTGGGTATCACTTCGTGTTCTTGGCAAGCCTCTTGTTGTTCTGGCGGGAAAGGCTCCACGGGTGGCGACGCCAGTTTGCCGACCTGTCCATCCTATTGTGCGCAGGAACGAACCCGGTATGCATCCCGCTGATCTATTTTTCGATTTTTACCCAGGACGTCCTTCGTCAATCCGGCAATCCAAGGAATCACCTGCGTACAAACGGCCTTTTGATCCTCGGGACCACTGCCATCAGCCTCGCGCTTCTGGCTCGATACGACGCCTTTTTACCCGACCCAGGCGGATTTAATTGGCCCGATAATTGGATTGAGGTCATTTTCGCCAGAGCAAGTGCCTATCCCTTTATTTTCGATCATTACCAACATCAATCCAACCTCAGCGCGATCACAATTACGGTGGGTCTCGCTGCGTTATTGGCGATCTTTTGGCGGTTGAACAAGCAAGGCGAATGGCGGCGCCTGATTAAAATCTTGATCGCTGCATTCGTTATTTTCCTGGCGTTTTTGTTCCTGGCCCGGAAAAATGCCTATGTCGGAATCTCGAACTATCAAACCACCTACCCGGATCGCTACTTCAGTGGCATCAATTTATTGGGATTCTCATCCATCGTCATCGCGGCTGGCGCGGCTTGGCACTCTAAGGGGAAAATCAGGTGGCTAGGCGGCCTGAGCCTGGCCGCAACCGTGTTGATTTACGCAACGGCCCTCCCATCTCTATTTGAATGGGATACGCCGCGCTTCAATATCGATGAAGCCCGGGACTTTTATCGGGAAACCTGTCTTTCCAGCCTTGTAGATAACATTCCGCCAGAATTCCCGGTATTGCTACCGACTCACCCTTCGGGATGGTACATAGCAGTACCACATGCCGTGTTGGCGGAGTTTTCTCGACATGCGGAATGTCGCCTTACCGATAAGACAATTTTCTTGACCGATGCCGAGTGGGAAAACGGCATTTCGCGTTCGCGTCCCTCTTTTATGCTGCCCAAGTTGCCTGTCTATCAGGCGCTATTTGCTCCAGGACAGCAGTTTTTATTGAGCGACAACGCTTTGCGACGCGTTCTGTCGGTCGAAGAACAAGGGGACCGACTTGTTATCCATTTGAGTGGGGGCGCGCTACCCAAACAAACTGTTCCGCAACTACTCGCCACAACCAGGTTCCCGAGCTTGTCGGAGCGAAGCAGCACGCCCTTCAAGATTACCTTCAAGATTTGGCTATTTGGAAAGGACCTGGATTTTCGTGACGGAATTGCACGCCATGAAGCAGCCCTGCTGTTGCCAAACACACTCGCCAACGCGCAGGCCTTTCGCCACGGTGCCCTGATCCGGTTTGCCACTGGAGAACAAAGGCGTATTGTCAGCACGAAAAACATGGCGCACCTTCTGTGGATCGGGTTGGAAGGACCTCCTCTTGACCCGGCGCTTACCGGTTTTCCAAAGCGCCTTGAGATCGTCGGATAGAGAACCCGCAACAACAGGCCATTCGGCGCATGACGATTGACAGTCAAACGCCAGCGTAATAAAAACCATGCCTTGCGCGTGGTTTTATAAAAACAAGACAAGCCGACTCGCAAGCCTGAGGAGCCCTCCATAGACCTCGGGCAACCATCATGTGTCAGGAGAACACACTCATGCTTACCCGAATTGCACGCCTTTTCACGCCAGGGAATGCTCGAACCGAATACCACCATCCGCTATTTGATCTGGCCATCGAAACGGTTGGCGGCGGCATTGCCGAGGCCACGAACTGCGCCGCCCGACTGACGCCGGCCATTCAGCACGCCTGCGATTATTTCGACCGACAAATTGCCGGCATTCCACAGTATGGCGCCATCTCGACCAGCGATCCGGAAACCGCAGCCAGGCTGTTTCCAGATCCTACGCATATTCGCAAAGCACTCGGCTGCAGCCTTGAACTCAAGGAATCGCTCTCCAGCCTGCTGCGTAATCAACACGACGAGATTCACGCCTTGCTCGGCATGCGCCGGCAACGCGGCAACGAGTCGGCAGAGCCGCCGATCTTCGCCGACCATACCATTCGTTGCCTGGCCCCCAGCGAAAAGGATGCACGGGAATACCTGCGCCTGGTCGCCCTGAAGCGACTGCTCAACAACTTTGCCGCCCACGTCGACAAATTGCGGCGCAAACAACGCCTGCTCAAGCTGGAATGGAATATCCAGAACCTGACACAAACGGCGGAGAGCACAGGCGACACGGGCGGCTACGTTGATGCGGCACATGAGCTGACGCCGGAAAAGCTGCTGGACGGCCTGATCGGCTGGCTGGAAACGCCGCAAACCCTGTTTCGCGTCGTCACCGATGCCGCTTCCGATCTCCCGACCCTCTACGCCAGCGACCGCCGTCACTGGCAAGTCAGCTTCATTCGCTTCTCGGCCAGCGAAGGTCTGCAAGCGCTGGAACAGGAAAGCCACGCGCATCGCTACATCCTGATCTGAGCGCACCAGGAAAATAAAAAAGGGGCTGTACGCCCCTTTTCCCATTTCAGCCACCGCCCTTCACGTCACATCAGCACGATGTCGTACTGCTCGGGCGAATAGCTTGGTTCGGATTGCAACGACACCGGCTTCTCGATAAAGTCCGAGAGCATCGCCAGCGCCTGCGACTCTTCGTCGAGGAACAGATCGACCACGGCCGGCCCGGCCAGGATGCGGTATTCGCGGGCATTGAACTGTCGGGCCTCGCGCAACAGCTCGCGCAGGATTTCATAGGCGACGGTGCGCGCCGTCTTGACCTCGCCACGTCCGCCACAGGTCGGGCAGGACTGACAGAGAATATGAGCCAGCGACTCGCGGGTCCGCTTGCGAGTCATCTCGACCAGACCCAGCGCCGTAAAGCCGTTCACCGTCAGCCGCGTGTGATCGCGGGCCAACGCCTTGTTGAACTCTTCGAGCACGGCACGCTTGTGTTCCTCGTTTTCCATGTCGATGAAATCGACAATGATGATGCCGCCGAGATTGCGCAGGCGTAGCTGCCGGGCAATGGTCAGGGCGGCTTCGAGGTTGGTCTTGAAAATGGTGTCGTCGAAATTGCGCACGCCGACGAAGCCGCCGGTATTGACGTCGATAGTCGTCATCGCCTCGGTCTGGTCGATGATCAAATACCCACCCGACTTGAGATCAACGCGCCGCGCCAGCGCCTTCTGGATTTCCTCTTCGACACCATGCAGATCGAACAAGGGTCGCTGGCCGGTGTAATGGTCGAGCAGGGGCAAAACCGCCGGCGTGTACTCTTCCGCGAAGCTGCTCAGCTTCTGGAAGTTCTCCCGCGAGTCGATGACGATGCGGCTGGTTTCCGGATTGACGAAGTCGCGCAGCACGCGCTGGCCGAGCGACAACTCCTGGTACAGCACGCTGGGCGGCGCCGAGGTTCGCGCCCGGTCGCGAATGTCGGCCCAGGTCTTGCGCAGATAGGCGATATCGGTTGCGAATTCACTGTCGCTGGCATTCTCGGCCATGGTCCGGACGATGAAGCCACCCGGTTCGTCGGCCGGCACCAGCCGGGTGATCTTTTCGCGCAGGGCTTCACGTTCGCTTTCGGCCTCGATGCGCTGCGAAATACCAATGTGCTTTTCCTGCGGCAAATAGACCAGCATGCGGCCGGCGATCGAGATCTGCGTCGACAGGCGGGCGCCCTTGGTACCGATCGGGTCCTTGACCACCTGCACGACAATACTCTGGCCGTCATGCAGGATTTTCTCGATCGGCCGCTCGGTTGCCGTCTCCCGCGGCTGCCAGATATCGGCGACATGCAGGAAGGCAGTGCGCTCCAGCCCGACGT
This sequence comes from Rhodocyclales bacterium GT-UBC, assembly GCA_003583745.1. GTDB lineage: Bacteria > Pseudomonadota > Gammaproteobacteria > Burkholderiales > Rhodocyclaceae > Azonexus. The sequence goes on along the minus strand of QXPY01000003.1, from coordinate 370,127 downwards.
CGATGAATGCGGATTGCATGCCGGGCAGGATGCGACAGACCCGGCCCAGATAAACATTGCCGACCAGCCCCCGACTGGCGGTGCGTTCGATGTGCAGCTCCTGGACGACGCCCTGTTGCATCACGGCAACACGTGTCTCCTGCGGCGTGAAATTGATCAGTATTTCTTCGGACATACACTCTACAATTCGCGGTTTTTGCTGGATTCTACTATGCGCAAGGCGCCCGAACTTCTCGCCCCTGCCGGCTCGCTCGAAATGATGCGGACGGCCTTCGATTTCGGCGCCGACGCGATCTATGCCGGACAACCGCGCTACAGCCTGCGCGTCCGCAACAACGCCTTCGGCACCCTGGCCGCGCTCAAGGAAGGCATCGGCGAAGCGCATGCCCGCAGCAAGCAGTTTTTCGTCGTCAGCAACATCTTTCCGCACAACGCCAAGCTCACCACCTACCTCGCCGACATGGCGCCGGTCATCGCCCTCAAGCCCGATGCGCTGATCATGTCAGACCCCGGCCTGATCGACATGGTTCGCGAAACCTGGCCGGAGCAGGCCATTCACCTCTCGGTCCAGTCGAATACGGTGAATTGGGCCGCCGTACGCTTCTGGAAGAAGCTCGGCCTGACCCGCATTATCCTGTCGCGCGAACTGTCGCTCGATGAAGTTGCCGAAATCCGCCAACAGTGCCCCGACATCGAACTCGAAGTCTTCATCCACGGCGCCCTGTGCATCGCCTACTCGGGCCGTTGCCTGCTCTCCGGCTACTTCAATCACCGCGACCCGAACCAGGGCACCTGCACCAACTCCTGCCGCTGGGACTACAAGGTCTCGACCTCCGATGGCGCCCCGCTACCGGCCGGCCAGCCGGTCAATTTCTACAGCCACGCCGAGCAGGAAATCCTGCTCGAGGAGCGCCAGCGCCCCGGCGAGCTGATGCCGATCGAGGAAGACGAGCACGGCACCTACATCATGAATTCGAAGGACCTGCGCGCCATCGAGCATGTCCAGCGCCTGGTCGACATCGGCGTCGATTCGCTGAAGATCGAGGGCCGGACCAAGAGCCCCTATTACGTCGCCCGCACCGCCCAGAGCTATCGCCAGGCGATCGACGATGCCGTCGCCGGCCGGCCACTGGACCCGAAACTGCTCAGCGAACTCGAAGGCCTGGCCAACCGCGGCTATACCGATGGCTTCTACCAGCGCCACCACGACGCCGATTACCAGAACTACCTGCGCGGCCATTCCGAGTCCGAGCGCAGCCTTTATGTCGGCGACGCCGTGCGTTTCGACGAGGTGCGCGGCCTCATGGAAATCGAGGTGAAAAACAAGTTTGCCGTCGGCGACCGCCTCGAATGCGTACATCCGGCCGGCAACCATGTCTGGCAACTGCTGCGCATGGAAAACAAGGCCGGCGAAGCCATCACCGTTGCGCCGGGAAGCGGCCACCGGGTCTGGGTCGACCTGCCGGAAAGTGCCACCGGCGCCTTTGTCGCCCGTTTTGTTTAATGAATTTACTTATAAAAAACAATGCTATAAAGGTTGTGCACTGCAGCAACAGAGTGTAAAATCATTGTCATGAGTACCTCGTCAAACCGTATGCCGCTGATCGACGCCTTGAAGGCGCTCGCGGCCATGCTTGTCCTGCTCAACCACTTCTCTTCGTACGGCCCCCTGGCCGAGTTGAGTCGTGAGGCTTTCCCGGCCTTGTTCAACTGGTTTTTCGAATATGGCCGCATGGCGGTGCAGATTTTCCTGGTCATTGCCGGCTTCCTCGCTGCCCGCGGCCTATCCCGCGAAGGTCAAGCCCTGGCTGGATCGCCTTTCCCGCTGCTCTGGAAGCGCTATCTGCGCCTGGCCATTCCCTACCTGGCCGCGCTCGGCCTGGCCATCGCCGCTGCCGCCGTGGCCAATCAATGGCTCGACGACGATTTCGTTCCCGGCCGCGCCACGCTTGGCCAATGGCTGGCCCACGCTTTCCTGTTGCACGGCATTCTCGGCATTGAAGCCCTTTCGGCCGGCGTCTGGTACATCGCCATCGACTTCCAACTCTTTGCTCTGATGGCCCTGTTGCTGTGGGGCGGCCGCCGTCGCCTGATCGCCCCGGCCCTGGTGTTGGCAGTGGCAACGCTGTCGCTGTTCTGGTTCAACCGGGATGCCGCGCTGGACAACTGGGCGATCTATTTCTTCGGCTCCTACGGCCTGGGCGCTGCCGCATGGTGGGCCTCCGACCGGCGCCAGATGTCGGCCTGGCTGGGCGTCATCGCCACCGTCGCGATTGCCGCCCTGGTCGTCGATTTCAGACTGCGCATCGCGCTAGCCCTGAGTATTGCGCTGATCCTCGGCTTCAGCCGGCGGACGGGACTGCTCGAACGCTGGCCGGATGTCCGCCCGCTGGCTTTCCTCGGACAGATATCCTACTCGGTATTCCTCGTCCATTTCCCGGTGTTGCTGCTCGCCAACGGGCTCTTCGCCCGCTTCGACCTGTCGTCCACCAATGCTGCGATCGGCTGCATGCTTCTCGCCATCGCAGCCAGCCTTGGCGTCGCCACCTTGTTTTACCGCTGGATCGAGAGCCCGGCCGCCAGCCAGCGCATTACTTCAGCTTGCGGCGGACTGTTCGGCAAGCAACGCGACCTGCTGGGCAAGCTGCCGGGCCTGACGACCCGACTGCTGACGCGCTTCGTCGGCCGGGCCTAATCGCCCAGCTCGCTCCGCCCCCGGAAGAAATCGAGTGCTTCCGGGTTGGCTAGGGCCTCGACATTCTTTACCGGCCGCTGGTGCACCACATTGCGCACCGCCAGCTCGACAATCTTGCCTGACTTGGTGCGCGGAATATCCTGCACCTGGACGATGCGCGCCGGCACATGGCGCGGCGTCGTGTTGTCGCGAATCTGCTGCTTGATCCGCAGGCTCAGGGCGTCATCGAGCACCACCCCGTCGCGCAATTTGACGAAGAGCACGACGCGCACGTCGTCGTAACGACCGGGCGGCCAGTCCTGGCCGATGACCAGCGCCTCGATGATTTCCGGCAACTGTTCGACCTGACGGTAGATTTCCGCCGTGCCGATCCGCACGCCACCCGGATTCAGCGTCGCATCCGAACGGCCGTAGATGATGATGCCGTCGTGCGCCGTCAGCTCCGAGAAGTCGCCATGGCACCAGATGTTGTCGAAACGCTCGAAATAGGCGGCGTGATATTTTTCGTTGCCCGGATCATTCCAGAAACCGACCGGCATCACCGGGAAAGGCCGGGTACAGACCAGTTCGCCTTTCTGGCCACGTACCGAATAACCGTCGTCGTCGAAGACATCGACCGCCATGCCCAGGCCACGGCACTGGATTTCGCCGCGATACACCGGCAGGACCGGGTTGCCGAGCACAAAGCAGGAAACGATGTCGGTGCCGCCGGAAATCGAGGCGAGCAGGATGTCCTGCTTGATCTCGCGATACACCCAGTCGAAGCCTTCCGGCGACAGCGGGCTGCCGGTCGAGAAGATCGCCCGCAGCGCCGCCAGATCGTGCGTCTTGCCCGGCCTCAGGCCGAGCTTGGCAGCGGCATCGATAAACTTGGCCGAGGTCCCGAAGTGGGTCATGCCCTCGGCGGCGGCGTAGTCGAACAGCACCGTCCCCTGGCTGGCGAAAGGCGAACCGTCGTAGAGCAGCAGCGTCGCCCCGCAGGCCAGGCCGGACACCAGCCAGTTCCACATCATCCAGCCGCAGGTCGTGAAGTAGAACAGGCGGTCGCCCGGACGGACGTCGCTGTGCAGCTGGTGCTCCTTGAGATGCTGCAGCAGCACGCCGCCGTGGCAATGCACGATGCACTTCGGGACGCCTGTGGTGCCGGACGAAAACATGATGAACAGCGGATGATCGAATGCCACCCGGCGAACTGTCACCGGCTGCCCGGCCGGCACCGCCGGGATGTCGTTCCAGCTGATGGCGCCGCTAACCGCACCGAGATCCGGCGCGGCGTTCAGGTAAGGCACGACGACCGTCTGGCGCAGCGAGGGCAGGCGCGCCACCACTTCGGCATTCTTGGCCAGGCAATCCACCGCCTTGCCGTTGTACCAGTAGCCATCGACGCAGATCAGCACCTTGGGTTCGATCTGGCCGAAGCGATCGAGTACGCCCTGCACGCCGAAATCAGGCGACGCCGACGACCAGATGGCGCCGAGCGAGGTCGCGGCCAGCATGGCGATCAGTGTTTCCGGCAGGTTGGGCAAGTAAGCGGCCACCCGGTCGCCCTCGCCGACGCCGGCGGCGATCAGGCACTGCTGGAAACGGGCGACCTCGGCATAAAGGGCATCCCGGCTCAGCCGCCGCTTGACCTTGTCCTCACCCCAGAAGACCAGGGCCTCGTCGCTGCCGCGCTGCCGCAGCAGGTTCTCGGCATAGTTCAAACGGGCCTCGGGAAACCAGCGCGCCCCGGGCATGCGCTCGCCGTCGAGGAGGACCGCCTCGCCTTTCTCGCCCTGCACTCCGCAGAAATCCCAGATCGTCGACCAGAAGGCGGCCGGCTGATCGACCGACCATTGCCAGAGTTCGGCGTAGTCCGCCTTGCCCTGGGCGGCGATCAATTGCGCCATGCGCGTCTGGCCCGCCGTTGCCGGATTGGGCGACCACAAGGGCTGAATATGGGCCTGGGCTGCGCTGTCGATATTGCTCATCTCGTCTCCTCGATCTTGTTATGGGCCATCGTCCGCTACGATAACCGCCGGCAAGCCGCCTGACTGTCATCGACCGGACACTTTAGCGGTTGAGTTCGAAATGCGAAACCGCTAGGCTGCTAGGCCCAGCCGACGTCACCACCTGCGCCTCCAGCGAAACCATGAGCCTCATCACCCTCAACCAGTTCATCGCCTTTCTCGGTGCCGCCATGCTGCTGACACTGGTCCCCGGCCCGGACAACCTGATGGTCCTGTCGCTCGGCGCCGCCCGCGGCAAACGGGCCGGCATCGCCTTCGGCCTGGGCTGTGCCACCGGCTGCCTGAGCCATACCCTGCTCGCCGCGCTCGGCGTCAGCGCCCTGATCGCCGCCAGCCCGGCCGCCTTCGGCGCCCTCAAGGTGGCAGGCGGTCTCTATCTGCTCTGGCTCGGCTGGCAAGCCCTGCGCAGCAGCGGCCCCGGCAGTCTGGACAGTCCCCGGCTGGCCGAAGCCGATCCGCGCCGGCTGTTCCGCCGCGGCCTGCTGGCGAATGCCATCAACCCCAAGGTGATCACCTTCTTCCTCGCCTTCCTGCCGCAATTCGTCGATGCCGGACGCGCCGACGTCGCCAGCCAGATTGTCCAGCTCGGCATCGTCTTTACCGTGCAGGGCGCCCTGCTCTTTGGCGCCATCGGCTATTTTGCCGGCCGTCTCGGTCAGGCCCTGCGCCGCCGCCCGGCTGTCTCGCTTTGGCTCGACCGCATCGCCGGCCTGCTCTTCGTCGGCCTCGGCCTGCGCCTGATCGTCAGTCGCTGAACGCACATGGGCCTCGCTTTCCTCCTTAAAAGCCTGCTCTCGATCCTGCTCCTGCCTCCCGGCAACGGCCTTGCCCTGCTCGGCCTGGCCGGCCTCTACCGCCGCCGAGGCTGGGCACGCCCCCTGGCGATCTGCGCCGGCCTGTTGTTGCTGCTGCAAAGCCTGCCGATCGTCGCCTTCCTGCTGATTTCCCCGCTGGAGCAACAAGCCGGACCCTTGCGCGAAAAACCGCCCGCCGACGCCGCGATTGTCGTGCTGGGCAGCGGACTGAGCACCGACGCACCGGAATATGGTCAAGACACCGCCAACGAGCGCACCCTGATACGCCTGCGCTACGGCGCCATGCTGGCAAGACAATATGGCTTGCCGGTTTTGCTGACCGGCGGACGCCCGCTGCAGACCTCGCTCTCCGAAGCCGAGGTGATGGCCGGAATACTGGAAAACGAATTCGCGATCAAACCGCGCTGGCTGGAAAAGGAATCGGTCGATACTGCCGAAAATGCCACCTTGTCGGCCCTTATCCTGAAACATGCGGGAATCGGCAAGGTGGTACTGGTCACCCAGGCCTTCCATATGCCGCGCGCCCGCCTCCTGTTCGAGCGCGCCGGCTTGCAGGTGATTGCGGCACCGACCGGCTTCAACAGCGGCAACGAATATCGCTTCGCCGCTTCCGACCTGCTGCCGCAAGCATCGGCACTGCGCGTTTCCTACTACGCGCTGCACGAATGGCTCGGCCTGGTTTGGCTCCGGCTGCGTCAGTAACATGCGACACAGTAAGATTTACCCGAACAGGCGATCGGATGCGATCCGGCCCGTCATCACACGACATGCTTTTTGGAGACTCTAGACATGACCCAGGTAGTCCTCGTTGAAACCCACGGCAAAGTGGGCCTGATCCGCATCAACCGCCCGGAAGCGATGAATGCACTGAACAACGACGTGGTCGACGGCATCGCCGCCGCCATCGACGCCTTCGAAGCCGACGAAAACATCGGCTGCATCGTCCTCACCGGCAACGAGAAAGCCTTCGCCGCCGGCGCCGATATCGGCTTCATGAAGGACTTCGACTACATGCACGCCTACAAGACCGACTTCATCACCCGCAACTGGGAACGCCTCAAGACCACCCGCAAGCCGGTGATCGCCGCCGTGGCGGGGTTCGCGCTGGGTGGCGGCTGCGAGATGGCGATGATGTGCGACATGATCTTCGCCGCCGACAGCGCCAAGTTCGGCCAGCCGGAAATCAAGCTCGGCACCCTGCCCGGCGCCGGCGGTACGCAGCGCCTGCCGCGCGCCGTCGGCAAGGCCAAGGCGATGGACCTCTGCCTGACCGGCCGCATGATGGATGCCGCCGAGGCCGAGAAGTCCGGCCTGGTCGCCCGCGTCGTGCCGGCCGAACAATTGCTCGACGTCACCATGGATGCGGCACGCGCCATCGCTGCTTATTCGCTGCCGGTGGTGATGATGATCAAGGAGTCGGTCAATCGCGCCTTCGAATCGTCGCTCAACGAAGGCCTGCTCTTCGAGCGCCGCGTTTTCCATTCCGCCTTCAGCCTGGAAGACCAGAAGGAAGGCATGGCCGCCTTCGTCGAGAAACGCAAGCCGGTCTTCAAGAACCGCTGAGACTGGCCGGCCAGGCGGGAGAACGGCAAGGCATGCACCTGTTCGTCGATATCTCCAGTCACGGCTTCGGTCACCTGGCAATCACCGCGCCGGTGCTCAACGCACTGGCCGGTCGCTTGCCCGGCTTGCGCCTGAGCATCCGCAGCGCCCTGCCGCCGGCCCAGCTGCACCAGCGCATCGGCGTGCCATTCGAGCTGATCGCCGGCTGCAGCGATTTCGGTTACCGGATGATCGACGCCACCCGCATCGACCGGGCGGCCAGTGCCGCGGCCTATCGCCAGGCCCATGCCGACTGGCCGGGAAGCATTGCCGCCGAGGCCGCCTTCCTCGAACGCCTGCAGCCGGATCTGGTGCTGACCAACGTCAGCTACCTGCCGCTGGCCGCCGCCTCGGCCCTGGGCATACCCTGCCTGAGCCTGTGTTCGCTGAACTGGGCCGAGCTTTTCGAACATTTCTTTGGCGCCGAGCCCTGGGCCGCCACGATCCATCAGGAGATCCTGGCCGCCTATCGTTCGGCCAGCGCTTTCCTGCGCATCACGCCGGGCATGCCGATGACGGCGCTCGACAACCTGCAGGCAATCGGCCCGATCAGCCAGCACGGCCAGCACCACGATCTCGGCTTGGGCGGCGACAAGGCCGTCCTCGTCGTCATGGGCGGCATCGACCACCCTTTGCCGGTAGACAACTGGCCAGCCGTGCCGGGTATCCGCTGGATCGTCGATGGCCGCTTCCCCTTCCGGCATCCGTCGGCCATGCCGCACACGGCCTTCGCGCTCACCTTTACCGACCTGCTCGCCTCGGTCGACGCGGTCATCACCAAACCGGGCTACGGCATGTTCACCGAAGCTGCCGCCAACGGCATTCCCGTCCTTTACCAGCGCCGTGAGGACTGGCCCGAGCAGGATTGCCTGATCGCCTGGCTGAACGCGCATGCCCGCTGCCTGGAAATCGGCTGCAAGCAGTTGCAGAAGGGCCATCTGGCCGCGGCGCTGACATCCCTCTGGCATCAAACTGCCCCGGCCCGGCCCGACCTGACGGGAATCGACGAGGCAGTCGTTAAAATAGCCAATCTGATCGATACTCGGTCAGGTTCCTGACGGGGGCCATACGGCAAACTGCCGGATTGCCCTTGAATCACTTTCACCCGCCTCGGGTACTCCGCCTGATCGGCCGCCAACGCATCACGCATGACTCAAACCGCGCTTTACTCCCCCCTCGACAGCCTGCTCAACGGCCCGGACCAGCCGGCACTGATTCGCGCAGAAACCCTGGCCGATCTGTTCGAGGCGACCGCCAGCCGGGTTCCGGAAAAGCCGGCGCTGGCTCATGGCGCGCGCAGTCTCAGCTATGGCGAACTCGATGCCCTGGCCGACCGCGTCGCCAGTCGGCTGATCGCCGCCGGCATCGGCCCGGGACAAATTCTCGGCCTCTGGCTGCCGCGCGGCATCGATCTGCTGATCCTGCAACTGGGCATCGCCAAGGCCGGGGCCGCCTGGCTGCCCTGCGATGCCGAGATGCCGGTCGATCGCATCCAGGTCTGCCTCGACGACGCCGAGGCCGCCGGCCTACTGTGCAGTGCCGCCCAAACCGGGCAACTGGCCGATCTCGGACGTCCGGTGTTGACCGCCGAAGCGCTGCTCGCCCCGCTCGATTGCGCCCCACTGCGCTGCCACAACCGGCGACCGACAGACCCGGCCTACGTCATCTACACCTCCGGCTCGACCGGCAAGCCGAAAGGCATCCTGATCAACCAGGGTGCCATCTGCCACTTCCTGCGCAGCGAAAACGCCATTCTCGGCATCACCGAGGACGACCGGGTCTATCAGGGCTTCTCGGTTGCCTTCGACATGTCGTTCGAAGAAATCTGGATCAGCTATCTGGTCGGTGCCACGCTGTGGATCGCTCCGCGCGAAGTCACGGCCGATCCGGACGCCTTGCCGCTCGCCCTGATCGAGCAGCAGATCACCGTGCTGCACGCGGTGCCGACGCTGCTGGCGCTGTTTTCCCGCGACATTCCCAAGCTGCGTCTGATCAACCTCGGCGGCGAAGCCTGCCCCGAAGCCCTGGTCAGCCGCTGGGCCCGTCCCGGCCGCCAGGTATTCAATACCTACGGCCCGACCGAAGCCACGGTGTCGGCCAGCCTGGCCGAACTGCACGCCGGCGAACCGGTCACCATCGGCCGGCCGCTACCCAACTACAAGCTGCTGGTGATCGACCCGGCGGTCGAAAACGGCCTGCGCCTGCTGCCGCGCGGCGAAACCGGCGAACTGTGCATCGCCGGCCCCGGCGTCGCCGCCGGCTACCTCGGCCGACCGGAACTGACCGCCGAAAAATTCCTCGCCAACCCGTGGGCGGCCGGCACGCAGGATGCCCGCCTCTACCGCACCGGCGACCTGGCGCGGATCGATGCCGATGGCCGTGTCCAGTGCCTGGGACGCACCGACGATCAGGTCAAGATTCGCGGCTTCCGCGTCGAACTGGGCGAGATCGAGGCCGCCCTGACCGCCCGCCCCGGTGTCGGTACCGCCGCCGTGCTGCTGCGCAACGATGACGGTATCGAACGGCTGGTCGCCTATCTGGTCGCCGACCGCGAACCGGCGCCGGATGCCGCCAGCCTGCGCGCCGCGCTGGCCGAGACCCTGCCGCCCTACATGGTGCCGGTCCATCTCGAAACGCTGGACAGCATGCCGCGCCTGACCTCCGGCAAGATCGACCGCAAGGCGCTGCGCGCCCGGCCGCTCGAACTCGCCGCGCTCCCGCCGGGCGCTGCCGATACGCCGGAGACGCCGGCCGAAGCGGTGCTCTTTGCCGAGCTGGCCAAACTCTTCCCCGGCCAGGCCATTCGCCGCGAGGCGGACTTTTTCTCCGACCTGGGTGGCCACTCGCTATTCGCCGCCCGCCTCGCCTCGGCCATCCGGGCGCATGCGCGCTTCGCCAGTTTTACGGTGCGCGATGTCTATCAACAGCGCAGCATCGGCCGCATTGCCCAGGTGCTGGGCGAAACCGAAGAGATCGCGCCGCCCGCCGATACCGGCTGGACGCCGCCCGGCGCCCTCAAACGCTGGTTGTGCGGCACGGCCCAGGCCCTGACCGTACCCGGCCTGGTCGTATTGCGCATGGCCCAGTGGCTGGCGCCCTTCTTCACCTACCACTTCTTCACCGGCGATCCCGGCGACTCGATTGCGCTGGCCATCACGGTTTCAGTCGCCGTCTTCCTGCTTGCCACGGCACTCGTTTTTGCCATTGCCGCCGCCGGTAAGTGGCTGATGCTCGGTCGCCTGAAGGCCGGACGCTACCCGCTCTGGGGGCTCACCTATTTCCGCTGGTGGCTGGCCGACCGCCTGATCGAGGGGGCACCGGTATACATGTTGAGCGGCTCGCCCCTCTATGTCTGGTGGCTGCGCCTGCTTGGCGCCCGCATCGGCGACGACGTGATGATCGGTTCGGTCACCATGCGCGCCCATGACCTGGTCGATATCGGCCACGGCGTCAGCATCGGCAACGCAGTCAATTTCGAGAACGTCCGGGTCGAACATGGCGAACTGGTGGTCGGTGCGATCCACCTGGCGCACGATGCCCATGTCGGCTCCTACGCCGTGCTCGAAGGCAACAGCGTGATCGGTGAAGGCGCCCATCTCGACGGCCAGTCGGCGCTCAGCGACGGCATGCGGATTCCGCCCGGGCGGACCTGGAGCGGCTCGCCGGCACGCGAAACCGGGCTGGTCGACAACAGCAGCCTGCCACCCCGGCCGATTGTTTCAGATACCCGGCTGGCCCGCGAAAATCTCTTCTTCGTTTTCGGCGTACTGGCCACGGCAGTGATCTTCTTCATCCCGGTCTTTCCCAGTTTCATCCTGGTCGACTGGATTGACGACAGCTACGCCTGGCTGCAGAGCAACGACATCGGCTTCCAGCTGATCAAGTACTTCGTCCTCGCCTTCCCGGCCACCGCCGTCCTCATCGTCTGTACCGCGCTGTTCTCTGCCGCTCTGCGCTGGAGCCTGCTGCCGCGCCTGCACGAAGGGCGCTGGCCGGTGCATAGCAATGTCTATTGCGGCCGCTGGCTGGTCAACCAGATCCAGGAAGCCAGTCTCAACGTGCTGCACGGGGTCTATGCCACGGTCTATGCGCCGTCCTGGTATCGCCTGCTTGGCGCCAAGGTCGGCCGCGATGCCGAGATCTCGACCGCGCAGGGGCTGATCCCCGACCTGCTGACGCTGGGTGACGAAACCTTCATCGCCGATGCCGTGCTGCTCGGCGACGAGGAGATCAACGGCGGCTGGATGAGCCTGAGCCCGACGGTCATCTCGCGGCGCAGTTTCGTCGGTAACGGCTCCTACGTGCCGGACGGCACCATCCTGCCGGAAAACGTCCTGATCGGCGTCCATTCCCGCACGCCGGACAATGCCCAGATGCGCCCCGGCGACACCTGGCTCGGTTCGCCGCCGATCAACCTGCCGGCCCGCGAACAAACCAGCGGCTTCCCGGAAGAACTGACCTTCCGCCCCTCCAAGCGGCGCCGGCTCGGACGCGGCCTGGTCGAAGCCTTCCGCATCATCACGCCGCACGCCGCGGTGATTGCCGTCGGCTACACCGTCGTCCTTAACGTTATGCCGCTGGCCGACGCCGGCCGCTGGGGCGCCGTCGCCTGGTACCTGAACATCGCCGGCCTGCTCTACGGCCTGGGTACCTTTCTCTTCGTCGCCATTCTCAAATGGCTGCTGATCGGCCGCTACACCCAGCGTTCGCAACCGATGTGGACGCCCTTCGTCTGGTTCTCGGAAGGCATCACCAATCTCTACGAAGGCATCACGGTACCGAATTTCATGCGCTACCTGCGCGGTACGCCCTGGCTACCGCTCGCCTTCAACCTGCTCGGCGCCCGCATCGGACGCGGCGTCTATCTCGACACCACCGACTTCACCGAATTCGACTGCGTCCATATCGGCGCCTACAGCGAACTCAACGCCCTGACCTGCCCGCAAACCCACCTCTTCGAAGACCGCGTGATGAAGATCGATCACGTGCGGATCGGCAGTCGCGTCTGCCTCGGGCCACGCAGCAGCGTGCTGTACAGCGCCACGGTCGGCGACAACGTCCGCCTCGGGCCGCTCACCCTGGTGATGAAGGGCGAAAGCCTGCCGGCCAATACGCGCTGGCATGGCTGCCCGGCCTCGCCGGTCAGGCGCTGACGGGAAATCGGCTTGATCGTCGTTCGCGCCGGCTACGACGACATCGCCCAGCCCCTGCCCGAGTTGCTGGTGCTGGCGATCGATACCCCCGCCGGGCAAGACCGGACGACGGCCCGGCAACTGATCCGGGCCAGGTTGCGAAGCGTGCTGGCAGCGCATCTGGCTTGCCCGGCCGCGCAGGTTGCGCTGGCTTCCTCGCCCGGCAAGGGACTGCGCCTGGCCGACCCGAAACACCGGATCGGCCTGTCGGTCAGCCACGAAAGCGGGCTTTCGCTGGCCGCCATCCACCTTGCCGGACCGGTTGGCATCGATCTGCTGGCCGTACCGCCAGCGCCGGCCTGGCAGGCGGAAATCCCGACCCTGGCGGCCGACTACCTCGGCCCCGACTGTGCCAGGCATCTCGCCACCCTGCCGCCGGCGCAACAGCTTGCGGCCTTTGCCCGCGCCTGGACGGCGCGCGAGGCCTGCCTGAAGCTGCATGGCGAAGGGCTGGGCGAGTGGAACGATGGAGAGATGGGCACGGCCAGGCAGGAAACCCGATGCCGGATACGGCCGCTGGCCTTGCCGGCCGGTTACGTCGGCAACGTGGCGATACCGGCCTGATTTACCGGCCGAAATACCGACCTAAAGCGGCCGGAAGCCGAGACGCTTGAGCAACTCGCCGGTTTCACAGACCGGCAGGCCCATCACCCCGCTATAGCTGCCGGCCAGATGTTCGACGAACAAGCCGGCCCGGCCCTGGATGCCGTAAGCCCCCGCCTTGTCCATCGGCTCGCCGCTGAGGACGTAATGGCGGATTTCTTCTTCGTCGAGACGACGAAAACGCACTTCGCTCGATGACAGGATGTATTCGGTACGCCCCATGTGGTTGATCGCCACCCCGGTCAGCACACGATGAGTCTGCCCGGACAGGCGGCGCAGGATGGCCACCGCATCGGCCATGTCGACCGGCTTGCCAATGATTTCGCCGGCAAACTCCAGCGTGGTGTCGGCCGACAGCACCGGACGCAAGGGCAGCTTGCGCTCATGGACGATCTGCAGGCCATGCTCGGCCTTGGCGCGCGCCACCCGCTCGACATAAATCAGTGGATTCTCGCCAGGAAAGGGCGTCTCGTCGGTTTCCGAATCGGCCCGCGATCCATCGCGAAAAACGATGGTGTCGAAGGCAATGCCGATCTGGTTGAGCAGTTCCCGACGGCGCGGGCTGCGCGAGGCAAGATAAAGTCGCATCATCCTTCCCGGTGATAGGGGTGGTTCTTCAGCACACTGACCGCCCGGTACAACTGTTCGCACAGCAGCAGCCGCGCCATGCCGTGCGGCAGGGTCAGGCTGGACAGACGCAGCTTGTCGTCGGCCTGTTGCTTGAATTCCTCGTCGAGGCCATCGGCGCCGCCAATCAACAGCGCGACATCCCGTCCGTCCAGCATCCAGGCTTCGAGCCGCTTGGCCAGCTTCAGCGTGGTCAGGTCGTCGCCCTTTTCATCGAGCACGACGATCCGACACCCCGCGGCCAGGGCCTCGCGGATACGGCCCTTTTCGGCCGCCAGCAACTGTTCGCGGGTTTTCGAGCCGCGTGGCTCGGGCTTGATTTCGGTCACGCTGGCCGGCAGTTCGCGCGGCATCCGCTTGAGGTACTCGGCGCAACCGGCGCTCACCCAGTCGGGCTGGCGATGGCCGACGGCGAGTACGCTCAGCTTCATTCCGAGGGCGCCTGCTCCGCTGCCTTGCGGCGCTGGGCCGGCGTCGCTTGCCAGAGTTCCTCGAGGTTGTAGTACTGGCGCACGGTCGGTTGCATGACATGGACGACCATGTCGCCGAGGTCGACCAGAACCCATTCACCGCCATCCTCGCCCTCGGTGGAGAGTACTTCACCGCCGGCTTCCTTGACCTTTTCCTGGACGTTGCTGGCCAGTGCCTTGACCTGGCGGTTGGAGTCGCCGGTGGCGATGACCAGTCGATCGAACATCGAGGTCAGCTTGGTGGTGTTGATGACTTCGATATCCTTGCCCTTGATGTCTTCGAGGGCGGATACAACGATTTTCTGCAGCTTGCGTATGTCCATTAGGCGTTTCTGTAAAGAGAATGAGTCTGAATATAGTCGAGAACGGCATCCGGCAGCAAATAGCGCGCCGAAAGCTGGTTGGCCAGCAGTTTGCGGATTTGCGTTGCCGAAATCGCCAGCTGGGTCATCGCGAAAGTCGCAATTGCCCCACCCGGAGAGGCTTTCAGGCTGTCGATGTCACTTAGTCGACGCGCCTCGAATTCCTCGGCCAGCGCTGCCGGCAGGCTGGCGCTTTCGACCGGGAAGCCCGGCCGATGGGAAACGGCCAGATGGGCAAGGGAAAAAATGTCGCGCCAGCGATGCCAGCTGGCCAGCCCGGCAAAGGCATCGGCGCCGACCAGCAGCACCAGCGCTCGATCCGCCCCCAGCTCATGGCGCAGACGCTCCAGTGTATGCACGGTATAGCTCGGCGCGGCCGCCATCACTTCGCTGGCATCGACTGAAAACCGGGTATTCCCGGCGATGGCCGCGCTAACCATGGCCAATCTTTGCTCGCCGGTGACTTCCGGCACCCCGCGGTGCGGCGGACGTCCGGCCGGAATCCAGCGCACGCCGCCCAGACCGAGATGAGCTATCGATTCCTCGGCCAGACGCAAATGACCAAAGTGCACGGGATCGAAAGTCCCACCGAACAGGCCCAGCGGCTCAGACAATTTCGGAGATACCGAAGATATCGCGATAACTGGCGTAAAAGCTGGCAAAAACCGCCGGTGCGATGATCAGCAACAAAGGCACGCTGACGATGCCGGTGATGAAACTCTGCGCCGCCGGGAATAGCAACAGCAGTATGCCAAGCAGCATGCCGGGCAGCACCCCGGCGACGATCAGCAACCCCAGGCTGTAGGTCAGGAAAGGACGCCAGTTCATCCAGCAAGCGATGAAGCTGAAGAACAGCGACTTGGCCATCGGCAGGCGATGCCAGGCAGCCAATACCGGGGCGAACCAGTAGGCCATCAAAACCGGCAACAGCAGCAACAGGACGACCAGGCCCGGCAAGGTGAAATCGGCATCCTCGAACTGGGCCCGTTCGGCCCGGCTGTTGGCCAGCATGTAGTGAAGCATGTTGCCGCCATCGACCAGGGCCGAGACACCGAGGATACCGATGGTACAAAACAGGTACAGTGCACCTAGCGCGAGCAGGGTGCGGGTATTTTCCTTGAGGCCGCCAAACAAGGTTTGCAAGCCAACCGGTTGGCCGCGCTCGAGATTGCGCGAGGCCTGCATCAGGCCGACCGAGAGCCCCGGCACGACCAGCGAAGCGACCAGCGCGCCGATGATCGGCAGGATGTTGAGAAAAATCAGGGTGAACCAGTAAGCGATGACCAACATCGACAGTACGGGCGGATTGCGCCGGAAAATCATGAAGCCGGCACCGATCCATCGCCAGCCAGCGGCTGCAGGGAGAGTCTGGGCGCGCACCTAGGTTCCCAAAAAAATATCGCGATACGACGCGTAGACGGCGCCGGAAAAAATCGGCAATAGGAGGATCAAGCCCAGGCCGAGCGGCAGCATGGCAAAAAACAGGGCAACAATGAGGAAAGTACCGAAGACGATCATCACCAGCCAGTTCTTGAAGCCGGCATCGAAGCTGGCACGAATCGCCGCCACCGGCTTCATGTCGTGAAGAAAAACCAGGGCCGGGGCAAACCAGGTGGCCATGATGACGGGAATCGAAAGTACGGCGACCAACAGGCCGGCCAGCATCACGCTGCCGAAATTGATCGAGGCGCTAAAGACCTTGGCGTTGATACCGGAACCGAAGACCCCGCCATTGACCAAGATGACCGCAATGAAAGCCAGGCCGAAAACGCCACCGGCAAAAAACAGGCCGACCATGATCAATGGCCCGGCGTTATGGCGAAAACCGGCAAACAAATCGGCTATCTCGGCCGGCCTTTCCTGTGCAATGTGACGGCAGACTTGCACCATGCCTGCGCCGAACAAAGGCACCAACAGATAGGCAGCGAACTGGCCGAAGATCGGTACGACATTGAAGGCCATCTGGATGATCAGCAGCAACACGGAACAGCCGATCCATACCCCCGGATTGACCATGAACATGGCCCAGCCCTGGCGCAGCCAGTCGAAACAGGCGCCGGGATCGACTTCGCGGCTTTCGCCACGAAAAGTCTCGGGAGCGACGGGAAAAGCGGACATTTCGTTCATGCGCGGATGCTAACGGGGCAAGGCCTCGGGAGCAAGGCGAAAACGCTGCAACATGCGGCCAAAATGATCCGGGTCCTTGATCGTCACCACCTCGCCGGACTGCGGCCTTTGCCTGACCTCCAGCCGGAGCAGCCAGAAACGCAGCGCGGCCGCCCGCCGCATGGCCGGCCAGGCGGCAATCTCCGCCGCTTCAAGCGGGCGCAGTGCACTGTAGCCGGCGATCAGGCTGCGCAGTGTTGCGTCGTTGAAACACCAGTCGTTGGCCACCACCGCCAGATCGAACAAAAAGGCATCGGCACCGGCGAAATAGAAATCGAGCACCCCGGAAACGCGCCCGTCCTGCCACAGCACGTTGTCGCGAAAAAGATCGGCATGAATGACGCCGTGCGGCAAGGCCGAGAAATCCTGCCCAGCCTGGAAGGCCAGCTCGTCCGCAAGCAAGGCCTGCTCGTCAGGCAATAGACCAGGCAACAAGGTCTCGCCGATCTTCTGCCGCCAGCCCGCCCCGCAGGGATTGGGCCAGGGATTGGGGAAATCGGCACCGGCCCGATGCAGGCCGGCCAGCATCCCGCCCAAGGCGTGACAATGTGCCTCGTCCGGCATCTCGACATTGGCCCCGGGCAGGCAGCTGAGCAGCGCCGCCGGCTTGCCGGCGAGTTGGCGCCAGCGCTGCCCGTTGCCGTCGCTCAAAGGTTGCGGGCAAGGAATGCCACGCAGCGACAGGTGGTCCATCAAGGCCAGGTAGAAATCGAGCGCAGCCGGCTCGATGCGCTCGAACAGCGTCAGCACGTAGCGGCCACTGCTCGTGGTCACGAAATAATTGGAGTTCTGCATGCCGGCGGCGATGCCGGCCAGATCGATCAATTCGCCCAGGCCTAGCGGCTGGAGCCAGTCAGCCAGTGCATCCCGGCCGACTGTGGTGTAGACGGACAAGGCTTACCAGCTATGAATGATCCACATCGGCGGCTTGACCGGCGTATGGGGAATATCGGCTTCGATGAAATTGCCATCGCCTTGCCGATCGACCAGATAAAAAGCCGGACCGACGGCCGGCGTCACCTTGATCATGTAGAGCTTGCCCTTGATCCGATACTCCTCGCGGGTCTCCTTCTCGCTCTTGACGATGGTGACCTGCGGCTCCATGGCCGCATCGAAAGCCTCCATGCCGGGCGGCGGCGGCGGCACGGCAGGCAGGGGCTGGAGTTCGCCGCTCTGCGCCCAGGCGGACGAAGAAAGCAGCAACAGGATGGGAAGAAAACGACGCATGGGATTGTCCTCGAGGGTTCAGACCCGATTTTATTACAGGTTGAGCATCATCTCGTGCTCGTTCGGCAGCGGGCCGAAAGGGCGTGCCTCGTAATGCTTGAAGATGGCTTCGACCACCTGCTTTGGATCGTCGATCAACTGGATCAGTTCGATGTCCTCCGGATCGACCATGCCTTCGGCCACCAGGCGTTCCTTGAACCAGTCGATCATGCCTTTCCAGAAGTCGGAGCAGACCAGGATCAAGGGAATCTTGCGAGCCTTGCCGGTCTGGATCAGGGTGAGCGCCTCCATCAGCTCGTCGAGCGTGCCGAAACCGCCGGGCATCACGACGTAGGCGCTGGCAAAGCGGACGAACATGTACTTGCGGGCGAAGAAATGACGGAAGGTCTGCGAGATGTCCTGGTAGGGATTGGCCTTCTGCTCATGGGCGAGCTGGATGTTGAGACCGACCGACGGCGACTTGCCGAAGAAGGCGCCTTTGTTGGCCGCTTCCATGATGCCGGGACCGCCGCCGGAGATCACCGAGAAGCCGGAATCGGAGAGCAGGCGGGCGACCTGTTCGGTCAGCATGTAGTACGGCGAGTCGGGTCGCACCCGGGCGCTGCCGAAGATGGTCACGGCCGGCCTGATCGCCGAGAGACGTTCAGTCGCCTCGACGAACTCTGACATAATGCCGAAAATCCGCCACGATTCGCGGGCCGTCGCACTTTTTAGCATGGCCTCGGTTTCGACGCCCATCACCAGCTTATCGCTCTCTGTCACTTCTCATGCCTCTCTTATTGTTGGTGGACGGTTCGTCCTATCTTTACCGCGCTTTCCACGCCCTGCCCGACCTGCGCAACAAGGCGGGCGAGCCGACAGGTGCCATCTACGGCGTCCTGAACATGCTACGTCGTCTGGAAAGCGACTACAAGGCCGACTACAAGGCCGTGGTCTTCGACGCCAAGGGCAAGACCTTCCGCGACGACTGGTTTCCGGAATACAAGGCGCACCGGCCGCCGATGCCGCCGGAGATGGTCAGCCAGATCGAGCCCCTGCACGCCGCCATCCAGGCGGCCGGCTGGCCGCTGCTGATGGTGGACGGCGTCGAGGCCGACGACGTGATCGGCACGCTGGCCAAACAGGCCACCGCCGACGGCATCGAGACCCTGATCTCGACCGGCGACAAGGACCTGACCCAGCTGGTCAATCCACTGGTCCGCTGGTACAACACGATGAGCAACGAGCTGCTCGACGAAGCCGGGGTGGAAGCGAAATTCGGCGTACCGCCCGCCAAGATCGTCGATTACCTGGCCCTGGTCGGCGACACCGTCGACGGCGTACCGGGCGTCGCCAAGTGCGGCCCGAAAACCGCGCTGAAGTGGCTGAACCAATACGGTTCGCTCGACGAAATCGTCGCCCATGCCGATGAAATCGGTGGCGTGGTCGGCCAGAACCTGCGCGATCACCTTGGCTTCCTGCCGCTCGGCAAGAAGCTGGTAACGGTGGCCTGCGACCTCTCCAACCTGCCGGCCCCGAGCGCGCTGACCACCACGGCGCGCGACACCGAAACGCTGCGCGGCCTGTACAGCCGCTATGAATTCCGCACCTGGTTGCGCGAGCTGGATGCGCCGGCCGACGCCACGCCTTCGGCCGAGAATGGCCCGGTGGAAACCGCCGTACCCGCTGCCGCGGCGGCGCCGCTCGAAGTCCATTACGAGACCGTGTTCAGCTGGCCGCAATTCGAAACCTGGCTGAGCCGGATCGAAGCGGCCGAACTGACGGCGCTCGATACCGAGACCAACAGTCTCGACGCCTTCGCGGCACAGATCGTCGGCATCTCGCTGTCGGTCAAGCCCGGCGAAGCCTGCTACATCCCGCTCGCCCATACCGCCCCCGGTGTTGCCGACCAGTTGCCGCGCGAGGCCGTACTGGCCCGCCTGCAAGCCTGGCTGGAAGCCCCAGAGCGCAAGAAGGTGTTGCAGAACGCCAAGTACGACCAGCATGTCTTCGCCAACCACGGTATCCGGCTGGCCGGGATTGCCCACGACACCATGCTGCAGAGCTATGTCATCGAGTCCGACAAGGGGCACGACCTCGGCCAGTTGTGCAGCCGCCACCTCGGGCTGGCCACCATCGCCTACGAAGATCTCTGCGGCAAGGGTGCCAAGCAGATCACCTTCGACCAGGTGGACATCGAACGCGCCGCCACCTATGCCGCCGAGGATGCCGATGTGACGCTGCGTGTCCATGCCGCGCTGCATCCGCAATTCGCCGGCGAGCCAGGTCTGTCGCGTATTTATCACCAGATCGAAATGCCGGCCCGGCAGGTGATCTGGCAGATGGAGCGAACCGGCATCCTGATCGATGGCGAGGTGCTGGCCCGGCAGAGCCACGAAATCGGCCAGAAGATCATGAACCTGGAAGCCCAGGCCTTCGAACTGGCCGGCCAGCCTTTCAACCTGGCCTCGCCGAAGCAGCTCGGCGAAATCCTCTTCGACAAGCTCGGCTTGCCGGTCAAGAAGAAAACCCCGTCGGGCAGTCCCTCGACCGACGAGGAAGTACTCTCCGAACTGGCCCTCGACTACCCGCTGCCCAAACTGCTGCTCGAACACCGCAGCCTGTCCAAGCTCAAGGGCACCTATACCGACAAGCTGCCGCGCATGATCAATCCGGCCACCGGCCGCGTGCACACCCATTTCTCGCAGGCTTCGGTGGTGACCGGGCGCCTCGCCTCGAGCGACCCCAACCTGCAGAACATTCCGGTGCGCAGCGAGGAAGGCCGCAAGATCCGCACCGCCTTTGTCGCCCCAGCCGGCAGCAGCATCGTTTCGGCCGACTACTCGCAGATCGAGCTGCGCATCATGGCTCACCTGTCCGGCGACGAACGCCTGCTTGAAGCCTTCGCCCAGGGCGAAGACGTGCACCGCGCCACGGCCGGCGAAATTTTCGGCGTCACGCCGCTCGAAGTCGGCCCCGATCAACGCCGCGTCGCCAAGAGCATCAACTTCGGCCTGATCTACGGCATGAGCGCCTTCGGCCTGGCCCGCCAGCTCGGCCTGGAGCGCAGCGCGGCGCAGACCTATATCGAACGCTACTTCAACCGCTATCCCGGCGTCGCCCGCTACATGGAAGAAGCCCGCGAAGCGGCGCGCCAGACCGGTTATGTCGAAACCGCCTTCGGCCGCCGGCTGTGGTTCCCCGACATCCGCTCGAGCAACGGCACCCGCCGCCAGGGGGCCGAACGCGCCGCGATCAATGCGCCGATGCAGGGCACGGCGGCCGACCTGATCAAGCTGTCGATGATCGCCGTCCAGGACTGGCTGGAAAAGTCAGCCCTGAAGTCACGCCTGGTCCTGCAGGTGCACGACGAACTGGTGCTGGAGGTGCCGGACGACGAACTGAGCGAGATCCGCACTCACCTGCCCCGCCTGATGGGCCAGGTCGCCGAGCTCAAGGTACCGCTGGTCGTCGAAGTCGGCGTCGGCGCCAACTGGGAAGCGGCGCACTAGCGCCGGGCAAGCAAGCGTTCGAAGGCGTCGGCGGCCTCGTCGACGCCGATCTCGCCGACATCACGCGAGGGCTTCTGGAGCAGCTCGTGGGGTACTCCCCAAGGATGCCAGCGCTCGGCGGGGGAATTGCCGAAGAAGCAAACCAGCGGCTTGCCCAGACCGGCGGCGACATGCATCGCCCCACCATCGGAGAGCACGGCGACATCGCACAGCGACAAGCCGGCAATCAGTTCGGACAGATGCTCGGTCCGCACCGGTGCCGCCGGCAAACCGCTCAAGGCAGCCAGCAAGCGACCGGCCTTGCCGTCGTCACCGGGGTGAAAAGGATTGTTCTCGTCGCCCGGCGACCAGAAGACCAGGAAGCGGGCGGCATGGCGGGCATGCAGGCGCTGCGCCAGCTCGGCAAAGCGCTCGACCGGCCAGCGCTGCTTTTCCTTGCGGGCACTGATATGCAGCGCGACCAGCGGCCCCTGGCCCGCTGCCACGGCAGGCGGCAAGGCCGCCCGCAAGCGACCGGCCACGGCGCTATCGGCCAGCACGCTGAGGCCGGGAATTTCGCCACCGATACCCAAGGGGCCGAGCAGGCGAAACATCTCTTCGCTTTCATGCCGAGCGACCGCCGGACCTTGCTCGATCGGCAGGTCGATGCGCGCCGACCTCGCCGTACCGTTGACGAAGCCGACGACGTGGCGCGGTGCCAGCATGCGGGCCAGTTTCAGCGAGCGGGGAGCAAAGCCGCCGGTGGCGAGCAGGACATAGTCGAAACGCATGCGACGCAATTGCCACAGCAGCTTGGCCCGGCGCCAATACGCCTGCCAAACCGGCTCTCCCTCGGCATGCTTGCCCTTGGTGTAGGCGAAGATGGCGTCGAGATGCGGGTTGCCGGCGATTGCCGGGGCGTTGTAGCTATTCACCAGGGCGGCCAGATAGGCCTGCGGATAGTGACGGCGAATGGCTTCGAACAGCGGCGTCGTACAGATCAGGTCGCCGATGTTGTCGCGACGGATTATCAGGATTTTCATGCCTTCCCTTCGTGACGGCGGGCAGTTTCGAGCAGCGCGACCAAGGCCAGCGAAGGGCCGAGACCGATCGGCAGGCCATTCGACAAACCCAGCACCAGATGATCGGCCAGATAGGCCAGCAACAGGCCGCCAATCACCCCGGGCAGGACTTGCCGGCGGCCGATCAGCCGCCAGGCCTGCCAGGCCAGGATGAAAACCAGGCCGCCATAGGCAAGCAGGCCGAGTACGCCGCTTTCGAAATAGAGCTGCAAATAAAGATTGTGCGGATTGACCGTCGACGCCGGCTGGGCAAAGTAGGCGGCCTGCTCGGCGGCAAACGCGTCATGCTCGATGCGCCCCCAGCGGGCGACGTAGCCAGCATCGACCGCCACCGTGGCGAGTTTTTTCCAACCGAAACCGTAGCCCGTCCACGGGCGGGCGGCACCGATTTCAAGCACTCCGGCCCAGATCGGCATGCGCGCCGCCAGGCCGTCGTTGCCGCGATAATTGCGGGTATCGAAGGCTTGGGCGTAGGTCGCCGGATTGAAAGTCGAACCGAGACGTTCGGCCAGCTGCGGCTGCTTGAGCAACATGCCGCCGATGCCGACCGCCGCCAGCACGCACAGCACGACCAATACACGCCAACGACGCAGCACGACCAGCATCAGCACCCCGCCGAGCGCCGCTGCCACCAGCGGCGTCCGGCTTTGCGCCAGCAGCATGTCGGCAAGGACAAGGAGCAGACCGGCCGGAGCCAGCCAGCGCCAACGACCGCCGAGCAGCCAGAGCGCAAGAATGACCGGGATATAGAAGCCGGCATCCAGACTGAAACCCTTGATGAAGGCGCCCTCGGCCCGTCCGGCATCGAGATCGGGAAAATAGTGCAGCAACTCGCCGAAGGTCAGCCCGGCCCGCAACAAAAATGCCCCGGCGAGCACACCGAGCAACAGACGCAATTGCCCCGCCTCGCCAAACAAGGCCGGGATCAGCAACAGCCCGAGCAGGCCGGGCAGGAACTGCTTGCGCAATTCGTCGAAACTGTCGGCCGGTTCGATGCCGACCGCCGAGGTCAGCGCGAAGGCCAGCACCAGGCCGCCGACCCCGAGCAGGACAGGCGAACGCCAATCAACCGGCAAGCGACGCCGGGCCGCCAGCCAGCCCAGGGCGGCCAGCATCAATAGCATGGCGAGATTTTTCAGGGCCGCATTGTGTCCGAAGGGAAAGGTCGACAGGTAGAGCAGTACGCCACTGCGCCCGAGGGCGACGGCCGGATGAAAAGCACCGTCGGCGGCCAGCCCCAAACGTCGGATCAATTGCCGCATCTCGGCCATCGGGCTCACGGTCGCGGTGGCTCGAGCAGCGCCAGCGCGGCATCGGCCACCCGTTCGGCCGGCACATCGACGATGCAGGCGCGGCTGCCGATCCGGCAGGCATACGGCGCCTTGAAGATATGGGCGCAAGGAATGCAGGGCAGACTTTCCTGCAGGATCACCGCCCGCCGGTTGACCGGCCGGGTTTCCTGCATGTTGCACGGCCCGGCCAGCGAGACGAGCGGAATGTCGAGCGCATCGGCCATGTAGGTCAGCCCGGAATCGACACCGATGAAGACGTCGAGACGCTGCAGCAAGGCTGGCACTTCATCGAGACTGAACACGCCGCAACTGTCGATCAGGCGCGCGGCGTCGAGCCCGGCGCCGAGTGCCGCGGCGGCCGCACGGTCGCCCGGGCCGCCGAGCAGGACGATGCTCAGATCCGGTGCCGCCGCCAACAGACGGCGACAGATGCCGAGCAGTTTCTCTTCGCCCAGTTCCTTGAGCTTGTTGGCCGAACTGATCGCCAGACCGGCCAGGCGGCGCCCGCCCTGTCCAGCCAGGAAGGCCTCGACCTTGGCTTCGGCCGCTGCCGGATGGCCGACCACCTTGTCCAGGGCGACCGCATCGACACCGAGCAAGGCGAGCAGGCGGGCATAGGTCGAGCCGATCAAGCGGGCGCCATCGTGCACCACCGCCTCCGTCCACAAATGCTGGGCGAAGCGGCTGCTGCGCCCGAGGAAATTCGGCGTCACCCCGAGCCGGCGCGGCACTCCGGCCATCGCCAGAATAAAGGGCCAGGCCGCCCCGCCGCTGCAGCACAGCGCGAGATCCGGATTCAGCCGGCGCACCTCGGCCACCCAGCGCCACTTGTGCCGCCAGCCTGAGAGCGTACCCGAGGGGATTTCCAGCAGCTCGTCGAAAAAGGGCAGCTGTCGGGCCAGCACGCTATTGACCGGATGCAACGCCAACACGATGCGCGCCGCCGGGTAATGAGCCCGCAAGGCACGGAAGAGCGGCGTGGTGCACACGAAATCGCCGATCTTGCCGGTTTGCACGACCAGGATGGTCCGGACCTCGCCTGAGCTCCGGCGGCGGACGAAAGGCAGCGCCAGCAGCGCCAGCAACACGTAGAACACGGCCTACTCCTTCCCTGACGCCAGGTTCATGACAGGGCCTCGGCCAGGACCCGGCTGACGCCGGCGACATAGGCCTCGATCGAATAATGCTCGACCACCCGCCGCCGGCCGCTATCACCCATCGCCCGACGCAACAGCGGGTCGGCGAGCAGGCGGCGCAAGGCGCCGACCAGAGCGGGAATGTCGCCATAAGCGTAGAGCAGCCCGGTGTCTTCGTTGACCACCAGTTCACGGGTGCCGGTGACGTCGGAACCGACCACCGGCTTGCTCGCCAGCATGGCTTCGAGGACGACGCGCGGCAGGCCTTCGCGGCTGGAACAAAGGACGCAGATGTCCATCGCCTCGACCCAGGCCAGCGGCACCCGCTGGAAACCGGCGAAATGCACCAGCTCGCTCACCCCTAGACGCTCGGCCAGCGCCACCAGCTCGGCCCGCTGACCGCCTTCGCCGACGATCACGCAGGCCGGTGCCAGGCCCTCACCCTTCAGCCGGTGCACGGCTTCGATCAAATGGGCCACCGCCTTGATCGGCATCAGCCGGCCGACCGTGCCGATCACCGGCCGGTTACCGAAAGGCGGCAACTCGGCCTTGGGCGGCAACGGCGTCCGTGCATCGATGGCGTTATAGACCACCTGCAGGCGATTCTCCGCAACATGCTGCGCCGCCAGGACATCGGCCACCCCTTGCGAGACGCAGATGATGCGGGTCGCCAGGCGGTTGACCACCTCGACTTCGTCGCCGTGCAAGGTCGGCTCGACCCGGCAATGCTGCACCATCGGCAAACCCAGCGCCTCGGCCGCCAGGTAGCCTTCGAGGTTGGACGACGGCTGGTTGTTCATGTAGAGCAGTTCGAAGCCGCCGTCGGCGAGAACCTGGCGAATTTCGCGGGCTCGCGGCAGGATGCGCCATTGATGATCGATCCGCCGCACGGCGCGCTTCTTCAGACGGGCCGACCAGGTCAGCAGGCCACGCGCCAGTTCCTTGGCGATTTTGGCCCACAACGGTTGCGGTCGGCTGGGCAGGACGATCAGCGGAATGTCGATGTCGGCCAGTTCCTCGGAGAGCAGCCGGCCATCCTTGCCCTTGCGGTAATCCTTGTAGAAGCAGCAGGTCACGGCGAAGCGCTGGCGATCCAGGCGCTTGAGCAATTCGAACATGCTGTTGGTGCCACCGCCCCATTCGTGGCCAGTATCGAGCAACAGGATGCGTTTCGGCTGACTCATGCGGCCTCCCGGGCCAGAATGCCTTCGACCGCGGCGACCACTTCGGCGACGGCGATGTTGTCCATGCAGATCGGTTCGGCGTAAGGGCAGTTTTTCGACAGGCAGGGATCGCAGGTCCGCCATTTGCGGATCACGACATGTTTGTCGAGGTCGTAACCGGGCCCGGAACGGGCCGGATCGGAAACAGCAAAGAGGGCGACGACCGGCGTGCCGACGGTGACGGCGAGGTGCATCGGGCCGGTATCGCCGCTGACCAGCACCCGGCTGCGGGCGAACAGTTCAGGCAAGGCGATCAGCGGCAGGCGCCCGGCCGAAGCCCAGGCCCGCGGCTGTCCGCCGGCCAGCGGTACGGCGGCCTCGATGCCGGCGGCCACCTCCTGGCACAAGGCCGCTTCGGCCGGCGAACCGGTAACCACGAAACGGCAGGCCGGATGCGTCGCCGCCAGCGTCGCTGCGGCTTCGATAAAACGACTGCGCGGCCAGCGCCGGCTCAGGGTCGAAGCGCCCGGTTGCAGCACGACGAGCGGTGCATCCTGCCAGCCCAGCCCGGCCAATGCCTGATCGACGGCGTCGACGCCGGCGGCGTGACGCGGCACGCTCATCCGCCGCTCGGCCGACTGCGTCGCACCGGCCAGGCAGGCGACGGCGACGCGTTGCTCGATGCCGTGCCCGAGATCGTCCCAGGTCCGCAGCGGCGTCGGATTGCTGAGCAGGAAATTCCAGCGATTGTTGTTGGGCAGCTTGAAGATATGGCGCGCCCCCGACAGGTAGGCCAGCGGCGTCGCCTGCGGCTCGTTGCCATGAAAGATGGCGGCCAGGTCGTAGTCCTTGAGCTGGCGGGCGACACGCCCGAAACCGCGCCATTTGCCATCGTAGGGCAGCAGCGCATCGACCTCGGGCAGGCCGGTAAACAGGGCCTGCAGGGAAGGATGGACGAGCAGCGTGATGTGGGCGGCCGGATAAGCCTGACGCAACACCCGCAAGCCCGGCGTGGTCATCAGGGTATCGCCGAGCGCCGTACAGGAGATGGCCAGGATGCGACGGATGGCCGGCGTGCCGAGTTCTGCGGCCGGGCGCGGCCGGCGGTCGAAGGCGCGGCGCAGCTTGAGCCAGCGATAGAGCAGCGGTTCGCGCAGGCGCAGGCGCATCAACGGCCCTTCTTGCCCGATTTCAGGCCGAGGTAAAGGGCGGAAAGCAGCGGCCGGCCGTAGATGCCGAGACGCCGGCCGAACCATGCCGCCGGCTTGTCCTTGGCGACCAGGCGGGGAATCCGCGCCGGATCGACGTCAGGCCGGACGACGCCGGGTTCGGTGGTGTATTGGTGGGTAAAGCCGGCGGCCTGCGCGATGCGTTGGTAGCTGGCATCGAAATAGCCCTGCGGCCAGCACAGATGCGGGCTGGCCTCGCCCAGGCGTGCCGCCAGGGTCTGCCGCGAGGCTTCGAGATCGGCGGCGAGCGCAGCATCGCGGGCCGCCTGGTCGGCGATGCTGCGATCCCAGCGGGTATGGCTGTGGGTGTGCGAATGGAAGTCCACCGTGCCATCGGCCCGCATCGCCTCGACTTCCGACCAGCGCAGGAAAGCGGTATCGAGCCGGCCTTCGGCGGCGGCCGCCATCGCCTGCTTGTGGGTCGGCAGTTCGGGCAGGCCGGGCTGCCCGGCATGAGCGCGCCGCGGGCCGTCGCCGAGCCAGCCGGTGATCAGAAAAATCGTCGCGCACAGGCCGAATTCCTTGAGCACCGGATAGGCATGCACCCAATTGTCGAGATAACCGTCATCGAAGGTGATCAGCACGCTCTTCTTCGGCATCACGCCACTCGCCAGCGCTGCGGCGAACTCGGCTGTAGACAGCGTGCGCCAGCCCTGCTCGGCCAACCAGGCTATCTGCGCCCGGAAATGCTCGGGCGAACAGGTGACCAGCCCGGGCTGCGGGCTGACATGGTGATACATCAGCACGGGCAAGGGTTGCCCCAGGCTCATCGCGCCTCCAGCAACTGCTGATACAGCCTTTCCATGCCCTGCGCCATGACTTCGCGGGAAAACTTGCGCTGCACGAATTCGCGGGCGTTCGCCCCCATCCCCTGGCGGAAGATCGGGTCGCCGAGCAGGCGGCAGATCGGCTCGACCAGCGCCTTGCCATCCTGAGCCGGGACCAGCAGGCCGGTCTGGCCGTCGATGATCACCTCGGGCACGCCGTCGACCCGGCTGGCGACCGCCGGCAAGCCCATGGCGCCGGCCTCGATGAAGGCGGTACCGAGTGCTTCCTGATGCGTCGGCAGGACGAAGACGTCGAGCGAGGCGAGGACGTTGGTCACGTCGCGGCGCAGGCCGAGCAGATGAACCCGCTCGCCCAGGCCCTCGGCGGCGAGCCGCGCCTTGAGGTTCCCGGTTTGCGGGCCATCGCCGGCAAACACGAAGTGGGCATGGGGGAAACGCTGCAGGATGGCCGGGACGGCATCGAGAATCTCGGCATGCCCCTTCTTGGCGCGCAGGATGGCCACCGTGCCGACCAGCAGGCTGTCGGCCGGCAAACCCAGTTCCTGGCGCAGATTGCCCTGCACGCCGGCGCGGTCGTAGCGGGAGAAATCGACCCCGGTCGGAATGGTCGTGATGCCCTGGCGCGCCACGCCGGCCTCGACCAGGTAATTCTCGACATACTTGCTGACCGTGACGACATGGTCGGGCAGGACGCTGTAGGTGAAGCGCGAAGTGATCGGCAGGGCGAGATGGCGGGTGCGCACGATGCGCGGCCGCCGGCTCAGCGTCCGTGCCGCCATGCCGGCCAGCTGGGTATCGCGGCCGCTGTGCGTATTGACGACATCGGCGCGAAAACGCTTGATCACGCTGCGCAGCCGGGCAATGGCCGGAAAGTCGATGGCGCCGCGCATATCGACGACAAATGTCTCGAAGCCGAGTTCGCTGGCCCGCTCCAGGATGCGCGCGCCGGGCCGGCCGACCACGGCCAGGGTATGGCCGCGTTCACGCATGCCGATCAGTTCGTTGACGGTGCGGTTTTCCTGGCCGCCCCAGCCTTTCGACGACTCGCTGTGCAGGATGCGCATCAGGTGCTCGCCTCTTCCGCCTTCTGCATCCGGTACAGACGGGCATAGAGACCGTCGAGGGCAAGCAGTTCGGCGTGCGAGCCTTCTTCCTGCTTGTGGCCGTGGGCCAGCGCGACGATGCGGTCGGCCCGTTCGACGGTGGACAGGCGATGGGCGATGACCAGGGTGCTGCGCCCTTTCATCAATTCGTCGAGCGCTGCCTGGACATGGCGCTCGGATTCGGTGTCGAGGGCCGAGGTGGCTTCGTCGAGAATGAGGATCGGCGCATCCTTGAGAATGGCGCGAGCGATGGCCAGGCGCTGGCGTTGACCGCCGGAGAGCTTGACGCCGTTTTCGCCGATCATGGTGGCCATGCCTTCCGGCAGGGCATCGATGAACTCCAGCGCGTGGGCCGCCTTGGCCGCGGCGCGGATTTCCTCGGGTGTCGCCGTGCTCTTGCCGCCATAGGCGATATTGGCGGCGATGGTGTCGTTGAACAGCACGACGTCCTGGCTGACCAGCGCGATGTTGTCGCGCAAGCTGTCGAGGCGGATATTGGGCAGGGCATGGCCGTCGACGCGGATCTCGCCGCCGTCGATGGCGTAGAAGCGGGGCAGCAGGTTGGCTGCCGTCGTCTTGCCGCTGCCCGACGGGCCGACCAGCGCCACCGACTCGCCGGGGCGGATGGTCAGCGAAACGCCAGCCAGGGCCGGACGCTCCGCCCCCGGATAGGTGAAGCTGACGTTGTCGAACTCGACCAGACCCTGGGCCCGCCCCAGTTCCTCCCGCCCCGCGTCTTCCTCGGCGGCTTCGTCGATCAGCGAGAAAACGCTCTCGGCAGCAGCCAGCCCGCGCTGGATCGGCGCATTGACGTCGGTGATCCGGCGTAGCGGCGGCAGGATCATCAGCATCGCGGTGATGAAGGAAACGAAACTGCCCACCGTGGTCTGGTCGCCGGCCGCCTGCTTGAGGGCGACCCCCATGATGATGGCGACGCCGGAAGCGGCAAAGAACTGGACGATCGGGCTTTGCGCCGCCACCGCCATGGTGGCGCGCATGGCCAGCCGGCGCTGTTCGCGTACCGACTTGTAGAAACGGGCCGCCTCGTAGGTCTGGCCGCCGAAAATCTTCACCACCTTGTGGCCTTCGATGGTCTCCTGCAGCACCTGGGTGATCCGCCCCATCGATTCCTGCTGCCCCTTGGCGACGGCGCGCAGGCGCTTGCTGAAGGTGCGCACGACGACGGCGATGAAGGGGACGACGGAGAGGGTGATCAGGGTCAGTTGCCAGTTGAGGTAAAGCAGCCAGGCCATCAGGCCGACGATGGCCAGCGCGTCCTTGATCAAGGAAGTCAGCGCATTGGTGGCGGCGCCGGCGACGCCGCTGACGTCGTTGGTGATGCGCGACATCAGCCGGCCCGACAAGTTGTCGCTGTAGTAGCGGGTGGGCAGGCGGACCATGCGGGCGAACATGGCCTGACGCAATTCGGTGACGACATTGTTCGACACCCAGCTCATGGCGTATTCGCCGATGAAGCCGAAGACGGCGCGGGCCAGGAAAATGCCCATGATCGCCAACGGGTAGAGCAACCAGTCCCAAGGGCCGGCGGCCGCCGAGAAACCGTCGTCGAGCAGCTTTTTCATCATCGCCGGGAAGACCGGCTCGGCCAATGCCGAAAGGCCCATGGCGGCGAGCGCCGCGGCAAAGACTTTCCAGTACGGGCGGACATAGGTCAGCAGCCGAAGATAGAGTTCACGGCTGGTCATGTCGCTGGCCATGCAAATCCCTGATGCAAAAAGTGGAACCGGTAATTATACCTGCGAGGCCCAAGCCGGACTGAGCGAACGATATAGCGCCAGCAGGCGGTCGGCCATCGCCGGCAAGGTCAGCGATTCGACGCTGTGCCGCGAGGCTTCACGCGCCTTGGCGTTACCGGCCAGATCGGCCAGATCGTCGAGGCGCATGGTCAGCTGCGTCGAATCGAGCGCATCGACCACCCAACCATTGATGCCCGGCTGGACCCATTCCTGCGCCCCGCAAGTGGTCGAAGTGACGATCGGCAAACCACAAGCCAGGGCCTCCAGCGCCGCGTTCGGGCAGGGATCGTAGAGCGTCGGCAGGACGAAACCGTCGGCCGCGCCGTACCAGGGACGGACATCGCGCAAGGGGCCGGTGAAGTGGACGCGCTTGGCCAGACCGAGCTTGCCGGCTAGGGCCTGCATCGCCTTCAGCTTGCGATCGGCACCGACCAGAACCAGATGGGCTGCCGATTGCTGCATCCTGGCAAAAGCCCGTAACAACTGTGGCACGCCCTTGCGCTCGAAACCACTGCCAACGTAGAGCAGCAGCGGTACATCCTCGGGGATGCCGGCGGCGGCACGGGTCGCGGCGCGGAACTCCTTGGCCAGCCAGGGGTGGAAAGCCGTGGTATCGACGCCGTTGTAGATCACCTGCAGGCGGCTGCGCTCGACCCCGTAGTAGTGCGCCACTTCGTCCGCCACCATCTGCGAATTGCAGATCACGGCCTGCAAGGCCGGATGCTCGAACATCGCCTTTTCCGCTGCCAGCACGTAGCGATGATAGGCCGACCAGCGCTGCATCTTCTGCTGCCATGGGGTCAGGATGCGCGCCCGATGATCCAGCCAGGCGGCATGCACGCCGTCGCCGGCGCGGAAGATCATGCAGCCGGGAATCCGTTCGTGCGACTGGGTGATGTCGTAACCGCCCTCCGCCATCTTGACCTGGGCGGCGGCGGCAAAACTGCGGTCGCGTGCCGCCCGACCGCCGAAGAAGCGGGAAAACGGCGGATTGCAGCTCACCTTGCGAAAATCCTGACGCGGCGCCCCGGCCCAGTTGCGGGTAATCAGCGTGACCTCCGCCCCCTCCGCCGCCAAGGCGCCAAGCGCCCGCTCGACGAAACGCTCCGCCCCGCCATAGGGGTTGTAGCGCTGCCGGATGATGGCGATCTTCACGATGCCAACAGGGCGTGAGCGGCGTCGAGCACGGCCTCGACGCGCAAGCTGCTGAGACAGTCGCTGACCTTGCCGCCGCCACAACCGTCGATACCGCACGGCCGGCAAGGATGGCGGTCGCTGCTGACGACACGGCTGGGCACGCCCCACGGCCCCCACTGCTTGTCGCCGGAGGGGCCGAACAAGGCCACGGTCGGCGTACCGACCGCGGCGGCGATGTGCATCGGCGCCGAATCGACGCCGATGAACAGCTTGGCGGCCTGGGTCAGCGCCGCCAGTTCCTTCAGCGACAGCTGGCCGGACAGGCTGAAGGCCGGCTTGGCCAGGCGCGCCTGAATCGCCGTCAGCATCGCTTTCTCGTCCTGGCTCGGGGCGGCGGTCAGCACCACGGAGTGGCCTTCATCCTGCAAGCGAGCGACCAGGGCCGCCATCTGCTCGACCGGCCAGCATTTGAAAAACCAGCGCGAAGCCGGATGGACATGGATGAAATCGCCGCCCTGCAGCCCGAACCCGGCCAGATGGCCGGCCACGGCGGCCTCGGCGGCCGCCCCCGGGACCAGCGTCATGCGCCGTTCGGCTGCTAGCGGCTGCAGGCCGATGCGGCGCAGCGCATCGAGATTGGCCTCGACCATGTGGCGCAAGGCATTGCGCGGCGCCGACTGAAGATGGGTGAAACTTTGCTTCCAGCGCTTGCCCCGCCCGCCGACCGCCGGCCCGACCGACCAGCGCGGCTTGAGCAGCCGGCACAGCCAGGCGCCCCGCCAATGCTCGGTGAGGTGGATGATCAGGTCGTACTGGCGGGCCTTGAGGCTGTTGTAGAGCCCCAGTTCGGCCTTGACCTGGCCGATGGCGCCGAGCTTCTTCCACTTGCGGTCGATGCCATGCACCTGCGTGATGGCCGGATGCAGGGTCAGCATTTCCGCCGTATCGGTGTAAACGAGCGCGTCGATCTCGACCTGCGGCGCATGCGCCTTGAGCACCGAAAAAACCGGCGAACTGACCAGCACATCGCCGTGATGGCGCAACTTGATGACCAGCGCCCGCTTGATTTCACCCAGCGGCACCGCATCGCGCAGAGGATTGAAAGTTTCCATGCCCGGCATTTTACCGGGGGACCACCACCCGCGTGCAGGAACCGTAAGCAAAGACCAGTTCTGTCCACCGCTCTGGCGGCAAACCCTGCCAATGCGCCAGCAAACTGCGGATCACCCCGGCATGGGTGACGATCACCGCCTCCGTCTCGGCCAGTCCGGCAACGAAATCGAGCGCCCGCCGCTGCAAGGCCAGCGGCGACTCGCCACCCGGCGGCGCAAAGCCCGCCACATCGGCCGCCCAGGCGTCGAGTTCGGCTCGGGGAACCGCATCCCAGGGCATGCCCTCCCAGGCCCCGAAATCCATCTCGACCAGGCGGGAATCGAAGCGCGGCGCCGGGTGCAACAACTCGGCCAGCGCACGGCAACGCCGCAAGGGACTGCTCCAGACAGGCAGACCGGGCGGCAACACCGGCCGCAAAGCCGCCGCCACCGCCGGCGCCTCCGCCGTCGCCAGATCGAGCCGGCCATAACAGATGCCCGGCTCGACCAGCGGCGTGGGATGACGGATCAGGTGCAGGATCATGCCGGCCAATGTGCCAGCAAGCCGAGATAAAAGGCAATCTCGCTCACCTGCTGCACCGCCCCCAGGCAGTCGCCGGTATAGCCGCCCAGCCAGCGCTTGAACTTGGCGGCCAGCCACAGCGTGGCGAGGGCGGCGCCAAGGCAGCCGGCCACGGCCTGGGCGAGCGGCAGGGGCAGCAAGGCAGCAAGCACGGTGAGCCAGGCGAACAGCAGCGCGCCGCCGGAAAGGCGACTGGCCAGCGGCCGGGCCTTGGACTGGGCGTCGTCCCGCACGTAGTCCATCGTTGCCAGCAGCAGCGTGGCGCAGAAGCGGGACAAGGCATGCCCGGCGAGCAAGGCAAACGGCACCTGCGCCGGGTCGAGCCCGGCAAGCAGGGTGAACTTGCCGAGCAAGGCCAGGCACATCGCCACGACGCCATAACTGCCGACCCGCGAATCCTTCATGATTTCCAGGATGCGCGACTTTTCCCAGCCACCGCCCAGGCCGTCGACGGTATCGCCCAGGCCATCCTCATGGAAGGCGCCGGTGGCGTAGAGCGTCGCCGCCATCGCCAGCAGCACCGCCACCGGTTGCGTCCAGAGCTGCAGCGCGACGAGATAGACCACGGCCCCGATGCCGCCGACCACCAGGCCGACGGCCGGGAAATAGCGCGCCGAATGCTGCAGCGCCTCGGCCGAGTGCCCGACCCAGCCGGGCACCGGCAGCCGCGTGAAAAAGCGGACGGCGCCGAAGAAATACGTCAGCTCGCGCTTGAGCATGGTGCTCAGACCTTGTCTGCGACGCCGGCCGATTCGAAACTCGCCATTTGGTTGAGGAAATTGACGCTGGCCTGGACCAGGGGATAGGCCAGCGCGGCCCCGGTTCCTTCGCCCAGGCGCAGACCGAGATCGAGCAAGGGCTTGGCCCCCAGGGCCCGCAACACGGCAACATGCCCCGGCTCGACCGAGTGATGGCAGAAAACGCAGTAATGGGTCAGCGCCGGGAACAGGCGGGCCGCCACCAGCGTCGCCGAACTGACGATGAAACCGTCGATCAGCAAGACCATGCCGGCTTCGGCCGCAGCCAGCATGGCGCCGACCATCATGGCGATCTCGAAGCCGCCGAACTCGGCCAGCACGGCCAAGGGAGCATCGCCGCCGCCGTTGGCGCGGTAGCGCGTCAGCGCCTGGTCGAGCAGGGCCTGCTTGCGGCTCAGCCCGACATCGTCGAGGCCGGAGCCGCGACCGATGCACTCGGCCAGCGAAATGCCGGTCAGGCAGTGGGTAATCAACGAGGCAGCGGCCGTGTTGCCGATGCCCATCTCACCGAAGCCGACCACATTGCAGCCGCCGGCGGCCAGACCGCGGACGATCTCGGCCCCGCTGGCAATGGCGGCTTCGCACTGGGCAACCGTCATCGCCGGCTCTTCGAGATAGTTGGCCGTGCCCTTGGCCACCTTGGCGTCGATCAGCTGCGGCCGACGACCGAAATCGTGGGCGACGCCGGCATCGACGACAGACAAGGCCATGCCGTTCTGGCGGGCGAAAACGTTGATCGCCGCCCCGCCGGCCAGAAAGTTTTCCACCATCTGCCAGCTGACTTCCTGCGGGAAGGCCGAGACGCCGGCCTTGGCGGCGCCATGATCTCCGGCGAAAACCAGCATCTGCGGCTGTTTCAGCTGCGGCGTCAGGCTCTTCTGGATCAGGCCGATGGTTTTGGCAGCGGCTTCCAGCTGGCCGAGCGCACCCAGCGGCTTGGTCTTGCGGTCGATCTTGTTTTGCAGTGCGGCAGCGAGTCCCTGATCGGGGACGGTGATGTTGAATTTTGAATGCATCCGATTCTTTCCGTTCAAAAAATGCAAAAGGGCCTCGCGACGGCGTCGTCCAAACGCAGTCGCGAAGCCCTGTCCACAGGCTTCCAGCCTCAACTGACTCGACACGTCTTCTGGCTCTCGGATCAGCCGTCCGTCGCACCTTCCCGCCGGGTCTGTTTCCCCATAGGCAGTGGTATTTCGCGACATCCGTCCCCGATTACAGCGGCGGGCCCGCCACGGATTTGCACCGTGTTCCGTTCTATCGAATCGGCGACGATTATCCGGCTTGCCGGAAAGGTGCGCAATCACCTACAGTGCCGCCCATGAGAGAACTGATCCTTGGCGGCGCCCGTTCGGGCAAAAGCCTGCTGGCCGAACAGCGCGCCACTGCGAGCGGCCAGCGCGTCATTTACCTGGCCACCGCCGAAGCCCGCGACGGCGAGATGAACCGCCGCATCGCCCACCACCGGGCCCGCCGGCCGGCCGAATGGGGCTGCGCCGAAGAGCCGCTGCACCTGGCCGATGCCCTCGTCCGCCTGGCGACACCGGAGACCTGCCTGCTGGTCGATTGCCTGACCCTGTGGTTGTCCAACCTGCTCTTCGCCGGCCGGGCGGCAGCGCAGGCCGAAGCGGGCGAAGCCATCGACTGCCCGCTGTTCGCCGGCGAAACCGGCCGCCTGATCGAGCTGCTGCCGCAACTGCCCGGCCACATCATCCTCGTCTCCAACGAAGTCGGTTGGGGCATAGTGCCGATGCATCCGGTATCGCGCCTGTTTGCCGACGAACAGGGGCGGCTCAACCAGCGCGTCGCCGCCGTTTGCGAACAGGTGACGCTGGTTGCCGCCGGTCTGCCACTCAGCCTGAAAGCCCCCGCCCCCTAAAGCAGGCTGTGCTAACCTGCGGATCACCCCGCCTTCCCCAGGTGTCCGCCATGTCCATGCTCTCCTGCCTGACCGCCTTGAGCCACATGCTCGACAAACATGTCGGGCTGCCGGTGCGCATTGGCCGCCCGGATGAGACCCGCTGTCTCCACATCTGGCCCTGGCGGCTGGAAGAAGACGCCCGTTTCGCCGCGATACCCTCTGCCACTCCTCGGCTCGGCGAAACAGGGCCGGCGGTAACGCCGATGCCGCGCCTTCACCTCCTGATCCTGGCATCGAGCAGCCTGGAGGCTGAAAACCTCGACGCGCTGGAGTCGGCCCGGCAAGTCCTGCTTGGCACGCCACTTATCAACGCCGGCCAGCAACGAATCAGCATTGTGCCGGCGGCACTGGGCAGCGAAGAATTGGCGAATTTGTTTCTGGCCGCCGCGCTCCCATTGCGCCTTTGCCTCGCGTACACGCTGCACTCGGCCGACTGACCATTCCATGCGCATTTCCGGGCCGACACGCCGGGAAATTCGGGATTCGCGTTCGGCCCGGAGCGGCGTATGCTAGCCCTCAACGACACGCCAGATGTCGCCAAAATTCCTGGGGGAGATTGATGCAAGATTTGCTGGATATCCTGGCTTCCGGCGTCCATGACGCGAAGAACCAGCTTTTCGTCGCCGAATCGCTGATTGCCTCGGCCGAGCTTGAACGCCAACTCGACCTGGGCGAGGCGCGTTACGCCGTCGAGGCTGCGGCGGAACGCCTGAGCCGCACGCTCACTGCCTACCGCCTGCTACGCCAGGGCGAACAGGCCAGTATCTGCCCAGTCATCGTCGCCGATCTGTGCGCCGAAGTCGCGCTCGCCCAGCGTCGCCACCTGGCGGCAAAACACATCCGCCTGTCAGTCGACTGCCAGATTGTGGACGAATGTCTTTTCGACCGCGATCTGGTGACCGACATGCTCAATAACGCAGTCCAGAATGCCGCCCGCTTCGCGCGCAGCGAAGTCAGGCTGAGCGCCTGGCTCGACGACGAAACCACGGTGTTTCGCGTCATCGACGACGGGCCGGGCTATGCCAGCCTGCCGCCACCGTTCGGCATCGGTCTGATGGTCGCCGAACGTTTGGCCGCCATCCACCGGCGGCGTGGCCGCCGAGGCAGCCTGCACTTGAGCAACGGCGGCCTGCTCGGCGGGGCCTGTTTCGAGGTCCGATTGCCATGAGCATCGACTTCACCAAGAAACGTTTCCTGGTCATCGACGACCAGCCGTTGGCACGCGACGCCTTACGCAGCATCGCCCAGACCGTTGGCGCCTTCGCCGTCGAATTCGCCACGAACTACCAGGATGCGATCTACCGCATCCGCCACAACATCCCTGACATCATTCTCTGCGACTACGTACTCGGCGACGGGCGCTCCGGCCAGCAACTGCTCGAAGAACTGCGCCGCTTCAACCTGCTGCCGGACGAGTGCATCTTCATGATGGTGACCGGCGAGCAGTCCTACGAACAAGTCGTCGCCGCCGTCGAACTGGTCCCCGACGACTACATCATCAAGCCCTTCTCGCCGGAAAAGCTGCTGCTCCGCCTCGAACGCATCATTGCCCGGAAGAACTTCTTCGCCGCCTATTACAAGGAAAAGCGCCAGCAGGAATACGCCCGCGCCCTGAGCATCCTCGATGCCCAGCGCAACAGCGAGGCTGGCCGACCGTACCGCTTCGAAATCCTGCGCCAGCAAGCCGAGGTCCTTTTGATCAGTGGCGATGCCGAATCGGCCGAAGCCAGCTACCGTAACATCCTGGAAAACTACGACTTCCCCTGGGCGCGCGCCGGCGTCGCCCGTTCCCTGCACAAGCAGAACCGTCTGACTGAAGCACGCGAGGAAATCGAGCAGGTGGTCAGCAAGACGCCACATTTTTTCGATGCCGTCGATATCAAGGCCAGCATCTGCATGGACCAGGGCGAACATGCCGAAGCCCAGAAGGTACTCGACGAGGTGGCCAAAAAGACGCCGCGCAACTACCTGCGCAAACGCCTGCTGGCCGAGGCGGCTACGCTGAACGGCGACATGGAGACAGCGCGCAGCACGATGGCCGATGTCATCGCCAACGACACCATGCCCGGCGCCATCTCGGCCGAGGACCGCCTGAACGTGGCGCGCAGCCATATCAACGGCAACGACAAGATTTCTGCCGAAAAGGTGCTGGTTAGCCTGCGCGACAGCGAAGTGCAGAATTTCGACCTGGCCACCCAGGCCAGCTATGCCGCCCTCCTCGCCATCAGCTCGCCGGAACGCGGCAAACCCCGCTTCGCCGGTCTGCGTCCAGCCTTGCTGGCCACGGAAATCCCGCCGACCGCGCGCCTCGACATCCTGCGTGCCGCACTCGGCATCGGCGATCATGAGCTGGCCGACAAGCAGACCGCGCACCTGATGTCCGGCGACGATGCGAAAAGGACCTTCAACACCGTCCGCAGCCAATATGCGCTACATGGCCGGGAAAAGGATTTCCGCGAAATCCAGCGCCAGGTCGCCCTGAAGCGCATCCAACACGACGAAACGCCGGCGACCTGAAAAGGCCCGGTCTGGCCGACGCCGTTTCAGGCCGGGAAGAAGCCGGTCATTTTCGACCAGTCGAGTGCCGCTTCGACCGAATCGGCCAGACGATCCAGGTCGGCCTCGCGGCGTGCCGCAAAATCGACCTGGGCGCTTTCCTGCATGCCGGCCCAGGCGAGCAGCGCGGTCAGCGCCTGCGGGTGATCGAACAGCCCATGACAATAGGTGGCGAACACCTGGTTGTCGGCCGAAACGGCGCCGTCGCTACGGCCATCAGCCAGTTGCACCGCCCCCTGTTGCAGGGCGGCGCCGCGGGTCATGCCGAGGTGAATCTCGTAGCCGGTCATTGCCGGCGAGCCCGGCAAGGCCAGGTGGCCGCTGACATTGCGCAACTGCTTTTCCGCCTCCAGCGTCGTTTCCACCGCCAGCACGCCCAGGCCGGGCGAACTGCCGGGCTGGCCTTCGAGGCCCTGCGGATCGTGCAGCCAGTCGCCCAGCATCTGGTAGCCGCCGCACAGGCCGATCACCTTGCCGCCGTAGCGCAGGTGCTTCTTGATCGCCGCCTCCCAGCCCTGCTGGCGCAGCCAGTCGATATCGGCCCGCACCGCCTTGGAGCCGGGCAAGACGATCAGGTCGGCGGCCGGCGGCGTCTCGCCCGGGCCGACCCAGCGGAAATCGACTTCCGGATGCAGGCGCAGGGGATCGAGGTCATTGTGATTGGACACCCGCGGGTAGGCCGGGGCGATCACTTTCAGGCGGGTCTGCCCCTTGGCCAGGGGCGAGGTGGCAATCGCATCCTCGGCGTCGAGCATCAGGCCGTGCAGGTAGGGCAAAACGCCCAGCACCGGCTTGCCGGTACGTTGCTCCAGCCAGCGCAGGCCGGACTCAAGCAAGCCGATGTCGCCGCGGAAGCGGTTGATGACGAAGCCCTTGACGCGCGCCTGTTCGGTCGGCGAGAGCAGTTCCAGCGTGCCGACCAGATG
The DNA here is from genome assembly GCA_003583745.1 of Rhodocyclales bacterium GT-UBC. Lineage (GTDB taxonomy): Bacteria > Pseudomonadota > Gammaproteobacteria > Burkholderiales > Rhodocyclaceae > Azonexus. The sequence goes on along the minus strand of QXPY01000003.1, from coordinate 330,370 downwards.
GGCGAAGACGCCGCCGCGATCGATGTCGGCGACGATGATCACCGGGCAATCGACCGCCTCGGCAAAGCCCATGTTGGCGATATCGCGGTCGCGCAGGTTGATTTCGGCCGGCGAGCCGGCGCCTTCGACCAGCACGGCCTCGTAGGCAGCGGTCAGGCGCCCCCAGGATTCGAGCACCGCCCCCATCGCCCGCGGCTTGTACGCGTGGTAATCGCGGGCATTGAGATCGGCCGCGACATGGCCATGGATGACGACCTGTGCCCGCTTGTCGGTAGTCGGCTTGAGCAGCACCGGGTTGAAATCGGTGTGCGGCGCCAGACCAGCGGCCAGCGCCTGCAGCGCCTGCGCCCGGCCGATCTCGCCGCCATCGACGGTGACCGCCGAATTGAGGGCCATGTTCTGTGGCTTGAAGGGCGCGACACGTACGCCGCGCCGCTTGAGAATGCGGCACAGGGCAGCGACCAGCGTTGATTTACCGGCATCGGATGTGGTCCCCTGGACCATCAGGGCAGAGCAGGACATGGCGGACAAGGCTGAAAAAAGTCCGTAATTATGGCACCATCGCCCCCGCCCGACTCCGGTCGGGAAATGTCTCCAGGTGCCCCTCGGGGAGAATCGGGAAGGCGGTGCAATTCCGCCACGTGCCCAGCGCTGTAAGGAGGACGGGCGATGCAAGGCCACTGGAGCGATCCGGGAAGGCGCATCGGACGGATGAATCCAAGTCAGAAGACCGGCCGGGAGATCATTGCGGCTGCACGGCCAGGCAGCCTTAGCGCCTTTCCAGAAGGGGAATCCATGGAAAACCACTCCGCATCGACGATGCATGCCTTTCCCGATGCCGACCGCGCCGCGGTCTACCAGGCCATTTTCAATCGCCGCGACGTGCGCGGCCAGTTCCTGCCGACGCCGGTGCCCGACGACGTGCTGAGCCGGGTGCTGATGGCGGCGCACCACGCCCCCTCGGTCGGCTTCATGCAGCCGTGGAATTTTCTGCTGGTCCGTTCCGACGCAGTCAAGCAACGGGTGCATGACGTCTTCCAGCAAGCCAACGACGAAGCTGCCCGGATGTTCCCGGAAGGCAAGAGCGAGGTGTACAGCCGCCTCAAGCTGCAGGGCATACTCGAATCGCCGATCAACCTGTGCATCACCTGCGACCGCTCGCGCAGCGGCCCGGTGGTGATCGGGCGTACCCACATCCCGACCATGGATCTCTACAGCAGCGTCTGCGCCGTGCAGAACCTCTGGCTGGCGGCCCGCGCCGAAGGCCTCGGCGTCGGCTGGGTTAGCATCTTCCATGAGAAGGCGCTGCAGGAGGCGCTGGCCATTCCCGAACACATCGTGCCGATCGCCTACCTGTGCATCGGCTACGTCAGCCACTTCAAGGACAAGCCGGAGCTGGAACAGGCCGGCTGGCTGCCGCGCCTGCCGATCGACGACCTGCTCTACTTCGATCAATGGGGCAACCGCGAAGCCGGCCAGGATGCGCCGCTCTGCGACGCGCTGCGCGAGATGCAGGCAGGCATCCAGCAAGACCAGGTTTACCCGCGTTGAACCTGACTGTCGACACCTTCGCCATGCCCCTCGCCGCCTTGGGCGGCGTCCTGCTCGACCGTCTGCTCGGCGAGACCCGCCGCTGGCATCCGCTGGTCGGCTTCGGCAACTGGGCGGCGGCGCTCGAAAGCAAGCTCAACCGACGTACCCTGGCGAGCGGCCTGCTTGCCTGGCTGCTCGCGGTTGGCCCCTGGGTGGCCCTGGCCGCCTGGCTGCGGCCATTCGCCCCGTTTGCCTGCGATGTCGTGCTGCTCTATTTCGCGCTCGGCGCACAAAGCCTCTGCGAGCATGCCGAGGCCATCGCCAAACCCTTGCAGGAAGGGCGTCTTGACGAGGCCCGCCAACGCGTCGGCTGGATTGTCTCGCGGGAAACCGCGCAACTCGACGAAACCGGCGTCGCCAAGGCCGGCGTCGAATCGGTGCTGGAAAACGGCAACGATGCCATCTTCGGCACGCTGTTCTGGTTCGCCCTGCTCGGCGGCCCGGGCGCCCTGCTCTTCCGGCTGGCCAACACGCTCGATGCGATGTGGGGCTACCGCACCGAGCGCTACAACCTGTTCGGCCGCGTCGCTGCCCGGACCGACGACCTCCTGAACTGGTTGCCGGCCCGCCTGACGGCGCTGAGCTACGCCCTGCTCGGCCATACCCGCACCGCCTTCAACTGCTGGCGCACCCAGGCGCCCGGTTGGGACAGCCCGAATGCCGGGCCGGTGATGGCGGCCGGGGCCGGCAGCCTGGGCATTGCGCTGGGTGGCGCCGCGATCTACCACGGCCACGAAGAAATCCGCCCGCCGCTCGGCCAGGGTCCGGCGCCGGTGGCGGCCGATCTGCGGCGGGCCATCGCCCTGGTCAGAAACAGCCTGTGGCTGTGGCTGGCCTGTCTTTTCATCCTGACTGGAGCCTTGCATGCTTGAGCATGGCGGACGCCTGCGCGAAGCCGCAGCCCATTACGATATACCGCTGGCCGACTGGCTTGACTTTTCGACCGGCATCAATCCCGAAGCCTGGCCGGTGCCGCCCTTGCCGGCCAGCGTCTGGCACCGCCTGCCGGAAAACGGCGATGGGCTGGAAGCCGCTGCCGCCGAGTATTTCGGCAACCCCAACCTGCTGCCGGTGGCCGGCTCGCAAGCCGCCATCCAGACCCTGCCGCAGCTCCTGCCACGTGCCGTCGTCGCCTGCATCAGCCCGCTCTACAGCGAGCACCCGCATGCCTGGCAACGCGCCGGCCACCGCCTGCGCTTCCTGCAGAATGCGCTGCTGCCGCGCGCCCTGGCGGCGACCACGCCGTATATCCTGCTCTGCAACCCGAACAACCCGAGTGCCGACCGCCACCCCCGTAGTGCCGTGCTCGATGCGGCACTGCAACTCAAGAAGCGCGGTGGCTGGCTCATTGTCGATGAAGCCTTCATGGACCCCACGCCGGAGGAGAGTGTCGCCGCGCTGGCCGGTAGCGAGGCAGCGCCCAATCTGATCGTGCTCCGTTCGCTCGGCAAGTTCTTCGGCCTGGCCGGGGCGCGGGTCGGTTTCATCCTGGCCGCCCCCGAGTTGCTCAACCGCATGGCCGAAGCCCTCGGCCCATGGAGCGTCGCCGGCCCGGCCCGCGAAGTCGCTCGCCAGGCCTTGCAGGACAAGGCCTGGCAGAACGCCATGCGGAGCAAGCTGGATGTCGCCAGCCGACGCCTGGGGCAGATGCTGCAAGCTTTTGGGGAAGTCAAACAGACTGCCCTGTTCGCCACCCTGAACATGTCCGAACCGGGCGAGCTGCACGAATTCCTGGCCCGCCGCGGCATTCTGGTGCGCCGCTTCGAGCAGCAACCCTTGCTCCGCTTCGGATTGCCGGCCGACGAAGCACAATGGCAACGCCTCGATTCCGCCCTCACGGCCTGGAGCACGCGATGAAAACCGGATCCGCCTGGCTGTTTGCCGCAAGCCTTGCCCTATCCTCGCTGGCCCACGCCGAAATCGTCGTCCGCGACGACAGCGGCCGCGATGTGCGTCTTAAAGCACCGGCCAAACGCATCGTGACGCTGGCCCCGCATCTGGCCGAAAGCCTGTATGCCGCCGGCAGTGGCGCCGCCTTGGTGGGCACGGTCGATTACAGCGACTATCCCCCGGAGGCGCGCAAGGTGGCCCGGGTGGGGGGCTACTCCCGCCTCGATCTCGAAGCCATCGCCGCACTCAAACCCGACCTCGTGATTGCCTGGCAAAGCGGCAACAATGCCCCGCAAATCGAAAAACTGCGCGGACTCGGCTTGACCGTCTTCATCTCTCAACCCAACAAGATGGAAGACGTCGCCGACCAGGTCGAACGCATGGGCCGCCTGGCCGGCAGCGAAGCCACCGCCAATGGCGTCGCCAGCCAGTTCCGCAAACGCCTGGAGGCGCTGCGCGCCGCCAATGCCAACAAACCGAAGGTCCGGGTCTTCTACCAGATCTGGAAATCGCCCCTGACCACGGTTGGCCGGCCGCAGATCATCAGCGATGCCATCCGGCTCTGTAGCGGCGAGAACGTCTTTGGCCAACTGGAGCAGATGGCCCCGACGGTCACCGTCGAAGCCGTGCTCGAAGCCGACCCCGAAGCCATCGTCGCCACCGGCATGGGCGACGCCCGCCCCGACTGGCTGGGCGACTGGGACAAATGGACGCGGATGACGGCAGTCAAGCGCGGCAACCTGTTCCATATCAATCCGGACATCATGCAACGCCATACGCCGCGCATCCTCGACGGCGCCGAGAAACTTTGCGCCCACCTCGATGTCGCACGTAGCCGCCGTCCAGCCAAATAAATCATGCCCCGTCTGCCCCAGCGTATCGTCTGCCTGACCACCGAAACCGTTGAAGTGCTCTACGCACTTGGCGAGCAGGACCGCATCGTCGGTATTTCCGGCTATACCGTCCGGCCGCCGGAAGCGCGCAAGGAAAAGCCCAAGGTTTTCGCCTTCACTTCGGGCGATATCGAGAAGATCCTGGCCACCCGGCCCGACCTGGTGCTGACCTTTTCCGACCTGCAGAGCGAGATTTCCCGCGACCTGATCAAAGCCGGCGTGCCGGTCTACGCCTTCAACACGCGCAGTGTCGAGGACATTCTCGGCATGATCGAAACCGTCGGTCGCCTGGTCGGCGCCGAAGAGAAAGCCCTGGCCATCGTCCGCCAACTCGAAGCGCAGATCGACGCGGCCCGGCAGATTGCCGCCGAACGCCTGGCGCGCCACGGCCGGAAACCACGGGTCTATTTCGAGGAGTGGGACGAACCCTTGATCAGCGGCATCCGCTGGGCCTCGGAGCTGATCGAGATTGCCGGCGGCGAGGACGTTTTCGCCGAACGCGCCCGCTCGCCGCTGGCCAAGGATCGGCGCCCGGCACCGGAAGACGTCATTGCCGCAGCGCCGGAGATCATCATCGGCTCCTGGTGCGGCAAGCACTTCCGCCCGGAACGGGTGGCTGCCCGCCCGGGCTGGGAAAATATTCCGGCCGTCCGCGCCGGTCGCCTGCATGAAATCAAGTCCGCCGTCATTCTCACGCCGGGGCCGGTGGCGATCAGCGAGGGTCTGCCCCAGCTACTCGAACTGTTCGACTTCTGATATACCGCCTCTCTCTCCTGGCCGGATGCCAAGCCTGGGACCGTGCAGAACGAGGCGGAAACCAGTTTCCGCCCAGATGCGAAATCATGACCAATAGCGCCACCACGTAATAATTCACGGTGATTGCAAAATTACGGACAACCCTCATTGCTTTGGCATAGGGCCAACAGCTATATTGCACCGATGCTGCTGCCACTCCTGCGTCTACTGTTGCTTTACCTGCTTCTGCTGCCGGCAGCGCAAGCCGGCAACGTCGCGCTGGTATTAAGCGAAAACAGCGGTCCCTACAACGAGTTTGCCAACAACTATCGCGAAGCACTCGATAATGGCAACTGGAAGATCTCCAGCCAGGGCGGTGTCGATAGCCTGTCCCAAGCCACGCCGCGTCCCGACTTGATCATTGCCGTCGGCAGCAGCGCCTTGCGACAGGTGCTCGCCCAGGCCGGCTCGATACCGGTGATTGCCACCCTGGTGCCGCGCCAGACCTATGAGAAATTGCTTGCCGAAAGCGGCTATCGCAATCGCCGTATCACCGCCATTTATCTCGATCAGCCGCCGGCTCGCCAGGCGGCTTTTTTACGCGCCCTGTTACCGGGGAAAAAGCGTGTCGGGATGCTGGTCAGCACGGAAACCCAAGGCGTCATCGGACAGTTTCGCTCCGCACTGAACAATGCCGGCCTGACGCTGGACACCGAAGACAGCGACACCGAAAACACGCTATTACCGGCGCTGAATACCCTGTTGCAGCGTAACAACCTCCTGCTGGCCATTCCCGACACCACCATTTATCGACGCGAAAACATCAAAGCCATCCTGGTCACGACTTACCGACATCAAAAGCCGGTTGTCGCTTTTTCCGCCGCATTCGTCAATTCCGGCGCCCTCGCTGCGCTTTACTCGACGCCTGCCCAGATCGCCCGCCAGGCCGCCGAAGTCACCAGTTCTCTCGGTTCGACCCTCCCCGCACCGATGTCGCCCACCCAATTCGCTGTCGTCATCAACTCCAATGTCGCGCAGGCGCTCGATCTGGTCATCCCGGACGAAGCCAGCATCCGCCGCGCCATTCTGAACGATAAGGAGGCTCGATGACCCGCCTCAACCTGCGCCAGCGCCTGTTGCTGATCTCGCTGATTCCAAGCGCGCTGATTGCCGTTACGCTGGTTTCCTATTTCACGCTGAGCGGTATCCGGACATTGGAGGGCGAACTACGCACCAAGGCCCTGGCTACCGTCCGCTATCTCGCGCAGATCAGCGAATACGGCATCATTTCCGGGCAAATCGAAAGCCTCCACGGACTGGCCCAAACCACGGTTCAGGAGCCAGGCGTCAAGGCCGCCATCGTGGTCAATCCCAAAGGCCGGGCGATTGCGGTCAGCGGCCGGGTTTCCCTGGCCAGCGAAGTCCTGCGGCAAGCGCTCAGCGAACCGATGACGGTCCAGGAGACCGATCGCTGGATCGCCTTCGGCGCACCGGTCCTGCGTTCGCTGAACGAAACCGATGCGCTGTTCGAACCGGTCGCCACAACCAATGCCCCCGCTCCACCTCAGGAAATCATCGGCCATGTCTTCGTCGAATTCGACAAGGCCGAACTGGTCACCCGCCAGCGCGATCTCCTGATGCGCGGCTTGCTCATCGTCCTGATCGGTCTGATCCTGATCGCCGGTCTTGCCATTGCCATGGCCGACAGTCTGGCTCGCCCGCTCAAGCGCCTGGTCCAGGCTGTCCGCGAAATGTCCTCCGGACGCTTCGATACCCGCGTCCCCTCCGACTCCAGCGCCGAGTTGGGTATCCTCGAGCAGGGCTTCAACGAAATGGCCAACCACATCGAGGAAGTCCATCGCTCGATGCAGAGCCGGATTGAAGAGGCCACCACCCAGCTGGCCTTTCAGGCCCGCCACGATTCGCTGACCGGCCTGCTCAACCGACGCGAGTTCGAGCATCGTCTTGAAAAGGCGCTGGCCAGCGTCCAGGCGGGTGGTGAGGAATTCAGCGTCCTCTTCATCGACCTCGACCGCTTCAAACCGGTCAATGACACTTGCGGCCACCTGGCCGGCGACGAGTTACTGTGTCAGATCTCGCAACTGTTTCAGGGGCGTCTGCGTGAAGAAGATACGCTGGCCCGCCTCGGCGGCGATGAATTCGGGATCATCCTGGCCAATTGCAGTGGTCCGCGCGCACGCCAGGTCGCCGATGACATTTGCGGCCTCGCCACGGCCTACCGCTTCATCTGGCAGGACAAGGTTTTCGCGATTGGCGCCAGTATCGGCCTGACACCGGTCAACCGCCGCGTACGGACGATCAACGAAGTCCTCGCGGCAGGCGATGCGGCCTGCTATCGGGCGAAGGACAGCGGCCGGAACCAGGTTTTCGAACAGGAAGCCAGCAACATTCCGGAACGACGCCAGGAAACCAGCAATTGGGCCAGTCGTATCGCCAGCGCCTTGGCAGAGGATCGACTGCAACTTGAAGCACTCCCGGTCAGCGCTTTGCAAGCCGACGCACCAAACGGGCATTTCGTCGAACTGAGCGCGCGACTGAACGAACCCGGCCAGCCGCCGATCGCACTCTCCGCCTTGATCGATACGGCGGAACGTTACGACTTGGCCCCCAGCATCGATCTCCGCTTCATCGAGGCCGCCATTTCGGCCCTTGAAAGGGCCAAGCGCAATAACCGCGAATTGCGCTGCCTCGTCCCCTTGTCACGGACATCGTTGGGACGCCGGGCAACCATCGATTTCATCACCCGTAACCTGGTCAGCAAGAATCTGCCAGGAAGCGGCCTGTGCATCGTGCTTTCGGAGGATGTGACCACCCATCAAAGCAGTCAGGCCATGGAGTTTTCGCGCCAACTTCGCGCCCTGGGCTGCCAAATCGGTCTCGACGACTTTGGTGGCGGCTTGTCCTCATTCAGCCAGTTGCGATCGATCGCCCCCAGCTACGTCAAGCTCAGCCGCAGCCTGACCCGCGACCTCGGCGGCAACCGTGCCTCGACTGCCTTGTTGCGCGCAGTCCAGGAAATCACCGCCGATCTTGGCATTCATTCGATTGCCGATCAAATCGACGACCCGCTGGCGATCAATCAGCTGCGGGAACTGGGCATCAGCTACGCCCAAGGCCTGGCCGTCGCCCCCTGCGAACCGCTTGAGGTCTGGCTAGAAGGCGCCGTACTGCGCGCCGTCTGACCATCAGAAATCGAGACGCAGCGACAGCCAGTGCATTTCATTGGCGATGCGGGTATTGCGCCGCCCCTCGATGGCGTGGTTGGCCATCTGCGAGGTATAGGCCAACTCAGCCCTCGTGCCCATCAGACTGAAGGATTTCGCCAGGCGCCAATCGACACGCTCGTAGGGACTCGTATAGGAGTTCCGCAACCAACGCATCCAGCCGCTCTTGTAGTACATCACCGAGGCTTCGATATCGTAGGGGAGGCGCTGAATGATCATCGCCGACTGCGAATTGCGCGGTGCGGATTCCGTTGTCTGGCGAGAAATTTTCGGCAGATTGGCGACCGTATCGGCCACCATCAAAGGGTCGATCAGATCGGCGTACGTCCGGATATAAGCATGGTTATACAGGATGCGCGTCGTCTCGAAGGGCTGCCAGCGCAACTGGTATTCGTAGCCCTGGATGACCACTTTCTCCTGATTGAACGCACCGTCGGCGCGGCCATAAGGAAAATTCGCTATGTTGCTGCCACCGACCCGCGTGTCATCACGGTCATCCGGCGTCGAAGCGGGCAAGGCGTAAGGCAGTATCTGGATGCGATTCGGGATTCGCTCATGAAAAAGGCGTACGTCAAGGCTGGCACGTGCCGGTTTGAGTTCTCCGAGATACCCCAGTTCCAGGGTGTCGATGCGTTCAGCCTTCAGGCCCGGCACGCCAAGATAGGTCCTGTCGAGCGGGTAGGTCGCGCCGGCAGGCGCTTTCTGGCTGTTGCCGTATGCCTCGTACAGTCCCGGAGTCCGGTGCGCCCGGGAAGCAATGAAGCGCAACGAATGATCGGGCGTCAAATGATAGCTGACGCTTGCCCGCGGATCAAAAATCTCGCCAACAATCGTGTCATGCTCGTAACTCCCTCCCAGATTGAAAGCCCATGCCTCCCTCGGGTGCCATTCGATGTTGGCAAACCCGCGATAAGACGAACGTCGCATCCAGTCGTTACTTGAGAATTGATAAGGCGACGAAACCGCCGAGGTTTTGGCGACCAGCCCCCAGATAAATCGGGTTTGCGCCGAAGGCACCATCAAATGCTGGAATTCCAGTTCATCGACCTTGGATTTGCCACCGCCGTTGTTCGGATAAAAATAGGAAACGCCAGTACCCGTCGGGGTTTTATAAGACACATTTTCCAGATAGGCAGCCGAGGCCCAGTCCTCGACGTGGGCATAGCGCAGCTTGATCTCTTCGCCGCCCCCCAATATACGGCGCCACTCTGCGCCCAGGGATGTGCTGCTCTGGCTCAGATCGCGGAACGGATCACCCAGACTCGACGGGCGCCCATATTGCGAGATATCTTCGGCATGACTCAGCGTAACCTGCAACTCATCACGATCAGTCAACGGCGCATCGACGCGCAAGTCGAAAACCTTGGAGTGACGACTATCATGCGGATCGAACCAGCCCAGACTGCCATCGAACATCTTGCGAAAACCGGAATCCCCCAACTGGTGGTAAGTCATGCGGACATCGGCCGAACCGGCCTTGCCCCCCCAGCGCAAGGTTTCATCCTGCACGGACGCGTTGCCATTACGGGCGGCGACCATCCAGCCCCGGGTTTGCGAAGCATCCTGCGTGATGATGTTGACCACCCCGAGGAAGGCATTCGAACCATAAGCAACGGTATTCGAGCCGCGGATTACTTCGACACGCTCGATATTTTCCAGCACGACCGGCAGCAGGTTCCAATTGACGCCCGACTTGAAGAGGGGCGAATACTGCGAGCGCCCATCGATCAAGACCTGGACACGCGGCGTGTACTCCTCGTTGCTCAGGCCATGATAGGCGACCACCGCACTATCCTGGTTCGGCGAAGTCACCTGAAACCCCGGCACCAATCTCAACAAATCGGCAAAGTTGCGTACTCCGGAAGCGCGGATCATTTCACGGTCAATCACCGTGACCGCGCCGGGCGCCTCCGACAGCTTTTGCGGCAAACGGCTGACCGATGCGACTACCGGCAAGTCGCTGAAAAAAATGCTCTCATCGTCAGCCAGCGCACCGCCCCCAAAAAACAGCGAGGCCACGGCCAATGCTGTGCGCCGATATCGAATATTCAGAAATCCCCTCAAACCCCTATCCCCTCAGTTACAGCCTGGCTCGTTGATTGTCACTTGCGCCTTTTGCCAAGCTTCGGCAAAGCAAGCCGATTGGGAGCCAAGATTAACTGAATGGTGCTTTGTCGCTACTAGGCAAAGTGCCAGTCCGGCCTGATCAACCGTCGTCACCGCAGAAAGATCGATCTCCTCGATCCCGACCCGCGTCAAAGCATGCATGAAATCGCCGCGCAAGGTACCGTTCAGACCGCCGGAAATACGCATCACCTTGCGCCCGGCCAAATCGTGGACAGTCAGGATTGAAGCCTGCCCGCGCGCCAATGCGCCGGTGATGGCATCGTCAATGATGATCTGGTTGATCGGCCCCGTCTGAAAACGCGCCCCGAACAAGTCGCCCACCCGACTGACCACGCTGGCTGGCACATCGATGACGGACGAACCAAAAACCGAAAACTCGCAGCCTACCGTATGGCCGATATCGAGCGATAAATTGCTGCGGAACATCAAGCCGGACAAGGATAAATTCTCAATCTGACCCTCACCGATTTCGCCGGCATAGCCGATCCGGATCGCAGGTGGAGTGCTGAAACGAATCCGCTGATGCCGCCGCTGATCCAAAAGATTGGTCGCCACGTTCGTCCAATTCAGGTTGTTTTTTCCCATTTTAACAAAACTTGACCTCCCGGGCCTTCCGCCGAAACACCGGTAATTCATTGACTTTTGGGCTGCCGCTCGGTATCGTTTCCCACGCTGAAAACAAGCTTCAGCCGCGCCGATTTGAACTCAGATTGCGGGCGCGACATAAATGCAGCTAAAACGGGAACCACCCAGTTCGCGTTTGAAAAGCCTTCTTCAACGCCACTGGGTTTTTTGTTTTTCGGGAACAGCATGCCAGGACAATCCGTCGGCGCCGTCCAGTCACAGCGCGCCCACTTTGATGAGCCACTGCATTTGCGCAGCGGTGGCGTTTTGCCGGCCTACGATCTGGTCTACGAGACCTACGGCACCCTCAATGCCGCCAAATCGAACGCCATTCTCGTCTGCCACGCGCTTTCCGGGCACCACCACGTCGCCGGCCACTACGCCGATCAGCCGGAAAACGTCGGCTGGTGGGACAATATTGTCGGCCCCGGCCGACCGCTCGACACGGATCGCTTCTTCATTGTCGGCCTGAACAATCTCGGCGGCTGCCATGGCTCGACCGGCCCCTCGTCGATCAATCCGGCAACCGGCAAACCGTGGGGCGCGAGCTTTCCCATTGTCGCCGTCAATGACTGGGTTCACGCCCAAGCGCGCTTGGCCGACCGGCTCGGCATCGACAGTTGGGCGGCAGTAGTCGGCGGCAGCCTGGGCGGTATGCAGGCGCTGCGCTGGAGCATCACTTTCCCGGAGCGGGTGCGCAACGCGGTGGTGATCGCAGCAGCCCCCAAGCTATCGGCTCAGAACATCGCCTTCAACGATGTCGCCCGCCAGGCCATCCTGACCGACCCCGACTTCCATGGCGGTGATTACTACGAACACAACACCCGGCCGGTGCGCGGTTTGCGCCTGGCCCGCATGCTCGGCCACATCACCTACCTGTCCGATGACCAGATGGGCGAGAAGTTTGGCCGCGAGTTGCGCAACAGTGCCTTTTCATTCGGCTTCGATGTCGAATTCGAGGTCGAGTCCTACCTGCGCTACCAGGGCGATAAGTTTGCCGGCTATTTCGATGCCAATACCTATCTGCTGATGACCAAGGCACTGGATTATTTCGACCCGTCGCGCGAGGACAACGGCAACCTGACCGCCACGCTGGCCCGTACCCGGGCGAACTTCCTGATCGCCTCTTTCACCACCGATTGGCGTTTCACGCCGGCCCGCTCGAAGGAAATCGTCTCGGCGCTACTGGCCAACCACCGCAACGTCTCGTATGCGGAAATCGATCTCAATTTCGGCCACGACTCATTCCTGATGGAAGACGCCCATTATCACGGCGTCGTCGATGCCTATCTGCGGAACATCAAGCTATGACACATACGCTGGGGAGACCTGACTTCGACGTCATCGCCGGCTGGGTCAAGCCCGGCCATCGTGTGCTCGACCTGGGTTGCGGTGACGGCACCCTGCTCAAGCACCTGATCGAGACCCGCGGCGTCCACGGTGTCGGTGTCGAAATCGACGACGCCAACATCCTGGCGGCAATCAGGAATGGCATCAACATCGTTCAGGGCAACCTGGAAAAAGGCCTCGACGAGTTCGCTGACCAGGCCTTCGACCATGTCGTTTTATCCCGCACGCTGCAGACGGTGCGCCATACCGAAGGCATCCTGCAGGAAATGCTGCGCGTCGGCCGGGAGGCCGTCGTTTCCTTCCCCAACTTTGCCTACTGGAAGAACCTGCGCTCCGTCCTCGATGGTCGCATGCCGGTCTCAGAGGACCTGCCCTACGAGTGGTACGACTCGCCGAACGTCCGCTTCTTCACCTTGCTCGACTTCGAAGCGCTGTGCGACAAGATGGGCCTGATCATTCGCGAGCGACATGTCCTCGACGAACAGGGTAATCGCGTCGACAGCAGCGAAAGCCGCGACGTCAATTTCCTCGGCAGCCTGGCCGTCTATCGCCTGAGCCGAAACCGCTGATGCCGGCCTGGCTTGCCGCGCTGCTGACGCGGAAGATGCTGATCTGCATCTTCACCGGTTTTTCTTCCGGCCTGCCGCTCTACCTGCTGCTCAACCTGCTGCCGGCCTGGCTGCGCAGCGAAGGGGTCGATCTGAAAACGATCGGCTTCTTCGCCTTGATTCAGTTTCCCTACACCTGGAAGTTTCTCTGGGCGCCGCTGCTCGATCGCTTCAGCTTGCCCGGTTTCGGACGCCGCCGGGGCTGGATGCTGATCACCCAACTCGGGCTGCTTTTCGCCATCGGCACGCTGGGGGGACTCAACCCGAAAGACAATATCTGGCCGATTCTCTGGCTGGCCAGCCTGCTGGCCCTGCTTTCAGCGACGCAGGACATTGCCGTTGATGCCTTTCGGCGCGAAATCCTCAGCGACGCCGAACTCGGCCTCGGCAACGCGGTACACGTCAACGCCTATCGCATTGCCGGCCTGGTGCCCGGCTCCTTATCGCTGATCCTGGCCGACCGCCTGCCCTGGAACGAAGTGTTCTGGATTACCGGGGCCTTCATGCTGCCCGGCATGGTCATGAGCTGGCTGGTTAGCGAACCGCTGGTCAAGGGCGCCCCCAAGACCTTACGCCAAGCGGTCACCGAACCCTTTCATGAGTTCATCGGCCGCCAGGGCTGGCGCGGCGCACTGCTCGTCCTCGGCTTCATTTTTCTCTACAAGCTAGGTGACAGTCTGTGCACCGCACTGGCTACGCCGTTTTACCTGGACATGGGCTTCACCAAGACCGACATCGGCCTGATCGCCAAGCACGCCGGCTTGTGGCCTGCCGTGATCGGCGCCCTGCTCGGCGGCTTGTGGATGGTCAAGCTCGGCATCAATAGGGCCTTGTGGCTGTTCGGCATCGTCCAGCTGCTATCGATTTTCGGCTTCGCCTGGCTCTCCGCCCAAGGACACTATGCAACAATCGGTGGCAGCGAACGGTTTGCCCTGGCCTTTGTCATCGGCCTCGAAGCGCTGGGAGTCGGATTGGGCACCGCCGCTTTCGTCGCCTTCATTGCAGCCTCCACCCATCCCGCCTACACAGCCACGCAGATGGCCCTGTTTACAAGCCTCGCCGCGGTACCGCGCACCTTCATCAATGCCTCGGCTGGCTGGCTGGTCGAATCCATGGGCTGGTTGAATTTTTTCTGGCTCTGCGCCCTGCTGGCCATCCCCGGCATGCTGCTATTACTCAAGGTCGCGCCGTGGAACGAGGACCATCAGGCACTCAGTCGAGCCGATTAAGGCGACGCCGGTCTAGCCACCAGGCATAAACCGGCAAAAAAAATACCGAGCCAGGTAGCAGCAAAGCCACCAGATAGGGCGAAAGATGCGCCATTCGGCGCAAATGGAGAAGAATTTCCTCGCGTTCGGCTAGCGTCCATTGGCCGCCATTTCGCGCCTTCATCAGCAAGGGCATCAAACCGCGCGTCGCCACCAACTCAGCCAGAATTCGGCGCACCTCACGACGCTGCGAACGCACCAACTGCTGCCACCAGCCGGGAACGACCGAGTCGAAAGGCTGACGCGCTGTCATAGCAGACCTGATTTCGTAATCGACCGACGTACCGCCTGCCAACCACGCCAAAAGAAAAATCCTCGACGCGCCCAACGCCAGGCGCGCTTCGGGCCACTTGCCACGACAGCTGCCAGAGCAACACCGACAGCAGCCGGATGATGCTTCAACCAGTCGACTCCCTGTAAAAGGGCATCTCCGCGTGCCAAGGCTGATTCCAGTGGCAAGACTTGTTGCGCCAAGACCTGACGTTGCTGCTCAATGCGCACTTTCAGCGCACCATGCCGCATCGCCAGTTCCAATGACTTTGCGTTCATTCCGGCTTCTTGGCGTAACGCCGCAACTGTTCGATGTCAGCCTCCAGCTCGCTCAAGCTGGCACGGAACAACTTGCTGGGCTTGGCCGCCTGCGACTTCAGCGAAGAAATCAAGAATAAGCCGCCACCAATGAACAAGACCGAGAACAGGCCAAAAACGAAGACCCGCTGTTCCCAAAAAGCCAAAGCAATACAGAAGACCGCCATGATGACGCCGACGGCAAGCAGAAACGCGGCGCCGATTGCCTTCGACCAGAGCGTCATGAGGCGGAGTTTCTCCTCCTCCAGCTCGACCATCAGCAGTTCGGCGCGCGTCTTGCCGATCGCGAGGAAGGTCGCGATCATGTTTTTCAAGGCGGAAAAGAGGCCGGCGCGGCCGCCCTCACCGCCTGTTTGCTGCGGCATGCGATTAACGACGACCGATCAACACACCCAGGGCCAACCCAAGGGCAGCAGCAACGCCAACGGCCTTCCACGGTTGATCGTGAACGAAGTCGTCGGTGGCACGGGCAGCTGCCTTGGTTTTGTCCACAATCGCAGCTTCGGCATCGGCCAGACGTTCCTTGGCATCGCGCAGACGGGCTTCGATCTTGGTACGCAGCTCGCCGACTTTTTCCCCAGCCGCGCCAGCGGTGGCACGCAAGATTTCTTCGGCGTCGGAAATAACAACCTTCATGTCGGAAACCAGCTTTTCCTTGTTGGCAGCGGTCAGATCTTGGGACATTTTGAACCTCGTTGATGACAGTTAAGCAAGGGATACAGGTTAGCCCGTCCTTACAGCGAAATCAATTCGCATTAGAAGAGATAGGAAAATCGTAATCCACAGTCAGCGGAGCGTGATCGGAAAAACGCTCGGTTTTATAGATTTCACTTTCTTTGGCCGTTTCTGCAATACCTGGCGTGGCAATCTGATAGTCGATGCGCCAACCAACGTTCTTGGCCCACGCCTGCCCACGATTGCTCCACCAAGTATAGGCTTCGCCGGTCGTATCCGGATGCAGGCGGCGATAAACATCGACCCATCCCAGTTCGGCAAAGACGCGCGACAACCAGGCGCGCTCCTCGGGCAAAAAGCCCGAATTCTTCTGGTTCGATTTCCAGTTTTTCAGGTCGATTTCCTGATGAGCGATATTCCAGTCGCCGCACAGTACGATTTCCCGCCCCTCGTTTCGCAAGGCAAGCATTTGCGGGAAAAACACGTCGAGAAAGCGAAACTTCGCCTCCTGGCGCTCCGGCGAGGACGAGCCCGATGGCAGGTAAAGAGAAATGACCGATAGATTACCGAAGTCAGCCCGAATATAGCGGCCTTCGCTATCGAATTCGCCGCCGTCGAAACCTTCGATCACCCGGTCGGGCTTGTGACGACTCCAGATTCCAACACCGCTGTAACCTTTTTTTTCGGCACAATGATAAAAAGCATGCATTCCATCCGGTGCCAACATTTCGGGCGTCAAATCGGGCAATTGCGCCTTCAGCTCCTGCAGACAAATGACGTCCGCCCGCTGAGCGACCGCCCAAGGCAACACATTTTTACTCCATGCAGAGCGAATACCGTTGAGATTCAGGGAGATGATGCGTAACATTGGCTCAGTACCGGTCAGCAAGGCTGACAATAGAAATTGGAAAAATATGGATTTTCGTCAGGATTTCATCGAGTTCGCACTCAACAGCCAGGTTTTGCGCTTTGGCGAATTCAAGACCAAGGCTGGAAGGCTCTCCCCTTACTTCTTTAATGCCGGATTGTTCAACGACGGCAATTCCTTGGGACGCTTGTCCGAATTCTACGCCAAAGCCGTTGAGGCCAGCGATATCGAATTTGACTTGCTTTTCGGTCCCGCCTACAAAGGGATTCCGTTGGTTGCAGCAATCGCCATCGCCTTGGCACAGCGCGGCCGCAACCTTCCTTTTGCCTTCAACCGCAAGGAAGCGAAGGATCATGGCGAAGGCGGCAATATTGTCGGCGCCCCGCTGGCTGGCCGCGTCTTGATTGTGGATGACGTTATTTCAGCAGGCACCTCAGTCCGCGAATCGGTCGAACTAATTCGTGCCGCCGGCGCCACCCCAGCCGGTGTCCTGATTGCGCTGGACCGCCAGGAACGCGGACAGGGCGCTCTTTCCGCCGTCCAAGAGGTACAGCGCGATTACGGCATTCCTGTTATCGCCGTTGCCGGGCTGGCTGACTTGCTGGCCTTTCTGGCGCACCATCCGGAGTTTGCCACGCACCGCGATGCGGTTGCCCGCTACCGCCAGCAATACGGTATCGATGCCTAAAAGACTCGCCATTCCCCTTTTCCTCCTGTTAGCCACTTCGGCGCAGGCCGTTGGGGAATTTTACTGTTGCCAGGATCCGGCCAGCGGTCGGCGGGTCTGTGGCGACACCTTGCCGGACCAATGCCGTGGCAAGGCATACAAAGTACTCGACAGCGGCGGCAATGTCATAAAGGAAATCGGCCCTCCCCTGACGCCGGAACAGCGCGCCGAACAGGCGGCGGAGGCCAAGCGAAAAAAACAGCAGGAAGAAGTCGAACGCGAGCTAAGGCGACGCGATCAAGCCCTACTCGATACTTATGCGACGATACAGGATATCGACCTGACCCAGCGCAAGGCAGAAGCCGATGTCAATTTTGCGATTGAAGCCAGCAAGGCCAAGATCGAAGCGGCTCGACAAAAACGCAAGCACTTCGAGAACGAAGCCGAGTTCTACAAGAAAAAGAAGCTTCCTCCGGAAATCGAGAAGGAGCTTCGCTCAATCGACTATGAAATCAAGGTTGAGCAGGATCTGCTGGACGTCAAAAAACGTGACTTCGATACGATCAAGCGCAAATACGACGCCGATCGAAAACGCTACATCGAGTTAACCAGTCGCAGCAGACCGCCGGCCATGCCGCCAGGCGGCACGGCCCCTGTTCGCTGATCAGCCTGCCAATTTCTGACGCAGCAGGTCATTGACCTGTTGCGGATTGGCCTTACCCTTGGCCGCCTTCATCACCTGACCAACCAAGGCATTGAAGGCCTTTTCCTTGCCGGCCTTGAATTCCGCGACATTGCCCGGATTGGCGGCCAACACCTCGTCGACCAAGGATTCGATAGCACCGCTGTCGGTAATCTGTTTCAGCCCCTGCTTCTCGATGATTTCGTCAGCCGTTGCACCTTCGCCATTCCACAGGGACTCAAAAACCTTTTTGGCAATGTTATTGGAGATGGTGTTATCGGCAATACGTTGAATCAACCCACCCAGCTGCGGCGCGCTAACCGGTGAAGAAAGGATCTCCAGACCATCCTTGTTGAGGCGTGCAGCCAGATCAACCATCACCCAGTTGGCACAGGGTTTGGCACTGGCCTTTCCAGCGACACTGACGACAGCCTCGAAGTAATCAGAGATTTCCTGGCTGGCCGTCAAAGTCGTCGCATCGTAGGTCGAAAGACCCAGATCGCTGACAAAACGTTCCCGCTTCTGGACCGGCAATTCAGGCAACTCGCCGCGGACACGCTCGATCCAGTCGCCCGAGATAATCAGCGGCAACAGATCGGGATCGGGAAAATAGCGGTAGTCGTGCGCATCTTCCTTGCTGCGCATCATCCGCGTCTCGCCGCTTTCCGGATCGAACAGGACGGTTGCCTGCTGGATTTTGCGGCCTTCTTCGATTTCATTGATCTGCCACTGCACTTCGAAATCGATCGCTTCCTTGAGGAAGCGGAAAGAGTTGAGGTTCTTGATCTCGCGCCGGGTGCCAAATTCGGCCTGCCCCTTTGGACGCACCGAAACATTGGCGTCACAGCGGAAGGAACCTTCCTGCATGTTGCCGTCGCAAATCCCGATCCAGCGGACCAGTGCATGCAGCGCCTTGGCGTACGCTACCGCCTCGTCCGAGGAACGCATGTCCGGTTCGGAAACGATCTCCAGCAAGGGCGTCCCGGCACGATTCAGGTCAATTCCCGATTTGCCGTGAAAGTCTTCGTGCAAGGACTTGCCGGCGTCCTCTTCGAGATGGGCGCGGGTCAGACGAACAACCTTTTCGTAAGCCTTGTCGCCCTGACCGACCTGCAGCGTGATCGCACCACCAACCACGACAGGAAGGTCCATCTGGCTGATTTGATATCCCTTTGGCAGGTCGGGGTAGAAGTAATTCTTGCGGGCAAAAACCGATTTTTGCGCCACTTCGGCGCCAATGGCGAGACCGAAGCGAATCGCGCATTCGACTGCCTTCTTGTTGAGCACCGGCAAGACGCCAGGCAAGGCAAGATCGACGGCACAAGCCTGACTATTGGGCTCGGCCCCAAAGGCCGTTGCCGCACCGGAAAAAATTTTCGAAACAGTCGCCAGCTGCGCGTGCGTTTCGATGCCGATAACTACTTCCCACTGATTCATGATGTCATCCGTTCAGTAACAACGCCCACTCTTCGCCTCAACGACGATGGGCCACAGATAATCGAAGGCCTGCCCTTCACAGGACTTGGCGCAGCTATTGAAAGCCACCGTCACCTTGGGCCCCTGCTCCCACATGCGGACCAGGCAGCCGCTTTCCTTCTTGTGCTTGAGCAATGCCTGCGGCAACTTCTCGACTTGCTCGAATTCCTTCAAATTGAAACGGCAGCTGCCATACCCCTTGATCGTCACCTGTGCATCGAAATTCTTCACCACCGCTTCCTTGACCAACAAATCCAACTTGGTCGTCGTCCCGATCGCATCGCGATACGAGCACTTCGACCTGACGTTCAGCGGCCTGGTCGGCTGCGGCTTCAGATTGCGGTTGGCCAGATACTTCAGCGTCGAACTCTTCAACTTGGGTTCCACGCTCTCCGTTTTCTCCAAAACAACCGGCGACTCGGGTTCGACCTTGACTTCAACTTGCTTCTCAACCTCGGCGCATCCGGCCAGGATCAGAACGAGAAGCAAGCCGCTCCACCGCATGCCTACTCCAAACCAGCCGGGCGCCGCAAATGCCAGTCAGTGACCTGTTGGAAACGATGAGCCACGTTGAGCAGGCGGGCTTCGGCAAAATAATTGCCCACCAGTTGCAAACCAACCGGCAACCCAGCCGCCAGCCCACAAGGCACGGACATGCCGGGCAGGCCGGCCAGATTGACAGCGATGGTATAGATGTCCGACAGATACATCTGTACCGGATCGGCAGCCTTTTCCCCCAACTTGAACGCAGTCGAAGGCGAAGTCGGCCCCATGATCACATCGCAATGCTTGAACGCCTCGACGAAATCGTTGGCGATCAGGCGGCGTATGCGCTGCGCCTGCAGGTAATAGGCATCGTAATAACCGTGCGAGAGTACGTAGGTACCGATCAGGATACGGCGCTTGACCTCGGCTCCAAAACCTTGAGCCCGCGACTTCATGTACATGTCGTCAAGATTGCCGTAATCCTCGGCCCGAAAGCCATAGCGCACGCCGTCAAACCGCGACAGATTGGAACTGGCCTCTGCCGGCGCAATGACGTAATAAGCCGGCACCGACAAATGCGAATTCGGCAGCGACACCTCAACGGTCGTTGCCCCAAGCTTTTCGTACTCGGCGATAGCGGCACGCACGGCAGCCATCACCTCGGCATCGCAGCCTTCGCCGAAAAACTCTTTGGGCAGACCGATACGCAGGCCGCTCAGCGGCTTGTCGAGATCGCGGCTGTAGTCTTCGACAGGACGCTCCAGCGAGGTCGAGTCGCGCTCGTCGTAACCGGCCATGCTGTTGAGCAGCAGGGCGCAATCTTCGGCACTGGCCGCCATCGGCCCGGCTTGGTCGAGCGACGAGGCAAAGGCGATCATGCCGTAACGCGACACCACGCCGTAGGTCGGCTTAAGGCCGGTCAGATTGCACAGCGCGGCCGGCTGGCGGATCGAGCCTCCGGTATCCGTGCCGGTCGCCGCCGGTGCCAGACGGGCGGCCACGGCAGCTGCCGAACCACCGGAAGAGCCGCCTGGCACACGAGCCTGGTCCCAGGGATTGCGCACCGGACCGAAGAACGAAGTCTCATTCGACGAGCCCATGGCGAACTCGTCCATGTTGGTCTTGCCCAGCGAAACCAGGCCGGCCTCGGCTTCCATCTTGCGGATGACCGTCGCGTCGTAGGGCGAGACGAAATTCGACAGCATCTTCGAGCCGCAGGTGGTCAGCCAGCCTTCGGCACAAAAAATGTCTTTCTGTGCAATCGGAATGCCGGTCAGCAAGCCCGCCGTACCGGCCGCGATACGGGCATCGGCGGCGCGAGCGGCAGCCAGACTCTTGTCGGCATCAACCGTGACAAACGCATTCAGGGTCGGATTGAAACGATTGATCCGATCCAGGAACAATTGCGTCAATTCGACGCTGGAAATCTGCTTGGCGGCCAGCGCCTGAGACAGTTGCTTGAGGCTGGCATTAATCATTCGATAACCTTCGGTACAAGATAGAGACCGGCCTCGACCTCCGGCGCAACCGCCTGGTAGGCCGCCCGGCGATTGCCCTCACTGACGGCGTCTTCACGCAGACGCTGGCTGAGGTCCTGAGCGTGCGCCATCGGCTCGACTCCGCGGGTATCGACTGCCTGCATTTGTTCGATAAGCTGGAAAATCCCGTTGAGGTGGGCTTGCGTAGCCAACGCCTCGGATTCGCTAACCTCGATGCGAGCGAGAAGCGCAATGCGCTGAACCTGTTCTAATGTAAGCGACATGGTTTCAAAAGACTTTTTTGCAGTGCACAAAGTCTTAAAATGGAAAGCGTTATAAGGTATCATAAAAGTTTTCCCTACCGCACCCCCCCAACGCGGAGCTACAGATGTTCGGTTTCCTAAGTAAATATTTTTCCAACGACCTCGCCATCGACCTTGGCACCGCGAATACGCTCATTTATGTGCGTGGTCGGGCCATTGTTCTCGACGAACCGTCGGTCGTTGCCATTCGCCTCGAAGGCGGCCCCAATGCAAAGAAGACCATCCAGGCCGTCGGCAAGGAAGCCAAGGAAATGCTTGGCAAGGCTCCAGGCAGCATTACCGTGATTCGCCCGATGAAGGACGGCGTCATTGCCGACTTCACCGTGACTGAGCAAATGCTCAAACAATTCATCAAGAAGGTGCATGACTCGAAGCTGTTCAGCCCCAGCCCGCGGATCATCATCTGTGTGCCTTCCGGCTCGACCCAGGTCGAACGCCGCGCCATTCGCGAATCGGCGATCGGCGCCGGCGCCAGCCAGGTGTATCTGATCGAAGAACCGATGGCAGCTGCTATTGGTGCCGGCCTGCCGGTGGCGGAAGCAACCGGCTCGATGGTCGTCGATATCGGCGGCGGCACGACGGAAGTCGGTGTCATTTCGCTCGGCGGCATGGTCTATGCCGGTTCGGTACGAGTCGGCGGCGACAAGCTGGACGAAGCCATCATCAATTACATCAGCCGCAACTACGGCATGATGATCGGCGAGAACACCGCCGAGAACATCAAGAAAAACATCGGTTCCGCTTTCCCGGGTGCCGAGGTCAAGGAAATGGAAGTCTCCGGTATCAACAAGGCCGAAGGCATCCCGCGCAAGTTCACGATTTCTTCCAACGAAATCCTCGAAGCGCTGACCGACCCACTCAATCAGATCGTTTCTGCCGTGAAATCGGCGCTGGAAAAGACCCCACCCGAACTCGGTGCCGACATTGCTGAAAAGGGCATGGTCCTGACCGGCGGTGGCGCCCTGCTGCGCGATCTCGATCGCCTGCTGATGGAAGAAACCGGCCTGCCCGTCATCGTTGCCGATGAGCCCTTGACCTGTGTCGCCCGCGGCTGCGGCATGGCGCTGGAAAAAATGGACAAGCTGGGCAGCATCTTCGCTTCGGACTAACCTTGACCGCTGCCAGTCGAGGTTGAGCGATGGCCGGCATCGATCACGCGCCACCGCCGTTTTTCAAGCGAGGGCCAGCACCGCTGGCCCTTCTGACTTTCTATATCGCCGTTTCACTGGCGATTTTTGTCGTCGACCTGCGGTTCAAGAGCCTGGACTTGCTTCGCCAAAGTATCGCGTTATTGATCGATCCGGTTCAGCGCGTAGCACAAACGCCGGGAAGCCTGGTCGATTATGCAGCCAACTATTTGCAAGGCATGAAGTCGCTGCAAAATGAAAACAGCGAACTCAAGCACGCCCAACTCAATACCGCCCCCAATCTTCAGCGCCTGATCCAGCTCGAAGCCGAGAACGAGCGCCTGCGCAAACTGCTGGCGGTCAAGGAGCGGGAAAAGGCCAATGGTCAGGTCGCCCAGATTCTCTATACAGCCCGCGATCCCTTCTCGCGCAAGGTCATCGTAGACAAGGGACAGCAATCCGGCATCGTCGCCGGCCAGCCAGCCATCGACGAAAGCGGCGTGGTCGGCCAGGTCACGCGAGTCTTCCCGTTTTCCGCCGAAATCACGCTGATCACCGACAAGGATCAGGCGGTACCGGTTCAGATCGTTCGTAGCGGGCAGCGTTCGGTCGTATTCGGGCTTGGCAACGGCCAGCTTGAACTGCGTTACATGCCCGCCAATGCGGATGTTCAGGTTGGCGACATCCTGGTCACATCGGGTCTGGACGGAATCTATCTGGCCGGTTTCCCGGTAGCCCAAGTCATCAACATCGAACGCGACAGCGCTTACTCCTTCGCCCGTATTTTTTGCGTACCAGTCGCCGGCGTCGAGAATTTCGGCGAACTGATGGTCCTCGACCCGCGCCAGACCCTGCCGCCGCCACCGCCCGAATCGGTTGGCCGAGGCAGCGACAGTGGCGACAAGACCGGACTGCGCCCGAAGAAAAAACGCGCCGCGAAAGCTAACTGATGCAGCCCACTTTTTCCTCATCCCGCATCCTGCTGCCAGTAAGGCCTTGGTTCATTTTTCTCAGCCTGATTGCGGCCGTCCTGTTCAACTTTCTGCCGACCGCACACTGGCCGGGCATGCCCGACTGGGTCGCCCTGGTTCTGTGTTTCTGGAGCGTCCGTGAATTTCGTCGCGTCGGCATGGGCTGGGCATTCGTCCTTGGTCTGCTGATGGACGTGGCCGACGGCTCGGTACTCGGCCAACATTGCTTTGCCTATGTCCTGCTGGCCTACGTTTCCGCCTCGCTCTCCCGTCGCCTGCTGTGGTTTCCGCTGGTTCAGCAAGCGCTGCAGGTCATGCCCCTGCTGATCGCCACGCAACTGATTCAGGCATTGATGCGGCTTGCAGTCGGTGCCGATTTTCCTGGCTGGGGATATTTCATCGGCCCGTTCATTGCAACCTTGCTCTGGATTCCCGCCACCTTCATCCTGCTCTTGCCGCAATATCAGCCGGTCGAGCAGGACCCTGACCGTCCGATTTAAGCAGGCTGCCGCCCGTGGGTGATTTCCACAATCCCGAAGCCGATCTCGACCGCTTCCGTTTTCGCCTCGGCTTTGCTGCCGCCACCGTCCTGCTCGCCTTCGGTTTGCTGATTGGCCGGTTCTTCTGGCTACAGGTCATCCAGCATGATTTCTACCAGACCCGCGCCGAGGACAACCGGATTGCGCTGATCCCCATCGTTCCGAACCGTGGCGTCATCACCGACCGCAACGGTGTCGTGCTGGCCCGCAACTACTCCGCCTTTACGCTGGAAATCACCCCCTCGCGGGTCAGCGACATGGAGGCGACAATCGATGCCCTGACCGAGGTTATCGACATCCAGCCCAAGGACCGCAAACGTTTCAAGCGCCTGCTCGACGAAGCCAAGAACTTCGAATCCATCCCGATCCGCACCCGGCTGACCGACAGCGAAGTTGCCAAGTTTGCCGCTCAGCGTTACCGCTTCCCTGGCGTCGAGGTCAAGGCCCGGCTATTTCGCCAGTACCCCCTTGGAAACGTCGCTTCGCACGCCATCGGCTACATCGGCCGGATCACCGATCGCGACCTGAAATGGATCGAAGAAGCCGAAAAGCAAGCGACCTACAAAGGAACCGACCATATCGGCAAAACCGGGATCGAGCAGCATTACGAATTCGAGCTGCATGGCCAGACCGGTTACGAAGAAGTCGAAATCGATGCCGGCGGCCGGGCCTTGCGCAGCCTGAAGCGCATCCCGCCGGTTTCCGGCAACAATCTGCAACTGACGCTTGACGCCAAGCTGCAGGAAATCACCGAACAGGCCTTCGGCGACCGCAAAGGCTCGCTGGTGGCGATTGAGCCCTCGACCGGCGGCATTTTGGCCTTGGTTTCCAATCCGACTTACGACCCCAATCTCTTCGTCGATGGCATCACGCCCGACAACTGGAAGGAATTGAACGAGCACCCGAGCAAGCCGATGATCAATCGTGCCATCAACGGGGCCTACCCCCCCGGCTCTACCTTCAAGCCTTTCATGGCACTGGCCGCACTCGAAATGGGCAAACGCACGCCTTCCCAGGCAATCAACGATCCCGGCTTTTTCAATTTCGGCAACCACCAGTTCCGCGACGACAAGAAGGGGGGCCATGGCGTTGTCGACATGTACAAGTCGATCGTCCATTCCTGCGACACCTACTACTACATCCTGGCCAACGACATGGGGATCGACAATATCGCCAAGTTCATGGGCCTGCTCGGCCTCGGCCAACGAACCGGGATCGATATCGGCAAGGACGACTCCGGCGAATCGAAAGGCGTCCTGCCGTCACCGGAATGGAAGAAGCAGCGCTTCAAGAAGCCCGAACAGCAAAAATGGTATGCCGGCGAAACCATCTCGATCGGCATCGGCCAGGGTTACAACGCCTACACCCCGATCCAGCTCGCCCAGGCTACGGCAACCCTGGCCAATAACGGCGTGATGTTCCGTCCTCATATCGTGCATCACATCGTCGATACCAAAACTGGCGAAAAACGTCCCGTCGAACCCCAGCCGATCCGCGACCTGAAATTGAAGCCGCAGAACGTCGACGTCATCCGCCGCGCCATGGTCGGGGTAATCAAGGAGGGTACCGGTGCACGGGCCTTTGCTGGCGCACCCTACGAAGCCGCCGGCAAAACCGGTACGGCCCAGGTTTTCTCGCTGAAAGGTGCGCAGTACAAGGAGGGCGGCACCAAGAAGGAACTGCGCGACCACGCGCTGTTCATTGCCTATGCTCCGGCCGACAATCCGAAGATCGCCCTCGCCGTCCTGGTTGAAAACGGCGGCTTCGGCGCCCAATCCGCGGCGCCGATCGCCCGCATGGTCATCGACTACTACTTGCTGGGCAAGCTGCCGGCCGGCGCTGCCAAGGAAGACAGCGCGGCAATCGAAGAGGACAGCGAAGAATGATCGACGTCATCGGCACCCTGCGCCGCAGTTGGCAACAGCTGATCGCCCATATCGACTTTCCCTTGCTCTTCATCACGCTGGCCATCATGGCCGTCGGGCTGGCGACCGTCCATTCGGCCACCTTCGACGGCAACCAGCGGGTGTTCTCGCAGCTCGGCAACATGGGCGTCGCCATGGTCATCATGTGGTTCGTCTCCCGCCTGCCGCCGCAAAAGCTGATGAGCTTCGCCATTCCACTCTACGTGCTGGGGGTGATCCTGCTGGTCGCGGTCTTCCTGTTCGGGATCAAGGTCAACGGGGCACGGCGCTGGTTGCCACTGGGCTTCACCCGGATTCAGCCTTCGGAAATCATGAAGATCGCCATGCCCTTGATGCTGGCCTGGTACTTCCAGAAGTACGAAGCAACGCTGAAGATGAAGCACTACTTCGGCGCCGCCATGCTGCTGCTGGTCCCCTTTGCACTGATCGCCAAGCAGCCTGATCTCGGTACTGCACTGCTGGTCGGTTCGGCTGGTTTCTACGTGATTTTCTTCGCCGGCCTGCCCTGGAAAATCATCGTCGGCATGATCGCCGCGGCGGCAGCCGCAGCCCCCATCCTCTGGGGCATGATGCACGACTACCAGCAGAAGCGGATCCTGACCCTGATCGACCCGACCACCGACCCACTGGGTTCCGGTTACCACATCATCCAGGCCACCATCGCCATCGGCTCCGGTGGTGCCATCGGCAAGGGCTACCTGAACGGCACCCAGACCCACCTCGAATTCATCCCGGAAAAGCACACCGACTTCATCTTTGCAGTTTTTTCCGAGGAATGGGGTCTGATCGGCAATGCCCTGCTTGTCCTCCTCTACACGCTGCTGATCGGGCGCGGACTGATCATCGCTTCCTCCGCCCCGACCCTGTTTTCCCGGCTGCTCGCCGGCGCCATCACCCTGGGCTTCTTCACCTACGCTTTCATCAACATGGGGATGGTCAGCGGCATCCTCCCCGTCGTCGGCGTCCCGCTCCCCTTCATGAGCTACGGCGGCACGGCGCTGGTGACGCTGTTCCTGGGCGTCGGTATCCTGATGTCGATTCATACTCACCGGATGCTGGTCAAGAAATGATGCTCCGCCTGCTGCCCACCGCCCTGCTCGCCCTGCTGCTCGCCGCCTGTGGCAGCGCCCCGCGCGTCGGTCCAGATGGCAGCACGGAAAGCGGTAAGGGAACCAGCAGCAAAAGCCCGACGCCAACCAAGAAGCCGACCGCCATCCTCAAACGGGGCGGAGGCTTCTACAAGGATGACGGCCCGGCCGAGGAAATCCCCGACGGCCTGGATGACATCCCGGATGCCGAGCCGAAATGGGAACCGCTGCACAAACCGGCGACCAAACCCTACGTCGTGCTGGGCAAGGAATACGTGCCAAACACCAGTGTCCGTCCTTACAAGGTACGCGGCATCGCCAGCTGGTACGGCAAGAAGTTCCACGGCCAGAAGACCTCGATCGGCGAACCCTACGACATGTTCGCCATGACCGCCGCCCACCCGACCCTGGCGCTCCCTTCCTACGTCCGGGTAACCAGCCTGCAGACCGGCAAATCGGTGATCGTCCGCATCACCGACCGCGGTCCCTTCCATGCCGACCGCGTCATCGACCTCTCCTACACCGCCGCCTACAAGCTCGGTCTGATCAATGGCGGCAGCGGCCAGGTCGAAGTCGAAGCGATCATCCCGGGCGAGGCAATGAGCACCACCTACGCCCAGGTCACGCCGCCGGCCAAACCTGCCGAACGGGACGATATCGAGTTGCTGGCCAAACGCATGGGACAGGAGGAACGTCCAGTGCAAACCAGCATTCCTTCGGCCAATGTCTCCGAAGCAAACTTGCCGAAAGGCATCTACCTGCAACTGGGCGCCTTCGCCAATGCCGACAACGCCGAGAATCTGAAGAATCACCTGACGCGCGAACTGGATTGGCTGAACGAGCCAATGCGGGTCAATCCGGGTAATGGCATTCACCGCCTGCAGCTCGGCCCTTATGCCAGCCGTGGCGACGCCGACAAGGTGGCTGAAAAAATCCGCAGCGCGCTCGGTTACAAGCCTACCGTCGTCATCCGCTAAGGCCGGCAACCGCACCGCCGGCTAATACCGCCCGGGCTTTGACCAGGATCAATGGAGCGCGCCCGGCGCTGGCTATACTCGTCGGCTTGTCTTCAAGATTGCCTTTCCATGAGTGCCCTTCCCGATCTCATCTGCCCGGCCGGCAGCCTGCCCGCTCTCAAAGCCGCAGTCGATAACGGTGCCGATGCCGTCTATCTCGGCTTCAAGAACGACACCAATGCCCGCAATTTTGCCGGCCTGAACTTCGACCAGAAAAACATGGCCGAAGGTATCCGTTACGCCCATGCCAAGGGCTGCGAAGTACTGCTTGCCATCAATACCTTCCCCCAGGCCGGCCGTGTCGGCGACTGGCAGAAGGCGGTCGACGCTGCTGTCGATCTGGGCGTTGATGCCATCATTCTGGCCGACGTCGGCCTGCTCGATTACGCCGCCCGCCGGCATCCGCAACAGCGCCTGCACCTTTCCGTGCAGGGCTCGGCAACCAGCTACGAGGCGATCAATTTCGCCCAGCGCGAATTCAATGTTCGCCGCGCCGTGCTGCCCCGGGTACTGACGCTGGCCCAGGTCGAACACGTGATCAAGAACACCACGGTCGAAATCGAAGTCTTCGGTTTCGGCAGCCTGTGCGTCATGAACGAAGGCCGCTGCTGGCTGTCCTCGTACGCCTGCGGCGAATCGCCCAATACCGTAGGCGCCTGCTCGCCGGCCAAGTACGTCAAGTG
The DNA here is from genome assembly GCA_003583745.1 of Rhodocyclales bacterium GT-UBC. Taxonomy (GTDB): domain Bacteria; phylum Pseudomonadota; class Gammaproteobacteria; order Burkholderiales; family Rhodocyclaceae; genus Azonexus. Next base: position 301,445 of record QXPY01000003.1, on the reverse strand, counting down.
GGACAAGAAGCCGGGCGCCATGGAAACCCGCCTCAACGGCATCCTGATCGACCGTTTCGGCGATGACGAGCCGGCCGGCTACCCGACCTTGTGCAAGGGCCGCTTCGAGGTACAGGGCGAAACCTATTACGCTCTCGAAGAGCCGACCAGCCTCAACGTCGTTTCCATCCTGCCGGAAATCATCAAGATCGGCGTCAAGGCGATCAAGGTCGAAGGACGCCAGCGCAGCCCGGCCTACGTCACCCAGGTCACCCGCACCCTGCGTGCCGCGCTCGACTCGCTCGCTGCCGGCAGCGAACGCTTCCACGTCAAACCGGCCTGGCAGGCCGAGCTGGCCAAGGTCTCCGAAGGCAGTCAGGCAACGCTCGGCGCCTACAACCGGCCTTGGCGCTAAAGGAATAATCGGCATGAAACTGTCACTGGGCCCCCTGCTCTATTTCTGGCCGAAGGCCGAAGTCATGGAGTTCTACGCCGAAATGGCGCAGAACCCCGCCCTCGATATCATTTATGTTGGCGAAGTGGTCTGTTCGCGCCGGCAGCAATTGCGTACCGCCGACTGGATCGGTCTGGCCCGCGACCTGACCGATGCCGGCAAGCAGGTCGTCGTCTCGGCCCAGGCCCTGCTCGAATCAGAAAGCGACCTCAAGGCCTTGCGTCGCCTGGTCGACGAATCCGGCTGCATGGTCGAAGCCAACGACCTGGGCGCGATCAATCTGGTCCAGGGCAAGCCTTTCGTCGCCGGCCCCCACCTCAACATCTACAACGAAGCGACGCTGGCCACCTACGCCCGCTTCGGCCTCAAGCGCTGGGTGCCGCCCCTGGAAGCGACCCGCACACTGGTCGACACCTTGCACCGGAGCAAACCGGCCGAGGTCGAAACCGAGGTTTTCGTCTTCGGCAAGATTCCGCTAGCCTTCTCGGCCCGCTGCTTCACCGCCCGCCATTACGACCTGAACAAGGACGACTGCCAGTTCAAGTGCCTCGACCATGCCGAAGGCTTGACCCTGAAGACGCGTGAAGGCCAGGAGTTCCTGACCATCAACGGCATTCAGACGATGTCGGCACAGAGCTACAACCTGCTGCACGAAATCCCCGACATGCTGCGCATGGGCATCGACGCCATCCGCATCAGCCCGCAGAAACAGCACCTGAACGAAATCATCGCTGCCTTCGACGCTGCCCGCCGAGGTCAGTCGGTCGACGTCGACAGCGGGAACTGGAATGCCAGCGGACTGGTCGACGGTTACTGGTTCGGCAATGCCGGCATCGCCCAGAACCACACGCAAGCCCTCGCCCAACTGGGAGCATGAGCATGGACAGCAAATTCACCATTCCGAAGTTTCAACTCCCCGGTTTCCTCGCCAGCCTGGTCGGCAAGCTGCCGCAATGGCCGCATTCCCTGGCGCTGGTCGCCGGCCTGAATGCCGCATTGAAGATGAACCTGCTGCCGGTCGATGAACTCGCGGCACTGGAAGACAAGCTGTTCCGGGTCCGGGTCCTGGATACCGGCGGCGAGGCCAGTTACACCTACCGCAACGGCCTGTTCCGGCCGGTCTTCACGCCGACCCGCGAGCCGGACCTGGCCTTTGCCGCCAACCTGTCGGCCTACCTGCAGTTGCTGGCACGGCAGGAAGACCCGGATACGCTGTTTTTCAACCGCGAGTTGGAAATCACCGGCGACACCGAGCTGGGGCTGATCGTCAAGAACATGCTCGACGCAGTCGAATGGCCGAAATTTCCCGGCCGCCTACCGCTGATTCATCACTGATTGACCGGAGCGGCGTAATCGACGACCAGCACCGACATGTCGTCATGCGCAGCCAGTCCCTTCAGATGGCTTTCCAGCTTGCTCTTGATGGCCCCGATCAGATCACCGGCCGCCGTATTCGCGACACAATCAAGCAGGCGCTCATCTCCGAATTGCTCTTCGCATCCAGCTTCCAGCACCCCGTCGGAGACGAGCAGCAGGCGATTTCCCTTCCGCCACAGGGCACGTTCCACCCCCGCCGCTACGTCGCCACTGCGAGTGATACCCAAGGGCAGGTTTCGCGAAGAAAAACGGTACTCGACTCGCCCTAGCGCATCGCTCATCATTACGTCGGGTACCCCGCCTACCCAAATCTCGGCCACGCCGGCCAAATCGTCGACACAAACAAAGGCGGCGGCGACGAATCGGCCTGTCGGCAGCGAATTGGTCAGCAGGAAATTGATGGCCTCCACCAGACTCCCCAAAGGCGAAGCCAATTCGACCATCCGGTAAAACTCCTGGACCATGGGCAGGATACTGACTGCAGCAGCCAAACCGTGTCCGGTTGCGTCGGCCAGAATGGCATAACGCCGTCCATTCGGCGCCAACGCTGCCAGCACCATGTCGCCGGAAAAATTGCTGGCTGGCGCTACAGAGTACGAAACAGCGGCACGCTGCATGAGATCGCTTCGAATCTGGTGTTCCAGAATGCGTCGTGCCAGCTCGGCTTCGCGTTGATGCTCGTCGAAATGAGCCTTGAGAATGCCCGCCTGTTCGATAACCTTGCTCTGCGCAATCTGTTTTTCGGTGATGTCGCGCAATGTTTCGACGACCGCAATCAACTGGCCCGATTCGTCATAAACCGGCCCGGCATCGACCGCCAAGTACAGCCGCTGGCGGCGTCGCGGCATCCAGCACCAATTCTCGGCATGAACGCCAAAACTGGGCTGCCCGGGCTCTTCATGGACCGTGTACAAATCGGCAATTTCGGCATAACTTGCCGTCGCCACCAAATCAGCCAGACAAGGCCGCGGCGCTTCGTAAAAAGCCTGCCAATGGAGCCGGGTGCCCACCACCTCCTCCGCCCGCAGGTCGGTCAAGCGTTCGCAGGCATGGTTCCAGATCAGAACACGTTGCTCGGCATCAAGGACAAACGTCGGGACAACCAGATGCTCCATCAGAGTGATCGCGAACGAAAGCGGATTCTCCTGATGTGCCAAGACCCGGCTCAGCTGCGTGGCAACCGATTGCTCCATACTTGTCTCCCTCATTTTTTTGACTGCGTTTGGAGACAAGCATACCCCAGTTGAATTCAACTGCGCCGGGGGAAATCTTCAGTGGTTTCCCGTCGAGATGATGCTGAGGGTTTCTTCAAGTTGGACTGGCGTATTCAATCCTTGGCTGTCCCGGATGCTACGCGCTCCCAGGTAAACAGCCAACCCCGATACCAGTTCACCGGAAGAAGACAGGAGATGACCGCGGAGAGCGGGATAAGTATGGCCTAGCGCAACAAGCAGTTCGCCGACCGTGTCGCCACTGGCGATGATTTCCTCGTGTCCGCCTGCGTAATTACGCAAGTCGGGAGGGAGATGAACCGAAACAACGGGGTCATCGAACATGACACACCTCCTTTCCTCTCATGGTCGTTTCGACCACACGGAAAAGAAAGCGTTCTGTCAAAAAAAAGGGAGGCCCAAGCCTCCCTTGTCCTGTTAGAACACAGTCGATCAGGCTTTCTTCTGCGCATCCAGACGGAACTTGACGTAGCTGCCCGGTGCCGCTTCGATGACCTTGAGCGAACCGTCTTCCGGCTTGCGAGCCTTGACCTTGGCACTACCGCCCGGCAGGCTGGTTACCCATTGATGCCAGTGGGTCCACCAGGAACCGGCATTCTGCGTTGCTCCGGCAAGGAAATCCTCCGGGCTTTCCGGCAGGTTGCCGTCGGTCGCATCGTTGGTCCAGTAACCGTACTTGTTGGCCACCGGCGGATTGACGATACCGGCGATATGGCCGGAGCCACCCAGCACGAACTTGGTCGGGCCGGAAGGCAAACGGGCCCCCATGTAGGTGCTCTTCCACGGTGCAATGTGGTCTTCGATGGTCGAGATGAAGTAGCACGGGGTCTTGACCTTGGAGATATCGATCTTGACGCCGCCGAGCGTGATGCCACCCGGTTCCTTGAGCAGGTTGCCGAGGTACATGTTGCGCAGGTAGAAGCTGTGCATCGCGGCCGGCATGCGGGTCGAGTCCGAATTCCAGAAAAGCAGGTCGAACGGGAACGGATCCTTGCCCAGCAGGTAGTTGTTCACCACGAACGACCAGATCAGATCGTTGGCCTTCAGCATGTTGAAGGTACCGGCCATTTCCGAACCTTCCAGGAAGCCGCGTTCCGCCATTTTCTTCTCGAGCCCGGAAACTGCGCCCTCATCCAGGAAGACCCCCAGTTCGCCCGGCTCGGAAAAGTCGAGCATGGTGGTGAAGAAGGTTGCCGAATTCGCACGCTTGTCCTTCTTCGCTGCCATGTAGGCCAGCGTGGTCATGGTCAGCGTCCCGCCCAGACAGTAGCCTGCCAGATTGACGCTGTCTTCGCCGGTCTGCGCACAGACCTGGTTGATGGCTTCCAGCGAACCTTCGAGCAGGTAGTTTTCGAAGGACTTCTTGGCCAGCTTCTCGTCCGGATTGATCCAGGACATGATGAAGGTAGTGTGACCTTGTTCGGTCGCCCACTTGACCATCGAGTTCTTCTCGCGCAAGTCGAGGATGTAATACTTGTTGATCCACGGCGGCACGATCAGGAATGGCTTCTTGTACTGGTCGGGCGTTTGCGGATCGTACTGGATCAGCTGGAACAGTTCGTTCTGGAAGACGACCTTGCCCGGCGTCGTGGCGACATTCTTGCCCATCTCGAAAGCCGAGGTGTCGGTCATCCGGATGCGCAGCTGACCGTCGCCGGATTCGACGTCATGCAGCAGGTTGTTGAGGCCCTTGATCAGATTCTGGCCGTGGCTCTTCACCGTTTCACGGAAGACTTCCGGGTTGGTCAGCGCGAAGTTGGACGGCGACAGGGCATCGATGTACTGACGGGTAAAGAAGTTCACCTTCTGCTGCGTCGCTTCGTCGAGACCTTCGGTACCGGCCACGGTGTCATGCAGGTGACGAGCGGTGATCAGGTAGGACTGCTTGACGAAGTCGAACAGGAAATGCTGCTCCCATTCCTCGTCCTTGAAGCGATTGTCACCTTTCTTCGGCGAAGCAACGGGTGCTTGCACCGGCATGCCCATCATCTTCATCGTCGTGTTTTGCCACAGCGAGAAGTAATCCCACATCATGTTCATCTGGGTTTGTGCCACCTTGTACGGATTGGCCATCAAACGCGAGGAAAGATCCATGAAGGCCTTGGCGACGCCAAGTTCGTCGGCCGGCGCCTCAACGCCTTCCTTGGCCTTCTTTTCCATGAACTGGGTAATGATGCGCGAAGCGCGCTGGGCGACTTCGGCATAGGTTTTGGCCATTTCAGCCGGATTCGGCAGGTTCTGTGCCTGGTCATTCGTTTGCTGCGACATACTCAAACTCCCTCTGTCAGTGCGCGGCGCGGGCTTTACACCGCGAATATCGAATCACACCGTCGGCATCGCTGGAGCGCGAGAGCCGACCGGCTTGCTCAAGATGGTTCAGATGGGCAATCGCCTCGCCCATCGCGAACATGGTTTGATGCGTATCGAGTGCTCGTTGAAACAAGGTCTCCAGCAACTCGGCTGCGCTCTTTGGCGCTTCTTCACAGCTATTCTCCAGAGCACGCAGGCGTTCATCGTGGTGAGCGTGCAATGCCGCCACACGATCCTGCACCCCCGTAAACGGCAGGCCGTGTGATGGCAACACCAATGTTTCTCCCGGAACATCCTTCGCCAGTTGATCCAGAGAGTTCAGATACCAGCCCAACGCATCGGCGTCCGGCGTTGCCGCAAAGACGCTGATATTGGTGGAAATTCTCGGTAAAAGCATGTCTCCGGAAATTAACACGCCGAGTTCGGCGCAGTAAAGCGACATATGCTCAGGAGCATGGCCGTGGCCGATCAAAAGCCGCCAGTTCCGGCCATTGATCGCGATTTCGTCGCCTTCCTTCAGGCGATGATAGTGATCGGGCAAGCTGGGGACTGCCTTGCGATAGCCGGAACCACGCTTCTCGAACTTGGCCAGGCGCTCGGCATCCAGGCCATGCTTCCGGAACTGCTCCACCATGAAACGCGCCCCGTGTCCGGCCACCTCGTGCCAGACGACATGGGCGGTCAGGAACTCGCTGCTAGTCATCCATAGCGGCGCACCAGTCTTCTCCATCAGCCAGGTCGCCAACCCCAGGTGGTCGGGATGGAAATGAGTGACGATCAGGCGGGTCACCGGACCATCCAGCCCTGCGATGACCTGTGTCCAGGTTTCGCGTACCCCGTCATCGGGAAAGCCGGTGTCGATGATCGTCCAGCCGGCCCCGTCGCGCAGCAACCACAAGTTGATGTGATCGAGCTGGAACGGCAAGGGCATGCGCAACCAGAAGATATTCGGGGCAACCTCGGTCATCTCGCCGGCAGCGGGCGGATGGGCATGCGGATAATGCGGCGACATGGGAATTCCGTTCGTATGGGTCGCAAAAGTTACCATACGGTAGCGGATTGAAAAATCCCCCCTCTTCTGATTTACTCGCAGCCACTCACCAGGAGACATGCTTGAGCCAGCCGGCCCCCACCTTCGCCATTTCCGACCTTGCCCGCGAATTCGGCATTACGCCACGGACCATTCGCTTCTGGGAGGATCAGGGCATCCTGGCGCCGGCGCGCGAAGGCAGCAAGCGGATTTTCACCCGGCGTGACCGGGCCCGTCTCAAGATGGCCCTGCGCGGCAAGCGGCTCGGCCTGTCGCTGGCTGAAATTAAGGATCTGATCGGCATGTACGAGGGCGCGCAGGATGAGACATCGCAACTGCAGGAATGCCTGCGCGTCATGGCCAATCGCCGCCAGGCGCTCGAACAGCAACGCGAAGACATCGAGACCATGCTCGGCGAAATCAGCCAGTTCGAGCAGCAATGCCAGAACATCTTGCTGCAGCGCGGCGAGCCGCTTGCCTGATCGGCCGCTTAATTTTCCCGAATATTGTTGCAACGCAACTATTCCCCTACTGTTAATGTGGATTTAGAATAAGTCGCCTGGCTTGCCGGGCATTTTCCCCACAACAGTATTCGTGAGAACAACATGTCCATCGCCCCAATCAAAGCCTTTTCCGAAAAGGCCAAAGCCGACGCCGCCCTCAAGGAAAGCCTGAAGGCCTGCCAAAAGATCAAGGAACTGCGTGCCCTGGCACAGGAACACGGTTTCGAGATCGAGGAAAACTCGCTGTATCCGCCGAACGAACCGCAATTCACCGAAGATCAATTGTCGGAACGTCTGGCCAAGGCGCTGCTTCGCGTCTGAGTCGGCAATTCCCCGGTCACGGCCGGGGATTTTTCGGTGCTCATGTTGACGTTAACGTAAACGTCAATACAATCACGCCATGCATCGTATATCCGACCCTCACTTCGCCGAACGCGTCCTGGCCAGTTTTGCCCGGCAGAACGCCATGGCCCTGATCCAGGCCAGCATGCCCGTCGTCGAACATGGCCGGACCGAAATCCATCTGCCGCACTGGTCGGGCGTCGAGCAGCAGCATGGCTTCGTGCATGGCGGCGTGGTCGGGATGATCGCCGACTCGGCGGCCGGCTATGCGGCGATGAGCATGGTGGCGGCGACCGCTTCCGTACTCACGGTCGAATACAAGATGAACCTGGTTGCACCGGCCGACGGCGAAAAGCTGATCGCCCGCGGCCAGGTGGTACGTCCGGGCAGAACATTGATCGTCACCCAGGCCGACGTCTTCGCCTTGAAAGACGGCCGGGAAACGCTCTGTGCGCTGATGCAGCAAACCATCATGGTGATGCACGGCAAGACTGAAAAACAAACCTAGAACGGAGACAAACCACATGAACATTCCCAGCCTCGACTTTGGCCTCGGCGAAGACATCAACCTGCTGCGCGATGCCGTCAAAAGCTTCGCCGACGCCGAAATTGCGCCGCGTGCCGCCGAAATCGACCGCGTCAACGAATTCCCGGCCGATCTCTGGAAGAAGTTCGGCGAGATGGGCCTGCTCGGCATGACGGCCGGCGAGGAATACGGCGGCACCAACATGGGTTACCTGGCCCATATCGTCGCCCTCGAAGAAATCTCCCGCGCCTCGGCTTCAGTCGGCCTCTCCTACGGCGCCCACTCGAATCTGTGCGTGAACCAGATCCGCCGCAACGGCAACGAGGCCCAGCGCCAGAAATACCTGCCCAAACTGATCTCCGGCGAACATGTCGGCGCCTTGGCCATGTCCGAACCGAACGCCGGCTCCGACGTCGTCTCGATGAAGCTCAAGGCCGAGAAGAAGGGCGACCGCTACGTCCTCAATGGCTCGAAGATGTGGATCACCAACGGTGGCGACGCCGATACGCTGGTGGTCTATGCCAAGACCGACCCGAACGCCGGCGCCAAGGGTATGACCGCCTTCATTGTCGAAAAGGGCTTCAAGGGATTCAGTCACGGCACCCATCTCGACAAGCTGGGTATGCGCGGTTCCAACACCTTCCCGCTCTTTTTCGACGATTGCGAAGTGCCGGAAGAAAACGTGCTGGGCGGCGTCGGAAACGGCACCAAGGTCCTGATGTCCGGCCTCGACTACGAGCGCGCCGTGCTCTGCGGCGGCCCGCTCGGCATCATGGCCGCCTGCATGGACGTGGTCGTCCCCTACCTGCACGAGCGCAAGCAATTCGGCCAGGCGATCGGCGAGTTCCAGCTGATGCAGGGCAAGGTCGCCGATCTCTATTCCACCTGGCAGGCCACCCGCGCCTACGTCTATGCCGTCGGCCGGGCCTGCGATGCGACCGACCATTCGCGCACCCTGCGCAAGGATGCCGCCGGCGCCATTCTCTATTCCGCCGAAAAGGCCACCTGGATGGCCGGCGAGGCCATCCAGACCCTGGGCGGCGTCGGTTATACCAACGAGTACCCGACCGGCCGCCTGTGGCGCGATGCCAAGCTCTATGAGATCGGGGCAGGCACCTCCGAAATCCGTAGAATGCTGATCGGTCGCGAACTTTTCGCCGAAACCGCATAAACAGCTCCCGCCGGCGTTCCCGGAACGGGAGCGCCGCAACTGGAGCTCAACAGCATGACCGTTACCCTTCGCATCCTCACTGCCCACGATACCGAAGCCCTGGAACAGGTTCGCCAGTACTTCCGCAACTATGCGGCATGGCTGGGCGTCGACCTGTCCTTCCAGAACTTCGAACAGGAGATGGCCTCGCTGCCCGGTGGCTATGCCGCACCGCAAGGTCGCCTATTCATCGCCGAGAACGATGGCCAACCGGTCGGCTGCGTCGGCGTGCGGCCGCTCCCCGACAGCGATGGCGTATGCGAGATGAAACGTCTATATGTCACGCCTGAACAACGTGGCCAGGGGATTGGCGCTGCATTGGCGCTGGCCGCCATCAAGGCCGCCAAGGAAATCGGCTATCGCAAGCTGATCATCGACACCCTGCCCAACATGCGCATGGCGGTGAAGCTGTATCGCGAACTGGGCTTTACCGAAGCCCCCAATTACTACCAGACGCCGATCGAAGGCACGATGTTCCTCGCCCTCGATCTCGACAACTGGTCGGAAGAGGAAATCCGCAGCGAAAACCTGTCGCACCTGTTCGACTTCAACCGGGCCTGGGCCCAACGCATGCAGGAAGTCGACCCGAATTACTTCAACAAGCTGGCCCAGTTGCAGGCGCCGGAATTCCTCTGGATCGGCTGCTCCGACTCGCGCGTCCCGGCCAACCAGATCGTCGGCCTGCTGCCGGGCGAAGTCTTCGTCCATCGCAACGTCGCCAACCTGGTGATGCACACCGACATGAACTGCCTGTCGGTCATCCAGTACGCCGTCGACGTGCTGAAAGTGAAGCACATCATGGTCGTCGGCCACTATGGCTGTGGCGGCGTCGGTGCCGCCCTGAACAAGACCCGGGTCGGCATCGTCGACTTCTGGCTGCACAACGTGCAGGAAGTCCATAGCAAGCACCAGGCCCTGGTCGACAACCTGCCCGTCGAACAACGCCACGACAAGCTGTGCGAGCTCAACGTACTCGAACAAGTCGTCAACCTCTGCCATACCCCGGTCGTCAAGGATGCCTGGTCGCGTGGCCAGAAACTGACCATCCACGGCTGGGTATACGGCCTGAAGGACGGTCTGGTACACGACCTCGGCATCACCGTCGACCATCCGCAAGATTTAGCCATCCGCTACGACGCCGCCTTGAAGGCGTTGGAAGCTTAGTTACAACAACCACTCAGGAGAATCAGCATGAATGATCCGATCGTTATCGTTTCCGCCGCCCGTACCGCCATGGGCGCCTTTCAGGGCGGTTTTGCCGGACTGACCGCCGCCAATCTCGGCGCCGTCGCCATCAAGGCCGCCGTCGAGCGGGCCGGCATCGATGCCAATCTGGTCGATGAAGTGCTGATGGGCTGCGTCCTGCAAGCCGGTCAGGGCCAGGCTCCGGCCCGCCAGGCCGCGCTGCAGGCTGGCCTGCCGATCACTGCCGGTTGCGCCACCATCCACAAGGTCTGCGGTTCGGCGATGAAGGCCACCATGCTTGGCCACGACGGCATCCTGGCCGGCTCCTACGGCGTGGCCGTGGTCGGCGGCATGGAGTCGATGACCAACGCCCCCTACCTGCTACCCAAGGCGCGCGGCGGTTATCGCCTCGGCCACGGCCAGCTGCTCGACCACATGTTCCTCGACGGCCTGGAAGACGCCTACGGCAAGGAAACCCGCGGCCGCCTGATGGGCACCTTCGCCGAAGAATGTGCTGCCAGCTACGGTTTCAGCCGCGAAGCCCAGGATGAATTCGCCGTCCGTTCGACCACTCGCGCCATCGAAGCCAGCAACAACGGCAGCTTCGCCTGGGAAATCGCGCCGGTTACCGTCGCCGGCCGCAAGGGCGATGTCGTTGTCGACAAGGACGAAGGTCCGTTCGCCGTCAATGTGGACAAGATCCCGACCCTGAAGCCCGCCTTCAAGAAGGATGGCACCGTCACCGCCGCCAATTCTTCGTCAATTTCCGATGGTGCCGCTGCCCTGGTCCTGATGCGCGAATCGCAGGCTGCCAAGCTCGGCCTCGCCCCGCTTGCCCGCATCGTCGGCCACACCACCAACGCCGGCATCCCGGCCCTCTTCCCGAGCGCCCCGGTCGGCGCCATGCAGAAGCTGTTCGCCAAGACCGGCTGGACTGCCGACAGCGTCGACCTCTACGAGATCAACGAAGCCTTCGCCGTGGTCACCATGGCGGCGCTGCACGACCTCAAGCTCGACCCAGCCAAGGTCAACGTGCATGGCGGTGCCTGTGCCCTCGGCCACCCGATCGGCGCCTCCGGCGCCCGCATCGTCGTCACGCTGCTCGGCGCGCTCAAGAAGTACGGCAAGAAGCGTGGCGTCGCCTCGCTCTGCATCGGTGGCGGCGAAGCCACGGCCCTGGCGGTGGAACTGCTCTAATTGCCGAACGCCGCCCGTACGCTGACCTACGTCAAGCTGGTCCTGGCCATGGCCATGTGGGGAGGAACCTGGATCGCCGGGCGCATCGTCGCCCAGGAGCTCCCGGCGCCGCTCGCCGTCGCATCGTTGCGCTTCGTCATCGCCGGCCTGCTGGTCGGTGCCGTGGCGCTGTTCAGCGAGGGTGGCATCGCCCTGCCGCAGGGTAGCCGTGAATGGGGCCTGGTCTGGGGACTGGGCTTCTTCGGCATCTTCCTCTACGGCCTGTGCTTCTTCTTCGGCCTGAAACACATCCCGGCCGGGCGCGGTGCGCTGGTCGTCGCCCTCAACCCGGCAGTCATCGTCATCACCGCATGGCTGACCGGCAAGGAAAGCATGAACCCGCGCAAGGCCTGGGGCAGCGTCATCGCGCTGGCCGGCTGCCTGACCGTGATCGGCAACGGCGACCCGCTCGCCCTGCTGCGCGGCTCGGTTGGCCTGGGCGAACTGCTCATCGTCGGCTGCGTCGTCACCTGGACGGCCTACACCTTTATCGGGTGGCGGGCGACGCACCACTTTTCGCCGCTCGCCACCACCTTCTTCGCCAGTCTGAGCGGCGCTTTGCTGCTCGGCCTGGCGGCGCTGGTGCAAGGCGACATCCATCTCGCCGCCTGGTCGTGGCGGGTCTGGGCCAGCCTGCTCTTCCTCGCCATTTTCGGCACGGCCATCGCCTACACCTGGTTCGCCGACGCGGTGCACCGGCTGGGCGCCGGCCATGCCTCGGTATTCATCAACCTAGTCCCGGTTTTCGCCGTGCTGCAAGCCGCCATCCTGCTCGACGAGCGGCTCGGCCTGCCGGTGCTGGCCGGTGGCCTGCTGGTCATCGCCGGTGTCTGGCTGACCACCCTGAAAAAGACTTCTCTGGAGACAAGACCATGATCCTCACCCAAGAACAGGAAATGATCCGCGACTCGATGCGCGCCTTTGCGCAAGAGCGCCTCGCCCCCTTCGCAGCCGAATGGGACAAGAACCACACCTTCCCGGCCGAAGCCCTGAAGGAACTCGGCGAACTGGGCGCCATGGGCATGTGCGTTCCCGAGGAATGGGACGGCGCCGGCATGGACTACATGTCGCTCGTCCTGACCCTGGAAGAAATCGCCGCCGGCGATGGCGCCACCTCGACCATCGTCTCGGTGCAGAACTCCCTGGCATGTGGCATCACCCAGAAGTACGGCACCGATGCGCAGAAGGAAGAGTGGCTGAAGCCGTTGGCCCGCGGTGAAAAGTGGGGCTGCTTCTGCCTGACCGAGCCGCACACCGGCTCGGATGCGGCCGCGATCACCACCCGCGCCGACCGCGACGGTGACCATTTCGTACTCAACGGCGTCAAGCAGTTCATCACCACCGGCAAGCACGCCCACATGGCCATCGTCTTCGCGGTGACCGACAAGGCTGCCGGCAAGAAGGGCATTTCCTGCTTCCTGGTGCCGACCAACACGCCGGGCTTCATCGTCGGCCGTACAGAAGACAAGATGGGCCAGCACGCTTCCGACACCGTACAGATCATTTTCGAAAACTGCCGCGTGCCGGCTTCCGCCCTGCTCGGCAAGGAAGGCGAAGGCTACAAGATCGCCCTCTCCAACCTCGAAGCTGGCCGCATCGGCATCGCCGCCCAGAGCATCGGCATGGCCCGCGCCGCGTTCGAAGCGGCCGTGCGCTACGCCAAGGAGCGCGTCACCTTCGGGCAGCCGATCATCGAGCACCAGGCAGTCAATTTCCGTCTGGCCGACATGAACACGCTGCTCGACGCCGCCCGCCTGATGGTCTGGCGCGCCGCCCAGCTGAAGGATGCCGGCAAGCCCTGCCTGAAGGAAGCCTCGATGGCCAAAATGTTTGCCTCGGAAGCGGCCGAGAAGATCGCTTCGGACGCCATCCAGATCCATGGCGGCGTCGGCTACACCAGCGACTTCCCGGTCGAGCGCATCTACCGCGACGTGCGGATCAGCCAGATCTACGAAGGCGCCAACGACATCCAGCGCCTGGTGATCGGCCGCAGCATCGCCGCCGAATAAGCGGCACCCGGCGGTCGACTGGCAAATAAAACAGCAAACACACCGGCGACCGCTGCCCCAATCCCACGGAGACAAACATGAACGCAACCGTAGAAAAAGCCCCGCTCGATTTCTGGTTCGATTTTTCCAGCCCCTACGGCTATCTGCTGAGCGAAAAGATCGACGCCGTTGCCGCACGCCACGGGCACAAGGTCAGATGGCATCCGATCCTGCTCGGCATCATCTTCCAGGCGACGGGCTCACGGCCACCGGCCGACGGGATCAGCAGCAAGGGCAAGTACATGCTGCACGATTTCGCCCGCTCGGCCCGCTTCATGGGCATCCCCTACAAGATGCCGAGCCGCTTCCCCCTGCCGACGCAGAACGCCGCCCGCGCCTATTACTGGTTGCACGGCCAGGACTGTACGCTGGCCCGGCAATTCGCCCATGCCGTCTATCGCGCTTTCTTCGTGGACGACCTCGATATTTCCTCGCCGGACACCGTGCTCGACATTGCCGCCAAACAGGGCGTTGACCGCGCGGCACTGGCCAGCGCGCTACAAACCCCGGAAATCAAGGCCCGGCTCAAGGACGAATGCGAAAAGGCACTCGCCGCGGGAGTCTTCGGCTCGCCGCACGTCATCATCGACGGCGAACATTTCTTCGGCGCCGACCGCCTGCCACAGATCGAAAAGTGGCTGGAAAGCTGCGGCTTCTGATCCTCTTAATCACTCACCAAGTCGCCCCATGAAACGAATCTGTGTCTTCTGCGGTTCCAGCTTCGGCAACCGTCCCGAATATCGCCAGGCCGCGACCGGCCTCGGCACCCTCCTCGCCGAACGCGGTCTGGAACTGGTCTATGGCGGCGGCAATGTCGGCCTGATGGGCGCCGTGGCCGATGCCTGCATGGCAGCCGGCGGCGCGGTCACCGGCGTCATTCCGAAGTCGTTGCTCGACAAGGAAGTCGGCCACCACGGGCTGACCCGGCTGGAAGTGGTCGACTCGATGCACACCCGCAAGGCCCGCATGGCCGAACTGGCCGACGGCTTCATAGCGCTGCCCGGCGGCTTTGGCACCTTCGAGGAATTGTGCGAGATCCTGACCTGGGCGCAACTCGGGTTCCACGTGAAACCGGCGGCGCTGCTCGACGTGGCCGGCTATTACACGCCGCTGCTGCAGATGTTCGACCGCGCGCGCGATGAAGGTTTCGTGCGCGAAGTGCATCGCGGCCTGCTGCTCGCCGATACCGACCCGGCCGCCCTGCTCGACCGCATGGCGACCTACCAGGCCCCGGCCGTGGTCAAGTGGGTGGAGAAGGAAACCCAGTTGTAGCCCAAGCCGGATTGAGTGGTCACCGAAAAAACCCAGCCAATAAAACCAAGCGAGGAGACATGACCCAACTTAAAACCCAACTGAACCCGCGTTCGGCCGACTTCCAGGCCAACGCGGCTGCGATGCAGTCGGTCGTCGCCGATCTGCATGAAAAGGTCGAGAAGATCGCCCTCGGCGGCCCGGAAGCGGCACGCCAGAAGCACCTGGCGCGCGGCAAGCTGTTGCCGCGCGAACGGGTCAATGGCCTGCTCGACCCCGGCACGCCCTTCCTTGAAATCGGCCAGTTCGCCGCCTATGGGATGTACGGCGGCGATGTCCCGGCCGCCTCGGTGATCGCCGGCATCGGCCGGGTCGAGGGTGTCGAGTGCATGATCGTCGCCAACGATGCCACCGTGAAGGGCGGCACCTACTACCCGCTGACGGTCAAGAAGCACCTGCGGGCCCAGGAAATCGCCCTGGAAAACCGCCTGCCCTGCGTCTATCTGGTCGATTCCGGCGGCGCCTTCCTGCCCATGCAGGACGAGGTTTTCCCGGACAAGGAGCACTTCGGGCGCATCTTCTTCAACCAGGCCAATCTGTCGGCGCAAGGCATTCCGCAGATCGCCGCCGTGCTCGGGTCCTGTACCGCCGGCGGCGCCTACGTGCCGGCCATGTGCGACGAGTCGATCATCGTCAAGAACCAGGGCACCATCTTTCTCGGCGGCCCGCCGCTGGTCAAGGCGGCGACCGGCGAAGTCGTCTCGGCCGAAGACCTCGGCGGGGCCGACGTGCATACACGCATTTCCGGCGTCGTCGACCACCTCGCCGAGAACGATGCCCACGCCCTGGCCATCGCCCGCCGCATCATCAAGGACCTGAACTGGAAGAAGGCGCCGCCGGTCACCCTGACCCCGCCGCTCGAACCGCGCTATCCGGCCGAGGAGTTGTACGGCGTCATCCCGACCGACTCGAAAAAGCCTTTCGATGTGCGCGAGATCATCGCCCGCATCGTGGACGACTCCGATTTCGACGAATTCAAGGCACGCTACGGCACCACGCTGGTTTGCGGCTTCGCCCGTATCTGGGGCTATCCGGTCGGCATCGTCGCCAACAACGGCATCCTGTTCTCGGAATCCGCACTAAAAGGCGCCCATTTCATCGAACTCTGCGCCCAGCGCGGCATCCCGCTCGTCTTCCTGCAGAACATCACGGGCTTCATGGTCGGCCGCAAGTACGAAAACGGCGGCATCGCCCGTGACGGCGCCAAGATGGTCACCGCCGTCGCCACCGCCAAGGTGCCGAAATTCACCGTCGTCATCGGCGGCTCCTTCGGTGCCGGCAACTACGGCATGTGCGGCCGTGCCTACAGCCCGCGCTTCCTGTGGATGTGGCCGAACGCCCGCATCTCGGTGATGGGCGGCGAACAGGCAGCCGGGGTGCTGGCCACCGTCAAGCGCGACGGCATCGAAGCCGCCGGCAAAACCTGGAGCGCGGAGGAAGAAGCCGCCTTCAAGGCGCCGATCCGCGAGCAGTACGAGACGCAGGGCCATCCCTACTACGCTTCGGCGCGGTTGTGGGACGACGGCATCATCGACCCGGCCGACACCCGCCGTGTTCTCGGCCTGGGCCTGTCGGCGTCAATGAATGCGCCGGCCGAAGAAACGAAATTCGGCATTTTCCGGATGTAGGCATGGGCTTCCCGCTGAAACGCCTCCTGCTGCAACTTGCCGCGTTGTTCGCCGCTCCCGCCGCGCTGGCGGCGCCGGCCGGCTTGCCGCGCGACATGGGCGAGGAGGTGATCATGCTGCCCATCCGAACCGGGATGTTTGGTGTCGAGCTCGAAACAACGCTTTTCCGCCCGCCCGGTCCCGGCCCCTTTCCGCTGGTCGTCATCAACCACGGCAAGGCCAGCGGCAACCCGCGCTTTCAGGCCCGGGCGCGCTATTTCGTCGGCAGCCGCGAGTTCGTCCAGCGCGGCTACATGGTGGCGGTCCCGATGCGCATCGGCTTTTCCAAGTCGGGCGGCAGCTTTGTCGACACCGGCTGCAATACGGCCAGCAATGGCAGCATGCAAGCCGACCAGATCGCTGCCGTACTCGACGTACTGCGGCAGCGGCCGGATGTCGATCCGGAACACATCCTGCTGGTCGGCCAGTCGCATGGCGGGCTGTCGGTGATGGCAGCGGCCAACCGGCATTTGCCGGGGGTGCGCGGCATCCTCAACTTTGCCGGCGGCTACAACCTCAAGAGCCAGACCTGCAACTGGGAACAGGCGCTGGTCGATGCCTTCGGCAGTTTCGGCAAACAGGCCGAGACGCCTTCGCTCTGGTTCTATGGCGACAACGACAGCTACTGGGGCAGCCAGCTGCCGAAGCAGATGTTCGAGCGCTACACCCAGGCCGGCGGCAAGGCGGAGATGATCGCCTACGGTCATTTTGCCGAAGGCGATGCGCATGCCATGTTCTACAGCCCCCAAGGGCCGGCGATCTGGTGGCAGCCTACCGAACGTTTCCTGAAACAGATCGGCCTGCCGACTGAAGTCCGCTATCCCTATCCCTTCATCCCGCGGCCGCCGAAAAGCGACTTCGCCGAGATCGACGCGGTCGACGCCGTGCCCTATCTCGATGACAGGCGCCGCGAGGCCTACCGAAAGTTCCTCGATTTGGGGCTGCCCCGGGCCTTCGCCATCGCCCCGACCGGCAATGTCGGCTGGGCACACGGTGGCGATGACCCGTTGGTCAGCGCCGTCAGCAATTGCGAAAAATACGCCAGGACAAGCTGCACCTTGTACGCGGTCGACCGCGACGTAGTGTGGCCCAAGGCGAAATAGGAGACAAGATGTTCATTACCCTTGAAATCGAACTGAAAGGCCCGGTCGCCACCCTCTGGATGAACCGGCCGGATCTGCACAACGCCTTCGACGAGACCCTGATCGCCGAACTCACAGCCGCCTGTATCGCACTGGATGCCGACCCCGATGTCCGGGCTGTCGTGCTCGCCGGGCGCGGCAAGAGCTTCTCGGCCGGGGCCGATCTCAACTGGATGAAGCGGGCCGCCAACAACGGCCTCGACGACAATCTCAACGATGCCCGCGCCCTGGCACGCATGCTGCGCACGCTGGCCGAAATGAAGAAGCCGACCATCGCCCGCGTCCAGGGTGCCGCGCTAGGTGGCGGCATGGGCCTGGCCGCGGCCTGCGACATTGCCGTCGCCTCGACCAAGGCGGTGTTTGCCACCTCCGAAGTCAAGTTCGGCATCATCCCCTCGGCCATTTCGCCCTATGTGCTGCGTGCCATCGGTGCCCGTCAGGCGACCCGCTATTTCCAGTCGGCCGAGCGCATCGATGCTGTGCGCGCCCGCGAAATCGGCCTCGTCCATGAAACCGTCGAGCCCGAAGCACTGGACGCCAAAGTGCAGGAAATCGTCGCCAGCCTGCTGCAAGGCGGCCCACTCGCCCAGGCCGCCGCCAAGGATCTGATCCGCGCCGTCAGCCATCAGCCGATCAACGACACACTGGTTGAGGAAACCGCCCACCGCATCGCGCATCTGCGCGCCACGCCGGAAGCCCGCGAAGGCATCGCCGCCTTCCTCGACAAACGTTCACCTGCCTGGATTGGGGAATAAGCCATGTTTAACAAGATCCTGATTGCAAATCGTGGTGAGATTGCCTGCCGCGTCATCAAGACGGCACGCCGCATGGGCATCCGTACTGTTGCCGTCTATTCCGAGGCCGATGCCAATGCCCGCCATGTCCGCCTGGCCGATGAAGCCGTGTTGCTCGGCCCGGCCGCTGCGCGCGAGTCCTATCTGGTGGCCGACAAGATCGTCGAGGCCTGCAAGCGAACCGGGGTCCAGGCCGTGCATCCAGGCTACGGTTTCCTTTCCGAGAATGCCGATTTCGCCGATGCGCTGGCCGCCAACGGCATCGCCTTCATTGGCCCGCCGGCTTCGGCGATCCGCGCCATGGGTTCGAAATCCGAAGCCAAGAAGCTGATGGGCAAGGCCGCCGTGCCGCTGACCCCGGGCTACCACGGCGACGACCAGACCCCGGCCCTGCTCCACCGCGAAGCCGACCAGATCGGCTATCCGGTCCTGATCAAGGCGGCCGCCGGCGGTGGCGGCAAGGGCATGCGCCTGGTCGAGCAGAGCGCCGACTTCCCCGACGCGCTGGCCTCCTGCAAGCGCGAGGCAATTTCCAGCTTCGGCGACGATCACGTACTGATCGAAAAATACATCACCAAACCGCGCCATATCGAGATCCAGGTCTTTGCCGACAGCCTCGGCAACTGCGTTTATCTGTTCGAGCGCGACTGCTCGGTACAGCGCCGCCACCAGAAGGTGCTGGAAGAAGCGCCGGCCCCCGGCATGACCCTCGAACGCCGTCGCCAGATGGGCGAAGCCGCAGTTGCCGCCGCCAAGGCGGTGGGCTATGTCGGTGCCGGTACCGTCGAATTCATCGCCAACCAGGACGGCTCCTTCTACTTCATGGAGATGAATACCCGCCTGCAGGTCGAGCATCCGGTCACCGAGATGATCACCGGCCAGGATCTGGTCGAATGGCAATTACGTGTCGCCGCCGGCCAACCGCTACCGCTCGCCCAGGAACAACTGCAGATTCGCGGCCATGCACTGGAAGCACGGATCTATGCCGAAGATGCCGGCAAGGGTTTCCTGCCGTCGACCGGCCAGCTGGTTCGCCTGGCCCCTCCGGCCGAGAGCCTCAACGTGCGGGTCGATACCGGCGTCGAGGAAGGCGACGAGATCACGCCCTTCTACGACCCGATGATCGCCAAGCTGATCGTCTGGGACGAACACCGTGACGCGGCACTGGCCCGCATGCGCAAAGCGCTGGCCGACTACCGGGTGGCCGGCGTGACGACCAATATCGATTTCCTCTCCCGTCTCGTCGCCTGCCCGGCCTTTGCCGGCGCCGATCTCGATACCGGGCTGATCGAACGCCAGAAGGACTTCCTCTTCCCTGCCGCCCAGACCGTGCCGCGCGATGCGCTGCTGGTCGCCACGGTCGGCGAGCTGCTCTGGGAACAACATGAAGCCAAGGCCGCCGCGAAAGCCAGCGGTGACCCCTTCTCACCCTGGCATGCCCGCGACGGCTGGCGGATGAACCTGTCGGCCGCCCGTACCGTCGGCTTCCGCGATGGCGACAGTCTGGTCGAAGCGCATGTCCGCTATCAGCGCGATCAATGGGCAATCACCTTGCAGGGCGAGACGACGCTGGCCCGGGGCCGCAAGCTTGAAGGCGACCAGTTCGCCGTCGAACTCGACGACCGTCGGCTGATCGCCAGTGTCGTTGCCGTGGAGGGCAAACGCAGCATCTTCCTCAATGGGTGCACGTACTCACTCCTGCGCGACGACCCACTGCATCTGGTTGAAGCGGGTGGAGCTCATGCCGGCGGCCTGACCGCGCCGATGCCCGGCAAGGTCGTCGCCCTGCTCGCCCAGGTCGGCCAGAAGGTGGAAAAAGGCACGCCGCTGCTGATCCTCGAAGCGATGAAAATGGAACACACCATCACCGCGCCTGCCGCCGGCACCGTCAAGGCCTTCTGCTACGCCGCCGGCGAGCAGGTTGGCGATGGCGCGGCACTGGTCGAGTTCGACAACGAGTGAAAACGCTACCGGTCGAGCCTGGCGCCCCCCGCCGTCCCGGAGAATTGGCCGAAGCGGTCCGCGAGGCCTGCCTGCAGGCGGCGCAGGCCGCCTGGGAAGCGGCCGGGACCCAAGGCCTGTGTGCCGAAGGGCGCTGGGAGGTGGCAATCGGCGCGCTGCGCTCGGTCGACCTGCAGGCGCTGGTCCAGGCCTTTGACGCTGCCTCGGGCAGCACCTAGTTCATTATTCGGGAGCCCTCGTCATGTCCTTCCCCAACCACGTCAAGATCATCGAAGTCGGCCCGCGTGACGGCCTGCAGAACGAGAAGCAGGTCGTCCCGACCGCCACCAAGATCGAGTTGATCGACCGCCTGGCCGAAGCCGGCCTGCCGGTAATCGAGGCGACCTCTTTCGTTTCGCCGAAATGGGTTCCGCAGATGGGCGACAACAGTGCCGTATTGCAAGGCATCCGGCGCCATGCCGGGGTCAATTACCCGGTGCTGACCCCCAACCTGCAGGGTTTCGATGCCGCCATCGAAGCCGGCGCCCGCGAAGTGGCGATTTTCGGTGCCGCTTCCGAGTCCTTTTCCCGGAAAAACATCAATTGTTCGATTGCCGAGAGCCTGAAACGCTTCGAACCGGTGGTTTCCGCCGCTTCGGCACTGGAAATCCCGGTGCGCGGCTATGTTTCCTGCGTCGTCGGCTGCCCCTACGAGGGCGCCGTCGCACCGGAAAAGGCGGCCGAGGTCGCCCGGACCCTGTTCGACATGGGCTGCTACGAAGTCTCGCTCGGCGACACCATCGGCGTCGGCAACCCGGCCAGCATCGAGCGGATGATCGAAGCCTGCGCCCGGCAGATTCCGATCGATCGGCTGGCCGGCCATTATCACGACACCTACGGCATGGCGATCGCCAATATCCACGCCTCCCTGCAGCTCGGCATGGCGATCTTCGACGCCTCGGTGGCCGGTCTCGGCGGCTGCCCTTATGCCAAAGGGGCATCGGGCAACGTAGCGACCGAAGACGTGATTTATCTTTTACACGGATTGGGCATTGAAACCGGCGTCGATCTGGCTAAACTGGCAGCTATCGGTGACTGGATTTCCAGTACCCTCAACCGCCCGAATGGTGCCAAGGCCGGCCGGGCCATCTGTGCCAAAACTGCTGAGTGAGCTTTTTTTCTGCCGTAGCCGATTTACTGAAGCCAGCGTCACAGCCTGATCCCGACGTTCTCAAGGCGCTGGAGATGGTCGCCGAGCTGGTCGGGCCGACGCTGAAAGCGGCAGCCGATTTCGAGAAGCACCTCAGCCATCCCGTTGAACATGCACTCGGCTATTGCCAGGGCCTGGTCAGTGCGCTGCCCGGCCCGATCGACATCAACCGCCAGGCCTTTGCCAACGATCCGCTGGTCCACGCGCTGTTTGCGACTGCCGACGACATCGACCAGATGCTCGGCCGCAGCCAGGCCATCCGTGACTTCCTGGCCGAACCATCGAGTTGGGAGAGCGACCACTTCTACGCCATGTTCGCCGCCCGCCGGCAGGAGAAGAAGCAACTCGGCATGAGCCAGCGCGGGGACGTCATCCAGAACGACGTGCCGCAACTGATCCTGTATTTCTCCGGCCAAACGCTGATCGAGCCGTCCTGCGACCTTGAAGCCACCCGCCTCGGCCTGCGCGGCAAGGCACTACAGAGCCTGCTCCATACCTTTCACAGCCATGTCGAAGCCCTGCGCCAGGAACGCGATGGCCTGCGCGCCGACGCCTCGATCGAACGCGCCAACCTGAGCACGGCCCATGGCACGCTGGACGAACAGGCGCTGCACACCCGCCACCTGGCCGAACTCGATGCCCGGCTGCGGCAAACGGCCGAATCGCTGATGCCGGAACAGCTGGTCGAAGCCCTCGCCGACTTCCTGCGCGCCCCGGAAAGCGCGCTGCACCTGTCGCCGGTCAGCATTACCGTGGACCGCCTGGGCATCGTCAGCGACGAGCCGCCGGACGACCTCAACCGGCACACCCTCAACTTTCCGGAACTAACAGCCCGCGATCGGCGTCTTCATCTGGCCATGCTGGCCAGAATCCGCCGCGACGAAGCCCTCGAAGCCGTGGAAATGGTCCGCGACCAGCAACACCGCTTCATGCTCATCTAAATGCTCCCGTCTCCCTGCATCAACATCTGTCAGATGAACCCGAAAAGCGGCCTGTGCCAAGGCTGCTTCCGCACCATCGACGAAATCACCCGCTGGGCGCAGAGCGACGACGCGACACGCGGCCGGATTCTGGCGGCAGTCGCCCAGCGACGCCAGAACCAGCAAACAGCGGCAGCTGAATGCCCCGGCAGCGGCAACAGGTAAAACGATGGATTACGAAGAAGACCCCTATCTCTGCGTCGGCGTCTGCATGGCCGACCCCGATTCCGGCTACTGCCTAGGCTGTGGCAGGCCACCGCTAAGCAGCCCGGAGGTCGTTGCCGAAGTGGTGACGCCGGTGGTCGCCCCCAGCCATCCCAGCGCCGACCCGGACACCCCGGAATGACTCCGACCCTCCCGGCCTCGCTGCGCGTCCTCGAGCGCGGCTGGCTGTCGGCCAACAACATCCTGTGCTTCGACGGCGAACAGGCGACGCTGATCGACAGCGGCTACGTCTCACATGCCGGACAAACCGTCGAACTGGTACGCCACGCACTCGATGGCCGCCAACTGAAACGCCTGATCAACACCCACTCGCATTCCGACCATATCGGCGGCAATGCCGCATTGCAAGTGGCCTTCGGCTGCGAAATCATCGTCCCGGCCGGGCTGCATGCGGTGATCGCCGACTGGGACGAGAACGCCTTGCTGCTCTCGCCGCTTGGTCAGCAATCAGCGCGTTTTCAGCACGACAGCCTGCTCGGCGCCGGCAGCGAACTGGAAATGGGTGGCCTGAACTGGCAATCGCTAGCGGTTCCCGGCCACGACATGGAAGCGCTGGCCTACTACAACCCGGAAAACCGCCTGCTGATCTCCGGCGATGCGCTGTGGGAAAACGGCTTCGGGGTGATTTTCCCGGAACTGCTGGGTGAGGCCGACGGCCTGGCCCATACTCGCGCCACGCTCGAAATGCTGGGACGATTGGCCATCGACACCGTGATACCCGGTCATGGTCGGGTATTTGGCGAAGTCGACCTGGCACTTGAAAGGGCCTTCCGGCGCGTCGACAGTTTTCAGCAAAACATCGAAAAGCTGGCCTGGCATGCCATCAAGGTCATCGTTTCCTTCGCCATGCTGGAAAAGCAGCGCCTGCCGCAAGACGACTTTTCTACCTTCATGCTCGGTCTGCCCTTTGCCGTCGATGTGAACAGCCGTTACCTGAATCTCGACGAAAACAAGCTGGTCGAACGGGTGGAACGCGAACTGCTGCTGGTCAATGCGCTACGCCGTGAAGACGGCTGGCTGGTCGCCGGTTGATATTTCCGATTCCGACCGATTGCCGCGCGGCTGGCGCTCAGGTCTTGGGCAGGGCCTGCTGGACCAGACGCACCCAGTAATTGACGCCCAGCGTCAGCAGTTCGTCGTTGAAATCGTAATGCGGGTTGTGCAGCGTGCAGCCGCCCGTCCCCGGGCCATTGCCGAGCCAGACGTAGCATCCCGGCTTCTCACGCAGCATGTAGGCGAAATCCTCGGCCCCCATTGACGGCAACACATCAGTGAGCACCCGCTCTTCACCAAACACCGAACTGGCAACGCTCTGACAAAAACGGGCTTCAGCCGGACTATTCACCGTCGGCGGATAACGATGATCGAAACGGACGCTGATCTGCGCCCCGTTGGCCGCCGCGATACCGCTGCACAAGCGCTCGATGGCGCGCTCGACGCTTTCCTGCACCTCCGGCTTGAAGCTGCGGATGGTGCCGCGCAACACCACTTCTTCCGGAATGATGTTCCAGGCCTCGCCGGCATGGAACTGGGTGATGCTGACCACGGCCGCATCGCAGGGATGCAGCGTACGGCTGACCACGGTCTGCAGCGCCTGAACCAGTTGCGCCCCGGTGACGATGGCATCGATCCCCTGATGCGGCATCGCGGCATGGCAACCGTGACCGCGCACGATGATCTCCAGGCCGCAGGTCCCGGCCATCACCGGCCCCGGCATCGCCATCATCTGGCCGACCGGAATCCCTGGCCAATTGTGCAGGCCGTAGACCGATTCGACCGGAAACTGTTCGAACAAGCCGTCCTCGATCATCACCGCCGCACCGCCTTCGGCTTCTTCGGCCGGCTGGAAGATGAACACGGCAATCCCGTCGAAATCCGGATGTCCCGCCAGATAGCGGGCCGCCCCCAGCAACATGGCGGTATGGCCGTCATGGCCGCAGGCGTGCATCTTGCCGGGGTGGCGCGAGTGATGCGGGAATTCGTTCAGTTCGGCCAACGGCAAGGCATCCATGTCGGCCCGCAAACCGATCATCCGCCCCCCGCTGCCGGCCCGCAGCACCCCCACCACGCCAGTTTTGGCCAGGCCGCGGTGCACTTCCAAACCATAGCGCGTCAATTCACCGGCAACCAGATCGGCAGTCCGCTTTTCATCGAACGCCAGCTCCGGATGCGCATGGATATCGCGCCGCAGGGCGGTCAATTCGGCCAGAAAAGGAAGTTCGAGCAGGGGAAGAGTCGGGGCCATGATTGTCTCCTTGTTTATTTCTATTATGCCGAAGGTTGCTAGGGCGTGCCGCGTTCATTATGCTGTGGCTCATGGAAGTCATTCTCATTAGCGGCCTCTCCGGCTCAGGTAAATCGGTCGCCCTCAATCTGCTCGAAGATGCAGGCTATTACTGCGTCGACAACCTGCCGGTGGCGATGCTGACCATCCTCGTCCGGATGCTGAGCGAGGAGAGCATCCACAAGATCGCGGTCGCCATCGATGCCCGTTCCGGTGACGGCATCGAGCAGTTGCCGGAACGGATGAAAACGCTGAGGGATGACGGCGTCCAACTCACTTTCCTGTTCCTCTACGCGCATACCGAAACCTTGCTCAAGCGTTATTCGGAATCTCGTCGTCGCCACCCGCTGGCCACCGCCAACCAGACGCTGGAAGAAGCGATCCGCAGCGAACGCGCGCTACTCGACCCGATTTCCGAACTCGGCCATCGCATCGATACCAGTGGCCTGAAAGCCAACGCGCTGCGCGACTGGGTGCGTCAGTTCATCGAAGCGCAACCGGGCCAGGGGCTGACCCTGATGTTCGAATCCTTCGGCTTCAAATACGGCCTGCCGCTCGACGCCGATCTGGTCTTCGACGTGCGCTGCCTGCCCAACCCGCACTACGATCCGGAGTTGCGCCCACTGACCGGCAAGGATGCAGCAGTCGTCAAATTCCTCGAAAACGAAGCGGTCGTCCTGCGCATGCGTGACGATATTGCCCGCTTCGTCACCGACTGGTTACCGGCCTACATCCGCGACAACCGCAACTACCTGACGGTCGCCATCGGTTGTACCGGTGGCCAGCATCGCTCGGTCTATATCGCCGAATGGCTGAGTCGGGAGTTCGCCCAACACGCCCGCGTGCTGGTCCGCCACCGGACCCTGGCTGGCACTTGAAAGCCTGGCTGGCCCTGCTCCTGCCCGGCGACTGGCTGGTCGTGCTGGCCGGGATCGCTGTCGTCGCAGCCAGCGTCCCGATCTTCTGGCAGGGCGGCATGGCCGATCGGGCGATCATCCGCCAGGAGGGCAAGGTCTTTGCCGAAGTCGATCTGCGCAGCCGCAAGCAGTTCGAGGTCGCCGGGCCGCTCGGCAACACCCTGATCGCCGTCGAACCCGGCCGCGCCCGTGTCGTTTCCGATCCCGGGCCACGTCAGTACTGCGTCCGCCAGGGCTGGCTGATGCGCCCGGGCGAGATTGCCATCTGCGCCCCGAACCGCGTCAGCGTCCAGATTGCCGGGCGCACCAAGGTCTATGACTCAATCAGTTATTGAACTGCGCGTCAGCGACGAAGACCGTCGCGTCGCTTGGCTGGCCACCGCCGCCGTCGGCCTGTCGCTGGTCGATGCCGCCATCCCCACCCCGCTGCCCGGCCTCAAGCCCGGCCTGGCCAACATCGTCACCCTGGTCGTGCTGATGCGCTACGGCTGGGGCACTGCCGTCTGGGTCAGCGGCCTGCGCGTGCTGGCCGGCAGCCTGCTGCTCGGCTACTTTCTCGCCCCCGGTTTTTTCCTGTCGCTGACCGGCACCACGCTCAGCCTGCTCACACTCGGCCTGGCCATGCACCTGCCGCGCCGCTGGTTCGGGCCGGTCAGCCTGTCCATCCTCGCCGCCTTCGCCCATATCGGCGGCCAGTTGCTGCTCGCCCGCGCCTGGCTGATCCCGCACGATGGCGTATTCCTGCTCACCCCGGTGTTCGCCGGCGCAGCGCTGGTGTTCGGAACCATCAACGGCCTGATCGCGGCTAAACTGCTGGCTGAACCTGCGCCACTGGAAGCTCCCCATGTCTAGAACCATCTGCCTCGCCCTGACCGGCGCCTCGGGCATGCCCTACGGGCTGCGCCTGCTGGAAACCCTGCTCGCGGCCGGCTGCAAGGTGCAACTGCTCTACTCCCAGGCAGCGCAGGTGGTGGCCCGGCAGGAACTCGATTTCGAACTGCCCTCGCGGCCCAGCGATGCCAAGGCGGCGCTGCTCGCCCGCTACCCGGCCATCGATCCGGCACAGCTGGCGGTGTTCGGGCGCGAGGAATGGTTTGCCCCGGTCGCCTCAGGCTCCAACCCGCCGGACGCCATGGTGATCTGCCCCTGCTCGATGGGCACGCTGGCCGCCATTGCCCAGGGCCTGGCCGACAACCTGATCGAACGCGCCGCCGACGTGGTGCTCAAGGAAGGCCGCAAGCTCGTGCTGGTTCCACGTGAAACCCCGTTTTCGGCCATCCACCTGGAAAACATGCTGCGCCTGTCGCGCGCCGGGGCGGTCATCCTGCCGCCCAGCCCCGGTTTCTACCACCATCCGCAAAGCGTTCAGGACATCGTCGATTTCGTCGTCGCCCGCGTGCTCGACCAGATCGCCGTGCCGCACACGCTGATGCAGCGCTGGGGCGAGGCCAACTGAGATGGGCTGGTTCGACTTCGCCCGTTCGCCCTCCGGCACCAGCGTCGAAACGCAGAACATCCCGCTCTTCCCGCTCAATACCGTACTCTTCCCGGGCAGCGTGCTGCCGCTCAAGATCTTCGAGCAACGCTATCTCGACATGGCCGCCCAGTGCATGAAGGACGGCTCGCCCTTCGGCATCTGCCTGATCGCCAACGGCAACGAAGTCGGTGCCGCTGCCGAACCGCACCCGGTCGGCACGCTGGCCAGCATCGGCAGCTGGGAGATGGAACAGCTGGGAATCCTGATGATCACGGCGCTCGGCGGCCGCCGCTTCCGCATTCTCGAAACGCGGGTCGGCGCCGGCAACCTGCTTGAAGGCACGGTCGAACTGATCGCCGAATCCGGTCCCACGCCGTTGCCACCGGAACGCGAGCGCCTGCTGCCGCTGCTGCGCCGCGTCGTCAATGACCTTGGCAGCGAACGCATGCCGGAACCGCATCGCTTCGACGAAGCCGAATGGGTCGGCTACCGGATCACCGAAGTGCTGCCGATCCAGAATCTCGCCAAGCAGAAACTGCTCGAACTGGAAGACCCGGTCGCCAGGCTGGAAGTACTCGAACGCTATCTCGACCAGCGCAAGCTGCTCGGCTGACGCAATAGCCTCAGTCGGCCACGGCCCATGCGGCCAGTGCCGTCGCCAATCCATTCACCGGCTCCCGCCAGTCGCCCCGACCTTGTTGCCGGAACAAGCGGACCGACGGATACCACGGGCTATCACTACGCCCTTGCAGCCAACGCCAGTCGGTCTTGTAACGCGGCAGCAAAATCCAGCACGGCACGCCCAGCGCACCGGCCAGATGGGCCATCGAGGTATCGACACTAATCAGCAGGTCGAGCTGGCTGAGCAAGGCCGCGCTATCGGCCAGCGTAATGATGGCCGGCGCCAGATCGACCAGCGGCTGCCCCGCTAACTGTGTCGAAGCCTGCGCCCCGATTTGCAGGCTGAAGAAGCACACGCCATCGACCGCCCAGAGCGGTGCCAGGGTGTGCAAGCCGGGCAAGGAACGGTCGGCATCGTTGGTATGGCCGGGGTTGCCCCGCCACACCACGCCAACCCGCTTCATCGCCGGCCGCACCGCACCGCCCAGCCAGGGCGCCAGAGCCTGCTGGCGTTGCCGGTCGGCAAACAGGTAAGGCACCAGGCCGGGGATCGTATCCGGCGTCGTGCCGGCATGGAGCGGCAAGGAAAGCAGGAAAACCCAGTAATCGTGCTGTTCGATGCAGGGCGCTGCCTCATCCAGGCCGAGCACCACATCGGGGCCGGCCAGCGTCTGCATCAGCGCCTTCTGCGCCGGGCGGCAGACCAGGGTCAGCTGGCGCGGCCCCTGCGCTTTCAGCCAGGCCAGATAACGACAGAACTGAATCTCGTCGCCCAGCCCCTGCTCGGGCAGTACGACGATTGCCTTGCCCAGCAGCGATTCGCCTTGCCACTGCGGACATGCGGGCGGCACCACGGCCGGCCCGGTACCGCCGCCGGCAAAGACCTGCTGCCGCCCCTCATGCAAGGGCCAGGCTTCGCGCCAGCGGCCAAGCGACAGCAGCAACTGCGCCAGATTTGCCTGCGCCTGCAGGTGGTCGGGTTGCAAAACCAAGGCACGGCGCAATGCCTGTTCCGCCTCTTCGTGCCGGAGCAGCACCGTATAAAGCACGCCGAGATTGGAATGCCCGATGGCGAAATCGGGCTGCAGGGCAATCGCCCGGCGGTACAGGCTCTCCGCCTCGGCCACCTGATCCAGCCGGGCCAGCAGGCCGGCGAGGTTGGAAAGAATCTCGGCCGAATTGGGCGAATCCGGCGACAAGGCCACCGCCTGCCGCAAAAAACTTTCCGCCTCGGCATAGCGCCCGCTGTTTTCCAGCAGCAAGCCCAGATTCGACAGCAGATTGGCATCATCCGGCAGCACCGCCAGCGCCTGCCGGAACACCGCCTCCGCCTCGGCAAGCCGCCCCAGGCGTTCGAGCAGCAAGCCCAGGCTGTTGCCGGCATCTGCCGCTGTCGGCTCGACCGCCAGCAACTGCTGCCAGCAGGTCACAGCCAACTCGTCCTCCCCCAGTTGCGCCGCGCAATTGGCCGCCATCGCCAGCAACTCGGGATGCCCCGGGCTGAGGGTCAGCCCCATCCGCGCCGCGCCCAGTGCAGCATCAAGCGCCCCCCGCAACAGGTGCATTTCGGCGTGCTGAAGAAAGGGATTGTCCATCTAGGCTGAGGGCATGGCGGTGAAGTTGTATCGGGCAGGCCGCGCCAAGCTTACTGCAAAGCTGCCTTGTGCCGCGTTTGCGCCAGATCAACAAAGCTTCCGATTTTCGAGAAAAGCCAAGGATTTTTTAGCATTTGCGGGAAGACTCGCTGCCCGACACTCATGAGAATACCGCGCTTTTTGCCGCCCCGCCCCTGGCCCGTCTATTGCACAGCCCAGACTTTGACTGCTCATCCACGCTCCCCACTTCTTCATGCGCGTACTGCTGATCTACTCCAACCAAAGCCGCGAAGTCGTCCCCGCCCCGCCAGTCGGGCTCAGTTATGTCGCCTCCACGACCCGGGCTGCCGGGCATCAGGTCAAGCTGCTCGACCTGGCCTTTTCCGGCGATATTCCGGGCGAACTGGCGACAGCAATCACCGCCTTCGCGCCAGAGGTCGTCGGGCTGTCGGTGCGCAATATCGATAACGTCATCCACCAGCGCTTCAACTCGCCGCTCAATGCCCTGCTGGAACAGGTTGCCGTCATCCGCAGGACCGCCCGCGGCACAGATGGCCAGCCGGTACCGCTGATTCTCGGCGGCCCGGCCATCTCCATCCTTGCCGAGAAATCTCTCAGCGTCTTCGGCGCCGACTACGCCGTGGTCGGCGAAGGCGAAGCGGCCCTGCCTGCATTGCTCGATGCCATTGCCAACGGTCGTCCGGCCGGCGGCATTCCCGGCATCTGCCATCGCGAAGGCGGACAGCCGCAGCGTACCCCGTCTGCCCTGCTGACGCGCTTCGCCGACTCCGGCATGGCAGACTGGATCGACTGGCGACGCTACGAGCGCGAAGGCGGCACCTGGCCGATCCAGACCAAGCGCGGCTGCCCGATGAACTGCGTCTATTGCGCCTACCCGCTGATCGAAGGCCGGCGCTTTCGCCAGCGCGACCCGGTTGAAGTGGTCGATGAAATCGAACGAGTGCTGCGCCAGGCCAAGCCGCGTACCTTCGAGTTCGTTGATTCCACCTTCAACCTGCCGGCCAGCAACGCCATTGCCATCTGCGAGGAAATCCTGCGCCGACGGATCAAGGCCAGCTTTACCGCGATGGGTATCAACCCGCTCGACGTACCGGCCGAACTTTTCCCGCTGATGAAGCGCTGCGGCTTCAACTCCATGATGGTGACCCCGGAAGCCGGTTGCGACAGCATGCTGGAAGCGCTCGGCAAGGGCTTCTCGATGCAGCACGTCAACACCTGCCTGAGCCGGGCCAAGGCCGGCGGCCTGCGCAGCATGTGGTTCTTCATGCTCGGCGGCCCCGGCGAAACGATGGACAGCTGCGAGGAAACCATCCGCTTCGCCCAGGAGCAACTGACCGGCAGCAAATTCACTTCGGTCTTCTTCACCGGCATCCGCATCCTGCCCGGCACCCGACTTGCCCGGAAAGCCATCGAACTCGGCCATATCGCACCGGACACCAACTTCTCCGAAGGCGTTTTTTACCTCTCGCCCGAAATCGACGAAGCTCAGGTACTCAGTCGCATCTACCAGGCCATTGCGACCAATCCATCGATTGTTCACGCTGCCGAGGGCGGCATCTCGGCCACCCAGCGCGGCTACTATCGCCTGCTCAACAGCCTGCGCGTCGCCCCCCCGTACTGGCGCTTCCTGCCCGGCATGCTCGCCTTCCCGCCACTGCATTACCTGCGCTCGCGCTACCCCGCCATCCAGCCCGGCGAACTGCAGCCGGGCATGGTCACCTCATGAACACGGCCTACACCAACCGGCCGACAATCCGCCGCCTGCTGCGCGGTTCGGGCATTGCCCTGCTGATGCTCGGCTACCCGCTGCTCGCCCACTACGCTTCGACCGAATACTTCATCGCCAGCAAACCCGAAATCAGCGCCGGTATCGCCCTGGCACCGACACTTTTGCTGTTCCTCTGGCTGGTCAGCCGTACCGGCACAATCACCCTGCTCATACTCACGGCGGTTGGTCTCGGCCTGCTTCGCCTGAGCTGGCCCTTTCTCGAACAGAACTTCGGCTGGATCTATTTCATCCAGCACGCCACCACCAACCTGCTGCTCGCCTTCGTCTTCGGACGCACCCTGCGCCGCGGCCAAAAACCACTGATCAAGCAGATGGCCGAATGCCTGTGCGGCGAACTCTCGGCCGCTGCCGCTCAATACGCTCGCCGCGTCACTCAGGCCTGGGTCCTGTTCTTTGCCGGCATGGCGGCCCTGTCCGCCCTGCTCTTTGCCGCCGCCAGCCTCGAATCGTGGTCCATCTTCGCCAACCTGCTATCGATGCCCCTGCTGACCCTGATGTTCGTCGCCGAATACCTCACCCGCCGTAAATGCCTGCCGGACGAAGAACACAAGCCCCTCGACAGCATCCGTGCCTATCTAAAAATGGCAGAAGAGAAGAAAAGGCGGGCGATGGCGCTGGCAAAGGACTAAGGCAGAAAACAAAAAGCCAACCGGCGAGGGTTGGCTTTGACTTTCGAATCGATTCTGACCGGATTCGATGTGGAGCGGGCGATGGGAATCGAACCCACGGCTCTAGCTTGGGAAGCTAGGGTATTACCATTATACGACGCCCGCTCTGGGCAAGAGGCGCCATTCTAAGCGCAGATGGCGGCCGGTTCAATCGGTATGTGCTTTGCGAGCATGAATTCTGCTTTGGCATCGTCGATTCCATCAAAACCGGGGCATTGATGCTGCGGCTTTGCCTGGATTCCCGGTTCTGGAATTTTCAGGAGCCGGCATTCCAAAAATAAAGAAAATCTCCACCCAGAGGATGACATCTTGAAACAAATACTGCGCTGCATGATCCTCTTCGGCAGCTTGTGCCTGCTGACCGGATCACTTCAGGCCGACCAGGCTGGCGAGACGGATCAGAAGAAACGCCTGGCCGAACAAAAACTGAAGCTGGTCGACATGTTGCTGAATTCGCCGGCCAGCAAGGCCCTGGCCGCCGATCCGGGCAACGAGGGCACGCCCTTGATTGAACAGAGTAGACAACTCGTCACCCAGGCACGGCAGGCTCTTGCCGCACATCAATACGATGCCGCCGTCCAGACGCTGGACGAGGCCTTGCGCCATGCCTTCAAGGCGAGCAGTCGGCCGCAGCCGGTCGATGCCAATCTGGCCGAAAGCCGGCTGAAGCAGCAGTTTCAGGATTTTGCCGAGCAGATCACCGGCTACCGGGCTTCGCTGCTCGACCTGAGCAAGGAAGGCCGCAATGCCGAGCCGGCCAGGAAACTGCTCGCCCGCATCGACCGCCTGAGCGACGAGGCGCGCCAGCTCTATTCGGCCGGCCAGCTGGCGGAAAGCAACAAGAAGATGGCCGAGGCGTACAAGTTGGCGGTGGCGGAGATTTCGGCCTTGCGGGCCGGACAGGAAGTGGTGATGTCGCTCAAGTTCGAGACCCCGGCCGACGAATTTGCCTACGAACTCAAGCGCTACCAGTCAAACGAGATCCTGGTCGGCATGATGATCGGCGAAGGTCGGGCCGAGGGCGAACGCCGCAAGCTGGTTGAGGGCTTTTTGAACGAAGCGGCACGCATGAAGGAGGAGGCCCGCCACAACGCCAGATCGAACGAGTACAAGCAGGCGGTCGGCAGCATGGAAAAAGCCAACGCCCAGCTCAACCGGGCCTTGCAGGCAATGGGTGTGCCGGTATTCTGAGCCGGCTTATTCGGCCAGCGTGCGGTACTGCCCGGCGTGGAAGAGCAGCGGCGCCAGGTCGGCCGATTCGCTGAAGCGCTCGACACGGCCGATGAAGATGGTGTGATCACCGCCCGGCAGCTGGCTTTCGTTGGCGACTTCGAAGGTGGCGCAGCAGCCGGGGAAGACCGGGGCGCCACCGTTGCCGGCTTGCCAGGGCAGCCCGGCGAAACGGTCGGTCGGCCAGGTGGCGAAACGGTTGGAGAGGTCTTTCTGATCGACGGCCAGGATATTGATGGCGTGATGGCTCGCCTTGCGGAAGGCTTCCAGATTGTGCGAGCCATTGTCGAGACACCAGAGTACGAGCGCCGGATCAAGCGATACGGCCGAGAAGGAATTGACCGTCAGTCCAATCGGATGACCGTCGGGGTCGATGGCCGTAACGATGGCGATACCGGTGGCAAAGCGCCCGAGGGCATTGCGCAGGGCGCGAGTATCGGCTTGAGCTTGAGACATCAGGGAAATCCGGCGGCAAAAGGCCGTATTATCCGTGCTCCCGCCGTACTCGTCGAGGCAGAATTTGGCCCTGCAGCATCCCTTTACCCAACGACTGATCGCCTGGCAAAAGGTTGCCGGGCGCCATGACCTGCCCTGGCAGAACACCCGCGATCCCTATCGCATCTGGCTTTCCGAGATCATGCTGCAGCAGACCCAGGTCAGCACGGTGATCCCCTACTACCAGCGTTTCCTGAGCAGTTTTCCCGATGTGCTGGCGCTGGCCGCCGCCCCCATCGAGGCGGTGATCGAGCACTGGGCCGGCCTCGGCTACTACGCCCGGGCGCGCAACCTGCACCGCTGCGCCCAACAGATCGCCAGCCGGTACGCCGGACGCTTTCCGCCCAATCCGGAACAACTCGCCGAGCTGCCCGGCATCGGCCGCTCGACAGCGGCGGCGATTGCCGCCTTTGCCTTCGGCCAGCGCGCCGCAATTCTCGACGGCAACGTCAAGCGGGTGCTGTGCCGAAATTTCGGGGTCGAAGGCTTTCCTGGCGCCAAGGCGGTCGAGCGCGAACTGTGGGCGCTGGCCGAAAACCTGCTGCCGGATACCGGTATCGAAGCCTACACGCAGGGCCTGATGGACCTCGGCGCGACGCTCTGTACCCGCAGCCGGCCGCGCTGTGGTTATTGCCCGATGGCGGCAGATTGCGTCGCCTGCCGCGACGGCCGCCAGGGCGAACTGCCGGTGGCCCGCCCCAAGGCGGCGATTCCGCAACGCAGCAGCCGCTTCGTGCTGATCAGCGACGGCCATCGCCTGTTGCTCGAACGCCGCCCGCCGAGCGGCCTGTGGGGCGGTCTGCTGGTGCCGCCGGAAGGCGAGCCGGAGGCCATCCTCGCCCGGCTCGGCCTTCGCCTGCGGCACAGCCGCGAACTGGCCCCGCTCAAGCATGTGTTCACACATTTCCGCCTGATGCTGCTGCCGACGCTGTGCGAGGTTACAAGCTCCGCAACGGCCGGCGAACCCAACATGGAATGGGTGGATCTGGACAAGGCGGCGGATGCCGGCGTACCGACCCCGATCAAGCAGCTGATCAGGCAGGTTGCCAGCGCAGCGGACTGATACCCCAGCGCTCGTAGTTCTCGGCCCGCACGATCTGGCCGTAGTGGTTGCCCACCTTGCGCGACAGGTCGACCTCGACCGGCGCCACGTACTGGCGGCGCTCGGAGTGGTAGATCACCCGCACCACCGGGGTCAGCAAGTTGTCGTGATGCACCTCGTCGACCACCGCCAGATGGCCGCTTTCGAGCAGCACCAGCGTCCCGACCGGGTAGATGCCGATGGTTTTGACGAAGGCGGCGACCAACGTCGGATCGAACTGCGTGCCGCCCTGGTTATAAAGCTGGCGCAAGGCATGCGATGGCGAAATGGCGGGGCGATAAGGCCGGTCGGAAGTCATCGCGTCATAGGCATCGACGATGGCCGCCATGCGCCCGGCCGGCGAGATTTCGTCGCCGGCCATCCGGTAGGGATAACCACAGCCGTTGTAACGTTCGTGATGTTCCAGCACCACGGCAACCGATGTTTCGGAAAGGCGCGTCGTCGCCTCCAGCACCGCCAGGCCTTCTTCGACATGGCTTTGCACGACCGAGTATTCGGCCTGCGACAACATGCCGGGCTTGGTCATCAGCCGGGCATCGATGGCGGCCTGGCCAACGTCCTTGACCAAGGTGCCGAGCGCCAGCTTTTCCAGCTCGGGCTGCGCCAGGCCTTGCTGGTGGCCGAGTGCGATGATCAGCGAAGCGGTGGCGACGGCATGTTCGGTGGCGTAGGCATCCATCTGCTTGAGCCGGGCCAGCGGCACCAGCGCATCGGGATTGCGGATGACCGATTCGATCATCTTGCCGACGATCGGCTCGAGCCGTGCCGCATCGACATCGCGCCCGGCCTGGGCGGCCAACATCAGGTCGGTGACCGTGCCGCTGGCTTCGCCGAGCAGCCGGCCGGCCCGCCGCCGCTCCTCGCCCAGCGAGACCTGACGCGGCTCGCTTTTGACGCGTTCGGCCAGTGACTGGAAACGCTGCTCCAGCCGATTAAGCCTTGCCACCGGAGAAGGCGGCAGATCGATCCCCTTTTCGGTATCGATACTGACTTCGCTGATGCCTTCGGCGATCAGCCGCTGGACATGCGCCTCGTCGCGGATGGCAAAGCGCTTCTGCCAGATGTTGTGTTCGAGCCAGCGCTTGTGCAGATCGACCACATACATGCCGGGTAGCAGCTCATGGACCGAAATCTTGCGCAGCACGCGAAGGCTTCCCGTCTAGGGGTGGCGCTCGGCGGCCTGGGCGGCGCGCCGTTCGGCTTGCGCCTTCTTGGCGGCGACCTTGGCGTCGTGTTCTTCCTGCTTCTTGCGCAGGCGCTCGGCATCGGCGGCCTTGCGCTTGGCGCCTTCCGCCGCTTTTCTTTCCTTGTCGGCCAGCGTTGCCGCCGCCCTGGCCGCCTTTTCATCGCGCTCGGCACTCGTTTCCGCCTCGCGCTGACGTAATTCCTCGAGCCGCTGCGGTGCAGCAGCCGCACGCCGGGCATCGCGGTCGCTCAATTGCTCCTTCTTGACCTGCCGTTCGATGGCCTTGCCTTCGTTCTCGAGATTCTTGCCGATGCGCGAAGCCCCGATGTATTCCTTATTGGCCGCACTATGGCAGGCGTTAACCAGAAAACTGTGCTGGCACTCGGCGTCCTTGGCGGCGAACACCCGCTCGGCCTCGGCCTGGCGAGCCTTGCCGTCGGCCTGCAAGGCGGCAGCCTTGTCCAGCCGCGCCGCCCAGTCAGCCTGCTGCTCGGCGCTCGGCCCGTCTTCGCCTGCCGTCGCCGCGCCGCACCAGGCCGCCAACGCGATCAGGCAGGCAGCCACTGATAAGGGTCGATTTTCCATTTTTCGTAATTCTCAAAACTCGCGATGCGGTCCTGCGTCTTGGCCAGGTTCAGGGTTTCCGGCGGAATATAGTGTTGCTTGCCGGCGTGGTAGAACACCCGCACCACCGGTTCGAGCAGGTTACCTTCATTTTGTTCGACGACGACGCCCAGCCGCTTGCTTTCGAGCTGAACCAGAGTCCCGGTCGGGTAAATACCGATGGCGCGTATGAAAGCCTGTACCAACTGCTGATCGAAATGGTGGCTGCTCCATTCCAGCAGTTTCTTCAAGGCCTGCGTCGGCGGCATGCCCTTGTGATAGACCCGCTCCGAAGAAATGGCATCGTACACATCGACAATGGCCGCCATCTGGCCGTACACGGAGATATTTTCGCCCGCCAGCTTGTCCGGATAACCGGTACCGTCGAAACGTTCGTGATGCTCGGCGGCAACCCGCAGCGCGATCTCGCTGACGCCGTCGGCCTGTTCCAGCAGTTCGACGCCCTGCGCAACGTGCGACTGCATCCGGGAAAACTCGTCGTCGCTGAGCTTGGCCGGCTTGTTGAGAATCTTGTCGGGAATGCGCGCCTTGCCGACATCGTGCAGCAGGCCGCCCATCGCCATCTCCTTGATCGCCTCGCGCGGCAGCTTCATGCCGCGCCCGAAGGCGACCAGCAGCGCGCAGACGCTGACCGAGTGCTGGAAGGTGTAGTCATCGTGGCGCTTGAGGCGGGCCAGCGGCAGCAGCGCATCCTGGTTGCGGAAGATCGAATCGACCATGCCTTCGACCAGCGGCTCGACGCGGTCGACCTGCACCTGCTGGCCGAGCCGGATGTCTTCCATCATGTGGCGGACGATCTTGTTGGCTTCGCCATGCAGACGCCGGGCGCGCGCCGTTTCGTCCTTGAGTTCGGTGACGACCGGCTTTTCCGGCTGCTTTTTGGCGATTTCCTGCAACCGGCGTTCGAGATCGGCATTGACCTCCTGCTGGCTGCGCGCCTCCCAGACATCGGCGCCACGGATGGTGTCGATGTAGAGCTCGCGGATACCCAGATTGATGATCTTGTCTACCGTCGCCTGGTCACGCACGTGAAAGGCGTTGGAGATGAACGGATGATCCAGCCAGCCACAATTGAGATCGTGGATATACATCCCCGGCTTGAGCTGGTCGGTGCGAATTTGCTTGATCATGTGGGCAATACGTTGCGAATTGCGGCAATTCTAGCGCACGGCGCCGCTATAATCGTCCGCCTCATGATTGCACTGCGCCAAGTTACTTTCGCCCGCGCCGGCCGCCCGCTGGTCATCGACGCCTCCGTTCAACTGCACCCCGGCTGGAAGGTCGGCGTCGTCGGTGCCAACGGTTGCGGCAAGTCCAGCCTGTTCGCGCTGCTCGCCAACGAACTGCACGCCGAATCCGGCGATGTCGAAATCCCCGCCAGCTGGCATATCGCCCGCGTTGCCCAGGAAACCCCGGCACTGCCCGATGCGGCGCTCGAATTCGTCCTTGATGGCGATGTCGAGCTGCGCCGCGTCGAACGCGAACTGGCGGCCGCCGAAGCCGCCGGCGACGGGGTGGCCATCGGCCACCTGCATGCCCGCTACGGCGAGATCGACGGCTATTCCGCCAAGGCCCGCGCCGCCGAGGTGTTGCACGGCCTGGGCTTCAAGGATGCCGATTTCAACCGGCCGGTCGCCGACTTTTCCGGCGGCTGGCGTGTCCGCCTCAACCTGGCGCGCGCCCTCTCCTGCCGCGCCGACCTGCTGCTGCTCGACGAACCGACCAACCACCTCGACCTCGACGCGGTGTTCTGGCTGGAAAGCTGGCTCAAAAGCACGCCGGCCACCCTGCTGCTGATCTCGCACGACCGCGACTTCCTCGATGCCGTGGTCGGCCAGATCCTCGCCATCGACCTGCAACGCCTGAGCCTGACCAGCGGCGGCTATTCCGACTACGAACGCGCCCGTGCCGCCCGCCTCGCCACCCAGCAGTCGGCCTACGAGGCACAGCAGCGCCAGATCGCCCATCTCTCGAGCTACATCGAACGCTTCCGCGCCAAGGCCACCAAGGCGCGCCAGGCGCAAAGCCGGATCAAGATGCTGGAGCGCATGGAAAC
Source organism: Rhodocyclales bacterium GT-UBC (assembly GCA_003583745.1). Classification (GTDB taxonomy): domain Bacteria; phylum Pseudomonadota; class Gammaproteobacteria; order Burkholderiales; family Rhodocyclaceae; genus Azonexus. The sequence continues at coordinate 262,678 of QXPY01000003.1, read as the reverse complement.
GGTCGCCGCGGCACATGTCGATTCGCCCTTCCAGTTCAGTTTCCGCGAACCGAGCGCCCTGCCCGACCCGCTTTTGGTCATCGAGAACGCCTCGGCCGGTTACGCCGAACGCAAGATTCTCGACCGGGTTTCGCTGACCCTGCGCCCGGGTTGCCGCATCGGCCTGCTCGGCCGCAACGGTGCCGGCAAATCGACCCTGATCAAGCTGCTCGCTGGCGCCCTCGCCCAGCAAGGCGGCGAGCGCAAGGAGGCCAAGGCGCTCAACATCGGCTATTTCGCCCAGCACCAGCTCGAACAACTGCGCCCGGACGAGTCGCCGCTGCAACATCTGGCCCGCCTCGAACCGACCACGCCGGAGCAGGAGTTGCGCGACTACATCGGCGGCTTCGACTTCCGCGGCGACATGGCAACCCGCGCCATCGAACCCTTCTCCGGCGGCGAGAAATCCCGCCTGGCGCTGGCCCTGCTCATCCGCACCAAGCCCAACCTGTTGCTGCTCGACGAGCCGACCAACCACCTCGATCTCGAAATGCGCGAGGCGCTGACCTTCGCCATGCAGGATTTTGAAGGCGGCATGGTGTTCGTCTCGCACGACCGCCATTTGCTGCGTACCTGCGCCGACGAACTGCTGCTCGTCGCCGACGGCAAGGCCGAAGCCTTCGACGGCGACCTCGACGACTACGCCGCCTGGCTGGCCAGCCAGCGCAATGCCGAGAAGGCGGCCGAGACCGAAGTCACCGCCGAAAAGACCGAGCGCCTGCAGCAACGGGCCGATGCCAAGGCCAACCGCCAGGCCATCCTCGCCCAGCGCCGGCCGCTGCTCAAGGAAATCGAACAGCTCGAGCGGAAACTGGCCAAGTGGAACGAGGAAAAGGCCGGGCTGGAAGCGCAGTTTGCCGACCCGGCGTTCTACAGCAACGTCGATCGGGCCAAGAGCGAGGAAATGCACAAGCAGGCCGGCCTGCTCGGCGAGCAGATCGATGAGGCCGAGCTGCGCTGGCTGGAAGTTCACGAAGCGCTCGAAGCGCTGCCGGCCGTCGATTAACCGCCAACCGGCAGAAATCCACCATGACCACGCCCTCCTCCAGTTTGCCCAAACCCGACGTCTGCCTGCCGACCGGTTCGGCCGAACTGGCCATGCTCGATGTCTACATGCCGATGATGAAGTCGGCCGCAATCATTTCGGCCAGCCGCCTCGGCCTGTTCGAAGCCCTGGCCGGCGGCCCGCTCGCCATCGTGACGCTGGCCGCGAAGATCCACGCCAGTCTGGAAGGCACTGCCCGCCTGGTCGACTTCCTGGTCAGCATCGGCTATCTCGAAGAACGGGACGACTACGTCGCCAATTCGGCCAGTACCCAGCGCTGGTTCACCAGCGCCGGCCAGGTCGATTACACACCGGGCGTGTTGTGGACGCACGCCGCCTGGTCGATGATGGGCAACCTGGCCGAAGCCGTGAAGTCCGGCATGCCGGAAAAGACGCTGTGGGACAACATGCTCGAACAACCCGAGCTCGGTCCGCTGTTCTCGTCCTACATGCGGGCTTTTTCGCACGATCTCGGCCCCGACCTGCTCAAGCACGTGCCGATCGCCGCTGGCCATCAACGCCTGCTCGACCTCGGCGGCTCGCACGGCCTGCATTCGATCCGCTTCTGCCAGCGCTATCCGCAGCTCGAAGCACTGATTGTCGACCTGCCGACCGCCCTCGCCGATACCGCCACCACCATCGAGCAGGAACAGCTTTCCGAGCGCGTCCGCCTGCGCCCGGGCGATGTGCTGCATTGGGACTGGGGCGGCCGGCACGATGTCGTGTTCTATCTCTCGGTGGCCCACAACCAGACTGCCGAGGACAATCGCCAGGTCATCGCCAAAATCGCCGAGACCCTGCGCCCCGGCGGCCTGCTGGTCATCCACGAATACCTGCACGACGAGACGCCGAGCGCCTTCCAGGCGGCATTCCGCCTGACGCTGCTCTACGAGACCGGGACCCGCACCTACCATTACGACGACTATGCCGGCTGGCTGGCTGAAGCCGGTTTCCACGGTGTCGAGCGGATCGACCTCGACCCACTGGAAAAAGGCACGCTGATCCTCGCCCGGCGCTGAACGACGATCCGGACACCGCCACCGGAGGGGCGCAAGCCGTGTGCATCAGGTAAAATCGACGTTTTTTCGAATACGTCCGCTGGAGCTAGCCCGTGAAAATCGTCTGTCTTGACCTCGAAGGGGTCCTCGTCCCCGAAATCTGGATCGAATTCTCCAAGCGCACGGGTATCCCCGAGCTGATGCGTACGACGCGCGAAGAGCCGGACTACGACAAGCTGATGAGCTTCCGCCTGAACATCCTGCGCGAGCACAAGCTTGGCCTGCCGGATATCCAGAAGGTGATCGCCGAAATGGGCCCGATGGACGGCGCCCGTGCCTTCCTCGACAAGCTGCGCGAGGATTACCAGGTCATCATCCTGTCCGACACCTTCTACGAATTCGCCCACCCGCTGATGCGCCAACTGGGCTGGCCGACCCTGTTCTGCCATTCGCTGGAAGCCGACGCCAGCGGCATGCTGGTCAATTACCACCTGCGCATGCCGAACCAGAAGCAGGAAGCGGTCAAGCGCTTCAAGGAACTGAACTTCAAGATCGTTGCCGCCGGCGATTCCTACAACGACACCGCCATGCTCGGCGAAGCCCACGGCGGCATCCTCTTCCACCCGCCGGAAAACGTCATCCGCGAATTCCCGCAATTCCCGGTCGTCCTCAATTACGACGATCTGCGCAGCGAAATCGACAAGGCTTTCGCCCGCGCCTGACGGCGCAGGCGCAAGCCTTCGGTGCAGCCCCCATCCCGGGGCGCTGCGCTCTCCGCCCATTTTCCCCGTCTCAGGCACTTGCCAACATGCATCACGACCGTTTTTACACGCTTTCCGCCTCCTGCCCCGACCAGGTCGGCATCATCGCCAAGGTCTCGGGCTTCATTGCCAGCAACGGCGGCTGGATTCTCGAATCGAGCTTCCACGCCGATGCCCTGACCGGGCGCTACTTCATGCGCATCGAGATCAAGGCGGACTCGCTGCCTTTCCTGCTCGCCGAATTCCGCGAACGCTTCCGCAGCGAAGTCGCCGACCCGCTGTCGATGACCTGGCAGATCAACGACAGTGCCGTGAAGAAACGCGTCGTGGTGATGGTTTCCAAGCAGGAACATTGCCTTTATGACCTGCTCGCCCGCTGGCAGGCCAAGGAACTCGATATCGAGATCCCCTGCGTCATCTCCAATCACGATACCTTCCGCGGTTTCGTCGAATGGCACGGCATTCCCTTCCACCACGTGCCGGTCACCGCCGACACCAAGAAGGCTGCCTACGACGAAGTTCAGCGCATTTTCGAGGATGTGCATGGCGACACCATGGTGCTCGCCCGCTACATGCAGATTCTGTCGCCGGAACTGTGCGCCGCCCTGGCCGGCAAGATCATCAACATCCACCACAGCTTCCTGCCCAGCTTTGCCGGCGCCAAGCCCTATCACCAGGCCTACGAGCGCGGCGTCAAGCTGATCGGCGCTACCTGCCACTACGTCACTGCCGAACTCGATCAAGGTCCGATCATCGAGCAGGACGTCATCCGCATCGATCACTCCGACTCGCCGGAGGACATGGTCCGTTACGGCAAGGATATCGAGAAGACCGTACTGGCCCGTGGCCTGCGCTATCACCTGGAAGACCGGGTGCTGGTGCACGGCAACAAGACCATCGTCTTCCGCTGATGCTGATCCGCCGCGCCGACTCGCTGCTGCTCGTCGTCGATCTGCAGCAGAAGCTGGCGCCGGCCATCCATGATGGCGAACGAATTGTAGGCAATTCCGTCCGCCTGCTCGAAGCGGCACGCCAACTCGACGTGCCGGCTTTCGTTTCCGAGCAATACGTACGCGGTCTTGGCCCCAGCCTCGAAAGCGTACGCGCGGCAGCTGGCACAGCCCGCTTTTTCGAGAAAACACATTTCGCCTGTAACGCCGAGCCCGGCGTCCTCGAGCTGCTCGGCAGCGTACAGCGCAAGCAGGTCATCCTGACCGGCACCGAAGCTCATGTCTGCGTGTTGCAAACTGCCCTCGGCCTGCTCGCCACCGGGTTCGAGGTCTATCTGGTGGCCGATGCCACCTCGTCGCGCGCGCCGCAAGACCGCGCAGCCGCCATTGACCGGCTGCGTGCCGCCGGCGTTTGCATCGTGACCACTGAAATGGTGCTTTTCGAGTGGCTGAAACGTGCCGCCACCGACGAATTCCGCAGCCTGCTTCCCTTGATCAAGTAAGCCCGATCGACCGACGGAAGCACTGCGGGCATTCGTACATCTCAAGCCCATCCCCCAAAAAAAGCGGGCACCCGAAGGTGCCCGAAGGGAGAGAGACCAAGTTCTTTGCTTAGTGGTGGTAGGCGCTTTCGCCGTGCGAGGTGAGGTCGAGACCTTCACGCTCTTCGTCTTCCGGCACACGCAGGCCGATGACGATATCCACCAGTTTGTAGGCCACCAGGGAGACCACGCCGGACCAGACAACCACGGTGCCGACGCCCCACAGCTGGCTGATGACTTGTGCGGTCATGTCGAAGTCGCCGACCTTGTTGGCCACGTAGTCATAGACGCCCGTGCCGCCCAGAGCCGGATCAACGAAGACACCGGTCAGGATGGCGCCGAGGATGCCGCCCACGCCATGGACGCCGAAGACGTCGAGGGAGTCGTCTGCACCGAGCAGCTTCTTCAGGCCATTGACGCCCCACAGGCAAACCACGCCAGCCAGCAGGCCGATGATGATGGCGCCCATGACACCGACGAAGCCGGCAGCCGGGGTGATCGCAACCAGACCGGCAACGGCACCGGAAGCAGCACCCAGCATCGAGGGCTTACCCTTGAGGATCCATTCGGCGAACATCCAGGACAGCGCGGCACAAGCCGTGGCAACCCAGGTATTGACCATGGCCAGGGCAGCACCACCGGAAGCTTCGAGGGCGGAGCCGGCGTTGAAGCCGAACCAGCCGAACCACAGAAGGGAAGCACCGATCATCGTGAAGGTCAGGGAGTGCGGAGCCATCGAGACGTTGCCCAGACCGGTACGCTTGCCAACCATGTAGGCACCGACCAGACCGGCGATCGCGGCGTTGATATGGACGACGGTACCGCCGGCGAAATCAAGTGCGCCCTTCTGGAACAGGAAGCCAGCAGTCTTGCCGGCAGCTTCGCCAGCGGCGGCATCGATGTAGGCATCCGGACCCGCCCAGTACCAAACCATGTGGGCCATCGGGATGTAGGACAGCGTGAACCAGATCACCATGAAGACCAGGATGGCGGAGAACTTGGCGCGCTCGGCAAAGGCACCGACGATCAGGCCGCAGGTGATGGCGGCGAAAGCGCCCTGGAAGATGACGTAGGCCAGTTCGGAGATATTGACGCCCTTGGAGAAGGTCGCGGCAACGGAATCAACCGTCACACCCTTCAGGAAGAGTTTGTCGAGAACGCCGAAGAATGCGTTGCCTTCGGTGAAGGCGGCCGAATAGCCATAGACTACCCAGAGGACCGAAATCAGCGAGAAGACGACGAAGACCTGCATCAGGACGGACAGCATGTTCTTCGAACGGACCAGACCGCCGTAGAACAGGGCCAGACCCGGAATCGACATCAGAATGACGAGAGCGGCGCTGGTCATGACCCAGGCGTTGTCGCCCTTGTTGGGCGGAACCGGCGCAGCAGCGGGGGCTGCGGCAGCTTCAGCGGCCGGCGCGGCGGCGGCAGGAGCAGCTGCCGGAGCAGCCGCGGCGGCGGCCGGCGCGGCGACGGCCTCGGTGGTGGCGGCCGGTGCGGCCGCCTTTTCTTCAGCCCAGGCCGGTGCGCCGAAAGCAACGGCGCCGACCAGAGCCAGCAATGCGAATACGCGTTTCATGGTAGGGCTCCTTAGAGGGCGTCGGTACCGGTTTCGCCGGTACGGATACGGACAACCTGTTCGACATCGAAGACGAAAATCTTGCCGTCGCCGATCTTGCCGGTGCTGGCGGATTTTTCGATGGCCTCGATGACCTGATCCAGCTGCTCGCTCTTCACGGCAGCCTCGATCTTCACTTTCGGCAGGAAATCGACGACATATTCAGCGCCCCGATACAGCTCGGTGTGCCCTTTTTGCCGGCCGAAACCCTTTACTTCAGTGACCGTGATGCCTTGCACGCCGATGGCGGACAAAGCTTCACGCACTTCGTCAAGCTTGAACGGCTTGATGATGGCGGTAACGAATTTCATGAGTAGATCCTCACAAGGGTTGATATTGAGTTCTTCCCCGCTGATGCCGGCCGGGTCACCGGCGGGGAAGGTTTAAAGGGAATTAGAAAGTTTTGCTGACGGACAGGGCGACCACACCACGGGAAGCATCCTTGCCAGCCCAACGATAGGCCTCACCGTCCTTGCCCTTGGCATTGGTGTCGGTGTAGGCCAGACCGACGACGGCAATGCCGAAGTCCTTGGTCACGCCGAGCTTCCAGTCGGTGTAGGAGGCGGCCGACAGGTTCTTGATGTTCTGACGACCAACGTGGGCGATCAGGTTCAGGGTTTCGTCAACCGGATAGGTCACGGTCAGATCGTAGTAGCCGGAACCCTGGGTCTTCGTATCGGCGGAAGTGCCGCCCCAGTTGAAGATGCTGTTGGAAACGACATGGTTGTACTTAAGGCTGACGAATTTCCAGCTACCGCCGACATAGACTTCGGTCGTATTGGCGGTGACACCGGAAGCGGCCTGGAATTCACCGTTGTAGAAATAACGAATGGCGCCGACGTCGTAGCCGAAGTCGCCGACGCTACCTTTGTAGCCGCCGTAGATATCGAGTTCGACGCGGTTGTTCTTCTGGACTTGCAGATCCTTGCGATCGGTCCATTCGATGGTGGAAGCCCAGCTACCGACATAGAAGCCGCTGGCATGCGCGTAATCGACGCCGCCTTGCAGGGCCGGCTGATGCTGGCTCTGGCTGATACCGCGGAAGACGTAATCGCTGACAACACCGACATTGAAAGACAGCGGGCTGGCCGGCGCGGCTTCAGCAGCAGCTTCCTCGGCAAAGGCGGGCGCAGCGAAGGCACCGATGAGGGCCAGAGCGATCAAGGACTTATTCATTATTTTCTCTCCTACAGTACGTTTAGTTGCATAAAAAGATTTGTGCAGGCTAGGTTTAGCATGAGCCGTGCCAGGTCATTTTTTTGATGAAAATCAAAGGATTGACGCTGGCATCTGCTGCGCCGCACCACAACAGCGCACCAATATCGTGCGGTTACAGACTGTTACGCACCATGCATGAGCGACTGCACCGAAAAGAGTGATCGGATCGCTGTGGTACACTGAAAAACCACGGAGGACACCATGCTCGACCCAAAAACCCTTGAACAGTTTGGCGCAAAAATGAGCGCCATGTTGGCTAATTCACCAGCCAAAGATATAGAAAACAATGCGAAGGCCCTCCTGAGCGGCTTCCTTTCGAAGCTCGACCTGGTCACCCGCGAGGAATTCGACGTGCAGACCCAGGTGCTGGCCCGCACGCGCGACAAGCTCAAGGATCTGGAAGCTCGCGTCGAGGCGCTCGAAAAGGCGCGTCAGGCCTGATCCATGGCGCTGGCCGTCGCTCACAGTCGCGGGCTCGACGGCCTTAACGCACCACCGGTACTGGTCGAGGTACATCTCGCCAGCGGCCTGCCCAGCTTCACGCTGGTCGGCCTGCCCGATACCGAAGTCAAGGAGGCGCGCGACCGTGTCCGCGCCGCCATCATCAATTCCGGGTTCGAATTCCCTGCCCGGCGCATCACCGTCAATCTTGCTCCAGCCGATCTACCCAAGGAATCGGGGCGTTTCGACCTGCCCATTGCGCTGGGCATCCTGGCCGCCTGCAACCTGATACCTGCCAAGGCTCTCGATGCCTACGAATTCGCCGGCGAATTGTCCCTATCCGGCGCCCTGCGTCCGATCCGGGGGGCGCTGGCGATGGCCCTGCAAGCCGCCGACAGCGGCAAGTCTTTCATCCTGCCTGCAACCAGCGCCCAGGAAGCGGCACTGATCGGCAACCTGAACATTCTTGCCGCCAACACCCTGCTTGAAGTCTGCGCCCACCTGCATGGCGAAGCGCCGCTACCTGCCGCCCAACCGCCAGCGCCGGCCGCCACGACAGCCCTGCCCGACCTTTGCGAGGTCCGGGGGCAAAATCAGGCCAAAAGGGCGCTGGAAATCGCCGCCGCCGGTACCCATTCTCTCCTCATGGTCGGCCCACCGGGTTCCGGCAAGTCGATGCTGGCCATGCGCCTGCCCGGCCTGATGCCCGGTTTGGACAACCAAGCGGCCCAGGCTTCGGCGGCGGTCATGTCGCTGGTTGGACAATTTCGTCCGGAGTCCTTCGGCATCCGCCCTTTTCGCCAGCCGCACCATACCGCCTCGGCGGTAGCCCTGGTCGGCGGCGGCAACCCGCCACGGCCCGGCGAGATCAGTCTGGCCCACCAGGGTGTGCTGTTTCTCGACGAATTGCCGGAATTCGACCGCAAGGTGCTGGAAACCCTGCGCGAACCGCTCGAGTCGGGACGCATCCACATTGCCCGCGCCGCCCGCCACGCCGAGTTCCCGGCCGAGTTCCAGCTGGTGGCAGCAATGAACCCCTGCCCCTGTGGCTTTCATGGCCACAGCAATGGCAAATGCCGGTGTACGCCGGACCAGATCGCCCGTTATCGCGGCAAGCTGTCCGGCCCCTTCCTCGATCGCATCGACCTCCTGATCGAAGTTCCCGCCCTGCCGGCCGAAGCGCTGTCCGGCAAGGCAAACGGCGAACGCTCGGCCGACGTACGCCAACGCGTCGAGCCCGCACTGGCACGACAACAGACGCGGCAAGGCAAGCCTAACGCCCGACTGAGCGCCGGCGAAGTCGAGGTTCATTGCGTCCCGGACGCAGCCGGTGCCACCCTGCTCAAGCAGGCAATCAGCCGTCTCGACCTGTCCGCCCGTGCCTGGCACCGTATCCTGAAAGTCGCCCGGACCATCGCCGACCTGAGCGCCAGCGATTCCATCATGGCGCCGCATATCGCCGAAGCCATTCAGTACCGCCGTCTCGCCCATGACTGAAAACAAGCCCGCACCGCGGGGTATTGCCATCCTGCTGGCGGCGTTGTCGGCGCTTGGCCCCTTTTCGATCGATGCCTACCTGCCCTCCTTCCACGATATTGCCGAAAAGCTGGGCGCCTCGCCGCTACAGGTTCAGCAAACACTTTCCGCCTATCTGCTCGCCTTTGCGGTCATGACCCTTTGGCATGGCGCCATTTCCGACCGCTTTGGCCGGCGCCGGGTCATCCTGGCTGCATTGGTGCTGTTTGCTGCTGCCTCAGCCGGATGCGCCCTGGCTACGCGCATCGAGCAACTTTGGTTCTGGCGGGCCATGCAGGGAGTGACGGCGGGCGCCGGGATCGTCATCAGCCGGGCCATCGTGCGCGATCTGTTCGATGGCCCCGCCGCCCAAAAGCTGATGTCGCAAATCACCATGATGTTCGCCCTGGCCCCAGCCGTTGCGCCAGTGATTGGCGGCTGGTTGCAGACGCTGTTCGGCTGGCGCTCGGTTTTCGTTTTCCTGGTCGGCTTTGCCGGTCTCCTTGCCGCTGCCTGCTGGAAACTACTGCCCGAAACCCTCCCGGCAACCAGGCGCCAGTCGCTCAAGCCCAGCTATCTCGGCCGCACTTATTGGCGGGTACTGACCTCACCGTCCTTTCTTTTTGCCTGCCTGGCGGTTTCCGCCAACTTCCTGGGCTTTTTCATCTACGTTCTGTCGGCCCCGGTTTTCCTGATGAAGCATCTCGGCGTCGAGGAAACCGGCTTTCTCTGGCTGTTCGGACCGGCCATGAGCGGCTTGATGGGCGGCTCATGGCTATCCGGTCGCCTGGCCGGCAAGCGCTCTCTGCCACAAACGATCAATCTCGGTTACTGGCTGATGATCTGCGCCGCCGTGATCAATCTCGGCCTCAACCTGGCCTTGCCCCCCGCCTTACCGTGGAGCGTTCTGCCAATTTTCGTCTATACGCTAGGCATGGCACTGGCGATGCCTAGCCTGACCATCCTGGCACTCGATCCCTTTCCGGCGCAACGAGGCTTGGCCGCATCCTGCCAGACCTTCTTCCAGTCAAGTTGCAACAGCTTCGCGGCAGCCGTCCTGGTGCCGCTGCTCTGGGGTTCTACCCTGACGCTGGCCCTGGGCATGATCGCACTGATGAGCCTGGGTGGCCTGGCGGCCTTTGCTCATCGCCGCTCAAGTCTGCTGCCACGGTAAACCGCGGAAGCGCCAACCGCCCAGCGTGCCGCGATGATTGTTTTCATCGCGATGCCCCTCGAAACCTTCGAGAACGTTGATCACGTTGGCAAAGCCGGCCGTCTCCAATGCATCAGCGGCATGCAGGGAGCGATGGCCGCTGCGGCAGATGACCAGCACCGGACGTTCCAGATTGCCGCGGACCAGATATTTGACGTTATCGACGAAGCCCGGATCGATTTCCCAGTCCGGCGCCTCCTGCCAGGCGACATGCTCGGCCCCGACCGGATGGCCGACGTAAAGGAATTCGATTTCGGTACGGCAATCGACCAGTACGGCTTCCGGGCGTTGCTGCATGAAGGCGTAGGCAGCCAGGGGATCGAGATGTCGCATCGGCGTACCGGAAAGTTTGCGAGTACGCCATATTAGCGAAGCCGATCATGAAAGGCTTAAACTGATCGCATGCCGCTTCCCGAATGGCTCTCCAACATTCTCATCGCCGCTTTGCGCCCTGCCGCCGACGCCGTCTTCCTGCCTCGCATCGAACCCGGCCGGACTACGACCGACCAAGTTCGCCAACACCTCGGCCAACCCGGAGAAGTATTCAGCGAAGCGGATGACAAGTTCACGTGGGAATACAGCCGGCAACCCAGCGGCGTGCATTGCTACATGATCACTTTTGGCCGCGACCAGATGGTGCAGAAGCTGGAACAGGTGCTGAACGAAGCCAATTACGCCCGGGTTCGCCCCGGCATGAACGGTGACGAAATCCGCCGTCTGCTCGGGATGCCGGGCAGCAAGGTCGTCTTCGACAACCTCGGCGAAGAAATCTGGGAATGGCACATCGAGAGCCACCAGCCCGGCGAAGAAAGTTATTTCATGGTGCATTTCGACCTGACCCGCCGTGCGGTCAGCAAGACCTCCCGCCGGGTGGCGATGAAAGGCTAAATAAATCAAGGCACTTGGCAGTCCGCGCGGCGACCAGTAAACTAGCGCCTCTGCCGAGGAGCGCTGCGACCCTGAAACGGGGCCAGGCTCGGCAATGATCAACGGCGCTCGCAAACCCGAATCCGGTTTGTGGCGCCGTTTGTTTTGCGGCGCCCCCGGTGCAATTCCGCTTTGCCGAGGTGATCCAGATGCAGCCCAACCGTACCGCCGAACTTTCCACCCTGCTCGCCCAACGCCTGCTCGTCCTCGACGGCGCGATGGGCACCATGATCCAGCGCCACGGGCTGCAGGAAGCCGATTACCGCGGCGAGCGCTTCAAGGATCACCCGCACGACCTCAAGGGCAACAACGATCTGCTGGTCCTGACCCGGCCGGACGTGATCGGCGGCATCCACCGCGAATACCTCGCAGCCGGCGCCGACATTCTGGAAACCTGCACCTTCAATTCGACCGCCGTTTCGCAGGCCGACTACAACCTGGCCGAACTGGTCTACGAGCTCAATTTCGAAGGCGCCCGCCTGGCCCGCCTGCTGTGCGACGAATTCACCGCCGCCAATCCGGCCAAGCCACGCTTCGTCGCCGGCGTCCTCGGCCCGACCAGCCGCACCGCTTCGATCTCGCCGGACGTCAATGATCCCGGCTACCGCAATGTCAGCTTCGACGAGCTGGTGGCCAATTATCTGGAAGCCATCACCGGCCTGGTTGAAGGCGGCGCCGACATCCTGCTGGTCGAAACCGTGTTCGATACGCTGAATGCCAAGGCCGCCCTGTTTGCCATCGAGAGCTTCTTCGAGCGGGCCGGCCGCCGCTGGCCGGTGATGATCTCGGGCACCATCACCGATGCCTCCGGCCGCACCCTCTCCGGGCAGACCGCCGAAGCCTTCTGGAACTCCCTGAACCACATCAAGCCGCTGTCCTTCGGCCTGAACTGCGCACTCGGCGCCAAGGAACTGCGCCAGTACGTCGAAGAACTCTCCCGCGTCTGCGATTGCTACGTTTCGGCCCACCCCAATGCCGGCCTGCCCAATGCTTTCGGCGGCTACGACGAAACCGCCGACATGCTGGCCGACGAAATCGAAAGCTGGGCCAGGAGCGGCATCGTCAATATCGTCGGCGGCTGCTGCGGTACTTCGCCCGAACACATCGCGGCGATTGCCCAGCGCATCGCCAGCGTCGCGCCACGCAACATCCCCACCGTGGCCAAGGAACTGCGCCTGTCCGGCCTGGAACCCTTCAACGTCGGCGCCAGCTCGCTCTACGTGAACGTCGGCGAACGGACCAACGTGACCGGCTCGAAGGCCTTCGCCCGAATGATCCTCGAAGGCCGCTTCGACGATGCGCTGGCAGTCGCCCGCCAGCAAGTCGAGAACGGCGCCCAGGTGATCGACATCAATATGGACGAGGCGATGCTCGACTCGGTCGCCGCCATGGACAAGTTCCTCAAGCTGATCGCCTCCGAGCCGGACATTTCGCGCGTGCCGATCATGATCGACTCGTCGAAGTGGGAAGTCATCGAAGCCGGCCTGAAATGCATCCAGGGCAAGGGCATCGTCAATTCGATCTCGATGAAGGAAGGCGAAGCCAAGTTCATCGAACACGCCCGGCTGGCCCGCCGCTACGGCGCCGCCGTCATCGTCATGGCCTTCGACGAAAAGGGCCAGGCCGATACCTACGCCCGCAAGACGGAAATCTGCCAGCGTGCCTACGAACTGCTGCTGAGCATCGATTTCCCGGCCGAAGACATCATCTTCGACCCCAACATCTTCGCCATCGCCACCGGCATCCCTGAACACGACAACTACGCCGTCGATTTCATCGAGTCGGTGCGCTGGATCAAGCAGAACCTGCCGCACGCCCACATTTCCGGTGGCGTCTCCAACGTTTCGTTCAGCTTCCGCGGCAACGACCCGGTGCGCGAAGCCATCCACACCGTCTTCCTTTACCACGCCATCCAGGCCGGGATGACCATGGGCATCGTCAATGCCGGCATGCTCGGCATCTATGACGACCTGGAGCCCACGCTGCGCCAGAAGGTCGAGGATGTCGTGCTCAACCGTCATCCGGAAGCCGGCGAGGCGCTGGTCGAGTTCGCCCAGACCGTCAAGGAAGGCAAGGCCAAGGATAGTGGCCCGGACCTGAGCTGGCGCGAACAGTCGGTCGAAAAGCGCCTCGAACATGCGCTGATCAAAGGCATCACCGATTTCGTCGTGGCTGATACCGAAGAGGTCCGCGCCCAGCTCGAGGCCGCCGGCAAGCCGCCACTCGCCGTCATCGAAGGGCCGCTGATGAACGGCATGAATGTGGTCGGCGATCTGTTCGGTGCCGGCAAAATGTTCCTGCCGCAGGTCGTCAAATCGGCCCGCGTCATGAAGCAGGCGGTCGCCCACCTGCTGCCCTACATCGAAGCGGAAAAGACCCGCACCGGCCTGGGCAGCAAGGGCAAGATCCTGATGGCCACGGTCAAGGGCGATGTGCACGACATCGGCAAGAACATCGTCGGCGTCGTCCTCGGCTGTAACGGCTACGACGTGGTCGATCTCGGCGTCATGGTCAGTTGCGACAACATCCTGAAGGCGGCGCTCGAACATCGCGTCGATATCATCGGTCTGTCCGGCCTGATTACCCCGTCGCTCGAAGAAATGGCCCACGTCGCCAGCGAAATGCAGCGCCTTGGTCTGAAGCAGCCGCTGCTGATCGGCGGTGCCACGACCAGCCGGGCCCACACCGCCATCAAGATCGCCCCCAACTACGAGGGTGCGGTGGTCTATGTACCGGATGCTTCGCGCGCCGTCGGCGTCGCCACCAAGCTGCTGTCCACCGACCAGCGCGATGGCTACAAGGCCGAAATCGTCGCCGAATACGAGACGGTGCGCGCCGAACACGCCGGCCGCAAGGGCGCCACGCTGGTCACCCTGGAAGAAGCCCGCGCCAACCGTTTCACGTGGAACGAGCCGTACACCCCAACTATTCCCAACCAGCTCGGTCTGCAGGCAATCGATCTCGAACTCGAGGACCTCGCGCTATTCATCGACTGGTCGCCCTTCTTCCAAAGCTGGGATCTGGCCGGTCGTTATCCGGCCATCCTCGAAAACGAAGTCGTCGGCGAAACGGCTCGCCAGCTGTTTGCCGATGCCAAGGCAATGCTGGGCCGGATCGTCAGTGAAAACTGGCTGCAGGCGCGCGCCGTGTTCGGCCTCTACCCGGCCGCTCGCGACAATGAAGACATCATCATCTACAGCGACGAGACCCGCAGTACCGAACTGACCCGCTGGGTCGGCCTGCGCCAGCAACACAAGCAACCGAAGGGGCGCTTCAACGTCGCCCTCGCCGACTACATCGGCGAACGCGATTACGTCGGCGCCTTCGCGGTCACCGCCGGTCTCGGCATCGATGCCAAGGTGGCCGAATTCGAAGCCGCCAACGACGACTACTCGGCGATCATGCTCAAGTCGCTGGCCGACCGTCTGGCCGAAGCCGCCGCCGAATGGTTGCATCTGCGAGTCCGCACGCATTACTGGGGCTACGCCGATCAGGAAGGGTTGGACAACGATGCGCTGATCAATGAACAGTACGCTGGCATCCGCCCGGCACCGGGTTATCCGGCCTGCCCCGACCACACCGCCAAGCGCGAACTCTTCGCCCTGCTCGATGCGCCGGCCAACGCCGGCATGCAGCTCACCGAGTCCTGCGCCATGAGTCCGGCGGCGGCGGTATCCGGCTTCTACATTGGCCATCCGGCGGCAGCCTATTTCGCCATCCCGAAAATTGGCCGCGACCAGCTGGAAGACTGGGCCAAAAGGAAGAACATGTCGGTGAAGGATGCCGAATACTGGCTGGCCCCGTTGCTCTGATACGACACCCGGCCATCCCGGTTTGCCACGACAAGGGATGGCCCGTCGCATTGCCAAGTTGAAAGGTTTAGGCTAGACACACCATTCCATTCGCGTACGTCGATAATCAGGGAGAAGATCGTGGCGCTGATCCAGCTTATCTACGTCAGTTCAGCCATTGAAGAGCTGAATGACGAACAACTTGACCGTATCCTGGAGTCTTCGGTCAGACACAATCAACCGCAAAGCGTCACCGGCATGCTGCTCTATGCCCGCGGCAACTTCATGCAGGTCATCGAGGGCGAAGAGGCCGCTATCAACGAAACCTATCACCGAATTTGTCAGGATCCCAGGCACCACAACATTTTCCTGTTATCGCGCGAACCCATTGCCAAACGCGAATTCTCGACCTGGAGCATGGCCTATCACCGCCTCACCCAACAGGACGCAGAAGCCCACCCTGCCTACGCACCTTACTTCATCAACGGTTTCAGCGCCCCCGAAATCAGCGCCCGTCCAGGCCTGGCTGCCGAGATGCTCAAGCAATTCAGCAAAATCTGACCTTCCTCCGATGCCAATTCAGCACAACGTAGACCTGCAAGCCTTCAACACCCTCGCCCTGCCCGGTCGGGCAGCGCGCTATCGGACCATTGGCAGCACCGCCGAACTGGCCGCCAAGAGCCTGACCGAACAACCGCGATTCATCCTGGGCGGCGGCAGCAACCTCGTTCTGGATGGCGATTTCGATGGCTTGGTCCTGCACATGGCCATTCCCGGCAAACGTCTGCTCGGCGAGGATAGCGAAGCCTGGTATGTCGAAGCCGGGGCCGGCGAAAACTGGCATGACTTTGTCTTGTGGACATTGGATCGAGGCTGGCCGGGCCTGGAGAATCTCAGTTTGATTCCGGGCCGGGTCGGGGCGGCCCCCATCCAGAACATCGGCGCCTACGGACTTGAGGTGGGGGAACGCTTGCATGGGCTTAAAGCCTGGGATTTCGAGGCCCGCCGCATTCGCGAATTCACGGCCGGCGATTGCCGCTTCGGCTACCGGGACAGTCTGTTCAAACAGGAAGGCTGGCACCTGACCGGCCGGATGGCGATCTGTACGGTCGTCTTCCGCCTGCCCAAGGTCTGGCAAGCCAATATCCGCTACGCCGATCTGACGCAGGAACTGGCATCACAACACATCGCCCACCCTGCCCCCCGGGATGTTGCCAGGGCCGTCATCGCCGTACGCCAGCGCAAGTTGCCGGATCCGACACAATTGCCCAACAGCGGCAGCTTTTTCCACAACCCCGTGGTCGATGCCGTCGTCGCCGATGCCTTGGCTCACAAGCATCCAACACTGCCGCGTTACCCGCAAGCGGATGGCCGGGTCAAGCTGGCTGCCGGCTGGCTGATCGAACAAGCAGGCTGGAAAGGCAAGGATCTGGGGCCGGTCGGCATGTATGAAAAACAGGCGCTGGTGCTGGTCAATCGCGGCGGAGCCACCGGCAGCGATGTCAAACGGACCATGGCTGCCGTTCAGGCCGATGTGCAGACGCGCTTCGGCGTCACTCTGACACCGGAGCCGATTTTTCTCTGACCGACAGGCAGGCCGCAATGCCGCTCGCGAGCGCATCGGCCATCCGCGCCTGGCGCTCGCTGTCGAGGAGCTCCAGTTCCTCTTCGCGATGCTTGATGACGCCGGCTTCGAACAATACCGCCGGCAAGGTCGTTCGGTACAACACCACCAGATTGTCGTAATACCAGACACCGTTGGCGAGATCGGCCGCGACGTGCCGGCGGCCGTGCCATGCAGAGGGTACGAAACCGGCTCGACGCAGCATCGCCCCCATGCTTGAAGCACACCGCAGGCTGGTTTTCGGATCCGGATTCTGAGCCGAAACAAAAAGGCCAAAACCGCGTTTGACCTCCGTATAGCTCTGTTCGCTGCCATCCCAATCCCAGAACTTCAGCCAGTTTTCACTGATCGAGTCATGGTGGATGGCGATGAAAAAGTCACTCCCGGCGGCCTGCTGCGGGCGCTCGATCAAGCTACCGATATCGCCCGCAAAATTGATCTCGCGCACCGCCATCTGCTTTTCACGTAAAGCATCGGCCAGCACGCCAGCCAACATCCGGTTGAATTCGAATTCGCTACGCCCACGCGCGCTGGTCGCCCCACCATCGCTCAAGCTATGGCCGACATCGACCGCAACGAGGGGCGCGGCCATTGCGACAGGGAGGCTCGCCACCAATACAGTGAGCAACTTGCTGAAGAAACGCATGCGTAAATTATCCAGCCAAATTAAGATAAGTATCGCCCTTTGACCCTGATGTCCCGGCAAATTTCCGCCCGCAAACCTGATGCCCGAACTGATCGCCTTTTCGCAACACGCCCCGCCCGCCACGTTTGATCGCCCCCGTCCGGATCGTCTGGTCAGTGGCAATCCGCTGCGCACGACCCAGGAGTATTTTCTTGCCCCTGCCGGCGATCTCTCGGCCGGGATCTGGGCTTGCGAGCCCGGTGCCTGGAATATCGCCTTTGCCCCCGGCAAGGATGAGTTTTTCTGTGTCATAGAAGGCCGCATCCGAATCAGCGATATGCATGGCAATAGTAGTGAATTCGGCCCGGGGGAGGCCGGCGTCATCCCGGCCGGCTTCACCGGCTGTTTCGAAGTACTGCAAGCCGTCCGCAAACACTACGTCGTGCTGGAGCGGCCAAACACTGTTGCGCTATAGTCGGCCGGCCCGAATCAAAGGAAAAGCGATGCAAGACCAGATCTATCCGCCACGGGGCACCTCGGCCCACGCACCTGACCTGAACTGGAGCCAGGTTCGCGAAACCGTGCTGATGCTCGAACTGGCGGCGATGCAGATCGAAGCCGCGATGAAGGACAGCAATTCGTCGGTGGAAGTACTGACCGACTCCTTCACGACGATGGCCGGCTACATGCAGCGCATTTCGGATACCGTCCAGACACTGCCCGACGACGGGATCGTCGGCCAGGCCAAGCAAAGCCTGAGCGGTGTCTCCGAGCACGTATCGAGCATGGTGCACCAGGCCATCATCGCCTTCCAGTTCTACGACAAACTGGTGCAACGCCTGGCCCATGTCGGGCTGAGCCTGGAAGACCTGAGCAATCTGGTTGGCGACAACCGGCGCCTGTTCAACCCGACCGAATGGGTCGGCCTGCAGGACAGGATCAAGGCGAAATACTCGACCCGCGAGGAGATCGCCATGTTCGAAGCCGTCATGCACGGCATGCCGGTCAAGGCAGCCATCGAGCACTACATGGCGGAAATGAAGGAACAGGGCGACGACATCGAGCTCTTCTGAGCCGGGTCGAACGCCGTTCAGAAATCGGCGCTGGCTTCCCAGACGATGTGGGCCTTGCTGCCAGCCCGCGCCGTTCTTTCCAGCATGTCGATCAGCGGCCAGGCACGTTGGCGCAGGACGACCACCGGTTCCTTACGTTTCTTGTCGAGTTCCTCGTCTTCGTCGACCGGCGGCTGCGCCGCTTCGGACTGGGCCACGGCCTGACGCAGCGCTTCCGCAGCGGCTAGCATTTCCGGCTGGGTAAAGGTGCCACGCGCCGTCGTTTCCTTGCCCATCGCCTGCAAAAGCGTTTTTGCCGTCTCGGCAAACATCAGCACTTCGGCCGTTTCACTCGATTCGAATCGGACCAGCATCTTCTTTCCTTTGGTGTTTCAGGTTGTCATAGCGCTCGGCCTTCATGCAAAATGGGCCGAAAAGGGAGAGATCACATGAATGCCCATCTTACCGCCAATCCCTTGGAGACAGGGACGGACGAGCTGGAACGCTATGCACTGGAAGAATGCATCAAGCGGCAACGGGTCGATCACAAGGTCTCGGTACTGGTGATGCCGGCCGGGCGCTGCGAGTTGGCCACGCAGTTTGCCCGCATGGGCGCGCAGGTTACCGTTGCCGACCGCCACGAACGCAAGCAGGATGCCGAAGGTCGCATTCTGGCCGCCGGCCTGCGCGATGAAATGCGCTTCCTGTCCAGCGCGGTGCCGGAACTGCCCGCCTCGCCGCCCGATGAGCTGTTCGACATCATCGTCCTGCGCCGCGGCCTGTGCAGCCTGCCCTATGACGAAGCCCGCCGCGTCGTGCGCAGCCTGCTCCTACATCTGAAGATCGGCGGCAAGCTCTATATTTCCATTCTCGGCCTGCATTCGGAACTAAGCGAAGGCTATGCCGGGCGGGATATAGAGGTCGAAGAACGTTTTACCGAACTGGCCCCGCCGATGATCAAGAAGTACGGCATCAACGGCCCGGTCTGCCTGTATTCCGAGCGCAATCTCTTCATGCTCCTGCTCGAAGCCGGGGCCAGCGTCCTGCGCACGCTGACCACCACCTACGGCAACGTCAAGGGCATCGCGGTCCGCGTCTGATGCGGCTGGGTATCGACCTCGGCGGCACAAAAATCGATTAAAGTCCGCTTGTGTCCTAGCAACTGCCGGCGAGTCCATAAAACACTAATAAATACAATGCACTTTCCGCTCGTTCAGTCCTCGTTTCTCCAGATTTGTCCTCACATGTCGGACTGAAGCCAAGTGTTTTTGTGTAGCTCAGCGCGTAGCTGGCTTAAAATGGTCGCGTTTTGAGCTACACACTCGCGAGGGCATCTTGGGTAACCTAACTGACGTTCAGTTACAGGCATGGGTGAGGTCGGGCCTCCCCCTTTCCGGAAAGAGTGACGGCGGAGGCCTTACCTTCACTCTGACCAGCAAAGGCACGGCATCGTGGGTATTCAGATACCGATTCCACGGAAAAGGGCGTGAGTACACCATCGGGGGCTACCCGGATATTTCCTTGGCGTCTGCCAGGAAAATCGCTACAAAACTCCGTGCTGAAGTTGATGCCGGAACCGACGTAGCTGCTGAAAAGCAAAATACAGCGCTTCGTAGTCGGCAGACCCAATCGTTCAAGCAACTCAGTGATGCTTACTTGCACTTCGCAGTTCACGATCTTCGAGAATCAACCCATTCGGAAGTACGGCGCTATCTCGATAAGGACATACTTCCTCGAATAGGAGGACTGCCGGCACCAGACGTCACGGAGCGTGAGATCGTCGACCTGGTAAGCAAAGTTGCCTCGCGAAGCGCAAGCGTAGCGCGGCGCGTATTCGAAATCACGTCAGTAATTCTTGCCTTTGGCGTTGCGCGACATGCCGTTTCGAGAAACCCGTGCTCCAATCTGAAAGTGTCAGCGATTCTGGGAAAACCAAAGGCACGCCGTGCTCGGGTAATGCTCACAGAAGAAGAGCTGAAGTTGATCTTCATCCATGGCGAAGAGCTCGGAGAAGATAATCTCCTGATGCTCAAGGTCCTATTGGCGACTTGCACCAGGAAGTCTGAGCTACTGAAAGCCCGCTGGTCAGACATCGATTTTCAGAGCGGTATTTGGCACCTACCGGGCGATAACGTCAAAACTGCCAGACCCTATGACATACCGCTTGCGCCTCAGGTGCTCGTTTGGCTTTCCAAGTTGAAGGTGCTTGCCGACGGAAGCGAACATGTACTACCGGCCAGAAAACGGGGCTACGGAAGCCGAGCCGAAACCGCAAACAAGAGCACATTGAACGAAGCGATCAGACGCAATCAACACTTGCTCGGAGGAAGGAAATTCTCGCCTCACGACCTTCGTTCCACTGCCGCAAGCTATCTGAAAAAACTAGGCATGGGCATTCTGGAGGTCGAGCGATGCCTCAATCACAGCTTGGGCGGATTGGTTGAGGTTTACGACAAGAACGACTACATGGCGCAAAGACGCGAAGGCCTTGAGCACTGGGCCTCTTACCTGGCGGAATTGGAAAAGACACCAGTCATCTAGTCCGAGAAAGTCCGCTGAGGTCCGCAGCTGATTAAAGGCTTGTCAGTTTCTTGACATGCTGATTTTCGCTTGCTAGCCTGCTCCTACACATCGGCGATAACTCAAATGTTTGAAGGCGGTGTGGCTGAGCATTAAGTCTTGGGCCAGCACTACACTACATTCCTCTAAAACCGCTGCGCTATACGTACTCTTGAGCGGACAACAAACGAGTACTTGGTCGCGGCGGTATTCTGTCTGCTTGTTTGTCTATGACGCATCTCATTGACGCGTCTGACTTGTCACGCATTCGGCGTCCCCGCGGGTATTTACTTGACCATGGGGAATGCCATGACTACAAAGTCACGAACACTAATTCCAACTCCTAAGGCTCGCGAACGCTATCCGTCGAGCCGCTCTAGCTTTTTCGATGACATCAGTCGGGGACTCTTTCCCGCGCCGATCAAGATAGGTCGGCGCAGCTACTGGATCGAAGAGGAGATTGACGCTTGGCTAGAGGAACGCGTCGCCATACGTAACGCCAAACAAGAACAGCGCGTCGCCGATAACACCGCCAAGCAAAAGCGGCTTCCTACAAAAGGAGGCCAAGATGCGTAACTCTCCATTTCCAAGAATGGCCGATTGGGGCAACGATCTTGGCGAACGCGTAGAGAGCTGGCGCGATGTTTCAATTAGCCAAGTTCCAGATCATACGTATCTAAAACCCGACTTACTCCCGGAATACTCCAACCTGCTCATTGGCGTTGGTCCGAATGTCGAAGCATCCATGTGGACAACCCTGCTGGCTTATAGCACTGCGTCTGGACGTGCTTTAAGCCCATTTCCAGGGCATCCGCCAATATCGACATTGGTTGTCAGTCGCGCAAGTACCTTGCAGAGAATGTTTCAACAACTGAAGCTGGTACATGCAAAAGATACCAACGATGAGTATCGCGACTTAGCGGAAAAGAATTTGTTCTTTCTTCGAGGAGCTGACTACGTTCGTAGTCCTGGGTACCTGTATTCGCCCACCGCTTTAGGCGCAATCATCGAACAGATGCCTCCAAGTTGCAGGCTCGTTGTCTTTCTGGACGGGGAGTTTGCCCTGACACCATCCAAAACCGACAAGACTGCCGATCAACGTAGCTTTCACATACTCATCGAGAATCTGAATCGACAAGGCATAGCGACGATGATTTTTCATCGCGTCGGCAGAGGCGGTGCCGAGCCACTACTCGACCTCATTCTCCCTGACGGCCTCAATTACTACATCAACCTCACTGCCTCCCCAAGTGCGCCCACCGAGTACGGAACGGGTTTCAATGTTTTCCGGCAGAAGACCTCGACTTTTGATGTTGGGCCAAGCAGCTTCTACTTCTGGCACTTGATCGTCGATCAAGAACTGCGCTTCGGATGGGAAATCTTCAATCAGTCTGCCGAGAGTGCGAAAAAGCTTGAACTGTTTGAGCGCCGCGAAAAAGTGAAGCAGTTGCTGGAAGCAGGAATCCAGCAGCGCGAGATCGCGAAGGTCTTGGAGGTTGATGCCGCAACTGTCTGCCGTGACGTGTCGCGCCTAAAACTGAAGAAGCCCCCGGCGACTTCGACCGACCAAGGGTGGGAAGACATTCCCGAGTAAATGGCGGGCTGCAATTGCGGAATTGCAAATTGCAGCCCATGTCAGCTCGACCCATTGATCGCCACGAGCGCGTATACAACATCACATTTGTTCGCAATTTGCGCACAAGTGCGTCAAACACGGAATTTGCAACCATGCCAGCCAGATCTAATCGCCTCAAGCCAGTGAAACACATCCATATCGACCGGATGCGTGTCACTGGCCCATGCCGCCACAAGCCGTTAGGGCAAGTGCTTTACCTTGCTGATGATACGTTCGGCTTTGTACCTGCGGGTTCCTGCTCACCTTCGAAGCGAAATCGGGAGGACGAGTACATCAAGTCGAAACGTATCGGCGACGACGGGTACGCAAACGAGTTGGAGTTATATGTTTGCCCGCCCAAGGTGCTTCAACGCCACAACGTCTTCGGGCACGCATCGTTGCCGGACTACTGCCACGCCGTCTTCGATCACATCACACGGCAGTACGGAATCAAAGTTGATCCGCAGGATCGCGAGGACTGGCGGAAAGGCGCAGTCTGGCTTACCGAAGTCCATCTGACCGGAAATTTTGCGTGCCCGTCTAAGGACATCATCGCCATTATCGATGCCATCGATGAGAACACCCCAGAAGGGAAATGGCGTTCGCTAGTAACCGCAATCGGCATCGGATACGTAGGCCAGCGGCGGTCCAAGTATCACGTGCTGTCGCTGTATGCCAAATGGGCCCAGTTGCGGTCGGAATGGAAGCGCTGCGGTTTCTACCAGTCGAAACTCATGGACTGGGTGGAAGACGCCATCCGGGCTGAAATCAAGCTGTTCAGCTCTGAACTGAAGAACCGAAACTTGCAACGGGTATCAGCATGGCGTGATATCGACACTGCCGATCTGTTCTTTGAGATTCTCGGGCGATACAACGTCAATTACGCAATCCAACCTGTTTTGACTGAAGATGAGATTGCCCTGCTGACCTCGGCTGAGGCCCGCGCCTATCAGCTCTGGCTGCATGGGGTTCCACTTCGTGCTCAGTTCAAAAGCCGCAGCTCAGTCTCGAAATACGCCAAAGGGATCATGGATAAGGTTGGCATTGACGTCTCGCAAGATCGTCAACCGGAACCGCAGCCGTTGGTTCACCTGAAGGATATTTTTTGCATGGATCGGCTGTTGCCGATTCCAGATTGGGCGTATGGCACACGTTGTTACTATCCGCCGAACGCAATCAGTCGGCAGGGCAGCGGAATCGGCACTGTCATCGTCCCCCCGGGCCAAATGGACGAACTAATCATCCTGAACGGCCAGCCGTTCGTGATTTAGGGGTGATGTCATGATTACCCCACAATCCGTACTCCGTTACACTTTCGGACACCGTACATTTCGCCACCATCAAGAAGAGATCATTCAGCATGTGGCTGATGGAGGCAATGCATTTGCCCTAATGCCAACAGGCGCCGGGAAGTCGCTGTGCTACACGATACCGGCACTCATGCGCGACGGAACAGCTATTGTCGTGTCACCCTTGATTGCCTTGATGCAGGATCAGGTGACCGACCTCAAAGGGCACTGGATTGACGCAGCATACTTGACCTCGACGCTTTCGCGTAAAGAGCAATCGGAGGTTGAAGCAGCGTTCATGGCTGGGCGCTACGATTTACTCTACGTATCGCCAGAACGCCTCTTATCGCCACGATTCTTGTCGCTTCTGGACTCTTGCGTCGCCAAGGACAAAATTTCACTTTTTGCATTCGACGAAGCGCATTGCCTTGCACAATGGGGACACGACTTTCGGCGGGATTACCTACGACTCGGTGAAATCGTCGCCCGGTTTCCCGATGTGCCGAGAATCGCACTGACGGCAACCGCAGATCGAAATACACGGTCCGAAATTATTACCACCCTTCGGCTTGAGGACGCGCTTGTTCGCATATCGAGTTTTTCGCGTCCGAATATTCGATATCAGATCGTCCCAAAGGGGAATGTTTACCGCCAACTGGCGGACTTCATCGAATCGAAACACCTTGGTAGTACCGGGATCGTCTACTGCCTGTCAAAGAACAGTGTGGAGTGCACTGCCGCGTTCCTAAACGAACGCGGCATAAGAGCATTGCCCTATCACGCAGACCTGAGTGCAGGCATACGGCAGCAAAACCTTGACTTGTTTATGAATGGGGATGGTGTGGTGATGGTTGCAACCATCGCCTTCGGTATGGGCATTAACAAACCCGATGTTCGCTTCGTCGCCCACGCCGACATACCATCATCCATCGAGAGCTATTATCAGGAAACTGGACGCGCTGGTCGCGACGGAAAACCCGCCGACGCGTGGCTCGCCTTCAGCAAAAAGGATGCAGCCGCCAGGTCTGCAATGCTTAAACGCGGCATTGCCGACCCAAATCGCAAGAGTATCGCTCTCCATCGGTTGAACGCCCTGGTGGCGCTCTGCACAGAGAGCGCATGCCGGAGCGCAACGTTACTGCAATATTTCGACGAACGTGCGTCACCTTGCCGCACTTGCGACAACTGTTTGAGCGCATCGGTTGCTCGTCGTCGGCCAAGTGGAAGAATTGGAGTACCCAACCGCGCAACACTACCTGAGGGCCTGCTTGAATACTAAAGGGAGAAGTCCGCCACATATTCGCGTGCTACACTTATTTGTGTGTTAATCGCCGAGGGGCAAGAATGGCTACCGTAAACTTCACCGGGTCTGTTGATCGCGATCTGCTCAAGCGTGCCAAGGTGATCGCGGCCAAGACCGATACGTCGGTCAACGCCTTGTTCAACGCCGAGTTGCGCCACCTCGTCGAGACTTTCGAGGCTGCGGAATCGACCGGCAACCAGAACTTCAAGGTACTGCTCGATTTTTCGCTGGGGCGTATCGGTGACGACAAAGCTATGCAGGCGCTGGGCATCGACAGCGAGGAAGACCTGTTCCTGCTGATGGCGCAGGCGCATTTGCCCATGCCACGACTACCGGATACCACGACGCAAGGAATGGTCGATCAACTGAACACCTTGCCGACCGCTTGAGCACAGTAGCAATGTCATCGGCCAAGGATATTGCGCTGCTGCCCGACGCTGGGCCGCTCATCACGCTCGCCTACGCCGATGCGCTCGATGTGCTGTTCAAACCGGGCTGGACGGTCATGGTGGTGGATATGGTGGTGCATGAAGTCACCCGAAACCAGACACCGACCAGCAACAAGTTGGCGGCATGGGTTGCGTCGGCGCAGATTCCCGTCCTGCCTACCAAGACCTTCGACCACTTCAAGCAAGCCGTGAGCGAGAACCCATCGGCTCGAACCCGCAACCTAGGCGAACTGGCGATTCAGGAGACGATGAACGATTTCGCGCTCAAAGTGCCACCGAAGACCGGCGTATTCCTGTTTGAAGACCACAAGATTGCACGCGCCAGCTTCTTGGTGCCGGACAACTGCAGGAAGATCAGCACTCGTGCTTTTCTAATTTTTCTAGAGCAAAAGGGATTGATTAACTCGGCAGCGGACATCGAGCGCCGCGCCGTTCAGGCGGGTCGCTCGTTTTCCACACTGAGATTTCCGCCGTAGGGATCACGCGACCGAATATTCGCTACCAAGCTGCCTACGCCCGCTAATCACAGCGCCGCATTTCTAATAGCGATAATGGTGGCCCTGCTAACTTGATAGGCTTCGGCCATGCCGCTGACGGTTGCCCCGGCGGCCAGTCGTTCCAGAATCACGCGCTGCTGATCGGGAGTGGTTTTGGCCGGTCGCCCCATGTGCTTGCCAGCAGCGCGGGCACGAGCCTGACCGGCTTGGGTTCGTTCAATAATCAAATCTCGCTCAAAGTCAGCCACCGCCGCCAGCATTTTGACCATCAGAGCCCCAGCTGATGATGTCAGATCAAGGTTGCCAAGCTGCAATACAACCAGCCGAATGCCCTCACTTTGGAATCGCTCGACGGTCTGCTGCACGTCGATGGAGTCCCTGCCAATGCGGTCAAGCTTGGTTACGACCAAGGTATCGCCGTCATCCATTCTCCCAAGCAGCCGCTGAAAACCAGGACGTTGTGCTGCCGGCACGGAGCCGGAAATCTGCTCATCGATAAATCGTTTGGGCGGAATGTTGTAGCCCGCACGGGCAATCTGCTCACGCTGGTTTTCGGTGAGCTGCTCAACCGTTGAAACACGGGCATACGCAAAAATGCGCTGTGACGCCGCTGCGCCGGTGTCGGAAAGTAGTGTTGGCATGTTCGAGTGTGTTGAAAATGGTTGAACGGTATGTTTCCAACAGGGCAGAAGCTACCGTTAGAAAGTGGTCACTTTTTGACGCCGCAGTTTCGATACTTCAATTGCTGCGACACTGTCGCAATAATTTCTCCGTGTACGGCAAGCTCCAAATCGGTTGCACTGGGAAGCGTGGTCAATACTCGCTTGGGAACAGCAGCGTGGTTACTGATCGGTCGGCCTCGGTGATAATCCAGAATCGCTTGCCACCAACCTCGTAGGCTGACAACACGCGAAAGCCGTTCAGCACCGAGAAGTCGTTTTCGCGTGCATCTTCCGTCGGCACGCTTCCCCAGTCACCGCGAACGTGCCGACGGATGAAGGGATCAGGATGCGTGCAGTGTTCGACAAGATGCTCCAACAATGCGGGGGTGGCGACAATCTGGCCAAGTTTGAAAAGTGCATGCGTGTGCTCGTTAGCTGGCGGCTGGCTGGACGTGCCGATGGATTGGTTGATGCCAGATTCTTGTCTCATTGAGAGGACTCCATGATTAGTTGAGCCGCATCGGCGACATGCCGCAGTCCAGAAAAGCAAAAGCCACGACCGGGGGAGTCGTGGCTTTCGCTGGTTTCGGCGGTAATCGGCGCGTTCTAGTGACGCGGCACGGTGCAGAAAGCACCGCGTTTTCATGTTAGCCGAAATATCCTAATGGCATCAACTGACAATAAACTTTGGCGAAAATCGGTTCTCGTCCGTTGAGCGTTGTGTTCAGCGTACCAACTGACGAGCAGCACTCTTGTCGTTAGGTGTCGGGATAGCTTTCAGTACGCCTAAACCAGCGACAGCCGCACGAACTGCTGCAATCTCTTCTCGGTACGACTTCGCATCCGCCGCAAGCTGCCGATTTAGGGCTTCAGCGTTCTTCAACTGCTCGCTCATCAACTTCAGCGCGACCTCTTGTTGCTCGTCGTTGTCCTTCTTGTATTCGCTGGCTAACCATACCTGCCATCCGGTCATGGCAACAGTCATGACCACAGAAACGGTAACTGCCCATTTCGTCCATTTCAAGCTATCTCGGGCTTGTTCAAGTGTCGCTTGCGCAGACAGTCGATCACCTTCAATCTTGTTTAGCCACTCAGGAATTGCCCTCGTCACGATGGTTTGC
Source organism: Rhodocyclales bacterium GT-UBC (assembly GCA_003583745.1). Classification (GTDB taxonomy): domain Bacteria; phylum Pseudomonadota; class Gammaproteobacteria; order Burkholderiales; family Rhodocyclaceae; genus Azonexus. Next base: position 234,821 of record QXPY01000003.1, on the reverse strand, counting down.
GACAACTCGCCAATCTGCGCAGCCATTGCAGCAGTTAAGCCAGCAACTTCTTGAACTTGCCGCGCAGTTTCTTCGCTTGCCCTAGCCGCTCGCCCCATCGGGGACTTTTCAGGGTCAGGCAACTCAATCGGACGAACGTTTATGAACTCCATCGGCTCGTGCTCATTGCGTCCTCGCGCCAACGCTTCTGCCGCCGAATTGGAGAACGATGATTTTTCAATTGCCTGACGAAGGCTTTCGCTTGCCGTGGGAATCTTCAAAGCACTGGCCGCGAGCGCAGCACTAAGGGTGCTTGCACCTGGGCTGTTCAAATCTGAGTACTGCTTTCGTAGCGACTCAAGTGCCGACGTAGAACGCAACGCTTCCTGAATTGCAGACATGCCAACCATGTTGTCGGTCAACGCACTACGCACGCTCTCGCTAATCGAGCCAAAGCTCTTATCAACGGACTGCTTGAAGTCGCTAGCGATCTTGGCGAGTCTTTCGCTTTGCTGCTCCAACTCTTGCTTAATTGCTGCACCGAGAACATCGCACGCAAGCCCATCGGGTAACGGACCGAGATTGCTTACGTCTGCGATAGTCCTGGCTATGGTCGAAAGGTCTGATTCCGACAATGCCTTGAATAGCGAGTCGTCCAATGCAGTTCGGTCTTCGGCATCTTGAGAGGTCGATGCTAAACACTTGATCGCGGCTTCACCGAGTTTCCGCAAATCACCTGTGAATTCGGGCGCTTCAACCAGGGGCGAAAGCAACCGGATATCGCCGACCGACAAATGTCGGACGTAGAGTGTCTGCCCGTCGATATCGACGGCTACCTTTTTGCGCGGGGTCAGGACGAGCTTCTTCTTTTCCCCTTCCGGTTGTTCTTGGGTCAAACGTCGTTACTCCCTTTAATTCTTTGCTACGACGAAGCGACCGCAAATCGACCCGCCAGCGCAGACACCGTCGCGTTATGGGCCACCGCATCATGCGGCACCAGCAGGTATTTCCACGGCTTACCGCCCTGTGCCTTGGAATACTCGCTGGCATTCTTGCACCATGTTGCGGCAGCATCGGCTTTGGCCTTCACGTCGCCAGCGTCCATATCCTTCGCTGCTTTGGTCTCGATGATCAGGTTATGGTCAGCAGTTGCTGCAACGAAGTCCGGCACGTACTCAGGCTGATTGGCACCAGACCGGTAGTAAATATTGAACTGCCCAGCCACTGGTCGGAACCAGCGCAGCGCGTCACGCTCCAGCACGCAGGCCAGAACGCGCTCAGTGTCGGAATGAAACTTCTGCACTGGATAGGCGCACTTGTTGAAACCGCCATAGACGTACTGCGCGATCTTGCCCTTCTCATCGGGGGCCTGATGTAACGGCAGAATGTCGCCCTCAGCAGTAAAGGCGCAGTGCTTGAGCGGCGTGAAGCCCTGGCTGATGACAACCTCGGATTCCGAAATATCCTCGAAGTAGTGCAGCGCCATTTGCAGATGCATGTTCTCGGCAATGGTCTTGCCGTAGTTGCCGAGGATGTTGTGCAGCTCGTCGTCGGTTTTCAGGTAGGTCTTGAAGTGCGCGACGGCTTGTCCGGCCAGTTCGTAGATCAACTCGGCGTGCTCGTCGTAGGACACATCGTCGTAGTTGATGAGTTCGCGGACGATGTAGTTTTCCAGCTGCGATTCCAGTACCGTCGACGACTGCCCGTAAAGAACCTGCTTGCCGGTTTTCAGGCCTTGACCGACCAAGGCCATGTCCTGCGGCTGGAAATTCATCTTCGACAGGTCGAGGTTGAACAGCTTGTAGCCGCTCTTCACCGGGCCTTTCGGCTTGACCAGGATGCGCGGAATATCAATCGTGTGCTCGACCAGCACCGCCACCGTTTGCTGAACAATGTCGGCAACCGGCAAGGCTTCCGTAACCAGCAAATCACCCTGCTTGGGCAACATGCGTTCCTGCACGCGCTGCGTAATCTGCTGCTGGATGCTGGCCTGCGTCAGCGCTTGTGTGCTGGCAACAAGGGGCTGGCCGTCCTGCCGCTCGCGACTAATCTCCACGATCACGTCCATCGCGACTTGGGCAATCTGCCGCTGTTCATCGGTCTTGAACACGGTTGTTGGCGCGGAGGTTCCATATTGCGTGCCGTCTGCATTGGCACCGGGTAACTGTTGCGTGCCCGTCGTCACGGTACCCAACATCGCATTGGCCGTGGGTTGCACAGAAATGCTCTTCAGGTTGCTGCTACTGCCCGTATCCGCTGTTAGCACCAAGGCCTGCATGCGAATCGGCGAATCGCCACGTCCCGCCTCGTCGATGACTTCCTGAAACTTGTCGTGGGCAATGATGTTCAGCCTATCCACCACGTCGACTCCAGTCTTGCGACCGTATGGCAAACGCAGACCGCGCCCGATGGACTGCTCGATCAGCGTGCGGGCATTGGCGGCACGCAGCGGGACGATGGTGTAGAGATTGGTCACGTCCCAGCCTTCTTTCAGCATGTTCACGTGGATGACGATCTCGGTCGGCTCGTCGTAGCTTTCCACGGCCAGCAAACGCCGAATCATTTCCTCTTCCTCAGCACCGGAACGGCTCGAATCCACCTGGATGACTTTGCCCTTGTAGCGTCCGGCAAAGAAGTCGTTGGATTCAATCGTCGCCATCAGCTGGGCGGCGTGCGTGGTGTCGCGGGCAATCACCAGCATGAAGGGTTTTACAAGTTTGTCGCCGGTCTGCTGTGCATAGGTCAGCAGATGGACCTTGGTTTCTTCATGCACGCGCACGCCGTCTTGCAACTTGATCGTTTCCAGCGCCCCGGCACTATGGGCGTTCGGGTCAAAGTTCTGCTGCGTAACGACAGCCGGTTCCTTGACGAAACCATCCTCGATGGCCCGCGCAAGCGGGTAATCCATCACCACGTTCTTGAACGGTGTTGTCTTGCCGCCGGTGCCTTCAACAAAAGGCGTTGCCGTCAATTCAAGTCCCAGCAAGGGACGTAACTCGTTCAGTGCGCGAACGCCCGCACTGGCTCGATAGCGGTGCGACTCGTCCATGATGAGGACCAGATCATCCAGCCCGGCCAGATACTCGAAGTAGCTTTGCCCAAGGTATTCCGACAACCGCTTGATCTTCGGCGACTTGCCACCGCGCACCTCCGAATTGATCTTCGAGATATTGAAGATATTGACCTCGATGCCGCCCAGCAGACTCAGGCTGCCGCGCTGCTCGTAGTTGTCGCCGGTAATCACTTCGGGCGGGGTGCTGGCGAATTCGGCAATGCCCTTGAAGACGTATTTGGGCGAGTTCGGCGAAAAGTCGCCGATCAGTTTGTCGTAGATCGTCAGGTTCGGTGCCAGAACGAAGAAGTGCTTGTAGCCGTAAGCCGCATGCAGGTAGCTGATGAACGCGCCCATCAGGCGCGTCTTGCCGACGCCCGTTGCCAGCGCGAAACACAGGGAAGGAAAGTCACGCTCGAAGTCGCTGAGGGTCGGGAACTGCCCTGCCAGCGCATGCTGCATCGCCTTCAATTCTTCCGGCGACCGGGCCTTCGAGTCACGCAACGCGGGCACCTGATCGACCGCCCAATGCAAGCGGCGCAGACTTTCGGCTTGTGGCTCGCGCAGGCTCAGGCGGCCACTGACGGAACGAACGATATTTTCCAGACTCATGCTTCGCTCCCTGCATCGTCGCCTGCAAAGAGGCTGCTTTGTTGTGGTGCTGTTTGCGGCTTAGGGGCCTGTGGCAGGTTCTCGACGTTCAGGCTGTAATCGTCGTGCCCCCACTCACAGCGGGACAAGACCATCTTGGGAATCTTCTTGACGGTGAGGTTGGGGTAACGATTCGCATCGCCCCGGAATGCCGAGCAGCAGACCAGCAGACTGCGCCCTTCGCCGACTTCATCGCTCAAGGCCTGCAACTGCTCCGGCGTCAGGCTTTGCGTGGTGACGTAGATGAAGTCGTTTTCGGTGCTCTTGCCGTGCTGCCAATAGTGCGCGTCGCTGGGGGCATAGGTGAAACCTTCCAGCTTGCAGATCGCTGCCGCCAGCATTTCCGCGTTGTAGTCCTTGTTGATGACCCACTGGCCCCAACGGTCTTGCTGCAACAGGCTGGGAGCAAGGCGGTAGTAGCGGAAGCCGCCGCCGCCTTTCCAATTCACGGCCTCGCTGATTCCGCCTTGGTCCTCGCCATTGATGACCTTCTTCAGGCGCGGAATGATGTGCGTGTGGCAGTGCTCGCCCAACTCGACCATGATCCAGCGGCGACCCATCTTGTGGGCGACTGCACCAGTGGTGCCGGAGCCTGCGAACGAGTCAAGGACGAGGTCGCCGGGATTCGTGGAAATCTGCAAAGCCAACTTCAATAACTCTTCTGGCTTCGGCGTTGCGAATGGTTCGATGTCTGGCAACAACTTTCTCAAATGGTCACGTTTGGCTGATTGGTTGCTTCCAGCTTCTTCAGCAGGCCACCAAGTTCTAGGGACAACTCCGTCCTGAACTTCTGAGATATAGCGTTTGATAATGGGCAGTCCGTCTCCGTTTGCACCGAAATAAACTCGCCCTTCTGCTCGCGCCTGCTCAAAGTTCGTGACGGAAAATCGCCAATAATTTCCCGAAGGGGGAACAACAACGCGCCCCGACGGCAAGGTAATTGGAAACCGGGCCCCTTCACTGCCACTTTTCGCTGTTCCATTGTCGCCCTGCAACCACGGGCCACGAGGGTCATTGTCTGGATTTCTATACCTGGCTTTTTGCGCGTCCGTTCTTGGTAGGGGATTTCGAATCTTTCGCCATATGTCGCGATTCTTGGCGTACAACAAGACATGGTCGTGAGCGCTCGAAATATCCGTATCGTTCCGACGGCCTTTGTCCTTTTCCCACGCAAAGGTCGCCACAAAATTTGAACGCCCAAATATCTCGTCACATAGGACTTTGAGGTAATGGGCCTCGTTGTCGTCGATAGTGATCCACAGCGAGCCATCTTCGGACAACAGGCGTCGAATGATCTCTAACCGGTCCCGAATCAATGACAACCAGATCGAATGCTCCACTCCATCGTCGTAATGCGTGAATGCGCTCCCAGTATTGTATGGCGGGTCAATAAAGACGCATTTCACCTTGCCCGAGTAATCCTGCTCCAAGGCCTTCAACGCTAACAGGTTGTCACCGAAGATCAGCTGGTTATCGAAAATGTCGGCGCTGGTGACACGGTGCTTCGCGTGATAGCTCTTCTCCGGATCGCCCAACAAAATGCGCGGCTCCAGCTTCGGTCGCGCGTCCTTGCCAATCCATGTCAGTTCTAGTTTTGTATTTTTCATTCGACTTTCAAACCCCGCGATGAACAACACCCAGGGCACGCTCGACAAACGTCTTTAGCTCCGGCTCAACGACGACGACAGTATCGGCGCTCGGATTTGTGTCGTGATGGAATTGACCTGCATATTCATTAATTTCATTCAGCTCTTCCACCAGTGTTTGTGCATGGCACAGTGGACTTGGAGCCTTCGCGTCCCGGATGAGGACAACAACCTGCCCAAATAGCAAATCCTTCGGAATCCGCCCCGGAAACCGGCGATGCAAATAGCCCTCCAGCATCGGGCGAATTGTCTTTGCTATTGATCTTGCGTCTCCACCTTTTCCGTCGACAAAATCGTTGAGCATTCGGTGATGGCGGAAATAAGCAGACTCACACTCAGCGTCGAGGTCGATAGAGGAAAACGTTGAATACTCCCCCGCAGTTCTGCTCAACTGGAAGGTCGCAATCGGTGCAGCCTTGTCTTCCTTCTTGAAGTACTCCCTGAGATCGCGAAGAAAATATGGATCGTGTGCCAAAACCATGAGTTGCTCTGACTTCGCGAACATCTTCCGCAACACCACCCGAGTGTGATGGCGACGGTTCAGGTCCAAGCTACACATTGGATCGTCGATGACGACAATTTTCTTTCCAAGATTGGTATCTGCCATGGTGCTGGCAACAAAAAACGAGAACGCAAGCGTTCGTTTATCTCCCTCGCTCAGCGCTGTAGCAAAGGATGGCGGACCGCCTTCTAGGGATACGCTCTTGCCCCTTAGCTCAAGGCCGTATTCGCTACGCGGAGCCGCACCACGAAAATTCGCATTCATCCCTTTGATAGAGAACGAAGCGCCAAAACTCTTCAGTAGGCTGTTGATGGTTTTTTCGTACTGGTCGAGAGTCTTTTGCATTAACGCGTCGAGTGTGTCGCGAGCGGTCTTTTTTGCCTTTTCCGCCAACTGGGCATTGCTCCTGGCGGTGACTAACTGGCTAAAAATCTGCACGACACTTGGATCGTGCCGACGCTTTGAAGCCTGAAGATTTGCAATCTCCTGCTGCAACTGTTGGACATTCTCTGAAGCCAATTGCCCTTTGTAGGCATTGATTGCTGCCGCTACTCCAATAATGGCTGCGTTAGCCGCCTGCATTGGCGCGACAACCTGCTCCCACAATGCGACCGCTTTCTGCTTGTCGTTGTCCGTCCCAATCGGATCGGTTGGGGAAGCTTGCTTCATTTTGGCAAGCTCGGTAAGGAGGGTTCGTAGGTCGTTGAGCGCACCATGGCAAACCGCCGAATTGAATTCAATTGGGGTTACTTGTATGTGCTCTGCCCAAGCGGCTGCATGGGCAGAGGCAGTGGCGACGGACTGTGAAAATGTATCAGCAACGCTGGCAGATGTTCCCATCACAATTGCATTAGTCAGACCAGCAACCTTCGCTTTCAAGTCTCCATAGGCTGCATTGAAATGCGTCTGATAGGCCTGAATTAGATGATTCCCGGTTGTCGACTGTGCGCAGTACGGGCAGAACTGGCCGTTATCAAACTGCCGACCTTGACTTAGCCAACCCTCTGCGGACTTGTTCCCCAGTGCTGCAACATGTCCTTTGACCAGTTTTTCCGCATCGGCGTGTATGTCCTTGAGGGATGTGGCAAACACAGAAAAAAAATTGTCGATGTTGATCGTCGGGATCGTGGCGGCTGCGGGAGTTACCTTTTTTAGAATGGTGGCGACATTCCCAGCGGCAACAATGCGTTTTTGATAGTCCTGAATTTTTGTATCGGCATCGGCAACAGCAGGCAGCTTCTCGAATAGGGCGAGCGCCATCCCTGGATGGTGGCCGGAAAGCTGTGCGGTTAGTCCTTGCTCCTTTTCTGCTGCGGACTTAGCATCCGCTGTAGCCGTTTCAACACCAGCACGAGCGGCGACAGCCGCCTCTCCAAGAGCAAACTCCAGCAGATTTTTTCGGTGCCCGGTACTTACCGTTCCTCCAGAGTGGACGTTCCGCTCAATGAATTCGGCGTCGAAGACCAAGACCTCCGGGTGCAGCTTTGTCCATGCTCCGTTTTCATATTCAGTCTTTTGTCCATTATTGAACTGAAGTGATACCTTTGGCGCGAGGGCACCGTCAATCGTTTTCCTGTTTGAGATGATTGAAGTATCCCCAATGGATACAGATCGGAGAACACTTGCCAACGTAGATTTGCCTCTGCCGTTGTCGGCATAGATAAACGTCGCCTTTTGGCAGGTAAATGGTTTCCCATTTGCTTGATTAAGAAGTCCTATTCCTTGGACCTCAGAAATTCGCTCTAGCATCACTTCCCCTTTGATAACCCTGTCGTCGGCTCTGTATGTGAAACGCTGCCTTGCTGCGATTAAGCTTTGTCATCTTCGAAGCCCAAGGACTTCAACTCAAGCCCTTCAATCTCCTGCAACGACTTGCCAGCGATGCCCTGCAGATCGCCATACATGCCGACAGTCGCCCCCATCACGCGCTCGATTTGCTCCTCGCGCTTGGCCCACTGCTTCATGATCGCCTTGCGTTCCTTGTCGAGATCTTCCTGCATGGTCGAGAAGGCTTCGACGATGGCCTCGACACGATGCCGGAAGCGCGGTCCGGTCAGGTACTGGTAAATCATTTCCGTCTTGGTTTGCTGCCCTTCCGAAACCTGTCGCGCCATGCTGACCTGTAGCAAGGTGTGGCGCAGTACCGTTGCCACCGGAATCGCGGCCCGGGGACTGGCAACCCACACACCATCGACCACGTCGAAGGACTCAACCCCTTTCGGCAGCACGTGGCTGACGATGACGGAGATTTCCGCCTTGGCGGTGCGCTGATCTTCGCGCAGCTTCGTGAGCCAGCCGTCACTCCAGTTCTTGGTGCGCTTGGATTCCCAAAGGATCGTGCCACTCGGCTGGCCGCTCTGGCTGACCACGCGTTGCAGGACATCGCCGCCGAATTCGCCCTTGGGGACAGGCTCGATGGAATCAAACGGGAACTTGGCACGCAGTAGGCTTTCAAGCTCCAGTTCCTGAACTTCGCCCTGTAGCTGCTGGGAACCTTGTTCAGCCTTCTGCTTGAGTTCTTCGATCTTTTGCTGCATCGAGGCGATGGTCTGGTCCTTTTCCATCACCTTCAGCTTCAGGCCTTCTTCGGCTTCGCGCTTCGCCTTTTCGCGGACATCGCCGAGTCCTTCCTGCACGCGCTTTTCAACGGTGAGTTCCAGTTCGCGCTTGGCATCGTCGAGTTCACGCTGCTTCTTGATGAGTTCGGCCTGTGCCTGTTGGGCCTCGGCGAGCTTGGCATCGCGGACCTTGAGCACTTCCTGAAGCTCGGCCAGTTCCCGTGCTTTGTTGTCCAACTCGTTGGCTGCCGCTTGCTTGGCTTTCCTGGATTCTTCCTCGATGACGCGGGAACGTTCGGCTTTGAGTTGGGCTGCGACCTGATCCGCTACCTGTGACTCAAGATTGCGCTTGGCTTCGGCGACCTGCTTTTCCTTGTCGCGGATGCCTTGCTCGCGCTTGGCGATCTCTTCGTCCTTCTGCGATAGCTGCTGCTCGAACTGCTTTCTGGTTGCCGCAATCAGCGGAGCCGCCAGTGATTCGGTCAGCCGGATTTCGGTCTTGCAGTTCGGGCAAATGATTGTCGGTTCTGTCATGCCACCTCCCATTCACAGCTGAACAGGGTTCGCTGCGATAGCTTCTGGTCCAGCTGACTTTCAAGCTCGTCAATCAGCTGGTCACGCCTTGCCTGTATTTCATCTTGCCGGTTGAACAACTCGCGCCGCTTCTTGTCTCGCTGCCCCTCAAGCTCGCGCTGTTCCTTCTGGGCGTTCAGCTTGTCGGCCAGCGTTGCCGCGCCCTTGCTCTTGGTGCGAGCTTCCTTGATTTGCCGGTCAAGGTCTTTGATCTCACGCTCAAGGCCAACCTTCAGGTCATCGGCCCACGCATCGAGCTTTTCGGTTTCCTGCGAGAAGAACGTCAGATTGCGCGACTCAAGGTCGGTAATCACTAAAGCCTTCTGCTGGTCGATCTGTTGTTGTAGCGCTTGCGGAATCGGCACATTGGCGGCGGCGAAATCGAGCATGTTCTGCTGCGCCGGGGCAAGGTCGTCCGAAAGGGATGGCTGAACGGGAGAACTGTCGACACGCGGCAGCGGAACGGGATGGCCGGGCATGCCTAGCAGGCGGTCGGTTACGTCGGCATCGAAGACGTTTCCGCCTGCGTCTATGGCGGCTGCCAATAGATGTTCTTCAGTAGCGCCCAGTGACTGAATGCGCAGATGCTGAACCATCAGCGTGCCAGTCTGACCTCGCAGGGCTTCAATCACCGACACTTTGGCCCCGTAGGCCTCATAGTTGAGCACCAGCTTGCTCGGAGGCAACGTCGCCCGCTGGGCATAGTCAATTAAGCCCTGCGCGAGTGGGTGTGCCATGCGGTAGATGTGCGCATCTTCGCTCCGACGCGGCAGTTCGTAACGGCCCAATGGAATCGTGGTCGCGTTTCCGTCCTGCACGCCGTCGGGCAAGCTGCTGAGTTGAAAACCCGTATCGTCTTCATCAAAGCTGGCGTGCCCGTTGAGAGCGGCACGGGTGAAGCGCATCAACAGGCGTTCCAGCCTGCCGAGCGAGGCACGGGCATCCATGTTGCGCAGGCGCAGCCGCTCCTGCACGTCTTCGTCGAAGTTTTCCAGCAGCGCCTTGCGAGCGTTGAGCATGGCGTCGGAAATTTCGCCGGCTAGATCGAGTTGCAGTTGCTCAAAGGCGGTATGGATGGCCTCGGGGTGGCGGCAGGTCTGGTAAATCTCTGCAATGCGGCGCTCGAAGTCGACGCCGGACTCTACCGCGCCGAGTACTTCATCGCTGGCCCCAAAGACGCCATCGAATAGCTGGAACTTCTGCGCGAGCAGTTCATAGACGCGCCGGTCGGCGTCGTTGTCACGGTTCAAGAAGTTAACGACGACGACATCATGCTTCTGGCCGTAGCGGTGGCAGCGCCCGATACGCTGTTCAATACGCTGCGGGTTCCACGGCAGGTCATAGTTGATGACCATCGAGCAGAACTGGAGGTTGATGCCCTCAGCGCCCGCCTCGGTGGCAATCATGATGCTGCCTTGTTCGCGGAAGTAATCGACCAACGCGGCACGGGTATCGGCAGTGCGGGAACCTGTGACGCGGTCAGTGCCAGCATGCTTGGCAATCCACGCGGCGTAGATTTCCTTGGCTTTGGCGTCGCTGTTGCTACCGTTGAAGAGAACGACGCCGGAACCATGTTCGGTGCCAGCCAGCAGCTTCAGCAGATAGTCCTGTGTGCGGCGGGATTCGGTAAAGACAATTGCCTTCTTCGCCGCGCCAAGTTCATCCAGCTTTTTGAACGCCACCTTGAGGGCTTGCAGCAATGCCGTGCCCTTGGCGTTTTCGGTGATGGAAATGGCGAGATTACGGAATGATTCAAGTTCGCCGACTTCCGCCCGAATTGCGGCGATCTCGGCGGCGGTCGATACCTTGGTGCTGCCATCGGCGACGGCATCGAGTTCGTCCGCCAGTTCGTCGAGGGCTTCGTAGTCCTGGTCGAGTTCGTCGGTAAGATCAGTCGTGGCAGCTTTCTCGTCGAGCGTCTGGCCGAGTCGCTTGATGAGGGTTTCCAGCGCCCCGGCAATGGCGAATGTCGAAGACGCCAGCAGCTTGCGCAGAACAAGGGTAATCAGTTGTCGCTGGCTATTGGGCAGCGCGTACAGCGATGGCCGTTGCAGGAATTCCGAAACGTAGTTGTAGAGCTTGGTTTCGTCAGCACCGGGCACAAACTCTTGCAGCATCGGAATGCGCCGGGTGTATTTGACGTAGGCCTCGACCTGTCGACGCAGCGTGCGCTTGCAGATCGGGGCAATTCGATTCTTCAGCGTATCGAAACTGGCGGCATCCTTGAGTTGCCCGAATTGCGCACGGAAGCTATCCAGATCGCCGAACACGCGCTCGTCGACAAAGCTGACTAGGCCGTACAGTTCAAGCAGAGAATTCTGGAGCGGCGTTGCCGTCAGTAAGACCTTGTGCGGCAGCGTGAGCGCATCGCGCAGGATGCGGGCCGTCTTGTTCTCCGGCTTATAGACGTTGCGCAGGCGGTGCGCTTCGTCGATGACCACCAAGTCCCACGGCACGGACTGAACGTCCTTGGCTTTGCCTGCCGCGAACTGATAGGAGCAGATGAGCACCGTGGCACCGTTGCCTGCAACGTCGAACGGGTTGGTGTTGCCATCCTTGATGGCTTGCCGGTAGGACTTGGCTTCGAGCAGGCCAGCGGCGATGCCGAATTTGTCGGCCAATTCTTGATGCCACTGTTTCCGCAGGTTGGCTGGGGTTATGACCAGAATGCGCCGCTTGCGCTCGGCCCATTTCTGCGCGATCAGCAAGCCCGCTTCAATAGTTTTTCCAAGGCCGACCTCATCGGCAAGAATGGCCCCCTTGGACAGCGGATTGCTGGTGGCGAACAGCGCCGCGTCGATCTGGTGCGGGTTCAAGTCGACTTGAGCATCCAGCAGCGCACCGGCCATGCGGTCCATGGAATTGGACGCGGCACGGCGCGTAAGTTGATGCGCGAAATACGCCAGCTGGTGCGGACTGTAGCTCATTGTTGTCGTTTTCTCCCTGTATGACAGATAGTACTATGGCGTTAGCTTATCGTCCCCAATGCCCTTCAAAGTCGAATGAGAGTTGCCGCTGGTGCCGAATCGACAGCAGATAAATCGCACCGCCAATCTGCACGTAGAGCAACAAGTAATCCTTGAGCACGTATTCGCGCAGCGCCTCCGGGTCCGTGGTCAGCGCCAACAACTTTGCGCGTAGCGCAGCCAAGGCATTGGTGGTCTCGACGGAGCGTGGCTGCCGAAGCATGAACGGCCTGCCCATACCTGGGAAGCGTTCAAGGTTGGGAATCACCGTTTCCAGCAATTCATCGAGCAGACCATCGTAGGCTTGCTGTGCTTCTGCGTTGGTGAGGAAGCGTTCGATCTCTTCGAGATTGCGCTCGAAGTTGGCGGTGAATTTGATGACGGGCTTTTTCGCCATGCGCAGTACCTGAACCGTCAGGCGCTACGGCGACGTTTGATGGCGGTGATGGCACTGCGGGCGTCTTTAACCTTGCCGGCGGCCACATCATCGAGACCTTTGCCAGCCTCGTCGATCAGCAGCAAGTGAATGCGCTCGCGCTCCAACTGGTGGTAGTAGTCCAGCCGCTGCGCATCGATCAGGGCAATATAGCTTTCACCGTTCTTGGTAATGATCTTCTCGGCACCGCCCTTGACCTCTTCGGCCAGCTCTGAAAAGTTGGCGCGGGCGTGCGAGAGGGGGATAACGTCGCTTGCAGCAATACCCATGGTCGTCTCCTAGGCCTCACAAGATGTGCAGTATTTTGTACATCATACGCTTTGGAAGCCGAGGGCGAAAGGATGACCTGTGAGTCTGGCAGCGGTGCATAGTCGGGAAACAACGTAATGCAGGTTCGTCGCTATATGGCGGTCCAGTGCATCCCAAATATCGAGAAACGACTCATCGCCACTGAAGCGATTGATCCATTCTTCGTTGGAGTAGGCCATCACCAGGTCCGCATCGTGCCGCAGGCGTTCGACTACGTCATTGGCCCTGCGGTTGCGGACATCCCCCTCAAAATCGAAGGGAGTCACCACGGCGGCGACTGTCACGGCTCCGGCAGCACGGGCTGCAAGCGCCATATATTGTGTAACACCGCTACCCGTTCCGCCGCCAAGCCCAGCGAGCAGAACGACCATATCGGAACCGGCAAGCATTCCCGCCAACGCATCTCGATGGTGCAAACAGGCAGCGCGTGCAGCATTGGCTCGTCCGCCAGCACGAACCGGCGCGAGCATCAGCGTCTTGATTTGAGGCAACGCAGGATTGGCGTCGTTGGCAGCTTCGACGAACTCCAACGAGTGAGGACCGAGATCGACGCAAACATAACTCAGTGTTGCGCCCGCACCATCCAGAATATTGCTCTGCCGTAGCGCAATAGCAAGATTGCAACCAGCCGCACCGATGCCGATGATCTTGCATGAAGGGAGTGACGAAGCGCCAACTGGAAGACTCAGGCTGGCAATGCCAGCGCCGAACATTTGCAGGAACAGCCTGCGATTCATGATGGTTTCCTTATCGTAGAGGAGCGATCACCATTCCTCCTCAGCGGGCGCCCCTTGTTTGAATTTCGGAGGCACGTCGTCCGCAGCGTAATCCGCATGAACCTCGCGCTCCTTGACGGGGCGAACGACAATGTCTCCGGCGTCGGTGAGTCGTACAAACAAGTAGTCGCCGGGACGCAGCCCGGTGCGTTCAATCACGTACTGGGGCAGGCGCAGCCCAAGGCTGTTGCCCCACTTGCATAGCTTCGTCGGCATGGCAGTTCGATAACCTCGCTGATATACGATGGCTATCAAATTGCGAATCCAAGTCTATGTGGCGCCCTTGAAGCGATCTGGCTATTGTTCGGAACACGACCAGCGCCGATTGAGCGCCGGTCTCTTCCCTGGACTACTTCGGTTTTGCCATAGGTGAAATCGGCATGAACCACGTCAGCTCCAGATCATCCAATTCAGTTGTTACCTGCTTCGATGGATTCGTCTGCGGTGCGGGGTCAATGACGTAGGCGAATGGTTGCTTCGGATTGGCAACATCACGCATCCGGTGAAACAGCATCACCCTGCCAAAGCCTTGCTCGACGTCTGTGTCCTGCCACACCAGCGCCAAGTCCGGCAGATCGGAGATCGACGTCAATTCCTTGTAGTTGCCCGCCACGTAGCCAAACGTGGCGAAAAGGATTTGCAAACGGGCCTCATCAATGTAATACGGCCCGTGTGTACCGCGCAGGCCGAACTTTTCGACTGCGGCCTTGAAGACGTCTGCAATTGGTTTGCCGACTACCATGGAGATGCACGCGACACCGTCGAGACTATCGGACGGTGACTGGACCCGCTTGTAGGCGGTCGTGGGTAAGTTGTTTGCCATTTTGGCGCTCCTTGAAGAGTGATGCGAAGGGAACGCGCAGCAGCACTCGCCCAAGCGAATAAGCGTCGGGCGTCGATGTTTTCGAGAAGGGAGTGTGCTCGATGGCACCGCCTCTGGGCGGTCTGCTCAAGCGAGAGTTGCTGCGCGGTGAGCCGCGTTCTGTTTTGCAAGCCAGCGGCCTGCCATTAACGCGACAATGAATTGTTGCGCATGGCCGGCGAAAATGCTGAAGTAAAAAACTTTGCCGTATAGCAGCAAGATATATTGTGATCTTTTACTGGATAGGGATCGCCGCTGGGTAAGCAAGCATAGATCGTGTAGCTCAGTGCGTAGCTGATAGTTTTTGCGAATCACAAAACACACATATATTCATTATGTTACGCATTGGAATTGACCTTGGCGGCACAAAGATCGAGATCATCGCGCTGGCCGATGATGGCCGGGAATGCCTGCGCCGTCGCGTCGCCACGCCGCAGGGCGACTACTGCGCCACCGTCGAAGAGATCAGCCGCCTGGTCGAGCAGGCCGAAGCCGACCTGGGCCGGCCAGGCAGCGTCGGCATCGCGATTCCGGGTGCCGAAGCGCAAGCCAGCGGCCTGATCAAGAACGCCAACTCGACCTGCCTGATCGGCCGCCCCCTGCGCGGCGACCTGCAGCAACGCCTGGGCCGGGAAATCCGGCTGGCCAACGACGCCAATTGCTTTGCCTTGTCCGAAGCCACCGACGGTAGCGGACAAGGCGCCGAGATCGTTTTCGGCGTCATCCTCGGTACCGGTGTCGGCGGCGGCATCGTGGTCAATGGACGGAGCCTGACCGGTGCCGGCGCGATTGCCGGCGAATGGGGACACAATCCCCTGCCCGGCCCGACCGCCATCGATCTGCCGGCGCCCGCCTGCTACTGCGGCCGCAAGGGCTGCGTCGAAACCTATCTGTCCGGGCCGGCGCTGGCCAGCGACCACTTCCGGCATACCGGCCAGCAACTCACTGCCGAGCGGATCGAGCAACTGGCCGACGCCGGCGACAGCGCCTGCGAAGCCACGCTGCAGCGCTACGAAGCCCGCCTCGGACGCGCCTTGGCTGGCGTCATCAACATCCTCGATCCGCAGGTCATCGTGCTCGGCGGCGGCTTGTCGAAAATGCTGCGGCTCTATCGCAATCTGCCCGCACACTGTGCGCCGCATATTTTTTCCGACGTCGTCTACAACAAAATCCTGCCGCCGACTCATGGGGATTCCTCGGGGGTGCGCGGTGCCGCCTGGCTCTGGGATTGATGGCAAAATCACCCGACCATGGCTAACGTCTCCCTCTTCATCGGCGGTATCCGCCCCCTGCCCGAATCCGGTCGCCCGACCGGCATCTACAAGCAGCCGGTCGATACGGCGCTCGAACTCGGTCCAGAAGGCTTCGTCGGCGATCAGCAGGCCGACCGCCGGGTTCATGGCGGCCCGGAAAAAGCCGTCCATCTCTACCCGGCCACCCATTACGCCCGGCTGGCCGCACAATTTCCCGACGCAGCAAGCGAACTGGTCGCCGGTAGCCTGGGTGAAAACATTTCCACGCCCGATCTGGATGAAACTGCGGTACATATCGGCGACATCTGGCAACTGGGCAGTGCCCGGCTGCAAGTCTGCCAGCCGCGCAATCCCTGCTGGAAAATTGACGAGCGTTTCGCTTGCGACGGGATGGCGGCCTTCATTGCCGAACATCGCCTGACCGGCTGGTACTGGCGAGTCGTCACCCCCGGCCGGGTCACCCCGGGCGATAGGTTGGAACTGCACAGCCGGCCGGCCGACTCGGTCAGCCTGGCGGAAGCGATGCAGCTCTGGCAAAGCCACCGACCAAGCGCCGAAGCACTGGAAAAGCTGGCGTCCGCCCCCGGCCTGGCCAGTCAATGGCAACAAAAAATTCAACAACGCCTGAACTGGCTGCAGCAAAACCCATAAGAGAACCCGCCAACGGGTTCCACGTGAAACTGGAGAGAGACTTTGCAACAAGACGATACGCATCGCCTGTGGACGCGGCTGTTCCTGCCCTTTGCCGCCGGCTATTTCCTGTCCTACCTGTACCGCACCGCCAATGCGGTGATCGGCCCGGTGCTGGCCCGCGAGTTGGATCTCGGGGACAACGCGCTCGGCCTGCTCACCAGCACCTACTTCCTTGCCTTCGGGGCGGCGCAGCTACCGCTCGGCATGCTGCTCGACCGCTTCGGCCCACGGCGGGTCGAAGCCGGCCTGCTCTTGCTGGCAGCGGCCGGCGCCGGCATCTTCGCGCTGTCCGACCACCTCACCGGACTGGCCATCGGCCGCGCCCTGATCGGCCTCGGTGTCTCGGCCTGCCTGATGGCCTCCTTCAAGGCCTTCAGCCAGTGGTTCCCACCCGAGCGACAAGCCTCGTTGACCGGCTGGGTGATGGCCTCGGGCGGACTCGGCGCGCTGGCCGCATCGAAGCCCCTGGAATTCGCCCTGGATTTCGCCAGCTGGCGGCAAATCGCCCTTGGCCTGGCCGTGGCCACCTTGCTGGTCGCCGCCCTGCTCTGGCTGCTCGCTCCCGACAAGGCCAACGACAACAAGAACGCCAACGCCCCCGGTACCGGCCTGGCGGCCCAACTGGCCGGCGTCAGGATGGTCTTCGTCAGCCCCCACTTCTGGCGCTATGCCCCGATGGCTTTCTGGTTCACCGGCGGCTTCATGGCCATTCAGGGTCTGTGGGCCTCGCGCTGGATGATGGTGCTCGAAGGCATGAGCCGTACCGAGGTCGCCTCCCGGCTGACCCTGATCAGCGGCGCGATGCTCGGCGGCTTCCTGTTCATGGGCTTTTTCGCCACAGCCCTGGTGCATCGGGGCATCTCGCTGGAACGCATCTATCGTTCAGCCATGCTGCTGGCCACGGCGGGGTTCGGACTGGTCTGTAGCGCTCCGCAACTGGCCGGCAACCTGCTCTGGCCGCTGTTGGGCGCCTGTTTCTCCCTGTCCAATATCGCTTATTCGCTGGTCGCCCAAGCCTTCCCACCGGCCTTGTCCGGACGCGCCAATACCGCCTTGAATCTGGCTGCCTTTGCCGGCGCCTTCGGACTGCAATGGGGCATCGGTGGTTTGGTCGATGCCCTGCAAGCCGCCGGCTGGCTGGTTGAAAGCGCTTACCGGACGGCCTTCTTCGGCATCTTAGGCGGCCAACTGCTGGCCTTGAGCTGGTTGCTGCTCGCCGGCCGACGGCGCTGAGACCGCCAGATCGACCTGCTGCAGGTTGCCGACCTCGCCGGACTCGGACAAATAGACACCGGCGGCGCGAATCTGGCCGAGCAATTCGTTGTCGCTGTTTTTCAGTGAAAACGGCGCCTCCACCGCACCGGTGTATAAGGCACCGACACCGCGCTGACTCAGCGAACTGAAGCGCTCGCCCGACCAGATGGCCAGTTGCTGGTAGGCCGGGTCGGCTTCGTCGATCCAGCCGTTATGGTCGCTGTCGAGCTGAGCCAGATCGGCAAAGCCGTTGCCGCTGGCGACACCGAACAGTTCGCTGCCGTTGTCCGCCTTGCCGTTGCCGTTGCGATCGAAGACCAGGAAGCCGCTGCTCGCACCCAAAGCGGGGATTTGTTCGGCACGACCATCGGCATTCAGATCAAAGCAGATCCGCTCATCGGTCAGCTCGCAGGATTGACCGTCAAAACTGAGCACCAGGGGATCGTGCAAGGCCATGCTGCCCGACTCGCTGCTCGTCTTGGTACTACGGTAGTCGCGGGCCAGATCGAGCGAGAAATCGAAATTGATCTGCCGGCCATCGGCTGTCTTCACGCAGCCCTGACCGCAGACATTGGTCGTTTCCGACTCGCTGACCGTTTCGGTGAAGCTTTTCGACCACTGGATACGCTGCCCGGCGGCCGGGCTGCTGCTTTCTGCCGGCAAACAATCGTCGGCGGCAAGGTTTTCCCCGGATTTCTTGCCGTCGATTGCCGCCAGGATGGCATCGACCAAGGACTGCAGCAGCCTTTCGACCCGCTTGCGGGCGACAATGGCGTCCTCGCCGCTGCTCGCGGCAAGACTGTTGAACAACTGGCGAAAGTCCTGTGTCGTCTTGATTTCAGTCGAATGGCTGTAGCTGGCTTCGTGGCTGGCCGCAAGATTGACCGTCGATTCCTGGATTTTCATGCTGTCCTCCTGACTGGGATTGGGAGGACTCCACTGCAAGGGACGTGCCGATCAGAACTCGGCGGGGTCCACCTCGATGTGCCAGCGTAACTTCGAGGGCGCTTTCAGCCCTTCGATCGCCTCCCGCCAGGCCGGCAAGAATGCCTGCAAGGCCGGCCGGGAATGCGACTCGGCGAGCAACTGGCCGCGTTCGAGATTGGCCAGACGCGCCATCCGCATCGGAATCGGATCGTAGATGATGACGTTTTCGTGCTCGGCGATCACCGGCAGGGCCGCCGCCGCCTTCAGGAAGGCGATGGAATCGGACATCTCCGGCCCTTCGGCGCGCAGCATGGCCTGGAAGGCATAGGGCGGGAAACCGGCCTGCTCGCGCTCCTTGAGCAGCGTTGCGGCGTAACCCGGGTAATCGTGCCGGACCAGTGCGGCATAGAGCGGGTGATCCGGATACTGCGTCTGGATGATCACCTCGCCCTTCAGCTCGGCCCGCCCGGCGCGCCCGGCCACCTGCATCAGCTGCGCGAACAGGCGCTCCGGTGCCCGCCAGTCGGCCGAAAACAAGGCCGAATCGGCTCCCAACACGCCGACCAGGGTCAGCTTCGGGAAATCGTGTCCCTTGGCCAGCATCTGGGTTCCAATCAGGATATCGGCCTCACCGCCATGAATGCGTTCAAGCACGCCTTCCCACTGCTTGCGGCTCTTCACCGAATCACGGTCGACGCGCAGTACGCGGGCTTCGGGAAATTGTTCCTGGAGCCAGCCCTCAAGCCGCTGCGTGCCGCGCCCGAAGGGGTGGATGTCCTGATTGCCGCAGGTCGGGCAGGACTTCGGAATACCGTGCTCGAAGCCGCAGTGATGGCAACGCAGGCGACGATCGGCCAGGTGCAGCACCATGTTGGCGGCACAGCGCTTGCAGCGCGAGACCCAGCCGCAGGCCGGACAGGCCAGCACCGGAGAGTAGCCGCGCCGGTTGAGAAAGACCAGGCTCTGTTCGCCCCGCGCCAGACGTTCGCGAATCACCACCAGCAGCGGTTCGCTGACGCCTTCCTTGAGCACCAGACGTTGCGAATCCAGAATGTGGATGGCTGGTAAGGAGGCTTCCCGATTGGCCCGTTCGCGCAAGGTTAGCAAAGAGTAACGCTTGCTCTGCGCGTTGGCCCAGGATTCCAGCGACGGGGTGGCCGAGCCGAGCAGGATGGGAATGCCTAGCTGGTGGGCGCGGAAAACGCCGACATCGCGTGCCGAATAGCGCATGCCGTCCTGCTGCTTGAAGGACGCGTCGTGTTCCTCGTCGATGACGATCAGGCCGAGCCGGGGCAAGGGCGTGAAGATGGCCAGGCGGGTGCCGAGCACGATGCTCGCCTCGCCGCCAAACGCCGCCCGCCAGTTGCGCTCGCGTGCCGCTTCGGCCAGCTCGCTGTGCAGCGACACCACCCCGGTATCGGGAAAACGCGCCCTGACCCGCCCTTCGAGTTGCGGCGTCAGGTTGATTTCGGGCACCAGCAGCAACACTTGCTTACCCGCCGCCAGCGCCCGCTCGATCAGGCGCAGATAGACTTCGGTCTTGCCGCTACCGGTCACGCCATGCAACAGGTGGGCCGAAAAACCGGCGCTCGGATCGATCGCTTCGATCGCCGCCACCTGCTCGGCAGTCAGTTCGGGGCGCGGCATCGGGGCAATTTTTTTGCCGGCCCGACCGTTACGACGATCCGGCGGATCGAGGCGTTTCAGCCCGACCGGCAGAGCCTGCATGATCACTTCGCCGAGCGGAGCCTGGTAATAAGCGCTGGCAAAGTCGCAGAGGCGAAAAAAGTCCGGCGGCAGGGGCGGCAGATCGCGCAGGATCTCGCCAGCCGGTTTCAGTTGCTCGATCGGCCAGTCGCTCTCGGCCGGCACCTCGACGATGACGCCCAGCCGCTCTCCCCGCCCGAAAGGCACCCGCACGCGCAGGCCGATATCGGCGGCAGTCGCGGCTTCGCTGACATAGTCGAAAAGCCGGTGCAGGGGCAGGTCGAGGGCAACACGCAGAACGGGCATCAATCAACCGACGTTTGCCGTCAGCACTCCTGAAAATATGGTGAAAAGCCGGGCCGGAAACGGTGCAAAAAGAGCCGATTCAGCTTGTCCACAGAATCTGTGGATAACTTTGTGGATTTCTTTCGGCCATGCCTGCCAAGTCACCGTCCTGTAAGGAGTTTGTTACTTTGCCGAAATATTGAGCAACCCGGAAAATCGTTTATATTCAACATCTTGAATAAACGCATCGCTGTCAAGCGATTTTCCCGATTTATTTCTGATGAGGAATAAGGCGCTGTGCATAAGTAGCCCCTTATCCCTCATTTATGGATATTACTTACGTAATAAGCGGCTATGTCCATGCACCGCTTCGACCAGGGCCGTGACGCTTTCCGGCGGGGTGTATTGCGAAATGCCGTGACCGAGGTTGAAGACGTGACCGGTATTGCCCGGGCCGAAACTGTCGAGCACTTTCCGTGCTTCGGCAGCAACGATTTCCGGTTGCGCGAACAAGACGTTCGGATCAAGGTTGCCTTGCAGCGCCACCTTGTCACCAACCCGGCGGCGTGCCTCGCCGATATCGATGGTCCAGTCGAGGCCAACCGCATCGCAACCGATGTCGGCGATCTTTTCCAGCCACAGGCCGCCATTCTTGGTAAACACGATGCTCGGAATGCGCTGGCCGTCCTTTTCCTTCTTCAGGCCGGCAACGATGCGCCGCATGTACTGCAGCGAGAATTCCTCGTAGGCCGCATTGGACAGCGAACCGCCCCAGGTGTCGAAGATCATCACGGCCTGGGCGCCGCTGTCGATCTGGGCGTTCAGGTAGGAAATCACCGAATCGGTCGTCACCGACAGGATGCGGTGCAGCAGGTCCGGGCGGTTGTAGAGCATACCCTTGATGTGGCGGAAGTCGCTCGATCCCTGGCCTTCGACCATGTAGCAGGCCAAGGTGTAGGGGCTGCCGGAGAAACCGATCAGCGGCACCGAGTTGTCGAGGGCGCGGCGGATCTCGGCTACGGCATCCATCACGTAGCGCAGATGGTCGTTGGGGTCCGGCGCGGTCAGATCGTTGATCGCCCACTCTTCGCGCAGCGGCCGTTCGAACTTCGGCCCCTCGCCTTCGGCGAAGTAGAGGCCGAGACCCATCGCATCCGGCACCGTCAGGATGTCGGAGAACAGGATGGCGGCGTCGAGGTCGTAGCGCGCCAGCGGCTGCAGCGTCACTTCGCAGGCCATCGCCGGGGATTTGCACAGGTTCAGGAAATTGCCGGCCCGCTTGCGGGTCTCGCAGTACTCCGGCAGGTAGCGGCCCGCCTGGCGCATCAGCCAGAGCGGGGTGTATTCGGTCGGCTCTTTGAGAAGGGCGCGCAGGAAAGTGTCGTTCTTGGGTCGGCTCACGTCGGGCTCCGCCTGAAAATTCGGAAAGGCGAGATTATCCGACTTTCCCCCGTCCCGGTCACTTGCGCTGGATCAGTAAATTGGGAGGTCGGCCGAAAGGCGCTGCAGCAATCGTCTCCGATTACTCTTCACCGCGCTTGCCGAGCTTGACGTCAAGCTGCTTCAGCTTGCGGTAAAGATGCGTCCGTTCCAGCCCGGAACGCTCGGCCAACTTGGTCATGTTGCCGCCTTCGAGACGCAGGTGATGCTCGAAATAAAGCTTTTCGAAGGCATCGCGGGCTTCGCGCAAGGGCTGGTCGAGCAAGGGCAAGAGCGAGGCCAGTTCCTTGTTGCCACCCTGCTCCTGAGGCATGACGCGGGTCACGTCGTCGGCGGTAATTTCCTCGTCCAGCGAGGTCAGCGCCAGATTGCGCACCAGACCGTAAAGATCGGTCCAGCTGGCATCCGGCAAGGCCTTCCAGGGCAAGGTGCGCAAGGCATTCAGGGCACTGGTCGAGAAGCGGCGCGGCTGGACCTCGCCGCGTTCGACAAAATTGGTCAGCAACAGACCGGCGATCTCAGGCAATTCGTCGGCATGGCCAACCAGCGACGGCAAGGCGATCCAGACATCGCCCAGGCGGGTGAGCAGCTTGCTGTCCCAGCCGGCTTCGCCCAGGCTGGCCAGCGGTCGGGCCAGAGCGGCGACCAGTTGCAGGTTGAGCTTGTCGAGCCGTTCGACGGCATAGGCCAGGTTCATCTGCTGCATCTTGCCGAGCACCGACAGGTCGGGCACGAAAATGATGCCGCCACTGACCTTCTCCAGCATTTCCTGGGTCAAGGCGCTGCTGATGCTGGACAAGTCGAGCCACGGGGCGCGCGGCGGTTGCAGCGTGCGGGCACAGATTTCGGCCATGCCGCCGGTGGCGCCCTTGAGCAACAGCAGGGGCGACTTGGCCGCCGCCTGTTCCAGCCGCCGCTTGAACTCCTTGATGAAGGCCGAGCGGCTGAAAGCCTCCAGGGTCAGGGGCGGACGTTGCGGCGGCGCATCGTGCTTGAGTGCTTTCTGTACCGAGGACAACAGCTTCTGCAAAGCGATCGGCTTTTCCAGGAAATCGAAGGCGCCGAAACGGGTGGCTTCGACCGCCGTATCGATGGTGCCATGACCGGACATCATGACCACCGGCATGTTGAGCAGTCCGCCGGCATGCCACTCCTTGAGCAGCGAAATGCCATCGGTGTCCGGCATCCAGATATCGAGCAGGACCAGATCGGGGCGCAAATCGTTGCGTACCCGGCGGGCGGCGGCGGCATTCTCCGCCAGACGCACGTCGTAGCCCTCGTCGATCAGGATTTCCGAGAGTAGTTCACGAATGCCGACTTCGTCGTCAACGACCAGAATGATTGCCATGCTTGGCTTCCTCTTCCTTCACCAGAGGCAGACGAATATCGATCCGTGCGCCGCCCTCCGGTGCATTACTGATTTCAATGGTGCCCAGGTGTTCTTCGACAATTTTCTTGACGATGGGCAGGCCAAGACCGGTACCCCGGGCCTTGGTGGTGACATAGGGTTCAAAGATACGCGGCAGCAACTCGCTCGGGAAACCCGGACCGTTGTCGGCAATGAGCAACCGGGCACAGCGCCCCGCCACATCGGTCTGGATATCGATCCGGCTCGCCTCACGCCCTTCCAGCGCGTCTTCCGCGTTGCGCAACAAGTTGTGAATGATCTGCCGCAATTGGGTTGGATCGCCGAGCACGCAAGGCAACCCGGCCTCAAGACGGGTTTCGATTCGCGCCGATGAACTTTCGTAGAGACCAAGGACCTCGCCAATCAACTCGTTGAGATCGAGCGGCGCGACTTCCGGCGCCGGCAGGCGGGCATAGTCACGGAAATCGTCGACCATGCGTTTCATCGCCTGAACCTGATTGATGATGGTCTGCGTACCGCGCGCCAGCATGTCGGCATCGCCATTGCTCAGTTTGCCGGCCAGCTTGAACTGCAGGCGCTCGGCGGAAAGCTGGATCGGTGTCAGCGGATTCTTGATTTCGTGGGCCAGGCGGCGAGCCACTTCACCCCAGGCAGCGCTTCGTTGTGCCGCGATGATCCGGGTGACGTCGTCGAAAACCACGACATCGCCGCCTCCACTCGCCTCGGGCAGGCGCGAACCGCGCAACAGCAGAACCTGCGGCATGCCGTTGGGACGTTCGAGTTCCAGCTGGCCCTGCCATTCGGCTTCCTCGCTCGCCGAGAAGTGCTCACGGATGAAGGCCCCCATGATGCTTTGCCGCGGCCATTGTTCAACCGCCTCGCCGATCAAGCCATCGAAATCGTCGTTCAGGATGGTCAGGGCGCCTTCATTGACGGTACGCAGCACGAAGCGGCGGTCAAAGACGAGTACGCCGGCCGACAGGTTGGCCAGGATCGACTCCAGATAACCGCGCGCCGATTCCAGCTCGGCGCGATGACGCTCGGTTTCATGACGGGCCTCGTTAAGCTGACGGGTCATCCGGTTGAACGACTGGGTCAGCACGCCCAACTCGTCACCGCTATACACCGCCTGGCGCGGCGAGAAATCGCCCTGCGCCACCGCCTGCGTTCCTTCCGCCAGGATATAGAGCGGTGCTGCCAGCCGCCGGGCCATCACGAAGGCCAGCGCAAAAGCACCGAACAACGCCACCAGCACGGTCAAAGTTAGCGTTAGCGCATATATCCGCGTCAAGCCGACACGCGCCAACTGCAATTCCTGATAATCGCGGTAAACCCCCTGCACCGCCTCGGCATCATGCGCCAGGCCGGGAGGAACCGGCTGGATCAATTGCAGGATGCGGGGTTCCTCGAAGACATCACGGGTCGCCACCGGGACCAGAACGCGCAAATACAGCTTGCCGCCTTCACCCTCAACCGAGCTGAGGATGCGCGCACTGCGGGCCTGCTTCAACTGGCCCTGGGTCGGCAGTTCGGGGAGCAAACTGCTCAATTCGCTGGTCGCGCTGGACAAGAGCTGGCCACCGACTGAAAACAGCGCGGCGGACTGTACGCCCTTGTCCTCGCGCAAACGCAACAGGGCCGAACGACGCGAGGTTTCCGCAATATCTGACAGTTCGCTGGACATGCTGCGCGCCTTGTCCCCCAGATCGACCAGCAAGGAATCCAGCGCCGAACGCCCCAAGTGCAACCCCGACTCCAGCGCCTTTTCAACCCGAACATCGAACCAGCTTTCGATCGAGCGCGTGACGAACTGCACCGAGACACCATAGACCAATGCGCCAGGCAGTACGGCGATCACACCGAACATCAACATCAGGCGAAGCTTGAGACGGGCCCCGAAGACCTGCGCCTGATAGTCGCGCCACAGAGCGCGCAACTGCCAGCCGACCAATCCCAGCATGCCCAGCGCCAATGCCACATTGAGCGCGATCAGCAACGGATAGTTACGCGAGAAAATTACGGTATCGGCTGCCGTGGACATCAACAGCAGGAACCAGAGTATCCCCCCGATGGCTGCCGCCAGCGCGCCACCAGCAGCAACAAACCGCCTCACTTCACCTCCGCGCTAGCCGGACTGGCAACAGGCAGCGGTAAAGTCGCCGGCCATAACTTCCAGTCGGAGTTGAAACTCCAATCCTTGTTGCCCAGTGCGGTAATCTGGAAAGGTCGCGGCAACTGCGTGATATCGAGGCGCAAACGTACGGCCGCCTGGTAGGTTTCTCCTGGCCTGACCGTCTTGTCGCTCTTTTCGATCACCGTCCAGTTGCGGAGGTGGGCCAACATACGCAAAGCTTCAGACAGGCTGGCAAAGGATTGGTGCAAGACCCCGGTGGAAAGCCGATACTGGCGGGTCAGCGCGTGATAGGACAAGCGAAAGGTCTGGTTCCGAATGACCAGCTTCTCATCGAAAAAATACCAGCGCGGTCGCGAAAGTTCGAAATCGACCACGAAATGCAGTGTGACACCTTTGTTCACCGCCTCTTCTAGACGCGGATTCAAATCGAAATTGAAATCGGCGGCCAAGGCATAGCCATCCTCATTCAAAGTCAATTGCTGATTGGCGATTTCAATTTCGGCCGCCCAGCTGACTACCGGCATGAAAACCAGGAGCAGCAGCCAGAAACACAGCCGCTCAAACCAGTTTTTCGAGAAGACAGTAGTAGAAGCCATCATGGTCGGCAGTGGGAAGAAGCTGTTCTTCATGGCAACGCCGGGCCTGCGGCTGACCAGCCAGGAAGCGCGCGATCTGTTGGCCATTCTCGGCCGGGAAGACCGAGCAAGTGGCATAAAGGAGTTTACCGCCGGGCAGAACCGTCTGCCACAAGGCATCGAGGATGCGCGCCTGAGCGGCGGCGAAGCTATGGATATCGGCCTCCCGGCGCAACCACTTGGCATCCGGATTGCGCCGCACGACGCCGCTCGCCGTACAAGGTACATCGGCAAGCACGGCATCGAACATGTTGCCATCCCACCAGGTATTGAGCTTGGCGCAATCCGCTGCCTTGACTCGCGCCGTTAGCCCGAGGCGCACCAGATTTTCTTCAACCCGCCGACAACGCGAGGGTTTGAGGTCGAGCGCCAGCAAATCGAGGTCTGCACGCTCCAGCAAATGCGCCGTCTTGCCCCCCGGTGCGGCACACGCATCGAGTACCCGGCTTCCGGGCGCAGGATCGAGCAAGATTGCCGCACGTTGTGCACCGGGGTCCTGGACCGAAACCAGTCCATCGAAAAATGCCGGCAACCGGTCAACCGGCTGCGGCTTGGCCAACAGAAGCCCGACCTCGCCTGTCGGCGTGGCAGCGATTCCTTCTGCTTCGAGTAGCGCCTGATACGCTGCCCGCTCGATACGGCGCGAGTTGACCCGCAACGCCATTGGCGGCGGGCTATTGCCGGCGTCGACAATCTGCCGCCACTGCGTCGGATAAGCCTCCTGCAACTGTGCTAGCCACCAATCCGGATGCTGGGCCGAAGCGATAGCATCCGCTTCGACCTCCGCCGTCAAGGGCGCCTGTTGGCGCAGGAAGTTACGCAAAACACCGTTAACCAAGGCACGGAAGCGACCTTCCGCCATTTCACCAGCAGCGGCAACAGCTTGGTCAACAACGGTATGAACGGCATCCGGCCGCGTTTCCAGACGGTAGAGAGCGACCAGCAGCAAGGCGCGGATTTCTTCTGCTGCCAGCGGTTTGCTCAACAAATGGGAGAGGAAATAATCACCCCGCCCATACCGGCGCAAGCTGCCATACACGAGATCCTGCACAGCGGGACGGGCGCTTGCTTCGACCCGGGCAAGCAGACCGTCAGCCAGACTCTGACCGGCCAGGACGGCTGCAAGAATGCGAGCGGCCTGTTGCAATGCAAAAGCCAGGGAATGAAAGGGCAATCGGGACATAGGTCGGCATTATCGCACGGGGCATAATGCCCACATGCGTCGAATGTTGCTCACCCTTATTTTCCTGGCCCTGCCGGCAGCGGCACAGGCCTGGAGCGCGGCCGGCCATCGCTTGACAGCCTGCATCGCCTGGCAACAACTCTCCTCGCAGAGCCAGGCCAGCCTCGGCGAAATTCTGGCCAGGCATCCCGACTACCCACGCTGGCAGGCCAGGGCCGGTAAATACGGGATGATCGCCATTTTTGCCGAAGCGGCAACCTGGGCCGACAGCATACGCAACGATCCACGCTATTTCGACGAACGTCGGGAATGGCCCACCCCGCCTATTCCAGGCCTGGCCGACAACGCCCGGCACAAGGTCTGGCATTACCTCGATTTCGATGCGTCCGGCCATGTCAGGGAAGGCGAGCTCGACCAGCAGATCGAGCGACTAACACAGGTCTTGCGTGCATCCCCTTCACCGCAGCAAACCACCTATGCCCTCCCCTGGTTGCTGCATCTGGTGGGAGATATCCATCAACCGCTTCATGTCGGGCGACATGACGACGAAGGCGGCAATCAATTTGAAATCGAAAACCCCTACGATAGACGGCAACCATTCACCAACCTTCATGCCTATTGGGATGATCTTCCTGGTCCCTACGGCTTGCGCGGCCAACGCCTGCTCGACGAAGCCGAACGTCTGATCGGCCTGATTCCGCCACCGCAACGGGGTACGCTGAGCGGCTGGCGCGACGAAAGCCACGCCTTGTTGACTCAAGTCTATCCCCGCTCGGCCGGTAGCCTATTGCCGATAATTAACGAACGATTTCATCTGCAATCCAGGGAATTGGCTCAGCGGAGGATTGTCGAAGCCGGCTATCGCCTAGGCTGGCTGCTCGAAAGCCTGTTTCATTCGGGCGTTCCACGTGAAACCGGCAATCACGGCCGCCCATAATTCAGTTCGTTCTATTTTCAGTAGATCACGCCAAACTCGCGCCCATGTTCAATAGTCCCCAACTTTTCAACCGCCGCAGCCTGCTCATCGTCCTTAGCCTCCTGCTCAGTGCCGGCTTTTTCGCGACAGCGCTGTTTGGCTACCACGTATCGCGCCAGGCCATCCGCGATACGCTGATCGGCCAGGATTTACCACTGACTTCAAACAACATCTACTCGGAAATCCAGAAAGATTTGATTCGACCGGTGGTCATCTCTTCATCGATGGCACAGGACACCTTCGTCCGCGACTGGGTGGTCAATGGCGAGAAAGACGTCCGCGCCATGACCCGCTACCTGGCTGAAATCAAGGCCCGTTACGGCGCCTTCAGCAGCTTTTTCGTTTCCGAACGCACCGGTGCCTATTACACCGCCGATGGCGTGCTGAAGAACATCTCGCCCACCGAGCCGCGCGACGTCTGGTATTACCGCGTTCGCCAGATGCAGGAGGACTATGAGATCAACGTCGATCCCGACTTGGCCAACCACGATGCGCTGACCATCTTCATCAACTTCCGGGTCTTCGACTTTAACCACCAATACCTGGGCGCAACCGGCATCGGCCTCACCGTCGATGCCGTACGCAAACTGATCGGCGAATACCAGAACCGTTTCCAGCGCAGCATCTATTTCAGCGATGCCGCCGGCCGGGTCGTGCTGGGCGGCAAGTTCGACAAACCGATGCTCGACCTGCGCCAACAACCCGGCCAGGGCGTACTGATCGACCAGATCCTCGCCGACCGATCAGGGTCGTACCAATACGAGGCAAATGGCAGCCGCTTCATCCTGCATGTCAATTACGTCCCGGAATTAAAGTGGTACCTGTTCGTCGAGCAGAACGAGGATGAAGCACTCGCCGAAATCCGCTATACCTTGCTGATCAATCTGGCAATCAGCCTGCTCGTCACCCTCATCGTCATCGCCCTCACCCACCTCGCGCTGGCCCGTTACCATCGGCGTATCGAAGAAATGGCCACGACCGACAAGCTGACCGGCCTGCTCAACCGGCATGCCGCCAGTTTCCTGATCGAACAGCTGATGCTCGCCCAACGCCGGACGCCACAACCGATCTGCGTCCTGCTCGCCGATGCCGACCATTTCAAGCACATCAACGACGTACACGGCCATCGAGCAGGCGATGAAATCCTGTCCGGCATCGGGCAAATCCTGAAAAGCGCCTTGCGCGCCTCGGACTTTGCGGTGCGCTGGGGCGGCGAAGAGTTCCTGATCGTCCTGCCCGGCTGCCACGCCGACGAAGCCCGCAACATTGCCGAAAAGCTCCGGCAACGAGTGGAGGATCTGCGTACCAACGCCGGCAGCGAGCAGGTCGGGACGACGCTGAGCATCGGCTACGCCGAATATCGCCCGGCGGAAGCCATGGAGCAAACCATCGCCCGCGCCGACAAAGCCCTCTACGAAGCCAAATCGGCCGGCCGCAACCTGGTCCGGCCGCTACTGCCCAGCGAGGCCTTCGCCGGCTAAGATAAGGGCATGCACGGAATCCACCTGATTGGCGATCTGCATGATTGCCGCTGCCCCCCTGAACTGCTGCTCGACCCGGTCGGGCTGCAGCGCTTCTGTCTGGAAGCCTGCCAGCGCAACCAACTGACTGTGGTCGGTCATCTGTTCCATCCCTTTCGCGACGCTTCCGGCGGCTCGGCCGGGGTGACCGGTGCCGTTGTGCTGGCAGAATCCCACCTGGCGATCCACACCTGGCCGGAAATCGCCACGGTCACGCTCGATGTCTATGTCTGCAACTACAGCAGCGACAACAGCACCCGGGCCCAAGCCTTGTTTCACGAC
This sequence comes from Rhodocyclales bacterium GT-UBC, assembly GCA_003583745.1. Classification (GTDB taxonomy): domain Bacteria; phylum Pseudomonadota; class Gammaproteobacteria; order Burkholderiales; family Rhodocyclaceae; genus Azonexus. The sequence continues at coordinate 204,853 of QXPY01000003.1, read as the reverse complement.
CTGGTCGCCCATTTCCAGCCGGCCCGCACCGAACGCCTGGCGGTAAATCGCGGCCATCTCGGTCAACGCGAACAGGTCATAGACGCTAGTTCAGCAGCGTAGCAGCCGGCTACTACCCATCGCCCGCAAACAGTCTGCACAATGAATTTCATATTCCGGAATTTCACCGGAATATGAAACTTCAACGGAGACAAACATGGCTGGCAAAAAAATCCTGATGATCACCGGTGATTACACCGAAGACTACGAAACCATGGTGCCGTTTCAGGCGCTGTTGATGGTCGGACACACCGTACATGCCGTCTGCCCGGGCAAGAAGGCCGGCGAATCGGTGCGGACGGCAATCCACGATTTCGAAGGCGACCAGACCTACAGCGAGAAACCGGGACACAACTTCACGCTGAATGCGGACTTTGCCAGCATCGAGGTCGGCGGCTACGACGCCCTGGTCATTCCCGGCGGCCGGGCACCGGAATATCTGCGGCTGAACCCCGAGGTGCTGGTCATGGTCCAACATTTTGCCCGGGCCGGAAAGCCGATTGCCGCCATCTGTCATGGCGCCCAGCTGCTCAGTGCCGCCGGCGTGCTGGCCGGTCGTTCGTGCAGTGCCTACCCGGCCTGTGCGCCGGAGGTCCGGGCGGCCGGTGGTGAGTACGCTGAAATTCCGGTCGATCAGGCGCATGTGGACGGCAATCTGGTTACCGCACCAGCCTGGCCGGCGCATCCGGACTGGCTGGCCAAGTTTCTGCAAGTGCTGGGGACGCGCATCGAGCCTTGATTGGCCTGATCGTTTTGGAAGGTTGCACGGCTGCCCCCGGAGATCCGCGGTCAGCCGCCTCGAAAAGGATATTCGGATGTGTGAAATCTACGTCAAGGCCGACCCGATGCTCTACGAGTCGCGCTCCCGCTCGCTGCGCATTCACGGCCTGGTCACCAAGATCCGGCTGGAAAACCTGTTCTGGGACATCCTCGCCGAACTGGCCGGAAACGAAGGCATGACGACCAATCAACTGATCGCCAAACTGTTCGACGAAATCCAGAGCTATCGCGGCGAAGTCGAAAACTTCGCCTCCTTCCTGCGCGTCACCTGCCTGCGCTACCTGACGCTCAGACACCAGCGCGAAGGCGAACGTCCGAGTCTGGCGGTGGTCGGCACATTACCGCCGGTCATGCGAACATCAACAAGCAGCCGCGCTGCCGCCTGATCGGTTTAGCGCATGGCGCGCAAACGGGCTATACGCTCGGCAGTTGGCGGGTGGGTCGAGAACAGGCTGCGGATACCCTCGCCCGACAAGGGGTTGAGAATCATCATCTGCGCCGTTTCCGGGTGCGCCTCGGCTGGCCCCATCGGAATGCGGCCTTCGGCATACATCTGGATCTTGCCCAGCGCGTCGGCCAAGGCAAGCGGATCGCCGCTGATTTCGGCGCCGCCGCGATCCGCCTCGTACTCGCGGGCCCGCGAAATCGCCATCTGAATCAGACTGGCCGCCAAAGGGGCGAGGAAGGCAACGAGAATGCCGGCCAAGGGGTTGACCGGCCGGCCGTCTTCATCGCGCCCACCGAAGAACATGGCGAAATTGGCCAATGCCGAAATAGCCCCGGCCATCGTTGCCGAGATGGTCGAAATCAAGATGTCGCGATGCTGCACGTGGGCCAGTTCATGCGCCATCACGCCGCGCAATTCGCGCGCCGAAAGCAGTTGCAGGATACCGGTCGTCGCCGCGACTGCCGCATGCTCCGGATTACGGCCGGTGGCGAAGGCATTCGGCTGGTCTTCATTGATGATGTAGACCTTGGGCATCGGCAAGCCGGCGCGCTGCGCCAACTCGCGAACCATGGCGTAGAACTGCGGCGCGCTGGTTTCATCGACTTGCTGCGCGTTGTACATCTTCAACACCATGCTGTCAGAGAACCAATAGGAGAACAGGTTCATCGCGCCACCAAAGATCAGCGCCAGCATCATCCCCGCCTTGCCACCCAGCATGCCGCCGACGATGCCGAACAGAGCCATGATGGCCGCCATCAGCATCGCTGTCTTGACCCAGTTGAACATCGCGTGACCTCCTCGAAACGAGTCGAACAGAACTAACTGTTAACTATTGGCGTTACAGCAGATTTCAAGCCGGCAAGTCGAAACGATCGCCGACTTTCAAGGGATGCCCGGCCAGGAACTGTTGCACCGGCAAACGTTTCCCCCCGGCCTTCTGCAGCTCGCTGACGGCCAGCGCGCCGTCGCCGCAGGCGATCACCACCGCCGTACGCTCCACGGCCAGGATAGTACCGGCCGGGCCGGAGTCGGCCACGGGAACGGCTCGCCACAGCTTGACGGTCTGGCCGCCGAACTGTGCCTGGGCACCAGGGAATGGATTGAAGGCGCGGATATGACGATCCAGTTCGGCCGCCGGCTTCGACCAGTCGATTGTCGCCTCGGCCTTCTCGATCTTGTGCGCGTAGGTGATGCCGACCTCTGGCTGCGTCTCGGCCGGCAAAGGCAACTTGGCCAGCGCCTCGACAACCAGCTTCGCCCCCAAGGCAGCAAGACGATCATGCAAGGCGACGGTCGTGTCGTCAGCAGCAATCGGGAAGGCGCCACGCAACAGCACCGGACCGGTATCCAGCCCAGCCTCCATCTGCATGATGCAGACACCGGTTTCCGCATCGCCGGCCAGCAGGGCCCGCTGGATCGGCGCCGCACCGCGCCAGCGCGGCAAAAGCGAGGCGTGGATGTTGATGCAACCAAAACGCGGCATGTCGAGCACGACCTGAGGCAGGATCAAACCGTAGGCCGCAACGACCATCACTTCTGCCCCGCAGGCAGCGATTTTCGCTTGGGCTTCTGCATCCTTCAGACTCAGCGGCTGGAAAACCTCGATTCCTTTTTCCAGTGCCAGCTTCTTGACCGGCGACGGCTGCAGGATCATCCCCCGTCCTGCCGGGCGATCCGGCTGGGTCAGGACCAGCACCACTTCGTGGCCGGCTTCGACAATGGCGCCCAGCGCCTGCGCGGCAAACTCCGGTGTCCCGGCAAAGATCAGCTTCATGCGGTGACGCGGGCCTGCTTGGCCAGCTTGCTCTTGATCCGTGTCTGCTTCAATTGCGACAGATGATCGACGAAAACCTTGCCGTTCAGATGATCGAGTTCATGCTGGATACACACGGCAAGCAAACCCTCGGCATCCAGACGCTGCGTCTTGCCATCCAAGTCGAGGTAATGCACTGTAACCCGTTCGGCACGCTCGACCTTGTCGTAAATCCCCGGCACCGACAAACAGCCTTCTTCCCCGGTCTGGGCGCCGGTACAGTTTTCCAGCCGCGGATTGATGAAAACGCGCAAATCGTTCTTTTCTTCAGAAATATCGATCACCACGACCTGTTTATGCACATCGACCTGCGTCGCGGCCAAACCGATGCCCGGCGCCTCGTACATGGTTTCAGCCATGTCGGCGACCAGTTTTCGAATGCCATCGTCAATATTGATAACCGGTGCGGCAATCTTTTTCAGACGCACATCGGGGAAACGCAAAATGGGTAGAAGCGACATAGGGGAAACGGATGAAAAGCTTGATCGATTAGGTTATTACGTGCAGAATCTAAAGCAATTTCCGAGATTTGGAATGATTTGCATGATGCTGCTCAGACAGTGTCGTTCGCACCTTGTTCCACCGGCACGTGAGGTTACGACTATGCTTCGCATTATATCCGCGCTCATCCTGGCCGTGACGGCCTTCTGCGCCTCCGCCGAAGAGCCCCTGCAGCTCGTCGACAACCCGCCGGATCGCCATATTGTTGTGCGTGGCGACACCCTATGGGGCATTGCCGGAAAATTCCTGCAACAACCTTGGCGTTGGCCCGAAATCTGGCAAATGAACAAGGCTGAAATCAAAAATCCGCACCTGATTTATCCAGGTGACGTGGTCATCCTCGACACCTCCGGCGACTCGCCCCGTTTGCGCATCGGAAAGTCCGTCGGTAACGCCGATACCAACTCCGAAGAAGAGCTGGCCACCACGCAAACCCAACCGAAGGTCTATAGCAAAGCGGTACCGCAAGTCATTCCGAGCATTCCTCCCAACGCCATCGAGGCTTTCCTGTCCCAGCCGCTGATCATCGAAGCGACCGAACACGACAAAGTCGCGCGCATCGTCGCCACCGAAGAAGAGCGCATGATCATGGGGAATGGCGACACGGCGTTCGTCACGGGCATCCCCGATGGCAAGAAAGTGAACTGGAATGTCTATCGACCGGGCAAGCCGCTCAAGGACCCTGAAACAGGCAAGGTCATTGCCTACGAGGCATTTTTCCTCGGTACGGCAAAACTGGTTTCACCGGGAGATCCGGCAACGGTCCGCATCGTCAGCGCCAAGGAAGAGATTCACCGTGGCGACCGGCTGATCCCCGCTCCCTCATTCGAAATCCTGGCCTACGCCCCGCATCGTCCGGAGCAAACCGTCGCCGCTCGGGTCGTCGGAATCTATGGCGGACTCAATGAAGGTGGCGGCGGTTCGATCGTGTCGATCAATCGGGGCAAGAGCGACGGCATTGAGACGGGGCACGTTTTGGCGCTTTTCCGTAATCGCGTCTCCATAGCCATCGATGCCGATGGCCGCCGTAGCGCCACGCCTATACCTGAAGAACGCTATGCCCTCGCTTTTGTTTTCCGTACCTTTGACCATATCGCCTACGCGCTGGTCGTCGAGTCCTCGAAATCGGTGATTGTTGGTGATGCTGCACGCAATCCATGAAGAGACATGAAGGGTTATCCGCCTGGCTGCGGCTGACCCTGATCCCCGGCATTGGCGGCGAGACGCAGAGAAAGCTTCTCGCCGCTTTTGGTTTACCGGAAGCCATCTTTGCTGCCGGACGACTGGCAACACGCGCCGTAATCGGCGACCGTGCAGATATCCTCTTCGATACCGATCCCACGGAGAAAATCGAGCAAGCTCTCGCCTGGGCTGATTCCCCCGGACAGCACATCCTGGCATTGGGCGACAGCGCGTATCCGACAGCACTACTCGAAATTCCCGATCCACCCAACATCCTTTACGTCCGCGGCAACCCCGATCTACTGCAGGCGCGCAGTCTCGCCATCGTTGGAAGCCGCAACGCGACGCCATCGGGCATTCAAACCGCCGAGAGCTTTTCCAAGACACTGGCCACCCATGGACTCTGCATTGTCAGCGGACTTGCCTTGGGTATCGACGCCGCAGCTCATCGTGGCGCATTGGCTAGCGGCGGAAAAACCTTGGCCATCATCGGTACCGGTGCCGATCGCCTCTACCCTGCCCGTAACAAGGAACTGGCACTGCTCATCGCCGAACACGGCGCGATCATTTCCGAATTCCCGCTGGGTACTCCTGCGATTGCGGCCAATTTCCCGCGCCGCAACCGGATCATTTCCGGCTTGTCGCGTGGCGTGCTGGTTGTCGAAGCAGCCCCCGAAAGCGGCTCGCTGATCACCGCCCGTTTGGCCGGCGAGCAGGGACGCGAAGTCTTTGCCATCCCAGGCTCGATACACTCACCGGTAGCACGCGGTTGCCACCAGCTGATCAAGCAGGGAGCGAAGCTGGTTGAAACGGCCCAGGACGTGCTTGAAGAATTGGGTTGCCAGGATGAGGTATCCCAACCAGAGCACCGTAATCGCGACTGCGTTCAATCCCCTCTTCTTGCGGCCCTTGGCCACGACCCCTGCAGTCTGGACGAACTGGTGGAACGCACAGGCCAGAGCGCGGAACAATTGCTGGGTGAATTGCTCACGCTGGAGTTATCCGGTCAATTAGCCAGCTTGCCAGGCAGCCGATATCAACGCCTCGCTTGACTCACTTGCGTCAATTGATGGCTTGCCAAGCGTCTCGCCGCGCACTTATCATGCCCCGGCACATAACAGACAGATCCCATGACTAAAAAGCTGATCATTGCCGAAAAACCCTCAGTCGCAGCCGACATCGCCAAAGCGCTGGGGGGCTTTACCAAGCACGACGACTATTTTGAAAGCGATACGCTGGTCATTTCGTCGGCAGTCGGCCATCTGCTGGAACTCGCCTGCCCGGAAGAGTTCGAGGTCAAGCGCGGCAAGTGGTCCTTCGCCCATCTGCCGGTGATTCCGCCGCACTTTGCCTTGAAGCCGATCGAGAAGACCGAATCGCGTCTCAAGGTGCTGAACAAGCTTATCAAGCGCAAGGATGTCGAAGGTCTGATCAATGCCTGTGACGCGGGACGGGAAGGTGAGTTGATCTTCAACTACATCGTGCAACACGCCAAGACAAGCAAACCCATTGAACGGTTATGGCTGCAATCGATGACCCAGGGCGCCATCCGCGATGGTTTCAGCCGCCTGCGTCTTGGAAACGACATGGTGGGCTTGGGCGATGCCGCAGTTTGCCGCTCCGAATCGGACTGGCTGGTCGGCATCAACGGTACCCGGGCGATGACCGCCTTCAATTCGAAGACCGGCGGCTTCCACCTGACCACCGTCGGCCGGGTCCAGACCCCGACGCTGGCCATCGTCGTCGAGCGCGAAAAGAAAATCCGCGAATTCAAGCCGCGCGACTACTGGGAAGTTGAAGCCAGCTTTGCAGCTAAGGCCGGCGACTACACCGGCAAATGGTTCGACGAAGGCTTCAAGAAGCAGGATGACGAACACGCCCGTGCCGACCGCCTGTGGGAAAAGAACAAGGCTGACGCGATCCGCGCTGCCACACTGGGCAAGCCGGGTATCGTTACCGAGGAAGCCAAACCGGAAACCCGGCTATCGCCACTGCTTTTCGACCTGACCAGCCTGCAGCGCGAAGCCAACGCCCGCTTCGGCTTCTCGGCCAAGACGACGCTGTCGATCGCCCAGGCGTTGTACGAAAAGCACAAGGTGCTGACTTACCCGCGGACCGACTCGCGCTGCCTGCCGGAAGATTATCTCGGCACGGTGAAATCGACCCTGTCCATCCTGACCGGCGAAGGTGCCGGCAAGGGGCACGATGAAGTATTGATCGCTCGTTACTCGCCTTTCGCCCATCAGATCCTGGCGCGCAACTGGGTGGTGCCGAACAAGCGCATCTTCAACAATGCCAAGATCAGCGACCACTTCGCGATCATCCCGACGCCGCAGGCACCGAAGAATCTCAACGAAGTCGAACAGAAGCTCTACGACTTCGTCGTCCGTCGCTTCCTCTCGGTTTTCTTCCCGGCCGCCGAATACCTGGTCACCACCCGCATTACCCGCGTCGAAGGCCACCCCTTCAAGACCGAAGGCAAGGTGCTGGTCAATCCGGGCTGGCTCGCCGTGCATGGCAAGGAAGGCCAGGAAGGCGACGAAGGCAATCTGGTTGCCGTCGCCAAGGACGAAAAGGTCAAAACCGATGAAGTGACGGTCAAGGCCAACGAAACCAAGCCGCCGCCGCGTTACTCTGAAGCCACCCTGCTCTCCGCCATGGAAGGCGCCGGCAAGATGGTCGACGACGAGGAACTGAAAGCAGCAATGGCCGGACGTGGTCTCGGTACGCCGGCCACCCGGGCGCAGATCATCGAAAACCTGATCGGCGAACAGTACATATTGCGTGAAGGCCGGGAACTGATCCCGACCGCCAAGGCCTTCTCGCTGATGACCTTGTTGAACGGCCTCGGCATCAACGAACTGACCCAACCGGAACTGACCGGCGACTGGGAATGGAAACTCGGCCGCATCGAGAAAGGCGAATTCACCCGCGCCGAATTCATGCGCGAAATCGCTGAAATGACCCGCCACATGGTCGAGCGCGCCAAGACTTTCGAGGCCGACACCATCCCTGGCGACTTCGGCGTCCTGACCGCCAAATGCCCGCGTTGCGGCGGCGAGATCCGCGAAACCTACAAGAAATTCCAGTGCGGCAGTTGCGACTACTCGCTGTGGAAAATCGTCGCCGGCCGCCAGTTCGAGCCGGAAGAAATCGACATCCTGATCAACGAAGGCCAGATCGGCCCGCTGACCGGTTTCCGCAACAAGATGGGGCGCACCTTCTCGGCCGCCATCAAGCTCAACGACAACAAGGAACCGGAATTCGATTTCGGCCAGGACAAGAACGATGCCGCCGATAGCGAACCGGTCGACTTCTCCGGGCAAACCAGCCTCGGCAAGTGCCCGAAATGCGCCAGCAACGTTTTCGACCATGGCAGCTCCTACGTCTGCGAAAAATCGGTCGGACCGGACAAGAGCTGCGACTTCCGTTCAGGCAAGGTGATCCTGCAGCAGCCGATCGAACCGGCCCAGATGCAGAAACTGCTTGGCGAAGGCAAGACCGACCTGCTCAAGGAGTTCGTCTCCAACCGTACCCGGCGCAAATTCTCGGCCTATCTGACCGCCAAGGATGGCAAGGTCGGCTTCGAGTTCGAGAAAAAGGTTGCAAAACCGAAGGCAGCGCCCAAGAAAAAGGCGGCAGCCGAATAAAAATTGGGGGTCGGAAGGCCCCCAATTTCATTTGGTGTCAGGCAAACGTCCGGACACCGGCTGGTTTCACGTGAAACCTCAGCGGGTGGCCGTCGCTCCCGGCAGTTGGCAGGCAAGCAAGGCCGCTCGTACCGCATCGATCGCCTGCGGGCGCGGGAAAGTCACCCGCCAGACCAAGCCAACAGTACGCGCCGGTTGCGTCCCGGCAAACGGCAGCACCTTAACCAGCGGCTCCTTCTCGATCAGCGGGTCGGCTGCGGTACTCGGCATCACCGCCACGCCGGCACCGCTCGCTACCATGTAGCGGATGGTTTCCAGCGAACTTCCCTCCAGCGAATCGGCCAAGGCGTCAGGTGCAGACAAGCGCGGGCAGGATTCCAGAACCTGGTCCCGGAAACAATTACCCTGACCGAGCAGCAACAAATTTTGCCCATCCAGCTCATCGGCAGCAATGCCCGAGCGCGACACCCAGGGATGACCAGCCGGGACCACAACCCTGAAAGGCTCTTCATAAACGGGTTGGGCGACCAATCCGGCTTCACCGAATGGCAGGGCGATGACGATGACGTCCAACTCGCCGGCCTTGAGGGCAGGAATCAGGTTGGCCGTGAAATCTTCCTTGAGGAACAGGGGCATCGCCGGCGCCTGCTTGTGCAGCGCAGGAATCAGTTGCGGCAGCAGATAGGGCGCAATGGTGTAAATCACCCCCACCCGCAGCGGGCCGGTCATCGGGTCGCCGACCGCACCGGCAATCTCTTCCAAGCGTACCGCCTCGTCGATCACCCGCTTGGCCTGGGCGACGATACGCTCGCCCAGCGCGGTGATCCGTACATCCGATGCTGTCCGTTCGAACAACGCCGCCCCGAGTTGCCCTTCCACCTTCTTCAGCGCCACCGACAACGTCGGCTGGCTGACATGGCAAGCCTCGGCGGCCTTGCCAAAATGCCGCTCGCGAGCGAGGGCAATGATGTAGCGCATCTCGGTCAGCGTCATTGGCCATATCCCAGTTGTTGCAGGTCGGCAGCGCTCAGCCAGCGCCACTCGCCCGGTTTCAGGTCGGCCGGCAGCTTCAGCTCACCGACCGCTTCGCGATGCAGTACCTCGACACGGTTACCGGCGGCGGCGACCATGCGTTTCACCTGATGGTATTTGCCTTCGGTCACGGTCAAGCGAAGCAGGCATTCGCCGGCGATCTCGCAGGCCGCAGCCCGAATCGGCTCCGGCTCGTCGTTAAGCAGCACACCGGCAAGCAGTGCGTCGATCTGCGCCTGATCGACCGGATGCTTGGTGGTCGCCAGATAAACCTTGGGTACCTTGCGCTTGGCCGAAGAGAGTTGGTGATTGAGCTGACCGTCGTCGGTAATCAGCAGCAGGCCGGTGGTGTCCTCATCAAGTCGGCCAATCGGCTGGACATCGCGCTCGCGCAATTGCACCGGCAGCAACTCAAGCACGCTGGGGTGATGCTGCGGTTTGCGCGAGCACTCGTAGCCAGCTGGCTTGTTGAGGATCAGGCTGGCAAATTCGGCATACGGCCAATCAACGCCGTCGACACTAAAAATCAGGTGTTCGGTATCGACATCCGCGAAAGGATCGTCGCAAACCTGACCATTGATCGCCACCCGCTCATTGCGGATCATTGCCCGGCAGCCCTTACGCGTGCCAAAGCCGTGTTTTTGCAGGATTCGTTCTAGTTGCATGGCGAGGATGCTACCATCGGCCCATGAATTTCGAACATCTCATCCAGATCAACGACCCGGAAAATCCGCTGATCGAGCCCTTAAGCCGCAGGCAGTTGTGGCAGGGCCTGCTTCACCGCGTCGAAAATCCAATCCCTTTCCTGCCCGGACTGGAAAACTGCACCATCCTCGAACGGCAGGACAACGAACTGTTGCGTGAACTCGACTTCGGCCCCGCCACCATTCGGGACCGCGTCACGCTGGCCGACATGCATTGGGTGTGTTTCGACATCCTGCCCTCGGAAAGTCACGCCGGTGGCCGGCTGACCATCACCATCGAAGAGCCGGAAGCGGGTTTTCTCTTTCTGCGCTTCGCTTACGAAACAACACTGGCCAACAATCCGAATTCGGAAGACCGGGCCTATATCGAGTACGTCAAATCGGCCTACCACCAGTCCGACGTGGACTGCGTCCGCCTGATCCGTACTCTCGCAGCCGACAGCGCAATTCAGTAATCTCATTCGACCCTCCATGAAAAATGCCCGCTGACGCGGGCATTTTGCTTTTCGGAGATATCGACTGGTCAGTCGACACCCTGGCTGGCTACCTAGGTGCGAGATGTACGCCCGTGGACATTCCCGAAAACCGAGTAATTTCGGGACTTTTGAGACGCTCATCGAATGTCCACACTTTACGGGCATTTCTACAAAATTCCTGCTCAATGTCCACACCCTATTGGCACATATCCTCACGCAATATTTCAACCTGTAGAAGCAAGCCGACGGGCCGCGTAACGCTCCAATTTCCAATAGTCCTCATCGCACCATCCTCCAGTACGCCTGTAACTTATTACCTGAATGGCTAAATCAAAGTTCTTTGCATCGAGATGGTCGAGATCGTAAAGATTCATCATTTCACCACTTCGGTACGATGACACAACGACCTGAGCCATGATTCGGCCACTTTCGGTCCCAATATCTATCGCGCCTCTTATCGCCTGAAAATCCATCAATCCTCCGAGTCCGTAACGGGTAACGTCAAAATAGCAGCCTGTGGTCGAAGTGCATCTAAACGTGCTCGAAGAGAACTGTTTTCTTCCGTCAAAAGAACAATTTGCAAGTTCGCATCAGAGAGCAATCCAGCCGCTTTATCTCGTTGCAACTTAAAATCCGCGTTGGTCTCCCGATAGCTGCGGTTTTTATTGCGAATCCTTCGCTGCTTTTGACGCGCAGACTCCCCGCCAGAAGACTTTTGGGTCGCAACCCATTCTTTGATTTTCATTACTAATAGCGGGTAGCGTGACATCCGTAACGCAGATGTATCGCTGCACCCGGCTTCTTTAGCGATATTTTTTTGGCTGACTGGCGTGCCCCTTGGCAATACTTCCGGCACTCCAAGTTTCAACCGTTCGAAGGCCTTATTAAAACGCTGCTCAGCACTATCAGTTTCTGATGTATGCAAAATAATTCTCCAATCCTCTTTTTTCACTCATAAGAGCGCGATACCGTGGGGTATCCCAGGGCGCCACCTCCAGTTGCTTATTGATTCCATCTAGCCGAATCTGATTAGGCACAGCGCGGCTTCGGTCAAACAGAACATCAGCGCAAGGTGCTTTGCCATCCCCACCCGCACAATCGCCCACGGAAGAAATGCAATCTCCATCACACTGGCCATTTTTCATGCAGCCTCCTAGAACGGTTAATCGAAAACTCATTTGATGTTTCCAGGCAGCTTTTTCATAATGCTTTGCGTCGCAGTCACTAATAAGATTCACCGACTCACTACCGTTTGCTGTAGCAAGGAACTTAGCCTTGTGCTCGTCGCCGTACGGACTGATAAAGCGATCCGTATGCACTAGCGCCAATTGTCGGCCCATGGCCTCGTATTGGGCATTGACAAGCAACGCGCGAGCAGCATCGTTGAGGTGAAGTGCCGTGTTTCCCCTCCCGTAATAGAGGGGCTGCCACCGAGTCAAATGTTTCATTTGAAACTGCATCGACGAATCGCTGATTTCTCCGGACGCGAACATGTTGACGGCACCAGTACGTCGAAACTGGTGCCAAGCAAATGACCATGCTTTTCCGACTCGAAATTTTTCTAAATTCAGAGTCGGACAAACAGTCTTTGCAATCCTTAAATCATCATCAGTAATCTCAATTTTTTTAGGATCGAATAAATTAGGATATGTTCGAACAACTTCCCCAAGACTGCTCAGGATGGGCTTGCTTCCCTTCTTTTTCGACCTTTCCCCTACCCATGGTTCGAATGCGAAACAAATCAGCCCAAAATTACCTTGTTCCGGATTTCGCCCAGAGCATGAAATCCGCAGTTTGGCGATGGACCGAAGTACGCCAATCCCTGGCTCAACGCTCGGACTAGTAATCCAAAGCCCGCAATCATCAGGGTCTGTCTTGGTTGTCTCAGCTTGAATTAAGGGGATACGCCCATAAACAGGATCCTCATGCCACTGCAGGCAGTTCCAGCGAATACTGGAAGCCTCATCGATTCGCATCAGGGTGAAGGCTGCGATATCAAGCAGCACTGCATATTGAACTACCTGTAAGTAATTGGAGAAACTAACAATCCCGCGTACATCTGAAATTTCACCAGCCCATCTCTCAAGAAGATTCTTGATTCCAAACCGCTGAGCCGTTTCAATGAAATGGCCGTGGTATGTAATACCAATACGTTTGCCCGTTTTACCATCTGACGCAACTTGAAATGGGTTCCGACTTGATTTTCCAGTTTTTTCTCGATACTCGACAGCGCCATTTTGCTTATAAGCACTGACGCAAAATTCGTAACACGCTTCAATCTTTTCCTGATTACTGCAATATTCGTTTATGCACTCTGCCACCCGGCTAACAACATAATTCCAGAGACGTGGCGGGATATATTCGGTTTGTTCGACATTATGTTCAGGCTGCGCTGCCTTCAGACGCAAAATTCCTGCTCTATCAAGTAGCTCGAAGCCCAACACATCGCGCGCATCTCTCAGACGTTCCAGTTCGCTAATAACCGTCGCGTAGCTACTCGGCGCTAGTGCTAGCATTTGCGCGACTTTGTCAATTACAGCCGGATAACGTGACAAATCAGATCCAAGAATACGGTTATCGCTGCAGACTTTGAATATTTTACGAATAGGTGTTGCAAAATTAGAAACTAGCGTCCTAACCGATTGCGTTGCACGCGGCCCCCAAGTCCGCAAAGCCACTAATAAACGTAAGAGGTCAGCATTGGCCGGATCAATTACTGGCGAGCGAGCGTTAAGGCGCGGGCCATCGCCAAAGTTAAATGTCAAAGACTTTCCGGCCCAAGCAGTGAAATTCCAAACATGATCCCCATAGCGCGAAACCGCAATACCGCACTCGTCTTCGATGCACACCCAGTCTCTCGGTGGCGGCCAACTTGGAGGGCGAAATGATCTTGATGCTGGACCAATAAATTGCAAATTCAGGTCCAATCCGAAGTGATTTAATGTGGCGCCCATAATTAAATGCTTTGTGCACTTTCAATCAAATAACGCCAATGAACGTGAAAATCCCCCTCGTCCAGTTTTTCATTTGCCTCTTCGACCCACTCTTTTCGCTTAGCATTGGAGTCAGAAAACCATGATAGCTTTATAGTCAGGACATTAATGGTGAGTTCGACATGACGGGCCGCATCGGCCTTTCCAGTGGCCGGAGGCCTGAAGCGTTGAAGGATGACGGTATTCATAAAACGCATGCTCGCCAGTGACCATACATAGTCCGCACTGTCGATATCGCGGTGATGCCCGCAAAATAGACAACCAGATGGATGGCTACAATCTGGTTTAGGAGCCTCAAGTGGCAAATCCGGAAAGGCTTTTGGCACCCCATTGCAGACTCCGCACGCCGGGCTTTGCAGCGCACTTTCACCCAGCCTGGGGTCGTTTTTTTTCCAGAATTGACTGAATTCGACCTGTGCCACCTGAAGGCTAGGTTTATCGTAGACACGCAGAAGAGTCTGCTCAGTGTGTTGGTCCATCTCGGCTGTCACTGAAGAGTTCCGCGATTGTCGCAACAGCCAATTAACTCGAGTATTGCGAAGCATTTGGGGACCAATGAACGCGATGCCTTTTGGGACGCAGATATCCCGCTGAAGGCGACTGAAATCTGGAGGGGTCGAAGCCACGGCACCCATGGTACGAACCACCGGAAATAGGCGGTCTGTCGTATCGGCGAATATTCCATTCAGCCAATGCAAGTAATCTTGAAAAACCGTTTTGTATCCAGCGAATATTTCGAATAAAACTTCTCCTCTGCGCCGCTCCTTGTAATCTCGTACTTCAAAACCGTCGATGGTGCTCTTGTAACTGTATTGGGTTCGTTTCAGGTTAAATGCTTGTGATAGATTCATTCCGGTTTGACCAATAAACACCATCAACTCAGCAAGGATTCGAAGATTTACCAGCGGGTAACGCGTTCGCAGTGTGCGGTCAGCCTCCCAGTCAGCACGCTGCTGAAGTACCTTGCGGACGTTAGCTGTATTCTTGTACCCAGGCCGAAGCGCGGCAACACTCGCCGGATTTTTTAGCTTCGACCACTGTTCCAGATTGCTACCGTCGCGGAACCGAATCAACACAGGCAAAGGGCCGTATACGTCTTCCACTGACAGGCTATCTATAATATCCAGGCAAAGGTGGCCAAAAGCGAAGGTGTTTTCAAGATTCTGTTTATCAGCTGCAACACTTACCGCCCGCACGCTCCGCTTGTGAATGCGAATATTGGTGCTGAGGATCAATGGCTGACTACGCTCCAATGCCTCATCAAGGATTGACGATACGATATTCCCTGAGTTGTAAGCCGTTTTATTCTTAATAGCTTTGAGACGCTGGCGATTAAGGAGAAAATCACACCAATGCCGATAAGTATCCTCTACTGTTTCGAGTGAAAGCACCTCGTCAAACTTGTCAGCCCAACCGAAAAACTCTCTCAACCTTCGAAATGTAGAAACTGCGGATACTTTTCTTCCACCTCCCACCAGCCTCGCTGTCATTGCTTGGTGAATCGTCGTCACCAATTCAATACGCTCTGTCCGTGGATCTCCCAATTGACCTGCCGCCATTTGGTTGAATACTTCTTTTGGATGGGCTTTTGCACCCCCTTTAAAAAGTAGCACACGCAAATCAATAGGAGTTTCCTGCGTCCCATATAGCACCATCGGAAAGGTTAGATCGAGAACAGCCACCTCACCCATTCTTTATCTCACTCAACCGACTCTTCAGTCCAAGAAAAACCTCGGTGAACGCATTGGCGACCTCAATCTTTGCTTGGGTGTGCTCGATGAACGCGACGTAGCGGAAAGTTGTGGCCTCACTCTTGTGATGCATTGCTCGCTTAACGAATTCAATCGCCGCTTTAATGGACGTGTTTTCGAGGCAAATTGACATTAGCCAGGTGCCGTAAGTGGCGCGGGTCTGGTGGAATTTGAATTTGTCCAAAAATTTCAAGCCTGCAGCTCGTCCGGACCGACGTAGGTCAACCATCGCCCGGTCCACGGTTGCCACGCTATAGGGATTGTTATGACGAGTTAGAAAAAGGTAAGACTTGTTCTCGTCAGAAGCTCTGATGACCCGATCCAAGCGATGCCGGGAAGTCGCATAGGACTTCAATGTCATCATTAGCGGTTCCGGAATCATTAAGCCACCACTCACATCGAACTTGGTGGCGATACCAGTTCCAGGCCCAACCGGAATCGTCCACATTCCAGGTGCCATCGGGTCTTGCACCGCATTATCTAGAGTCTGCATACGTAAAGTCGTGATAGTGCCGATCCGAGCCCCGGTAAAACACCCGATCAACAGCATCAGGAACAATTCTTCCGCAACGTTCTCCTTTGCAAACTTCAGCAATTCAGTCATATGCTGCGTTGTAAGCGGGAGAAGACCGTCTTCAAGACGAAATCCAGGTCGGGCACGATTAGGTATAGAGATGTCTGTGGTGATCCGGCCCATAGTCCGTTCAAAGCCGACTGTGTCGAAATAGCGCACCACCACTGCTTTGTCTTGCCATTTAGGCGTATCGCGACTGATAAAGTGTCTGCCAGCCGCATAGCGGTAAAAGCGGATCACGGCATTCATGCGAGCTGTGGTGGAAGATGGACTCAATTCACCATGGTCACGGGCATCGATCAAGGCTCCGCGGTAACGCACAAGTACTCTGTCTGCTTTTGATTGAGGAAAGTGCCGCCAGTCGGCTTCCTCCTGTTCCAACCAAATGGCGTACTTGTGAATGTGCTCAAAAGCGCTATGAATGGTTTTGATCTTCACGTCGCGATTGCGCGCCATTTCCAGCGCCCACAAATTTGCTTCGTGCCATGGAGTACCATCAGCCCAAAATATCTGGGGCAACCGCTCTACAGAACGAACGACGGTGTCAAGTTTCCAAATGACTTCCGCTGATTCGACGACGGCGCAATGTGGCTTGTAATGAATATATTCAAGCCGAGCCATCACGCTCCCCGATACTTAACAATTACGGATGACCTCAAAAAGGTCCGATTGCTACGGTGGTGCGGCGGCTTTTCGTAGCTATATTTGAGATGCTCCATCGGGACTATCTACCTTTCGTGACTATTGTCGAACTAACCGCCATTCGCGCTTCGTTAGCGAGGTACTGGAAGGCCTGAAAACAGGCCTCGGAATGGTTGCTCGCACCTACGGTGCTGTCGATAGAAGAATGCAGCCGAAAACAGGGGGGTAGGTGTAGGAATGGACTTCGGGGGTGATTTTCTCGCAGCAAAATGTCCGCCACGGCTGGCAAAACCGCCCAGGTAGTGTCAGAGAAACCGAATCCAATATCCTGGCCGAGGCGCAGTTACGGAGCCCCGTCGATGAGATAATTCCAATGGCAAAAACGATAACGATAGGCTTCAATTGATCGACCAAACCATTACCCTGAGCCAGCTTGAATCCCACCTCTGGGAGTCCGCCAACATCCTGCGCGGTCCGGTTGATGCCGCTGACTTCAAGACCTACATCTTCCCGCTACTGTTCTTCAAGCGCATTTGCGACGTCTGGGACGACGAATACCAGGAGATCGTTGATGAAACAGGCGATGAACAGCTTGCCTGGTTCCCCGAATCTCATCGGTTCCAGATTCCTGAGGACTGCCACTGGAACGATGTCCGATCCGTCCCAACCAATGTCGGTGCGGCCCTTCAGCACGCCATGCGCGAGATCGAGAAGGCCAACCCGGACACGCTCTACGGGGTTTTCGGAGATGCCCAATGGACCAACAAGGATCGCCTGTCCGATGCTCTGCTCAAGGACCTCATTGAGCATTTCTCGCGCATCTCATTCGGCAACAAAAACATCACTTCTGATGTCCTTGGCGATGCCTACGAATACCTGATCAAGAAATTCGCCGACGCCACCAACAAGAAGGCGGGCGAGTTCTATACCCCGCGCAGCGTGGTACGGCTCATGATCGACATGCTTGATCCGAAGGAAGCGGAGACTATTTACGACCCCGCCTGCGGTACCGGCGGCATGTTGCTCGCAGCGGTACAGCACGTTAAGGAACAGCATGGCGACGTGAAACGCCTCTGGGGCAAGCTGTACGGGCAAGAAAAAAACCTGACCACTTCATCGATCGCCCGGATGAACCTGTTCCTGCACGGTATTGAGGACTTCCAGGTGGTGCGTGGCGACACCTTGCGCAATCCAGCCTTTTTCGAGGGTGACAGGCTGGCCACATTCGACTGTGTGATCGCCAATCCGCCGTTCTCCCTGGAAAAATGGGGCGAGGACTTGTGGTTGAACGACCCCTTCGGCCGCAATTTTGCCGGGCTTCCACCCTCCTCCAGTGGTGATTTCGCTTGGGTGCAGCACATGGTCAAATCCATGGCCGAGGGCACCGGCCGCATGGCCGTTGTATTGCCCCAAGGGGCGCTCTTCCGGAAAGGGGCTGAAGCCGATATTCGCCAGAAGCTCCTTGAAATGGACCTGGTAGAGGCCGTAATCGGGCTGGCGCCAAACCTTTTCTACGGTACCGGACTTGCAGCTTGCATCCTGGTGCTGCGTAAGCGGAAGTCTGCCGAACACAAACAAAAGGTCCTGGTCGCTGACGCCTCGCACTTATTCCGCCGTGGCCGAGCTCAGAATTTCCTTGAGTCAGCACATGCCACGGAAATCTTGGGCTGGTATCGCGGCTTTGCCGATGTACAGGATGCGGTTCGAGTCGTCACGCTCGACGAGATCAAGGCTGAGGATTGGACGCTGAACATCTCTCGCTATGTACTGCCGCCACTTCGAGAGGACATCCCGCCCTTGCCGGAAGCTATTGCAGCCTTCAAGGAAGCCCTGAGCCGCTGCCGTGAGGCTGAAGGACGGCTGGCGAAGGTCATGACCGAAGGAGGATGGCTGCAATGAGCCGAATCACCCAACAAGAACTGGAAAGCTACCTCTGGGGCGCTGCTGTCAGGCTTCGCGGCCTGATCGATGCCGGCGACTACAAACAATTCATCTTCCCGCTGCTGTTCTACAAACGCGTTTCCGATGTCTGGGACGAGGAATATCAAGCCGCGCTGGCTGATTCTGATGGCGATCTGTCCTATGCCCAGTTCGCCGAAAACCACCGCTTCCAGATTCCAGAAGGAGCGCACTGGACCGATGTGCGTCAGACGCCGAAGAACGTAGGTGCAGCCATCCAGAAAGCCATGCGCGCCATCGAATCGGCCAACCCGGATATGCTCGACGGGATTTTCGGCGATGCCCCCTGGACCAACCGCGAACGTCTGCCCGACGAAACACTGAAGGACCTGATCGAACATTTCTCTACCCAGACACTGTCGGTGGCCAACGTACCCGAGGACGAACTGGGCAACGCCTACGAATACCTGATCAAGAAGTTTGCAGACGACTCCGGCCACACCGCCGCCGAGTTCTACACTAACCGCACCGTGGTCCATCTGATGACCCAGCTGCTGGCTCCACAAGCTGGCGAGTCGATCTATGACCCTACCTGCGGCACAGGCGGCATGCTGATCTCTGCGCTGGACGAAGTGAAGCGCTCGGGCGGCGAATACCGAACCCTCAAGCTCTATGGGCAGGAGCGCAACCTCATCACATCATCCATCGCCCGCATGAACCTCTTCCTGCACGGAGTGGAGGACTTCGAGATAATCCGGGGCGATACCCTGGCCGAACCCAAGCACATCGAGGGCGACCGCCTGCGCCAGTTCGATGTAATCCTCGCCAACCCCCCGTATTCCATCAAGCAATGGGATCGTGAAGCCTGGAGCAGTGACAAGTGGGGCCGCAACTCGCTAGGCACGCCGCCGCAAGGCCGAGCTGACTATGCCTTTCAGCAGCACATCCTGACCAGCCTCACGGCCAAGGGCCGCTGCGCCGTGCTCTGGCCGCATGGCGTGCTGTTTCGTAACGAAGAACAGGCCATGCGTGCCAAGATGATCGAGCAGGACTGGGTCGAGGCCATCATCGGTTTGGGACCCAACCTGTTCTACAACTCCCCGATGGAGTCATGCATCGTCATCTGCAACCGCAAGAAAGTCTCCCATCGCAAGGGCAAGGTGATCTTCATCGACGCTGTGAATGAGGTCGCCCGGGAACGGGCGCAGAGCTTTCTGAAGCCCGAGCACCAGCAGCGCATTTTGACCACTTACAAGAGCTTTGCGGACAAGCCTGGTTTCTCCAAGGTCGCCACCCTGGCCGAAATCGGCGCCAATGCGGGCAACCTCTCGATCCCGCTGTACGTAAAGCGCATTGCCGCCGCAGTCGCCACCGACAGCAATGGCGACGCGGTATCGCTGCGCTCTGCCTGGGACGAATGGCAAACCGATGGCCGCGCGTTCTGGAAACAGATGGACGCGCTGATGGAAACGCTTGATGGAATGATTACGGAGGACATCGAGCGTGTCTGAGAAAATAGACTTGAAGGCGGGCTGGAAGGTATGGCGTTTTGATCAGATAGCAACTAACGTCAATGTCCGCATCGACAACCCGTCCGAATCAGGTATGGAGCACTACGTAGGCCTTGAGCACCTCGATGCGGACTCGCACAAGATTCGCCGCTGGGGCACCCCAGATGATGTGGAAGCCACCAAGCTGGTGTTTAAGAAGGGCGACATCATTTTTGGTCGTCGTCGTGCTTACCAACGAAAACTTGGGGTCGCAGAATTCGATGGCATTTGCTCGGCACATGCCATGGTGCTGCGGCCAAAGCCTGACGTTGTGTTACCTGAGTTTCTCCCGTTCTTCATGCAGAGCGATCTGTTCATGAATCGAGCCATAGAGATATCAGTTGGGTCACTCTCACCGACAATAAACTGGAAGACGCTTGCCTTACAAGAGTTCCCGCTGCCTTCACTAAAAATTCAAAATGAACTAACTGCTTGCTTCTTGGCGGCGGAAGCTACTTTATCGAATTATGCTGACGCGATTACTGCGGCATCGAGGCTATTCCGTGCAACGCACTCAAACCTCTTTGCTGATGTACTCGGCAATACAGAAGATCCTCAACTATCTGATTTCTTTTCTTCTGTTACTGATAAAGGATTTACGGGACTTCCGATTCTTTCTGTGACTATCGATGGAACTGTTGTGCGACGTGAATCCTTAGAACGTCACGTATCGGATGAAACGGGGGAAGAAAAGTACATTCGAGTTCTTCCGAATGATCTGGTCTACAACACCATGAGGTTATGGCAAGGAGCAATTGGAATTGTCAGTGAAGAGGGGCTGGTAAGCCCTGCTTATACAGTCCTTCGCCTTCGCGATACCTCAGATAGAGCAGAATATTGGTGGCACTTATTCAGATCCCCCGAGATATTGAATGCGTATAGGCGCTTCGTTAAGGGTATCGCGAAGGACCGTTGGCGCATCTATTTCAAGGACTTGAAAAACCTTAGAGTTCGCGCACCTAATCATGATGTGCGGGGGAAAGTGGCTGATGAGCTCGGAGCATTACTAGACAGCGAAAAGCTTTTGATTAAGCGGCGCCAAAATCTGCTTGCTCTCAGGGGAAAGGTCATGGAAATTGGGTTGAGAGGTTCAGATGTTTAACGAATCTAATACCGTCGAAGCCTACGTCCGCGATTTGCTCGGCGGCCCCATCAAGGTTGCTCCATCGAACACCGTTCAGGAACCTCAAGCCAGCTACGGCCCCAGCCCCAAAGGCATTGGCTGGCGCTACGCGGCCCCTGCTGATGTCCCGCGCCAGATCCAGGAGGTATTGGTCGAACCCTGGCTGCGCGAAGCGCTGATCCGACTGAACCCCGAGATTGCCGCTCAGCCCGACCGCGCCGACGAGGTGCTCTACAAGCTGCGTGCCATCGTGCTCTCAGTGCGCTCGGATGGCCTGATCCGAGCCAATGAGGAAATGACCGCCTGGATGCGTGGCGAACGCTCGATGCCCTTCGGCCCCAATAACGAGCATGCACCGGTACGGCTGATCGACCTGGACGACCTGTCGCAGAACCAGTACATCGTCACCCAACAGTACACCTACCGTGCTGGTCCCACCGAACGCCGGGCTGATCTCGTGCTGTTGGTGAATGGTCTGCCGCTGGTACTGATCGAGGCCAAGACCCCGGTCAAGAAGTGCATCAGCTGGGTCGATGGCGCTGTGCAGGTGCATGACGACTATGAGAAGTTTGTGCCGGAGCTTTTCGTTTGCAACGTTTTCTCGGTGGCCACCGAGGGCAAGGCCTACCACTATGGTTCCATAGGGCTGCCGGTCAAGGACTGGGGCCCTTGGCATCTGGACGGTGATGGGGAAGAAGGTCAGCACCACCCGCTGAAGTCGCTCAAGCTGTCCGCCGAGAGCATGCTGCGCCCGCATGTGGTGCTGGACATCCTCGGCAGCTTCACCCTGTTCGCTACCAACAAGAAAAAGCAGCGCATCAAGATCATTTGCCGCTACCAGCAGTTTGAAGCGGCCAACAAGATCGTCGAGCGCGTGCTGGCAGGTTACCCCCGGAAGGGCCTGATCTGGCACTTCCAGGGTTCCGGCAAGTCGCTGCTGATGGTGTTTGCGGCTCAGAAGCTGCGCATGCACGCCGGCCTGAAGAATCCCACCGTGCTGATCGTGGTAGACCGGATCGATCTGGACAGCCAGATCACGGGCACCTTCACCGGCGCGGACATCCCCAACCTGGAAAAGGCAGATAGCCGCGAGAAGCTACAGCAGCTCCTGGCGCAGGATGTGCGCAAGATCATCATCACGACGATCTTCAAGTTCGGAGAGGCCACCGGCAGCCTGAACGACCGCAGCAATATCATCGCCTTGG
This sequence comes from Rhodocyclales bacterium GT-UBC, assembly GCA_003583745.1. GTDB lineage: Bacteria > Pseudomonadota > Gammaproteobacteria > Burkholderiales > Rhodocyclaceae > Azonexus. Next base: position 182,491 of record QXPY01000003.1, on the reverse strand, counting down.
TCGACGAGGCCCACCGCACCCAGGAAGGCGATCTGGGCCGCAAGATGCGGGAAGCCCTGCCCAACGCGTTCCTGTTCGGCCTGACCGGTACGCCAATCAACCGTGCCGACCGCAACACCTTCTACGCTTTTGGTGCCGAGGAGGATGAAAAGGGCTACATGAGTCGGTACGGCTTCGAGGAATCGATCCGTGACGGCGCCACCCTGAAGCTGCACTTCGAGCCCCGGCTGATCGATCTGCACATCGACAAGGCGGCACTAGATGCTGCCTACAAGGACCTGACCGGTGGCCTATCCGACCTGGACAAGGACAACCTCGCCAAGACCGCCGCTAAGATGGCGGTGCTGGTGAAGACCCCTGAACGTATCCGCAAGGTGTGCGAGGACATCGTCCAGCACTACCAAAGCAAGGTGGAACCCAACGGCTTCAAGGGTCAGATCGTCACCTTCGACCGAGAGTCCTGCCTGCTATTCAAGGCTGAGCTGGACAAGCTGCTACCGCCAGAAGCTACGGACATCGTCATGTCGGTGCAGGCGGCAGACAAGAAGGAACACCCAGAGTACGCACCCTACGACCGAAGCCGGGATGAAGAGGAACGCCTGCTGGATCGCTTCCGGGACCCGGCCGACCCGTTGAAACTGATCATCGTCACCGCCAAGCTGCTGACCGGGTTCGATGCTCCCATCCTCCAGGCGATGTACCTGGACAAGCCGCTGCGCGACCACACGTTGCTGCAGGCAATCTGTCGCGTAAATCGTACCTACTCCGAGCAGAAGACCCATGGCCTGATCGTGGACTACCTCGGCATCTTCGATGACGTAGCGGCAGCGCTGGAATTCGACGATCAGAGCGTCAAGCAGGTAGTTAGCAACATCCAGGAGCTGAAAGAGAAGCTGCCAGAAGCTATGCAGAAATGTCTGGCTTTCTTCCCCGGCATTGATCGTGACCAGCAGGGTTACGAAGGTTTGATGGCGGCGCAGGAGTGCCTGCCCAACAACGAGGTTCGCGACAACTTCGCCGCTGAGTACAGCGTGCTCAACAAGATCTGGGAAGCCCTTTCCCCAGATACGGTACTGGGCCCCTTCGAGAAGGATTACAAGTGGCTGTCGCAGGTGTACCAGTCGGTGCAGCCATCCAGCGGCCACGGAAAGCTGATCTGGCATTCGCTCGGGGCCAAAACCATCGAGCTGATCCACCAGAATGTGCATGTGGATGCAGTCCGAGATGACCTCGACACCTTGGTCCTTGATGCCGACCTTCTGGAGGCGGTGCTGTCGAACCCAGACCCGAAGAAAGCCAAGGAGATCGAGATCAAGCTCAAACGCCGGCTGCGGGGGCATGGCGGCAATCCGAAATTCAAGCAGCTGTCTGAGCGGCTGGATGCCTTGAAGGACCGCTTCGAGTCTGGTCAGATCAACAGTGTCGAGTTCCTGAAGCAACTGCTGGAGATCGCCAAGGAAACTCTTCAGGCAGAGAAGGAAACGCCGCCCGAGGAAGACGAGGATCGCGGCAAGGCAGCCCTGACCGACCTGTTCAACGAAGTCAAAACCGCAGAAACGCCCATCATGGTTGAGCGCGTGGTTGCCGACATTGACGAAATCGTGCGCCTGGTTCGTTTTCCGGGCTGGCAGGGCACCCAGGCCGGCGAGCGTGAGGTGAAGAAAGCGCTACGGAAAGCGCTCTTCAAATACAAGCTGCATGCCGATGAGGAACTGTTTGAAAAGGCTTACAGCTACATTCGGCAGTATTACTGAGAAAGAGATTGAGGGTCACGAACCGCTTGACGATTTCCGCCTCCGGTTCAATTTTTTCCTCAGCACATGGGATTCTTCGGCAATTTTTTGCTGAAGAACACTCTGCACCTTCCCCAAATACCGAATCGCTAGCGAAATCTCCATTGCTAGCTCATGGACGTCGCTGGTGCTGTAGGTGCTCTGATCGCGCCAGCAGCCAGCGCCTTTGTATCGCCGGTACTCCGTTCTCCCGAACTTTTCTGGATCAAAGGCTGACGTTCCCCAGACGCTATAGGGGAACCGATCGACTGCCTCACGGACCATGGTCACTTGATCCGATGCCTGCACAAGTATGTGCAGGTCGCCAGGTGCAAACGCTGGCCGAATCATCTCCAGCACGAACGGCAAAAGTTTGATCGACTCCTTGGAACCGACAACCGGAGGCAGTCTGTGCGTCTGTGACGAGACGTAGGACACGAATTCCCTTACACGGGCGACTAGCAGTCCATAGTGCGCGGTCACCCGCCCTATTTCGGCCAATGCAGCCGGGCCAAGAGTTGTGACCGAGCATCCTCGGTATCGCTCGGATTGCAGCGAGTTGGTTAGTAAATCCACAGCACCTGAACCGGAAAAATGAACACTATAGATTGTAGTTCTATAGTGTTCGAAATGGGTTCATTGGGTCTCGTATGGGAGCCCAAAATGAATCTTCGCCAAAGCCTTGCAACCGCAATCCGGACGGTTCGGAAAAATAAGGGATTAACCCAGGAGGATTTCGGCGTTGTCTCGAGCCGGACGTACTTGAGCTCTCTCGAAAGAGGGCTGAAAAGCCCAACTGTCGACAAGCTTGAGGAAATTGCCAGGGTTCTGGATGTTCATCCGGCAACGCTTCTCCTTATGGCCTATGCGATTCAGGCCCAGCCACTCGAGCGAGAAGGTCTGATCGAGGAGATTTCTAAGGCAACCAAAAACCTCTGTATCAATCTGCGGTAGGTGCACAATTCCTCGATTAATACCGGTGGCTCCGAAGCCAAGGTTGATATCCTGGCCTCGCTGGTGGCGAGCAGTGGTGTTCTCCCTGGACACTTTGCCATTGCGACGGGGCGTCTGTATGCCGGCCGGCACGACTGCATTTCAGGCAATGGCCTGAAAGTCTTTCCCTGAATGCCAAATCGCGGCTGAGTTGACCGCCCTATCTCATAGCACCTGACCACCAAATATCACCGCATTGACCAAGTGACATCGGGCGACAACCGGCCAGATACGGAAGTTCGATGCGTCTCGATAGCTGTCGCCGGAAAGGCTGCTCCACTCCGAAACCTGCCTGATAGGCAATTCGTGCTCATCGGCCTAACCGGCCGTTCGACAGTCCGGCCGAGTCGGGCAGCACCTGGTCGGTAAGCGGCCCTTCAAACAAAGACTGCAGCGAACGGCTGCTTTCCGATCCGACGGGTACGTGCTTCCGACCCATACGTGCCAGTCCAATTTCTGACATTCCTGCGACTGGTAGGTGAGTTGAGCTGTCATTCACAGTGAGGTGATCGCACCGGTCAGGTACAATAATCAATTGTTAATATTCAATTCACGATCAAACATGTTTTGGACTTCAGCACAAAAACTAGAAGAAGCGACAAATGTCATCGCAAACCAAACCACTGAGTTGGAATCGTTAAAGAAAAGAGTTCTTCAACTTGAACAGCAGTCCGAAACCCTGCAACTTGAATCAGCCGCCAAGGAAGAGGAATGTAACTCTCTCAAAGCGATTCTTGCCCACTTGGGTTCATTTGCAGAAACCTTAGGCGGATCACAACAGAGTCTTGGCGCGATGGCGAACAAGCTCAGAGAAGAGAGGAACCAAGCCATTGAGGCAGCTGAGGTTTCTTTGTCCAGCGGACAGACGACAACACAAATTGCCGAAAACTTGCATCGGTTGGCGACTGGGTCAGCAGCCACGGCAAGTGAAGTAGGAACGCTCGCTAAGCAAGCAGACCAAATAAGTGCGATTGTTCAGCTCATTCATGAAATTGCTGACCAAACGAACCTATTAGCCTTAAATGCAGCCATTGAGGCCGCGAGAGCTGGAGAATCCGGGCGTGGTTTTGCTGTGGTGGCGGACGAGGTTCGGAAACTGGCGGAGCGCACATCAAAAGCCACTAAAGACATTGAGCTATTGGTAGTGAGTGTTCGCAGTAACTCAGCTACTGCAAAGCAAGCAATGGATGATTTGTCGGCTTCCGCTGACGAATATAGCCAACAAGGCACGCTAGCTACGGAAAGTATGCGCCAATTGGTCGACCTGTCTAACAGCATGGAGTCCATAATCGCCGGTAGCGCGTTAAACAGCTTTATCGAAGTTGCAAAAGTAGATCACTTGGTCTTCAAATTCAAAATCTACATGAGCCTCTTTGGACTGGATAATCTTCGGGTGAACCAAGTCGTATCTCATACCGCTTGTCGATTAGGTACTTGGTACTACGAAGGAGAGGGCAAGGCATGCTTCAGTCAGCTGCCCGGTTACCGCGAGTTAGAACCGCCTCACGTTGAAGTGCACAACTCAGGCATCCAAGCTCTTCAGTGCAAAGAGATGGGTGATATGTTCGGTATGTTGCGTGCTGTGGAGTCGATGGAACTGGCTAGCAAAAAGGTCGTGGATGCCTTAAATCGGATGGCTGAGAGCGCCGTTGCAAATCCATCGTTACTTTGTCATGCCAGCTAAGTACTGAAGTCTGCTGTTGAATAGGCAAGTGTTAATCGGACATCTGACTGCCTCGATAAAGCCGTTTTCAGGGTAAAGCAGTCGCTTAAGCGTCCGGTACATGGAGCCAGTGACAGTCCGCTGCTGGCCGACAGCCCGCGTAGGCCATCCTGCCCCACAGCAGCCATTCTCCAACAGACCGAATATATGACTCCGATCAACAGCCAAGGAGTCAAAGATGGAAACCATCAACAAACGCGAAGCCTGGAACAAGGGAAAGCTCGTCGGCCAAAAGCCACCGCTGAAACCCAAGGACATCTGGGCCATCCGCATCCACCTCCAGAACGCTCATGCAGTTCGCGACCTTGCCATGTTCAACCTGGCCATCGATAGTAAGCTGCGTGGCTGCGATCTCCTCAGCCTGCGGGTGCGTGACATCACCCACGGAAATCAGGTGCTATCCCGCGCCATGGTGATCCAGAAGAAAACTCAGCGGCCAGTGCAGTTTGAACTGACTGAACCGACAAGGACGGCAGTGACGGCATGGCTTGAGAAGTCACGTTTGCGTGGAGATCAGTTTCTGTTCCCGAGCAGGGTAGCAAAGTCTCCACACGTTTCGACACGGCAGTATGCACGGATCGTGCATCACTGGGCCGAATCAGCCGGTCTCGACTCGTCGGTCTATGGGACGCATTCCATGCGGAGAACCAAGGCAACATTGATCTACAAGCGCACGAAGAATCTGCGGGCCGTTCAGTTGCTACTTGGTCATTCCAAGCTGGAGAGCACCGTTCGTTATCTCGGCATTGAGGTGGACGATGCGCTGGAGATTTCGGAGCAGACTGAAATCTAGCCGGCACCTTGCGGCTGCATGGGGGCACAACCTGTGCGGCCGCTTTCTGGCATCATGTTGTATTCGTGCTACCGGCCACTACCTGCCGTTGGCTGTTACATCTGAATTCTTCGCGTTCCACTGAGTTGAACGGCAGCTATTCGGCGAGCAAATCAGCGGCTGAAATTTCCGTAACCGGCCAGAAGCGGAAGTTCGTCCGTCCTTGTTAGCGGTCGTCGAAACGGCTGCTCAACTTTGAAATCTGCCTGACGGGGAGTTCGTACTCCTCGGCCAATACGGCCATTGAGGGTTGCATGAATATTGGGCCAGTGTTCCGCGGTCAACAGCCGTTGGCATTGAGCGAATGCCGAAGGTCAGCTATCCCTTCCGTCGAGCGCGCACTCCCGCCTCATTGCAGTCGTACATCACGCCATGCAGAATGGGTACAATGAAGCCACGTCAGCAATGCTTTAAATAGCAATTCCGGGGCTACCGGCTTGGTGATAAAGTCGTCCATTCCGGCTTCAAAGCACCTTGCCTTATCCTCAGCAAAGGCATTGGCTGTCATGGCCAAAATAGGGATGTCTTTCCTGCCGGGCAGTTGCCGGATCTGCCGGGTGGCTTCCAAGCCGTCCATATTCGGCATCTGCATGTCCATCAGAATCAAGGCATAGTCGTTCTCTCTGGCAAGTTTCAGAGCTTCCCGCCCGTCTTCCGCCATACTGACGACTAGTCCCACATCCTCCAGAAGGGAGAGTGCAACCTCCCGGTTAATCGGCTCATCCTCCGCCAGCAGGATTCTCGTGCCTCTGTATTCAGCCATGATGACGCTCTCGGCATCGCCATGGACTTTGAGGGGCACCGCACTGCATTCATGTAAGTTCTTCCGCAAGCGAACGGTGAACCAGAAGGTGCTACCCGTGCCGGGCTCGCTGGTGGCCCCGGCTTCGCCGCCCATAAGTTCGGCGCTCTTGCGGGTAATGGCGAGACCAAGTCCGGTTCCTCCATAGCGACGAGTCATGGAGTTATCGGCCTGCTCGAATGCCAAGAACAGTTTTGGCAGTGTTTCCGGGGCAATGCCGATGCCGGTATCGGTCACGGCAAATCGGATCAGCACGTCTTCCGGCGTTTCTTCTTCTACCTGGGTGCTGATCTTGATGCTGCCCCTTTCGGTGAATTTGACGGCATTCGAAAGATAGTTAAGCAATGCCTGCTGCAGGCAGGTGCGGTCACCCAACAGGCCATCTGGCATTGGCTGGGTGTCGATCAGGAGCTGGAGGCCCTTGTTCTTGACGGCATTGCCCACCATGCTGGTGGCGGCTTCAATGACGTTTTCGATGCAGACGATGCCTTCTTCGAGTTGGAACCTGCCGGCTTCAATCTTTGAGAGGTCGAGAATGGCATTGATGATTTCGAGCAGGTGGTTGCCTGCGGTTTCGATCTTCTCGAGCTTGTCCGCCTGCTGGATCGTCAGGCTTGATCTACGCAGGATGTGCGCCATCCCAATAATTGCGTTGAGCGGTGTACGAATCTCATGGCTCATGTTGGCGAGAAAAGCGCCTTTGGCGATGTTCGCGGCATCGGCAGCTTTTTTTGACTCTTCCAATTCAATAGCGCGTTGCTCCAGACGCCGACTGTAGTCCGCGAGTTTTTCGTCAGCCTTTTTCCGCTCGGTGATGTCTCGCGCTGCAGCAAAGACACCGAGCACGTTGCCCAGTGTGTCGCGATAAATACTGGCGTTGTAGAGTACATCAGTCACCTTGCCCGAAACGTGGCGTATCGCCAGCGGATAGTCGGTCACAGAGCCCTGCGAGAAGACTTTCTGATAGCCTTCGCTGGCTTTCTCGGGATCGGTGAAATAAACCGCAAAATCACTGCCGATCAGATTGTCACGCATCACCCCGGTTACTTCTTCTGTCGCCTTGTTCACATCGGTGATCTTGCCTTCCGGACTGATCGTGACCAGCGGATCAAGACTAGCTTCAATGAGGCTGCGCGCGTACAGCGACGCCGCTAGGGTAGCTTCCTCGGCTTTCTTCCGCTCGGTGATGTCTCGCGCTGCAGCAAAGACACCGAGCACGTTGCCCAGTGTGTCGCGATAAATACTGGCGTTGTAGAGTACATCAGTCACCTTGCCCGAAACGTGGCGTATCGCCAGCGGATAGTCGGTCACAGAGCCCTGCGAGAAGACTTTCTGATAGCCTTCGCTGGCTTTCTCGGGATCGGTGAAATAAACCGCAAAATCACTGCCGATCAGATTGTCACGCATCACCCCGGTTACTTCTTCTGTCGCCTTGTTCACATCGGTGATCTTGCCTTCCGGACTGATCGTGACCAGCGGATCAAGACTAGCTTCAATGAGGCTGCGCGCGTAATTGTATTGGCTGATCATACGAATAAGATCCGGAACTTGGGAGAATTCGGCACTAATCTTATAAAGCTATCAGAAAAGCGGCATTCGATGGTACTGCAGGAAGACTGACATTAGCAGGTCATCCAACGGCGCCAAAGGCCGAGGTGCAGTAGCACAGCCATCGCCCAGAACGACCGTTCGACTCAGTAACCTGACGTTGCCATGCGCAGCAAACGAAGGTCCGGATTGGGTCGCCTGCACTCAATGACCAATGGTCGCTACCGGGAAGCGAAACCCCAACGGCGGCTTTATGGCGATGAACCTGGAGAGATGTAGTTCGCGTCCCGACCCATATCGGACGGACAGCCCCGGTGAAAGCTGCCGCTCAGCATTACTGCTGCAATTCAGCATAACCAGCCTCTGGACCTTTGGGGGGAAACTCCGAAAGAGGGAAAGCTTTGCGTGGGCTTGTTAGCCGGGCAATTTTCGGCGCTTTCGCCTCTGAGAAGACGGTTCGTATGGCTTTTCCGCTGAGATAGTTGCTTGTTTCGGAAAAGTCCTGCTCAACCCCATTATCGGTACATCGCATAACCACCGAATCAAGACCTGACACAAGCCAAATTCCATCCCGTAACGCAAACTGGTGGGTGATTACTTTTCTGGCACAACCACCGCGCTGTCCAATGGCAAGCTGAAGGCGGTCTTTGCTGAGTAGCCGGAACTCTTCAACCCAGGCACCAAAATTAGACTCACGAGATAACGCGAAGGGCTTGGACCTCGCGACAACCTCAAATCCAATGTTACGTCCTTTTGATGCAACGACGATAACGGCAGCGTCGGTAGTCACCTGAACAATCGCTGCAACTGTCTTTTGTCGTGAGGCAGCGTGTGTCGCTTCTGCAACGATAGGTTCAGTACCCGCTATAGCTATTGAGCGAATCACATCCGGGAGTTTTTCTGATGAGGGCTGGGCTATCGAAGCCCCTGAAATAACAAAGAGGAATGCAAAAACGAAGGAATGCATCTTTCAACACTCCCATGGATGATATTTAAGCAACGCTGGAGCACGCTTACTGTTGCAACCAGCAACGCACTTGAACCGCATCGCTCGGCATTTCTCTGTTTTGCCGGTCTGCTCATAAGTAGTGCCTGCGAGCGGAGAGGTGCCTTTGGAACTACACGAAAACTTCACCGGCGGCTGAAATTCTGATTTGTCGAGCTCGAACGAGCAAGCGCCTCTAAACGGATATTCGACATCGCCGTCCATGTCTGAAACCAGAATTGCGGGCTTGCCAGAGCGAGTTTCATCTGTAATGACGACAAGTTGGCCTTGAGCGTTTTTCCCTGACAACTGCCCCCAACTGCCTGCCATGGCATTGTTGAACAACAGGAGGCCAGCAATTGATAAAACAATTTTTTTATTCATGGTCTGACAATAAAGCTGTCGAAAACGCGATGGTTTGTTGAATGGACAGGAAAAGGGAGGCACAGCCCATTTCCCGAAGCAATAATTCTATGAACGCGTTGGCCGCCTCCTAACCAGCGGAATGATTGCTGGTGTAGCGCGACTCGATAGCAGGATTAGCCTGCATTTCCAGAGGCATAGAAATCAACGTACTCCTCCTGCTGCAGTAGTTTTTTGATTCCGCTTTCAAGAAGACTAGCGTTGGGGTCGGCGTAGTCATCGCACTGATATTGTTGGAGCAGTTTTCCATTGCGCACGACATATATGCCTCCGAGGCTTGGCGAGCGGGTATCCCAACTCTCATAAAGGATGTACTTATATTCTGCGATGCTAAAGCTCACTCGGATTTCACCACCGTGAGCGAGAAGAATGCTGCTCTGCAGAAATTGCGATTCTGATGCGCGTGGCGAACTTGGATATTGCATTTCGGTCTTGCCGCGCTTGTAGATTCTGTACTGAAATCGTTTTCCACCCGTATCTTTATCGCTAGCCCCACAGAGCACAACAGTCTTCCCTGAGAACGAACAACGAAAATACGCTGTTTCTCCGACGTGGCAGATGGATGCTGCCTGGGCGGCGCTGTAGAGAATAGGCAGGATTAGCAGGAAAACGAGGCGCAGGAACATGATGGCTAACGTTGTTTGGCGTGACCTGAAAGCGCCAGCACACCTGGAACGGCGCATAAGACTAAACTGCTGATGCCCAAGAACTCAGCCAACCCGCTCGCGACGAATTGCAAACGTGAGGCGAAGTTGAACTCATCGTAGCGAAACCGCGCGTAGACAGAGGTGGGGGCGCCACCGACGAGCTACTTGGATACATAATTGAAGTAGTGGTGAAGCATATCTGTTTCACCGTTATGAGTTCTGATTGATGCGTTGAGGTCACTGAATAGCCGAAAGTATTTTGAAGCGTTCACCCTCTTGCACGGGATGCTTACACGCTTGAACTTTCCAATGTGCACCGTGATACCACCGGAAGGTCGGTCTCTCCGTTGGGCTTCGTTTCCGTTATACGAGTAGTTGAATTCAACGCTATAGAGTGTTCCTCCGTTTATGAAGCGAAGGTCAGCCACGTTGTATCTGTCGAAATAGTTACCCTCGAATTTTTCGACAGAGCCTGAAGCCTTTTGCGGATACGAGAGTTCAATTGCTCCATCATTCCCAAAGCGATACTGGAGCCAGCTTTCGCTATTTATCTCTCCGTCGGTGATGTTCCCGCAAACTGAAAAAATCTTCTGCTTTGCAGTCGTTTGGCAGGAGAAATAGTCAATTTCTCCTGGGCGGCAAAGGGTTTGTGCCCAGCTAAGGGAGGGAAAGATGAGTATGGCGACTGAAAGGGCAGCGAGCTTCATGATGGATTAGCGCAATTGTGGGAGCTGTAGTCCGGTGGTATTCGGTGCTTACAACTCGCTATCGAGCGTTGCCTTGCTTGAATTATTCATGTCAAGTTGGTTTCGGCGGAATTGACTCAAACACTATCTCCATTTAATCAGAATTAAACGGAACAGGTACGTCCATATAATCGAGTTTTTAAACGTCTGCTATCGGCAAGTTAAGGCTGTGACCGCTTCTGGCCGATTGGTTGAGGACGCCAATGGCCGCTTCGGAGAGTAACGGCATGCAAAACGGAGCGTTCGGCGAACGACCGCTTCGGAGAAAACTGTCGGACAGCAAAGGGTCGGGAGCAGCTGTTCACCGGAATAAGAAGCGGCCATTCAGGGCTGTCGGGTGCTGAAGGGCTGCTTACCGCCAGGTTGCCGCCCGATACCGAACTACTGCCCAACGGCAGGATTGGCCGAGGTGCTGTCGGTGATCGGCAGCGCTGAACGACAGCTCAAATCAGAAACCTGCCGTTGGAACCCCAAGGCCTCAAAGGTCAGGAGTGGGTCGATTTGAGCCGGTCAGGTCGGATGCGATTCAGTGGTCAGCAGAACGCGATTCCGCACCTGAAAAGCAGAAGGGCTTCCTGGTAGTCCGAGAAGCCCAGCGCCGGTCGAGTAGTCCCAACCCATTTACATACAGTGTAGCAGGCGCTAGTGCGTAGTGACCACCAAGACAGCGAAGCCAACCCCAGTAGCGATTCCGTTTCCTTCTGCAGGCCTAAAGGCCAAATAGTTCCGCAATGTGACCCTCGACTGCCTTGGCAGGCCGGACCCGGCCGAACTTTCAATGTCGCAACGTCGTCAGTACGGCAAAACCAGTTCAGGCAGCGGGAATTGGTGAAGCTAAAAAACGCTCCAGGACTGAACGAACTTGTACTGAGAAGCTTTCAGGGCTCGCTTGGCAAAAAGGCGCGAGTGCTCCCAGCATTTGAGCGTACTCCGCACCAGCCGACACGACATGCACCAGTAGTCCATGTTGCGCAATTCCGGTTACATCGAATAGGAAATCAAGTTGGAAACGCTCACTAGTGCGTACAGTTATCCAAGTGCCCAACAGTTATTGAACAAACCCAGCGGGTCCGTGTGTGAAGCGAGGTGAGATCGCAACCACGCTGACTGGCGAACAAAAGCAAAAACAGGTCTATGAAGAAAGAAGGGCGATTTCAGATCGCCCTTTCTTGCATGTCCACAGTGCGTAACTTAGTACTTACTTGTCACCACCCGCCAACACGCACGTAGCCAAGTAGTCTTCGTAGCCGCCGAGGTAGTCGATGATGCGGCCATCGTCCTTGACCTCGAAAACGCGGGTGGACAGCGAGGAAACGAATTCGCGGTCATGCGAGACGAAGATCAGCGTACCCGGGAATTTCTCCAGGCCACTGTTGAGCGCTTCGATCGATTCCATATCCAGGTGGTTGGTCGGCTCGTCCATGAGCAGCACGTTATGTTTCGACAGCATCAGCTTGCCAAACAGCATGCGCCCCTGCTCGCCCCCGGAAATCACATTAACCGGTTTCTTGACCTCGTCGCCGGAGAAGAGCAGACGACCCAGCGTGCCGCGAATCAGGGTTTCCAGGTCGCCGCCGTCCTCGATGGTGGCACGGGCATAGCCGGCGATCCACTCGGTCAGGCTTTGCTCGCCGGCAAACTCGGCGCTGTGGTCCTGGGCGTAATAACCGGGATTGGCCTTTTCGGCCCACTTGACGGTGCCGAACTGCGGTTGCAATTCGCCCATCAGCAACTTGAGGAAGGTGGTCTTGCCGACGCCGTTTTCACCAATCACCGCGATCTTCTCGCCAGCGTTGATGGTCAGCGTCAGGTTGTTGAAAATCTTGCGCTCGCCGCCTTCATAGGTGAAGGAGAGATTCTCGATCTCGACCGCCTGACGATGCAGCTTGGCCTTCTCGTCGTAATCGAAGCGAATCCACGGATACTGGCGCGACGACGGCTTGACGTCTTCCGGCTTCAGCTTGTCGATCAGCTTCATGCGGCTGGTCGCCTGCTTGGCCTTGGAAGCGTTGGCCGAGAAGCGGCGAACGAAGGTCTGCAGTTCGGCGATGCGTTCCTTGGCCTTGGCATTGGCGTTAGCCTGACGCTCGCGGGCAGCCTGCGCCGCCTCCATGAAGTCGTCGTAGTTGCCGGCGTAGGTAGTGATCTTGCCGTAGTCCAGGTCGGCCATGTGGGTACAGACTTGGTTCAGGAAGTGACGATCGTGGGAGATGATGATCATCGTCGACTCGCGGGCATTCAGGATGTCTTCCAGCCAGCGGATGGTATTGATGTCGAGGTTGTTGGTCGGTTCGTCGAGCAACAGAATGTCCGGGTTGGCGAACAGCGCCTGGCAAAGCAGCACGCGCAGCTTCCAGCCCGGCGCCACTTCCCGCATCGGGCCGTTGTGTTGGCTGGTCGGAATACCGACGCCGAGCAGCAGTTCGCCGGCACGGGACTCGGCAGTGTAACCGTCGTATTCGCCCACCTTGCCTTCCAGCTCGGCCGCCTTCATGTAGTCGTCTTCAGTGGCTTCGGGATTGGCGTAGATCGCGTCGCGCTCCTGGATCGCTGCCCACAGTTCCTCGTGGCCCATCATCACGACGTCGAGAACGCGCATGTCTTCGTAGGCGAACTGATCCTGCTTCAGGTAGGCCATGCGTTCATGCACATCCTTCGAGACATTGCCTGCCGACGGCTCCAATGCGCCGCAAAGGATTTTCATGAAAGTCGACTTGCCGGCGCCGTTGGCGCCGATCAGGCCATAGCGATAGCCCTCGCCGAATTTGACATTGACGTTCTCGAACAGGGGTTTGACCCCGAACTGCATGGTGATATTGGCGGCGACAAGCACGGCGATTCCGATCTGCGAATTGGCGTAAAACAAGCGGTAAAACGAAGGCCCGAATTTTACCTGTTTTCAAGGGGTTGACCGTGACGCTGCGGCCCAATTTTGTGCACTGCGGTGTAAGATTTGCGGCCACAATAAAAATCCCCCGGATCGCGAGACAGCACCATGGTTCCACACCTGACCACCGCCCTGACCGGCCCCCTCCTCGAACTCGAGCGCCAGTTCCTTGCCAGCAGCACGCAGATCGAACACTGGCTGCGCGGCCAATGGCAGGAATACACGCCGCCCTTCTACTCGTCCTGCGACCTGCGCAACGCCGGCTTCAAGCTGGCCCCGGTCGACACCAACCTGTTCCCGGGCGGCTTCAACAACCTCAATCCCGCCTTCCTGCCGCTCTGCGTCCAGGCGGCGATGAGCGCCATCGAAAAATTCTGTCCGGAAGCCCGCAGCCTGCTGCTGATTCCGGAAAACCACACGCGCAATCAGTTCTACCTGCAGAACGTCGCCCAGCTGGCCGACATCCTGCGCCTGACCGGCCTCAATGTCCGCCTCGGCTCGCTGCTCCCGGAAATCACCCAGCCGACCCCGATCGAACTGCCGAACGGCCAGAGCCTGCTGCTCGAACCGCTGGTCCGCAAGGGCAACCGGCTCGGCGTCGAGGGTTTTGACCCCTGCGCCATCCTGCTCAACAACGATCTCTCGGCCGGCATCCCGGAGATCCTGAAGAATCTCGACGAACAGTTCGTGCTACCGCCCTTGCACGCCGGCTGGGCAGTGCGTCGCAAATCCAACCACTTTGCCGCCTACGACCAGGTCGCCAACGACTTTGCCAAGGAAATCGGCATCGATCCCTGGCGCATCAACCCGGCCTTCTCGGTCTGTCGCAGCATCAATTTCCATGAGCGCCAAGGCGAGGAATGCCTGGCCGCCAACGTTGCCGCCGTGCTCGACATCGTCAAGGAAAAATACAAGGAATACGGCATCGACGAGACGCCCTACGTCGTGGTCAAGGCCGATGCCGGGACCTACGGCATGGGCGTGATGACGGTGCGCGACGCCGACGAGGTGATCGCCCTCAACCGCAAGCAGCGCAACAAGATGAGCGTCATCAAGGAAGGCCTGGAAGTCTCCGAGGTGCTGATCCAGGAAGGCGTGCACTCCTTCGAAACCCTCAACGAGGCAGTCGCCGAACCGGTCATCTACATGATCGACCGCTACGTCGTCGGCGGTTTCTATCGCGTCCATACCGGGCGCGGCAAGGACGAAAACCTCAACGCACCGGGCATGCACTTCGAGCCGCTGGCCTTCGAAACCGGCTGCAACCTGCCCGACTACCGCTGCGGCAATCCCGATTCGCCCCCCAATCGCTTCTACGCCTACGGCGTCGTCGGCCGTCTGGCCTGCCTGGCCGCCGCCGTCGAACTTGAGCGCACGGCGCCGGAAAACAACTGAGTTCGGCGGTGACCCAGCAACTTCATTTCGAAAAGCATCTCCTCGGCGGCAGCAGCCAGTCGCTCAAACTGGCCTTCGTGCTCGACCCGATCGACTCCCTGAAAGCCTGGAAGGACAGTTCGGTGGCGATGATGCGAGCGGCCGAAAAGCACGGCCACGAGGTCTATGCCATCGAAGCGCAAAGCCTCGGCTGGCGGCGCGCCGAACCCGGCCGCCACGCCGGCGGGGTGTTCGGCCAAGCGATGCACCTGCACATGCGTCCGGACGACCACGACTGGCATCGCGAAATCAGCCGTGAATGGTTGCCGCTGAAGGCTTTCGATGGCGTGATCATGCGCAAGGACCCGCCCTTCGATTTCGAGTACATCACCGCCACCTGGCTGCTCGAACGGGCCGAAGCCCAAGGCGTCCGCGTCTTCAACCGGCCACGGGCACTGCGCGAACACTCGGAAAAGCTGGCCATCACCGAGTTCGAACAATACGCCCCGGCCACGCTGATCTCGCGCGACACGCAGCAGCTCCAGCATTTCATCGACGAAGAGCGCGACATCATCCTCAAGCCGCTAGACGGCATGGGCGGCAGCCAGATTTTTCGCATCCATCGCAACGACCCGAACCGCAACGTCATTCTCGAAACGCTGACCCACGAAGGACAACGTACGGTGATGGCGCAGCGCTACCTGCCCGAGATCAGCCAGGGCGACAAACGCATCCTGCTCATTGCCGGCAAGCCTGTTCCCTACTGCCTGGCGCGCATCCCCAAGGCCGGCGAGACGCGCGGCAACCTGGCGGCCGGCGGCACCGGCGTCGCCCAGGAATTGTCGCCACGCGACCGGGAAATTGCCGAGACGCTCGGGCCGATCCTGTTCAAGCGCGGTCTGATGCTGGTCGGACTCGACGTGATCGGCAACCACCTCACCGAAATCAACGTCACCAGCCCGACCTGCATGGTGGAAATCCGCCAGCAGACCGGCTTCGACGCAGCCGGGGCCTTCATCACCGCCATCGAACACGCATGCGGTATTTCCTGAGCCTGCCCATCCTGCTGGTGCTGTTCGTACTGGCTGGCTGCGGCCGTACGCCACTGCAGGAACAACAAGCCTACGTTTTCGGTACCCGGGTCGAGGTCCTGATCGTCAGTGCCGAGCCGGAACAGGGCCGACAGGCGATTGCCGCCGTGCTGCGCGAATTCGACCGGCTGCACCGCGCTTACCATGCCTGGCAAGCCTCCGAACTGACTGAGCTCAACGCGGCCATTGCGGCTGGCAAGCCGCGCACGGTAACGCCGGAACTGGCCGCCTTCGTTGGCGAAGCCCAAGCCCTCAGCCGCCAGGGCGACTACCTGTTCGACCCGGGCATCGGCGAACTGATCAAGCTGTGGGGCTTCCAGGCCGACGAATTCAAGGCCGAATTGCCACCGCCCGGCGAGATCAAGGCCTGGTTGGCGAAAAAGCCGTCGATTGCCGATATCGTCATCGACGGCAACAGCATCCGTAGCCGCAATCGTCATGTCGCCCTCGATTTCGGCGGCTACCTGAAAGGCGTCGCGCTCGATCGCGCCGCCGCCATCCTGCGCAGCCAGGGCATCAACAATGCGCTGATCAACATCGGCGGCAATGTCATGGCCCTGGGCAGCAAGGAAGGCAAGAAATGGCGGGTCGGCATCCAGCACCCCCGCCAGCCCGGCCCAATGGCCACCGTTTCGCTGGAAGATGGCGAAGCGATCGGTACCTCAGGCGACTACCAGCGCTTCTTCGAGGTCAACGGCAAGCGCTACCCCCACCTGCTCGACCCGCGTAGCGGCTACCCGGCCGACCACACGCAGGCCGTCACCGTGCTCATCCCGGCAGGCTCCAAGGCTGGCACGTTATCCGATGCCAGCTCGAAGCCGATCTTCATCGCCGGTGCCGCCGGCTGGCGCGACATGGCGGCACAAATGGGCATCGCGCAAGTCCTCCGCGTAGACAGCAACGACCGGATTTTCGTCACCGCCGCCCTGCACCGCCGCCTCGAATTCATCGGCCAGCCGCCAGCCATCGAAATCGTCCCCTGAGCCTTGCCGGCCTTGCCTTGACAGGCCTACAAGCAAGTCGTATATCCTGAATGAAAACTGTCGGCACAAGACAGACAACTCATCTGATTCTGGAGAAGCAAACCGGCCGCTGGCCAGGGAGATTGTTTTGTTCGGTGCGGTTTCGTTCAGAAAACAGGGATTCGCCAATAGCCTGATCCTGCGTATTGGCTGGCTGATTCTCTTTGCACTGGCCGCCTTTACCCTCAGCTTCTACTTCTTGATTGGCCGCCCGACCATCGACCGTCTGGCCGAATCCCAGATGCGCCTGATGTCTGAGCAGTTGGAAGCACGCCTCGGCCGTCTGTTCAAAAGCGTCGAAGCCACCCTGCACAGCAGCCAGAGCTGGGGCATGAACGGCGGACTCGACCAGTCGCAGTTGCTGCGCTTCAACGAGTTCTTTTTCCCCATCATCGCCAACCATGGTGAAATCGCCTCGGTCATCTTCGCGCATGAGTCGGGCCGCGAAATCCTGCTCATGCACAGCGACGACGGTCGCTGGATCAACCGGATCAGCGATCCCGACCGTTTCGGGCAGCAAACCTACTGGATCACCTGGTCGCCGGCACGCGAGATCGAGCAGGTCGAGATCAAGAACCGCGATTACGACGCCCGTACCCGGCCCTGGTTCAAGGGCGCCATGGCGCTCGACGACAACCGCAAGGTTTTTTGGACCGAACCTTATGTTTTCTTTACAGCCCAGGAAGCCGGCATTACCGCAGCGATGAAATGGCAGGGGAACGACGGCTCTACCTACGTCATCGGCCATGACGTCAAGCTCAGCGACATTGCCGACTACACCTCGCACCTCGGCATCGGCCACGGCAAGGCGGCGTTGTTGAGTAGCGATGGCAAACTGCTTTCCCCTCCGCAGGACCCCCGCTTTAATGATCGGGCGGCAATCCGCCAAGCCCTGCTGAAGACCCCGGCCGAACTCGGTCTGGCCGAGCTCGACGGTGCTTACCGCAGTTGGCTGGCCAACAACCGGACGGAAAACCGGATCGACAGTTTCCACCTGGCCGGCGGGGAGCAATGGTTCAGCCTCTTCCATCCGATGGATAACGGCGACCGCAAAATCTGGCTGAGCATTTTTGCCCCGGAGCGAGATTTCGTCCCGGTCAGCCGCCTCGATCTCCTGCTGCTGGTGCTGATCACCCTCTCCTGCCTGGCACTCGGCCTGATCGTTGCGATCCGCCTGGCACAGCGCTTTGGCCAGCCACTCGATGCCCTGGCCGATGAAAGCGAACGCATCGGCCGCCTGGAACTCGACCAGCCAGTCAGTACCGATGCCCGCTGGCGCGAAATCACCCAGCTCGCCGCCTCGCTCGAAGGCATGCGCCGACACCTGCAAGGGGCGCAGAAGGCGCTGGAGGAGGCCAACGCCGAACTGGAACTGAAAGTCACCACCCGCACCCAGGCCCTGCGCCAGAACCAGGCCATCCTGCAAAAGCGCGAAGCTTTTTTTCGTGCCATTTTCGATAATGCGGCAGTCGGCATCGTCAGTCTCGATCCGCAATTCAAGCCGACCCTGGTCAACCGGGCCTTCGCCAACCTCACCGGCTACTCGATCGAACATCTGCTCAAGCACCCGGAAACCCGCTTCCTGTCTTCGGAAGAATTCAACCGCATGCGACAGGCCCTGCTCGCCATTGCCGGCGGCAGCAGCAAGGGATTACGCAGCGAATTCCAATTTACCAGCCGGAGTGGCGAACTACACTGGGGCGACGTCCAGATTGCCCCGGTCCGCAACGACAACGAGGAACTCGACTCGCTGCTCGTCACCGTACTCGATGTCACCGACCGGCACGAGATCGAACGCGAACTGATCCGCCAATTTTCCTTCCTGCAGGCGCTGCTCGACACCATCCCCAACCCGATTTTCTACAAGGGGCCGCACACCCGCTTCCTGGGTTGCAATCGAGCCTATGAAGCTTTTTTCGGCATCGACCGTGGCGATTTCATCGGCAAGCGTGTCGTCGACCTCGAATACCTCCCCCTGGCGGACCGCCAGGCCTACCAGGCCGAAGACGAAAAAATCATCGCCGAATGCGGCCGCATCAGTCGGGAGGTCCCGATGCGCGCAGCCGACGGCGAAGTCCATGACACCCTCTATTCAGTAACCGGCTTCCAGACCACCGACGGGGAAGCCGGCGGGCTGATTGGTGTCATCGTCGACATCACGCCCTTGAAGACGGCCGAGCGCCAAGCCGAAGCAGCGGCTGCGGCCAAGGCCGATTTCCTGGCCAACATGAGTCACGAAATCCGGACGCCGATGAATGCCATCATCGGCATGACCCACCTCGCCCTGCAAACCGAACTCACACCGCGCCAGCAAAACTACCTGAGCAAGGTCGATGGCGCCGCCAAGGGACTGCTCGGCATCATCAACGACATTCTCGACTTGTCGAAGATCGAGGCCGGCAAGATGCATGTCGAACGCACGCCCTTCGAGCTGGAAGCCTGCCTGCAGAACCTGGCCAATGTCTGCCAGTTGAAAGCCCGCGAACAGGGGCTGGAACTGCTCTTCGACGTTGCCCCGGAAGTGCCTGCCACCCTGCTGGGCGATCCGTTGCGCCTGGGCCAGGTCTTGCTCAACCTGGTCGGTAACGCGATCAAATTCACCGAACACGGCGAAGTCAAGCTGGCCATCCGACTTCATGCCCAGCGCGACGACGAGTACGAACTGCGCTTCGAGATCAGCGACACCGGCGTCGGCATGAGTCCGGAACAGCAACAACAGCTGTTTACCGCCTTCACTCAGGGCGACAGCTCGACCACCCGCAAATACGGCGGCACCGGGCTCGGCCTATCGATCAGCAAGCGCATCGTCGAAATGATGCAGGGCGAGATCGGCGTTCGCAGCGAGCCGGGGGTCGGCAGTTGTTTCCATTTCACCGCGCGCTTCGGCAAGGCCGAGACGACTGGCGAAGCGCCCCGTCGCCTGGGGATTCCCGAGCACCTGCCTACCCTGATCGTCGACGACAGTGCCGGAGCCCGCGAGATATTCCTGCACATGTTGCAAACGCTTGGCCTGTACGCCCAAGCCGTCGATGGCGGCCCGTCGGCCAGCGTCGAAATGGCGCGGGCCAACGCCGCCGGCCAGCCTTACGGCCTGCTAGTCATCGACTGGCAGATGCCCGGCATGGACGGCATTGAAACTCTCCGCCATCTGCATGCCGCCGGCTTGATGCAGGCGGCGCCGAAAATCATCATGACCACCGCCTTCGATCAGGAAGAACTCCGCCAAAATCTCGGCGAGCTGAGCATCGGCGGCATCCTCGGCAAACCGGCCACACCGTCAACATTGTTCGACTGCATTGTCGAAACGATGCGCCCGAATCTGGCCAGCCGGTTTGCACCCAGCGCGCCCCCCACCGGCAGCTTCGACTTTGCCGGTTACCGCGTGTTGCTGGTCGAAGATAACGAAGTCAATCGCGAACTGGCCGTCGAAATCCTGGCCGAAGTCGGCTTTAGCGTCGCCCAGGCAAGGGACGGCGAACAGGCGGTAGCTTGCGTCCAGGCCGACAAGTACGATCTGGTCCTGATGGATTGCCACATGCCGGTCATGGATGGCTACGAGGCCACCCGGATCATTCGCGGCTTGCCGGGGTGCAGCAAGCTGCCGATCATCGCCATGACTGCCAACGCGCTGGCGGCTGACCGGGAAAACTGTCTTTTGGCCGGGATGGATGACCACATCCCCAAACCGATCAACGTCCCCCAGCTCTATGCGACCCTTGCCCGCTGGCTGAACATCAAAACCGAACCCGTCGCACCCACTCCGCTTCCGGCTGCCGATGGCAGCGGAAAGCAACTCAACGAAACTGCAGCCATCCAGCGCCTGGGCGGCAAGCCCGAGTTCTACAGCCGCCTGCTCGGCCGCTTTCGCGACAATCAGCAGCATTTCGTCCGCGACTTCCATGCCGCTCACAACGCCGGCGACGAGGCGCAGATGATCCGGCTCGCCCATACCCTGCGCGGCCTGGCCGGCAATATCGGCGCAGAACGATTGTCCGAGGCGGCCGGAAAGCTCGAAAGCCAGGTCAAGCAGGACGGACACAATGCGCCCGTCGAGTTATCCCGACTGATCGACCAGGTTTCCGCCGAACTCGAAGCGGCATTGGCCTTGGTCGGGACCAAGCTCGCCAAGCCCGGGAGCGACCCGGCTCTAGGGCCAGGTGACGAAAGCGGCGATCGAACCGGAAAGTTATGCCAATTGGCGCAGCTTCTGGATAATGACGATGCACTGGCCAGCCGGCTGTTTGACGAATTGCGGCCCTGGCTCAGCCAAGTCGCGGCATCTCAGTCAGTAGAGCAACTAACCCGTGAAATTGCCGATTATGCTTACGAAGATGCAGCGAAAACACTGCATGAGATCGCCGATCAACTGTCCATTGCACTGAACCCCGCCGAAAACCGGAGTCCCCATGCCTAACCTCCTCCCCAAACAAAGTGTCCTTGTTGTCGACGACACCCCAGACAACATCGACCTGCTGACCGAGGTCCTCAGCGACGACTACCGCATCCGGGTCGCCACCTCCGGCGAGAAGGCACTGAAAATCGTCTATTCCGACGAACCGCCCGACCTGATCCTGCTCGACATCATGATGCCCGGCCTCAGCGGCCTGGAAATCTGCCGCCGCCTCAAGGCCAATCCCGACCGGCGGCGCATTCCGATCATTTTCGTCACCGCGATGAGCAGCGTCGAAGATGAAAAGCTCGGCCTCGAACTCGGTGCCGTCGACTACATCACCAAGCCGATCAGCCCACCCATCGTCCGCGCCCGCGTGCGCACCCATCTCGCCCTCTACGACCAGACGCGCGAACTCGAACGCATGGTCAACCAGCGCACCCAGGAACTGCTCACCACTCGCCAGCAGATCATCCGCCGCCTCGGTCGCGCCGCCGAATTCAAGGACAACGAGACCGGCAACCACGTGCTGCGCATGAGCCACTATGCCCGGCTGATCGCCGAGGCGCACGGTCTCGGACAAGCAGCTGCCAGTATCATTTTCAACACGGCGCCGATGCACGATATCGGCAAGATCGGCATCCCCGACGCCATTCTGCTCAAGCCGGGCAAGCTCGACGCGGCCGAATGGAAGATCATGCACCAGCACCCGATCATGGGGGCCGAAATCATCGGCAAACACGAAAACGAACTACTCGAATCGGCGCGCATCATTGCCCTCAGTCACCATGAAAAATGGGATGGCAGCGGCTATCCGCAAGGCCTGAAAGGCGAGGAAATTCCTCTTGAAGGACGCATCGTGGCAATTGCCGATGTCTTTGATGCACTGGTTTCGGTCCGCCCCTACAAAGCGGCTTATTCGGTCGACTACTCGCTCAGCCTGATGGAGAACGACACCGGACGTCACTTCGATCCCGAGCTAATGAAAGCCTTCAAGAAAGCCTTGCCGGAAATCCTGCGCATCAAGGAAATCTACGCCGACGAATTCGGCGCCCTGACCGATCTCGACTTCCAGATCAAGGAAATCTATGCCCATCAGGGCGAACCGCCGGGCTATCCGGGTGTGCTGACCAAGCCCAAGGACAACTGAGCGGCGCATGTCCGACTCGCTATATTCGCAACTGGCTCGAGGCGCCGACTGGCTGGGCCAGGCCGATGGCCTGCTGGTGACCGCCGGCGCAGGAATGGGTATCGATTCCGGCCTTCCCGACTTTCGCGGACCGGGCGGTTTCTGGGCCGTCTATCCAGCCCTCGGCAAGGCGCGCATCGCCTTCGAGCATGTCGCCAATCCAGCCGCCTTCGAGAGCGATCCCCGTCTCGCCTGGGGCTTCTACGGTCATCGCCTCGCCCTCTACCGGGCCGCCGAGCCTCACGCCGGCTTTGCCATGCTGCAAGCCTTCGCGGCAAATCTGAGCCAGGGCGGCGCAGTATTCACCAGCAATGTCGACGGCCATTTTCAGAAAGCGGGTTTCCCCACCTGGCAAATCTGTGAAACTCACGGCTCGATCCATCACCTGCAGTGCACGGCCGCCTGCAACGACCACATCTGGTCGGCCGATGACTTTCGGCCGGAAGTCGATGCCGAACATTGCCGTCTGCTCGGCGAAATGCCCTCCTGTCCACGCTGCGGCCAACTGGCGCGACCGAACATCCTGATGTTTGGCGACTGGAGCTGGGTCAAACGGCGAACCATGTTGCAATACCAGCGCCTGCGGGATTGGCTGGATGGCGTAGACCGACTGGTCTGCATCGAAATCGGGGCCGGCACGCACATTCCCACGGTCCGTCATTTTTCCGAAAACGCCGGCGGCAAGCTGATACGCATCAATCCCGGCGAGCCGGAGATCAGCGACCCGACATGTCAGATCGGCTTGCCGCTTGGCGGGCTGGCCGGAATCAGTCGCCTGTTCGAGGCCTGGCAGCAAGCCTGAATCCTACTCCGGCGAACGCGAATCGATCGAAAGCGTCACTGGGCCGTCATTGACCAGGCTGACTTGCATATCCGCACCAAAGACGCCGGTCGGCACGGGCTTGCCCAGTTCGGCTGACAACTTGGCAACGAAGCGTTCGAAAAGCGGCGCCGAAACCTCGCCACGAGCAGCGCGGTTCCAAGATGGACGGTTACCCTTTTTGACCGATGCGAACAGTGTGAATTGGGAAACGGCCAGAATATCGCCACCCACGTCGGCGACACTACGATTCATCACGCCGCTTGCATCGGAAAAAATACGCGTCCGGACCAACTTGCCAGCCATCCAGTCGAGATCCGCATCGCCGTCATCGCTTTCGAAGCCGGCCAGGACCAGCAAACCCGGTCCGATCTGACCCGTTATTGCTCCCTCGACCCGGACCGCCGCTTCCGTGACCCGCTGAACCACAACCCGCATGACCCTACTCCCGACAAAATGAAGCCGCCGATTGTACCTAGGCGGCCGGGCAATAGGCCTGCAAGGCGGTGGCCAATGCGGCAATCTGCCCTTCCAGCGCATCGATCTCGCGCTCCAGGCCTTCAAGATGCCCGGCATGGGCACGGGCCTCGATATCGGCGGCAATGCGAGTCGGTGGTGTGGCATTGAACGTAGCCAAGGTACCGCGCAAGGTATGGGCGGCCCGCTCGACCACAAGCGCTTCCGTGGCTGCCAGTGCCATCCGCATGCGGGCAATATCCTGGGGCCAGAGGTCGAGAAAGACTGCGGCGATGATCTCGACAGTTTCCTGATCGGCGCGTTGCAAGGCTTCGCGATAGTCGAAAGTAGTCGGCAAACTGTCGAGCAATTCGATCTGCGATCCGAAAGCGAGCAGCTTTTCGAACAAGGCCCGCGCCTTGATCGGTTTCGAAATGTAATCGTCCATGCCAGCCTGCAGGCAGGCTTCGCGATCACTCTGCATGGCGGCCGCGGTCATCGCAATGATGGGTACCGGAGACTGCCCGGCGGCCTTTTCACGCTGGCGGATCAGGCGGGTTGCTTCGACGCCACCCATCACCGGCATTTGCATGTCCATCAGGACCAGATCGAAACGGCGCCCTTCCAGCAAGTCGAGGGCTTCCCGACCGTGCTGGGCAAGCGTTGTCCGATGCCCCCACTTATCGAGCAAGCCAATGGCCAGGCGTTGATTTACCGCGTGATCCTCGACCAACAGAATATCCAATGGCCGGTGCAACTCATTGAGCGTGTGACGAGTAACCAGATGTTCGCCCGCCTCCCCAGCCGCTTCCCTTGGCAGACCAAAGAGCCGACAGAGTGCCGCCAACAGTTCTTCCGAAGCGATCGGCTTGGAAAAGAAGCCGGCGATGCCCACTTCCTGGCAACGCTGGGCATCGCCACGCAAGGCACCGGACGACAACATGAGCATCGGCGGTACCTTGTCGAGAATACGGTGTAGCTGGGCGGCCAGTTGATAACCATCCATTTCCGGCATATGGGCGTCAAGGATGATGCAATCGAAAGGCTTTTCGGCCTGCTCGATCTCCCGCCAGGCTACCGCCCCGGATGCGGCGAGAACGGATTCGATTTCCCAGGCCGCCAGCATGCCAGCCAGGACCCGACGATTGGTATCGTTGTCGTCCACCACCAGGATGCGCCGGCCACACAGGTCGACAAAAGCCTCCTCCCGAACCTGTTCCGGATAATCGTCGATTTGCAGGTTGACCGAAAAATGAAAGATGCTGCCCTGCCCGACTTCGCTTTCCAGCCACATCTCGCCACCCATCAGTTCGACCAGGCGACGGGAAATCGACAACCCAAGCCCCGTCCCGCCATAACGACGGGTAGTTGAACTGTCTTCCTGGGCAAAGGCTTCGAAGATGATCTGCTGCTTTTCCGGAGAAATCCCGATCCCGGTATCGCTGACCGAGAAATGCAGCGTCGCCCGCCCGGCCTTTTGCGCCTTGAGCGTGATGCGCAGCGCGATTTCGCCTTGTTCGGTGAATTTGATCGCATTGCCGACCAGATTGAGCACCACTTGACGCAGGCGACTCGGATCGCCCATCAGATGGCTGGGTACGCCGGGCAGGATTTCACAGACGAGTTCGAGATTTTTTTCGTATGCCCGCAAGGAGAGCGTCTTCAGGCTGTCCGAAATGACACGCGGCAAATCGAAAGCGATATGTTCGACTTGTAGCTTGCCAGCCTCGATTTTCGAGAAGTCGAGAATATCGTTGATGATGGTGAGCAAGGCTTCGGCCGACGATTTGACGATCGACAAGTACTCCCGCTGCTCATCGTCGAGGTCGGTATCGAGGGCCAGATCGGTCATGCCGATCACGCCGTTCATCGGTGTCCGGATTTCGTGACTCATGTTGGCGAGAAATTCGCTCTTCGCCCGACTGGCCGCTTCGGCAGCCTCCTTGGCGAGCAGCACCTCGGCCTCGGCCTGCTTGCGCTCGGTGATATCGATAATGATGCCGAGCAGGCCATGTACCGTACCATCGCGCCGGGTCAGCGCCGCCTTGCGATATATCGCATCGTGCCGCCGCCCGTCGCGGCCATGCACCTCGGTTTCATACGATTGCGTACCGGCCCGCTCGATCAGTTCGCGATCCTTGGCAAAGTGAATCTTTGCATCTTCCGGGCTGAGCAGATCATGCATGGTCCGCCCGATATAGTTCTCCCGTCGAGTATTGAAAAACAGCTCGAAGGCCCGGTTCAGCCGGATATAGCGCCCTTCGACATCCTTCAGGTAGACCGGCAGCGGAATCGCCTCGATCAGTTCCTCGACCAGATGCAACTGGTCGGAAAGCTGCGCTTCCATCTGCTTGCGGTCGGTGATGTCGGTCCTGATGGCGATGTACTGTTCGGGCAGACCATCTTCACCAAGCAAGGGAACAATGCTGGCACTGACCCAGTACAAGGTACCGGAACGCGTCCGGTTGCAGACCTCGCCGTGCCAGACCCGGCCCGCCGTAATCGTGGCCCACATATCCTGGAAAAACGCCGGCGGATGCATTCCCGAACTGACGATCCGATGATGCTCGCCAAGCAGTTCCTGGCGGGAATAGCCGCTGATCTCGCAGAAACGATCATTGGCATAGACGATTCGGCCGGCGACGTCGGTAATACTGACGATGGCATGCTGGTCGAGCGCGAATTTCTGGTTGCTCAGGGCGCGCTGGCTGGCCGAACGCTCAGCCACCAGGCCTGCCAGACGTGCCGACAAGGCACCGATATCCTCGACAGCAATCGCATGCGAATCTTCTGTCCACGCCGCCTCATCCGGCAACAGACTGCGAATGGCCTGGCGCAAGGAACGCAGAACATTTTCCCGGCCCGCCAACTCCTGGCGCAGGGTCTCGTTCAGGCCGGTAAGCTCCTGTGAAGAAAGTTCCAGGCTGCGCGTGCGCAGTTCCAGATCGCGTTCATATTGGACATAAGATGAATCGACACGGGCAATGAAATCACCGAAACCACGTAGCAAGGCACCTACATCGGGATCATCGGCAAGCGGGCTGGCCGACAATTTCTCAAGCAAATGTTGCAAGGCCATCTCATCGGCCACACCAATCGAGCGCTTTAACTGACGAAGCAAGGCTTTTTGCATGATGACGAACGATCCGGGATACCGACTAATCCTCGCCCAGACAACTGATGGTCATCGTCTGGTTATGTAATCGACAGATCCCATCCGAAACAAAGGGACTAATTTCGCCATAACTGTAAAAACCGGTCAGCAGGAGATTTTTGCCCAATACTTCGGCAACGGCCTCGACCTCCTCATCGACTCTGCTGCCCATTACCAGCTTGCGGCCGACACAACTGACCAGAATCGCCAAACCGGGCTGACCGGTACAGGCCTGCGCTGCGGCTTCAGCCGCGACCTCCGCTCCCCCGACCAGTTTGTCGGTACTGGCATGCATGAGCTTGAGATACCCGTTGGCATCGACTTCACCGGCCAGCGTCAGACTGCCTTCGGCCTCATCAACACCGAGAATGGTCCGGATCAGGCCGAGAGCGGCGTGGTCCTCGCCAAGCATGGCAAATGGAAAAAGCAAGCCTGAAGCCGGCAATTGCCGGGCATGATCGCCAAGGTAACGCTTGTATACCGCCAGCGCCGGCTCACCGTCGAGTTCGTAAAGGATATTGCCGGCACAGCGCGTTACCTTGCGAGCAGGACCAAAGGCCTCCCATCCACCAAACGATCCATGCCCGATACGCAAATGCTCGCCATACAGGCCAAGCGCAACGACCTCATGATCGCTGACCCCGGCCGGGCCGAGCGTAAACGTCTGACGAAAAGCCCCCCCATCGCCAGCCAGACCACCACTAACGATCACCTGCTTTCCGACACTGGTAAGCAAACCGTCTACCAGCGCACTGCCATTGATCTGCGTTCCCGGACCAAATAGCAGAATGGCCTTCAGGTCAGGTGCCAACAGTTGCTGCCCCAACCGCTCTCCTGCCGCTGCGGAATCCTCCATGCCGTACAGCGAAGTTGTTGCGGCACGCAGCGGAACTTTGTCAAAGGTAACGCCGGTGAGGATGCACAGTCCATCATCGACACCCTCGCTACTGATTTCGCCGGCTGTCGAACAACCAAGAACAATCGCCTGCGGGCAGGCCTTATTCAGCACACCGGCCAGTTCGGGGGAAGAAAAATAATCGACCGACGCAAAAACCAGAATCAGCGAAGGTTCAAAATCAGCCAATGCCTTAACCCGCTCGGCGAGTTCGGCAGGCTTGCCGAGGATCTCTTGGATTAATCGCATACAGAATCCTCGGCCAGTAAAACTAATGTTTAGATATCAACTCGAGCGCTCAAGGCATTCGTTTCGATGAATGCCCGACGTGGTTCGACCAATTCCCCCATCAGGGTGGTGAAAATTTCGTCGGCTGCGATGGCATCATCGATCTGAACCCGGAGAAGACGGCGAACCTTGGGATCCATTGTAGTTTCCCAAAGTTGTTCGGGGTTCATTTCGCCCAAACCTTTATAGCGCTGCTTGCTGATACCTCTCTCGACTTCGTTGAGCAGCCATTTCATGGCATCGCCGAAGTTGGTGACGACCTGCTTCTTCTCGCCTCGTGCCATATAGGCGCCCGGTCCGAACAGACCAGCCAGCGTGTCGGCAGTACGGTGCAACTGCATAAAGTCACCCGAAAGCAACAGGTCTTCGTCGATCAGGCCGACCTTCAGGTTGCCGTGGTGCATTTTTTCGATACGCAGCGTCCAGCGTTCCTGGATATCGTCGAATTTCGGCACGATACGGATACCGCTGGTAATGTGGCGGCTGACCAGTTCGGCACTGGCCTTGGCACCATCTTCCGAACCAAGATCGAGCTTGAGATTGTACTGAACCAGAGCTTTGAGAATTTCCGGGTTGATCAGGTGCGAGATGCGCTCGATGACCGCCTCGGTAGCAAGCCAGGAGCGAGCCAGTTCTTCCAATGCCGGACCCGAAATTGGCTCGGCGCCACTGCGAGGGTAGAGGTGCGCGTCATCAAGTGCCATGCGTAGCAGGAACTGGTGATATTCCTGGTCATCCTTGAGATAACGCTCGGTCTTGCCGTGCTTGACCTTGTAGAGCGGCGGTTGGGCGATGTACACGTAACCGCGTTCGATCAATTCCGGCATCTGACGATAAAGCAACGTCAGCAGCAGAGTGCGGATGTGGGCGCCATCGACGTCCGCATCGGTCATGATGATGATGCGGTGATAGCGCAATTTCTCGATCTTGAACTCATCCTTGCCGATACCCGTACCGAGCGCAGTGATCAATGTAACGATCTGTTCAGAAGAAATAAGCTTGTCAAAGCGAGCTTTTTCGACATTGAGCACCTTGCCGCGTAAGGGCAGGATGGCCTGGAACTTCCGGTCGCGGCCTTGCTTGGCGGAACCGCCTGCGGAGTCACCCTCGACGATATAGACTTCGCTTAGCGCGGGATCTTTCTCCTGGCAATCGGCCAATTTGCCGGGCAAGCCAACGCCATCGAGTACCCCTTTGCGCCGCGTCATTTCGCGGGCACGACGGGCGGCTTCGCGAGCTCGCGAAGCTTCGACGATCTTTCCGGTAATCACCTTGGCATCGGCCGGACGTTCCAGCAGAAAATCCGCCAGTTTCTGGGCAACGACTTCTTCGACGGCCGGACGTGCTTCGCTCGAAACCAGCTTCATCTTGGTCTGCGAGGCAAATTTGGGATCAGGCATCTTGACCGACAATACGCAGGCCAAGCCTTCACGCATATCGTCACCGGCAATTTCTACTTTGGCCTTTTTGGCGATTTCGTTTTCGTCGATGTACTTGTTGATGACACGGGTCATCGCGGTCCGCAGGCCAGTCAAATGAGTACCGCCATCGGATTGCGGAATGTTGTTGGTGAAGCAGAGGACTTGTTCCTGATAGGAATCGTTCCACTGCATCGCCACTTCAACACCGATGGTAATTCCGGTATCCCCCACCTTGGCTTCGCCGGCCGAATAGAAAATATTCGGGTGCAGAACGGTTTTGGTCCGATTGATGTATTCGACGAAGCTCTGCACGCCACCTGCGAAGGCAAACAGTTCTTCCTTGCCGGAACGCTGGTCGACCAAGCGAATGCTGACGCCATTATTGAGAAAGGACAATTCACGCAAGCGCTTGGCGAGAATTTCGTAGTGAAACTCGACATGACCGAAGATTTCCTCATCGGCCAGGAAATGGACTTCGGTACCGCGCTTTTCGGTATCACCCAATACTTTCAACGGCGAGATTTCGAAGCCATCGCGGTTCTCGATGCAACGGTCTACGGGCACCCCTCGCTGGAATTCCATGAAGTGCTTTTTTCCATCACGACGAATGGTCAATCGAAGCCACTTGGAGAGCGCATTGACGCAGGACACCCCGACCCCGTGCAGACCACCCGAGACCTTGTAGGAGTTCTGGTTGAACTTGCCGCCGGCGTGCAGTTCGGTCAGCGCGATTTCGGCAGCCGAACGCTTCGGTTCATGCTTGTCGTCCATCTTGACGCCGGTCGGGATACCCCGGCCGTTGTCGATGACGCTGATCGAATTATCGACATGAATGGTGACGGTGATGTCGTCGCAATGCCCGGCGAGAGCTTCGTCAATCGAGTTATCGACAACTTCGAAAACCAGATGGTGCAGGCCGGTGCCGTCAGAGGTGTCGCCGATGTACATGCCCGGGCGCTTGCGAACCGCCTCCAGACCTTCGAGGATCTGAATGCTCGATTCGCCGTAAGCCGGCGAGCCTTCCGCCGGAGTGCCCTTTTGCGTACTTTCTTCGCTCATTGAATGTTCCACGTGAAACTAGGTAATTAAATCAGGAGTCAGATGCGCATCGGCATGACGACGTACTTGAATCGCTCGTTGCCCGGCACGGTGATCAGCGCGCTCGAGTTGGCGTCGTTGAAACTCCACTGAATTTCGTCGGTATGCAGGTTGTTCAGCACGTCAAGCAGATAACCGACGTTGAAACCGACATCGATCGCATCGCCCTGGTATTGGACTTCGATTTCTTCCTGCGCTTCTTCCTGTTCGGCGTTGGCCGCAATCAGTTTCAGACTATTGTCGCCGAGAACGACACGTACCCCACGGAATTTCTCGTTGGTCAGAATTGCGGCACGGCTCATCGCCTGCATCAACATCTGACGCCCCACGGTCATGTGATTTTTCAGACTTGCCGGAACGACGCGCTCGTAGTCTGGGAATTTGCCGTCAATCAGCTTCGATACCAGCACTACCGAGCCGAAGGCAAAACGTACTTGATTGGCCGCCAGCGTGATGTGCAAAGGTTCGTCGTTATCAACCAGCAGACGGTTCAATTCAAGCACAGTCTTGCGCGGCAGGATCATTTCCTGGCGCGGCAGGTCGGCTTCGATTTCAACGCTGGCAAAGGCCAGGCGGTGACCGTCGGTAGCTACGGCACGCAGTTCCTTGCCTTCGACCAGCAGCAGCAGGCCGTTCAGGTAGTAACGGACGTCCTGTGCCGCCATGCTGTACTGGGTCTTGCCCAGCAACTGGCGGAAAGCCTTCTGGGAAATCTGCAATTCCTTGGTTTCCCCTTCGGTCATCGTCATCCGCGGGAAATCGTCGGCAGGCAGGGTTTGCAGGTTGAAACGGCTCTTGCCACCGCGCACTTGCAGACGCTTGTCTTCCAGGCTGAGGCTGACTTCGGTCGTATCCGGGAGCGAGCGCAGGATTTCCTGCAGCTTGCGTGCGCCGACCGTGACAGCACCATCGCCGTCGCCACCAGCACCATCGGTCGCCGTGGTGATCTGGATTTCGATATCGGTTGCCAGCAGGGTAAGCCGATCGCCTTTCTTCTCGAGCAGAACGTTGGAGAGGATGGGCAGGGTGTGGCGACGTTCAACAATTCCCGACACAGACTGCAGCGGGGCTAAAAGTGTGTCTCTTTGGGTTTTAATAAGAACCATATATAAAATTCCTTTAAAGACTATATCGGGAACAGTTCTGTGGATAACCGAAAATTTTTGTTTATTTTCAGATATTTAATTTAATAATTTGCTTCTGTAAAAAGCACTGGATTGCCTGTGGATGAATTCTGGATAATTTTCCCATAAAGGATAAATCTCGGTTAGCTCACAATTCCCTGACAGTTTTCCCACAGACTTATCGACAGTTTCTTTAACCTTTCAATACTTGCAGCAATACGTGCAGATCGTGATTCAGTTCGTTTTCCTTGGTCCGCAGGGAATCGATCGTCTTGACGGCGTGAATCACGGTGGTGTGATCTCGACCGCCAAAGGCATCGCCGATTTCCGGAAAACTGTGCGATGTCACTTCGCGACATAGCCACATGGCTACTTGGCGAGGCCGAGCAATGGCCCGCGTACGTTTTTTCGAGAATAGATCGGCAACCTTGATCTTGTAGTAATCGGCCACCGTCTTCTGGATGTTGTCCATACCGACGTTACGCACAGAACCGATCAGATCCTTCAACGCTTCCTTGGCCAGATCAAGAGCAATGACCCGGCCATGGAAAGACGAGTAGGCCAGTACCTTCTTCAACGCACCTTCCAACTCGCGAACGTTCGAGCGCAAATGCTTGGCAATGAAGAATGCCACTTCATCATCAAGTTGCAGACCTTCCGCTTCAGCCTTTTTCTTCAAAATGGCGACACGCATTTCCAGTTCAGGCGGTTCGATCTGGACCGTCAGGCCCCAGTCGAATCGGGTAACCAGACGGTCATCCAGACCGTTGATGTCCTTTGGATAGGTATCGCAGGTGATGATGATCTGCTTGCGGGCCTCGATCAGCGCATTGAACAGGAAGAAAAACTCTTCCTGCGAACGATTCTTGCCATTGAAGAACTGGACGTCATCGAGCAACAACACGTCGAGCGAACGATACATCCGTTTGAAGGTATCGAAGGATTTCTGCTGATACGCCCGCACTACGTCTGAGTAATAGTCCTCGGCATGCACGTAACGAACGATCTTTTCCGGGTTCTCGCGCAAAATGGTATTGCCGATGGCGTGAATCAAGTGGGTCTTGCCCAGACCGGCACCACCGTAAATGAATAACGGGTTGTAGGCCCCGCCCGGATTATTGGCTACCTGTACGGCTGCGGCACGCGCCAGATCATTGGCCTTGCCGACCACCAGGTTGTCGAAAGTGAAAGACGAAAAAAGACGAGATTTTTCGTAGTTGCTGCCCCGCCCGCGATTTTTTTCCACGACCGGTTGCTGAACGGGAGCCGCTTCGCCAGCATTGCTTGCCGTGCCGCTATTGGTTCGCGTCTCATTGGACGGAACCGCTTTCGAGCTGCCAATGATCAGGGCGATGCTGACCGGATCGGTGAAAAAAGCCCGCGCGTAATCTTCGATACGACTGAGATATCGGTCGCGAACCCATTTAAGAATGAAACTGTTTGGCGCGATCAGGCGCAAACCTTCGAGCGGTGCCCCTTCACCTTCAAGCCGCAGGGGCTTGATCCAGGTGTTGAATTGCTGCGCGGGCAATTCCTGCTCAAACCGCTGCAAACAGGATTCCCAGAAACCGGACATCGACGACTACACTCCTCCCCGCCTGGCCGTATCCGACTTGCGGTTTAACTATATGATTTATTTGTTAATGCCTTAACAAAATTGGCGGCCCTGGGGCCGCCGTCTGGAGGCCGTATTCTACCCGCCATCCACAAAGTTATCCACAGCATTGACAAATAATTGAACTTGACAAGGTCTAGGTAAACACGGTGTAATCACGTGTTTTTCTTAGCACATCAAGGGATTACCAACATGAAACGCACGTATCAACCGTCGGTCGTGCGCCGCAAGCGCACCCATGGCTTCCTGGTCCGTATGCGCACCAAGGGTGGCCGTGCAGTTATCGCTGCGCGCCGCGCCAAGGGTCGCAAACGTCTGGCTGTTTAAACCGGACGTTCGGCGGGGTGGCACAAACCTTCGCCAGACGATATCGCCTGACAAAAACGGATGAGTTCTCATCCGTTTTTGGTTTCAGGAGGGCGATTCGTGGAACATTGCTGATGCTGCACTATCAGCCGAGGCCAGCCGAATATTCGGAAGCGCGCCTGGGTTTGGTCGTCGGCAAAAAA
Organism: Rhodocyclales bacterium GT-UBC; assembly: GCA_003583745.1. Lineage (GTDB taxonomy): Bacteria > Pseudomonadota > Gammaproteobacteria > Burkholderiales > Rhodocyclaceae > Azonexus. Next base: position 148,687 of record QXPY01000003.1, on the reverse strand, counting down.
TTGCTCAAGCGAGCGGTTGACCGTAACAAAGTCAAACGTATCATTCGCGAACAATTTCGTTGTCAGCGCGAAAATCTGCCTGCCTGCGATCTGGTGGTGCGACTGGCCGTCAAGCCCAAGCCGCTCGATAACAAGTTGCTGGTCAGCGATTTTCTCGTCTTGCTGGATAAACTGCGACGGCCGAAGTCGAAGCGGAATGAATGATGAAGCGCATATTGATCGGCGTATTTCGGGTCTATCAATATGCGATCAGCCCGTTTTTGGGGCGGCGCTGCCGTTTTTTTCCGAGTTGTTCGGAGTATGCGGCAGAGGCAGTAGAGAAGCATGGTGCCATCAAGGGTGGCTGGCTGGGCGTCAAGCGTCTTTGTCGTTGTCATCCCTGGCATCCCGGCGGGTACGATCCCGTACCCTGATTTAAGAATATTTTGTAGGCAGTTCATGGATACTCGACGCCTGATCCTGGTTTTGATCTTCACGTTCTCCAGCTTCATGCTGTGGGAAAACTGGCAGAAATATAACCAGCCGAAGCCGGCCGCTGAGGCTACTGCCGCCAGCTCGACCGGAGCTGCACCGACGCCCACACCTTCCGCTGCACTGCAGGCCGGCAATACATCGAGTAAAACCGTTGCGCCGACACTCGCTGCCCATACCGGTGAAACCTTCACGGTTGATACCGACCTGATGAAGGCAAGCATTTCCACTCAAGGCGGTGATCTGGTTCGTCTCGAATTGCTCAAGTACAAAGAGCACGAGGACAAACAGAAGAATTTCGTCCTTTTTGACGAAAAGCATCAATACATGGCTCAAAGCGGCTTGATCGGCGAAGGTCTGCCGACCCATCGTACGGTACTCAAGCGCGTCGACGGTCCGACCGTCCTGGCCGATGGTGCCAACGAACTGGTTATCCGTCTGGAAGCACCATCTGAAAACGGAATCAAGGCGACCAAGGTATTGACCTTCAAACGTGGTTCGTATGTTGTTGACGTCGCCTGGGAAATTGCTAATGGCAGCGACAAGGCAGTGGCGCCGCATGCCTACTTCCAGTTGCAACGCGACGATGTCGCGCCGTCCGGTGAAACACGGATGGTATCCACCTTCACCGGCTCAGCGGTATATACCGACGGCGACAAGTACCAAAAGGTGACCTACGAAGATATCGGCAAAGACAAGGCCAAATTCGCCAAGACTGCCGATAACGGTTGGCTGGCCATGGTTCAGCACTACTTCGTTTCGGCCTGGGTACCCAAGGAAAAGACGCAACGCGAGTTCTACATGCGCAAGATCGAAGGCAGCAATGTCTTCCAGGCGGGCGTCATTGTCCCGGTTGCCGAACTGGCGCCCGGTGCCAAAGCCGCAACCACGGTTTCGTTGTATGCCGGACCGCAAGAGCAAGCTGCGCTCAAGCAAGTTGCCACCGGTCTCGATCTGGTCGTCGATTACGGTTGGCTGACCGTGGTTGCCGCACCGATTTTCTGGGCATTGCAAGCCATCCATGCCTTGGTCGGTAACTGGGGCTGGGCCATCGTTACCCTGACCATCATCCTGAAAGCCATTTTCTTCCCGCTTTCTGCCGCTTCCTACAAATCGATGGCCAAGATGCGCGTGCTGACGCCCCGCTTGGCCCAACTGAAGGAACGCTACGCTGATGACAAGCAGCGGCTGAATCAGGAAATGATGAAGCTGTATCAGACCGAGAAGGTCAATCCGCTAGGTGGCTGCTTGCCGATCCTGGTCCAGATTCCGGTCTTCATCGCACTCTACTGGGTACTGCTTGGTGCCGTCGAAATGCGCGATGCACCGTGGATTCTCTGGATTCACGATCTGGCTTCAGCTGACCCCTTCTACATCCTGCCGGTGCTGATGATCATTTCGATGTTCATTCAGACCAAGCTCAATCCGACTCCGCCGGACCCGATCCAAGCCAAGGTGATGCTTGTGATGCCGCTCATTTTCGGTGTCATGTTCCTGTGGTTCCCGGCTGGTCTGGTTCTCTACTGGGTGGTCAACAACGTTCTCTCCATCGCCCAGCAATGGCAGATCACCCGCATGATCGAAGGTGGCGGCAAGGCAGCCAACGACGCCAAGATCTGACGTGAAATCCGACACCATCGCCGCCATCGCCACGGCGCCCGGCCGTGGTGGTGTCGGCGTCATCCGCATCTCGGGCAGCAATTTGCTGCCCTTTGCTTTTGCACTGACCGGCAAGAATCCTAAACCGCGCTTCGCTACCCTGGCCAATTTCCTGGCGGCTGACGGCGCAACGATAGACAGCGGTCTGCTGCTCTATTTCCCCAACCCGGCATCGTTTACGGGTGAGGACGTAATCGAGTTGCAAGGCCACGGCGGCCCCGTCGTCATGCAGATGCTGCTTGGCCGTTGCCTCGATCTCGGCGCCCGCCTGGCCGAGCCCGGCGAATTCAGCCGGCGCGCCTTCCTCAACGGCAAACTCGACCTGGCCCAGGCCGAAGCCGTTGCCGACCTGATCGATGCCGCCACCACCAGCGCCGCCCGCTCAGCGGTGCGTTCGCTGCAGGGTGAGTTTTCCAAAGCCATTCACGGCCTGACCGACGAGTTGATCAACCTGCGCATGCTGGTCGAGGCAACGCTGGATTTTCCCGAAGAAGACATCGATTTCCTGAAAGCCGCCAATGCCTTCGGCCGGCTGGAAAATCTCCAGATCAAGCTGGCCGAAGTCTTCGACCGTGCCGGCCAGGGAAAACTGCTGCAAAGCGGCCTGCACGTCGTTCTGGCCGGTCAGCCCAACGTCGGCAAGTCCTCCCTGCTCAATCGCCTGGCTGGCGACGATCTGGCCATCGTCACACCGATTGCCGGAACGACTCGCGATGCGCTGCGTTCAACCATCCAGATCGAAGGCATACCGCTGCACATCATCGATACGGCCGGCCTGCGCGAAACCGAGGATGAAGTCGAGCAGATCGGTATCGAACGCAGCTGGCGCGAAATCGAGCGCGCCGATGTCGTCCTCTTGCTGGTTGATGCCAGAAGCGGAGTTGCTGCGGCAGATCGGGAAATTCTCGACCGCCTGCCCGAGCGTCTGAAACGCATCACCGTCTTCAACAAGATCGATCTCTGCGCCACCAGTGCCGAACGCCATGAAGAAGCCGAAACCACGGCAATCTCGCTTTCTGCCCGCTCCGGCGATGGTATCGAATTGCTGCGCCAGGAACTGCTGCGAATTGCCGGCTGGCACCAAACCGAAGACGTCTTCATTGCCCGTGAAAGGCATCTGCGTGCCCTGGCCAGCGCTCAGGAGCACATAGCGGCAGCCCGACAAGTGGTTGAAGGCAGTTTTCCGGCACTGGAACTGTTTGCCGAAGAACTACGCCTGGCGCAGCAATCCCTGGGCGAAATTACCGGCGAATTTACTGCAGACGACTTGTTGGGGGTAATTTTCAGTCGTTTCTGTATAGGCAAATAAGGGATTTTTCCCGGTCTGATAAAGCTGTGGAAAAGTTGTCAGCGCTTTGGGGATCAAGCCTGGATCTTCAACGTCGCGGAAATCTGTGCACATTTCATCCACAGGCAATTCAGAGCCTTTCCAAGAACTGATTTATTTCTTCAAGTGAATGAATTTAAATTGAAAATGTAAGTTATCCACAGAATTATTGTTGAGTTATTCGTTGTAAACGCTTTATATAAAAATTTTATTAGTAAACCGGAAACTCTGTTTCCAGCCTTCTCCGTTACTGACCGGCAGGCAAGCTGATCAGAAGGACCGCCATTTAATTTAAATTTCTGTTCGATGGATATTCTTGATCCCAATTTGCTCGCCTTGTTGCTTACAGCCTTTATTGCTGGCGGTATCGACGCAGTGGTTGGTGGCGGTGGCCTGATCCAGATTCCTGCCTTGTTTGCCATCCATCCCGGCGAATCAGCGGCAACCCTGTTCGGCACCAACAAGTGCGCCAGCGTGGTCGGTACCTTGAATGCCACCTGGCGTTATGCCCGTCAGGTCCGTATGCCCTGGCGCACAATATTGCCCGCCGCGATCGCAGCTTTTGCCTTTTCTTATCTTGGTGCGGCAGCGGTGGCTTGGTTACCCAAGGATGCCGTTCGGCCGCTGATTCTGATCCTGCTTGTCCTGGCAGCTTGGTACACCTTGAAGCGCAAGGATTTTGGTCAGATTCACCAGCCTGCCCACGGTGGGCACCAGGAATTGATCTACGCCACCTTGCTCGGTGGCGTGATTGGCTTCTACGACGGTTTTTTTGGACCGGGTACCGGCAGTTTCCTGATCTTTCTTTTTGTGCGTTTTTTCGGTTTTGATTTTCTGCATGCTTCGGCCAGCGCCAAGGTGGTCAACGTTGCGACGAACCTGGCGGCACTCGCTTATTTCGTTCCCAATGGTTACGTTCTGCCCTTGCTTGCCGTATTGATGGCAGGGGCCAATGTCAGCGGCTCGATGGCCGGAACCAGGCTGGCGCTGAAACACGGCAGCGGATTCGTCCGCAAGGTTTTCCTGCTGGTGGTTGGTGTCCTGATCCTGAAATTTGCCTGGGATACCGTTACGCGCCTGTAATACTTTTTCCGGAACTCAAGGCCGGTACCTACTTCTAATAAAATTCGGCCACTTCGTTTGAGGATCAGTCATGCGCATCACGCTTGTTCACCCCGCGGGTTTCAATTTCGTTCCGGGGCAGCCCGACTTTTCAGTCTTGGCCAATCGAATGGCACCGATTGGCATCATGCAATTGGCTTCCTGGCTGGAAAAGTTCGGACACAGCGTACAACTGCATGATTGCCTGGGGCCTTACGCCCCGCCGTCCATTGCTGAAAATGCCGAGATCGTGCTGGCCACTGACCCGGAAATGGTTGGTTTTTCTGCCACCACTTCCGGATTCATGGATGCGTTCGAGATCGCCGCCTATATTCGCGAGCGTCGGCCGGATATCAAGATCACATTCGGCAATGTTCATGTTTCCTCGATCGGTGCACCCATTCTCGAGCACTTTCCGGAGATCGACTATCTGATCATCGGCGAAGGCGAAGGCGCCATGCTCGATCTGGCTGATGGCAAACCACTCAAGGAAATCGGCAACCTGATCTACCGCGACGAAAGCGGCAAGATCCGGATCAATCCCCGGCGTGACCGTATTCTCGATCTCGATGAGCTGCCCTTCCCCGCCTACGAAAAACTGGCCGGCTTTCCGCATGCCTATCACCTGCCGCTGTTTGCCTACGAAAAGCGCCATGGCGCGACGATGATCACCTCGCGTGGCTGTCCCTATACCTGTTCCTTCTGTGACCGGACCGTGTTCGAGCGTCTGTACAAGACCAACTCGGCGCAATACACCTACGATCACATGAAATACCTGCGGGACAAGTTCGGCGTCTATCACATCAACATGTACGACGACCTGTTCACCGCCAAGAAGCAGCGGGTCTTCGAACTCTGCGAGCTATTGATCGAGAAGCCGCTCGGTATCCAGTGGAATTGCGCCATCCGGACCGGTCATACCTCGGATGAAATGCTGGCCAAACTGAAACGGGCTGGCGTGTTGATGGTTTCGATGGGTATCGAATCGGCCGATCCGGGCATGATGGAACGCCACAAGGCCGGTGTTACGCTGGATGCGGTACGCGATACCGTGCGCCAGATCCACGCCGCCGGCATGCGCGCCAAGGGCTTGTTCATCTTCGGCATGCCCGGTGAAACACCGGAAACCGTCAAGGTGACCAGCGATTTCATCCTGTCGCTCGAACTTGACGAAATGAACATGACCAAGTTCAGCCCGCTGCATGGCGCGCCGATCTGGGACGAATGCGTTTCCGGCGTTTCCGGCGAAATGATCGAAGACTGGCGACTGATGAACTGCCTGAACTTCGTCTTCCTGCCGCACGGCTTCAAATCGCGCGAGGAAATGGATGCGCTGTACAACTGGCACGTCAAACGCTTCTACAACAGCAAGGGTTACCACCGGCGCTTCGCCAAGCGCCTGTGGGCGCATCGCTGGAGTCTCTGGCACGTACTCAAGCATTTGCCCGAAACCATCGCTGCGGCGCGTTACTTCAGCGCCAACAAGGCGCAGCTGGAAAAGGCCAAGCGCGAATTCAAGCTGCATCCACGCCAGCCGGTCGGCTTGCAGCCCTTCCTCAGTCCTGAATTGCAGGTCGATAACATCGTTTCGATGTCGCCGATCAAACTGTCGCGTCGTGAAGTGATGAAATCCATCCTGACGGCTGCGGAAGAGGGATCGTCGTGTTGCACGCCGCCGGCATTACAGGCCGCTGTATAATCCTCGTCCCGGGGGGGTGCGAAGATGAAAAATAGTTCGGTTTTTCAACACGTTCGGCTGGTATTGGCACTGTTGGTGATTGCCGCTTTGCCGGCTTGCAAGGGGTCCGACAGCAAACCGGATGAGAACAAGCCGGCTGCCGAGGCCAGGAAAGAGACTGCGCTGCGCAATGGCTTTGCCTGTTGCAACCTGCATTACGAGGGCGACTGGATCAGTGATTCCAACTTGGCGCAGTTGGCTTTCATTCCAGCCGGTACGCCGATCAAGGTCAAGAAAATCGAGGGCTATCGGGCTTACGTCGATGTTGATGGCAAGGCCATGCGACTCGGTCACGACTACGGTCGGGAGCAGGAAACCACCGAGCAGTGGGTGAACAAGATCGTCGTGCTGGAAGATCCGAAACTGAAGATCGCCAAGTTTCCGCCACTTACCCGCAAGGCGATCGAAGCCGGCAAATTGTTGAAAGGGATGACCAAGGAGCAGGTCATCATGGCGGTCGGTCATCCGCAAACCAACGAAAATCCGAGGCTGGACGGTCCCTATTGGCGTTACTGGTGGTCGAGCTTCGGTCCGTATTACGTGTATTGGTCGGGCAACAAGGTCAGCAAGATCGACGGCCATTCGGAAACAGTCGGCAACATGACATACAAAGGCAAATAATTTTCGCCGCCACAGAGAACAAAACAGGCTTGAACCTATGGAACAGCAAATGCAGGGTGTGGAACGCCAGGAATGTGATGTCCTGGTGATTGGCGGTGGTCCGGCCGGAACGACGGTGGCGCCGATTCTGGCGGAAAAGGGTTACAAGGTGGTGTTGCTGGAAAAGGCGCGCCATCCCCGCTTTCATATCGGCGAATCGCTGCTGCCGGCCAATCTGCCGCTCTTCGAGAAAATGGGTATTGCCGACCAGGTGCGCGAGATCGGCATGGTCAAGCCGGGGGCCGAATTCGTTTCGCCGCATCACGAGATGTCGCAGGTTTTCCATTTCGCCGATGCCTGGGACAAGTCGATGCCTTACGCCTATCAGGTCAAGCGTGCCGAATTCGACACGATCCTGATCCGCAATGCCGAGAAAAAAGGCGTCGAGGTGCATGAGAACTGCAAAGCGCGTGCCGTCGACTTCCAGTCCGACAATAGCGCTGTGGTCCGGGCGCAGCACGACGATGGCCGTGAAGTCGAATGGAAGGCCCGTTTCGTGGTCGATGCCTCCGGTCGTGACACCTTCCTGGCCAATCGTTTCCAGATCAAGCACCGCAATCCGAAGCACAACAGTTCGGCCATTTATGGCCATTTCAGCGGCGCCAAACGGCACGATGGCGAGGCCGAAGGCAACATCACCATTTTCTGGTTCGAGCACGGCTGGTTCTGGTTCATCCCGATGATGAACGACGCCACCAGCATCGGCATGGTGACCTGGCCGTACTACATGAAGACGATTGGCGATCGCAGCCTGCAGCAGTTCCTGATGGACGGTATCGCGATGTGCCCGGCACTGGCCGAACGCCTCAAGGAGGCCAAGCTGGAGACCAAGGTCGAGGCAACCGGCAACTTCTCCTATGTCTCCGAACGCAACCACGGTGCCAACTACCTGTTGCTCGGCGACGCCTATGCCTTCATCGACCCGGTCTTTTCTTCCGGTGTGCTGCTCGCCATGAACAGCGGCGTGATCGGTGCCGAAGCCATCGATACCTGCCTGAAAACCCCGGCCAAGGCGGCCGCCGCGCTTAAACGCTTCGATGCGCTGATGAAGCACGGCCCGAAGGAGTTTTCCTGGTTCATCTATCGCGTCACCAACCCGATCATGCGCGATTTCTTCATGTATCCGAAGAACATCTTCCGCGTCAAGGAAGCCCTGCTTTCCGTGCTGGCCGGCGACATTTTCGGCAAGACGCCGATCTGGCGTTCGATCTTCATGTTCAAGGTGCTTTACTACATCGCCAACATCATTCAGCCGAAGCGCGCTTTCATGGGCTGGAAACGTCGGACCTTCAATATCCGGCCGGTCGAAGTGCCACCGGTCTATAACGCCTAGTGAATCTCCAGCTATTTTCCGATCTGTCGCTCGCCGATCTGTCCGATGCCACTAGCGGCGGGGCGGATCGGGTTCTCGGCGGCGCCTGGCTGGGCCAGCTCGACCCGGCGGTTGCGCCGGGCTGGCCGGTGCAGGGTATCGCCGCGCCACTGCTCGGCAAGTCGAACGATTGCCTGCAGGAAATCTGGCGTTGCGATGCGGCCTGTGCCGCCGGTGAATCCGAAGGCATTCTCTGGCGCCGGGCCGGCAACCTGCTTTATGGCGTCATCGAACTCGACGAAAACGAATTTGTCGGCAGCACCAGCGGTTCGGCCCTGCAATCGGCGGCGGCGGAAGCCTATCGCCGGATCTTCCGCCTGCTCGACAGCCAGGGCTTGCCCAATCTGTGGCGGGTCTGGAATTACCTGGCCGGGATCAATGCCGAGGTCGATGGGCTGGAACGCTACCGGCAGTTCAATATCGGTCGCCAGGATGCCTTCCTCGAATATCGTCATGTCGTCACCGGCAATGTCCCGGCGGCCTGCGCCATCGGCTTGGCCAGCGGGCCGTTGAGCATCGCCTTCATGGCCGGCGACCTGCCGGCCGTACCGGTCGAGAACCCCCGTCAGGTCAGCGCCTACAACTACCCGTCGGTCTATGGTCCGCGCAGCCCGACGTTTTCGCGAGCGGCGCTGGTTTATCTGCCCGGGCAGGAAATCCTGTTCATTTCGGGTACGGCAAGTATCGTCGGGCATCAGACCGTGCATTCGGGCGATGTCGTCGGCCAATGCCGCGAGTCGATGACCAATATCGCGACCGTGGTCGCCGAAGCCAACCGCCTGGCTCGTACGTTGCCCTACACACTGGGCGAATTGTCCTACCGGGTCTATATCCGCCATGCCGGCGATTTTCCGCTGGTCGAGGCGACGCTGAGCGGCCTGATTGGCGACGCGGTAGAAATTGTCTATGTCCAGGCCGATATCTGTCGGCACGATCTGTTGCTTGAAATCGAGGCGATGGCCTCGCACACGCTGGGGAGCCTGTGATGAAATCCGTCGTCAAAACCTGTCTGTCGGCATTGCTCGGGCTTGGCCTCACCGTCCCGGCGGCGCAGGCGGCCGAAGAGAAGCCGCTGTGGGAAATCGGTGCCGGAGTGGCAGCTTTCAGTTTCCCCTCCTACCGCGGTTCCAACCAGACCAACAACTTTCTGATGCCGGTACCGCATTTCACCTATCACGGCGATTTCCTCAAGGCCGACCGTCAGGGCATACGCGGCAGTTTCTTCGATTCGGACAGGCTCGACCTGACGGTCAGTCTGGCGCTGTCGCCGCCGGTCAGCAGCAAGGATATCGATGCCCGCAATGGCATGTCCGATCTCAAGCCGACTTTCGAAATCGGCCCGCAGATGGATGTCACCTTCTGGCGCTCCGAAAACCGGGCCCGCTTCGTCAAGCTGTTGTTGCCGCTGCGCGCAGCGTTCACGGTTGAAAGCTCGCCCAAGGATATCGGCCTGATTTTCCATCCCAAGCTGAACATGGACATCACCGACCTGCCCGGCCTGCCCGGCTGGAATCTCGGGACGCTGGCCGGGCCGCTGTTCGGCGACAAGCGCCAGCACGCCTATTACTACTCGGTCGGCCAGCAATATGCGACGGCCGACCGGCCGGCCTACGATGCCAAGGGCGGCTATGCCGGCATGCAGTATCTGGTGGCGCTGTCGAAGCGTTTTCCCGGCTACTGGCTGGGCAGCTTCGTCCGTTACGACAACCTGAACGGCGCCACCTTTGCCGATAGCCCGCTGGTTCGCCAGAAGGACTATTTTGCCGCCGGTGTCGCCATCACCTGGATTCTCGGCGAATCGAAAACCCGCGTGATGGTCAATGACTGATTTGCGGCGGTCGGGCAATCCCTTGTGGATTGCCTACGAGTATGTCGCCATGATCGTCGGCCTGAGTGCCCTGGCCATTATCTGCCTGGGCTGGCTGCCTTTCGCCATGCTGCTTTATCCGCTGGTCTCCCGGAAGGTCGGGCAGCCGTGGGGCCGGTTCATGATTTCCGGCGGCTTCCGGGTCTATCTGCGTATCCTGAGCTGGTTCTGCGCCTGTCGTTTCGATCTTTCCGAACTCGACCAGTTGCGCGACCGTGGACCGCTGATCCTGGCCGCCAATCATCCCTCCCTGCTCGATGCGGTGATGATCGTTTCCCGCCTGCCCAATGCGGTCTGCGTCATGAAGGCATCGCTGATGGACAACATCCTGTTCGGCGCGGCCGCCCGCTTGGCCCGCTATATTCGCAACAATGCGCCGCTGGAAATGATCCTGAGCGCCCGCGAGGAATTGCAGGACGGTGCCCAGCTGGTGATTTTCCCCGAAGGTACGCGTACCGAGAATTTTCCGGTCGATCGTTGTTCGCCCAGCACCGCACTGATTGCCGGGCGAACCGCGATTCCGATCCAGACCCTGCTGATCGAATTCTCCACCCCCTATCTCGGAAAAGCCTGGCCACTACTCCGCCGCCCGCATCTGCCCTTGCATTGCCGTATCCGTCTCGGGCGCCAGTTCGCACCGCCGGGCGATATCGCCAGCCTGACCAGGGAACTGGAAGCCTATTTCCGCAGCGAACTGGCCGGCATCTACCCTAGCAAAGCCGTCGCCACGGCTTGAACCATTGCCATGACTCCTGCCTCAACCAGCCATCTCGTCATCATCCCCAGCTACAACCCCGGTCCCAAAGTCCTCGATACCGTCCGCTCGGCGCGTGCCCAATGGTCTCCGGTGTGGGTGGTGGTCGACGGCAGCACCGATGGCAGCGCCGAGCAATTGCAGGCGCTGGCGGCCGGCGATGAAGGTCTGCGCATCATCGTGCTGCCCGAGAACCGGGGCAAGGGCTCGGCCGTGCTCGAAGGCATCACTCAGGCCGCCGCTGCCGGATTTACCCATGCCCTGACCATGGATTCGGACGGCCAGCATCCGGCCGATCTGATTCCGGCCTTCATGGCGGCCTCGCAGGCGCGCCCGGAGACCATGGTGCTTGGCAAACCGGTCTTTGCCGCCGATGCGCCCGCCCTGCGCGTCAATGGCCGCAAGGTGTCGAACGGCTGGGCCAACCTGGAAACCCTGTGGATGGGGATCGGCGATTCGCTATACGGTTTCCGCGTTTATCCGATCCAACCGCTGCAGCGGGTGATGCTGGCCAATCACTGGATGCGCCGTTTCGATTTCGATCCGGAAGCCGTGGTCCGCCTGTGCTGGGCCGGCGTCAAACCGGTCAATATCGATGCACCGGTGCGCTATTTCAGGCCGGATGAAGGCGGCGTCTCGCATTTCCGTTACTTGCGCGACAACAGCTTGCTGACCTGGATGCATACCCGGCTGTTTCTCGGCTTCCTGATTCGTTTGCCGATCCTGCTCGCACGCAAGCTCACTGTCTGACCAATGAACACGACCGAAATTTTCCTGATCGCGATGACGATCATCTTCACCGTGCCTTACCTGATCTGGCGCCTGGGGCGGACGGAGTATTACGCACCGCTGGTCGTCGTCCAGATCATCACCGGCATCCTGCTCGGACCGGGCGTGCTCGGCCGGGCATTTCCCGAGTACTACAGCTTCGTCTTCACGCCGCCGGTGATCCAGTCGCTGAACGGCATCGCCTGGTGGGCAGTGATGCTCTTCGTGATGATTGCCGGCATCGAGCTGGACCTGAGAAAGGCCTGGGCGCATCGGCGCGAGAGCAGCATCACCGCCGGCCTGGCGCTGGGCACCCCCTTGCTGTTCGGCTGTGCGGCGGCAGCGATATTGCTGACCAGCGACGGCTGGATGGGGCCGAAAGCGATGACCTGGCAATTCGTGCTCGGCGTCGGCATGGCCTGCGCCGTAACGGCCTTGCCGATCCTGATCCTGTTGATGGAAAAGTTGGAAATCCTGCGCCAGCCGATCGGCCAGCGCATCCTGCGCTACGCCAGCCTGGACGACATCGCCATCTGGGGCGTGCTCGCCTTGATCCTGATGGACTGGCAACGGGTCGGCAAACAGCTTGCCTTCCTGCTTGCCTTTATCGTCGTCGGTTATGTCTTCCGCAGCCTGATGCAGCGTCTGGCCGAGCGCGACCGCTGGTATGTCGCACTGATCTGGCTGGCCGCCTGCGCTTTCGGTGCCGATTGGGCCGGGCTGCATTTCATGGTCGGGGCTTTCCTGGCCGGCGCCATTATCGACGCCGAATGGTTCGATCAGGAAAAAATGGATTTGCTACGTCATCATGTCCTGCTGGTCATCATGCCGGTCTTTTTCCTGAGTACCGGCCTGCGCACCAACTGGGCGATGGGCGGCCAGGCTGTATTCGTCGGTGCCGCCCTGCTGCTGTTCGCCTCGGTGGCCGGCAAACTGATCGGAATCCGGGTGGCCGGGCGCATTCTCAACTGGGCACCGGGCGAAGCCGGCATCATCGGCTGGTTGCTGCAAACCAAGGCCCTGATCATGATCATCTTCGCCAACATTCTGCTCGACAAGCAGATCATTACCAGCGAAGCCTTTACCGCCCTGCTGCTGATGGCCGTCGCCAGCACCATGCTGACCGTGCCGATGGTGGCGCCGAAGTTGATGCGGATGAAGGCGCTGATTCAGCGGAACGCCTGAGCCGGCGGGATCGGCCCGCCAAGCGAGTCAGCCTGGACGGCAAATTGCCGTCCAGCAATTTTCAGTAACGCGGATAGCGGTTTTCCGACTCGATCTTGCGCAAATAGGCTTTTTCCCGGGCCAATTGATGCTCGGCATCGTACTGTTGCTGACGTTCGGCAATTGCCTTTTGCTGTTGTTCGCGTTGTTGCTCGCGCTGCTGTTCCCAGCGTGCCTGATTTTCGGCCTGCTGAATATTGCGCGAAACCTGGTTGGCGTAGGCCAGATCGCGCTCGCGCGCAGCTCGTTCGGCAGCCTCGTCCCGCCGGCGCTGGTATTCCGCCTGCTCGGCCGCACGTTTTTCGCGGATTTCCTTTTCGGCTTCAATTTCGGCGATTTTTGCGGCAGCAGCAGCCTGTTCGGCTTCCATGCGCGCCTTTTCCTGCTCCGCCCGGAATTTGGCTGTACCGATCGCGCAGGCGGCAAAGATGGCACCGAAGATCAGCCATTTGACCAGGCTGCCGCTGCTTCCAGAATCGACGTAAACAACTTCGCGCGCCTCCCTTTCCTGAAGCCGCGCGTCGTAGCGCTGGCGGCGCTGCGGGTCGGACAGGGTCGAGAAGGCTTCGCGCAGGGCGATCAATAGATTCGTCGCATCCTGGTCGCCGTTGGCAGCCTGCTCCGCCGACTTGGCGTGCAAGCGCCTGTAATTGGCGGCAATAGTTTCGGCGCTAGCCGTTTGATTGACTTCGAGCAGGTCGTAAAGTGTGTTTGCCATCGATGAGGGACGCTTATCGGTTGCGATAGCCGCGGGCATTGTTGTCCTGGTTGCTGGGTGCCGTGTCACCCTGCCAGACCTGGACGCTATTGCGTTGATAACGTCCTTGTGCCGCCCGCGATTCCAGTTCGTAGAGCTGGGTGTTGTTTTTCTGGTTGACCAGTTCGGCCTGTCGCCGCTGATCCTTGCTTACCCCATCGCTATTCTGGTCGACCCGACTGGCGCCACTGGCGCAAGGCGTGTCGGAAAAAATGGTCTTGCCGGCCTGGACGCACTTGTAGGTCTCTGCCGAGGTGGAAAATGCGGCCGAAACAAGCAGGGCAAACAGTAGAGATCGGATCACGGCGCTTTCCCAGCAGATAAATGTCAGTCGATTTTATTCATAGCCGGAAGCGCCGGCAACCGGCTCAGATCATGCCGCCATTGATCGAGATCACCTGCCCGGAAATGTAGGCCGATTTTTCGGAAGCCAGGAAGGCGACCAGGTCGGCCACCTCTTCCGCTTTGCCGGCGCGTTGCATGGGGACGATTTTCTTGATCGTTTCGGCGTCGAAAGCGCCTTCGCTCATCTCGGTGGCAATGACGCCGGGGGCAACGGCGTTGACGGTGATGCCGCGGCTGGCCACTTCCAGGGCCAGCGACTTGCTCGCCGCGTGCAGCGCGCCCTTGGCCGCCGAATAATTGACCTGGCCGCGGTTGCCGGTAATGCCGGCAACCGAGGAAATAGTGATGATGCGGCCCCAGCGGGTGCGGATCATCGGCAGGGTCAGCGGCTGGGTGACATTGAAGAAGCCGTTCAGCGAGACATCGAGTACCGAATCCCATTGTTCGCCGGACATGCCGGGAAACACCGCATCGGCATGAATGCCGGCGTTATTGACCAGGATCTGGATCGGACCGGCAGCGAGCAGTTCCTCGATGGCGGTAGCGGCGGCGGCCCGTTCGGTGACGTCGAAGCTGACCGCCTCGGCACTGCCGCCAGCGGCGATGATTTCGGCGACGACGGCTTCCGCCTTGCCGATGCTGCGGTTGGCATGAACGATGACGTGATGGCCGTCGGCGGCCAGGCGGCGGCAGATGGCGGCACCGATGCCGCCGCTGCCGCCGGTGACGAGAGCGCGTTTCATGAGCGGGATTCCGGGTTGAGTGCCGCGGCATCGAGGACCACGGCGGCGCGGCCGGCCAGCAGGCAGCGGCCGGCATGGCTGAGCGAGAACTGGTAAAGGATATGGTTGCTGTCGCCGGACAGTCGTTCGGCTTCGACCAGCAATTCGCCATCCAGATTGTCGAGGCGATCGACATGCAACTGCACGCTGCGCACGCTGGTCAGGTAGCCCTGGCGCGGCGCGGCATCCGGATTGGCCAGCAGTGCGCCGTGAATGGCCATGGCCTGCGCCGCATACTCGATGCCGTTGGCGGCGCCGAGGCGACCGTCGGCGCGCAGCGGATTGGCCGGATCGCGATGGCTGACCGCCCGGCAGGCAATCGTGCCGTCCGTCCAGGCGACGACCTCGGAGAGCAGGCACATGTCGCCCTGATGCGGAATGCGGGCGGCGATCCAGGCACGGTCTAGCACGGCTGCAGCGCCACGTTCAGTTGCATTGGCGGCAGGTAGTCGAGGCAGACCGTGCCCGCCTCGCCGCGCGCCAGCAATTGCAGCAGGGGCAGGCTGCGCAGCGCCGGGATGTTGCGGCGCAGCCCTTCCAGGGCCGGATCGGGCATGGTCTGGGCGGCCAGTTCGGTGCTCGTGACGCTGAGGCTGGCCAGCGAACGGGCGGTAGGTTGCGGCGTGAGCAGCAAGGCGACGCCGCCGCAGTCGGGCGTATCGCGCTTGGCATGCAGCGGTTCCGGATATTCGCTGTCGTAGGCGATGAGCAGGGTCGGTTGCTGGTCGACGATGACCTGGCCGAGCGTGTCGAGCAGGCCGGCGCCAAAACTGGCATCGAAGCCGCAGATCACCTGACAGGGCGCCATCGCCCGGGTGGCGATGCCCCAGTAGCCGGCGGCGGCGTTATGCACCGAGTTGTGGAAACGGGTCGGCGAAATCTGGCGGTCGTCGGTCGCCAGTTGTTCGCACAAGGCGTGGCAGTTGTGACCGTCGGCACCGGAAGCGGAAAAGACCGTGGCCAGCGTCGCGACGTCGGCTTCGGCATGGGCGGCGGCTTCGAGGCCGATGGCCAGGGTCAGCTTGACGACCCGGCTGGCCCGGCGCCGCTCGGCCGGCGGCAGGATGGCCGGGGCCGGCAGGACGGAAGCGGCGGCGGCGTAATCCTGTTCGCCGCGCAGCACGGCGCGGGCGGTCGCCCAATCCGGCAGGCCCGGTGCCAGGAAGCCGATGCCTTCGATCCAGGCGGTCAGCGGGGTGGTGGTGCAGGCACTCATGGCGCCACTCCGAAAATCAGGCTGCAGTTGCTGCCGCCAAAGCCGAAGGAATTGCTCAGCGCGTGGCGCAGTGTGGCCGGGCGGCTGCTCAGCAGGTAATCGAGGCCGATCGCCGGATCGAGCTGGCGGGTCTGCGGGCTGCCCGGCAGCAGGCCATGGCCGAGCGCCAGCGCACAGATCACCGCCTCGACGGCACCGGCGGCACCCAGCGTATGGCCGGTGGCGCCCTTGGTCGAACTGCAGGGAACGCTTTGCCCGAACAGGGTGCTGACCGCCTTGCCTTCGGCGGCGTCATTGGCCGGCGTGGCGGTGCCGTGCAGGTTGATGTAGTCGATCTGGCCGGCGGTCAGGCCGGCCGAACGCAGTGCGGCCTCCATGGCCAGGCGGGCGCCGAGGCCTTCCGGATGCGGCGAGGACATATGGTAGGCATCGCTCGATTCGCCGGCGCCGAGCAGCAGGATGCTGCCGCTGGCCGGCTCGGCCGGAAGCCGTTCGAGCAGCGCGAAGGCGGCGCCCTCGCCGACCGAAATGCCGTCGCGCTCGGCGTCGTAGGGGCGGCAGGGCTGGCTGGAAGTTAGTTGCAGCGAGGCGAAGCCGTACAGCGTGGTCAGGCACAGCGAATCGACGCCGCCGACCAGGGCGGCATCGATGCTGCCGAGCGCCAGTTGGCGGGCGGCGGCGGCGAATACCTTGGCGCTCGACGAACAGGCAGTGGAAACGGCCATGGCCGGGCCTTCCAGCCCGAAATAGTCGCGGGCGAATTCGGCCAGCGAAAACGAGTTGTGCGTCGTCCGGTAAATGAAATCGTCCGGCAAGGCGCCGCTTGCCGGGTCGCGTCGGCGGTAGGCCAGTTCGGTCTGCAGGATGCCGGCGGTGCTGGTGCCGAGGAAGATGCCGACCCGCTTTTTTCCATGGCGGGCGATCGCCGCCCTGACCGTGTCGGCGAAGCCGTCGGCTTCCAGGCCGAGCTGGACCAGCCGGTTGTTGCGGCAGTCGTAGTGCTTCAGGGCCGGGGGCAGGACTTGCGCATCGACCCCGGCGACTTCGCCGATCCAGGTGTCGAGTTCGACGGTTTCGAAGGTGCAGCGCTGCAGGCCGCTGCGGCCGTCGCGCAGGCCGGCCAGGGTGGCCGCCAGGCCGGGGCCGAGGCAGGTGGTGGCTGTATAGCTGGAAAGGTGGAGCGGGGTCACGATGGGCCTCGAATTCATCAGGCCGTCATTTTAACCGCAGGCTGCGGTGCCGGGGCGGCCTCAGGCGCGGCCCAGGCAGCTGCGATAACGGCCTTCGACGCGGCGGGCGAACCATTCGGTGGTCAGCTGGCGGGTGATCTTCGGGCTTTTCAGGTCGATCCGGGGCATCGCCTGGCGCGCCACCGGGCGTCCGGCCTGGCTGTCGGCCAGCGCCATGGTGCGCAGATAGAGCGGGCTCTGCCCGAAGCCGGCGGTTTTTTCCAGCAACAGGTCGCGGCGGATTTCCGCCCGACTCAGCCGCAGCTTGCCGGCCAGCGCCTGCAGTGCCGTTTCGACACTGCTCGCTTGCGCGCTGGGCTTGCCGGACTGGTAGCGCAACAGGTCGCCGTCGAGGCTGAGGGCCTGTCCGCTGAGCTGGCGGAGCGCCGCCTGGAAGGCCGCATTGCGGCTGCTGTAGCGGCCGGCATTGAAGTCGGCGAAGCGATAGACCACATCGTCGTAGGGGGCCGGGTAATCGAGCAGGATGGCGCTGCCGAAATAGACCCCGCCGCGCCGGGTGAACACCTCGTCGCGGATGCTGCGGCCAGGCGGATAGGGATAGGGCTTGTCGCGGGCGAACTGTTCGGCAAATTCGATGCTGACCTGCATCGGGCCGCCGGTGCGCACCGGGTTGTAGCCGGCGAACAGCTGCTTGCCGGCCGGCAACTCGGCGATCATGTCCTCGAACAGGGCATTGAGCTGTTTCTCGGTTTTCAGCGCGTCGATGCGCTGCTTGTAGCTGCGGCCATCCGGCGAACTTTTCAGCAAGGCGGTATTGATCAGCAGCTTCGGAATGCCGTACTTGCTGCCGCGCTGTTCCAGTTCGCGCCAGACGATGGCAGGCAGGCCGGGCACCACCGGGTCGGCCTGGAAGCTCGATTCCTGCTCGATGACGGCGATGGCGGCGCAGTAGAGCTGCGGCGCATGCGGGAAGCCGAGCGCGGTGAAGGCGGTCTGCAGGTCGCCGGCCCAGCCGTTGCGGTCCTTGGCGCTGGTCGGCAGCAGGCGGACGATCATGCTGCGGATGTCGCTATCCCGGATCGGCGCACTGCCGGTCGGCTTCTCCGGTGGTTTGTCGCCGGATGGTGTTGGCTGGCCGGCCGGCGGGCTGGGTTGGCTTGGTCCAAGGTCGGGCGGCAGCAGCACCGGACGGGTTTCGACCGGTGCGCTTGCCGGCGGCAGCGGGCCGATCGTCGTACAGCCGGCGAGCAGCATGGCGACGGCCAGTGAAGCCGGAACGAAGCGGGCCGGCATCGGCTTCAGAACAGGAAGGGAATGAAGCGGCGGGTACGCTGCATGTAGGCGGCGTAATCGGCGCCGAAATAGGCCAGGCATTCCTTTTCGTCGGTCAGCGCGGTGAGCAGCAGGAAACCCGAGGCGACGGCGGCGACCGCCGTGCCGGGCCAGGACGGCGACTGGAAATAGCAGCCCCAGGTCAGTGCCAGCAGCGAGCTGTACATCGGGTGGCGGATGTACTGGAAGATGCCGCCGGTGACCAGGGTGGTGGTTTTCTCGAACTCGTAGAGCGAGTCGTCGCCTCGCGCCGGACTGGCCGTACCTTGCTGGCGGAGGGCGCGGACGCCATGCACGACGAGGAAGATGCTGAGCAGCATCAACAGCCAGGACAGGCTTTGGTACCAGGAGTCCGGGTGCTCGCCCCAGGGCCCACGGTTGAGCACGATGAGGCCGAGGATGCCTTCCCAGGCGAAGAAGCGGTAGAAGCCGTGGCCGCCCGGCCGGCGCAGCGCCTTGCGCGACCACCAGAGTACGACGAGGCTGCCGAGGGTGAAGGCGAGCAGGTCGATCTGGAAAGCGTTCATTGCGGAACCCGGCAGATCAGCATGACGTTGGCGAAGGGCTTGCCTTCGCTCATCGGCATGGTTTCGACCTGGAAACCCTGGCCGCGCAGCAGTTCGATCCACTCCGCCAGCCGGCGGCAATAGAGTTTGGGCAGGCGGTGACCGCGCACGAAGGTGACGGCATGATCGACCCAGTTGCAGATGTGGTATGGCAGGCCGCCATCGGCATCGCCGACCCGGGTGAGGAACAGGCCGCCGGGCGGCAGGGCGGCGAAGATGCGCCGGATGACGTCCTTCTGGCGGGCGTGATCGATGTAATGCAGGGCATCGAGGATGGTGACGACGTCGGCCTGGCCGAAATCGACCTTGCACATGTCGCCCTGGCGGATCTCGACCAGTGGATGATTCGGGCCGAAGGCGCGGGCGGCCCGGTCCACATCCTTCTGCATCAACTCGAAGCCGCGCAGGCTGAGGGGCTTGGGCGCAGCGGCCCAGTCGCTCGGCCAGTTGCCTTTTTCAAAGAGCTGGCGCGCGGCGAGCAGCCAGCCGAACAGGCTGCCCTGGCCGCAACCGAGATCGAGAAAGCGGGCTTCGGCCGGGAAGATGCCGCGCTTGAGCAATTCGCGGAAGATGCAGTCGGAGGACAGCTTGCCGCGCGCATAGTGGTAGGCGAAATGGCCACCGCCACGGAAGGGGCGGCTGGCGTCGTCGAGCAGGGTTTGCAGGAAGCGGGATGTCATGACAGGGCGGCGTTGAGCGTGACGGGTTTCAGCCCGTTATCTTCGATGATGCGTAGAAGTTTGGGCAAGACCCGGAGGATGACGGCCTGACCGTCCGGGCTGCGCGCGGCATGGCCGTCGTGCATGAGCAGGATATCGCCGGCGGCGAGCCGATGGGTCAGGCGGCGCAGGATGCAATCGGGATCCCCCTCGCTGGTATCGTAGGGACGGCGCGTCCACGAGGCCAGTTGCAGGTCGAGTTCGGCCAGCACCGGGTCGAGCAGCGGGTTGCGCAGGCCGGCGGTGGGACGGAAGAAGCGCGGTGCGCGGCCGGTGATCTCGCTCAGCGTCGCCTGGGCGGCGGCGATGTCGGAGCGCATCCGGCCTCGGCCGAAGGTGGCGAAGATCCACGAATGCGAGTCGCCGTGATTCTCGACATCATGACCGCGGGCGACGATTTCCCGGCACAGCGCCGGGTATTGCCGGGCCAGCCGGCCGATGCAGAAAAAGCTGGCCTTGACCCCGGCGGCATCGAGCAGGTCGAGTACCTGCGGGGTGACTTCCGGATCGGGGCCGTCGTCGATGGTCAGGACGATTTCGCGGCGGGCCACGGCGGCGGCCGGCAAGCGGTTGAGGTTGGGGCCGAGCAGCGTCGTCCTCGGCAGCAGCCCGGCGGTGGTGATGATCAACTGGTTCAGCGCAATGGCGCCGACCGCCCACGGCCAGTAAGCCGGCACGACGAGCAGGCTGAGCCCGGCCGCAAGGTGGGTGGCGATGGTGGCTTGGATGGCCGGCGTCGGTTTCCAGGGTTGTGGCATGGTCAGGCGGAGAGATAGCCGCGGTCGAGGAATTGTTCCCACAAAATCTGCCAGACCGGCCAGTCGTGGCCGCCGGGGACGGCCAGCCGCTGTTCGGGCGGGAAGCATTCGGCGATCTGCCGCATGCCGGCGGCGAAACGGTCCTCGCTGCCGTAGCCGACGAACACCGGCAGGTCGGCCGGCGGCTGTTGCAGCCAGTGCCAGGCGCGAAATTCCGGGTCGGCCAGTTCCTCGCTGCTCGGCACCCAATTCGGCAGGCCACCGGCGCGGGCAATGGCATTGGTGGTCAGGCGGCTGCCCGGGTAAGGGGCGAGCAGGCAGAGACCGTCGATCTGGCCCGGCGTATCGGCGACATGGCACAGGCTGAGCAGGCCGCCCAGCGAGATGCCGCCCAGCCAGACCCGGCGGTAGCCCTGCTGGCGGGCCGGGGCGAGGATTTGTTGCTGCAGGGCGGGCAGCGCCTTGCCGCTGGAGATCATTTCCAGATCGAATTCGACGGCCAGCAGATCGACATCGAGCTGTCGGCTTTCCAGCGCCGCGAAGAAGCCGGCGGCGGCGTAGTCGGCCGGGGTCATGTAGGCGCCGGGCAGCATCACCAGCAAGCTGCCGGCCCCGCGCTGGCGGCCGAGGGTATTGAGGCGCGGCGTGAGGGCGTCCGGACTCATGACGTTGTTTCGCGCGGCATGAAAATCGCTGCCAGCAGCAGGGCGAGCACGGCGCCCGGCCCGACGGTGACGCCGACGGCATGCAGGACCGGGACTTGCGACAGGCCGAGCGTGCCGAAGCCGATGGCGGTGGTCAGGTTGGCGATGCCCATCGAGGCCAGGGTTTCCGGATCGACCCGGTGTTCGGCGCTGCTGCGGTCGAAGAACAGCGCGTAATTGGAACCGACGGCGACGATCAGCAGCATGCCGATCAGGTGCAACAGGTGCAGGCGCTCGCCGAGCAGGTTGAGGCCGGCGATGACGATCAGTACCGCCAGTACCAGCGGGAGCATCACCGCTGCCAGACGCCGGGCCGAGCGCAGGGTCGCGGCGAGCAGCACGACAATGGCGAGCAGGCCGGCCAGCGAAAGCCAGGTGGCTTCGTGCAGGTAATCGTTGTACAGCTGGTCGAACTCGGCCTTCATGTCGATGAACAGGGCGTTGCCGCCGGCCAGTGCCTGGCGCACCGGGGCGACGGCAAAATCGCCGGCGGCCGGCGGGTGCAGCGGGATCAGTACGCTCCAGCCGGCTCCGGCCGGCATCAGCAGGGCATCGACCGCCAGCGCCAGGCTGGTGCCGTTCAGGCTGGCGCGGTCGATGGCATCGCCGCTGCGGGCTTGGGCGACATCGTCGATGAAACCCGCCAGCTTGCCGGCGGCGAGCGGCGAATCGGCCTGGGCGATCTGCAGGTTGTGGCGCAACTGCTCGGCTTCCGGCAGGCTGGCCCGGCGGACGGCCTGCATTGCCAGGCTGGGCAGGAAGCGCGCCGGGCTGTCGTAACCGGCAATGAGACCCGCTTCGCGCAGGCGGTCGAGGCGTGCCCCGACCTGTTCGGCCTCCTGCAAGGCGCTTTCGCGGTCGGCCGCCTGGATCACGATCATGTAGCGCGAATCGGGGGCACCCAGATCGCGACGCAGGGCGAGATCGATTTTCGAATCCTCGGCGCTAACCGTGCTCAGGGCGGCCAGCTCCGGGTTCCACAGGTGTTCGCGCTGGCTGAACAGCTGGCCGGCAGCGAGGACGGCGAGCAGCACGACGGGCCAGCGCAGCTTCTGCAGGTGACCAATTGCGCTGGCAATCCGCCGGCCGAGGCCACTCAGGTCGCGCCCGCGCTGCTGGCTGCCGGCCAGTTGCGGCAGTACGAAGCGGGTGACCAGTGCGGCGGTCAGGATACCGGCCAGCGAATAGAGACCAAGCTGGGCGAGGCCGGGAAAGCCGGAAAAGAGCAAGGCGGCAAAGCCGGAAATCGAGGTCAGCACGCCGAGCCGGATGGTCGGCCAGAAGCGTTGCCGCCATTGGTCGAGACCGATCTTGCCGGACTGCACGAAATAGTAGATCGAGTAATCGACCGCCTCGCCGATCAGCGCCGAGCCGAAACCGACAGTGATGCCGAACACCGTGCCGTGCACCAGGCTGACCGCGACGACGCCGGCCAGCGCGCCGGAGACGACCGGCAGCAGGCCGAGGCTGAGCAGGCGCAAGGAGCGATAGACGAAGAACAGCACGGCGACGATGGCCAGCGTGCTGATCAGCGACAGCCGGCTGACTTCTTCCTTGATCGTCGCCCGCGCCTTGACAGCGAACAGGCCGGGACCGGAAAGCGCCAGCCGGGCATCGCTGAAGCCGGTACTGGCGGCGCTTGCGGCAAATTGACGGCGAATCTGCGCGATGGCGGCCTCCTGGCCGTCGGTATCGGAACCGAGGGCGCTGGTCTGCACCAGCAGCATGGCCCGTTCGCCATCCTGCGAAGCCCAGACGCCACCGACGCTATGCGGCTGGGTGCCGGCATTGAGGCGGCTGAGCAGTTCGACCAGTTCGCCGGTCGGATCGCGCGGCAGCAGCGGCTTGAGCATCATCCCGGCCGGCGAGGCGAGCAGGTCGATGCTGTTGGCGATGGCGGCCCGCAGGCCTTCGCTGCTGAAGCGTTCGGCGCTGACCGCCGGGCTGAGCAGGTAGCGGTGGGCGAAAAGGAAGTTGCGGTCGGCTTCCAGGCTGGCGGCCTCGCCGTTCTGCACGCTGAGGAATTCGGGCAGGCTGCCCAGGCGCTGGCGCAATTCGCGCGACAAGGCGGCACGCTGGCCGGCCTCGCCGCCTTCGACGGCAAGCATCAGCAGGCGGGCGACGGCGCCCTCCTTCAACTGGTCGACCAGCACCTTCTGCTCGGCGGTCGGCCGACCGGGCAGGAAAAAGGACATGTCGGCCGAGAAATGGCTGTGCCAGACCACGGCGACGCCGGCCAGCATGGCCAGCAGCCAGAGCAGGAAGGTCCGGCCAGCGGCGTGTTTCATTTGACTTCGATTGGCTCGATGCTCATCACGGCACGGTCGCCGTCGGCCTGCAGGTATTCGATGCTGCGGATCTGGCTGCGGCTGCCGCCGATGGTGATGCGCAGGACCAGCGCGGCAATCTTCTGATCGCTCGGCAGCAGGGTCAGCACCCACTTGTCGGCGGTGCCGGCCAGGTGCAGCAGGTAGTTCTTCTCCAGCGCCGCCCGGTTGCCGGTCAGCGTGCCGCGGATGCTGTCGATGAAGGCCAGCGCTTCCGGCTGGCTGGACAGGTTGATCGTCAGCTTCTGCTTGTCGCGCTCGATGCTCAGCATTTCCTTGTCGAGCAGCAGCAGTTCCGGCTTCGGGGTCAGCGTCCGCTTTTCCAGGCGGTCGGGGGCGGCGTAGGTCATCTCGCCGGTGGACACCACCGGCTTGTCGAGCAGCGAGATGTATTTTTTCTCGACGAAACGGGCCTTGCCGCCCTTGTGGCGGGCCAGGTCGTCCATCAGTTGGCCGACATCGAAGGCGGCCAGGGCGGGCCAGGTACAGCCGGCGAGCAGCAGGCAGGCAAACAGGCGCTTGATCATTTTTTCTGCCAGAAGTCGAAGAAGTTGAACCAGTTGTAGGGCGCCAGGCGGCAAAAATGCGTCAGCCGGTCAGCATAGCGCTGTTGCGCCGCCTGCATGGCGGCTTCGCGTTCGCCGCGCGGCGTTTGCGAGAAATCGGCCAGCGGCTCGAAGTGAATCTGGTAACGGTTGCCGCCCAGGTAGAGGCCGGTCATGAAGAAGACCGGGCGGCGCAGCATGGCTGCCATGCGGAAGGGGCCGACCGGGAACGGTGCCGGCTCGCCGAGGAAGTCGCAGTCGACCGTGGCGTCGTCGCCCAGGCTGCGGTCGGCCAGCATGCCGACCAGATAGCCCTGATCGAGCTTGTCGCGGGCTTCGAGCATCGAGTTCATGCGGCCGAGCGCGATGATGTCCTCGGTCGCCGCCGGGTTGATCGCTTCCAGCGTGCGGTTGATCTTGCGGGCGTTTTCCTCGTACATCAGCATCGCCACCTTGAGGCCGGCCCGGCCGCGACCGACGGCGCGCAGCACTTCGAAGCTGCCGAGGTGGGCGCCGATCAGCAGCGCGCCCGGCTGCTCGGCCAGCGCGGCATGCAGAGACTCGGCGCCGATCACTTCGATGTCGAACAGGTCGAAGCGGTCGTTGAGCAGGTAGATGCGGTCATGGATGGTGCTGGCGAAGCTGAAGACGTGGCGGAAGCCGTCGCCCCACTCGGCCCAGCGGTCGAGCGCCCGGTGCAGGTAATCGCGGCTGCAGCGCCGGGCATGCGCGGCGAACAGCACGTAATAGGCGGCGATGCCGTAGAGCACGACGCGGCCAACCTTGCGGCCCAGCGTCAGCGAGATCCACACCATCAGTTTGAGGATCGCCAGGTTGCTGCGTTCCTGCTGGCGCATCCAGTCGGCGCCGGCCGGCTTTTCGCGGTTCATGGCGGGGTCAGGCTGCCGGAAGCGACATCGCGCCCGTTGCCGCTGACCGTAAAGGCGATCGCCCCGCTGGCTTTGGTCTGCAGTGCGAAGCGAAGCGACTCGCCCGGCCCGACCGGGCTGAGAAACTTGGCATTGCCGATCTGCCAGCAGGCAACCGGATGGCCGAGCAGGCATTCGGCGAAGCGGATCGCCTGGTCGAGCAGCACGACACCGGGCACGATGGGCCGGCCGGGGAAGTGACCGGCCAAGCTCGGGTGGTCGACCGGTACCTGCCAGAGGTACTCAGCGGCCGACATGGCTAACCTTTTCGGCGTAGAGCTGCTGCAACTGGTTGCGCGGCAGTTTGCCGGTGGTGTTGCGCGGCAGTTTGTCCATGAAGACCAGCGGCCGGGGCAGGAAGATCGGGTCGATGCGTTGGCGCAGTTCGGCCTGCAGCCGGCGGCTGTTGAGCTCGGGAGCGACGACGAAGGCGCACAGGCGGGTGATACCGTCCGGGCTTTCCTCGTCGGGCAGGAAGAAGGCGGCATCGAGCACGCCGGGAATGGCGGCGATCTGGTGATTCAGGTAGGCCAGCGAAGTACGTTTGCCGGCGATGTTGACCAGATCGGCATGCCGGCCGTGCAGCAGGAAGCGCTGCGCGTCGAGGATTTCGATGATGTCGGAAAGCGGCACCCTGCCCTCGACATGGCCGCCGCAGGCGATGGTGTCCTCGCCCTGCTGTTCCAGCTGGACGCCGGACAGCAGGGTCCATTCCTGGCCGGCCGTGGTTTGCCGGCTGGCCAGCTGGCCGCTCTCGGTCGAGCCGTAGATTTCGTAGAGCGGTGCCCGGCAGCGGTTTTCGGCTTCGGCCGCCAGTTGGGCCGAAAGCGGCGCCGTGGCCGACAGCAACTGGTCGATGGCCGGCAGTTCGAGGCCGGAGGCCAGCAAGGCGCCGAGGTGGAACGGCGTGGTCACCAGCAGGCGGGGCGCCGGCACCGCATTCAGCGCCGCGATGATGTCCAGCGGGAAAAAGGGCTTGCCCGACCAGAACGGCGAATTGCCATGCAGCGCCAGCAGCACGGTCGATTCGAAACCGTAGCTGTGCTGGGCCGGCACCGTGCCGACGATGCTGTGTCCCCGGCGCAGCAGGCCGAGGCGTTCGGCCTCGGCGCGACCGTTCAGTACCAGCCGGCCCCAGGTCTTGCTGTGGGCCACCGGGGCGCCGGTCGAGCCGGAGGTGAAGAGCTGCACGGCGGCAAAGTCGGCCGGGATAGCCGGAATGCCGTTGACCGCTTCCGGCCGGGCGGCGAGTTCGCTTGGGTAGTCGAGGCGGGGCAGGTCCAGCGTATCGAACTCGCCGTCGCACAGGCAGTACACATCCGGGCAGGCGGCTTGCACCTGGCGCAGCGTTTCGGCCGATTGCGACGCGGGTTGCAGGCTGAGCTTGCGGCGCAGCAGGCCGGCAGCCAGGCCGACGGTGAAGCGGTAGCGGTCCTGGCAGACGTTGAGTTGATGCGTGCCGTCGGGCAGGCACTCGGCGAGCGCCATCGCATCGGCCAGGAACTGGCGGACGCTGACCGGTCCATCGGTGCGCCAGGCAAAAATCTCTTCGAGGCTGGCGTGCCCGAGCAGCGGCACCGCCTTCATGGGTGATTGGCCAGCGTGTGGGCGCGGCGTTCCTGCATCGCTGCCCGGTAGCCGCGGATGCTGTCGGCGATGCTCGATTGCTCGTCCCGCGGCAGCACGCGAGCGCGCACGAGATGTTCGGCGACGAACATCAGGCACAGCAAGGGCGTACTCAGCAGGTTGGCGAAGACCGACCAGGCATGGGCCGGGGCCAGCCAGTAAAGTCCGGTGGAAACCACCACCGAGGCGAGGAAGAAAAGGGTCCAGGCTACCGTCACCTGCCGGGTGTAGCGGCGCTTGGTCTCGGACAGCGCGCCTTGGTGGGCGAGGCGGGCGAAACGGGTGACCAGGGCTTCCTGGTCGCCGAACAGCGTGCGGCCGAACAGGGTGGCAAGCGCCAGATTGGTACCGAGATGCTGGATGTAGAAAAGCAGCGCGACGTTCTGGCGCAGGCTGGGCCAGGTCCAGGCGAGCAGGCCGAGGACGCCGAGACCGCCGACGGCGATCCACAGCGGATTGCCGACGCGCCAGAGCAGCATGACGACAATGGCGACGACCGGGGCGGTGGCCAGCGCGGCGGAGAGGTCGGCATTGCCTTCGCCGGCGCTGCCGTGATGGGCCAGCAGCGCCCAGGCGACGACCAGCACGAGCAGCGCCAGGCCGCGCAGCACGGAAGTCGCCGTCAGGTTCATTTGGTGCGCTGGCTGGCGATATGCGCCGTCAGGGCGCGCAGCGACGAGAAGATGCGGATGTTGTCTTCGTTGTCGGATTTGAGCTGGAAGCCGTAGCGCTTGGAAATGACCAGGGCGATTTCCAGCACGTCGATCGAATCCAGGCCCAGGCCATCACCGAACAGCGGTGCGTCGGCCTCGATTTCGGCCGGCGCGACGTCGAGATTGAGTGCCGTGACGATCAGTTCGGCAACTTCCGGCAGCAGGGCTTCGACGATTTCCGGGGTGGGCGTTTGGGACATGGCAGTGATTTCCGGCGATTTACGGGGCGACGGCGCGGAACGCGAGGACCGCGTTGCTGCCGCCGAAGGCAAAGGAGTTGGACAGCGCGGCGCGCAGTTGCGGCGCGTGGCGGGCGCTGAGGACATGGTCGACCCCGGCACAGGCCGGATCGAGCGAGGCCAGATGTGCGGTCGGCGGAATGCGCTGTTCGCGCAGCGCCAGCACGGTGGCAATGGCTTCGATGGCACCGGCGGCGCCGAGCAGATGGCCGTGCATCGACTTGGTGGCGCTGACCGGCAATTGCGCCGCCCGTTCGCCGAAGACCGCCTTGAGGGCGGCGATTTCGACCGGGTCGCCCTCCGCCGTGGCGGTACCGTGGGCATTGACGTAATCGATCTGCTCGGCGCGCAGGCCGGCATCGGCCAGGGTGGCTTCGATGGCGCGCACCTGGCCGGCGGCTTCCGGGCGGACCAGGTGGCTGTGGTCGCAACTGGTGCCGTAACCGACCATCTCGCCATGGATGCGGGCGCCGCGGGCGACGGCATGCTCCCAGTCCTCGAGGACCAGTGCCGCCCCGCCCTCGCCCAGCACCAGGCCGGTGCGGTCGGCGCTGAACGGACGACAGGCGCGCGGCGAGCTTTCGGCATCGCCGCTGGCCATGACGCGCAGGGCTTCCCAGGCACGGGCGACGCCGTAGGCCTGCGGCACGTCGGATCCGCCGGTCATCATCACCTTGGCCTCGCCGCTGCGCACGCGGCGGAAGGCTTCGCCGATGGCGACCGAGGACGAGGCGCAGGCCACGGTGTGACTCATGCTGACGCCGCCCAGACCGAGCTGGATCGAGATATGGGCATTGGCCGCGTTGTTCATGCCGAGGATCACGGAAAGCGGCGAAACGCGTTCGCGTCCCTTCTGCCACAACTCGCGGTAACCCTTTTCGTAGGCCAGCGTGCCGCCCAGCGCGGTGCCCCAGGCGACGCCCCAGTCATCACGCGATTCGCCGTCGGCGGCGCGCGGCAAGCCGGCATCGTCCCAGGCCGAGAAGGCGGCCGCCATGCCGAGCTGGGCGAAGCGGTCCATCATGCTGGCCAGCGGACGGCCGAGTGCGGCGTCGGCATCGAAGGCTGGGCAACTGACAAAGGGGATCGACAACGGCCGCGGCACGTCGTCGGTGAGCAAATGACGGACGGCCGATTCGCCGGCCAGCAGGCGGCTGAAGAAATCGGCGAGATCGCCGCCATAAGGGCTGACCAGACCGAGGCCAGTAATCGCTACCCGACGCTGGCTCATGGCTCAGCTCTGGTCGGTGCGCAACCCGTCCATCAGCGCCACCATCTCGCCGACTGTACGGGGGGATTTCAGATCATTGGAGAGCTTGATACCGAAACGGTCTTCGAACTCGAACATCAATTCGAGCATCATCAACGAGTCGACGCCGAGTTCGGCCAGTTGGGCCTCGGAAACAACGGTTTCCGGCTCAACGCCGAGGCGGTCTTTAAGGAATTCGCGAATCAGGCCAATGGAGTCCATAGGCGCGAATTTTAGCCGAAAGCCTCTGTTTTCCAAAGATTTTCCGTTCCCGACATTGGCAATTGCCCGCATTTGCGAGACTTCGACGAAAAATCCGGCGTGGATCGCAGTTATTTCCGGATATCGTGAGCGATAGCTTGCTCTGGGCGAGCAAATCAGCCAGCCGTCATGGTCCGCTGGATATTTTTCAGGAAAACGGCAGCCTCCTGGAAGCCGACGACGCGGACCGATTTGATTTCCTGTCCGTTCTTGTCGAAAAACATGATCCCCGGCGGGCCGAACAGACCGAAGCGGGCAAGCAGCGCCTTGTCGTCGGCCGTGTTGGCGGTGACATCGGCCTGCAGCAGCGTGAAGCCCGCCAGCTTGGCCTGGACGGCCGGATCGGTGAAGGTGAAGCGCTCCATTTCCTTGCAGGAGACGCACCAGTCGGCATAGAAATCGAGCATCACCGGCTTGCCGGCGGCAGCGATGCGGGCATCGAGTTCGGCCAGCGAGGCGACGCGCTCGAAGGGCAGGTGCTTCTGTTCGGCGGCGACCGCCTGGCCGCGTAGCGCGGCGAGTGGTTGCAGTGGGTCGCGGCCGCCGGCCAGGGCGCCGATCAGCAGCGCCGCGCCAGTCAGCAGCATGACGATACCGATGCCTTTCCAGAAGCGGTGCCAGCCCTTGGCATGGGGCGGCAGCGGGTCGAGGGCATGCAGGTAGATCGCCGGGATGATCAGCAGCGCCGCCCAGGCCAGCATCTGCGCTACTGGCGGGATGACCGGCGAGACCAGCCAGACGGCGGTGGCCAGCAGCAGGACGCCGAAGGCTTTCTTGACGCCTTCCATCCACGGACCGGTCCTGGGCAGCAGCGAACCGCCGGCCAGCCCGACGGCGAGCAGCGGCATGCCCATGCCGAGGGCCATCACGAACAAGGCCGTGCCGCCCAGCACCGCATCGCCGGTCTGGCCGATGTAGAGCAAGGCACCGGCTAGCGGGGCGGCGACACAGGGGCCGACAATCAGCGCCGACAGCGCGCCCATCAGGAAAACGCCGATGCCCCGGCCGCCCTGCAGGTGGCCGGATTCTTCCGACAGTTTGCTTTGCAGCGCGGTGGGCAGTTGCAGCTCGTAGAAGCCGAACATCGAGAAGGAGAGCACCACGAAGACCAGCGCGAAGGCACCGAGCACCCAGGCATTCTGCAGGGCGGCGGAGAGCAGCGTGCCGCTCAGGCCGGCGGCGACCCCGGCGGCGGCGTAGGTGACGGCCATGCCCAGCACGTAGGCGAGCGACAGCGCAAAGCCGCGGGCGTGCGAAATCTTGTGTCCCTGGCCGGCGATGATGCCGGAGAGGATGGGGATCATCGGGAAGACGCAGGGCGTCAGTGCCAGGCCGAGACCGGCAACGAAGAAGAAGGCGAGATTGGCCCAGAAGCCGGCGTGTTTCAGGGTGCCGGCGATCATGCCGCTTTCGTCGCCCTCGCCGGCGCTTGCCGCGCTGGGGGCGGCGGCCGGATCGGGCAGTTCCAGGCTGACGCTCTGGCTTTGCGGCGGATAGCAGACGCCGGCATCGGCGCAGCCCTGCGAGGTCAGCTTGAGCTTGAGCGGCAGCGGGCCGGAGCTGTTGCGCTCGACCGGCAGGCGGATCTGGACGCTCTTGTAATAGACCTCGACCTTGCCGAAATTCTCGTCGGTCTTTTCCTTGCCCTTGGGGAAGACCGGCGTGCCGAATTGCACCGAGCCATCCTCGGCGGCAAAACGGAATTTGTCGCGGTAGAGGTAATAGCCCTTGGCAATGTCGAAGCTGACCTCGATGGTCTGCCCATCGAGGGCGCGGGCCGAACCCTTGAAGGCGATCGCCGGGTCGAGGAACTCCTCGGCGTGGGCCAGTCCGATGAAGGCCGAGAAGAGCAGCGAGAAAATGAAAAGCAGGGTACGCATCATGATTGGATCGTTTCTGCCACCACCCAGTTCAGGTAGGCGGGCAAACCTTGGCTAACGGAAAGCGCGATGATTTCCGGCACTTCGTAGGGGTGCAGTTCGCGGAGGCGGGCTTCAAGGGCCGGGTAGCCCGCCGTCGTGGTCTTGATCAGCAGCGGGATTTCGCTGGCCGACTCGACTGCGCCCTGCCAGCGATACACCGACTGGACGCGGGGCAGGATATTGACGCAGGCGGCCAGGCGGTCTTCGACCAGGGCCAGCGCAATGGCGTTGGCGCAGGCCTCGTCGGGGCAATTGGTCAGAACGAGCTGGATGGGCATCGGCGGATTCTACTTGAGCAGGCGGCGGCGGGTCAGGTGCAGGGCGATGGCGAAGGCTACGCCGGCCGTCGCCAGCAGCACCATGATGTGGATCAGGGCATTGTCCGGTACCTGACCGGCGAGCAGCGGCCGGACCAGGGCGACGCCCTGGGCGAGCGGCAACAACTGGCCGATGGTCGCCAGCCAGCCGGGCAACTGTTCGGTCGGAAAGAAGACGCCGGAAATCAGCGTCATCGGCGTGATGAACAGCGTGAAGTAATACATGAAGAAATCGTAGGACGGGGCCAGCGCATTCCAGATCAGGCCGAGCGCGGCGAAAGCCAGGCCGGTGAGGACGATGGCCGGCAGCGCCCAGAGCAGCATCGCGCCGTGGGTCAGGCCGAGCGCCGTGATGACGACGAGGATGGCGGCCCCGGAGAACAGCGATTTGGTGGCGGCCCAGAACAGCTCGCCAGCGACTACGTCGGTCAGGCCGAGCGGCGTATTGAGGATGGCGTCCCAGGTCTTCTGCACATGCATGCGCGAGAACGACGAGTACAACGCCTCGAAGGTGGCGGCATTCATCGTCGAGGCGCAGACCGTGCCGGCGGCGAGGAAGCCGACGTAGGGCTGGCCTTCGACAGTGGGCAGCATGGCGCCCAGGCCATAGCCGAGACCGAGCATGTAGATCAGCGGGTCCGCCAGGTTGCCGAGGATGGAGGGCAGCGCCAGCTTGCGCCAGACGAGGAAATTGCGCTGCCAGACGGGAAACCAGCGAAAGGGTTGCGAACCAGGGGACATGCGGCATCCGGCGGTAAAGAAGGTGGCGGTTATTTTACTGTGAAGTCGCAGGCGGGATTTTTGCAATGCACCATCCCTGCTCATGGCCAGCCCCGGCTTGCACCAGCTTCAGGCAGCGTCGACCGGCCTTGGTTCCATCGACTTTCCCCAAGTGCTTGATTCATATCGACTCGCCTGTCTGGGGACTACCCGGCACGATTTTCGCTGCATTGCAGCAGCAACACCCCAACCCCAAACAGAGAAAACAGAGAGCAAGACAGCCGAGCATCTAGAACAGGAGAACTGTCGATGGACCAAAAACTCGAACAAGCCCAATTGATGGCCCGCTTCAAACTGATGGTCAAACGCACGCTCAACCAGAGCGTCGATCTCGAACGACTGAGCCGCGACCAGGCCTACGCCCGCGAGCGGCTGGCCGAGATTGAAGAGGATGCGCTCGATGAAGACCTGCTGGTCATGGTCCTGCGTCTGCGCGACCTGTTCGTGCCGGTCGCCGCCGTCGCGGTGCCGGTCATCGAGGCGGTGCCCGAAGCCGCCAAGGAAACCCGCAGCTACAAGATGGGCGCCCGCGCCTGGTAGGGCCGGCCGCACGCTAGCGGCCCGCCCGGCTTGGCAGCGGCGGGCTTGATGTCAAAATGGCGGCATGTCGCCGTCTGCCCCCGCCATCATCCTGAGCACGCTCAACGCGCGCTACATCCACGCCTCGCTCGGCCTGCGCTACCTGCTGGCCAATCTCGACCGCTATGGCGGCGCCGGCTTGCGCTCCGCCAGCCGCTTGCGCGAATTCACCATCAACCGGCCGCCGGCGGAGATTGCCGACGCCCTGCTCGGCGAACTGGGCGAGGCTTCCGCCGGACAAGTGCAGATCGTCGGCTTCGGGGTCTATATCTGGAATGTCGGGCCGACCACCGAAGTCGTCCGCTTGCTCAAGGCGCGTCGGCCGCAACTGAAGATCGTGCTCGGCGGGCCGGAAGTCAGCCACGAATGGGAAGCGCAGGAGATCGCCCGCCTGGCCGACCACCTGATTACCGGCTGGGGCGACGTCAGTTTCCCCAAGCTCTGCCGCGCCCTGCTGCACGGGCCGCAGCCGCTGATGAAGGTGATCGCTGGCGAACAGCCGGGGCTGGATGAAATCGCCCTGCCCTACGCCGAATACAGCGCCGACGACCTCGCCCACCGGCTGCTCTACGTCGAAGCCTCGCGCGGTTGCCCGTTCAAGTGCGAGTTCTGCCTGAGCGCCCTCGACAAGACTGCCTGGGCCTTCCCCGAGGCGCTTTTTCTCGCTGCGCTGGACGACCTCTACCGGCGCGGCGCGCGCAATTTCAAGTTTGTCGACCGGACCTTCAACCTGAAGATCGACAGTTCGCTGCGCATCCTGCAATTCTTCCTCGACCGCCTGACGCCCAACCTCTTCCTGCACTTCGAAGTCATTCCCGATCACTTGCCGGAACGCCTCAAGGCGATGATCGCCCGCTTTCCGCCCGGCGTGCTGCAATTCGAAATCGGCATCCAGACCTTCAATCCGGAGGTTCAGCAACGCATCTCGCGCCGCCAGGACAACCTGAAGACCGGCGAAAACCTCGACTGGCTGGCGACACACAGCCCGGCCCACCTGCATGCTGACCTGATCTTCGGCCTGCCCGGCGAAACCCTGGCCAGCTTTGCCGAGAGCTTCGACCGGCTGCATGCCCACCGGCCGCACGAAATCCAGCTCGGCGTCCTGAAGCGCCTGCGCGGCACGCCGATTGCCCGCCACAGTGCGGCTTTCGGCATGCTGTACTCGGCCGAACCGCCCTACACCGTGCGGCAGACCGATGCCGTCGATGCCCCAACCGTCGAGCGCTTCATCCGGCTGGCCCGCTACTGGGATCTCTACGCCAATGCCGGCCGCTTTCCGCAAACCCTGCCCCACCTGCTTGCCGGCGCTTCGCCCTTCGCCGCCTTCCTCGCCTTCAGCGACTGGCTGTGGCAGACGACTGGCCAGACCAGCGGCCTGACCCCGGAAAGGCTGGTGGACCGGCTGTTTGATTACCTGACCGACGTACAGGGGCAGGACCCGGAAGCAATCCGCCTGCTACTGCTCGCCGACTACCTGGCCAGCGGCGCCCGCGCCAACCCGGCCTGCCTGCAAGGCCACCTGAAAAACCGCGACAAGCCGCAACCGCGTAACGCCCGCGCCCTGGCCCAACGGCAGGAACGCCACGCCAGCAGCGGCTGATTGGCCGCCAACGGGCAAAAAAATGCCGGGAAACCCCGGCCAATTCTCTGTTGTTTCACCCATCGCTTTCGCCCTCACCGTCTGCGCGGCTGGCGAAACGACCGGTGTCGGATCAGTGGTAAGCAGTCTTCGACGACAGCTTGAAAGCCATCAAACAAGCCAGTGCGAAGATGCCAACAGCAAAACTGATACCGAAGAGGGAAAGTTCGTCCATACATGCCTCGTTTAGAAATTGAGGCGGTTAGACATGGGTTTTTGTGAAAGTTCCGGGATTGCCTTTAGGGGCTGGGGAAACCAGTAATTTTGTGTGATAAGCGGGATGAAAAGTGGTCTTTCCCTGCCATTGCAAATAGCTTAATGCGGGGGAGATCTGCGTCGCACAGTTAGCCGTTGTCGCCCGGAGTTTGGACTGGATTCGACCATTGGCTGGGCCAACCGGCTTCCGGAGGCGGGTAGGCACCGCCCTTGGGCGGGGGCGGCAGGGGGATTTCCTTGTCGAGATCGGGGAAGTGGCCGGCGCCGGGCCTGTCGGTCCGGTCGTTGTACGCACGGTAGAGCCTGGCGCGCTTGGGATCGGGAGCGTAGCCGAATTGGCCTTCCGTGAACCACTTTTCCAACGCCAAGAGGCATGCGCCATCCCCCATCTTTGCGCCCTGCTGGTAGTAGAACAGGGCGTAGGGGTAGTTGTCGTCAACCTCGTATTCGATCGCCAAATCCAAAGCTGCCTCCCGATCGCCTTGCCGGACGGCACAGGCCAGCATCTTGCGGCCGATTTCAACGATCTGGTCACGCTCTTTCGGCGGCAATTTATTGAAGTTCAGCAGGAATACCCGTCCGAGATGCTGTTGCGAGGGCACATGCCCCAGGTCAGCTGCGCGGCGCTGATAAATCTTGGCCGCCTTGTCGTCCTGGCGCACCCCCCAGCCTTCGGCGGCGAAGGACGCCATCAGGGCGTAGCCGGTCGCCACGTTCATGTCGATCAGTTTCCGGACGTACGGCAGGGTTTTGTCGGAGTCGGCGCGCAGGAAGGGTTTGCCACCGCTTTCGTCCTTCAGGCCCTGCATATGCAGGTAAGCGAGGTTGCGCACCGCTTTCCAGTGGCCTGCCTCGGCGGCGCGGCGGTAGTCGTCCATCGCCTGCTGCATCAGCGGTTTGTCAAGGCGTTCCCCCGCCGTGGCCCGGTTGTGGGCATCACGGGCGCGCTGAAACAGCGCTTCCGCTTCTGGGGTGGGCGTCGGAACATGGTCCTCTTCCCGGCTGCAGGTGAATTCCAGGCTCTTGTAGTCGATGCCCTTGATGGCGGGGGCGGTACGGAAAAAAGCGGATAGGCTCCCCGCCGCAACGCTCAGCGGCAGGGCGAACAGCAGGGCCGCTGCCAACCCGAGGTGACGGCGGGTCATGGAGCTAGCCGTTGTCGCCCGGAGTTTGGACAGGCTTCGTCCATTGGCTGGGCCAACCGGCTTCCGGGGGCGGGTAGGCGCCGCCCTTGGGCGGGGGCGGCAGGGGGATTTCCTTGTCGAGATCGGGGAAGCGGCCGGCGCCGATTTTGCCAGCACGTTTGGCGTAGTCATGGTAGAGCTTCGCCCGTTTGGGGTCGGGGGCATAACCATTTTCCCCCTTGGCGAACCAATCCTCTAAGGCATAGAGGCATGTGGCATCTCCCATCTTTGCGCCTTGATGGTAGTAGAACAGGGCGTAGGGGTAGTTGTCGTCAACCTTGTATTCGGTCGCCAAATCCAAGGCCGCCTCGCGATTCCCTTGCCGGACAGCACAGGCCAGCATCTTGCGACCGATTTCAACGATCTGGTCACGCTCTTTCGGTGGCAGTTTATTGAAATTCAGCAGGAATACCCGCCCGAGATGCTGTTGCGAGGGCACATGCCCCAGGTCAGCCGCTCGGCGCTGATAAATCTTGGCTGCCTTGTCGTCCTGGCGTACTCCCCAGCCCTCGGCGGCGAAGGATGCCATCAGGGCGTAGCCGGTCGCCACGTTCATGTCGATCAGTTTCCGGACGTAAGGCAGGGTCTTGTCGGAGTCGGCGCGCAGGAAGGGTTTGCCACCGCTTTCGTCCTTCAGGCCCTGCATATGCAGGTAAGCGAGGTTGCGCACCGCTTTCCAGTGGCCTGCCTCGGCGGCGCGGCGGTAGTCGTCCATCGCCTGCTGCATCAGCGGTTTGTCAAGGCGTTCCCCCGCCGTGGCCCGGTTGTGGGCATCACGGGCGCGCTGAAACAGCGCTTCCGCTTCTGGGGTGGGCGTCGGAACATGGTCCTCTTCCCGGCTGCAGGTGAATTCCAGGCTCTTGTAGTCGATATGGTTCATGGCGGGGACGGTACGGAAGAAGGCGGATAGGCTCCCGGCCGCAACGCTCAGCGGCAGGGCGAACAGGAGGGCGGCGGCAAACCCAAGGCGGCTAGTCATAGATGATGGCTCCCGTCGGTGTTTTGTGCTTATCCCAGAAGAGGGTCAGGCGGCCTTGCAATGGGCCATTGCTTTTTTGAAAGTCTCTCAAGTTGTTTTTTGCAACGTCCTTCCAAGTCTCGAACTCCGTCTTGAAATCTTTTTCCAACGCCGTTTGGCGCTGATCCGCCAAAGTCAGGAAGGCGCGATTCTACGTCTATGACATACGGGAAGTCATTAACGCGAAAGTCATATTTCACCTCAATGGATTGGCCGGGAAAGGGCGTTCTGAAAGACCTCAGCAATCAGTCAGAAGCCGTTGCTTGTGTGAAATACCGAAGTCGGCTTAGGCATATGGATGGCCGCCTGCTAGCCTCGTAAAACCTCCCCGGTCAGCTTGATGAAAACTTCCCAAGTTTCGAGGTGTTGTGCATGCCGGCGGAGGTTCTGTCAGGTTGTATGCAAATTGACTTGATGCAAGATAAATGCATAAATCGGGTAAAGAGAAGCGCTGACTGCCTGGCTTCTCTATAGCGTCCGGAAACTCAGGTTCCGGTCACTCAAAACCTACCGATGGATTCACCTACCGCTTATGACCCGATCCCCGCTTGTTTTGCTGCTTTCCCTGCTCCTCGCCGGCGCCATGGCACCGACTGCTTGGGGGGCGGAAAGCCCCGCCCAGCCTTTGATGACGCCGGATGGCGGGCAGTATTACGGGGTGTTGGTGGATGGCAAGCTGCAGGGCAAGGGGCGGGCCGAGTGGGCGAATGGGGCGAACTACGAAGGCGAATTCAGGGATGGCTTGTTTTCCGGTTCCGGACGATTCCGCTATCCGACCGGCGAAGTCTATGAAGGCGATTTCCGGCTCGGCTTGCCGGCCGGTCAAGGTCGCTTGACGACCAAGGACGGCGATGTTTTCAGCGGCGAGTTCAAGGACGGGGCGCTGAATGGTCTCGGGCGCCAGGTCGGCCAGGCCGGGGTGGTCTATGAAGGCGGCTTCAAGTCCAGCCTTTACGACGGGGCAGGAAAACTGAGCAACCAGTTCGGCGAGTACACCGGTGAGTTTCGATCCGGCGAAT
The DNA here is from genome assembly GCA_003583745.1 of Rhodocyclales bacterium GT-UBC. GTDB lineage: Bacteria > Pseudomonadota > Gammaproteobacteria > Burkholderiales > Rhodocyclaceae > Azonexus. The sequence continues at coordinate 110,814 of QXPY01000003.1, read as the reverse complement.
ATGCCGGCGAGGGCGAGTTGCAGTTCAAGGATGGGCGCAAGTATGTCGGCGGCTTTGTGCATGGCCGTTTCGAGGGCAAGGGGCGCTTGGTCTACCCGTCCGGCGTGGTGTACGAGGGCGACTTCGTGGGGGGGGATTTTTCCGGGCAAGGGGTCGCGGTGTTGGCGGGCGGCGCCAAGCATGTCGGCGCTTTCCTGAAATGGAAGCCGGAAGGGCAAGGCGTATTCACCGACAAATGGGGGAATCGCTACGAAGGGGTGTTCAAGGAAGGCAGCATTGTCGGTACGGCCCGCCTGGAGTCCAAGGAAGGCTGGTTTTACGAGGGCGAATTCAAGGATTGGCGGCCGAGCGGACGCGGTACGCTGCGCCGTCCGAATGGCGATGTTTATGTCGGCGGCTTTGCTTACGGTGAATTCGATGGCGAAGGCACGCTGACCTATGCCAAGGCGCAGGCCGATGGCCGTACGGTCGATAGCGGGGCATGGAAATTCGGCCGGTTCAAGAAGGTCGAGGACGAGAAGAAGCAGCGTGAGCGGGCCAATGTCGAGGCCGCCCTGTACAGCCAGCCCGAGCTGATGAAGACGCTTGCGGCGCAACTGGCGGCGCGCGATCCGGAGCGGATCAATCTGTTCTTCCTCGGGATTGCCGGCGACGGCTCGCAGGAGGTGTTCCGCCGCGAGGTCGAGTTCATCCGCAACCAGTTCGATACGATCTACGGCACGCAGGGGCATTCGCTGGCTTTGATCAACAGCCGCAACACCGTTTCGAAAGCGCCCTTGGCGACGCTGACCAGCATTCGCCAGGCGGTCGGCGACCTGGCGGAAAGGATGGACAAGGAAAAGGATGTCCTGTTTCTGTATGTCACCAGCCACGGTTCCAAGGAGGGCGAGATCAGCCTGGGCTTGCCGGGGATCGAGTTGCCCGGACTGACGCCGACGGAACTCAAATCGATGCTCAAGCAATCCGGGGTGCGCTGGCGCGTCCTGCTGATTTCATCCTGTTACGCCGGCACCTTCATCAACGAATTGAAGGATCCGAATACCTTGATCATCACCGCGGCCCGCCATGATCGAACGTCCTTTGGCTGTGCCGACGAAAACGACTTCACCTTTTTCGGCCGCGCTTTTTTCAAGGAAGCCTTGCCCAAAGCGGCGTCGTTCGACGAGGCCTTTGCCAATGCCAAGCAGTTGATCGCCGACTGGGAGGATCAGGATATCGAGCAAAACCCGTCGGACAAGAAAAAGGATTCCAAGAAGGATGCTGAGCATCATTCCTTGCCGCAAATCGTCAGTCCGGCGCCGATTCGCAGCCATTTGCAGCGCTGGTGGGGGCAATTCCGCATTCCGCCCGCCACCCGGGCCAGAGCCGTCGGTCAGTTCGCCGACCGGGTGGCGCGGGCCAAGCAACTGGAGGAATTGCAGGAAACCCAGACCTATTTCTCGGAACGGATGTTTCCGGCAATCGGCACGGCCCTGGCCGAAGCCATCCGCGATTGTTCCGCGGACAAGGAGGCGGCGATGAACCAGGTTGCCGTTGTGGCGGATATTTCACCCGATGGCGCCTTGTCGAATATCGACCACGAACCGAAGACGCTGGCGGCGGTCTGCCTGGCCGATGCGGTAGCGGGCTTCCAGGTGCCGCCGCCGCCGGTGCAGGCGGGAAATCGCATGCCGATTGTTATCGAAATAGCGGGAAGCAAATAAGATCTCGGCTGATTTCCGCTTTCCATCCGAGATGACCGCCTTCGCCCTGCTCCTGATCGGCTTTTCAGTATTCAGCGCGCTCAGCCTTGCCCTGACGCATTTTCGTGCCGAGCAGTATCCGGATCAGGCGATGTCGCGCTGGATGGGGCTGGGTTTGCTGGCCGCGCTGACGGCTTTGCAAGCGGCGCATTTCGTCTGGCTGTATTTCGATCTCGCCTGGGTTGCCAGCCTGCCCTATCGCATGACCTTGTTTGCGGTGGCGCCGGCCTTCTGCCTGTTCAGCCTGCCGCTGCTGCGCCCGCAAGAGGCCAGGCTGGCCGGACTGGGCTGGCTCGGGCACTTCGCGCCGGTTCTGCTTGCCCCGGTCTTGCCGACAGATTTGGCCTTGCCTCTCGCCTTCATTGTCGGCGCCGGCTATCTGGGCTGGCTGGCCCGTTGCCTGCTCGCCTTGCGCCAGGAACGGCGCCGGTTTCATCTGGAAATGCTGCTGCTTGGGGCGGTCTTCGTCATTGCCATCGGCGTTTCAGTCCTCGGACTGATGCAGGCGGCCTTGCCGGACAAACTCTTTTTCAGCCTGTACGCCAGCGCCATCGGCCTCGCTTTCTTTCTGGTCCAGGTCACCTTGGGGCTGCGCCCGCGGCTTTCAGTCGAGGTCAGGGAAACGGCGCAGGCGGCCTATGCCAGTTCGACGCTGAACAATGTCGATTGCGAGGCTGCCCTTGCCCGGCTCGATCAGTTGATGACGACCGACCGGATTTATGTCGGGCCGGAACTCAGCCTGGCCGGCTTGGCCGGACTGCTCGGCCTGAGCAGCCATCAATTGTCGGAACTGCTGAATGTCCACCTGGGCAAGGGCTTTTCCCGCTATCTACGCGAACAGCGGATTGCCGCTGCCAAGGCGATGTTGTGCGCTGAACCGTCGGCCTCCGTTCTTTCGGTCGGCCTCAGCGTCGGCTTCACCGCGCAATCGAACTTCTACGAGGCCTTTCGCGAGATCGAGGGAATGACCCCCGGCCAGTACCGGAAACTGCATATTTCGGCCGATTCTGTGCAGTAAATACCCGATCCGCGCTCCGGAATGATCATTCCGGAGCCGAAAAATGCTCCGTTTCGATCAAAACGGAAGATTGAGCGCTTCTCGCTGCGCACACTGAAGACTCCTCATAGCCATCGGGAGTCCATCGTGAATGCCTATCTGCAGTTGCTTGCCGCCGCTTCGATCAGCATCGCCGCCAGCGGCATCGTTCTCTTTACGTTGTCGGGTCCGTTACGCAGCATTCTCGGTCGCATCTGTCCGGACGAGCAGGCCGCCGCCTTCTGGCTGAGCTACACGCGGGTGATGTTGATGATCGCGCCGCTGTTGCTGGTACTGCTGGTCGATTTGTTCTCGCATTTCAGCAACCCGCTGGACAGCCTGCGCCTGGCCCTGCTTGCCGCGCTGGGCGGCTTGTTGATCGGCCTGCGCTCGATCGGTCAAAGGCTGGGCCAATTCATCGAGGTGCCGTCACCGGGGAGCCTGCCATGAAGATCCTGCTCACCGGTGCCAGCGGCTTCATCGGCCGCAATGTCGCTGCTGCGCTGGTCGCCGCAGGGCATCGCGTGATCCCGGTTTCCCGCCGCAGTGGCGTCGATTTCCGCGACATGCTGGCGGTCGGCGACTGGCTGCCCCATCTGGCGGGGGTCGAGGTCGTGATCAACGCAGTCGGCATCATCGGCGAATCGTCGACACAGCGCTTCGCCTGCCTGCATGCCCAGGCGCCGCTTGCCTTGTTCCAGGCCTGCGCCGAGGCCGGCGTGCGGCGGGTGATCCAGATTTCGGCGCTGGGTACCGACGACACGGCATTCTCGGCCTATCACCGGAGCAAGGGGCTGGCCGACGACGGCTTGCGCCGTCTCGACCTCGACTGGTTCGTGCTGCGCCCGTCCTTGATCTACGGGCGGGGCGGCGGCAGTGCCGAGTTGTTGATGTGTCTTGCCCGCTGGCCTTGGCTGCCGGTGCCCGGCGACGGCCGGCAGACCATCCAGCCGGTCCATATCGCCGATGTTGTGGCCAGCGTCCGGCATGCCCTGGTTTCGCCGGATGTCCGCCGCTCGCTCGATATCCTGGGCAGCGAAAGCTTCGCTTTCGGCGACTGGTTGCAGACCATGCGCCAGGCGCAGGGCCTGCCGCCGGCACCCTTCCTGCGCATTCCCCTGCCCCTGGCCATGTTGTCGTGTCGCATCGGCCGCCATTTCACCGCCCTGCTGCAGCCGGAAAACCTGCACATGCTGCAGACCGGCTACCAGGCCGATTACCGGCCCTGGGCGAACTGGCTGGGGCGCCTGCCCTTGCCGGTCGAGCCGGGGCTTTTCTTCAGCGATGCCGCCATGGCAAGGAGTTCATCATGAGCTATACCCTGATCAAGACCATGCACATCCTCAGCATGGTGCTGCTGTTCGGCACCGGGCTGGGTAGCGCCTTCTATAAATGGATGGCCGACCGCACAGGCAATCCGCAGCACATCGCCGCGACCAACCGGCAGGTGGTGTTGGCCGACTGGATCTTCACCACGCCGACGGTGATTTTCCAGCCTCTGAGCGGCCTGTGGATGATCCATCTGCTCGGCCTGCCACTGAGCACGCCCTGGGTGGCGATCAGCCTGGGGCTGTATGGCCTGGCCGGAGCCTGCTGGCTGCCGGTGGTCTGGTTGCAGATCCGCATGCAGAGAATGGCCGAGGATGCCGTCATCCGCCAGCAGCTGTTGCCGCCCGCCTATTGGCGCATGGCGCGTGCCTGGTTCTGGCTGGGCGTGCCGGCCTTCATCTCGATGCTGCTGGTCGTGGCGTTGATGGTCTTCAAACACCTGCCGGGAGCCGGATCATGAAAAGCCTCATGCAACAGGCGCTGGGCGCCGATTGGGACCGCTTGCCGCCGGCTTTGCAGGCGCATTACCGCTTCGGGACGAGCACCGATATCGGGCATCTGGATATCGAATTTCCGCGTTTCATGTGGCCCCTGCTCTTGCTGCTGCGACTGGTCGGCGCGTTGGTGCATCGCCGTGGCCGGGGCGTCGCCACCCGGGTCGAGAAATAGGTGGTCGGCGAGCGCCAGTACTGGCGGCGGCGCATCGTCTTCCCCGATGGCCGGCTCATTCGCTTCAACAGCTTCTGGGTGGCGGCCGGGCCGGGTCAGGTGATCGAGTACGTCAATCCGGTCTGTGGCCTGCAGATGGCGCCTTACGTCGAGGACGGCCGCCTGCATTACCGGGGTGTGCGCTTCGTCGTCAAGCTTGGGCCACTGGTCTTGCCGATCCCGGAATGGCTGCTGCTCGGGCATACGACGATCGTCGAGGCGGCCATCGACGAGTGCCATTTCGCGATGGATTTCCGCCTGACCCACCCGCTTTTCGGCGAGGTGTTCCGCTATGCCGGGGTGTTCGAAGCCGATTGGCCGGAGGCCGGCCCGGCGCTCAATCCCGCAGTTCCCGACCGGTCAGCTTGATGAAGACGTCTTCCAGGTTGGAGGCGCGGTGCACGTAGCGCAGGCCGTCGGCTTCGGCCAGTTTGGCCAGCAGCGGGCGCGGTTCGCGGCAGTAGAAGAAGGCGGTTTCGCCGCTGGTTTCGACGCGTTCGGCCAGTTGGCGGTTGGCTTCGACGAAACCTTGCAGGTCGTGGCTGCCTTCGTCGAAGACTTCGACAACCTGGGGTTCGATGTGCTCGGCGATCAACTGGCGCGGGCTGCCTTCGGTGATCTTCTTGCCGTGGTCGATGACGATCAGCCGGTCGCACAGGCGTTCGGCCTCGTCCATGAAATGGGTGGTCAGGATCAGCGTCTTGCCGGCCGACTTGAGTTGTTTCAGGCGGTCCCAGATCAGGTGGCGGGCTTGCGGGTCGAGACCGGTGGTCGGTTCGTCGAGGAAGACGATATCGGGGTCGTTGACCAGGGCGCGGGCCAGGGTCAACCGGCGCTTCATGCCGCCGGAGAGGGTCGCGATGCGGGCATCGGCCTTGCCGGTGAGGCCGGCGAATTCGAGCAATTGCGGAATGCGCGCCTTGACTTCGGCTTCCTTGAGGCCGAAATAGCGGCCGAAGACGAGCAGGTTTTCGCTGGCGGTGAAATCGGGGTCGAGGTTGTCGAACTGCGGCACGACGCCGACCTTGGCCCGGGCCTGCTGGGCTTCGCCGGGAATCGGCCGGCCGGCCAGGCTGATCTCGCCGCTATCCGGTGCAGTGAGGCCGAGGCAGAGGCGCAGCGTCGTCGTCTTGCCGGCCCCGTTCGGCCCGAGCAGGCCGAAACAGGTGCCGGGCTGGACGGCGAACGAAAGCCCGGCAACGACTTCGTTGCCGCCATAGACCTTGCGCAGGTTGGAAACAATCAGCGGACAAGCTGTATTGGGATGGGCCATGGGCATTGGGAGTATTCTGTCGATTGAGCACGATATGCCAGAGTTTCAGGTAATTTTGGTCTTACCAGTTATTGCATCGTGTCGAGGGAGACATACTTTACCGCTAGTCGGAACAATACGTGAATCTCCTGAGCGTAGTGGCGTTGATGAAGGCATGGCCGGGCAGCCTGACGGCCAATCCGCCACCTTCTATTTCTCTCGGTCTGTCTTCCGCTATAGCCGAACGGCGCTTCCAGGATTCCTGTCAGGCGGCGTTTTTGCACGGTCTGAGCCGCAGCCAGTCCTCGAAATTTCGATTTGGCCAGATTTTCCGGCAGACCCTGAGATTTGCCGTTGGCACGCCACGCCGCCTCGAATTCGTCTTCGTTGTCGCAACACGGCGATTGTTCGTTGTGCTCGGCGGGCTTGCTCGTTAGAATGTTGTCATTATTCCAATTGAATTTTCGTGCAGTGTGACCGTGTTTCTGAATCTGGTAGGGCTTTTGGGGTTGGGAGTGGGCTTGATGGTAACTTTGGATGTGTCGGCCGCGGAACTAACGGGGCCGCTCATCATGCGGCTTCCGACGGCGGCGGGAACGCAGCAGGCAGGGGTGTCGAATCGGCTGGTAATCGATGACGCACATACCGTGGCCAGTGTTGATGAAGCTCGGCGCGAGATTCGCATTGCCAACAATCATGTGTATGGCGAAAGTGCCATCGTCGCCGATGTCCTGCTACATGCAAAAGGTCAGTGGGGAACGCGGTCGCGGCCCTACCTGATCCATCTCGTCATCAGCAAGGATAGCAATGGTTGGCACAACCGCCTGAGCACCTACACGGTGCCGGGTGCCGGTTCGCCGGATAGGGCGGAGGTGGATGGGTGGACGGTGACGATCGGCGAAGAAAAGCAGGTCGTACTGACGCCGGCCCAGGCTCAGGCCCAGATTGTCGCCCCGCCGTTCTCGTCACGGCTGATCGATACTTTTGCCCAAGTTCGCGATATTCGTACGGCGGCCGACCCGTCGCCGGCACTCGACATTTCGCTGGGCATCGGGCCGTTCAAATACACGGTGGCCACTGCCCGGCTTGAACTGCCGCTGTCCCTGAAGACCGATCCGAAGCGCAATCTCGATAAGGCATTGCAGGAAGAAGACTGGCATTTTGAAATGGCCATGCTGAGCAGCATGACGCCGAAAGAACTGATCCGGCACGACCTGCTGCTCTTCGGGTTGGATACGCACCCGCTTTTCCAGGACGTCATGCGGCGTGGCTATCGCACTGATGAAAAGCTGACGGTCGGTTTGCAGAAGGGCGCCGGCTTTGTTCGCATCGGTGCCCAGAATGCCCCATTCCCCGCTGCACAGCAGACGGTTATGACATTTCTACATGACACCTACGTCGGCATGGTTCTCGCCGCGCAGGGAAAATTGATTGAGTCCCGATAACGATGTCCGACAAACTCCACACCTTGACCGCGTCCCTCCAGGACGGAATGCATCCTGCCAGCCTATGGAAGGCGCTGCCTAACGGCCGAGTCGAATGCCACCTGTCACCCCGCAAGTGCCGCATCCCCGAGGGCGGCCTCGGCTTCTGCGGCGTGCGTTACAACCGCAACGGCGAGCTCCTGACGCTGAATTACGGCAAATCGGTGCCGATGACCGAAGAGCGCATCGAATCCGAGGCGGTTTACCATTACGCTCCGGGCGCTCCGATCCTGTCGCTCGGCAACATCGGCTGCATGCTTAAGTGCGACTTCTGCCAGAACTGGCAGACCAGTCAGGCGAGGCTGGTTCGTGAGCAGGATATTGCCCGCTACACGCCGGAGCAGGTCGTCGATTACGCAGTGCGTCACGGCATCGGCATCCTGTCGTGGACCTATAACGATCCGGTGGTCTGGCAAGAGTTCGTCATGGACACGGCGCGCCTCGCCCGTCAGGCCGGTTTGCGCAATCTATACAAGTCAGCCTTTTCCATCGGGCCGGAGGCCATCGACGAGTTGCTCGAGGTCATGGACATTTTCAGCATTTCACTGAAATCGCTGGATGCCGACTTCTACCGCAAATTCACGCGCAGCGAGTTGCAGCCAGTGCTCGAAGGTATCAAGCAGGTTTACCGGGCGCGCCAGGGCGGCCGCGGACCGCACCTCGAAGTGTCCAACCTATGCATCACCGGGCGCAACGACAACCTCGAACAGGCTCGCCGGGTCTGCGACTGGATGCTGGACAACCTGGACGACGAGATTCCCTTGCACTATGTGCGTTTCCACCCCGATTACCTGTATACGCAGGTGGCGCGAACCGATGTGAATTTTCTGGAACAGGCCCGGCGCCAAGCGCTTGATGCCGGCGTGAAATTTGTCTATTTGGGCAATACCGCCAATACCGTAAGCGTCGACACCTGTTGCCCTCAGTGCCGTGAGGTTGTGATCCGGCGCAGTGGCGAAGGCATTGCGTTGCATCTCGACGGCAATCGATGCGGCCACTGCGGGCACGTTTTACCTATCGTGAACCTGCCCCAAACAAGCAAGCCGGTCGCGTTTGCCGGCAAGCCCGGTCGTTCGCTGACCCACGTTTTCCGTGGGGCGATTGGCGCGGCACACATCGAGCAAGCCACGGAAAACCCCATCCGCTATGTTTTCCTCGATGCCGATGGCAAGGAAATCATGGGTGGGCAATCGTCCTGCCTGCGATTCCTGGTATCGAAGCCGAGTGCGCGGGTCGTGGCCATGCGCATCGATCTCGATGCGGACAAGGATGTTCGCGTGCTGGAAGTGTTTGACCGGGCACATTTCCCGACGGTCCTTACCGAGCAATCGCAATCCGGAAGCTGCGACGTACCGCCGGCCCCGCTGCAGCCCCGCTGATCGCTGAATGCTTGCCAAGGCGTACTCCCGGCTGCGCTCGCGCGTCGTTTTGCGTTCATCCCGCCAGTCGCCGGCTCGCCGGCTGCCTGTGCTCTACATTCCCGGGCTGTTCGGGACCAAGCTCTTCGATCGGCAGTGCGGCGAATACATTTGGGGCGATTACCGCGGCCTGCTCTTTCGTCAGCCGCACGAGGCCGACTACGGGGTCGACCATGACGATCCCTGGCGCGTGCTCGCCAACCAGACCCTGTATGAATTCCAGATCGTGCCGGGCTTGTTCAGCAGCATCGTCACCCGCGACGTGGTCAACGTGCTCGAAGTCGGTCTGGGCTATCGGTTGGATTGCGACCTCTTCTTTCTTGCCTACGACTGGCGGGCCGACTACCGGCGCCTCGGCCGGCTGATCGAAATTGAAATCGAGCGCTTGCAATCGCGCTTCGGCGCGGACCAGAAAATCATCATCATTGGCCAGTCCGTCGCCAACATGGCCATTCGCTACTGGCTCAGGGAATGCCGTCCGGAAATGCGTGAATCGGTCGCCAAGTGGTATGCCTTCGGCCCGCCCTGGCTCGGCTCGTGGAACACCATCAACATGCTGCAGAATGGCTATTGGCCGGCCACCCGGCGCTTCCACGGCTTCAGCGCCGAAGCTGTGGCCAGTTGTCCGTCGGTGTATCAACTCCTGCCGGCCGAATCGCGCTTGATGGATCGAACTGGCGAGCCGGTTGCCGGCTTCGACATTTTCGATGCCAGAAGCTGGAGGGACGTCGGTCTGCCCTGCCATTACGCCGGATTGGCAGGGCAGCTGGCCCAGGCCAGGGAGTTTTCACAGGCCATTTCCGGAACGAACGCCGCGGAGCAGTCGGTGCCGCAAACCTGGTTCGTCAATGCTGCCAACCAGGCCGTCAGCACGGCCGTCAGCGGCCATGACGGCGAACCGGTGGCGGCGACGGTCGAGGCGATTCGCCGACGCGCGCCCGACCTTCTGGCACGTTGCCTCGAAATTGGCGACGACCATTTTCCGCTGCGCCATGTCAGTGCAGCGCCGTGCGGCCCCTTGGTCGCCTCGTCTGACGCCGTGCCCTGGGGCGACAACGCGGTCGTGATCAGCCAGGCGCATGACCATCGGGCGCTGATCAACCACGGTCCCAACTTGCGCGTCCTGGTGCGCGACATGGCCAGACTTTCCGAACAGACTTTCAACGGGTTCAACACGCTTCCATGAATACGCCGTCAAGCATCGACCAACTCAGCCTACTGGACGACCCCTATGCCGGGGCGGCCGACGACGCTCTCTTCAATGCCGCCATGGCCGAGGCGGATGCCTGGCACCGTGCGCGCAACCCGGCCTACGCCGCGCTTTGGGAAGGCGAACAGCGGCCACTGATCCCGGTTGGACTGTTCAAGCGCTGCGAATTGGGGACGCCGGTCGAGGGCGAAGGCGTGTGGCTGTCGAGTTCGGGTACGGGAAAAAACGGTCCGGCGTCGGTCTTTTTCGACGCAGCCAGCATGCGGCGCATCGAGGCCGGCATGCGCCAGATTTTTTATCGCCAGGGCATGGTCAGTCAGCATCCCGCCCGCTTCCTGCTGCTCTCGCCCGATCCCCGGCGGGCACCGCAAGCCGGTTACGCGACGAGCTTCCTGCGCTTCACGGCATGTGCGCCGAGTGCCGACATCGTCTTCGCCGTCGATGACAGCGGACGCTTTCAGCCTGAACTGGCTTGGGAAACCTTGGCGCGCTGGGCGAAGGATGGCGATTTTTGCTTTATTTTCGGGTTGACCGTGCATTTCGAGTATTTGGCACTGAGTGCGCCACAAACGCCGCTACCCTTCCGCAACATGGTGCGTGGCCTGACCGGCGGCGGCTGGAAAGGCATGACGCGGAAAATGGACCGCCCGCAGATCATGGCCCGTCTCGGCGAGGCGTTGGGCGGCGCGGCAAAGGTCGATATTCGGGATATTTTCGGCATGACCGAACATCCGCTGCATTACATCAGTTGCCCGCACGGCCGCTTTCATATCCCGCGCTATTCGCGGCTGGAGATCGTGCGGGCCGACGGCGCGCCGGCCGCGCCCGGCGAAAGCGGCCTGATCCGCCTGCAGAATCCCTTCTTCGCCTCGCTACCGAGCCACGATCTGCTGAGCGAAGACCTCGGCCGCATGGGGAGTGGCTGTGCCTGTGGCAAGGCGCGCCCCTGGCTGGAATTCCTCGGACGCGCCAGTGATCCGTCGGCGACCTGCGCGGCGCAGGCTGCTTCTGCGGCGGCATGACCGTCGATTTCAGGCGTTCGCCGGCCGAGGTGGCCAGTGCCCTGCGCCTCTGCCTCCAGGGTTGGCAGGATGACTGGCCGGTGGCCGATGTGGCGACGGCGGAATTCTGTCGCCAGCGGGTCAGGATGCTGGCCGATGAGAAGGTACTCACCGCAAAAATGAACGCCGACCTCGGCGACCGCTCATGGCGACCCCTTGGGCACGTGCTGGCGGTGATCAGCGAAAACGACCATCTCGGCGTGATTGCTGCGCTGGTGGCGGCAGCACTGACCGGCAACCGCCTAACGCTGAAGTCGCGCAGCAGCCAGCCAGCGCTCCTGGCATTGCGCGACGCACTGGGCTGGAACGACGATGCCTGCCGGATTGCCGACTGGGATAGCCTGTCGCAAAGGGACGACGAACTGCTGACCGCCGTCGATGCCGTTCTCATGGCCGGCAGCGCCGACCTGATCCGGCATTATCGGCAGGTCGCGGCACCGGGTGTGCGCCTCATCGAATACGGCCCGCAGATGAGCGGCGCCGGCATAGCCGAGTGGCCGGCGTCAGCCGCCTTGCAGAACGCCTGTATCGATGCGCTGATCCGCGATACGTGCCTGTTCATGCAAAACGTTTGCAGTTCGCCGCAGTTCGTTCTGGTGCCGGACGATGACACGGCGAAGGCCGTATTTGCGGCCCTGGTGGCGAGGCTTGCCAACTTGCCGTCGCTTCCCGAGGAAATTCGCTTGCGCCAGTTGCTCAAAGCGCGCGAATTGGCGCTGCTGGCACGGCTGGGCGAGGCCGTCAAGCTTGAGGTCAATGCGGAAACCGGCTGGGGCGTTTCCATTTCGGCCATGGACACTGCCAACTGGTTGCCCCGCGGGTTCCGCCTGATCGTCGCCGGCTCGGCGATGCTGGCGCCCATTTTGCAGACCTTCGGCATCTGGCCGGCATCGGACGCCGTATCAGCCGAATTCCCCGACGATGTGCCGGTGTATCACCGCTGCCGCCTCGGGCGCATGCACGAACGCCCGTTGACCGCGCCGCACGACGGCCAGTGGGAGCTGGCGCAATGGGTGCGTTTTATCAGTTGCGACACGACACCATGAAAATTTTTCTGACCGGGGCCAACGGCTTTGTCGGCCGCCATCTGACAAGACACCTGAGCGCCGCCGGCCATGAGGTGCTGGCCGTCGTTCGGCCCGGCGCGCCGGTCGATCTGCCGGCTCAGTTTGTCCCGGCCAAGCTCGAAACGCCCGGTGGCTGGCAGGCGGATCTGGCCTCTTGCGATGCGGTGATTCATCTGGCGGCGCGTTACCGGATCGGTGGCGTCGACCGGAGTGAGATGGCGGCAGCGAATATCGAAGCGACGCGCCAAGTCCTCTACGCGGCATGGCGTGCCGGGGTACCTCGCATCATTCATGTCAGCAGCACCGCCGCCCTTGGCGAAACGGAGGGCGGTCTGGGAGATGAAAGCAGCCGTCACAACGGGCACTTCCGCTCGTTCTACGAGCAGACGAAACACGTCGGCCATGGCCTGGCCGAAGCGATGCAACAACGTGGGGCGCCCGTCATTATCGCCATTCCCGGCGGCATTTTCGGGCCCGGCGACCAAAGCGACCTGGCCCAGGCGCTCGGCCAATTCGTGCACGGCAAGCTGCCCCTGCAGGTGGTCAGCGAGAGCCGCTTCCAGCTGTGCCCGGTCGATGCCGTCTGCGATGGCTTGCGGCGCGTGCTGGAGCACGGCGTTATCGGGCGGAACTATCTGCTGACCGGGGAAACGGTCGGCATGGCGCAATTGATCGAGCGCGCGGCGGCGGTGGCCGGGCTGCCGCTGCCGAAAAAGGTGCTGCCCGCATCATTGCGCTGGCCGGCGCGAATCTGCGATGCCCTACGACCGCTGGGCGTTCGTCTGCCCTTGTCGAGGGAAGCCTTGCAGGTCATGGACGGCAGCAGCTATCTGTACAGCAGCACGCGAGCCGAGTCCGAATTGGGTTGGCCCTGGCAGGATCATTGTTCGACTTTCGGCGAGCGTTTCGACGAGTACGTTCGGACGCTGCTGCCCGAGGCGAGCGAGAGCCAGGGCGCATGAAGCGGCGAATCTCCCTGCGGAGCGCCTGGGGCAAGGCCACGATCACGCTCCCCAACACGCAACTGGTGAGCATCGAGGGCGATAGCGATACCGCCGTCTATCACGCCCAGGGCTACGCCACCGGACGCCTGCGGCTCTGGCAGCTCGACCTGACCCGTCGCCTGGCCAGCGGTACGCTGAGCGAAGTTTTGGGCACGGCGTCGCTGGCGACCGACCGCTTTCAGCGCAGCCTGGACTTGCGCAGACTGGCCGAGCGGGCCGTCGACGATCCGGACAACGCAGCCGAGCGCAGCCATTTGCGAGCCTACGTGGAGGGCATCAACCAGGCCCTGGTCGAGACGAAAATCCTGCCCGCCGAATTCATCGCCCTCGGCTATCGTCCGCAGGCGTTCAGCCTGGTCGACGTCTACCTGGTGGCGCATCTCAAATATTTCATCAATTCGGCCTGGCAGTTCGAGCTTTATCACAGCCTGGTGACCTCGGCCCTGGGCACGCAGCGGGCGGCGTGCCTGTTTTCGAGCATGGACGAGGCCGGACAGACCCACCCGGCCCTGCCGGCCGGCGCGGCCAATGAATTCGGCACGGCGCTGGAGGAACTGCTGGTTTCGGCGCGCAGCGGACTGGACAAACTTGGCCTGGAATCGCCGGATATCGGCTCCAATGTCTTCGCGGTGCGCGGGCAACGGACGAAATCCGGATTTCCCCTGCTCGGCAGCGATCCGCACATGGGCTTGGTCAGCCCCGGCTTCAATCTTTTCTTCCATCTGCGGTCAGCCGGAAAACTCGACGTTTTCGGTTCAAATTTCCCCGGCGCACCGGGCATCGTCATCGGGCGTAACCGAGACATCGCCTGGGGTATGACCGGCGTGATGATGGACAATCAGGATCTGTTCGTGGGCGAGGTGGATCTCGCCGGGAGGCGCGTCCGTACTTTCCGCGGTTGGGAGGTGCTGGACTGTCGGGAAAGCGGAATCGGCCTACGCCGAGGCAAGGGCGAGGTCCATCGCAGCTACGGTTTCGCCGGTGGGCAAATGCTGCTCGAACGTAACGGCCTCGGCCTGTTCCTGCGCTGGCCAGCGCTCGATCGCGGCCTCGGCTCGGTCAGCCTGTACGCCCTCAATTGCGCCAGCAACTGGCCGGAGTTTCGCGCGGCGCTGGCGCGCTTGCAGAACGCCCCCGGTGTCGCGGCTTATGCCGACCGCGAGAACAATATCGGTACGCAGGTCTATGGCCTGCTACCGGCGCGCGAAAAGGGTCTCGAAGCAGCGGGCAGCCTGCTCCTGCCGCTCGCCGAGGCGCGCTGGGATTGGCGCGGCTATGTGCCCTTCGACGACATGCCGAGCCAGTTCAACCCGCCCGACGATGTCGCCCTGTACGCCAATCAGTATTCGACGCATTTCATCCCGGCCCCCTACATCTCCAACCGCTGGCACCCACCTTCGCGGGCCTGGCGCATCCGCGAACTGCTCGACGCGACGGCGCAGCACGACGCGGCCAGCTTCGTGGCGATCCAGGATGACCGCGTCGACCTCTTCGCCGCAACCTGGATGCCCAGACTATGGGCCCTGCTCGACGCCTCGACACAGGCCGGTTCGTCGCTCGCCGGGTGGCGCGGGGATACCCGCATCGTCGGGCCATCGCTGCTCTTCGAGCGCTGGGTCGAAGCCATCTGTCTGCGCGTTCTCTCGTCCGAACTGTCGCTTCCCTTGGCCGTGCGCTACCTCGACATGTGGCCGGCGCATCGCTGGAATATCATGGCCATCGTGTTTGAGCCGGATGCCGACTGGCCGCTGCCGGCTTCCGTGGCAGTCATCGTCGGCGACGCCTATCGTTCGGTCTGCACCGGTAACAGCGAGCCTCCGCGCGTCGATTATCGCCACACCCTGCGCCGCCATCCCCTGCTGCGTCGCCTACTCTCCGCCTCGCATCCTTACGACGGCGGATCGCGCGAGACAATCCCGGCCTTGCGCCGCAATTGCGACTTCCTGACCAGCGGCCAAGGTGGCGGTGGGGGCAGTTCATACAGCTTCGGCACCAGTTTCAAGATGGTCTTCGATCTCGCCCCTGGTGCGATCAATCCCTACCTGGCCAACATGCCCAGCAGCGGCAACCCCTTCGGCGTCTTCCTGAAAAAGCATTTACATCGCTGGCGCCAAGGTGAGCGTTTCGCCTTCAGTTTTGAACGCTGAAGCGCAGAGGCGCCGACCGTCGTGCCCCCCCGCATCCATGAGTAACAGGATGATCGGGAAATTAGCCGTCTCCGGATCGGTAATGTTGATTGCGTGTGAAACAGCTGACACCAGAAGAGGGTAAGGCCGCTTCGTTCCTTTCTTGAAGGAAAGCTCAAGAGCCCGCGGTTGAAATCGCAGCCAGCTCCTCACCAACTGCGAGTGAATTCATGCCGAGGCTTATTTTGCGGAGCTGCCGCCATAGACCTTGCGCAGCTTGGAGACGTTCAGTGTCGCCATGCGCGGGTAATGATGTCGCGGATCAGATGCAGGCGGCGATGGAAGAAGTGGTCGGCGCCCGGCACCATGATGACCGGCAGGTCGAGCGGCAAGGCCCAGGCATAGACGTTCGAAGGCGGGACCAGCGTGTCTTCGGCACCGTGGATGACGATGGTGTCGTGCGGCACGGCTTCGGTGTCGTACTGGCGGCTGCCCTCGACATGGCCGGCGGCGGTGCCGACCAGGACCAGGCGCTGGGCCGGATGCCCGGCTTCGACCAAGCGCTTGGCGACGCGGGTCTGGCAGTAGGCGCCGAAGGAGAAGCCGGCCAGGGCCACCGGCAGGTCGCCGCAACGGCGCTTGGCTTCTTCCAGCACGGCCAGCAGGTCCTCGGTCTCGCCGATGCCTTCGTCATGCTCGCCTTCGGTGCCGCCGACGCCACGGAAATTCGGGCGGAAGGCGGCATAGCCGAGGCTGGCGAAGGTGCGGGCCAGGGTATAGGCGACCTTGTTGGTATTGGCGCCGCCGCCCATCGGGTGTGGGTGGGCGATCAGCGCGATACCGCGCGGTGCGTCCGGGCGCTCCATGATGACGTCGATGTTGCCGACCGGGCCGGCAACGACGATCTTCTCTTCCGGTGCTTTCATGGCGTCAGATCTTCAGGCGTTCGACGACGCGGCCGCCGAGCAGGTGTTCGTTGATGATTTCATCGACGTCTTCCTTGTCGATGAAGGAGTACCAGGTTTCCTCCGGGTAGACGACCATCACCGGGCCCTGGTCGCAGCGGCCGAGGCAGCCGGCCTTGTTGATGCGGATGTTGCCCGGGCCGTTTTTCTTCAGCGCGCCGATGCGGTCCTTGGCATAGGCGAACATTTCGCTGCCGCCAATGCTGTTGCAGCATTGCTCGCCGGCCTCGCGCTGGTTGGTGCAGACAAAGACGTGATGTTGGAAATAGCTCATCGGTTTCTCCTGTGGGGCCGCCAATTATAGGGGGTTCGCTTTTAGCTGGAACGGGGGGAACGACTCAAGTGTTTCTCCAGGCCGATGATCAGCGAGCTGGCCCAGGCGAAAACGAGGATTTCGCCCCATTCGGCCCAGCCGATCGGGGCGGTCTGGAAGGCCGCGTTGAGCGGCGGCCAGTAGGTGAGTGCCAGTTGCAGCAGGAGCATGCTGCCGATGCCGCTCCATACCCAGAGGTTGGAAAAGACGCCGAGCCGCCAGAAGCTGCGGCTGAGCGAACGGCAGTTGAGCAGGTAGAACATCTCGACCAGCACGAAGACGTTGACGGCGACAGTACGCGCTTCGGCCAGCGTGTGGCCTTGCTGCAATTCGCGCAGGAAGAGCCCGAAGGCGCCGCCGAGCAGCAGCAGCGAGACCAGCGTGATGCGCCGGATCAGGCCGCCGTCGAGCACCGGCGTACTCAGCCGGCGGGGCGGCCGCTGCATGATGCCGCGTTCTATCGGCTCGAAGGCGAGCGGCAGGCCGAGCAGCACGGCGGTGGTCATGTTGATCCAGAGAATCTGCAGCGGCGTGATCGGCAGCGTGGCGCCGAACAGGATGGCGGCGACGATGACCAGGCCTTCGCCGAAATTGGTCGGCAGCGTCCAGGTGATGAACTTGATTAGGTTGTCCCAGACACCGCGCCCCTCCTCCACCGCCGCCTCGATGCTGGCGAAGTTGTCGTCGGTCAGCACCATGGCGGCGGCTTCCTTGGCGACTTCGGTGCCGCCCAGGCCCATGGCGATGCCGATGTCGGCCTGCTTCAGCGCCGGCGCGTCATTGACGCCGTCGCCGGTCATTGCCACCACCTCGCCGTGCGCCTGCAGGGCGCTCACCAGGCGCAGCTTCTGTTCCGGCTCGACGCGGGCAAACACTTCGACCTGCCCGGCGACGGCGGCCAGCGCCGTGTCGTCGAGTCCGGCCAGTTCGCGGCCGGTGACGGCGCGCTCGGCCTTGAGGCCGATCTGGCGGGCGATGGCCAGGGCGGTGACGGCGTGGTCGCCGGTGATCATCTTGACCCGGATGCCGGCCGAGTGGCAGTTGCGGATCGCCGCAATGGCCGCCTGGCGCGGCGGGTCGATCATGCCGACCAGGCCGAGCAGGGTCAGCTGCTGCAGGCTTTCGTCGCCGAGCGGGCTGTCCGGCGGGCACAGCCGGCGGGCCAGCAGCAGCACGCGCAAGCCCTGGCGGGCCAGGCTGTCGGCCTGGGCTTCGATGGCGGCGATGTCGAGCGCTTCCGGCTGGCCATGCCGGCCGAGTTGGTCGATGCAGCGCGGCAGCAGGCGTTCGAGGGCGCCCTTGGCATAGATGATCCGGGCGCCGTCGCTATGGTGGGCGGTGGCCATGTATTGCCGGTTGGCGTCGAAGGGCAGCACGTCGTCGCGCGGCAGCAGCGCCTGCAGCGTGTGCTCGTCCAGCCCGGCCTTGCGCGCCGCTACCAGCAGCGCCGCCTCGGTCGGGTCGCCGGTGATCTGCCAGCGGCGATGTTCGTGGCGCAGACCGGCATCGTTGCACAGCGCGCCGGCGATCAGGCATTCGCGCAGCGCCCCTTCGATGGCGGCCGGCTGGTCGTCATGGCTGATCGCCCCGAGCGGTTCGTAGCCGTGGCCGGCAACGGTGAATGGTCGGCCGGCGCAGGCCACGGCCCGCACCGTCATGGCGTTCTCGGTCAGCGTGCCGGTCTTGTCGGAGCAGATCACTGTCGTGCTGCCCAGCGTCTCGACCGCCGGCAGATGGCGGATGATGGCGCGGCGCCGGGCCATGCGGGCGACGCCGATGGCCAGCGTGACGGTGACGGCGGCGGGCAGCCCTTCCGGGATGGCGCCGACGGCGAGCGCGACGGCGGCCATGAACATGTCGAAGGCGCTCTCGCCGCGCAGCAGGCCGACGCCGGCGGTGAGCAGGGCCAGGCCGCCGATTGCCCAGAGCAGCCAGTTGGAGAAGCCTGCCATCTTGCGGGTGAGCGGCGTCGCCAGGTCGGGGGCGCTGGCGATCAGGCCGGCAATGCGCCCGGTTTCGGTGGCGTCGCCGGTGGCGATGACCAGGCCGCAGCCCTGCCCGGCGACCACTGTGGTGCCGGCGTAGGCCATGTTGTGGCGTTCGGCGAGCAGGGTGTCGGCGGCCAGTGCGGCGGTGCTTTTTGCAACGGGCAGGGATTCGCCGGTCAGCATCGAGTCGTCGGTGTGCAGGTCGCCTTGCTGGAACAGCCGCAGATCGGCCGGAATGCGGTCGCCGGCGGCCAGGACGACGATGTCGCCGGGCACCAGTTGGCTGGCGTCGAGCTGCCGGCGATGGCCGTCGCGGCGCACCGTGACTGGCGTGGCGATGCCTCGGGCCAGCGCCGCCAGCGCGCCTTCGGCCTTGGCTTCCTGCCAGTAGCCGATGCCGGCGTTGATCAGCACGACGCCGAGAATGACGCTGGCGTCGGTCCATTCGCCAAGCAGGGCGGTGATCGCACCGCTGGCGATCAAGACCAGCACCAGCGGTTGCTGCAATTGCTGCAGAAAACGCCGCCAGGCGGGCACGGCCGGCGCGCTACTCATCAGGTTGAGGCCATGGCGGCCTTGCCGCAGCTCCGCCTCGGCCTGGCTGAGGCCGGTGGAGCAATCGACTTGCAAGCGCCTTGCCACCTGCTCGGCGGCCTGGGCGTGCCAGGCTAGTTCCGGCGGGTGGTCAGCAGCAGGAAGGGCAGGGTCAGGAAGGGCCATAGTGTTGCCACCAATCGGGTCAGGCCGTTGAAATTCAGGAAGTGCCCCTGCCGCCAGGTGGCCAGCGCAGCCACCGAATACGGGTTAGGCGGTGCCAGGTTGACCAGTACGCAACCGGCCATCAGCGCCAGCGCGGCGAACATCAGGCGGGGCGTGGCCGGCAGGGCGATGGCCACGGCGAGAAAGAGGCCGGCGATGAGCAGCCCCATTTCGGCGCCCGGCGTCAGCCAGGCCAGGGCTTCGCCGGGATTGACCAGGATGGCGGTGGCCAGTGTCCGGACGACCAGGCCAAGCAGCAGGAACAGTGGCACGACGACATAGGCCCAGAGCAGGCGGGCGGTGAGCAGGCGGACGATGAGACCGACCGCGATGGCATTGAGCGCCGTGATGCTGGCCTCGATGACGACGAAGCTTTCGGCGACGAAGGGTACGGCGCCGGACAGCCCGAGCGCCTGGCGCAGGTCGCCGGCCCCGAAAAGCAGGGTTTCCGGCGACAACGGGACGAGTAGCCAGATGCCGAGCAGGGTCAGGCCGAGTTCGGCGTGCGGTACCGGGGCGATCAGCCGGTGTTCGAGGGCGGCGATGCGGGCGAAGACGCGCGGTCCGACGACTTGCGCCCAGAGCGCGCCGCCCAGCCCGCCCAGCGTGTTGCAGGCGAGATCGAGATTGGACGGGACGCGTGACGGGAGCCAGGTTTGCAGGCTTTCCAAGCCGAAGCTGACACCGCCGGCAAACAGTACGGCCAAAATGGGGGCGGTATAGCGGCCCGGAACGCGGCTGATGGCCAGGGTCAGGAAAAAGCCGAGCGGGACATAGACGGCGACATTGGTCACCAGGTCGAAAACGGTCCAGTAACGCGGCCAGCCGCCCTCAAGGAAGGCGAAGGGGGAAACGCCGGTATCCCGCCAGCCGGAAAACGGGTGCAGGCTGCCGTAGATCACCAGCCCACACCAAGCCAGCGCGAGATAACGGGCGAGCAGGATGGGGCCACGGCCGTGTTCGGTCATGTCTTGATTCTAGGGCCTAACGCCGGCCGAGTCAGCCCTTATCTCGGGCGGCGACCTAGTGTTGGTGCGGGTGATGGGCGGTGTGCTGGGTTTCGGCGGCGGCCCGGTGATGCAGCGCGGCGTGGCTATCCATCTGCGGCGTCGGCCGGCCGACCCATTGCGGCAACAGCGAGCCGGCGATCATGCCGAGCATGCTGACGGCGAGGCCGATCAGTTGCGGCGGCACCAGTTGGCCGACATGGGCCAGCGCATAGGCGTAATCGCCGGCCTGGGCCGTACTGCCGACCAGGCTCTCGATCAGCAGCCAGGCGCTCAGGCCGCCGAAGATGGCGGCCAGCGCGCCCTGCGTCGTGGCACGCTTCCAGAAGGCACCGAAGAAAAGCGGCACGAAGGCGCCGGCCAGCGTCACCTTGTAGGCGTTCTCAACCATCTTGAAGATGCTGGCGTTGGAATACAGCGCGAAGCCGAGGACGACTGCGGCAAAGACCACGATCGAGGTGCGCATGACGCGCAGGAACTGGTGGTCACCCATGTGCGGATAGAAGCCGCGCACGATGTTTTCCGAGAAGGCAACCGAGGGCGCCAGCAGCGTGGCCGACGAGCAGCTCATGATGGCCGAGAGCACGGCGCCGAAGAAGATGGCCTGGGCGAGCAACGGGGTGTGCTGCAGGACCAGGGTCGGCAGCACCAGTTGCGAATCGGTCTGCAGCAGACCGTTGAACAGGTCGGGATCGATCAGCGTCGCCGAGTAGGCGATGAACATCGGGACGAAAGTGAAGCAGAAATAGATCGAGCCGCCGAGCAGCGAGCCCCAGATGGCGATCTTCGCCGTCTTCGCCGAGGTGATGCGCTGGAAGACGTCCTGTTGCGGGATCGAGCCGAGCATCATGGTGATCCAGGCACCGAGGAAGGACAGCCATTGCCAGGGATCGGCCTCGGGAAAGAAGTCGAGCTTGCCGGCGGCCGAGGCATGCTGGATGACGGTATCGACGCCGCCGGCCGGGCCGGCAACCAGGGTCGCGATGTAGAACAGGCCGCCCATGATGACGCCCATCTGGACGAAATCGAGGATCGCCACCGAGAGCATGCCGCCGAAGGTGGTGTAGGTGAGGACGATGGCGGCGCCGAGGATCATCCCGGCCGTCTGGCTTATGCCGTCGTTGGTGACGACGTTGAAGACCAGGCCGAGGGCCTTGATCTGGGCCGAAACCCAGCCCAGGTAGGAGGCGACGATACAGAGCGTGGTCAGCACTTCGACCGTGCGGTTGTAGCGCATGCGGAAGAAGTCGCCGAGGGTCAGGATATTGAGCTTGTAGAGCTTGGTGGCGAAGAAGAAGCCGGCGATGATCAGGCAAAGCGAGGAACCGAAGGGGTCGGCGACGACGCCGCGCAGGCCTTCCTTGACGAAGGTGGCGGAAACTCCGAATACCGCCTCGGCGCCGAACCAGGTGGCGAATACGGTGGCGGTGACAACCGGCAGGGGCAGGTGGCGGCCGGCGACGGCAAAATCCTTGGCGCTATGGACGCGGGTCGCCGCAAAGAGGCCGATGCCGATGGAAACGAGCAGGTAGAGAACGACGAACCAGATCAGCATTTTGGCGCGGTCGACCGGGGCAAGGGGTTGAAAACGCGGGAATTATAAGGTTATTGCGCTGCAGCAGGCGCAGCCCCGACTGCAAGAATTTCGCGTAGTCGGCTTCCCGTTCGCAGGCTAGAAATCGGGTGGACAGTGGAAAGCCAGCGCCTCGCCGCTCAAGGGGTGTACGAAAGCGAGATCCATGGCGTGCAGCAGCAGGCGCGGTGCCTTGTGTTCGGCCGGGCCGCCATAGAGTTCGTCGCCGAGGATGGGGTGACCAAGCGCGGCCATATGTACCCGCAACTGGTGCGAACGGCCGGTGATCGGTTCCAGGGCGACGCGTGTCGTTTGGCTCGCCTCATCGACATCCAGCCTGGTGAAGCGGGTCAGTGAGCGCTTGCCGATGTCGTGATCGACCTTCTGCCGGGGGCGATTCGGCCAGTCGCAGATGAGCGGCAGGTCGATTTCGCCGCCCTCCTCTGCCAGCATGCCGTCGACCACGGCCAGGTAGCGCTTGTCCACGGCTCGTTCGCGAAACAGACGGTTGATCTCGCTTTGCATGGCTTCGCCCCGGGCCAGTACCAGCAGGCCGGAGGTGGACATGTCGAGGCGATGCACGATCAACGCATCCGGGTATTCGGCCTGAACCCGGCTGGCCAGGCAATCCTGCTTGTCGTCCCCCCGCCCGGGCACCGAGAGCAGGCCGGCCGGCTTGTTGACGACGAGCAGGCTGGCGTCGGCGAAGAGCACAGTCAGGCCATTATCGGGTGGCGGCGTGTAGGGGATGGACATGGGCGATCGGGCATGGATTGAGAATCTGCTTGCCAAGCCCGTACAGTAAATGTACTGTATTTATACCCAGTGCTCCGGGGCGGGAAACGGCGAGCCAGAGAATATACCGCGTGTTTCCGTGCTTTTCCCGGATATTGCTGCCGGCTTAGCATCGTTTGTTCCTGGCCGCGGCTTACACCAGCTCTGCAAACTCTGCAATTTCTATTCCATCTTTGGCCCCTGTGCCATAATCCCGTCAAATTTCCGAGGTACGCCCATGGACGACAACAAGGCAAAGGCGCTGGCCGCAGCGCTGCAACAGATTGAAAAGCAGTTCGGCAAAGGTTCCATCATGAAGATGGGCGATGCCGAAATCGACGAAGGCATCCAGGTTGTGTCGACCGGTTCGCTCGGTCTGGACATCGCTTTGGGCGTCGGCGGCCTGCCCCGCGGTCGCGTTGTCGAAATCTACGGTCCGGAATCCTCCGGCAAGACCACGCTCTGTCTGCAGGTCGTTGCGGAGATGCAGAAGCTGGGCGGTACCGCTGCCTTCATCGATGCCGAACATGCGCTCGATCCGCAATATGCTCAGAAGCTGGGCGTCAATGTCGGCGACCTGCTGATCTCGCAGCCCGACACCGGCGAGCAGGCCCTGGAAATTGCCGACATGCTGGTGCGCTCAGGCTCGGTCGACATCATCATCGTCGACTCCGTCGCCGCCCTCACCCCGCGCGCAGAAATCGAAGGCGAAATGGGCGACCAGATGGTCGGCCTGCACGCCCGCCTGATGTCGCAGGCCCTGCGCAAACTGACCGCCAACATCAAGAAGACCAATACCCTGGTTATCTTCATCAACCAGATCCGGATGAAGATCGGCGTCATGTTCGGTTCGCCGGAAACCACCACCGGTGGCAATGCGCTGAAGTTTTATGCTTCCGTCCGCCTTGATATCCGCCGTATCGGTTCGATCAAGAAGGGCGACGAGGTGATCGGCAGCGAAACCAAGGTCAAGGTCGTCAAGAACAAGGTCTCTCCCCCGTTCCGCGAGGCGATCTTCGATATCCTCTACGGCGAAGGGATTTCCCGTCAGGGCGAAATCGTCGAAATGGGCGTTGCCCACAAGCTGGTCGACAAATCCGGTGCCTGGTACGCCTACAAGGGTGAGAAGATCGGTCAGGGCAAGGACAATGCCCGCGAGTTCTTGAAGGCACACCCCGAAATTGCCCAGGAAATCGAGACGGGCATTCGCGAAGCGGCTAGCACCAATGTCATCAAGCCGGTCAAGGCTGCCAAGACCGATGCCTGATCCGCTTGTTGCGCTGCGGCTTGCCGCGCTTCGACTCCTCGCCCGGCGCGATCACAGCCGGGCCGAGTTGAGGACCAAGCTCGCCGCACAAGCGGAGGGCGAGGCGCAACTCGATGCAGTGCTCGACACCTTGCAGGCCGAGCGCCTGCTTTCCGACCATCGCTTTGCCAGCCAGCGGGTGGCCGCCCGCAGCAGCCGTTACGGCAACGCACGGCTGCAGCAGGATCTTCGGCAGCATGGTGTGGGTGACGACGACATCGCCGCCGCCATGCCCGAAGCTGGCGACGAAGCCGAGCGCTGCCAGGCGGTTTGGGCGAGAAAGTTTCGCAACCCGCCTCAATCGGCCGAGGAGCGGGCCAAGCAAATGCGATTCTTGCAATATCGCGGTTTTTCCGGCGATGCGATCCGCCGGGTGATGCGCGGAGCCGATGAATGAGCGAAAACCGAGTTTCCACGCTGGCCGCCCATAACCTGAAGAAGCGCTACAAGGCGCGGACGGTAGTCGAGGACGTTTCCTTCGAGGTGAAAAGCGGCGAGGTAGTTGGTCTGCTCGGACCGAACGGTGCCGGCAAGACGACCTGTTTTTACATGATTGTCGGTCTGGTGCCGGCCGATGGTGGCGACGTCCATATCGATGATGCCCGCCTGACTCATCTGCCGATGCACAGCCGGGCGCGCCAGGGTTTGTCCTACCTGCCGCAGGAGGCTTCGGTCTTTCGCAAGCTCAACGTCGAGGAAAATATCCGGGCTGTGCTCGAGCTGCTGAAATTGCCGCAAAGCGAACTGGATGATCGTCTGGAAGGGCTATTGGGCGAACTGCACATCGATCATGTCCGCCACGTCAATGCTTCCGCCTTGTCCGGCGGTGAGCGCCGGCGGGTGGAAATTGCCCGGGCGCTCGCCACCAATCCGCGATTCATCCTGCTCGACGAACCTTTTGCCGGTGTCGACCCGATCGCAGTGCTGGAAATCCAGAAGATCATCCGCTTCCTCAAGGAGCGCGGGATCGGTGTTCTGATCACCGACCACAATGTCCGTGAAACGCTGGGGATTTGCGATCACGCCTACATTATTAACGCAGGTCGCGTTCTGGCTGCTGGACGGCCGGATGAAATCGTTGATAATGAAAGCGTGCGTAAGGTTTACCTCGGCGAGCACTTCAAGCTCTGACCGATAAGCAGCGCCCAGACAAGAATCGATGAAGCCAGCCCTCCAACTCAAACTATCCCAGCACCTGGCCCTGACGCCACAGCTGCAGCAGTCGATCAAGCTCTTGCAGCTGTCGACCGTCGAAATGCAGCAGGAAATCGAGCGTTATCTGCTTGAGAATCCGATGCTGGAGCGTGATGACGATCAGGGCGGCGAATCGTTTGCCGCAGCGCAGCAGTTTGATTCGCCGCGCAACGAGGAAAGTCGCAGCGAGGCATCTGCATCCGAAGAGCGTGAGCCGCGCGAAGAGCGCGATCAACAGGAGATTCCGTCGTCGCCATCCGAAGTCGATGATGATCGTTGGACCTCCGATGCCGGCACATTCAGTGGGGCCGGCCGCGATGACGAAGACGACAACGAGGCTCACGACATCCACGCCGCAACGACCAGCCTGCGCGATCACCTGGGCTGGCAGTTGGGCATGACCCAATTGAGCGAGCGCGACCGCAGCCTGGTGCGTTTTCTGATCGAGGCGCTCGATGATGACGGATACCTGTCCACGCCTTTGCAGGAACTGTGGGAAACCCTGCCACCGGAATTCGAAATCGAGATTGAAGAACTCGAAATCGCTTTGCGCCACATCCAGCATTTCGATCCGATCGGGATCGGAGCGCGCAGCCCGAAGGAATGCCTGGCCCTGCAACTGAAGGCGATGCCGGAGGACGAGATACAGATTCTTGCCTTGAGCATCGTCGACAAGCATCTCGAATTGCTGGCCGCCCGCGATTTCACCAAGATCCGCCGCCTGACCGGTTGTGACGACGATAGCCTGAAAGCCGCCCAAGCTCTGATTGTTGGCCTCAATCCTCGTCCGGGTGCCCGTTTTGCTCAGGTCGAGGCACGCTATATCACACCCGATGTGATGGTGAAGAAGATCAAGGGAAAATGGACGGCCTACATCAATCCCGATGCCTATCCTCGCCTGCGCATTAACCGTTTGTATGCCGAGATCCTGGCTCGCCAGCGGCGCGGGAACGGCAATCTGACCGGGCAGTTGCAGGAAGCACGCTGGCTGATCAAAAACGTCCAGCAGCGTTTTGACACCATTCACCGCGTGACCCAGGCCATCGTCGAACGTCAGCGCCAGTTCTTCGAACATGGCGAGGTCGCCATGCGGCCGCTGGTATTGCGGGAAATTGCCGATATTCTCGGCTTGCACGAATCAACGGTATCGCGTGTCACCAGCCAGAAATACATGGCGACGCCGCGCGGTATTTTTGAACTGAAGTACTTTTTCGGCAGCCATGTTTCCACCGATACCGGTGGTGCTTGTTCTGCCACTGCCATTCGCGCGCTGATCAAGCAATTGATCAGCGCCGAGGATGGCAAGAAGCCCTTGTCGGATAGTCAAATATCCGAAATACTAGGCCAGCAGGGAATCGTTGTCGCTCGGCGCACGGTTGCGAAATATCGTGAGTCGCTCAACATCCCGCCGGTCAATTTACGCAAGACCCTGTAGAGAGAGGAGAAAAGCATGAATCTGCAGATCGCTGGTCACCATATCGAAGTTACGCCGGCATTGCGCGAATACGTCGAAAACAAGCTCGACCCGGTTGTTCGCCATTTTGACAAAGTTACCGGCGTGAACGTCATTCTGTCGGTTGAAAAGCTCAAGCAGAAGGGTGAGGTCACGCTGCATGTTCCGGGCAAGGACATCCACGTCGAAGAGTCCGGTGACGACCTGTACGCGGCCATTGACGCGATGTTCGACAAACTCGATCGTCAAGTCCAGAAGTACAAGCAGAAGGTGCAGGACCACCACCGTGGTGACAAGGCTGCCAACTACGTGGCCGAATAAGCCCGTGCTCAAAGGCCGCGACCGCCTTGTCGCGGCCTTTGTCGTTTTCGCATCTTTCCTATGAATCCCTTATCCAACATCCTGTCTGCCTCGCAGGTCCTGCTCGATCTGGAAGCCAGCAGCAAGAAGCGGGTATTCGAACAAGCCGGCATGCTCTTCGAGAGTCATCTCGGTATTGCCCGCGCTGTCGTGTTCGACAGTCTGTTCGCCCGTGAAAAGCTGGGTTCTACCGGCCTGGGGCAAGGCATTGCCATCCCGCATGGCCGTATCAAGGGGCTCAAGCAAGCAGCCGGCGCCTTCATTCGCCTGGCCACCCCGGTTCCATTTGATTCACCGGACGGTCGTCCGGTCAATTTGCTGTTTGTACTGCTGGTGCCAGAACAGGCGACCGAACAGCATTTGCAGATTCTCTCCGAGTTGGCGCAGCGTTTTGCCGAGCGTCCTTTCCGTGAGTCTTTGCAGACTGCAGCCGACCCCGCTGCCATCGTTGCCCTGTTTCAGGCCTGATTCTCCCCGTGCGCCATATCAACCTCGTCCAGCTTTACGAGGACAATCGGGAAAAGCTGCTATTCAATTGGATGAGCGGTCATCAGTCGGATCGACGGATCGAGATCAAGCTGTCCAACAATTACGGCGCCGATGTGGTGGGCCATATCAATGTGATTCACCCGGAGCGTCTCCAGGTCATGGGCCAGGCCGAGTACGACTGGGCCTTGCGTATT
The DNA here is from genome assembly GCA_003583745.1 of Rhodocyclales bacterium GT-UBC. Taxonomy (GTDB): domain Bacteria; phylum Pseudomonadota; class Gammaproteobacteria; order Burkholderiales; family Rhodocyclaceae; genus Azonexus. The sequence continues at coordinate 83,002 of QXPY01000003.1, read as the reverse complement.
GGCGAGCGTCGTTTCGGGCAGATGTTCAACGACCTGCTGGCCGCCCAGCCGCCGGCCGTGATCGTTGCCGACGGACTGACGCCGCCTGAAATCGTCGTTGATGCCTGTCAAAGCTCGAATACACCGCTGATCTTTTCGCCGAAACCCTGTTCGGCAGTAATCGACCTGCTGCGAATCTACCTGTCCTCCCGTTTGGCAGATACGGTGAATCTCCACGGTGTATTCATGGACGTACTCGGTATGGGGGTGCTGATCACTGGCGACTCCGGGGTCGGCAAGTCCGAACTGGCTCTGGAGTTGATTTCGCGCGGTCACGGACTGGTTGCCGATGATGTGGTTGAAATGGCCAGAATTGCGCCGACCACGATCGAAGGGCGTTGCCCTGGCATGTTGCGCGATTTTCTCGAAGTGCGCGGTCTCGGCTTGCTCAACATCCGGACCATTTTTGGCGAAACGGCCTCGCGTCGCAAAATGAAGCTCAAACTGATCGTTCATTTGCAAAAGACGGTGGCCGGTAACGATGCGCCGCGTTTGCCGCTTGACGCGCAAAGCCAGGAGGTTTTGGGCGTCCAGGTTCGCAAGGTCCTGATTCCGGTGGCGGCCGGGCGCAATTTGGCGGTCCTGCTCGAGGCTGCTGTGAGAAATACCATCCTGCAATTGCGTGGAATCGATAGCATGCAGGACTTCATGGATCGTCAGCAGCGCATGATGCTTGACGATGATGCCTGATTCATCGATAGTGCAGCGGCATTTTATGTTCCCAACCTGCTCCAGGAGATGTGAGATGAAGAAGCTGATTGCATTGATCGCGGTTGCTTGTGCGGCGTCCTCTGTTTATGCCGCCGACGATTGCGCTGCCCGCGCTGCTGAAAAGAAATTGGCTGGTGCGGCCAAGAATAGTTTCCTGAAGAAATGTCAGGCTGATGCGCAGTCGCCCGAAGAAGCGAAGTGCGCCGCAACAGCTGGTGAAAAGAAGCTCGCCGGTGCAGCAAAGAATAGTTTCATGAAAAAGTGCGTTGCGGACGCACAAGCCGCTGCCAAGTAATGGCCTAGCTTTGTTGGATCGATTATCTACGGGTAATCGATCCTTGGCCGATCAGAGGTGCTCGAAGTCGGCTATTTCCGCCGTAGGGTCGTTGCGCGATGTACCGAAGCAAATGCCGCCATTACCTTCTAGCAGAATTTCGTGGCGACGTATCATGATTTCCTGTTTTCCCGTGAAGCAGACGAAAGTGCCATTGGTGCTGGTGTCTACCAGGTAATAGCCATCCGATCGGCGCTCAATCCGGGCGTGCAGGCGAGAAGCCTTGCGATCTTCCACCTGCAACTTGTTGCCGAGATCGCGTCCCAAGGTCAGTACCGGAGTCTTATCGTCCAGAAGATGTGCCTTTCCCCTGTAACGTACGCATAGACGGCGTGGCGGCTGGATGCTGGGGGCGCTGGGCGCTGCATCGATTACCGACTGGCTGACCCATTCGATCAGGAACAGTTTCAATTGTTCGTCGTTTTGACGAACAGCCTCCAGATCGGGCATTTCCCGAAAATTGACGCTGCCACTTTTCGGCAGCTCGCCGATCAGGTGCGAGCTGGCCAAGATCTGATCGCGCCTCGCTGTGCCGACGATGCGGGCGGCCGTAGTGATGACTTCACCACTGAGTTGGCCATCGCTCTCTTCGGTGACCAGACCGACATGGAGACCAATACGGATGGTCAGCTTAAGGCCGGAAACCGGCGGCAAATCAGCGATACGCTGTTGCATGTCGATTGACGCCTGACAGGCGTCCTCCGCCGATTCGAAGGCTGCCAGCAATTCGTCACCGACGATCTGAACCGTGTGGCCCCGATAGCCGTCAATCGAGCGGTTCATTCTCTTCAGACAGCGCTCGACTGCGTGCATGGCTTCGGTGTCGCCCAAGCGTTCAAAAAGCCGGGCACTTCCCGAAACGTCGGCAAACATGACAAATAACTTGCGTTGTTGGCTACTCATCGACGGCGATCTGGGCACTAGGTGAGAGAGTTCTTGATTATAAACCGATTGTGCTGTCTGTAATTATGCTGAGATGCTGATCGGGATTGTCCCGCTGATCGGCATCTCAGGGCTGTCAAAGGCAATATCGCCCTCTTCAACCGGGGTATCCAGCGTCAGACCGCGAAAATCGAACAAATCGGCATCGGCCAGATGCGAGGGGACGATCTGTTGCATTGCGGTAAATACCGACTCGGTACGGCCGGGATAGCGTTTGTCCCAATCTTGCATCATTTCCCGAATTTTCTGGCGTTGCAGGTTTTCCTGTGAACCGCAGAGATTGCATGGAATGATCGGAAACTCCATGCCCCGGGCAAACTTGGCGATATCGCTTTCCGAGCAGTAGGCTAACGGGCGGATCACGATATGGGCCTTGTCGTCGGTCACGAGTTTGGGGGGCATTGCTTTCATCCTGCCGCCGAAGAGCAGGTTGAGGAATAGTGTGTGGACCATGTCGTCGCGATGGTGGCCCAAGGCAATCTTGTTGGCGCCTAATTCCTTCGCCGTTTTGTAGATGATGCCGCGCCGCAGACGGGAACAAAGCGAACAAGTAGTTTTGCCTTCCGGGATTTTGTCCTTGACGATCGAGTAGGTGTCCGCTTCGACGATACGGTATTCAATGCCCAGGGATTGGAAGTAGTTAGGCAGGATATCGGCGGGAAAACCCGGCTGTTTCTGATCCAGATTCATTGCGATCAGACGGAATTTGATCGGTGCACGCTGTTGGAGCGCCATCAGCATGGCCAGCAAGGTATAGGAGTCTTTTCCGCCGGAGATGCAGACCAGGATCGTGTCACCATCCTCGATCATGTTGTAGTCACCGATCGCTTTGCCGGTGTTGCTTTCGAGGTGCTTACGGAGTTTTTGCAGGGTATTGGAGGGCGTCATCGTGCTCAGTTTGCCAGCTCGTCGTGTGCACTGGCGGCATTGGTGGTGCGTAAAAGTTTGAAGTTTACCCGACTCCGCTAGCGACAAGCCGGTGATATTCCGCAAGTTTTCTTAATGGATCGAATTCCCACGGTGGAAAGGGCCCGGTTTTGCGCGGCGTAATCCGTTTTGCCGGATAAAATCCGAATTTTTGCGAGTCGTCATGACCCTGCCCCTGCCCTCAACTGAAGCACAAGATCACAGCCAGCGGCTGATCGAGGCAATCCGACGGGACATCGCAGCCCAAGGTGGCTGGATATCTTTTGCGAGCTTCATGGAGCGTCTGCTCTATGCACCGGGCTTGGGGTATTACACGGCAGGAGCGCAAAAATTCGGTGCTGCCGGCGATTTCGTCACCGCGCCAGGCATGAGCGCCCTGTTTGGCCAAGCCCTGGCCCGACAATTGGCCGAGATCATGGCTCGATCAACCCCGGTTATCCTGGAAGTTGGCGCCGGTACCGGACGCCTGGCGGCTGACCTGCTGCTCGAACTGGAGCGCTTGGAGGCCTTGCCGGCTCAATACCAGATTCTCGACCTGTCGGCCGATCTGCGGGAACGCCAACGGCAAACCCTGACCGAGGCGGCGCCACATCTGCTGACACGGGTTACGTGGCTGGATGCCTTGCCGGAGCACTTTTCCGGCGTCGTACTGGGCAACGAGTTGCTTGATGCAATGCCAGCGGAGATTGTCGTTTGGCAGGATGACGGTATCGCCCAGCGTGGTGTCGCAGTTGATGCTTCAGGGGCATTTGTCTGGCGGGATCGCCCGGCCAGCGGCGCTTTACTGGAAGCGGCGCGGGAAATTGGCTTGCAATGTCAGTTGCCGCCAGGGTTCGAGAGTGAAATCAGTTTGGCGGCTCGGGCCTGGGCTGCCGAGTGGGGACATCGCCTGGTTACCGGCGCGCTGCTGTTGATCGACTACGGTTTCCCGCGGCGCGAGTTCTATCACCCGCAGCGGGCGCGCGGCACCCTGATGTGCCACTACCGGCATCAGGCTCATCCAGATCCGTTCTATCTTCCCGGCTTACAGGACGTCACCGTGCATGTCGATTTCACGGCCATCATCGCTGCTGCTCATCCGGCCGGGCTTGATTTGCTGGGGTACACCAGCCAGGGACAATTCCTGCTCAATTGCGGAATCCTTGACCGATTGGCCGAACTGGAGTCGGGGACACACCAATACATCCGTGCCGCAGCCGCTGTCAGCAAGTTACTGATGCCGCATGAGATGGGCGAACTGTTCAAGGTCATTGCTCTGGGGCGCGGCATTGATGACGGCACCCTGTGCGGATTTTCCAGCGGCGATCAAAGTCACCGCTTGTAATCAGCGTTTGGCCAATTCCCGAAAGCGATTCGCCTGACCCAGCACGAGGCGACCGAATTCTTCCATCAAGTCCTTGTCGAGCGCGCTAGGCGATAAGGTGTAGCTCATGCTTCCCAGCCGCTCCAGATTACGGGCCTCCAGGACGATCTTGCCCTGGGTAAAATCGGCACGCCAGCGTGCGGTCACACTGACTGCAGGCTGGATATGGAATTCGGCACGTTCGACATAGCGACGGGCATTCTTGAATTCCTTGCAGGAGAATTGCAGACCATAATCGAATAGTTGGGTACGGAAGCGCTCGACTACCGTGCCGTCGCGCTCGATGATGAGCGAGTCCGAACTGCTCAGCCGGTAGGAAAAGCTGACCAGCTCGACCAATGCACCGGCGGCTTGGGATTGCGTCCGGTAATCGGCAAATCCTTCCTGCCATGCCAGTCCGTGCAGTTCTCGCTCGTCGGTGATCAGGTAGGGGCGTGGAATCTCCGGCTTGACGATGTTGAGTTGCTGAACCAGATCGTGCAGATAGAAGAAGACGCGCTTGAGCGACTGATCAATGATTTCGTTCTGTGCCGTCCGCTCCGTCATTTCGCTGTGCAACTGGCGTTGACGGATTTCGGCTTGCTGGCGCAACTGATCGAGCAGGCTGCTGCCGCTTTGATCCAGTATTGGCAGAGCTTGCGTCGGACGCGGGGCCGGTTTGGCCGGGGTCACCGGTTGCGGGGTGGGAACGATGGTTGGAAAGACCAGCGATGCGTCGACCATGCCGGCGCCGGAGTTGGCTAGCTGCTCGCGCCTGGCGCGCTGTTCGGCGGCTTCCAGATCGAAGCTTTCGATGTCGATCAGCAGCGCCCGCTCGAGCTCGGCAATGTCCTCGGCAATACTCGATCTGCCTTCGCGTTTGGCGCGAATGGCATCCTGAATGGCCGATGCGGTTTCCGAGTCTTTGGACTTACTCATTGCTTTATCCGAAAATCTTACTACACTAAAGTAATAGCGAATTCAGTTTGGAGCAAGCACGCCATGGACGTATCTTCGGTCGGCAGTTTAAGTACCGCGTTATCCCAGTCGATGACCGGCGATGCCGTGAGTACCCTGGTCCTCAAGAAGGCCATGAACATCCAGGAGCAGAACGCAATGCAACTGTTGCAGGCCGTCCCGCAAGCGCCGAGCAATCCTTCGCATCTCGGCAACAAGATCGACGTCAAGGCCTGAGGCTGTCCAACCAGTCACGCAAGGTGGCCGCGACCAGCGGCCATTCTTTTTCGTGGGTCACGGCGTGGCCCATTTCCCGGAAAATATGGACCGGCAGACCATAGGTCTGCCCTGTTGCCTGGACCAGGAAGGCGGGGACCAGTACATCCTGCTCGGCGCCGAGGATCAGCATCGGCGGTCGGTGCATCGCATGCAGGTTGGGCAGATTGAACATCGACATATCCCATAAGGCGCGATGCGACTCGGTTTGCATCCGGCCCAGCCAGGCTGTGAGCATGGTTTCGTCGATATCGCCGGCAAAGAGGGCTTCGCGCAAGACTTCAGTATCAGGATAGTTGCCGCTCATGATGTTGTTGATGTCCATGAACAACTGCGGTTTCTGGAACATCAGGTGAAACTGTGCGGCAATCAGGCCTTGCGGCGGTACTGAACAGAGTAGCGCTGCAGCGGGTACGGTGTCGCGTTCCAGGTATTTCTGCACGATGAAGCCGCCCATCGAGTGACCGATCAGGATGGGCGTCTGGCCTAGCCAATCGGCAACGGTTCGTACATCTTCGACATAGTCGTTAACCGAGTGCCAGTTGATATGTTCTTTGCCGTGGCTACTGCCGTGCCCTCGCAAAGAGAGCGCATGACAGGAGTATCCGGCTGCGGCGAGAAAGGGCATGAAGGTTTCAGTCCACATCCAGCCGCCGGCGAACGCGCCATGCACGAACAGGATCGGCGGGCGGTTGGTGTTATCGGTGGAACAGTAGCTGAAGACTTCGAGGCCTTCGACGATTTGGGTTTTTAGCATTCGGTTTCGTTGGGGTGAAGCATGATTAAATGCGGTTTTTTACCCGGCTGTGCAAGGCAAAATGTTCAAGTGGCTGTTGACGCTGGTCGTCGTGATTTTCGTGCTCGGCATCGTCAGCCCTCATTTGGCGCGCTTTATCCGATTCGGTCAGTTGCCGGGGGATTTGTCCGTTTCCTTGCGCGGTCGGCGCTATCGCTTTCCGTTCGCTTCGGTCCTGCTTTTTTCGCTATTGCTCTGGTTGGTCTCCAGGATTATTTAGCCAGGCACGTACCGCATCGATGCGGGCAATGCGAATTTTCTCCGGGATAAGACCCTTGTCTCGGCAGGCCGCGGCGATTTGCCCGGCCGGAACCTGGCTGGCTGCTGCCAAGGCATCCAGCAAGTATCGCGGGCTGTCATAGGCCTTGTCTTCCCAGCCGAGACGGCCGGTGTAGTCGCAACGGCAGGCATCAAGCAATTCGGCAAAGCGTTGAGGCCGGCGCAAGGCGTCGGTGTTCTCGAGAAGCGTGACGAGGGTGGCGGCGCGTTGTTCGGGGGCCCGATGAATGCTGCCGTGATAGCGGGCCATCAACAACGCGAGGTCGCGGCATTCGTTGGGGACACGCAGGCGGCGCGTCATCGCTTCAAGCAGTTGGACGCTGCGCTCTTCGTGGCCGAGATGCCGGGGCAGGATGTCGGCCGGGGTCGTCGCCTTGCCCAGATCGTGGGTCAGGCCGGCAAAGCGCACGGTGAGCGGAAAGCCGTGCCGGGCGGCCTGATCGATCACCATCAGCGTATGAATGCCGGCGTCGATCTCCGGATGGTAGTCGGCCCGTTGCGGTACGCCGAACAGGGCATCGACCTCTGGCAGCAAGCGTGCCAGCGCACCGCATTCGCGCAGGACTTCGAACATCCGCGACGGCCGGTTTTCCATCAGGCCCTTGGCCAGCTCCTGCCAGACGCGCTCGGCGACCAGATGATCGACTTCGCCGTCGACAACCATCTGCCGCATCAGGGCGGCCGTTTCCGGGGCAATCGTGAAATCGGCGAAGCGGGCGGCAAAGCGGGCAATGCGCAGGATGCGCACCGGGTCTTCGGCAAAGGCCGGGCCGACATGGCGCAGGATCTTGTTCCGCAGATCCTGCTGGCCGGCAAAGGGGTCGACGATGCTGCCATCGTCGGCCTTGGCCATCGCGTTGATGGTCAGGTCGCGGCGGGCGAGATCGGCCTCGAGCGTGACGTCGGGCGCGGCATGAAAGGTGAAGCCGTGGTAACCGCGACCCGTCTTGCGCTCGGTGCGGGCCAGCGCGTATTCCTCATGCGACTGCGGATGCAGGAATACCGGGAAGTCCTTGCCGACGGGGCGGAAGCCCTTGGTCAGCATGGCTTCCGGCGTGGCACCGACGACGACGTAATCGCGGTCGGCACTGGGCCGACCGAGCAGTTCGTCGCGGACGGCGCCGCCGACGATGAAGATCTGCACGGCCGGTCGGCGGGCTTAGCGCCCTGCCCGGTAGCGGAAGCTGTCGAGCTTGCCTTTGGGCGTGTTGAGCGCAATGTAGGTCGGGGCAACGGCTTCGAGCGCCGTCGGTTGCCAGTCGGCCGGCGGATTGCAGCCGGCTTCGCCGACGCTATCGACCTGCATCGAACGCAGGTTGTCCGGCGACATCATCGGGTTCGGCGCCAGCCACATCAGGCCGGCCTGCAAGTAGGCCCAGCCTTCGGAGAGGGCGATGATGCGGGCGTTGCTGCCGGTCAGCCGAGCGGTGTAGTCGACCAGTTCGCGCAGCGTATAAACCTTGGGGCCGACCAGGTCGTAGGTCTGGCCGAAGGTGGCTTCATTGCCCAGGCTGTCCACAAAGGCATCGGCGACGTCGGCCGCCCAGACCGGCTGGAAGCGGGCATGGCCGAAACCGAGCGGGAAGACGGGCAGCTTTTTCAGGACGCTGGCGAACATCGACAGGAAGGAGTCGCCGAGACCGAAAATAACCGACGGACGGAAAATCGTCACATCGAGGTCCTGGCTGGCGGCACGCACGATGGCCTCGCCCTCGCCCTTCGAGCAGAGATATTCGGAGGGGCCCTTGGGATCGGCCTTGAGGGCGCTCATATGCAGCAGACGACGGACACCGGCGGCCTTGCAGGCGGCAATGATTTTCTTCGGCAGCTCGACGTGGGCTTCGGCGAAATCGCGGCTGTAAGGCAGCTGGACGTCGCGGCTGTGCAGGATGCCGACCAGGTTGATCACCGCGTCGTGGCCTTGCATCAGCTCGGTCAGCGCTTTTTCGCAATGAATATTGGCTTCCGGCATTTCGATGTTCGGCTGGATGATCAGCGCCTTGGTGCGCTCGCGCCGACGGGTCGGAATAGTGACTTCGATACCGCGCTGCGACAGACGGTTGGCGATGTAGGTACCGACAAAACCGCTACCCCCCAGCAGCAAGACCTTTTTGACGTCCATTTTGAACCCCGGAAGCTTTATTCGAAAAACTTGAATTTTAAGGTAAATCGGCCGTTTTGCGCCATTTGCCTTGGTCTGCCGTCAGGCCGTTTTAGCCTGATGCCCGGTTCGCCCGTTGCAAGGCCTGTTCTGCCGCCAGATTGAACAGCGATTCGTTGGAGCAGATGCGGGCTGAGCCGGACTTCAACATGCCATCGAGAATGCCCGGATGGATGGCCACGGCGTAATCCCAGTCCGGGTTGGCGAGCAGCAACATGCCACTTTCCGGACTGATCTGGCAAAGTCGTCCGCATAGCACCTCTTCGCCCAAGGCGAATCTTAGCCAGTGGCCAGGTTGGACCGGCGGCCGCAAGCGGATGGGTTGGATGCCATCGTCAGGGCGATCGAGTGTTTTCAGGATGCGTTCGCCGGCTGCGAGTTCACCCATGAACGATCGGCTTTCCCGCAGCGCGGGTATGGCTGCAGCTTGATCGCTTGCTGCCGGGGTGGCAAGGCCACGCATGGCGGCCGTTTGCAGTTCGAAGCAGGTATCCAGGAAGGCGCTTTGGACATCGGCGGGAACGCCGATACGGGCCATGCCGGCATTCAGCTTCTGCAGCATGGGTGGCAGGATCTTGGCCAGGCGTTTGCGCTCGTCGACGTCGCTTTTCGGCTGGATGCTCCATAGCAAGTCATTGATCGCGGCAGTGTTTTCCTGCCAGGCATTGCCCTGTTCGCCGCCTTCCAGCAAGCTGACCAGCAGAACCTTGTGCCATTGTTCGCGCAGGAATGCGGCAATGCTGTCCGGGGCGCCGCGGGCAAGGATGCTTTCGATGAATTGCAGGCTGCGTTGTGCGGCCTGCTTCTGCCGGTCGAGTTGGTAGAGCAGCGGTAAATAGGCTTCCGCTGACCGGGCAACGGCCTCGTCCCGGCTGGCAATCAGCGCGTCGAGTTCGGCGATGTGCGGGGCGAAGATGTCTGTATTGTTGGTGTATTCACTACGTACTCGGCTGGCGATTTGCTGGAGGCTGACGCAGACCGGATGTCGCGAGGATACGTCGATTGCCTGGCCAATTGCGGCACGGGCCATTTTGTCGAGAAGGCGTCGTGCCGGATGAGCCTCGTCGGTGAAGAACGAAGCATCGAGCATGGCGGCTTTCAAGGTCGGGATTTGCAGGCTGGACAAGGCGCCTTTGACGGCGTCCGGCAAGTTGGGCGAAGCGAAAATGGCTTCGAAAATCTTGGCCAGCGTGTCGATGGTGGCCGCTTCCGGCGCTCCAGTCGGAATGCCCAGTTCGTTCGAATTGAGCGGCTTGTGGGCGACAAGCGCTTTCTCTTTGCCCGCCGTAAACAATCCCGGGATCAAGGTTTCCAGCGAAGGATCGTTACCGGTCGGGCGATTGCCGCCGCTCGGGGCCGAGGGCTCGCCCACCAGCGGTGCCAGATGCCCGGTACGTTCCAGATCGTCGAGGCGGGCGAGCAAGCGCTCGAACATCGCTTGCGACAGGAGATTGGCTGCCGGGCTGTTGGCCGCCGGTAGCGTTGCACCGGCCGGGCCGAGCAACTGTTGTTGCAGCAGAACAGCCGCGTTGGGCGCAGTTGGGGCGGAAGCGACGGGGGTAGTGTCTGGTGCCGTGATCAATGCCGGTTGGGCCGCGGCAATTTTACGTGCGCCGAGAAAGTCATTGAGTTTGGCGTACAGATAGCTCAGGTTCTGCGCCAAATAGGTTTCCAGACGGTCGATGCGATCCAGCGTCTTGTCGTGGTTTTCGCCCAGTTCGGCACACAGTTCGGTCAGCCCGAGAGCGATGCCTTTCGGGCCGACCGGATTGTCGGCCGTGCTCAGGTCGGGACGAGCCAGCAGGGTGATGAAACGCAGGTAAACCCGCCACAGGTCGCCCCCGGTTTTCTCCATCAGACGCGAAGTGAAATCGGTCAGGCGGATATCGAGTTCCAGATCGCTTTCCTTGACCAGGGAAATGCGCGAGGCGGTCAGGCCCTGAGCGTCCTCAAAGCCGCTTCGCCGCGCGCTGGAAGCCATTTCGTCGAAATAGCTGCCGACCGCTTCCTGAAAGACCTGGATGGCTTTGGGCGATACCGGTTCGGCTTCCTGCAGCAGTTGCCCCAATTGTTTCAGGTAGAAGGTTCGGCAATCGCGCAGGATGGCAAAAGCGTCCTCCGGAGCCTGGGGCGTCGTGCTGGTCGGGTTTGTGGTCTGGTAGGCCATCTGGGCGGGCGGTGAAGGATCAGTGCGGAATACTAGGGCAAATCGGCATCTTTGGGCGCGTCACTGGTCTTTGGTCCGACCACGCCGAGACGGGCCTTCAACGAATCCGGCTTGCCGTTGAACAGGGTCGAGTAGTAGACCGCGTTGCTCATCACCTTTTTGACGTAGTCGCGGGTTTCGCTGAAGGGGATGGTTTCCGCGTAGATCGCCCCTTCCAGCGGCCGGTCGGCCCGCCATTTCTTGGCCCGGCCGGGGCCGGCGTTGTAGGCGGCGGAAGCGAGTACCGGATGGTTGTCGAGGTTTTCCATGACCAGGCGCATGTAGCTGGTGCCGAGCAGGACGTTGGTTTCCGTATCGTTGACCTTGCCGTGGTTGTAGTCGCGCAGGCCGATCTTCTTGGCGACCCATTTGGCGGTGGCCGGCATCAACTGCATCAGGCCGGAGGCGCCGACGTTCGATTTTGCATTGGTGATGAAACGGCTCTCCTGGCGCATCAGGCCGTATACCCAGGCGTCGTCGAGCGACTGGTTGTGGGCGGCCGGCCGGACCTGGTCGCCGTAAGGCGAGAGGAAGCGCAGCGAGTAGTCGTGTTCGTTCTTGGTTCGGTCGGCAGTGTTGATGGCGCGATCCCAGATCTGGTTGCGCTTGGCGAGATCGGCGGCGGCGAGCAGCTCGCGGTCGTCCATGCCGCGCAAGGCCCAGTTCCATTCCTTGACCGCCTCGGTGCGCATGTCGAGGCGGAAGAAGGCCATGGCACGGCGGATTCCGGGGTTTTCCCGCGCCGCCTTTTGTTCGTCGGCGGTCGTTGCCTTGGCCTTGGGCGGCGGCATGATGCTGCGCCCCAGTTCCTCGTCGGCGAGGTTGCCGTAGAAATTGGCCTGGCCGGCAATCTTGCCGAACAGTGCATCGGCGTCGCTGGTCTTGCCGCCCGCCTTGAAGGCGCGGCCCAGCCAGTAGATCCATTCCGGCTGCGCGGCCAGCGTCGGCGGCATGGCCTGGATGGTGTTGAGCACGACACCCCACTCCTGGGCGCGCAAGGCAGCGCGCACTTTCCACTGGTAGCCTTCGTCCGATAACACAGTCTTGCCGGCACTGGCATACCAACCGAGGGCCTCCGGCAGGTGCCGCTTGGCGCCCTGCAGGCCGATCTGGCTCCAGGCCCATTGTTTTTCGGATTCCTGCAGCCGGGCCTTGAGCTTGTCCAGTTCGTCGGCGGCAACGCGCGGGTCGTTGGCGGCCAGGCGGGCGACGGCGAAAGCGGCCAGTTCGCGGCCGGTCTGGCTGGCATGCCAGTTAGCGGGTTGGCGGGCAAGGTAGCCCATCGGGTTGTTGACCGCAGTATCGAAGGCCTTGCCGTCGGGCATCTGCGCATCCGGCAGGTAATTCAGCGTGCTCTTGCTGGCGTTCGGGCGATTGGCTTCGAGCTGCCGGCGGGCGCGCAGCCAGACATCTTCGCCATGCACGCGCTGCCCGTAGACCAGAGAGTCGATTACCGGCCGGCAGGGCTCCGGCGGTTCGATCAGCGTCAGCCAGAGCTTTTCCGCCTCGTCGAGTACCGACTTGTCGTTACGGGCCAGGCGGGCCTGCTGGCTGTAGCAGGTGACATCGGGTTCCGGCGCCAGCATCCTGGCGTATTCGGCTTCCACGTCGCTCCAGTTGGCGCGTTTGCCCAGCCAACGAATCCAGTCGGCGCGCAGTTTCTCGGCGACATAGCTTTTGTCGTTGCGCTCCAGGAAGGCGCGCATGCTGGCGGCGTCGCCCTGATCCATCCACATGCGCAGACGGTAGTTTTCAACGTAGGGCGCCAGTTCGTGGTTACCCAGCTGGGCGGTGGCCTTTTCCAGTTTGTTGCGGTCGCCGGCGCGGAAAGCGTCGCGTGCGGTCAGGAAAGCGAGGTCATTGCCATCCTGTGCGAGAAGCGGAAATGAAACGGAGAGACTTAAAAGGAAGAGGCGAAACTTCATGCTAGATTGTGCTGATGACTGAGCTGAACGAGGATAACACGGCGTGGCGACGGGCGTTGCGCCGTGAATTGGTGGCGCAGCGGGCGACGCTCGATGCGGCGGCGCATGCCGCCTTGTCGGCTGCCATCGTCACGCGCTTGCGGGCGGCCTTGCCCCGGCCGCAGGTGGTCGCCTTCTGCTGGCCGATCAAGCATGAGCCGGACGTCCGGGCGGCGGTCGATGCCTGGGTGGCCGAGGGCGCCAAGGCAGCATTGCCGGTGGTGGTCGGCGCGGACCAGCCGCTGGCCTTTCGGGAATGGACGGCGGCGTCGAGCCTGCAGCCGGATCGCTACGGCATTCCGACGCCGATGGATGGCGACTGGCTGCAACCGGACCTGATCCTGCTGCCGCTCAACGGCTTCGATGCCGCCGGGTACCGGATGGGGTACGGCGGCGGCTATTTCGACCGGACCTTGGCGGCGCTGGCGCCACGTCCCCTGGCGGTCGGCGTCGGTTTCGAAATCAACCGCCTGCCGACGATTCGACCCGAGCCGCATGATCAGCGTCTGGACTGGATCGTTACCGAGCAGGGGGCGTTCAGGCCGACTGGCGTCTGAGTCCGTAGGTGCCGAGTCCGTAAAGGATCGAGATGAGGCCGCCGAGGACGGCCTGGCGCAGGTCGTAGAGTCCGGTGCGCAAAGCCAGTTCGAGGGTGTAGCCGTGGAACAGGGCGAAGAGGACCGAACCCAGGGCGAGCGCGATCCATGACCGGCGGACGCCCGCCGTGAGCGTCTTGCGCATGAACATTTCGACCGCCAGGCCGCCGGCAAACGACTGGGCGAGCAAGGCGGTGGCGAGCGCCAGCAGGGTGAGACTGTAGGCGCTCATGCGGCTTGGCAGGCGGCGGCAAAGCGGTGCAAGGCTTCATCCAGCGTGGCTCGGGGGCAGCCGAAGTTGAGCCGCAGCCAGCCGGGCGCGCCGAAGTCGGCACCGTCGGAGAGGCCCAGGCCGTGGGCTTCGAAATGGGCCGCTGGCTTGTCGAGCTGCAGACCGCGGACATCGATCCAGGCCAGGTAGGTCGCTTCGACATGACTCATGCGGATGCCCGGCAGGGCGCCGATGGCCGTCTCGACCCGGTCACGGTTGCCGCGCAGGTAGGCGATCAATTCGCGATGCCAGTCGGTGCAGTCGCGATAGGCCGCTTCGCAGGCGGCAAAGCCGAACACATTGACATGCGGCACGATGCCATCCATCGCTCGCAGGAAACGGCGGCGCAGCGTCGCATCCGGAATTACCGCGAAGGCGCAGCCGAGCCCCGGGATGTTGAAGGTCTTCGATGGGGCCATCAGCGTGATGCTGCGGCGGGCGGCATCGGCGGACAGGCTGGCGAAGGGGATATGGCGTTTCTCGGCATCGAGGATCAGGCCGCAGTGGATTTCATCCGAGCAGACGATCAGGTCGTGCCGCTCGGCGAAGTCGGCCAGGCCGAGCAATTCGTCGCGACTCCAGCAGCGGCCGACCGGGTTGTGCGGATGGCAGAGCAGGAACAGCTTGCTGGCCGGGGTCAGGGCCGCCTGCATGGCCGTGGTGTCCCAGTGCCAGGCGCCCTCCTCGCTGCAACCGAGTTCGAAGCGGTTGAGCCGGCGCCCCGAGAAGCGCGGTGCGGAAAGAAAGGGCGGGTAGATTGGCGCCGCGGTCAACACCTCGCCTTCGACGGCCCGGCAGGCGACGTTGAGGCCGGTGACCAGGCCGGGCAGCCAGACGATCCACTCGGCTTCGATGTGCCAGCCGTACTCGCTTTCCAGATGTGCCTGCACGGCCGCGTCGAGCGAGGGGGGCGGGCCGCCGTAGCCGAACACGCCATGTTCCAGACGGGCCTGCAGCGCCGCCAGGACGGCCGGCGGGGCGGCGAAGTCCATGTCGGCCACCCACAGTGGCAGGATGTCACGCCCGGCGTATTTGCCCCACTTGTAGGAGTCGGACTGGCGCCGGTCGATCGGTTGGTCGAAGTGGCTCAAACCGGCGAACTCAAACTTCGAGGTGCTGGTAGAGGGCGGTCGACAGGTAGCGTTCGCCGAAGGACGGGATGATGACGACGATCAGCTTGCCGGCATTTTCCGGGCGCTTGGCCAGTTCGAGCGCCGCCCAGGTGGCGGCGCCGGAGGAGATGCCGACCAGCAGGCCTTCTTCGGTGGCCATGCGGCGGGCGATGGCGAAGGCATCGTCGTTCTTGACGCGGATCACCTCGTCGTAAACCGAGGTATTCAGTACGCCGGGGACGAAGCCGGCGCCGATCCCCTGGATCGGATGCGGCCCCTTCTGGCCGCCGGAAAGGACCGGCGAGGCATCGGGTTCGACGGCGACGATCTGCACGCCGGGCTTTCTGGCCTTGAGCACTTCGCCGACCCCGGTCACGGTGCCGCCGGTGCCGACGCCGGAGACGAAGATGTCGACCTGGCCGTCGGTGTCGCGCCAGACTTCCTCGGCGGTGGTGTTGCGGTGGATTGCCGGATTGGCCGGGTTCTCGAATTGCTGCGGGATGAAGTATTTCGGGTCGGCTTCGGCCAGGGCCTTGGCCTTGGCGATGGCGCCGCCCATGCCTTCCGGCCCCGGGGTGAGGATCAGTTCGGCGCCGTAGGCCTTGAGCAGCAGCTTGCGTTCGCGGCTCATCGTTTCGGGCATGACGAAGGCGGCCTTGATGCCGCGCGCGGCGCAGACCATGGCCAGGCCGATACCGGTATTGCCCGAGGTCGGTTCGAGCACCACGGTATCCGGGCCGATCTTGCCGGCGGCGATGGCGGCGTCGAGCATGGCGACGGCGATACGGTCCTTGACGCTGTGGCCCGGGTTGAAGAATTCCAGTTTGGCAGCGATGGTGGCGGCGCAGCCGGCAGTGACGCGATTGAGGCGAACCAGCGGGGTATTGCCGACCAGCTCGGTGACGTTGTTGGCGATTTTCATAGCGGGGCTCCAGATGGGGACCCTCGATTGTAGGCGACTCTCTGCTTGCTGTGGGTGGGCTGGCAATCGCTGGCCGGCGAGCCGAACAGCCGGCCGTGGCCAAGTTGGGCGCCGGTGGGCCGGGCCTGCGCGAGTTCTGCGTCGCCATCGATGCCGGACAGTTCGATGACCAGCCCGTCCGGTGTTCCCGCCGGGAACAGACGGTGAACCTGGGTCAGATCGAGGCGCAGGATGTCGGGCTGCAGGTCGAGCCAGGCGTTGCCGCCAGCGGGGGCGCCTGGCGCATGCAGGGCGAGACGATAACCGCGCCGCCGATAGTTGTGCAGGGCGGCGATCAGCCGCGCATCGTCGCCGAACTGGCCGGCATCGATGGCGAGCACGATATCTTCCGGGGCCAGGCCGCAACGCTTGAGGATGGCCTCGTAGACCATGCCGTGCTGGCTTTGTACGGCCAGCAGATGGCGGGGATGGATGGCCAGTTGCAGGTAGCCGCCGGCGTAATCGTGCTGGGCCAGGAAATTGAGCGCATGCAGCGTGCGGCACAGGCGGTCGAAATGGATGATGGCCTCCGGGCTGGTGCACCTTCCGTAGGCGCTTTCCGGGCTGACTGGCGTGCCGTCCTCCAGGTGGACATCGAGGGTGGCGTGGTGGCCTACGATGTGTCCGTCGGTGAGGTCGACGATGGGTTGGAACAAAGAATGCAGACGCAGGCCACTGTGCCAGGCGGCGGCGCGATTGCCTTCCGGATAAAGGGTGCTCTCGCCGGCGCTGTCGGCGGTATTGAAATAACGGATCAGGTCGGTCAGCGGCATGAAAAACTCCAGTCTGGCGAGACTGGCTCGCAAAGACTGGAGTTTAGGCAGCGCTGTTTATTCTGTGAAAGAAGGAATATTCACAAAAATATAAGGCAGCCGAATTAGCCGAGGAAGAGCTTGTAGGCCGGATTCTGGCTTTCGTCCCAGTGGGCGTAGCCGAGGTTCTTCAGGAAGCTGCGGAACTCGCTCATCTCACCCGGCGGGACCTGCATGCCGACCAGCACGCGACCGTAGTCGGCGCCGTGGTTGCGGTAATGGAACAGGCTGATGTTCCAGCCGGCACTCATCTGGGTCAGGAAGTTCATCAGCGCCCCCGGCTTTTCCGGGAACTCGAAGCGGTAGAGCAGTTCGCTCATGCCGTCGTCGCAGACGCGCGGCGCGTGGCCGCCGACCATGTGGCGAATATGGTTCTTGGCCATTTCGTCTTCGGTCAGGTCGAGTGTCGGGTAGCCGTGCTTCTGCAGGCTGTCGACCAGCTTGGTTGACTCCTTGCGGTCGGCGACCTGCAGGCCGACGAAGACGTGGGCTTCGCTGGCGGTGTGGTAGCGGTAGTTGAATTCGGTGATGTTGCGCTTGCCGATCAGGGCAAGGAATTTCTTGTAGGCGCCCGGTTTCTCCGGCAGCGTCACGGCCAGCACGGCTTCGCGGCTCTCGCCGACCTCGGCGCGTTCGGCGACGAAGCGCAGGCGGTCGAAATTCATGTTGGCGCCGGAGGTCACGGCGACCAGGTTCTTGTCCTTCAGCTTGTGCTGGCGGGCGTATTCCTTGGCCCCGGCGACGGCCAGCGCCCCGGCCGGCTCGACGATGGAGCGGGTGTCCTCGAAGACATCCTTGATCGCGGCGCAGATGGCGTCGGTGTCGACCAGGATGATGTCGTCGAGATGCTCGCGGCACAGGCGGAAGGTTTCCTCGCCGACGTACTTGACGGCGGTTCCGTCGGAGAACAGCCCGACTTGGTCGAGGCGGACGCGCTTGCCGGCAGCGATCGACTGCTTCATGGCGTCGGCGTCGAAGGTCTCGACCCCGATCACCTTGATTTCCGGGCGCAGGCGCTTGATGTAGGCGGCCACCCCGGCCGCCAGGCCGCCGCCGCCGATGGCACAGAACACCGCATGGATCGGCCCGTTGTGGCGCGAATGCTGACGCAGGATTTCCATCGCCACGGTGCCCTGGCCGGCGATGACTTCCGGGTCGTCGAAGGGATGGACGAAGGTCAGCTTCTCGGATTTTTCCAGTTCCAGCGCATGGGCGTAGGAATCGTCGAAGGAGTCGCCGTGCAGCACGACTTCGCCACCGCGCCGGCGTACGGCACCGACCTTGATGTCCGGGGTCGAGGTCGGCATGACGATGACGGCGCGGCAGCCGAGCTTGGCGGCCGACAGGGCGACGCCCTGGGCGTGGTTGCCGGCCGAGGCGCAGATGACGCCGCGCTTGAGCTTTTCGGCCGAGAGGCTGGCGATCTTGTTGTAGGCGCCGCGCAGCTTGAAGGAGAACACCGGCTGCATGTCCTCGCGCTTGAGAATGATCTTGTTGCCGGCCCGGACGGAAAGGTTGGCGGCCAGTTCGAGCGGCGTTTCGACCGCCACGTCGTAAACCTGTGCGTTGAGAACTTTTTCGAGATAATCCGGGTGCATGGTGCGATTCATTTGGGCAAAAAGGGGATTCTACGGGTGGAGTGGCTAAACGTCACGGCAGAAAGCGGTCTCTGGGGCCTGCTGGCCGCCAGTTTTCTCTCGGCCACGGTGCTGCCCGGCGGTTCCGAAGCCCTGCTCTGGGGTTTTCTCAAGCTGCATCCCGGCGAATACGCGGCCGCACTGGGCCTGGCCACGCTGGGCAATACGCTGGGCGGCATGACCTCGTGGTGGTGCGGTTATGCCCTGCCCCGCTGGCGGCGGCTCGAACACCTGCCGCACAAGGAAAAGCTCGAGCGCTGGGGCAGTCCGGCATTGCTGCTGGCTTGGACGCCACTGCTCGGCGACGCGCTCTGTGTCGCTGCCGGCTGGCTGCGCCTGCACTGGCTGCCCTGCTGTTTGTTCATGGCGGTGGGCAAGTTTGCCCGCTACTGGCTGATCGCCCAGGCCGCCCTGAGCAACTGAACCCTGAACCCCGTTTCCGGTCGAACGACCCCGCGTGTTGCGTCGCAATACGCTAAAATCCATTTTTTGACGGACCCCCTGGCTGCTTCCATGACTGCCCGCCTGCGCGAAATTCCCTACAACTACACCTCGTTTTCCGATCGCGAGATCGTCATCCGCCTGCTCGGCGCCGACAACTGGGAGGCCCTCGACGATTTGCGCAGCGAGCGGGTTACCGGTCGATCCGCCCGCATGCTCTACGAGGTGCTCGGCGACATCTGGGTCGTGCAGCGCAACCCCTACCTGGAAGACGACCTGCTGGCCAATCGCGAGCGCCGCGATGCGCTGGTCAATGCCCTGCACCATCGGCTGAACGAGGTCGAGAAACGTCGCCAGGCGACGCAGAGCGAAGATCCGGAACGCTCGGCCAAGGTCAAGCGCCTGGTCGATGCGGCGCGCGATGCGGTGAACCGCTTTGCCGAACGCTTCGGCGAAGCCCACGACCTGCGCCGCAAGGTCATGAAGATCCTCGGCAAGCACACGCGCAAGGACAACATCGCCTTCGACGGTCTGGCCCGCGTCTCGCACGTCACCGACGCCACCGACTGGCGGGTCGAGTACCCCTTCGTCGTCCTCTATCCGGACACCGAAGAAGAAATCGCCCACCTGGTCCGCGGCTGTTTCGAAGCCGGCCTGACCATCATCCCGCGCGGCGGCGGCACCGGCTATACCGGTGGTGCCGTGCCGTTGACCCCTTACGCGGCGGTGATCAATACCGAAAAGCTGATCGACATCGGTCCGGTCGAGGAGCTGGTGCTGGCCGGCCACGAAACGCCGTATGCGACGATCCGCACCGGCGCCGGCGTCGTCACCGAGCGCGTTTCCGAGGCCGCTTCGGCCGCCGGGCGCGTTTTCGCGGTCGATCCGACCTCGGCCAGCGCGTCCTGCATCGGCGGCAACATCGCCATGAATGCCGGCGGCAAGAAGGCCGTGCTGTGGGGCACCGCGCTCGACAATCTGGCCTGGTGGAAGATGGTCGATCCGGACGGCAACTGGCTGGAAGTCGAACGGGTCAATCACAACTACGGCAAGATCCACGAGCAGGAAAACGTCGAATTCCGCCTCAAGCGCTTCGATCCGAGCGGCAAGAAACTGCTTGGCGAGGAAATCCTGACCATGCCGGGCGCCGCCTGCCGCAAGATCGGCCTGGGCAAGGACGTTACCGACAAGTTCCTCGGCGGCGTGCCGGGCGTACAGAAGGAAGGTACCGACGGCATCATCGTCGCGGCGCGCTGGGTGCTGCACAAGATGCCGCCGGTCACCCGCACCGTTTGTCTCGAATTCTTCGGCCAGGTGCGTGAAGCCGTGCCGGCCATTGTCGAAATCACCGACTATTTCAAGCCGGGTGGCGCCGGCCATGCGGCCGGCGTGCTGCTGGCCGGTCTCGAACACCTCGACGAGCGCTACGTGAAGGCCGTTGGCTACGCCACCAAGGCCAAGCGCCACGGGCGGCCGAAGATGGTGCTGATCGGCGATCTCGTCGGCCATGACGAAAACGCCGTGATGGCAGCCGCCTCCGAAGTCGTCCGCATGTGCAACGTGCGCGGCGCCGAGGGCTTCATCGCGGTGACGCCGGAAACGCGCAAGAAATTCTGGCTCGACCGTTCGCGGACCGCTGCCATATCGCGCCATACCAACGCCTTCAAGGTCAACGAGGACGTGGTCATTCCGCTGCCGCGCATGGGCGACTACTGCGACGGCATCGAGCGTATCAACATTGAGTTGTCGACGCAGAACAAGTTGGCCCTGTGCGCCGCGCTGAGCGACTTCCTCAAGGGCGACCTGCCGCTGCACCGCGGCGATACGACGATCGAGACCGAGGTGCTGATCGGCGACCGCCGCCAGGCGGCGCTGGATTATGTCGAAGCCGTCCGCCTGCGCTGGGAATGGTTGCTGGAGAACCTCGACCTGCCGCTGGCCGAAGCCGAGTCGCGCTTCGCTTCCTACGGCGTGGTGGCCGGCGAGCTGACCAACCGGGCGGCCAATCCCAAGCTTTTCCACCGTCTGCAGGACTACTCGGTGCGGACTTCCTGGAAGCAGGAGCTGAAGGCTCGCCTGACCAAGATTTTCGATGGTGCGGTGTACCGCCCCATCCTCGAACGCATCGAGGCGATCCACAAGGAAGTGCTGCGCGGCCGTGTCTTCGTCGCACTGCACATGCATGCCGGCGACGGCAATGTGCATACCAACATCCCGGTCAATTCGGACAATTACGAGATGCTGCAGACGGCCAACCGCGCCGTCGAACGCATCATGCATCTGGCGCGCGGTCTGGACGGCGTGATTTCCGGCGAGCACGGCATCGGCATCACCAAGCTGGAATTCCTCAGCGAGGCCGAACTGGCGCCCTTCCGCGCCTACAAGCAGAAGGTCGATCCGGAAGGTCGCTTCAACAAGGGTAAGCTGATGCCCGGCGGCGATCTGGTGAATGCCTATACGCCCTCGTTCAGCCTGCTCGGCACCGAATCGCTGATCATGGAACAGTCGGAAATCGGCAAAATTTCCGAGATGGTCAAGGACTGCCTGCGCTGCGGCAAGTGCAAGCCGGTCTGCTCGACCCATGTGCCGCCGGCCAACCTGCTCTACAGCCCGCGCAACAAGATTCTGGCGACGTCGCTGCTGGTCGAGGCCTTCCTTTACGAGGAGCAGACCCGGCGCGGCATTTCGCTCAAGCATTTCGACGAATTCAACGATGTCGCCGACCATTGCACGGTCTGCCACCGTTGCGTCAAACCCTGCCCGGTCGACATCGACTTTGGCGACGTGTCGGTTGCCATGCGCAACTTCCTGCGCAAGCAGGGCAAGAAGCGGACGAGTCCGGGCACGCTGGCGGCAATGACCTACCTGAACCTGAAGGACCCGGCGACCATCAAGCTGATGCGCGGTGTCATGATGGACTTCGGCTTCAAGGCACAGCGCCTGGCCTACAAGGCGGCAAAGGCCTTCGGCCTGACCCAGGACAGCCGGCAGCATCCGCCAGCCTCGCTCGGTGCGCCCTCGGTCAAGACCCAGGTCATTCATTTCCTCAACCGGCCGATGCCGGGCAACCTGCCGAAGCGGACTTCCCGCGCCCTGCTCGATATCGAGGACGACAAGGTCATTCCGGTGATCCGCAATCCGTTGAAGACGACCGAGGAATCGGATGCGGTCTTCTACTTCCCGGGCTGCGGTTCGGAGCGTTTGTTCTCGCAGGTCGGCTTGGCCACCCAGGCCATGCTCTACGAAGCCGGCGTCACTACCGTGTTGCCGCCGGGCTACCTGTGCTGCGGCTATCCGCAGACTTCCTCGGGCGACGAGGACAAGGGACAGCAGATCACGACCGATAATCGCGTGCTCTTCCATCGCGTCGCCAACACGCTGAATTATCTCGATATCAAGACGGTGATCGTCTCCTGCGGCACCTGCATGGATCAATTGCAGAAGTACCAGTTCGAGAAGATCTTCCCGGGCTGCCGCCTGCTCGACATCCACGAGTATCTGATGGAAAAGGGCGTCAAGCTCGAAGGCGTCGAGGGCACGCGCTACATGTACCACGATCCCTGCCATACGCCGATGAAGGCCTACAACCCGTTGGCGGTGACCAAGTCCCTGATGGGGCAGGATGTTCCGCTGTCCGACCGCTGTTGCGGTGATTCCGGCTCCTTTGCCTACTCGCGTCCGGATATCGCCACCCAGGTCAAGTTCCGCAAGCAGCAGGAAATCGAGAAAGGCGCCGAGAAGTTGCGGGCCGACGGTTTCAAGGGCGACGTCAAGATCCTGACCTCCTGCCCGGCCTGTCTGCAGGGGCTGACTCGTTACGAGGACGACGCCAATACCCAGGCCGATTACATCGTGGTCGAACTGGCGAAACACCTGTTGGGTGAAAACTGGGCCGCCGAGTACGTCGACCGAGCCAACAACGGCGGTATCGAACGCGTATTGCTCTGATTTTTTACCGGTTTTTGGTGGTGACCGTGAATTCCTCACTGGATTTGCGCTCGCCACCGACGGTAAAAGGAAAGCGGGAGCAATGTGTGGCGAGAGGCCGGAGCCTGAAACGTGGAAAATCAGACCAGCAAGTGCGAGTTATGTGCCGGAAGTGGCGGCAAGGTCCTGTGGGAAGTACCGACCTGCCGGGTGATCCGGGTCGATGACGACAACTTTCCCGGCTTTTGCCGGGTGATCTGGACGGCACATGTCCGGGAAATGACCGATCTCCTGCCGGAGGAGCGCAACGGCCTGATGCAGGTCGTCTTCGCCGTCGAATCGGCGGTGCGCAGTCTGTTTGCACCGGACAAGATCAATCTGGCCAGTTTCGGTAACGTCGTGCCGCACCTGCATTGGCACATCATCCCCCGCTGGCACGATGACCGCAATTTCCCGGAGCCGATCTGGGGGGCCGTGCAGCGGCAAGGCAAGCCGACCGTTCCAGTGGTCGACGATGCAAGCTTGACAGCGGCGCTGGTCAAGGCCTTGGGGCCGGCCAGGTAAGGAGTAGAACATGAACGCCAACACGCCGATGGACGGGTTTTTCATCGCGGATTTGCAAACCGGCGGGAACTACCTGGCCCAGTTACCCCTGGCCAATCCTCTGGCCGCCGAGCAGCAGTTGATGCGTTTTCTCGATGCCTTGCTCGCCATGCCTCCCGATCCTGGCGTGCTGTTTTCCTTGCTCGAGCAAGCCAGGGTGCCCCTTTGTTTCGTCGAAGAAGAGATTGCCCGGCGCTATCACAACAAGCCCCTGGTGCTCGCCGAGGAAGAGGAAGCCTGCTTCCAGCAGGTCATCACCGCCTGGCGCAAGATGGGCAAGGCTTATGCCTTGTGTGCGCAGCTTGAGGAGCCCGATTCCGGAAATGCCCAGTACGCCGCCTTGATGGCGACCATCCTGCATCGTTGCTTGTTCTACAGCGGCATGATCATCCTCGAACACTACCGGGCACGACGTGAATTGCCGGCCGGGATCTGGATGGAGTTGCACGGCTATTACGAGACGGCCGAGGAATGGGGTGTCGCCTATACGCCGGTCGAGGATGCGCTCGAGAACAACCTGCAGGCGACGCATTGTGCCGCCGCCTATTCGACCCTGCTGCTGATCGATATTGCCAGTCCGTACAGCAATAGTGTGCGCAATCTCAATCTGATCCGGCGTTGGGCCGGGATGTGGGCGCCCTTGATTTCCCTGCATCCGCTCAACGACGAGCTTGATTTGCCGCCCTACATCGTCGAATTGATGAAGGATCTGCCGCTACATCCCAGCGCCATGGCCGAGGAACCGGGGAAGGATGCTCGCCGGCTCGATACCACCCGGCTCGGCTTGCAGATCAACCACATGCTAAGCCAGTTGCGGCAGCGGATTACGCCATCCCAGCTCGGTCTTGGCGAAGAGACGACGGGGCATGCCATCCAGCTGCTCGAGCATTTGGCCCGCCCCTGGACGCAGTCGGCTTCGCCCCGCCGCTTCCGGCGCTTCGCCACGGAGGGGACGGCCCGTGTCGCCACCGGTTTCGAAGCCATGCATTTTTACGTCAGCGGTGCCGAGTTCGCGCAACCGGATGCGGCGAGCACCTACTCCCGCGACGACTTCGACCAGTTGTTCACCTTTCGGGATCGAGCCGAGCCCGGGCAGGTGCTGAGCATCAAACCCCAGGTCAGCTTTCCGGTCGACGAGTGGTCGGTGATCAATCACTCCGCCAACGGCTTTCGTCTGGCCCGCGGCAGTGCCGGCCAGAAGCTGGCACATGGGCAATTGATGGCGGTTTGTCCGCATGATGGCGAACGTTTCCTGCTGGTCCAGGCCAGCTGGTTGATGCAGGAGGCCAGTGGCGGCCTGATCGTCGGTGTGGCCAGCCTGCCAGGCATGCCGGTGGCGGCTGGAGCGCGCCCGCTGGCGGACAGCGTCGGCAACAGCGAGCGTTACATCCGTGCCTTCCTGCTGCCGGCGGTGCCGGCCATTCGCGAAGAGGCGGCCATTGTCCTGCCAGCCGGGATGTACCAGGCGAGCCGGATCATGGAAGTCTTCGTCGGCGAAGAGGTTTGGCAAATGCGCCTCAAGCATATCCTGCAGCGTGGTCTCGATTTCGATCGCATCAGCTACGAGCCGCTTTGACCTATCTTGCCGCCGGAGGGGGGCGAGTGCGCTAAACTAGCGGCCTCATTCTGGAGGAAGCTATGGCTGGTATTGATCGGGATACGCCGATTCCAAGCGAAATCAAGTTGCATCAGAAATCGCGGGTGCTGGAACTCATCTATGAAAGCGGTGAGAACTTCCGCCTCGATTTCGAGTTTCTGCGGGTCTATACGCCATCGGCCGAGGCCCGCGGCCACGGTCCGGGCCAGGAAACCCTGCAGACCGGCAAGCGTAATGTCGATATCACCAGCCTGGAAGCGGTTGGCAGCTACGCGCTGCGGCCGGTGTTTTCCGACGGCCACGACAGCGGCCTCTATTCCTGGGACATGTTGTACAACCTGGGCAAGCACCAGGCCGAGTTGTGGCAGGAATACCTGAAGCAGATCGAAGCCCATGGACTTTCCCGCGATGTCGATACGACCTCGCGTCCGGCAGCCGGTGGCGGCTGCGGTCATCACCATTGAAATCATGAATAACGACAAAACACATTTCGGCTACGAAACCGTCGCCGAGCAGGAGAAAGCCCGTCGCGTCGCCGACGTTTTCGATTCCGTCGCCAGCCGCTACGACCTGATGAACGACCTGATGTCGGGCGGCATGCACCGGCTGTGGAAAGCCTTCACCATCCAGCGCAGCGGCGTCCGCGAAGGTTCGCGCGTGCTCGACGTGGCCGGCGGTACCGGCGACCTGTCGCTGGCCTTTGCCAAGCGGGTCGGCAAGAGCGGCCAGGTGTGGCTGACCGACATCAACAACGCCATGCTCGCCCGCGGTCGCGACCGACTGCTCGACAAGGGCTACATGGTGCCGGCAGCGCAATGCGATGCCGAGAAGCTGCCCTTCCCGGACGATTACTTCGACTGCGTCACCGTCGCCTTCGGTCTGCGCAACATGACCCACAAGGATGCCGCACTGGCCGAGATGTACCGCGTGCTGCGCCCGGGCGGCCGTTTGCTGGTGCTCGAGTTCTCGCAGATCTGGAAACCGCTGGCGCCGCTCTACGACTTCTATTCCTTCCAGGTGATCCCGCGCGTCGGCAAGCTGGTGACCAACGATTCCGACAGTTATCGCTACCTCTCCGAATCGATCCGCATGCACCCCGGCCAGGAAGAGCTGAAGGGCATGATGCAGCAGGTCGGATTCGAGAAGGTCGAGTACTTCAACATGGCGCTGGGCGTTGTTGCCCTGCACCGCGGCTACAAGTTCTGAGTCAGGATTGGTGTCAGGAAATCGGCGATGCTTGAGCAACTGATTCCGCGCCTCCTCAATCACCTGCTGCACAGCGAGTCCTGGGCGATGGCGCGGCTGCGGCCGTTCGCCGGTGCACAGGCGCTGATCGAAACGGGCATCGTCGATCTGCATCTGGCGATCGATGGCGCCGGCTGTTTCGTCGCCGGCGCAGAGGAACAGCCGCCGGCCGTGACCATCTCGCTGCCCCCGGGGGCGCCGGTCAAGCTGCTGTTCGACAAGAAGGCGGTATTCCAGGCTGCCCGGCTGTCCGGCTCGGCCGACTTCGCCGAAACCTTGGCCTTCGTCTTCCGCAATCTGCGCTGGGATGCCGAGGCCGACCTGGCCCGTTATCTCGGCGACATTCCGGCCCGGCGGATCGAAATGGCCCGCCAGCACCTGTTCCGCCAGGGCAGCGAGTCGGTCAGCCGCCTGGCGCGCAACCTGGCCGAATACGCCAGCGAGGATTCCGACTGGCTGGCTGCACCACGCGAGATCGAGGCTTTTGGCCAGGCGGTCGATACGCTGCGCGACGATGTCGCCCGGCTGGAAAAGCGCTTGTCCCGGCTCTGATCGGCTTCCGTCCGATCAATAAAAAAGCCGCCGGGAGAGGCGGCTTTTTGTTGTCCGGTTTTTCTTCAGGTCTTGAAGCGGGCGATGCTGGCCCGTAGCTGGGCCGACAGCGCTTCCATGGCCATTGCCGTGTCGGCCGTGGATTTTGCTTGTACGTGGTTTTCCTCGGCTTGTTGGGCGATGCATTCGACGTTGCGGGCGATTTCCATGTTGGCGACGCTTTGTTCGCGCAGTGCATCGGAAATGCCGACGACGGCGACGCTGACATCGCTTGCTCCTTCCTTGATCGCACTGATCCGGCCGCCGGCTTCGCTGGCCAACTGCACGCCGGCGCTGACCTGGCGTTCGCCGGTTTGCATTTGTTCCACCGCGGCATGTGCGCCGCGTTGGATCGATTCGATCATGCGGGTGATTTCCTGCGTCGATTGCGTCGTCCGTTCGGCCAGTTTGCGGACCTCGTCGGCCACCACGGCGAAGCCCCGCCCGGCTTCTCCGGCGCGGGCAGCCTCGATGGCGGCGTTGAGGGCGAGCAGATTGGTCTGATCGGCGATTTCGCGGATCACATTGACGATCTGCGAAATCTGTTCAGATTCGCGGCCCAGTTGCATCACGGCATGGGACGAGTGGGTGACGGTATCGGCAATCCGGCTCATCCCCTCGATTGCGGCATTGATTACCTCGATGCCGGCCTCCGAGACCTGGCTCGAGGTCTCGGCCAGTGCCCGGCAGGCTTCTGCGTGCTGCGCCACCTGATGGATGCTGGTCGTCATTTCCTCGACCGTCGAAGCCATGGTCGTCGCCGAGTTGCTTTGCTCGCCCGAGCCATGGGCTACCGCGTCCGATGCGCTCGATAGGCGCTGGGCATCCGTCGCTAGGCCATGGATGCCGGCGTCGATTTCGCTGACCATCTGGCGCAATTGGCGGCTCATGCCATCCAGGGCGGTGAGCAGCAGACCGACTTCGTCCTGCGTCTTGGCCTCGATGCTGCCGGTCAGATCGCCCGCCGCGACACGCTGGGTGACGGCGACGGCTTCGGCCATCGGGCGCGAGATCCAGCGCTTGGTGGCCGACATGATGACCAGTCCGAGGACAACCACGATGAACAGCCCGGCCAGCGCCAATTGACGTTGCACGGTGGTGACCTCGCGACTGAATTCGTCGGTGTAGGCGCTGGTCGAGACAACCCAGCCCCAACGTTCGAAGGGGGCGACCACGGCAATCTTTTCGCGGGCGCCATCATCGTCCTTGTTCTTCCACCAGTAGCGCAGCACGCCTTGCTTCATGTCGATCAGTCGCTTGGCAACGGACAGGCCGTCGCGATCGGTGACGCCGAGCAGGTTTTTGCCTTCCGCCGCCGGGTGGATGACAGCCATGCCCGGCTCCTGCGTTGCATCCAGGGCAAAGGCGTAACCGGTTTCGCCGACCTTGATGGCCAGGACGCGGCTCTTCAATGCTTGCAGGCTGTCGGTGAAATCGAGCCCGACGAAGCTGACGCCAATCACCTTGCCGTGTTCGTCGAGTAGCGGGGTGTAGCGCGCCATGTAGCTGCGGCCGAACAGCTTGGTCGGGCCGGTAAAGGGGCTGCCGGCCAATAACTTGGCCCGCGCCGGGTGGGTATTGCCCAGTGTCGTGCCGATCACCCGTTCGCCCTTGGCATCGCGCAAGGAACTGCTGATCCGGACGAAGTCGTCACCCTGGCGGACAAAGAGCGTGGCGACGCCGCCGGTGGTATTGGAGAATTGATCGACCAGCGTCGTATGATTGTTGAAGATCGTATCGGTCGAGCGTAGCGCAGGAACTGGATTGCCGCCGGTGACAACAGGATGTTCGCTATCGGCAGCCAGACGTTTGGGGAGGTTGCCGGCAAACGATGCGCCCAGCATTTCGGCGGATTTTTCCAGCGCACTGGCGTAGGCGTCGACCATGTCGACAATTTGCTGGTTGGTACGGCTCAGTTCGTCAATGCCTCGCTGCTCGAGACGATTCCCCAGCCAGTGGGTGAGGAAGCCACCAGCGATCAGGAAGATCACGATGACGACAAAAAGCAAGGCCAGATTGAGTTTTGCTGCGATGGTTTGCCGAGATGACAAGGCAATGTTTGACACGATATACCCCTGAAAATGAATCGTCGGCCAAAAGTGGTCGAAACTCGAATTTCTCTTTTTTGGGTTATCACTGGACGGTCGGTCTGCGCCTTCCTGCCCCACGAGGGCCGGACTCCTTGGGGGCCGGCGGAAGGATTATATCGAAATGTTACAGAAATACGATAATCATAAGCAAATATACGAAATACCGGATATGACAAATGGTTTGGTTCCGTAATCAACGATGAGTTATCGGTACTTTAATTTCATTTAATTCAATGTATTAAGATGGCCGTGGCATGGAGCTCCAACAAAATCGCCATGAAATAAATTTTTTTGTTTAATGGGTTAATTTTTGTTAATCCGAAAGGATGCGGCGAATAACCCGGATGGCCGATGTCGTGAGGCAGGAGTCTCCGTCCGAATCGGCTGCCCATTCTTGGCCTGTCGATGTAATATTAGTGTTTGATTATTTTGTAAGGCTTGCCATGAAAACGACCACCCTGCTTACTGCCTTGTTGATTGCCCTGCCGGCCACGGCCCAGGATCTCCCTGACTTGACCGCCAAGACCAAGCAGGCGGTGCTGCCGGTCGTGCCGAAGGTGGTTGGGGCGATGCAGGAAGCCGTAGCGGCGCAAGGTGTGGCGGGGGCGATTCCGGTGTGCAAGGAATTGGCGCCGAACCTGATCGAGGAAAAACGCCGTGAAACCGGTTGGGACATTCGTCGGGTCAGTTTGAAGGCGCGCAATCCCGGTCGTGCCACGCCCGACGCCTGGGAAGTCCGCCAATTGGCCGATTTCAATATTCGTGCTGCAAATGGCGAAAAACCGGAAACCCTGGAGAAAGGCGAAATCGTTCAGATCGACGGCAAGCCGGTCTTCCGCTATATCAAGGCGCTGCCTACGGCCGAGGTCTGCCTGAAGTGCCACGGTCCGAGCGAGACGCTGGATGCCGGTCTGAAGGCGAAGCTGACCGAGAGCTATCCGCACGATCAGGCGACCGGCTACAGCAAGGGCGAGATTCGCGGCGGGTTGACCGTCAAGCGGCCGTTGTAAGCGCCGCCCCGCCCTTTTCGGCCAGGTGCTCGAAAAGGGCGTCCGCGGCCGGACTGAGCAGAGCCCGGGCGCGGACGCAGAGTTGCAGGTCGCGCGGTGCCCAGGCGTCGCTGATGGCCACCGTTTCCAGCCCCTCGCCCACCGCTGAGCGCGGCACCATGCCGATCCCGACACCGGCCGCGACCATCCGGCAGACGGCGTTGAAACTGCGCACCTGGATGCGGACATCGAGGCTGCCGCCCAGTTGTGCCGCGGCATTCATCATGAAGGTATGGATGGCGCTACCGGCATGCAGGCAGACAAAGGGCTGGCCGAGCACTTCGGCGAAGGCGACCTGCTGGCGCGCGGCGAGCGCGTGCCCGGCCGGCACCACCAGCACCAGCCGGTCGTTGCGATAGGCCTCGGTCTCCAGTCCGGCCGGGCTGCCGGCGGCGGCGACGACGCCGATTTCGACCTGGCCGGCAGCAACGGCTTGAATGATGGTCGGACTGGGTTGTTCCTCCAGGCTGACCCGGATGTGCGGATGCTCGCGCAGGAAATCGCCAAGATCTTCGGGCAGGAAGCAGTTGATCGCGTTGGTATTGGCGAACACCGTGACCTGGCTGTTTACGCCGCTGGCGTAGGGTGCCAGGTCGGCATGCATCTGTTCGAGCTGGGCGAAAACCTGGCGGGCATGGCGGAGCAGCGATTCGCCGGCATGGGTCGGGCGCAGGCCGCGGGCGTGGCGGACGAAGAGCGCGACGCCGAGACTGGCTTCGAGTTGGGTCAGGCGATGGCTGGCCGAGGATGGGGCGAGATGGATACGCTCGGCGGCGCGGCTCAGACTACCGCTGTCGGCAATGGCGGCAACCAGTCGGAGGTCGGGCAGGTCGTAGTGCAAGGTTTCGTCCTGGGCGAATGCTGGATTTGAATAATACCAATTGTTAAAGCTTGAATAGGCCTGTTGAATGGCGTTTCGTACATTTCGGCCTGAATCATGACTTTGAAAAAAACGAACGCCCAAAACAGCTCGATGGCGTGGGGCGCGGGCCTCGCCCTGCTGGCGGCTTTCGGCTTTTCGTTGAAGGCAGTCTTCGTCAAGCTGGCCTATCCCTACGGCGTCGATGCCATTACCTTGCTCGCCTTGCGCATGGGCTTCGCCTTGCCGGTCTTTCTGTGGGTCGGCCTGGCCGAACATCGTGCCGGCGGCAGCCTGACGGGCGGCGACTGGGCGCGTCTGACCGTGCTTGGCTGTCTTGGCTATTACGGTTCAAGCCTGCTCGATTTCCTCGGTCTGCAATACATCTCGGCCGGTCTCGAACGCCTGATTCTCTACACCTACCCGACGCTGACCGTGCTGATCGGCGTGTTCTTCCAGGGCAAGTCCTTTTCGCGCCGGGAAGCCCTTGCCATCGCGCTGTGCTATGCCGGTATCGGTTTCGCCTTCGTGCATGATCTCGGCCTGGGCGAGGCGCGCCAGGTCTGGATCGGGGGCGGACTGGTGTTCGCCTCCAGCGTCTGCTACGCGATCTACCTGTCGGGCAGTGCGCCGATGATCGCGCGTCTTGGGGCCATGCGCTTCACGGCACTCGCCATGCTGGTTTCCTCGGCGGCCACCTTGCTGCACTTTGCCGGCAGTCACCGCCTGGCCGATTTCATCCAGCCGTTGCCGGTTTACGGTTGGGGGCTGGCGATGGCGGTGTTTGCCACGGTGATTCCGGTCTTTGCGCAATCCGCCGCGATCCGTCGCTTGGGGGCCGGCCGTTCGGCGCTGTTCGGCATGATCGGACCGATGCTGACCATCGCCTTCGGCTGGTGGTTGCTCGGCGAGCGGATATCCTCGCAGCAGATGGTTGGCGCCGCGCTGGTCATTGCCGGCATCCTGGTGGTCAGCCGACGCTGAAAGGGCGTTAGAATCCGACGCATGATCGGAATTCTACTCATCACCCATGGCAGCTTCGGCGAGGCGCTCGTCCAGAATGCCTGCCATGTGCTCAACAAGCGCCCAGCCCTTCTCAATCAGCTCGGTGTTGCCGCGCAGGACGACCCGCTCGACTTGCTGCCACTCGCCCGCAACATGCTGCAAATGGTCGATGATGGCGACGGGGTGCTGATTCTCACCGACATCTTCGGCGCCAGCCCGGCCAATCTCGCCCTCAAGCTGCTCGAACCGGGCCGTATCGAAGGTCTGGCCGGGGCCAATCTTCCCATGCTGCTGCGTGCCCTGACCTATCGCGACAAGGGCATGGAAGTGCTGCTGACGCGGGCGCGGGACGGCGGGCGGGATGGCGTATTCAACATGCAGGATCATTAAAACCATGCAGACTCAGGAAACCGAAATCATCAACAAGCTCGGGCTGCACGCCCGCGCTTCCGCCAAGCTGACCCAACTCGCCGGCAAGTACAAATGCGAAGTCTGGATGGCCAAGGGCGCTCGCCGGATCAACGCCAAGAGCATCATGGGCGTCATGATGCTGGCCGCCGGCAAGGGCTCGAAAGTCACCATCGAGACCGACGGCGAGGACGAAGCCGAGGCGATGACGGCGCTACTGGCATTGATTGCCGATTACTTCGGCGAGGGAGAATAAGAACATGAGCTTTACCCTGCACGGTCTCGGTGTCTCAGGCGGCATCGCCATCGGGCGGGCCATGCTCATGTCGCACGCGACGCTGGAAGTGTCGCACCTGACCATCGCGCCGCGCATGGTCGACAAGGAAATCGCCCGTTTCGAATCGGCCATCAAGGTGGTCAAGGGCGAGCTGGAAACGATGAAGGAGACGACCGAGCACGCGCCGGCCGAGCTGGCTGCGTTCATCGACATCCACACCATGTTCCTGGAAGACCCGGAACTGGTCGACAAGCCGCGCGAGATCATCCGCGAACGCCGCTGCAATGCCGAGTGGGCGCTGGTCCAGCAGATGGAACATCTGGTCGGCCAGTTCGAGCAGTTCGACGACCCCTACCTGCGCGAACGCAAGTTCGACGTCGTCCAGGTGGTCGAACGCGTCATCAAGGAACTGCTCGGTCATCCCGGCCGTGCCGTGATGAAGACGGCCAAGGGGGTCAAGGAAGAGAACCTGATCGTCGTCGCCCACGACCTTTCGCCGGCCGATGTCATCGCCTTCAAGGACCACCGCTTCGCCTCCTTCATTACCGACGTCGGCGGTGCCACCTCGCATACGGCGATTCTCGCCCGCTCGATGGCGATTCCCTCGGTGGTCGGCCTGGAGAATGCCCGTTCGCTGATCCGCGACGGCGAGCAGATGATCATCGACGGCGTGCGCGGCGTCGTCATCGTCAATCCCGATCCCCGGGTGCTCGACGAATACCTGCTGCGCAAGAACCAGATCGAGCTGGAGAAATCCAAGCTCAAGCGCCTGAAGACGGCGCGTTCGCAAAGTATCGACGGCGTAGACGTACAGCTGTACGCCAATATCGAGTTGCCCGGCGACGTGCCGATCGCGCTCGAAGCCGGCGCCGAAGGCGTCGGCCTGTTCCGTACCGAATTCCTCTTTCTCGACCGCGGCGACATGCCCGACGAAAAAGAGCAGTACGAGGCCTACAAAAAGGTGGTCAAGGGCATGGCCGGCCGTGTCGTCACCATCCGCACTTTTGATCTCGGCAACGACAAGGACATTCGCCCGGATACGCTGGTCAACGACCGGGTGCAGACCAACCCGGCCCTTGGCCGGCGCGCCATTCGCCTGTCTCTGGCCGAGCCGCGCATGTTCCAGACCCAGTTGCGGGCCATCCTCCGTGCCTCGAAGCATGGCCCGATCAAGCTGCTCATCCCGATGCTGGCGCATGCCCACGAGATCGACCAGACGCTGGCCGCGCTCGAACAGGCCAAGTCCAGCCTGCGTGGCGAGAAGGTTGCCTTCGACGAAAACATCCAGGTTGGCGGCATGATCGAGATTCCGGCGGCCGCGCTAGCGGTCGGCCTCTTCCTGCGCCGTCTCGACTTCCTGTCGATCGGCACCAACGACCTGATCCAGTACACGCTGGCCATCGACCGCTCCGACGAGCAGGTGGCCAGCCTCTACGACCCCTTGCATCCGGCTGTGCTGATGCTGCTCGCCCATACGCTGGCCAGTGCCGAGAAGGTCGGTGTGCCGGTCTCGGTATGCGGCGAAGTGGCCGGCGATCCGGCGCTGACCCGGCTGCTGCTCGGCATGGGGTTGCGCATCTTCTCGATGCATCCGTCGCAGATTCTGGAAGTGAAGAATCGCATTCTCAAGTCGGATGTCAGCGAGCTGACGCCGCACGTTCGTCGCATGCTCCGCCTCGACGAACCCGGCAAGCTGCGCGAAGCGCTCGAGAAACTCAACGCCTGAGCCTGGCTGCCGCTTCCGCCCTGTCTGCCGCCAGGTTGGGCGCCTGCGGCAATATGTCACATTCCCGCGTGCTCTCCGTCCTCGGACAATCCCCTGCTTAATAAAAATTCAGGGAGAGTACAGTGCAATCTCGTTTCCATCCTTTGACGGCCGCGCTGGCGGTAGCCTTTTCGTCGGTGGCGGTCGCCCAGACAGCACCGGAAAGCGGCCGTACCCTCGATAACGTCGTGGTCAGCGCGAAAAAACTTGAAGCCGCCGAGTCGGCGCTGAAAGTCGCCAATCCGGTGCCGCAAGCAGTGGTTGCCGGCGATAGCGCCGCCCTGCTGCGCGATTTGCCGGGCGTCCAGCTCTACGGCGCCGGCGGCGTCTCCAGCCTGCCGGTCATGCATGGCCTGGCCGACGACCGGCTGCGCATCCAGGTCGATGGCATGGACCTGATCTCGGCTTGCGCCAATCACATGAATCCGCCGCTCTCCTATATCGACCCGACCCAGGTCGGCAGCGTCAAGGTCTATGCCGGCATCACGCCGGTCAGCGTCGGCGGCGACAGCATCGGCGGCGCCATCGTGGTCAACTCGGCCACGCCGCGTTTTGCCAGCGCCGGGAATGCGCCGCTGGTCAGCGGCCAGCTCGGCACCTTCTACCGCTCCAACGGCGATGCGCACGGGGTTAACGCCTCGGCTACCATCGCCAACGAGAACCTCAGCCTGACCTATACCGGCGCCACCGCGCAGTCGGGCAATTACAAATCGGCCAAGGCCTTCAAGGCGGCCGGCCAGGCCGCCTGGGGGCAGGAATGGCTGGCCGGCGACGAGGTCGGTTCGTCGCGCTACAAGTCGGAAAACCAGGCGCTGACCGTGGCCTTGCGCAACGAAAACCATTTGCTCGATTTCAAGGTCGGGGTGCAGCACATTCCCTACCAGGGCTTCCCCAACCAGCACATGGACATGACCGATAACCGCAGCACGCAGCTCAATCTGCACTATCTCGGTAAATATGACTGGGGCACGCTGGAAAGCCGCATCTACAACGAGCACACCCGCCACAAGATGAACTTCGGCGACGACAAGCTCTACTGGTACGGTGCGACGCACACTATTCCCGGGATGCCGATGGATACCGAGGGGCACAATACCGGCGCCCAGCTCAAGGCGGAAATCAACCTGAATGGGCGCGACCTGCTGCGCACCGGTGTCGAGTACCAGCGCTATCGCCTCGACGACTGGTGGGATCCGTCCGGTGGCGGCATGGCGCCCAATACCTTCGTTAACATCAACAACGGCCAGCGCGACCGTTACGATATCTACGGCGAGTGGGAAGCCCGTTGGTCGGAGAAATGGGTCAGCCTGGTCGGCGCCCGCAGCAGCACGGTCAAGATGGATACCGGCACGGTGCAGGGCTACAACACGACGATGGCCAATTACCTGCGCGACTCGACTGCCTTCAACAACCGGGACCGCAGCCGCTCCGACGACAACCTCGACCTCAGCGTGCTCGCCCGCTACACCGCCGATGCCACCCAGACCTACGAAGGTGGCTATTCGCGCAAGACCCGTTCGCCCAGTCTTTACGAGCGCTACACCTGGTCGACCGGCGGCATGGCGATGGCCATGGTCAACTGGAACGGCGACGGCAACGGCTATGTCGGCAATCTCGACCTCAAGCCGGAAGTCGCCCACACCCTGAGCTTCACCGCTGACTGGCACGACAGCAACAAGGAAAATTGGGGCCTGCGCCTGACGCCGTACCTGACCTACGTTAATAACTTCATCGAGGCGCGTTGCCTGGCGGCGAGCTGCGCCAGCGACCGCTTCGTCAACCTGACTCTGGTCAATCAGGACGCCCGCCTGTTCGGCGTCGATCTCGCCGGCTTCCTGCCGCTGGCCCGCAGCAGCGGCTTCGGCAACGTCACCGGGCGCGGTCAGTTGAGCTACGTCGATGGCCGTAACCAGACGACCGGCGACAACCTCTACAACATCATGCCGCTCAACGCCAAACTGGCGCTGGAGCATCGCCTGGGCAACTGGAGCAATACCATCGAGCAGCAACTGGTCGCCGGCAAGCACCAGGTCTCGGGCGTGCATAACGAAATGAAGACCAAGGGCTACGGTCTGCTCAACCTGCGCAGCAGCTACCAGTGGCAGCATGTCCGCCTCGACCTGGGCCTGGAGAACGTCCTCAACAAGCAATACGCTTTGCCGCTGGGCGGCGCCTACATCGGCCAGGGCACCACGATGTCGCTGAATGGCGCCGGCGCGCCCTACGGCGTCGTCGTGCCGGGCATGGGCCGTTCCTTCTATGCCGGGGTGAACATCAGTTTCTGATTGGCCTGTCAGGTCTGTCCTGCCAGCAAAAAGCCCCGGTCTCGGCCGGGGCTTTTTCCATTTCGGCGCAGGCGGCCTCAGTCGCGGCCACGGCCGTGACCATGTCCGTGATCGTGACCACGGAAATCGTCGCGTCGATCATCCCGGCGTTCGTCACGCCGCTCGTCGCGCCTGTCTTCCCAGCGTTCCTCGCGACGTTCCTGACGGTAGTGGTCGCCCCGGTCGCCGTAACGCTCCTGGTAGCGCGGTACGTATTCCCGGTTATACCAGTCGTCGCGAACGAAATAGACCCGTTCGCCGCAGGCGCGGTATTCGTGGCAATGCTTGCCCCAGTGCTTGGCGTGACCGGGCGGGACGCGCAGGTAGAGCGGCGGCCGGCCGACCGGGACGCGTTCGATCATCACCGGTTGCGGGTACAGCAAGGCCGGGCGGGGAAAGCCGCCGATGTCGATCTGGCCGTAGAAGCCGGGTTGGCCGATGTTGATCGAGACGCCGATGTCGGCAGCCTGGACGGGGGCGCTCAGGGCTGCCACGACGACGGACAGGGTAAGCAGAAGGCGTTTCATGGGGGACTCCTCGTTTGGATTGTTCTTGCTTAACGCGGCAGCGGGATCCTTGCCGACAGCCGTCGAGTAACAAAGTGTAAGGCGCCGGTGGCCGTGCGCCTTGATCAGCGGTGAGTTTCGGCTTCGGCGGACTTGAGATGTTTGACCTGGGCACGCCGCTTTTGTTGCCAGCGCATCAGGCCGCTGACCCACAGCAAGGCGGGCAGCAACCCGCCCAGGCCGGCAAGAAGACGGCCGGGCAGACCGAAGGCTTCGCCGTTGTGCAGCGGGTGCTGCCAGGCGAAGAAGGCGTCGCCGGCCGACTGGCGGCGTACGTCGCGCACCGCCAGCACGCGGCCGGAGTAGGCATCGATCCAGACGTTGCTGCGCGGAAAGCGGTAGCCCGGGTCGCCCGGCAGCCAGAGATTGACCCGATAGCAGCCGTCTTCGCCGGTCGGCGTTTCCAGCCAGCGCAGGACGCCGCCGGGCAGTTCGGTACGGGCCGCCGCCACGGCGCGGTCGGCATCGATCATCGCTTGCCCGGCTGGCGGCAAGGAGTGCAGGTGCGGCATCGGGTAGAGCGGCGATAGGGCGTTGATCGGCGGCCGGGTGAATTCCGGCCAGGCCAGCATGACGCCGGTGAAGCTCAGCACACACAGGAGAAGCAGGCCATAAATGCCGCTCAGTACGTGCCAGTCATAGGTGGCGCGCACGATGCCCGGCCGGATCTGCCAGCGGAGTGCCGCCCGCCAGCGCCGGGCCGACGGCCACCACAGATAGAGCCCGCTCAGCAGCGACAGCAGGCTGATGAGGCCGACCGCCCCGACCGCGTAGCGGCCGGGCTTATCGAGCAGCAGCGTGTAGTGGAGATTGTAGAGCCAGGTCATGGCGTAGTCGCCCCAGATGCGGCCGCTGGTCGGGCGCAGGGTTTCCGGGTCGAGGGTGACCATCAGCGGGGCGAAGCCGCGGCCGCGGCTTTCCGGCGGGCGGGCATAGCGGGCATTGATCGGCCGTCCGTCGGTAATGGGCATTTCCAGGCGCCAAGCGCCGTCATGGGAGGGGTATTGCTGGTGCAGGGCGTCAATCGCCTGGGCCAGGGAAAAGTCGGGCGTCGGGCCGGGGCGAACCTGCTGGATCGGGTTCAGCCAAAGGTCGATTTCCGGGTAAAAAACCAGCAGACTGCCGCTCAGGCCGAGCAGCGCGAAAACCAGGCCGAGACTGAGGCCCGCCCAGCGGTGGAAAGCAAGCGTCAGCGCCCGAAGTTTCCGTTTGGTGATGGCTGAGGCAAGGTGCATCGATGCGAGGGGGGCGGCAGGGCGAAAAAAAAGGCGGCGCGGATGGCGCCGCCTTGGTGGGTGCGAGAGCTTACATCTTCATGTTGAGCGAAAGATAGAAGGCGCGACCGGCTCCGGGCGAGAACATCGGCTGGTAAGCCGAGGCCGGGTAGAAGAAGTTGTCGTACCAGACGTATTCGTACTTGCGGTCGAACAGGTTCTTGACCTCCAGATCAAGACCGAAGTGCTTGCTCAACGCGTAATGCACGCCGCTGTCAAACAGCACGTAGGCGCCGTACTTGCCCTTGGCGTTCTGGTCGTCGATATAGTAGCTGCCCTGGGCGCGGCCTTGCAGGTCGAAGCGCAGGCTGTCGCTGGCCTGGTATTCGAGGCCGAGGTTGGTGATGTGGCGCGGCGTCGAGAAGACTTCCTTGCCGACCAGCGAACTGCCGCCCGAAGCGTAGCCGCCGACCACCTTGGCTTCCTGGTAGGCGTGCGAGAACCACAGCTTGAACTTGTCGCCGAGGTGGGTGGTGACCTGGAAGTCGATCCCCTTGCGCCGCGTCTCGCCAAGGTTCTGCGTTGCGTTGGCGCTCGGCAGGTTGGCCACTTCGTCGGTGGCTTCCTGCTGCCAGACGGCGATGCGGGCTTCCGTGCGTTCGGCCAGGCGGAACTTGGTGCCGAGTTCGATGCCGGTGTTGATCGACGGGGTCAGGCTTGCCGTACCGCTGGTCAGGTAGGCCGGCGAGCGCGAACCGGTGACGATCTGGAAGGTACGGCCCCAGTTGCCGTAGAGGCTGAAAGCCGGCGACGGGCTGTAGACGACACTCAGCTTGGGCTGGTTGATCCAGCCGTAGTCCTGCAGCGGATAGCTTTGCCCGCTGGTGTTGAGCGTGGTGTGGCCCTTGAACGAGTCGGTGCGGATGGCCGGCACGATCTTCCACGCCTCGGCCGGCTTGATCACCGCCTGGACGTAGGCGCCGAAGTTGTCGAGCGTATGGCTGTCGTCGTTGGAGGTCGAGGCCGGTGTCGAGAAATCGGTGGGCACGGCATAGGCATAGCGATAACGGCGATAGCGGTTGTCCTGGCGTTCGTAGTTGAAGCCGCCTTCGATGGCGACTTTCTGGCTGGCCTGCCAGGTCAGCGTGTTCATCCAGCCGACATGTTCCTCGTTCCACAGACGGCGCTGACGCGCGGCGTTGCTGCCGGCGTAGCCGGTATAGGTGACGTAGCGGTCATCTTCGATGCTGTTGTAGTAGAGCTTGCCGCTATAGGCGAGGTCGGGTGCGATCTGGTAATCGACATGGCCGCTCAGCTGGCGCATGTCGCGGCTGTCGTGGTCGTTGGCATTGCGGGCGGCCGACTGGAAGCGGTCGGCCCCCAGTTCGGCGGCGGTCATGTAGCCGGGCGATTTGGCTTCCTGGTTGGACAGACGGGCGATCACGCCGGCTTTCAGGTCACCACCGTCCGAGGTATAGAACCATTTGCCGCCGAGGCTGTATTGCTCGCTGCGGGCATGGTCGCGATAGCCGTCGGAGTCGCGCTTGGCGACGAAGTAATTCTGGGCGAAGCCGCCCGATTCGCGGCCGACCGCCGCCTGGACTTCCTGGGTGTTGAAGCTGCCGACGGTCAGGCGGGCATCGCTGTAGTTGCCGCCCTGGCGGGTGGCGACGTTGATGTTGCCGCCGATGTTGTGCAGCCCGTAACGCGGGTCGTTGGTGCCGCGAACGACTTCGACGTAGTCGATGTCGAGCGGAAAGAGCATGTCGAAATAGCGCATGTTGCCGCTGTTGACGTTGCTCGGCACGCCGTCGATCAGCAGCTTGATGCCGTTGATGTAGCCCTCGCCGTTGAAGGCGCGGAAGGAGGGTTTGCCGGATTCGGCGCCAAGGCGGAATTCGGTGAGCTGGATGCCCGGCATCTGGCCGATCAGTTCCCAGCTGTTGGCGACGTTCTTTTCCTGTACACGCTCGGCGCCCATGACGTCGACCGAGGTCAGGATGCGCCGGGTCGGCAAGGTGCCGGTCTGGCCGGAGTTGACCGTCACTTCGCCGAGCATGACGGTGGATTCCTGGGCCTGGACGCCGGACAGCGCCAGGGCGATCAGCCAGGCCAGACGGCTGGGTTTGAATCGGTGTTGCATGTGTTATTCCCCCTCTGCTACGGCACCCTTGCGCTGCCGAAGCCTTGTAAATGCGATCAAGAGGGAGCGAATGCTAGCTGAAGGCAGACGCGCTTCCCTGCGACAAATTGTCGCGCGACAGCATGTCGCAGGGGCGGTTTCAAGCCGCTTGACGGGTATCAATTCGGTCGGCCGGGAAAGCGGTTATCGATCGGCCAAAACCCGGTCGCGACGAGTTGATTTGGGCAAGGCGCGGCTTGCTTCCCGGCTGCCTCGACGCTCGCTACCGAAGGCGACGTTCAGCGGCGTGGGGCGAGGCCGGTTTCCTGCTCGACCTGCTGGCGGGACAGCACGCCCGAGTGCTTCTGCTTGCCGCCCTTGCCGTCGAACAGGTAGCTGCGCGGCAGTTCCCCGGACCAGTTCGGGTCGATGGCGTAGGCCACGGCTTCCGGTGCGTCGCTGCCGTAGGCGTAGCGGGCGGCCGGCATGGCATGGCGGTCGAGGATGCGGGCGTGCTCGCTGCCTTCCGGCTCGGCGGCGATGCTGATCAGCCGCAGGTTCTTGTGCTGCCTGGCCAGGGTCGAGAAGAGCTGCAGGTTTTTCTTGCAATGCGTGCATTCGACCGACCACAGCGCGACGATGGTCGGTTGCCCCTGGCTGGCGTCCGCCATCAGCTGGCGGGCGGTGCTGCGGTCGAGGGCGGTCAGGTCGCTGGCCGAAACCGGGGCCGCCAGCAGGGCGGCGCAGAGCATGAGCAGGGGGCGGATCATGGGAGCGGGATCAAGCGAAAGCCTTCCTTTTCGGTGCGCCAGAAGGCGTAGAGTTTTTGCCGGTGCTGGATCAGTCGGGGCTGGTCGGCGGCGCCCTCGGTGCTGGCCAGCGACAGCGGTTCGAAATTGCGGCCGTTATCGCGGGAGACCAGGGCGTCGAGCCGGGTCTTTTCGCCGTCGAACTCGCTCCAGACGATGGCCAGTTGGTCGTCGTTCAGCGCCAGGTCGGCATGCGCCGCGCGCGGCCCGCCGATGCTGCGCTGGCCGTCGACGCGGCTTTCGTTGCCGCTTGGCAGGCGGCCGTAGAACACGCGGCCCTCACC
The DNA here is from genome assembly GCA_003583745.1 of Rhodocyclales bacterium GT-UBC. Classification (GTDB taxonomy): domain Bacteria; phylum Pseudomonadota; class Gammaproteobacteria; order Burkholderiales; family Rhodocyclaceae; genus Azonexus. The sequence goes on along the minus strand of QXPY01000003.1, from coordinate 41,503 downwards.
ATCCTTGACGTTGAACCAGACGGCGTGGCGTACCCCTTGCGCATCGACGACCAGCGACGGGCCATGGTGCGGGCAGGCATCGATCCGCCAGTGGTCGTAGGTGGCGCGCTGCACGCTGTCGGCGCTGCCGTCGGCTTTCAGGCGGGCCAGCGCATGGTCGCGTTCGTTCGGGGCATAGACGTGGCGCCACAGCAGCAACAGGGCGCCGTCGGTATCGAGGGCACTGGCGATGCGGCAGCATTCGCAGGAATGATCGGCGACCTTGCGTTCCGGCAGGAAGCTGCGCCCGCCATCGGTAGACAGGGCGCTGTAGATCGCCGCACCGCGGTAATTGCCCTTGCCTTTGGCGGCTTCCAGATCGCGCTTGTCGATCCAGGCGACCAGCACGCGGTTGTCGGGCAGCGTCTGCAGGGTTTCGAAGCGATGGGTGATCTCGGCAGTGTCGCGATGCACGGTCAGCGGCGGCGCAAAACTGCTGCCGTCGTCCGAGCGGGCGAGCCGGATGGCACCGCTGTAGGGCTTGCCGAGCGGTTGGGTCCACGAGACCAGGATGCCGCCGTCGCTGGCCAGGGCGATCTTGGGGCGGTTTTCGCCATCGGCGGAAATGGCTTCCGGCTGGGCATTGACCTTGAGCGGTTCGGACCAGGTAGCGCCCTGGTCGGCGCTGCGTTGCAAGACGACATGTTCGTCCTGCTTGCTGACCGTCAGCAGCGTGCCGTCCGGTGCAAAGACGGCGGCGCTGCCCAGTTCGATCCGTTTCTTCATCGCCTTCGGGGCGTGCTGGGCATGCTCGTCGGCCGCCCGGGCCGGGGTGAGGGGCAGCAGGAAGGCAAACAGACTGACGAGCAGAAACGGGCGAAGCGCGGTCATGGCGTATCTCAGTAATCGAACTTCAGGCTGGCGAAGAACGTCCGTTGCGGATAGGGGTTGGGCTGGACGTAATACTTGTAGTCGCCGATGTTATTGACCCCGAGCGAAGCCGTCCATTGCTTGGCGACCCGGTACAGCACCTTGGCGTCGACGACGCGGTAGGAACTGACGCCGGGATTGCCATAGACGTTGGGATTGATGTCGGTGTAGTTGAGGCTGGCCCACTGCCGGCCGCTGTAGCGCATGGCCAGGCTGAAGGAAAGCGCGTCCGAGGCGCGATAGACGCCGACCAGGGTGGCCCGCCAGTCGGGAATGCGCGGCTGGTCGCGGCCGACCACGGCCGGGTTGCGCTGGTTACGCTGGATGATCGAATCGGTGTAGGTGACGCTGCCCGAGAGATCGAAGCCGTTGATCAGCAGATCCCGCACCTGCAGCGCCGTTTCGATGCCCTGGGTGCGGATCTTGTCGACGTTCTGGATGCTGGAGATGGTCTTGCCGGGGACGCTGGTGGTGTCGGTCTGCGAGATCAGCGCATCGCGCTTGTCTTCCCAGAACAGCGAAGTCCGCCACAGGCCGCCGCCAGGCAGCGCCCGCTCGGCGGCCAGTTCGGTGGAGCGGACGTTTTCCGGTTTGAGGTTGGGGTCGTTGGTCTTGATGTTGTTGGCGTCGGTATAGCTCTGGAACATTTCGGCCACGGTCGGGAAGCGGTAGGCCTTGCCGACGGCCGCCCGCAAGGTCCACGCATCGTTGGCCTGGAAGGCGAGCATCGCCTTCGGCGAAAAGCCACTGTCGGAACGGTCGGCATAAGCCAGGTATTTCGGATTTGCCCCGCTGTTGGTCGAATCGTAGTTGCTGCCGCCGTAAGCCTGCCAGCGTTCCCAGCGGCCGCCGGCGACCAGGCTCCAGTCGTCGGCCAGGCGCCAGGCGTCCTGCAGATAGAGGCCGTCGGTCTGGGTGTTGCCGCGCGAATTGCTGCGCAGGGCGCCGGCCGCACCGCTCAGCCAGTCGCTGTTGATGGTGAAGGTATCGGAACTGAGCACGTAGCGGTCGTGGTGGTAGCCGAAACTGAGCTGATGTTCGCTCTGCCGGTTGCCGCCGGGGCGCCATTCGCCACGCAGGTCGACGGTCTGCCAACCGGTGCCGTCGGCGTAGGTGACCTGGCCGCCGGGCCGCAGGCTGTCGCGGCCGGAGTCGTAGCCATTGGTCGGCGCGGCCTGGCGGCTGATGTCGGTGCCCTGCTTGAAGACGCTGACCGTGGCTTCCCAGTCCCAGCTGCCGCGTGTGTCGGACTTGACCGACAGCCCCTGCAGCCAATGCCGGCTTTCGCCGTAGCTCGGCACGGCGGAGCTGACCGTGTAGTCGACGCCATCGATGCGGACGTACTTGAGCGGGTTGCCCAGCGTGCTGCCGGCGTTGTAGACGGTGCGCCCCGAGGCATCGCGCAGGTAGCTGTCGACGCTGCCCTTCGATTCGTTCTGCCAGATGCCGAGCGTGTAGGTGGCACGCCAGGATGGCGAGAAGTCGTAGGCCAGCTTGAGTTTGCCGTTGTCCTGGATGGTGTGGTCGATGCCCAGCGAGCTGGTGATGATGCGCGCGTTGCCGGTGGTGTCGATATCGCGATACAGCCGAGAACTGTCGACCACGGTGTAGGTGCCGGCGGTGGCGGCCGCGCCGGATTTGCGGGTGGCGTTGCCGAAAGTCATCGGGTGGCTTTCGTTGTCCAGGTGATCGGCGCTCAGCCAGAACGACCAGTCGCCGCTGCGCCCGCCGAGCGCGGCGCTGCCATGCTCGCCCTTGAATTTGTGGTCGGTGCCGTAGAGCTTGAAGCGCTCGTAAAAGCTGTCGACTTTGACGTGGGCTTCGAACTTGTCCGGCATGCGGGTCGTCATCAGCACGATGCCGCTCATCGAGTTGCCCGGGTAAAGCGCCGAGAACGGGCCGTAGATGACATCGACGCGCTCGATCTCGTCGGGCGACACCATGCCCCAGCGCGGCGGCGTCGAAAAGCTGTTGTTGGTGAAATTGGAGAGCAGCAGGCCGTCGGCGTAAACAATCGTCTGGGCGCTGGAAACCGCCGTATTGGTGCGCATCTGGACGATGGCGTTGCGGTCGCCGATATAGCGCTCCCGGACATGCACGCTGGGCAGGTACTGGATGGTTTCGGCGGCGGTGACGGCGTTGGTGGTTTCTTCGATACGCTGTGCCGTGACCCCTTCGGTGGTCGAGGGCAAATTGGCCGGTACGGCCGGCTTGTCGGTCTTGACGAGCATTTCGCCGAGTTGCCGACCTTCGTCGGCATCGCTGGCGGCGGCAGCGCCGATTTCGATAAATACGGCAATCAGGCCGAGAACGATCCGTTTAAAGCGAAACTGCGACTTACCCACGTGACACCCCTTGAAGTTTTCCCTGTGCCGGGACTTTCAGCGTAAGAAGCATCATGCGATACATGATATCTTCATCGATTTCCCCATCCGTTTCAGACAACCTGTCTGGATGATCCGGCGGTCTTTCCTGCTAATCAGTATTCGCTTCTTCTTGGATCTTGATATCAATCAAAAATCCAATAAAAACAAATAATTGATTCGCGGGTATTCTAAATTTTTCCGGGGGAATTCAAGTGCGACAAATCGTCACACCCCAGGCGCGGGGTGCCCGGGCCACGAGTCGTGACCCGGGGGGCGAATCAGGGACTCGGCTGGGTCAGGAAGGCGATCTTGACGATGCGGGCACGCTGGGCTGCGGCCATCACGTCGGCTACCTTTTCGTAGGCCACCTTGCGATCGGCCCGCAGGTGCAGTTCGGGCTGACGGCTGCCGGCCTCGGCGAAGCGATTGTCGAGGGCGTTGCGCTCGATGGCTTCGCCGTTCCAGAAAATCTTGCCGTCGTTGTCGATGGCCAGCTGGATCACCTCCGGCTTGTCGTCCAGCTTGGTGGCGCTGACCTGCGGCAGGTCGATTGGCACCGCCTGGTGGAAGAGCGGCGCGGTGATGATGAAGATGACCAGCAGGACCAGCATCACGTCGACCAGCGGCGTCGTGTTGATTTCGGCCATCGGCTGGCTGCCGGCGCTTTCGTCGAAACTTCCGAAAGCCATGATCAGCCCTGCCGATTGGCGCGGGCGGCGCCGATGTCGACCAGATTGACGCTGCCGCCGACGCGGACGCCGGTGGTCAGGTAGGCATGCAGGTCGTGGGCGAAGCCGTCGAGTTGCACCGCCACCAGGCGGTTGGCGCGGGTAAAGGCGTTGTAGGCGAGGACGGCGGGTATGGCGACGAACAAGCCGGCGGCGGTCATGATCAGCGCTTCGCCCACCGGGCCGGCTACCTTGTCGAGCACCACCTGGGTGGCGCCGGAAAGGCCGACCAGCGCGTGATAGATGCCCCAGACGGTGCCGAACAGGCCGATGAAGGGGGCGGTGGAGCCGACCGAGGCGAGGAAGGTCAGGCCTTTTTCGATGCGTGCCTGGGTATTGACGATGTGTGAGCGCATCGAGCGGGTGACGAATTCGCTGGCATTGACGCCGGCGCCGATGCCGCGCGCCGCGTTCTGCTGATGGGCCTGGGCCGAGTGGGCACCGGTCAGCGCCAGGCCGGCGAAGATGCCGGAAGGATCGTCACGGCGCAGGGCTTCCAGTGCCTCGGGCAGGGAATTGGCGCTCCAGAAGCTGTTGAGGGCGCGCTCGACCGAGCGCGAAGCACGCCAGGTCGACATCAGCTTGCCGAGAATGACCGTCCACGAAGCCAGCGACAGGATGGCGAGGATGAAGGCGGTGGTGTGCGTCACCAGATCGCCCTGGCTCCAGAAGTGGGCGAGGCCCATTTGAGATTGCATGTGTTTCCCTTTCCTTACTCAAGCGCGAAGGTGATCGGTACGATCACCGAAGATTCGATGGCCTCGTCGCCGCGTTTGGCCGGCACGAAGCGCCAGCGGTTGACGGCTTCGAGCGCGGCGTTGTCGAGCCGGGCGAAACCGCTGGATTTCGAGACGGCGACATCGAGCGCCGTCCCTTGCGGGCTGACCCGGACTTTCAGCAAAACCTTGCCCTCCTCGCCGCTGCGCCGCGAAATCGGCGGGTAGGCTGGTTTCGGGTTGTGCAGGTAATCGGCGTCGAAGCGGGCAGCCGTCACCGGTGCCGCTGGGGCGGGTGCTGTGGCGACCGGTTGCGGCGGCGGGGCCGGTGGTTGCGGGGCGACGACAAAACTGCTGGGCGCCGGGTTGGGGCTGGCGACGGCGAGTACCGGCTGCGGCTGCACCACCGGTGGCCGATGCACCTGCGGCACAGGTTTGGGCGGCGGTGGCAGGGGCTTGGCCGGTTCCACCTTGCGTTCCTCGATCATCGGCAGCAGGCGGACGCTGATGCTGGGTGGCAGATCGATCAGTTCGTTCTTGACCGACAGGTAGAGCACGCCATAGCCGATCAGCAGATGCAATCCGACGACGATACCGAGATTGAGCAGCCGTTCACCGGTCGATGGGCGCGGTTCGGAGCAATCGAGCGGCGGCAATACAGCAGAATCCACGACTATCCTTGATCTTGATTCGAATCAAAATTACTGGAAAAACAATATGTTGCGTTTTTGATTTTAACTCGCCCGGCATGGGCAACGCTGCGGCAAATTGTCGCATGATGCACTGGGGTGACGAAAGCCAAGGCTTGTCGTAAAATGAACTCCTCGCAACGGTGGCAGTCTGACCGTTGCAAGAAATTCTGGGGGCGACCTGGCTTCGACGTGGGTTGCGAATCAGAACAGGGCATACCGAGGGCCAGTCACCTCGTAAATCCATCTGGAAACTTTACAAACGCCAACGACGATCATTTCGCACTGGCCGCTTAATGCGGCTGGCGCTGCGCCGGCACTCTGATGGGCCGGACCAGGAAACTGGATGCAGTGTCATTTACATCAGATAAGGATTGGTAGTGCCGTGACGCCAATCTCGAAAATCAAGCGGATCGCCCGAAACGAGCCTGTTTGGCCGGCGCGTAAAGGCTAAATTCAATTGACCAAACTACGTATGTAGAACTGTCTGTGTAGGGCTTGCGGACGGGGGTTCGATCCCCCCCGCCTCCACCAAATACCTGTTTTAAGTAGTACAACGAAGGCCGAAACACCTAGAGAAATCAAGGGTTTCGGCCTTTTTTGTGTCCAATACTATCCGGTAAGTCGTATTGTGATCCGGGGGTACATGGGGGTATAAAACGGGGGGGCACGGCTATACCCCCAAGGGAGATACCCCCAAATGCCTCTGAGCGACACTGCCATTCGGTCGGCCAAGCCAACCGACAAGCCGTACAAGCTGCCCGATGAAAAAGGGCTGTTCCTGCTGATCCATCCAAACGGATCGAAATACTGGCGGCAGAAATACCCCTATGGCGGGAAAGAGAAGATGCTTGCCCATGGCGTCTATCCCCATGTCGGTTTGAAGGATGCGACGTCCCCCCGTTTTCAGTGGCAGAGCGCTTTAGAGTCCGGGGGGACGTCGCAACCAAGACAAAAAAGAGGCCCACTTGGCGTTCGGCGATAACCGAAGCAGTGAGCCTCTAGTGCTTCTACGACGACAGGGACGCCGTTCTGCCCTGGAGTGGTTCAGAAGCCGCTTCATTATAGCCTAGATGATCTCAGGGGGCTTGCACTCTGAGCAGCCATTTATCCGGTTACCACTAACATTGATACCCCCATGTACTATTCAATCGGGGTAACATGCTCATTGCTCTATTGGCAAAGAGAGCAATGAGCAGGTTTCGCCAAACTCCCAAATCAGTCAGTACCCAAGAGTGAAAGTTGTCATGTTCAATAAAGCGATAATCGCAGGCATCACCACTTTATTTGTTGTCGCCTCATCACTTGCAGCAGAGCAACAAGCTCTCCCTGCCGGGGCCAAATCATTTTTAATGATCCCCGTTACGGAACCGACCGATTATCAGATTCGAAACTTCAACTACACACCGCCTGCATCCTATCAGCGCAGAACGCTCAACCAGATCATCAAGAAAATCGATCCAAAACTTGGGGATCAACTGCAAAAGCATATTGCGGCGAAACTTGCTAATGCGGGTCTTACGGAGATTTCAGGAGCGGACATTCGGGTAAATCCTGACAACCCCGGCAAAATCGATTACAAATCGATAAAGCAAAATGCCGATGTGATTATCCATGTCTATTTAGATGGACTAGGAGTCATTTCAACATCAACCAGCATTGGCGCAACACAGTACCAAAACGAATATTCAAACTATGTGCCATTCGTTTTTGTCAGTTACTGCATCCTTGTTCCTCAACGAGGATCAGGATGCCAACTTGAAAGCTCTGGCGTGTATGGCAATAGGACTGCGCAAGATGCAAAGCTAGAGTACCGTTCGAACCCTAGAGAGATATGGGGTAGCTTCGCAGATATCGAAGCCTCCCCTCAATCTGTGATTGATGCCATTGCAAACGGGGCAATCAAATTAGGTGATGATATTGTCGATGAGATCGTTGGACTGAAATAGCATCCAGCGGAATTATTCGTGGATTTCCGCATCGCTTGCGCCCCCGAGATATGCCTATGAAAACCCACCTGTTGATGGCCGGAATAATCGTGCTTCTCACGGCCTGCGCAACGCCTACAAGCGGCATCGTTGATCTCGGTAATGGATACAACACGGTAGCTCACCAAGGCAATGGCGCTTGGGTGACAACATCATCGCTGAAAGCATCTGCACTCACCGAAGCCAAGCAGCACTGCACAGGCCAAGGCAAAGAACTTCAGGTTATCAACGTGAAGGAAATTCAAGCAGGCCCATTTGGGCGCTGGCCTGAAGCAGAAGCAACGTTTGCCTGCAAATGAACGCACCGGCTATTGGTGCAAGCCTTGTCCGCCCGACGTCCCCCCGGAATTGAGTAGCGCGAGACTTTAGAGTCCAATTCACCACGACAAGGAGATTGGACATGAAGAAGCGATTCACTGAAGAACAAATCATTGGCTTCCTGCGAGAAGCAGAAGCAGGAATGCCGCCCTGCGGCGCATGGGGTACGACACGAAGACGGAGATCGCTGGCCACGGCTTTCGGGCAATTGCGCGAACAATTCTGGCCGAAGAGTTGCACCAGAAGCCGGAGGTTATCGAACACCAGCTTGCCATAAAGTGCCTGATGCTCTGGGGACCGCCTATAACGATGTATATCGAATGCTTCAAGAAGACCATTTTTGAGCAGAGGCCGCGCAAATAACATTGCATCAGGTATATGCCAATGGTATATGTCGGGTGGTGCGGCACTGTATTGCCGCTGACCTTATCCGGCCTATGTTGGAGCGTCAGTTATCCGGATTCGCAGGGATTGGGGCCTCGCTGCCAAGTCGGCGTTGATCGGCAGCCTTTTGCTCCTCTGCAAAGATGGCATAGCAGAGCCTGCTGTCGTGAAGCCCGAAACGGAAAAGGCAGTAATCGGCGAATTCGACCTTATCTGCCTCGCTGAGCAGTTCTAAAGGACGCACATCGCATTCACTACATGCGACGGGATTCTTGAAAACTATTTGGAAGCTGGGGGCTTGCTTGGCAAAGAACTGGTAGTCCGTCGAATGCTCATTATCGATTTTTTCAATGCCGGTGAAGAGGCCGATGACTGCCAGTAACAAGAGGATCGGTATGGCGATGGTGATCTGACGGCGATTCATTTGGGGGCAGCCAATCCATATTGTTCGCGAAGCATCCGAACCAAAGACATCCCATAAACACCGGGACAGGCTCTGCCATCGCCAGTAGTGACTTTCTGGAATTCGCGATGTCCGCCAAGTTTTTCAATCTTGAAATATTTTCGGAGGACCTTTACCAACTCGAAGAGGGCTTTGATCTGCTTATCCTGTGGTTCATCGGTCGCAGCGTCCAATTTATCAGGCCCCCAGTCGAAGACACCTTTGATCTTGCCCCACATCGACTTTTGTTGGTATTCCTCTTTGTAATCTTCGCCCCATTAGCCCGGATGGCTTCGTATGGACGATATGGCAGCGGCTCGCCGGATTCAGGATCAATGGCCCTAAAGCGCAATGCGTGCGGCTCGTTCACAGCTGAGGCGGTAGTTGTTGTTCCCCCTGCCTGTGCCGCCGCAATTACGGCGCTGCCAGCGGCACCTCCACCGGAAGCAATGCCCATTCCCTCGTAAGACCGGGCGACGTTTGGCAATGTTGAAATGAGCGACGCGCCGCAGTTGGTTTTGTGTCCTTCCAGGGCCACGTTTCGGCCATCAATCGTCCATGTGGGATCGCCTTCGACAATGGTGCAAACGCCGTGGCCAGGCAGTGGGCATGTGACCTTGTCGCCTATACGGGCAACATCTTTTCCAAACATGTTCAGGTGGCTAGTGGCGCTCACGACGACACCGCCGTGCGTAGTCGGATCTCCCAGCCTAATTACCCTTTTCCCAAACATTTGCGCTATCCATTATTGAGTATGCGAACGGCATTGTATGTCCGGGCTTGGAAATTCTGCATCGCGACGTCGATATGGTAGTCCGCCCGTGCCGGAAGCGCTCAGCCGGTTATTTCACCCTTCGGCTTTCGGCGTGAGGGCGCTGCCGCCGCGCACTGGCGGTTGCTGTCCTGAACGTGCCACGAACTCGTCGATCAGCGCTTCGTGCCGTAGACCGTGTGCGGTCACACCCAACGTGCGCTCTGTGATGCCGAACTTCGCCAGCACATAGTCGAAGCGGCGCAGGTTCCGCTCGAGGTCATTTTTCGGATCCCCCATGTGTGCATCGGGCCCTGCCACCACCGATCGCGCGTACTCGATGGCGGCCAGGCGTTGCGGCGTGTTCAGTGGTCGCGGGGGCACATGGGGGTATAAAATGGGGGGGCTGCTGTGCATTGAGTTCCGTCCGGTCCCCGAATTGGCTATAATCGCCCGGCTTCTGAACCACTCCAGGGCGGAACGGTGTCCCTGTCGTCGTAGAAGCACTAGAGGCCCACTGCTTCGGTTTTTGCCGAATGCCCAGTGGGCCTTTTTCTTTATCGCCTTACCTGTAGGTGGACAAAAGGCAGTACTCTGAAAGTAGCGCAAAGTTGCTTTTGGGAAAGGGCCGTGGGCCTTGAAATGCGGTCGGTGGCTTATCGGGAGTGGCTGCCGTTGGCTCAATGGTTCGTCCGGTTCAGGAAGGGCGCGCATGGCGAAAGGCAGGCTGGATGTCCTGATCATGCGGTTATTCCGGATTGTCCATTTGTATCAGGTCACGGTATAAAGCAGGCGTTGTTTCCCCATCCTGCCGGGTTCGCGGGGCGAAATCGGCTTATCGATTTGTGGAGTTTGCAATGAAACAATGCGCAACGATGCTGACTTTGGTCGAAGCAGCCAATTTGCTGGTCGATCCCCTCACTTCCTTGCATGATGCGGAAGTCATGCTGGCCAGAGCGATTGAGCATGGTGAGTTGCCTGCCAGCGTCAAACGCTGGGCAACCGAGCAATGGGAAGGCCGGCAACTGCCCGGAAATATCAACCGCCTGGAAACCTTGATTGATCGAGATCAGCTTGATCAATGGCGACAGGGTAAGGAAAAAATATCCTGATCTTTCGTCGCAATTCTGCAAAATAGTTCTTGGATAATCCCACTTTGCCACTAAGGTTATATCAGGGGCGAGTTCCTTTGACTTGCTTAGGGAGAGTGATCATGGATATCCAAAACAGTTCGGTGGATCGAGATGGCGGTCGTATCAAGTTACCGGCCCATTTCGATATGGAGAACATCGCGCGCTATCGCCTGCCCTTTGCCAAGTTGGTGGTCTATACGACCCGGCCAGGCGTGATTGTCGATTTTTCCGGGATGACCTATATCGACAGCATCGGTATTGCGACGCTGATTTCCTGGGAGCGGGTATGCAAGGAAAAGGGCAAGTGCCTGATTCTCGAAAACTGCAGCAGAAGCGTGCGTGCCGAACTCGAAATGCTGGGGGTCGATCATCTCTTCACGTTCGGGGCAGTTGGCGCTCGATCGGCGACTAGACAGCAGCAGTAGCCCTTGACCTGCCCGCGCGATGACTGCGGGCAGGCAAGTGAAGATCAGAGATCGCGTTCGGCGCTGAGCAGGCGCTCGCAATAACGCGCGATCAAATCCACTTCCAGATTGACCCGGCTACCCGGTTGCAAATGCTTGAGGATGGTGTTTTCCAGCGTGTGCGGGATCAGGTTGATGGTGAAGTCGGTGCCGTTGACTTCGTTGGTGGTCAGGCTGGTGCCATTGACCGTGACCGAACCCTTGCGCGCGATGTACTTGGCGATTTCGCGCGGGGCGCGGATTTCGAGGAGGCGGTTGTCGCCCACCGGGTCGAAGCGCAGGACTTCGCCGACGCCGTCGACGTGGCCGGAAACCAGATGGCCGCCAAGGCGGTCGGCCAGGCGCAGCGCTTTTTCCAGATTGACTTCGCCCGGTGCGTCGAGGCCGACCGTGCACGACAGGGTCTCCGGTGAGACGTCGACCATGAGGGTCTGGCCATCCTTGGCGACAACGGTCAGGCAGACGCCGTTATGGGCGATCGAGTCGCCGAGCGCGACATCCTCCAGATCGAGGGAGCCGGCGTCGACATGCAGCCGGAAGCCGGCTTCGCGGGGGGTGATTTCGGTAATGCGGCCAACTGCCGCGATGATTCCAGAGAACATGGCAGAACCTGTTTTGCGCAAAAAGGGAGACTTTAGCACGCAGCATGAGGCCGGAACGCCGAGTGGCGTTGCCTTTAGTCGGATCATGTTGCGCTGCAAAACGGCAGGGCAGCGTGCACGTGGTAGACTTCGGCCTCCGATTTTTACCCATTACGTTTCTTTTCCCGGGATAAGACCATGTTCAAGAAACTGACTCTTGCCGTACTCGCCACCCTTTCCACCGCTGTGCTGGCCGACGTCAACGTTGGCGTCTCCGTTTCCGCCACCGGTCCGGCGGCTTCGCTCGGCATCCCGGAAAAGAACACCTTTGCCCTGCTGCCGACCACGATCGGCGGCCAGAAGGTCAATTACATCGTCCTCGACGACGCCACCGACCCGACCGCCGCGACCAAGAATATCAAGAAGCTGATCAGCGAGAACAAGGTCGATATCGTGATCGGCTCGTCGACCACGCCCAATTCGCTGGCGATGATGGATGTCGCGGTCGATAACGAAACGCCGATGATCTCGATGGCCGGTTCCGCCATCGTCGTCGAGCCGATGGACGCCAAGCGTCAGTGGGTCTTCAAGACAGCCCAGAACGACGCCCACATGGCCACCGCCATCGTCCAGCACATGACCGACAAGAATGTGCAGACCGTCGCTTTCATCGGCTTTGCCGATGCCTACGGCGAAGGCTGGTACAAGGAATTCGCCAAGATCGCCGAAGCCCGCAAGCTGAAGATTGTCGCCAGCGAGCGTTACCAGCGTAACGACACCTCGGTGACCGGCCAGATCCTCAAGGTCATGGCCGCCAAGCCGGACGCCATCCTGATCGGTGGTGCCGGCACCCCGGCCGCCCTGCCGCAGAAGGCGCTGAAGGAAAAGGGCTACAAGGGCCTGATCTACCAGACGCACGGCGTCGCCAACAACGACTTCCTGCGCGTTGGCGGCAAGGATGTCGAAGGCGCCTTCCTGCCGGTTGGTCCGATGGTTGTGGCCAACCAGTTGCCGGCCGATTACCCGGTCAAGAAATCGGCCCTGGAATATGTCACCAAGTACGAAGCGATGTACGGCAAGGGCTCGGTCAGCTCTTTCGGCGGCCATGCCTGGGATGCCGGCGTGCTGCTGCAAAGCGCCATCCCGGTGGCCCTGAAGAAGGCCAAGCCGGGCACCGTCGAATTCCGCCATGCCTTGCGCGAAGCGATTGAAAACACCAAGAACCTGCCGGCCGCCCACGGTATCTTCAACATGACGCCGAACGATCACCAAGGTTACGACCAGCGTGCTCGCGTCATGGTGACGATCGAGAACAACGCCTGGAAGCTCGTCAAGTAAGTTAAACACCTTGACGCCGGCGCTGCATCAGCCCCCGGCGGGGCGATGCAGCGTCGGCGTTTCGCATTAAAGAATCCGGTTCCGCATGGACCTTCAAATCCTCCTCCTTCTCGGTCAGGACGGCATCACCAACGGTGCCATCTATGCCCTCCTCGCCCTCGCGCTGGTTCTGGTGTTCACCGTCACCCGCGTCATTTTCATTCCGCAGGGCGAGTTCGTCGCCTATGGCGCGCTGACCCTGGCCAGCCTGCAGGCCGGCAAGGTGCCGGGTACGGTCTGGCTGCTGCTCGCGCTGGGCACCACGGTTGCCGTGCTCGATGGCGTGCGCCTGGTGCGTGAAGGGCGCTTTGCCAAGCTGACGCCGCTGCTGATCCTGAATATCGGCCTGCCGTTGCTCGCTGCCGCCGGCCTGTTTGCCATGCCGCCGACCCAGTTGCCGCTGTGGGCGCAAGTGGTCGTCTCGATGCTGCTGGTCGTGCCGCTCGGGCCGATGATCTACCGCGTTGCCTACCAGCCGCTGGCCGGCGCTTCGGTGCTGGTGCTGCTGATCGTTTCGGTGGCCATCCACGTCGCGCTGATCGGTCTCGGCCTGCTTTTCTTCGGTGCCGAGGGCTCGCGCACGCCGTCCTTCACCGATCTCAGCTTCGAGCTGGCCGGCGCGCCGCTGCAGGGGCAGACCATTCTGGTCGTCGTCGCCTCGGCTTCGCTGATCATCGGGCTCTATTTCTTTTTCGAGCGCACGATCTACGGCAAGGCGTTGCGCGCCACCGCCATGAACCGTACCGGTGCCCGGCTGATGGGGATTCCGCCGACGCTGGCCGGCAAGCTCTGCCTGACGCTGGCGGCAGCCATCGGTGCCTTTTCCGGCATCCTGATCGCGCCGATCACCACCATCTACTACGACTCCGGTTTCCTGATCGGTCTCAAGGGCTTCGTCGGGGCCATCATCGGCGGCCTCGCCTCCTACCCGGTTGCCGCCCTCGGCGCCGTGCTGGTCGGCCTGCTCGAATCCTATTCCTCGTTCTATGCCAGCGCCTTCAAGGAAGTCATCGTGTTCACGCTGATCATCCCGGTGCTGCTCTGGCGCTCGCTGACCTCGACGCATATCGAGGAGGAGGAAGAATGATGCGCCAGCTTCCCCTGATCATCTTTGTTGCCCTGCTCGGCGTTGGCCCGCTGGTCCTGCCCGAGTTCCATGTCACGCTGCTCAATTACATCGGTCTCTACGCCATTGTCGCGGTCGGCCTGGTGCTGCTCACCGGGGTCGGCGGACTGACCTCGTTCGGACAGGCAGCTTTCGTTGGCCTGGGTGCCTACACCACGGCCTGGCTGACCACTACCTACGGCGTGTCGCCCTGGCTGACCCTGCTGATCGGCCTGGTGCTGACCGGTATCGTGGCCCTTTTCCTCGGCTTCATCACGCTGCGCATGGGCGGCCATTACCTGCCGCTCGGCACCATCGCCTGGGGGATCAGCCTCTACTTCCTGTTCGGCAATGTCGAGTTCCTCGGCGGCCATACCGGCATCACCGGCATTCCGACGGTGTCGCTGTTCGGCTGGGAGCTGAAATCGGGCCGCGAGTTCTATTACCTGATCTGGCTGGTCGTGCTGCTCGCCATCGTCAGTATCCGCAACCTGCTCGATTCCCGCGAAGGGCGCGCCATCCGCGCCCTCAAGGGCGGTGCCGTGATGGCCGAGGCGATGGGCGTCAACACGCCGCGCGCCAAGATCGTCATCTTCCTGATTGCCGCCTTGCTGGCCAGCATTTCCGGCTGGCTCTATGCCCACCTGCAGCGCTTCGTCAATCCGACGCCGTTTTCGATCACCCAGGGCATCGAATACCTGTTCATGGCGGTGGTTGGTGGCGTTGGCCATGTCTGGGGCGCCGTGCTGGGCGCCGGCCTGATCACCATCCTCAAGCAATGGCTGCAGGACTGGTTGCCGCAGATTCTCGGGCAGAGCGGCAATTTCGAAATCATCGTGTTCGGCATCGCCATGGTGCTGGTGCTGCAAAAGGCGCGGGACGGGCTGTGGCCGGTGATTCTGCGCTGGTTGCCGGAACGCTCGCTGAAGCGCGATGTGCCGGCGGCCGAAGCCTTGCCGAAGCGGGCGCCGCAGCCGGCCGGCACGGTCTTGCTTGATGCCAGCGAAGTGACCAAGCGTTTCGGCGGTCTGGTCGCCAACAACAACATGTCGCTAAGCGTCAAAGCCGGTGAGGTGATGGCCCTGATCGGCCCGAACGGGGCCGGCAAGAGCACGATGTTCAACTGCATTTCGGCGGTCAATCCGGCCACCGAGGGCAAGATCGCCTTCCTCGGCGAGTCGACTGCCCCGCTGGTGGCGCGTGACATTGCCAGTCGCGGCATGAGCCGGACGTTCCAGCATGTGCGCCTGCTCGGCCAGATGTCGGTGCTGGAAAACGTCGCCATCGGCGCCCACCTGCGCGGCAACAAGGGCGTGCTGGCGGCGGCGCTGCGTTTCGACCGGGCCGAGGAGGCGCGGCTGTTGGCCGAAGCGGCACGCCAGATCGAACGAGTCGGCCTCAAGGATCATATGTTCGATGCGGCGGGCAGTCTGGCGCTGGGCCAGCAACGGATCGTCGAAATCGCCCGGGCGCTGGCTTCCGATCCTTGCCTGCTGCTGCTCGACGAGCCGGCGGCCGGCCTGCGTTATCGCGAAAAGCAGGCGCTGGCCGATCTGTTGCGCAGGCTGCGCGCCGAAGGCATGGGCATCCTGCTGGTCGAGCACGACATGGATTTCGTCATGGGCCTGGCCGACCGCGTGGTGGTCATGGAGTTTGGCGAAAAGATCGCCGAAGGCGAGCCGGAAGAAGTGCAGCGCGATCCGAAAGTTCTTGAAGCCTATCTGGGCGGCGTGGAGTAAGCCAGATGACGACCATCACCCCCCCCAACCTGCATCAGCACGAGATCATTCTCGACGTCAAAGACCTGCGCGTCGCCTACGGCAAGGTCGAAGCGCTGCACAAGGTCAGCCTCGCCATCCGGCGCGGCGAGATCGTCACCGTCATCGGCCCGAACGGCGCCGGCAAGACTACCTTGCTCTCGGCCCTGATGGGCCTGCTGCCGGCCGAAGGCGAGATCGTCTACATGGGCCATGCCCAGGGGCGCGAGCGTGAAGTCGAGTCGCTGGTCCGCCACGGCATGACGCTGGTGCCGGAAAAGCGCGAGCTGTTTGCCGAAATGAGCGTCGAGGACAACCTGCTGCTCGGCG
Organism: Rhodocyclales bacterium GT-UBC; assembly: GCA_003583745.1. Taxonomy (GTDB): domain Bacteria; phylum Pseudomonadota; class Gammaproteobacteria; order Burkholderiales; family Rhodocyclaceae; genus Azonexus. Next base: position 25,465 of record QXPY01000003.1, on the reverse strand, counting down.
CTTTCGACCGTTATCGCAGCGGCCATCGCGACCAGATGGAGACGATGGACGAAGTGTTCGAACTCTTTCCGCGCCTCGAGGAGCGTCGGGCCCAGCTGGCCGGCACCCTGTCCGGCGGCGAGCGCCAGATGCTGGCCATGGGTCGTGCGCTGATGGCCAAGCCGAAGCTGTTGATGCTCGACGAACCCAGTCTCGGCCTGGCGCCACTGATCATCAAGGAAATCTTCCGCATCATCGGCGAGCTGAAGAAAACCGGCGTCGCCATCCTGCTCGTTGAGCAGAATGCCCGCGCCGCGCTACAGATCGCCGATTACGGCTACGTGCTGGAAACCGGCGAAATCTCGCTGGCCGGACCGAGCCAGGAACTGGCTGCCGATCCGCGCGTCATCGAGGCCTATCTCGGCCTCGGCCACAAACACTAAACCGCCCGGACGGGGCGCCTTGTCCCGTCCTGTTCACGGCTAACGTGGCCCGCGTTCGTCGCCACGCGGTGGGCGATGCTGTTCACGGTTGTCATGATTGCCACCGCGCTGCGGTTCGGGGCCTCGCTGGTCGACGCGTGGCATTTCCCGCATCGGAGTTGGTGTTTGCATGGGCATTGCAGGTGTCGGTGGCGGATTCCGCTGTATCTGGGGCGCATTGGTTGTCGGGATAGCCATCGGGATTTCACGAGGGCGGGCTTGTTCGAATGGGGGCGCTGTTTCCCTGGCGCGCCGTTGCATCATTTCCAGACGTCTTTGTTCTTCCCTTTGCGCTTCGCGGGCGGCAGGCATGCTGGGTGGCATGTTGTCGCGGAAAGCCTGGCCTCGCTCTTCGCGCCGATCCCAAGGCCGGTCGCCGACGATGTGTGTCGGAGGCGTTTGCGTACCGGGTGGGCGGGCTTCAATTCGGGTCGGCTCAATGGTTTGCGCGGATGGTGGTGGATTGCGCGGTAAGGCTTGACCCGATGGCGGCGAAGCGGGTGGTGGTGCTTCGCGGGAAAAGTTGCCGTGCAGGCGAACTGGTTCCGGCGTGCTCGATGGTGGCTGGGGCGGTTGCAGTTCGCGGTGCGCCGTTTCGTTGATGACCGGTGGTCGGGAAGATGGCTCGATGAATGGGGGGCGTACTTCGTTATCACGGTGGCGTCTTTCTTCACGGGATGGCGCCTGCATGCCCGGTGTTTGCCAGGTGTTGCCCGGCACGGTTCGGGACAGTGGTGCCCGCTCCTGTTCGCGCCGGTCGTGGCGGCCGAGTTCGCCCGCCACGACCGGCCGGCCGCCGTGCAGATGGCTGGTGGGGACCATGGTAAGGGCATGCGGCAAATCGCGGTTGGCGTAATGCGGCATATCGCGGCCACGTATGGCACGGTCGATCAGTGTCACGCTATTGACGTGGCTGACGTTGATCTGTCGGACGTAGGTCGATGAAGCACGAAATGAAGGGACATAGACCTCGCGCGGGGCCAGCGGGAACCAGCCGACAGCCGGTGCCGAGCCGAAGCTGAATCTGGCGTTCCAGCCAGGATTGCCGACCCAGCCGACAAGGGCTGGGGCATAGACCGGGCGGGGCACGTAGGCGCCCGGAACCCAGCCCCAGCGCCCGCGAATGCTCACCCAGCGGCCGTAATGGAAGGGTGCGAAGCCCCACGGTGACTGGTCGATCCAGGTCCAGCCCCAGGGGGCAATCCAGGCCCAGCGGCCAAAGCGATACGGCGCCCAATCGCTGGCAACGGCACGCGGATACCAGACCGCGCCGTATTCAGATTGTGCTTGCCAGTCGCCATAGCGGTCGAGATCCTGATAGCCGGTCATGGCCGGCGCGACGTAGCGTTCAGCTTGTCGGGGCAAACTCAGGTTTTCGCGTGTGGCGACCCAATTGTCGAAGGAATCGTGGGTGACGCCGCTTTCAATCCGCATGCGGCCGTTGCTATCCGTGCTCCCTCGCTGCCCGGCGTCTACGGTAAGACTTTGGCGGCCGCTGATGAAGCGCGCCTGCCCGGCGTGCGTGCTCAGTTCGGTGCGGTCTGGCAGGATATCGATACGGTAGCGTCCGGGGGCGGCAAAGCGAATCTGGCCGTCCGGGGTATCGACGCTGATTTCACCGACCTGATCCGGTTCGAGAATACTGACGGCGAGACTGCCGTGTTCCAGCCTGGCGTTGATCTGGCGATCGTCGATGACGGGAAAGGCGAGTCGGCTGTTGCCGTCGAGCCGGAATGCGGTGGCGCCGACCCAGACTTCGGCTCGTCCATTGCCCGAACTCTCCAGCATGGCGCCATTGCTGACCGGCCAGTTGATATTTGCCGGACGCACCTCGTCGTTTTCGTCGAGGCGAAGGCTGACGGCATTTTCGATGAATGCCAGTCGGCCAACCCGGGCCGGCGGATCGGCCAGCGCGCAACTCGCGGCGAATGCGGCGAGCAGCACGCAGGCAAGGCGGAAAATTGAGCCCATGGCTGTCCTTTCTACAAGCGGCACGGCCATCATGGCCGCAGTTCGAATAAGGAGTTAACGCTTGTCGGTCGAAAAGGATGCGGATATTTTGCCGCCAATTCGTTTCCGGATGTTTCGCCGGGCGGCGGGCTGAAATGGTGGGCTAGTTGAGTTCGGTGTCGACGCCGTACTTCTTGGCGACTGCGACGTAGAGCTCCCGGGCCGAGGCCACTTTCGGACTTTTCCGGTCCTTGCGCAAGGCGCGTTGCAAGTAGTCGTAACCTTGGGCGGCCAGTTCGTTGTTCCAGCCCTTTTGGTCCATCAAGGAGAAGATGGCTTTGGCCGCGTTAACGAGGAACTGAAGGTTTGGCACCTGGTTGACGGCCTGGATGAGCAGCTCGACGGAGCCTTCGAGGTCGCCATTGCGGGCGGCCAGCACTCCCTTGTTGTTGAGGTCGATGATTTCCTTGCCAACCCGCTCGAGCAGTGCCTTGCCTGCATCAGGCTGGCCGGTCTTCTCGAAGACGCTGGTGATGTGTTCGATCAAGTGCGGGTCTTCGTGGTTTTCCGCGGCGACCTGGCGCATGATTTTCTCGCCGGCCTCCTGTTTGCCGGTGGCGTAGCAGGCATGGGCCAGATCGACCGCCAGTCGCTGCGAAACCTGCTTTCCTTTACCCGACGATTCAGCCAAGACTTGTTGTTGTAGTTCGAGCGCTTTGTCGACCAGGGTTTGAGCTTTTTCCGGAGCGCCTTCCAGATCCAGGCACAGGCTTTCCGTGACCAGGGCCGCGAGTTCGGCTTGCTTGTCGCCCCGCCATTCGCGCTTCATGTCGGCGGCGATCTTGCGTGAGGCGGTGACATCGCCCCGTTCGACCAGGACGCGGGAGAGGTTGGCAAAATCGTCAATCGAACGCAGGCTGGAGCCGCGATTGCGGTCTATGACCTTGCCGTAGGCCTTTTCCGCGGCAAGGAAATCCTTGTTGCGGGCCGCCGTGTCGCCGACGTGACGTTGCCGCACGGTGTTGTGCGGCGAGGCATCGGCCGCTTTCTGCAAGACCCGCTGGGCTTCTGTCAGGCGCCCCTTGGCTTCGTGCACCGAAGCCAGGAAGTCGTAGGCGGAGAGATATTCCGGTGCCTCGTTGGTGACCTGCTCGGCCAACTCCTCCGCTTCGTCGAGGGCGCCACGGTCGCGCAGGGCCATGGCCAGGCCCATCTTGGCCCAAGGCACGACCCTGCCTTCAAGTACCCGGCGAAAGACCTCTTCGGCTTCGCGAGTCTTGCCCAGGTTATGCAGCAGTTCGCCCTTGAAGCGTAACGCGTCATAGAGGTAGACCGGTTGTTGCTGGATCACGCGGTCGCAGGCGGCAATCGCTTCCCGCAGGGCGCCGCGCTGAATCTGCTCGTAGATCTTGCGCAGCACATGCTTCTTGTAAATGGCCCGGACCAGGCGGGCCTGCAGTTGTTCGGCGGTGAATGGCTTGATCAGGTAATCGTCAGGGGCCAGCTCGGCCAGCGCCACGACGTTGGTGTAGGCGCGTTCGCTGGTGATGATCATGTAGACGGTTGATAACGGAATCAAGTGGGTGTGGCGCAGCTCTTCGAGCAATTGCTGGCCGTCCCGGCCATCGTCGAGTACGAAGTCGGACAGGATGATGTCGAAACGGTTGCCCTTGACTTGGCGAATGACTTCGGCCGAGTTGCCGGCGCCATGTACGGCGGTCACGCCCAATGCGCCGAGCATCAGGCGCAGCGCATCGCGCGCCGGAGGGTGGCGGTCGACAAGCAGAACGCGTTTTTTGGTGAGCGACTGCTGGAGAACCAGCAGCATCTCGTCGTTATCAAGGGGACTCGTGTTCATTTGCGGCAAGTTAACGCAGTTTGACAGGCGCAGCAAGGCACCACCCGGCCTTGGGGGCGCTTCGTATCGCCGCCGGTTGAGTCGGCTCGGAGCCACGAAGTCAGGGGAAAAACTTCGAATTTTCAGCGACCTGACGTAAAATCCGCCTCCCGATACTGCGCTGCAGCAATCCACTTTTTCAGATCAGGCCATGCTCTATCCCACCCGTTTTGATGTCATTGTCGTCGGCGGCGGTCACGCCGGCACCGAAGCTGCGCTGGCCGCGGCCCGGGCGGGGGCGAACACGCTGTTGCTGACCCACAACCTCGATACCCTTGGCGCGATGAGCTGCAATCCCTCGATCGGCGGCATCGGCAAGGGGCATCTGGTGCGCGAGGTTGATGCATTGGGCGGTGCGATGGCCGCGGCGACCGACGAGGCCGGCATCCAGTTCCGCATCCTGAACGCCTCGAAAGGGCCGGCCGTGCGTGCCACGCGCGCCCAGGCCGATCGCGTGCTGTACAAGCAGGCCATCCGCAGCCGCCTGGAAAACCAGCCCAATCTGACCATATTCGCGCAGGCCTGCGACGACCTGATCGTCGAAGGCGACAAGGTCTGCGGTGTGGTGACGCAGCTGGGTATCCGTTTCATGGCCGAGGCCGTGGTGCTGACCGCCGGCACCTTCCTCAACGGCAAGATTCACGTCGGGCTGGAGAACTACACCGGCGGCCGCATGGGCGATCCGCCCTCGGTATCGCTCGCCGCCCGCCTGAAGGAACTGAAGCTGCCGCAGGGGCGCCTGAAAACCGGCACGCCGCCGCGCCTCGACGGCAAGACCATCGATTTCTCGGTGATGGAAGAGCAGCATTCGGACAACCCGCTGCCGGTCTTCTCTTTCCTCGGCAACGCCGCGCAGCACCCGAAGCAGCTGCCGTGCTGGATTACCGAAACCAACGAACGCACGCACGACATCATCCGCAGTGGGCTGGACCGCTCGCCAATGTACACCGGCGTCATCGAAGGCGTCGGGCCGCGCTACTGCCCGTCGATCGAGGACAAGATCCATCGCTTTGCCGACAAGGACAAGCACAACGTCTTCCTCGAGCCGGAAGGCCTGACGACGCACGAGATCTACCCGAACGGCGTCTCGACCAGCCTGCCCTTCGACATCCAGCTGGCGCTGGTGCGTTCGATCCGCGGCATGGAGAACGTGCACATCCTGCGCCCCGGCTACGCCATCGAATACGACTTCTACGATCCGCGCGGTCTCAAGGACACGCTGGAAACCAAGGCCATCAACGGACTTTTCTTCGCCGGCCAGATCAACGGCACCACCGGTTACGAGGAAGCGGCGGCCCAGGGTCTGCTGGCCGGCATCAATGCGGTCAATTACGTCAAGGGGCGTGCGGGCTGGTGTCCGAAGCGCAACGAGGCCTACCTTGGCGTCCTGGTCGATGACCTGATCACGCGCGGCGTTTCCGACCCCTACCGGATGTTCACCAGTCGCGCCGAATATCGCCTCAGCCTGCGCGAAGACAACGCCGATTTGCGTCTGACCGAGCAAGGTCGCCAGTTGGGCCTGGTTGATGACGTGCGTTGGGCGGCCTTCTGCCAGAAGCGCGATGCCATCGCCGCCGAGCAGGAGCGTCTGAAGGCGACCTGGGTCAATCCGAAGATCCTGCCGGCTGAAGATGCCGTCCGTGTCCTGGGCAAGGCGATCGAGCATGAATACAACCTGTTCGAGCTGCTGCGCCGGCCGGAGGTCACTTATGGCAGCCTGCTGACGCTGCCTGGTGCCGGCGAGGCGCAGACCGACCCGATGGTCGTCGAGCAGCTGGAGATTTCCGCCAAGTACCAGGGCTATATCGATCGCCAAGCCGAAGAGGTGGCGCGCTCGTCGTCCTACGAAAACACGGCGTTGCCGGCCGACCTCGACTATTCGTCGGTGGCCGGCCTGTCCAACGAGGTCAAGCAGAAGCTGGCCCAGCACAAGCCGCAGACCATCGGTCAGGCATCGCGCATTCAGGGCATCACGCCGGCGGCGATTTCGCTGCTGCTGATCCACCTCAAGCGCTTCAACCTGTCGCAAGCAGCATGAGTCAGAGCGCCCTTGCCGCCGGGATCGGCGAACTCGGACTCGATCTGCCCGTCACGGCGCAGCAGAAGCTGCTGGCCTTTCGCGACTTGCTGCTCAAGTGGAACAAGACCTATAACCTGACGGCCTTGCGCGATCCGGCGCAGGCGATTTCACATCATCTGCTCGACTCGCTGGCCATCCTGCCGCATGTCGGCGCCGGCCCTTTGCTCGATGTCGGCAGCGGTGGCGGTTTGCCCGGTATTCCCCTGGCCATTGCGCGTCCCGACCTGTCGGTCAGCATGGTCGACACGGTGCAGAAAAAAGCCACCTTCTTGCAGCAGGCGGCCATCGAATTGGGCTTGAAGAATGTGACTGCGCACCACGCCCGGGTCGAGGACATGCACGGCCAGTATGCCCAGATCAGTTCGCGCGCCTTTGCCGAGATCGGGTTGTTCATCAGCCTGACCCGCCATCTGCTGGCGCCGGGCGGCCGCTGGCTGGCCATGAAGGGTGTGCGACCGGATGAAGAACTCCAGGCCCTGCCGGCCGACATCGTGGTGGAAGCGGTCATTCCGTTGCGGGTGCCGGGGCTGGATGCCGAACGACATTTGATCATTTTGAAAGCCGGGTCATGAAAGTACTCGCCATCACCAATCAGAAGGGTGGCGTCGGCAAGACGACCACCGCGGTCAATCTGGCCGCTTCGCTGGGGGCAGAGGGGCAGCGTGTGCTGCTCATCGACATGGACCCACAGGGGAATGCGACGACCGGGGCCGGCATTACCAAGAAGGAAGCGCTGCCGACGGTCTATCAGTTGCTGATCGGTGCGGCAAGCCTGGCCGAAGTCTGCATCAAGACCGAATTCTATTTCGACATCCTGCCGGCCAATCGCGAGTTGGCCGGGGCGGAAGTCGAGCTGATCGAGCTCGATCAGCGCGAGTACCGCCTGAAGAATGCCTTGCAGGCGGGGCAGGCGACCTACGATTACATCCTGATCGACTGTCCGCCGGCGCTCAACATGCTGACGGTGAATGCGCTGGTGGCCGCCGATTCGGTGCTGATCCCGATGCAGTGCGAGTACTACGCGCTGGAGGGGCTGTCCGATCTGGTCGAGACTCTGCGCAAGGTGCGTCATCACCTGAATCCCCGTCTCGAAATCGAAGGCCTGCTGCGCACCATGTACAACCCGCAGAGTACTCTCACCCAACAGGTGTCTGGCGAGCTGGAAAGCCATTTCGGTAACAAGGTATATAAGACCATCGTGCCGCGTAATGTCCGGTTGGCCGAGGCGCCGTCCTACGGCAAGCCGGTGATCGCTTTTGATAAGAGCTCGAAGGGAGCGCAGGCTTACAGTTCGCTTGCCCGTGAAATTCTGGAAAGGGTCGTCCAATGATCAAGATGAAAGGACTCGGCCGCGGTCTCGATGCACTGCTTTCCGGCAGCGACAAGCCGCAGGGCGACGAACAGCGCAATCTGCCGGTCGAGCGTCTGCGCCCCGGCAAGTACCAGCCGCGCACCCAGATGGATCAGGATTCGCTGGCCGAACTGGCAGCTTCGATCAAGGCGCAGGGCGTGATGCAGCCGATATTGGTGCGTGCTGTCGATGCGACGCCAGGCGCCGAGCGCTACGAGATCGTGGCTGGCGAGCGTCGCTGGCGGGCGGCCCAATTGGCCGGTCTGAACGAGGTGCCGGTGCTGATCCGCAGCATTCCGGACGAACAGGCGCTGGCGATGGCGCTGATCGAAAATATCCAGCGTGAAAATCTCAATCCGCTGGAAGAGGCGCAAGGTCTGCAGCGCCTGATCGACGAATTCGGGCTGACTCATCAGCAGGCCGCGGATGCTGTCGGCCGTTCGCGTCCGGCGGCGAGCAACTTGTTGCGTCTGCTGCAATTGACTTCACCTGTCCAGGAATTGCTGATGGCAGGTCAGATCGAAATGGGGCATGCCCGTGCTTTGCTCCCGATTCCGGGTAGTCAGCAGCTCGCGCTGGCTCAGAGAATCATTCAGAAATCGCTTTCCGTGCGTGAAGTCGAGCGCTTGGTTCAGCAGATTCTTAACCCCCCCAAACCGTTGGCGCCGCAGCCGGTCGATCGGGATTTGCTGCGCTTGCAGGAAGAAATATCCGATTCGCTGGGGGCTGCTGTTGCAATTCGCAGCAACAAAAAGGGTGCCGGTAAAGTCACCATAGAATTCAGTGACCTGGACCAACTTGAAGGGATTCTGAATCGTATCCGCTAGACCTGTTTTTCCCGGTCGCACATTGAGGAAAACCCTTAATTTCATTGACGTGCGTCAGATAAGTCTTGTATCATTTATATCCGAGTGGCACAGCCGGTCAACGATTGCATAGCACCATGTACAGAGCGATTCTTCTACAAATAGGTGCTGCTTTAATAACAGCGATCGGGGCCGGTGCAATCGTAGGAACGCGGGGGCTCGTTTCGGTAGGGGTGGCAGCTATTGCCTGCATACTTCCCAACCTATTCTTTGCTGTCCGGCTGACGATGGTGACAAATCGCCCGGGCGCATCATATGCGGCGAATTTCTTCATCGGTGAGTTCCTCAAGATCGCGGCCACCATAGGATTTTTGGCAATCGCCGTCACGGGGTATCCCGAGATGCACTGGCCCAGCTTGCTGATCGGCTTCGCGATTGTTTTGCATGCAGGTTTTATAGCGTTTTGGAAGAAACCCTGATTATGTCTACAGCAGGCCACGAAGCAGCAGCAAACGCGCCCACCGCCGGCGAATACATCGTTCACCACCTGACGCACTGGAATTCCACCGGTCATGCTCAGAAAAACGTGATCGATTTCAGTGTTATCAATCTCGATACCATGATCTTTTCCGTCCTGATGGGCGTGATCGGTCTGTTCGTCATGTGGCGTGTCGCCAAGAGCGTCACCTCCGGCGTTCCAGGGCGTATGCAGGCAGCCGTCGAGATCGTTCTCGAAATGGTCAATGATCAGGCCAAGGGTATCGTGCATAGCGCCGAGTCCCGCAAGTTTGTCGGTCCGCTGGCGCTAACCGTGTTCATCTGGATTTTCCTGATGAATTCGATGGACTTTCTGCCGCTCGATCTCTTGCCGAGTATTTGGCAAACCATTACCGGCGACCATCATGCTTATCTGCGCGTGGTTCCTTCTGCCGACCTGAATGGTACGCTCGGTATGTCTGTCGGTGTCCTGCTTGTCTGTCTCTACTACAACGTCAAGATCAAGGGCTTTGGCGGCTGGGTCCATGAACTCTTCACCGCGCCGTTCGGTAGTCACCCGCTGCTGTATCCGATCAACTTCGCGATGCAGATGATCGAGTTTCTGGCCAAGACCGTTTCTCACGGCATGCGACTGTTCGGCAACATGTATGCCGGTGAGCTCGTCTTCATGCTGATCGCTCTGATGGGTGCCGCCTGGTCGGCAAGTGCCACCGGTGTTTCCCTGTTCGTCGGTCATATTCTGGCTGGATCGATCTGGGCGATCTTCCATATTCTGATCGTCGCCCTGCAAGCATTCATCTTCATGATGCTGACCTTGGTTTATGTCGGTCAGGCTCACGAAGCACACTGATTTCGCAGTAACTTTAGTAGTCTTTACTTTTTAACTTAGCAAGGAGTTGTCATGGAACACGTTCTCGGTTTTGTTGCTCTGGCTGCCGGCCTGATCATTGGTCTGGGCGCTATCGGTGCCTGTATCGGTATCGGCCTGATGGGTGGCAAGTACATTGAAGCCTCTGCCCGTCAGCCTGAGCTGATGAATGCTCTGCAAACCAAGATGTTCCTGCTGGCCGGTCTGATCGACGCCGCCTTCCTGATTGGCGTTGGTATCGCCATGATGTTTGCCTTCGCCAACCCGTTCAAGCTGGTTTAATCGGTCCTCAACCGATCAACTCTTTAGAGGACTAATACCGTGAATCTGAACGCAACGTTGTTTGCACAGCTCGTTGTGTTCTTCATTCTGGCGTGGTTCACGATGCAATTCGTGTGGCCCCCCATTGTGAAGGCGCTCGACGAGCGTGCGAAGAAGATCGCGGATGGACTGGCTGCTGCTGAACGCGGCAAGCATGATCTCGAATTGGCCACCAAGCGTTCCACGGAAGCACTCCGTGAAGGCAAGGAAAAGGCTGCCGAACTGATCGCCAACGCTGAAAAGCGTGCGGCTCAGGTTATCGAAGAAGCGAAGCTCACGGCCAAGGCCGAAGCTGATCGCATCGTCGCCGGCGCCAAGGCTGAAATCGACCAGGAAGCTGTACGTGCCAAGGAACAACTGCGCGAACAAGTTTCGACGCTGGTTGTTGCTGGTGCAGAAAAGATTCTGCGTCGCGAGATCAATGCCCAGGCTCATGCCGATATTCTGGCCACGATCAAACAGGATCTGTAAAGCTTATGGCTGAAACTGTCACCATCGCTCGCCCCTATGCTGAAGCTGTCTACCGCATCGCTCAGCAGGCAGGGGCGCAGGGCATCTGGTCTGCGCGCCTTCAGCGCCTGGCTTTGATTGCCCAAGACGGGGACATGGCTACGGTCATGGGCAATCCCCGCCTCTCCGCTGAGCAAGTTGCCGATTTGTTCATTTCGCTGTCAGAAGACGGTGATGCAACATTGGGCAGCTTCATTCGTACCCTCGCAGAAAACCGGCGTCTCGCACTCCTGCCGGAGATTTCCCGGCTTTTCGATCTGGCCAAGAGCCAGGAAGAAGGGGTCAAGGAGGCGGTGGTGCAATCAGCATTCCCCATTGACGACACCCAGGTAGCTGCCCTGCTCAAGGAGCTGGAAGCACGCTTTGGTACCCGCCTGACTGCTCGCGTCGAAATCGACCCGAGCCTGATTGGTGGTGTGCGGGTCGCCGTCGGTGACCAGGTGCTGGATGCTTCAGTCCGCGGCAAACTCGACTCGATGGCCGTGGCGCTGAACAACTAGGAGAATTTCATGCAGTTGAATCCTTCCGAAATTTCTGAACTGATCAAGAGCAAAATCCAGAACCTGCAGGGCGCATCGGAAGTGCGTACGCAGGGCACCGTGGTCTCCGTCACTGACGGTATCGTCCGCGTGCATGGTTTGCAAGACGTCATGCAAGGTGAAATGCTGGAATTCCCCGGCAACACCTTCGGTATGGCACTCAACCTCGAGCGCGACTCCGTCGGCGCCGTTATTCTGGGTGAATACGAGCACATCTCCGAAGGCGCTGTCGTCAAGACGACCGGTCGCATTCTGGAAGTGCCGGTCGGTCCGGAACTGCTTGGCCGCGTGGTCAATACCCTCGGTCAACCGATCGATGGTAAGGGCCCGATCAACGCCAAGTTAACCGACAAGCTGGAAAAGGTTGCGCCGGGCGTTATTTGGCGTAAGTCCGTGTCCCAGCCGGTACAAACTGGTCTGAAGTGCGTGGACTCGATGGTTCCGGTTGGTCGTGGTCAGCGTGAGCTGATCATTGGTGACCGCCAGACCGGCAAGACCGCCGTCGCTGTCGATGCCATCATCAACCAGAAGGGCAAGAACCTCTTCTGCGTTTATGTTGCTATCGGCCAGAAGGCTTCCACCATCGCCAACGTCGTGCGCAAGCTCGAAGAACATGGCGCGCTGGAATACACCATCATCGTCGCCGCCTCGGCTTCCGAATCGGCCGCCCTGCAGTACTTGGCTCCGTACGCTGGCTGTACGATGGGCGAGTACTTCCGTGACCGCGGCCAAGACGCCCTGATCATTTATGACGACTTGACCAAGCAAGCTTGGGGCTACCGTCAGGTTTCCCTGCTGCTGCGCCGTCCGCCGGGCCGCGAAGCCTATCCGGGTGACGTGTTCTATCTCCACTCCCGCCTGCTCGAACGCGCTGCTCGCGTTTCCGAAGCCTGGGTCGAGAAGTTCACCAATGGCGAGGTGACTGGCAAGAGCGGTTCTCTGACCGCACTGCCGGTTATCGAAACCCAAGCTGGTGACGTTTCCGCTTTCGTTCCGACCAACGTGATCTCGATTACCGACGGCCAGATCTTCCTGGAAACCGACCTCTTCAATGCCGGTATTCGTCCTGCAATCAACGCCGGTATCTCCGTGTCCCGCGTCGGTGGCGCTGCTCAGACCAAGCTGATCAAGAAGCTCGGTGGCGGTGTTCGTCTGGCCTTGGCTCAGTACCGCGAACTCGCTGCGTTTGCCCAGTTTGCTTCCGATCTCGACGAAGCAACCCGCAAGCAGCTCGAACGTGGTCGCTTGGTGACCGAGTTGATGAAGCAGCCGCAGTACGCTCCGATGAGCATTTCCGAAATGGCCGTCACGCTCTACGCAGCGGACAAGGGCTACTTCGACGATGTGGAAGTCAAGCGTGCACTCGAATGCGAAAAAGCCATGATCAGCTACTTGAAGGCCAACTGCGCCGATGTCATGAACACCATGGAATCGACTGCAGACCTCAGCGCTGACACCGAAAAGGCTCTCGCCGCAGGCATCACCGCCTTCAAGGGCAGCTGGGCCTAATCGGCTAGGAGAATTGCATGGCTAGCGGCAAGGAAATTCGCAACAAGATCAAGAGCGTCGAAAACACGCGCAAGATCACCAAGGCCATGGAAATGGTGGCCGCATCCAAAATGCGCAAAGCGCAGGAGCGGATGCGCGCTGCCCGTCCTTATGGCGAGAAAATCCGGCGCGTTGCAGGCAATCTGGCACACGCCCTGACCGAATACAAGCACCCCTTCCTGGTGAATCGCGACCAGACCAATGTCGGTCTGATTCTGGTGACCTCGGACAAAGGCTTGTGCGGCGGCTTGAATTCCAATCTCCTGCGCCTTACCGTGCAGAAGATGAAGGAACTCGAAGCCAAGGGCACCAAGTTTCAGGCAACCTGCATCGGCAACAAGGGCTTCGGCTTCATGCAACGCGCAGGCGCCAAGACCGTCTCTCATGTGATTGGTCTGGGCGATACGCCGCATCTGGAAAAACTGATTGGTCCGGTCAAGGTACAGCTCGACGCTTACATGAACGGCGAAATCGATGCGCTTTACATTGGTTACACCCGTTTCATCAACACGATGAAGCAGGAGCCGGTGTTCGAACAAATCCTGCCCCTTTCGGGCGAAACAGTCGGCTCTTCCAAGTCGAACTGGGATTACGTCTACGAGCCGGAAGCCAAAGCGGTCATCGACGATCTGTTGATCCGTTACGTTGAAGCTTTGATTTATCAGGCTGTGGCTGAAAACATGGCCTCCGAGCAATCTGCCCGGATGGTCGCCATGAAGTCTGCTTCCGACAACGCCAAGAACGTTATCGGTGAATTGAAGCTGGTCTATAACAAGGCCCGTCAGGCCGCGATTACCAAGGAATTGTCGGAAATCGTGAGCGGCGCAGCCGCCGTCTGATGCAAGCGCGAAGCTTTTAATTATTGGGGATTTGAATATGAGTCAAGGTTCCATCGTTCAGTGTATCGGCGCCGTAGTGGACATCCACTTTCCGCGCGATGCCATGCCGAAGGTGTACGACGCGCTCAAGCTCGATGCCGCTGAAGCAAATGGCATGGCCGAAGAAGGCCTGACCTTTGAAGTTCAGCAGCAACTGGGCGACGGCGTGGTTCGCACCATCGCCATGGGTTCGTCCGACGGTCTGCGTCGTGGCATGAAAGTAAACAACACCGGTGCCGGCATCTCCGTGCCGGTCGGTATGGGCACGCTGGGTCGCATCATGGACGTGCTCGGCCGTCCGATCGACGAAGCTGGTCCGATCGACAGCAACGAACTGCGTGAAATCCACGCTCCGGCACCGAAGTTCGACGAACTGTCGTCTTCCGTCGATCTGCTTGAAACCGGTATCAAGGTTATCGACCTGATCTGCCCGTTCGCCAAGGGCGGCAAGGTCGGTCTGTTCGGCGGCGCCGGCGTCGGCAAGACCGTTAACATGATGGAGTTGATCAACAACATCGCCAAGCAACACTCGGGTCTGTCCGTGTTTGCCGGTGTTGGTGAGCGTACCCGCGAAGGTAACGACTTCTACCATGAAATGAAGGACTCCAACGTTCTTGACAAGGTCGCGATGGTGTTCGGTCAGATGAACGAACCCCCGGGCAACCGTCTGCGCGTGGCGCTGACCGGTCTGACCATGGCCGAACGTTTCCGTGACGACGGTCGTGACATCCTGTTCTTCGTGGATAACATCTACCGTTACACCCTGGCTGGTACCGAAGTGTCCGCACTGCTGGGCCGTATGCCTTCCGCCGTGGGCTATCAGCCGACGCTGGCTGAAGAAATGGGCCGTCTGCAAGAGCGTATCACCTCGACCAAGGTCGGCTCGATTACGTCCATCCAGGCCGTTTATGTGCCTGCCGATGACTTGACCGACCCGTCTCCGGCTACCACCTTCCTGCACTTGGACTCCACGGTCGTGCTGTCGCGTGACATCGCTTCGCTGGGTATCTACCCAGCTGTCGATCCGCTCGACTCCACCTCCCGCCAGCTCGACCCGCAGGTTGTTGGCGAAGAGCACTACGGTGTTGCCCGTGCCGTGCAGATGACCCTGCAGCGCTACAAGGAACTGCGCGACATCATCGCGATTCTGGGTATGGACGAACTGTCTCCCGAAGACAAGCTGGCCGTTTCCCGTGCTCGTAAGATCCAGCGTTTCCTGTCGCAACCGTTCCACGTTGCTGAAGTCTTCACCGGTTCGCCGGGCAAGTTCGTTCCGCTCAAGGAAACGATCAAGGGCTTCAAGGGCATTTGCGCCGGCGAATACGATCATCTGCCGGAACAAGCGTTCTACATGGTTGGCGGTATCGAGGAAGTCATCGAAAAGGCCAAGACGCTGCAGTAATGCAGCATCAGCATAGGAGCCAGCGATGGTTATGACTGTTCATTGTGATGTCGTCAGCGCCGAGGAGTCGATCTTCTCCGGCCTGGTTGAAATGGCGGTGTTTCCCGGTGAAGCCGGGGAACTCGGCATTCTGCCGCACCATACGCCCCTGCTCACCCGCATCAAGCCCGGCACCATTCGTCTGAAGGTGCCGGATCAAGGCGAATTCGAGCTGGTCTATGTGTCTGGTGGCATGCTGGAAGTTCAGCCAAACATGATTACCGTGCTGGCCGATACGGCCATCCGGGCCCATGATCTGGATGAAGCCAAGGCACTCGAAGCCAAGAAGCGGGCCGAAGAAGCGCTTGCCAACCGGCAGGCCGAAGTCGACTACGCTGCTGCCGAAGCTGAACTGGCTCAGGCCATTGCCCAGCTTCAGGCCATTCAGCGCCTGCGCAAGTCGGTACATTAAGTCCTTCCTCTGGACGCAAAAAAGGGCAGCTTCGGCTGCCCTTTTTATTTTTCCGGCTTAGATGCCGCCCTTGACGGCCTCCGGCTCGCGCCTAACGTCGGCCGCCCAGAATCGAACCCAGTACGCCGCGCAGGATCTGTTTGCCGATTTCCCGTCCAACCGTTCCGGCCATGCCCCGTGCGGCGCTTTTGGCAGCTGCCTCGATCATGCCTTCACGCTTGCCGCCACGCGGACCGGTACTGCCGACCAGGATGTCGCCCAAGCCGCCAAGGATGCCGCCACCCCCCGTTTCCGGGGCCGGGGTCGATTGTCTTGAATGGGGGGCTGAACGCGAAGCTGGTTCAGTCTGCTGGCCGCCGTGATTCCCCCAGTCATTGACGTCCGGAGTCGAGCGACCGGCCTGCGGTGGCGGAATGGCGCCCGGTGCTGTCTGTGGGGCTTTGCCGGTTTGTCCGCGCAGGACTTCGTAGGCCGATTCTCGATCGATGGTTTGGCCATAAGCAGCAAGCAGTGGCGAGGCCTGAATCACCGTCTTGCGCTCCTCGCTGGTCAGCGGGCCTAGCCGTGAAGCCGGCGGGAAAATGGTACTGCGCTCGACGACATTCGGGCGTCCCTTTTCATCAAGGAATGAAACCAGCGCCTCGCCGACACCGAGTTCGGTGATCACCGTCGCGGCGTCGAATTTCGGATTGGCACGCATGGTTTGCGCGGCGGCCTGCACGGCCTTCTGGTCGCGGGGTGTGAAGGCGCGTAGCGCATGCTGGACGCGGTTGCCGAGTTGGCCAAGGATCTTTTCGGGGACATCGAGCGGATTCTGGGTGACGAAATAGACGCCGACACCTTTCGAGCGAATCAGGCGGACGACCTGTTCCACCTTGTCGGTCAGGGCCTGTGGCGCATCGCTGAACAGCAAGTGGGCTTCGTCAAAGAAAAAGACCAGCTTGGGTTTGTCGAGATCACCGGCTTCCGGCAACTGCTCGAACAGTTCGGAAAGCAGCCAGAGCAGGAAGGTCGAATAGAGCGCCGGCGATTGCACCAGTTTCTCCGCTGCCAGAATATTGATGACACCGCGCCCGTTCTCGTCGACTTTCATCAGGTCGTGGATGTCGAGCATTGGCTCACCGAAGAAGACGTCACCGCCTTGTTCATCCAGTGTCAGCAAGCCGCGCTGGATGGCGCCGATCGAGGCGGCCGAGACATTGCCGTATTCGGTGGTGAAGCTTTTGGCATTTTCGCCAACGTGCTGCACTGCCGAGCGAAGATCCTTGAGGTCGAGCAGGAGCAGACCCTGGTCGTCGGCGATCTTGAAGACCAGTTGCAAGACGCCGGTCTGCGTATCGTTGAGGTTGAGCAGGCGGGCCAGCAGCAAGGGGCCCATGTCGGAAATCGTCGCGCGCACCGGAATGCCGCCCTGGCCGAAGACGTCCCAGAAGGCTACCGGGTTGGCGTAGGGCTGAAAGCCCTCCAGACCGAGGTCCTTGAGTCGGGCTTCGAGTTTTGGGGTCACCACGCCGGCGGCGCCCATCCCCGAGAGATCGCCCTTGACGTCGGCCATGAAGACCGGCACGCCGGCGTAGGAGAGGCGTTCGGCCATCGACTGCAGGGTCACCGTTTTGCCGGTACCGGTGGCGCCGGTAATCAGGCCATGGCGATTGGCCATCTGCGGCAGCAATGCGGGATAGCCCTCTTCGGATTTGGCGAGATAAAGCGGATCGGACATGGTGCAGGCAACTCCAGGATAGGTTTTTGGCATTCTAGCAATGCTTGGCCGGGCAAAATACCGAAGCTACATGCACATCGAGGCAATTAAACGCTCTCCGGCGCCTGACGAGACGGTCGGCTCCGGGTAAAATCGCGGCTTCATTGTTTTTTGCAGCGAGAGAAGACCATGGCAGGTCATTCCAAATGGGCCAATATCCAGCACCGTAAGGGGCGCCAGGACGAAAAGCGCGGTGCCGCATTCTCCAAGATCGCCAAGGAAATTACTGTGGCCGCCAAGATGGGCGGCGGTGATGCCGGTTTCAACCCGCGTCTGCGGGTGGCGGTCGACAAGGCCAAGGGCGTGAACATGCCCAAGGACAAGATCGATACCGCGATCAAGAAGGGTACCGGCGAGCTGGAAGGCGTCGATTACGTCGAGATTCGTTACGAAGGCTATGGCATTGGTGGTGCAGCGATCATGGTTGATTGCCTGACCGACAACAAGACCCGTACCGTCGCAGAAGTTCGTCATGCCTTCAACAAGTATGGCGGCAACATGGGTACGGAAGGCTGCGTGGTTTTCCAGTTCAAGCATTGCGGCCAGATGATCTTCGCGCCGGGTACCGACGAAGCGGCGCTGATGGATGCCGCCATCGAAGCCGGGGCCGAAGATGTGGCAACCAGCGATGACGGTTCGATCGAGGTGCTGACCGGCCCGGCCGATTTCATCACGGTCAAGGATGCGCTCGAAGCAGCCGGTTTCAAGCCGGAATTCGGCGAAGTGACGATGAAGCCGGAAGGCGAAACCGAACTGGCGGGCGAAGATGCTGTGCGCATGCAGAAACTGCTTGATGCGCTGGAAGGCCTGGATGATGTCCAGGAGATTTACACCACCGCAGTGATGGACGAGTAATTCGTCCGCAGGTGGTTGCTCACTGCGGCAGCCGAGTGCCGGTTGTCGCTGTGAGCGGCCTCTTGGACGGGAGGCCAATCCTGTCTGTTCAGTCGTTCGATAGCTGCTTTGAACCGGCTCGGCCTGGGGCGAATTGCCAACGACTGCCTCGATTGTGCGGCAAGCCATCAGACAGGCGGTGAGAGCCGAGTCTGTGTGGCCGTGCAAGATGAGATCTCTCCTCATCGTTGAGCGAGGGATTTCCCGTCTGGGGTGACAGGCGGAATGCCGCCATCATCCGTGCTTGTGTAGTACCGCTCAAGGTGGATCGATGCAGCAGTTGTACCCCTTTCTATTCGTTTTCCTGTGGAGCACCGGCTTTATCGGTGCCAAGTTCGGTTTGCCCCATGCCGAACCGCTTTCCTTCCTGCTTACCCGCTATCTGCTGGTCATCCTGCTGATGGGCGGCATTGCCCTGCTCACCCGCGCGCCGTGGCCGAAAAAGCACAGCGACTGGCTGCATATTGGCGTCTCCGGCGTGCTGGTTCACGCGGTCTATCTGGGCGGTGTTTTCGTGGCGATCGGCAATGGTCTGCCAGCCGGCATCACGGCCCTGGTCGTTGGCATGCAACCCCTGCTGACCGCCTTGGGGGCTGGCTGGCTGCTCGGCGAGCGGGTCAGTGGAAGGCAGTGGGCCGGGCTGGGGTTGGGTTTTGTCGGTGTCGGCATGGTCGTCTCCGGCAAGCTGGGTGAGGCAGCCCTCGGACCCATGCTGATTCCGGCCTTGGTGGCCTTGCTCGGCATTACGGTCGGGACGTTGTACCAGAAGCGCTTTTGTCCGCGTTTCGATTTGCGCAGCGGTTCGGTGATCCAGTTCGTTCCTTCGGCCTTGCTTACCGGCCTGGCAGTCGGGCTGTTCGAGGATTACCGCATTGAATGGGCGCCCCCTTTCCTGTTCGCACTGGGCTGGCTGGTGCTGGTCTTGTCGCTGGGCGCGATCAGCCTGCTCAACCTGCTGATCCGCAATGGCAGCGCGGTCAATGTGGCCAGCCTGTTCTACCTGACACCGCCGACCACCGCCTTGATCGCCTGGCTGGCATTTGGCGAGCAGCTCGGCCTGGTGCCCTTGCTCGGCATGCTGGTTGCCGTCAGCGGCGTCTATCTGGTGGCACGGGCGAAATGACGGTGCCGCGTATTCTCGGCATCGACCCGGGCCTGCGGGTGACCGGTTTCGGGGTCATCGAAAAGCATGGCAACCAGCTGCTGTACTTGGCCAGCGGTTGCATCAAGTCGAATGACAAGGAATCGTTGCCGGAACGCATCAAGACCCTGTTTGCCGGGATCAGCGAAGTCATCGCGACCTATCAGCCGAATCAGGCAGCGGTCGAAAAAGTGTTCGTGAACGTCAATCCGCAATCGACCCTGTTGCTCGGCCAGGCGCGTGGCGCTGCGCTCAGCGCCCTGGTGCATGCCGATCTGCCGGTGTCCGAATACACCGCGCTGCAGGTCAAACAGGCCGTGGTCGGTCACGGCAAGGCGGCCAAGGAGCAGGTGCAGGACATGGTTATCCGTCTGCTCGCCCTGCCCGGCGCGCCGACGGCCGATGCGGCCGATGCCCTGGCCTGCGCCATTGCGCATGCCCATGGCGGGCAGGGGCTGGGGGCCTTGGCGACTGCCGGCTTCCGGGTTCGCGGCGGGCGTTTGCTGCGATAATTCTCCGGCTGAAAACAAAACCAGATCAGGAGACAAATCCCATGAAATCCCTTTTTCGCCGGCGCCTTATCGTTGCCGCCAGCTGCGTGCTGACCGCCATCCAGGCTCCCGCTTTCGCCGCCGAGTCGACCATTTCGATCAAATTGAGCCACGTTGCCGCCAAGGACACGCCGAAGGGCATGGGGGCGGAGCGTTTCAAGCAACTGGCCGAAGAACGGACCAAGGGCCGGGTCAAGGTCGATGTCTTCCCCAACAGCATGCTGTACAAGGACAAGGAAGAACTGGAAGCCTTGCAGATGGGGGCGGTGCAGATGCTGGCCCCATCCATTTCGAAATTCGGGCCGATGGGGGTCAAGGAGTTCGAGGTTCTCGACCTGCCATTCGTGACGCCGGACATCCAGGCTTTTCGCGCCATTGCCAACGGCCCGGTCGGGCAGAACATGCTGAGCAAGCTCGAAGTCCGCGGCATCAAGGGGCTGGCCTTCTGGGATGCCGGTTTCCGGGTGATTACCGCGAATCGTCCCTTGCATACGCCAAGCGATTTCAAGGGTCTGAAGATCCGCATCAATTCGTCGAAGATCATCGAGGCGCAGATTCGTGCCTTGGGCGGGATTCCCCAGACCCTCGCCTTCTCCGAGGTCTACCAGGCCTTGCAGACCGGCGTGGTCGATGGTTCCGAGACGGTACTGTCGAACGTCTGGACCCAGAAATTCTACGAGGTCCAGAAACATGTGACCTTGCTGCACCACACCCATCAGGCCTACGCACTGGTCGCCAACAAGAAGTTCTGGGACGGCTTGCCGCCCGATATCCGGACCATTCTGGAAGGTGCGGTGCGCGATGCGACGATCTATGCCAATGCCCTCGGCGAGGTCGAGGAAAACGAGGCGATGGAGAAGATCAAGGCGAGTGGCAAGACCACCATCTACACGCCGACCAAGGCTGAGATCGACGAATTCCGCAAGGCGACGGCGCCGGTGCACCGGGCGATGGAAAGTCGACTGGGCAAGGCCAATATCGAAGCGGTGTACAAGGCGACAGGCTTCGTCCTGCCGCATTGAATGGGCTGATGGGCGCTTCGGCGACGGGGTGCTTATCGGTTAGCATAGCGGGATGATTGGACGACTGACTGGCCTGCTGGCCGAAAAAAATCCCCCGCAGATCGTGCTCGACGTCAATGGCGTCGGCTACGAGCTCGACGTGCCGATGAGCACCTTCTACAACCTGCCGGCGAGCGGCGAGAAAACGACGCTGCTCACCCATTTCGCGGTGCGCGAGGATGGTCACTACCTGTATGGTTTCCTGACCCAGGCCGAGCGCTTCGCCTTCCGCCAGTTGCTCAAGGTCTCCGGCATCGGCGCCCGGACGGCGCTGTCGGTGCTTTCCGGTCTGTCGGTGGCCGACCTGTCGGCGGCCGTGGCGCAACAGGAGCTGGGCCGACTGATCAAGATTCCTGGCATCGGCAAGAAAACGGCTGAGCGCCTGCTGCTCGAACTCAAGGGCAAGCTGGCCGAGACCACCGGTGTCGCGCTGAACACCCCGCTTGACGACGCCAAGCAAGATATCTCGAATGCGCTGCTCGCTCTCGGCTACAACGAGAAGGAGGCGGCGGCGGCGATGAAGCAGCTGCCGGCCGATATCGGTACCTCGGACGGCATCCGGGCAGCGCTCAAGCTGTTGTCGAAGGTCTGATGTTCGCCGAGGAAAATCCCAAGCAACTGGCCCAGGTGGCCTTGGTCGTGCTGCTGATCGTCGGCTGCATCGCCGTCCTGCTGCCGATGATCGGGGCCGTGCTGTTTGCCTTCGTGGTCTGGATCTGTACCTGGCCGCTGTATTCCGAAAAGCTGCTGCCCCGCCTGGGGCGGCGCGATACGCTGGGGGCGAGCGTGATGACCGCGCTGCTCGTCCTGGTCATGCTGCTGCCGATGATTTTTCTCGCCGGCAGCCTGGCCAGCGGCGCCGACAAGCTGATCGACTTCGCCAAGCCTTACATCGATCAGGGTATGCCCCTGGAGCCGCCGGCCTGGTTGAGCGGCCTGCCCTTTTTCGGCCGGGAAATCGAAAGCTTCTGGCATCAATTGGCCGGCAATCGTGAAGAGCTGAATGCCCTGCTCAAGCAACTGGTTGCGCCGGCCCGCCAGTTCGCGCTGGCGCTGGGGGGCATTGCCGCCAATGGTCTGCTGCAACTGGCACTGGTGCTGTTCGTCGTCTTCTTCCTGTACCGCGATGGCGCCAAGGTCAGCCATGCGCTCTATGTTGCGGCCCACAAGCTGGGCGGGGCGTTGGGCGATGAGATGATCGACAAGACGCGCGATACCGTGGTCGGCGTCATGCTCGGCATTGTCGGCACGGCGGCGGCGCAGGGCACGGTGGCGATGCTGGGTTTCCTGATTGCCGGCGTCCCCGGCGCCGTGCTGCTCGGTTTTGCCACCTTCTTTTTGTCCATGGTGCCGATCGGCCCACCGCTGATCTGGGGCGGTGCAGCGGCCTGGCTGTACGCCCAGGAGCAATCCGGCTGGGCGATCTTCATGGTGTTCTACGGCCTGTTCATCATCAGCAGCATCGACAATTTCGTCAAACCCATCCTGATTGCCCGCGGTGCCGGCATCTCCATCTTGCTGATCGGCCTCGGCGTGCTGGGCGGCGTACTGGTCTTCGGCTTCATCGGCATCTTTCTCGGGCCGGTCTTGCTGGCCTTGGGCCATATGCTGTTCGGACGCTGGACGCGTGAGGAAAATCCCGCATGATCGAAACCGATAAACTCCTTGCGGTCGACCGCATCATTGCGCCGCAAAGCAAGTCGGCGCAGGAAGAGGCGCTTGAACGCGCCCTGCGCCCCAAGCGCCTGGCCGACTATACCGGTCAGCAAAAAATTCGTGATCAGCTGGAAATTTTCATCCAGGCCGCGAAGAATCGCAGCGAGTCGCTCGACCACGTGCTGCTCTTCGGTCCGCCGGGGCTGGGCAAGACGACGCTGGCCCACATCGTCGCCGCCGAAATGGGCGTCAATCTGCGCCAGACCTCCGGTCCGGTGCTGGAGCGCGCTGGCGATCTGGCTGCCATCCTGACTAATCTCGAACCGCACGACGTGTTGTTCATCGACGAAATCCACCGTCTCAGCCCGGTGGTCGAGGAAATCCTCTACCCGGCGTTGGAGGATTTTCAGATCGACATCATGATCGGCGAAGGCCCAGCGGCGCGTTCGGTCAAGCTCGACCTGCCGCCCTTCACGCTGGTCGGGGCGACGACGCGGGCCGGCATGCTGACCAATCCGCTGCGCGACCGTTTCGGCATCGTCGCCCGGCTGGAGTTCTACAACGCCGAGGAGTTGAAGAGCATCGTCAGTCGCTCCGCCTCCTTGCTCAATGCGCCGATCGATCCGGACGGCGCCTTGGAGATCGCCCGGCGTTCACGCGGTACGCCCCGCATCGCCAACCGCCTGTTGCGCCGGGTGCGCGACTTTGCCGAGGTCAAGGCTGACGGCAACATCACCCGCCAGGTGGCCGATGCGGCATTGCACATGCTGGATGTCGACCCGGCCGGCCTCGACCTGATGGACCGCAAACTGCTTTCCGCCGTGATCGACAAGTTCGGTGGCGGGCCGGTCGGTGTGGACAATCTCGCCGCCGCCATCGGCGAAGCGCGCGACACCATCGAGGACGTGCTGGAGCCGTATCTGATCCAGCAGGGCTACCTGCAGCGTACCCTGCGCGGCCGTATCGCGACGCCGGCCATTTACCGGCACCTCGGTTTGGCCGAGCCGATCTCGGCCACGTCCCGTGATGCATCGATCGACGAGTAGCGGCCATTTTTCCGGCCATGCTCGAAGTGGTGAAACTCCCTTTCGAAACACATCGTTACAAATTATTGCTGCAGCGCAAGGTAAAATCTCACGATGAAATTCGAGCCCAAACCCAACGCGTTCACGATTCCCGTGCGGGTTTATTACGAGGATACCGATACCGGCGGTGTCGTCTATTACGCCAACTACCTGAAGTTTTTCGAACGTTGCCGAACCGAATGGATGCGTGCCGCCGGCCACGGCCAGGCTGAACTGGCCGAACAGGCCGGGATCGGTTTTGTTGCCCGCAAGGCGAGCTGCGAATATCTCAAGCCGGCCCGTCTCGACGACGAACTGACGGTCGGCCTCGAAGTTGAAAAACTGACCCGGGTCCGCGTCATCTTCCGCCAGCACGTGCGGCGGGGCGATGTCGAACTGGTTACCGGCACCGTCGAAATCGCCTGCGTCAATATGGCCACCATGACGCCGGCTGCCATTCCCGATTTCCTGCATCGCAAACTGGAAGCGCTTAAATGAACGTCACCCAGGATCTTTCCATCCTCCACCTCATTCTCCAGGCCAGTGCGGTTGTCCAGGCGGTCATGGCGCTGCTCGCCGGCGTTTCCTTCATGTCCTGGTACTACATTTTCATGAAGTTGTTCTCGGTGCGTCAGGCGCGCAGCAAGACCGAGACTTTCGAGCGTGATTTCTGGTCGGGTGGCGATCTCAACAATCTCTACAACAGCGCGGTCAATGATCGTCACCACGCCGGTTCGATGGAGCGCATCTTCGAAGCCGGCTTCCGCGAATTCGCCAAGCTCAAAGGCCAGAAGAACCTCGATCCCAAGGATATCGTCGACGGTTCGCGCCGCGCCATGCGGGCTACCTACCAGCGCGAAATGGACAGTCTGGAGTCGCATCTCGCCTTCCTCGCTTCGGTCGGTTCGGTATCCCCCTACATCGGCCTGTTCGGTACCGTCTGGGGCATCATGCACGCCTTCCGCGGGCTGTCGAATGTTGGCCAGGCAACGTTGGCCTCGGTCGCGCCGGGCATTGCCGAGGCGCTGGTCGCCACCGCCATCGGCCTGTTTGCGGCGATTCCTGCGGTTCTTGCCTACAACCGCTTTTCGCATGACATCGACCGTCTCTCTGTGCGTTACGAGTCCTTCATGGAAGAGTTCTCCAACATCCTGCAACGGCAGATGCGATAAGCCATGCGCCAGCGCCGCCTGAAAAACGAAATCAACGTCGTGCCTTATATCGACGTGATGCTGGTCCTGCTCGTCATCTTCATGGTGGCGACGCCGATGATGACGACCGGTTCGGTCGATCTTCCGGCGGCAGGAACTGCGCCGCAGAAGCCGGACAAGTATGTCAAGGTGCAGATCAAGGACGATGGAGCCTTGTCCATTTTTGACGCCAATGGTCATGAAAAGAAGGTCAAAGGCATCAAGGAATTGAAAAGCGAATTGACGGCCCTGAACGAGGCGGACGAAAAAATGCCCATCCTGATTGCCGGCGCCAAGGAAGCACAGTACAAGAACGTGATCGAAGTGCTGGATGAGGCCAAGCGGGCCGGCTTCCAGAAGGTTGGCCTGGAAACGGCTGCCAAGTAAAGCACGATGATCGAACAAATCCCGGAAGAGCCTGGCAAGAAATACGCATTGGCGTTCACCGTCATGGTGCATGCCGGGCTGATTCTGGCCTTGTTTCTCGGTGTGCAATGGAAAAGCAGCAAGCCCGAGGTGATGGAGGTCGAACTGTGGTCGGCAACGCCGACGCCAGCAACTTATGTTCCCCCGCCACCCCCGCCACCCC
>QXPY01000002.1 GCA_003583745.1 Rhodocyclales bacterium GT-UBC | reverse complement strand
ATCCTCAGCTGACCATCCGTGTCTCCGGCTATGCCGTGAATTTCATCAAGCTCACCCGTGAGCAGCAGCTTGATGTGATTAACCGCACCTTCCATGCCGCTCACTAATTGCACTGTCGCCGCTTGTGCCGGCACCGCTTCGGCGGTGTCGGCCAGCCCGGCCGGGCTGGAGGGCTGGGTGCATTCCACCGAGACCTTCGGCACGGCCGATGGCCCGGGCATCCGTTACGTGCTGTTCATGTCCGGTTGCCCGCTGCGTTGCCAGTACTGCCATAACCCCGATACCTGGCATCGCCAGGATGGAACGCTCACCACGGTTGAAGACATTCTGGCCGACATCGCCGGCTACCGCGGTTTCATCCGGGCCCATGGCGGGGTGACGCTGAGCGGTGGCGAACCGCTGGTCCAGCCGAAGTTCTGCAAGGCGATCCTGCATGGCTGCAAGGCGATGGGCCTGCATACCGCGCTCGATACCTCGGGCTACCTCGGGCATCTCGCCGACGATGCGTTGCTCGCCGATACCGATCTCGTGCTGCTCGACATCAAGGCCGCCACCGGGCGCCGCTTCCGCAGCCTGACTGGCGTCGAGCTGAAGCCGACCATCCAGTTCGCCGAGGATCTGGCGGCGATCAACAAGGCGGTCTGGCTGCGCTATGTGCTGGTCCCCGGCCTGACCGACCAGCTCGACGAAATCGAATCCCTGGCCCGCTTCGCGGCCGGCCTGGGCAACGTCGAGCGGGTGGACGTGCTGCCTTTCCACAAGCTGGGCGAACATAAATGGCGCGACCGCGGCCTGGCTTACCGGCTGGATGGCGTCCAGCCCCCTTCCGAAACCTTGATTGAAACCGTCCGCCAGATCTTCCATGCGGAAGGTCTGGTTGCCCACTGAACGTGCAGATCGTGGGCTTTACCCAACAAACCAATAAACAGCAAAAGCATCAGCATCAGGAGAAAAGCGTGCAAACGAATACCGCAGCAATCATCGAAGCCCAGCCTGCCGTCGAAGTGGATCAGGACAGCCTGCTCGCCGCCGGCCACGACAACGTGCCCTTCGACGAGATCGAAATCGGCCAGACGGCCAGCATGTCGCGTCAGCTGACCATGAACGACATCGAACTGTTCGCCACCGTGTCGGGCAATACCAACCCGGTGCACCTCGACCAGCAGTTCGCCGCCAATACCGAACATCACAAGATCATCGCCCACGGCATGTGGTCGGGGGCGCTGGTCTCCGGCGTGCTCGGCTCCAAGCTGCCCGGCTCGGGCACCGTCTATCTCGGCCAGGATCTCAACTTCCGCCATACCGTCGGCCTCGGTGACGTGATCACTGCGACGGTGACCGTGGTCGAGAAGCGCCCGGAGAACAAGGTGGTGATCCTCGACTGCATCTGCGTGAACCAGGATGGCGAGGTGATCGTCACCGGCACAGCCGAAGTCGCGGCACCGACCCAGAAGGTGCATCGCGACTCGCTCGACCTGCCGGAAGTGCAGGTGATCCACCATGACCAGCACGATGCGCTGTTGAAGAAGTGCGAAGCCCTGGCGCCGGTGCCGACCGCCGTGGTCTATCCCTGCAACGAGGCCTCCTTGCGCGGCGCGGTCGAAGCCGCCCAGGCCGGCCTGATCGATCCGGTGCTGGTCGGGCCGGTCGCCACCATCAAGGAAATCGCCGCCACCTACAGCCTCGACATCGCCGCCTACCGCCTGGTCGATGCCGAGTTCGGACCGGATGCGGCCGAAGCCGCCGCCCGCCTGGCCCGCGAAGGCAGTGTCGAAGCGCTGATGAAAGGCTCGCTGCATACCGACGAGCTGATGAGCGCCGTGGTCCGCAAGGAGAACTGTCTGCGCACCAAGTCGCGGATCAGCCATGTCTTCGTGATGAACGTGCCGACCTACGAGCGAACGCTGATGATCACCGATGCGGCGATAAACATCGCGCCGACGCTGGAAGACAAGGTGCATATCGTGCAGAACGCCATCAACCTGGCGCATGCGCTGGGCGTTGCCCAGCCCAATGTCGGCATCCTCTCGGCGGTCGAGAACATCAACCCGAAGATTCCTTCGACGCTGGAAGCGGCGGTGCTCTGCAAGATGGCCGATCGCGGCCAGATCACCGGTGGCGTGCTCGACGGCCCGCTCGCCTTCGACAACGCGATCTCGGCCGAAGCGGCCAAGACCAAGGGCATCGCTTCGCCGGTGGCCGGCAAGGTGGACATCCTGCTGGTCCCTGATCTGGAGTCCGGCAACATGCTGGCCAAGCAACTGTCCTTCCTGGCCAATGCCGACGCCGCCGGCATCGTGCTCGGCGCCAAGGTGCCGATCATCCTGACCAGCCGCGCCGACAACCTGCGTTCCCGCCTCGCTTCCTGCGCTGTCGCCGCGCTGCTCGCCGAGGCCAATCGCAACGCCCGCATCAGCCATTGAGAATCCGGCCATGACAAGCAAACAATCCGCTTACCTGGTCCTGAATGCCGGTTCTTCCAGCCTCAAGTTCTCGGCCTTCCGCCACCATCCGCACAACGATGCGCTGGAAACCCTGCTCTCCGGGCAGATTTCCGGTATCGGCAGCCGCGCCCGCTTCGAGGCGAAAGGTGCCGACCGCCGCCCGCTCGGTGAACATAGCTGGGACGACAAGGACTCGGCCTGTCGCGACACGCTGCTGCAATACGTGCTGAACTGGATCAACGCCACCCTGGTCGATGACGAAATCGCCGCCGTCGGGCATCGCGTCGTGCATGGCGGCCTCGCCATCAGCCGGCCGATGCCGGTCAGCCCGGCGCTGATCGACGAGCTCGACGGCCTGATCCCGCTGGCTCCCTTGCATCAGCCGCACAACGTGGCGCCGATCCGCATTCTCGCCAAGAACTTCCCGGCCCTGCCGCAGGTCGCCTGTTTCGACACCGCCTTCCACAGCACCCAGCCGCCGTTGGCCCGCAACTTTGCGCTGCCGCAGGCGCTGACCGACGAAGGCGTCTGTAGCTACGGCTTCCACGGCCTGTCCTACGAGTACGTCACCGCTCACCTGGTGGAGAGCCGTCCCGACCTGGCCGAAGGGCGGGTCGTCATCTGCCATCTCGGCAACGGTTCCAGTCTGTGTGCCGTCAAGGCCGGCAAGAGCATGGATACGACGATGGGCTTCTCGGTGCTCGACGGCGTGCCGATGGGCACCCGCACCGGCAGCCTCGATCCTGGCGTCATCCTGTACCTGATGCGCGAGAAGCAGATGGGACTGGAAGCGCTCGAGGATCTGCTCTATCGCCAGTCCGGCCTGCTCGGTGTGTCGGGCCTTTCGAACGACATGAAGGTGTTGCAGGAATCGGCCGAACCGGCGGCGAAACAGGCGGTGGAGATGTTCTGCTTCCGCGTCGCCAAGGAAGTGGCGGCGCTGGCCGCCTCGATGGGCGGTATCGATGCGCTGGTGTTTACCGCCGGTATCGGCGAGAACTCGCCGGAGATTCGCGCCGCGGTGGTTGAGCGCCTCGCCTGGCTGGGCATCAAGCTCAATGCCGAAGCCAACGGCCGCAAGGCTTACGACATCTCGGCCAGCGATACGCAGATCCCGGTCTTCGTCATCCCGACCAACGAAGAGATGATGATCGCCAAGCACACCATCAACGTGCTCGGCCAATTGGCGGGGCATGCCTGATGTTCGGCCGGTATAGCGTGGGGGCCGGTCGCCGTGCGCGGCCGACCGTTCGGGAGTCGGCGCCATGGTGAACAAAGCTGCGGATCAAGGCCTCTCCTTTGACGCCCTGATGCCCGATGCCGTGGCCAAGGCGGCGGAAGACGTCGGGGTCAAGAAAGCCAAGCTGAATCCTTGGGTACAGTTTGGACTGGCCATTCTTGGCGGCGCATTCGTGGCGCTGGGTGGCCTGTTTGCCACGGTGACCATCTCCGGCGCGGCCGGCCATCTGCCCTATGGGGTGATGCGGCTGCTGATGGGCGGCACCTTCTCGCTCGGCCTGATGCTGGTGGTCATTGCCGGGGCGCAGCTGTTTACCAGCGACGCCCTGATGGTGATGGCCTGGGCCAGCGGCCGGCTCCAGACCGGGCGCATGCTGCGCGTGTGGACGACGGTCTGGCTGGGCAATTTCGTCGGTGCGCTGGGGGTGGCCGCCTTGGTCTTCCTGTCCGGTCAGTACACCTTCGGCCATGGTGAAGTGGGCGCCTCGGCGCTCTATCTGGCCAGCGCGAAAAGCACGCTGGCGCCGGGCAAGGCCTTCTTCCTCGGTATCCTGTGCAATGTCCTGGTCTGCCTGGCGGCCTGGGGGGCGATGGCCGGGCGCAGCATCACCGACAAGATCCTCGCCATGCTCTTTCCGATCGCCGCTTTCGTCGCCGCCGGCTTCGAGCACTGCGTCGCCAACATGTACTTCATTCCGCTCGGCCTGTTCATCAAGTGGTGGGCACCGGATTCGTTCTGGGAAGAACTGCTCGCCCATGGCGGCGCGCGGCCGGAAATTCCCCTCGACCAGTTCGCCATCAACCTGGCGGCGGTGACGCTGGGCAACTGGGTCGGTGGCGCGCTGCTGGTCGGTGCGGTCTATTGGCTGATCTTCCGCAGCGGCCAGCGGCGCGCTAGCGCGGCCAACGATGTCGCGCACTAGCTGAAATGAACGGGCGGATAAGCGCGATGCTGCCGTATCGGCTTGATCTACCAGGGATGCCTCGGTTCCGATGATAGATGACGTTCGCGATGGCTTTCCACTACCATCGCGCCATGGCCGAAACCCTTGCTAGCGCTGCCGACAGCGAACTCCTGATCAAGAAAAGCCGCTTCCTCGGCCGCGTCCAGCCGGTTGCCGACCGGAAAAGCGCGCAGGCGATTGTCGCCGAACTGCGCCTCCAGCACCCGGGGGCGGCGCATGTCTGCTGGGCCTTGCTGGCCGGCGGCCAATCGGCCGCGGTCGATGACGGCGAGCCGAGCGGCACCGCCGGCCGGCCGATGCTCGACGTCTTGCGTCACCAGGATCTGGAGGGCGTCCTGGCCACCGTCGTGCGCTACTACGGCGGCGTCAGGCTGGGCGCTGGCGGGCTGGTCCGTGCTTACACGGATTGTGTCGCCCAGGCCCTCAAGTCGGCATCCCGGACGCCCATCGTCCGCCTGCGGCAATTGGCTTGCGAACTGCCTTACGATCTCGAAGGCTTGTTCCGGCGGGAAATCGAGGCAGCCGGCGGCGTGCTGGCCGAAGTCAGCCATCAAGCCGTCGTGGCGATGTGTTTCGCCATTGCCGAGACGCAGGCCGATGTCTTGCTCGCCAAACTCAATGAAGCCGGCCGTGGCCGGGTAAACTGGGTGGCGGTCGAATGCTGATGCGATAATGCGCCGGCTTGGGAGGACTCTCGGGGAGAGGCGGAGTTGGAGAAAATTCACGAGATTATCGAGATTGTCCTGCTGCTGGCGGCGATTGTCGGGGTGGCGATGGCCTATTTCCGCTCGCGGGGGCGCCGTTTCGGCATCACGGACCTGTTGATTTTCGGCCCGCTGGCAATCGGCGCCGATATCTTCGTATACAAACTCTATTCGGCGGTGGCTGGTCCTCATGCCGACTCGGCGGCTTACGAAGCCCTGGCGGCCCTGCTCGTGCTGTTCGGCGTGGCACCGGTGGCCGCCTGGCTTAGTCTGGTCGCAGCGATGGCCTTGTTCGCCTGCCTGTTCCAATACCCGGCGGTGCGTTATGGAGTCGTGCTGGTTCTTGTCGCTGCAGGCCTGGGGCAGTGGCTAGGCGGGCGCTTGGTTAGCCCGAATGAACCGGGCGGAAGGTTGAACAACAGCAAGCTGGCCGGCGAGGAATGGGCGCTGGAATACGGTGCTGCCAGCAAGGCGGATTGCGACCGGCAATCGACTGCCCGAGCCTTTCGCGAAGGCTGCTATTCACGCCTGCCGCGCTGAGGCGCACCGATCGGCTGCGGCCAGTGTCGGTCGGGCGGGTTTCTATCCGGGATTCTCGCTCGGCCAGCTGACGGTGGCCAGGAACAGGTAGCCGGCGCCGTACACGGTCTTGATGAAGGCGGAGCTTTCGGCGGTCGGTTCGAGTTTGCGGCGCAGACGGGAAATACGGACGTCGATGCTGCGGTCGGTCGGGGCCAGGTCGCGACTGCCCATCAGTTGTTCGCGCTGCAGGATGCGATTCGGATTGCTGACAAAGACCTTGAGCAGTTCCGCTTCCGAGGTGCTGAGCACCAGTTCCTCGCCATTTGGTGCGAGCAGGGTGTTGTTGCCGGTATTGAAGCGCCAGCCGCCGAATTCGGCGATCTCGCGCAAGGCGGGGCGATGCTCCGGGGCGGTTTCCCGGCGGCGCAGGATGCTGCGGACGCGGGCGACCAGTTCGCGCGGCTCGAAGGGCTTGAGCATGTAGTCGTCGGCCCCCAGTTCGAGCCCCATCACCCGGTCGCTGACATGGGCGCGGCCGGTCAGGATCATGATGCCGCAAGGGCTTTGGGCGCGCACCCGCTGCATCACCTCGATCCCGTCCATGTCGGGCAGGCCGAGGTCGATGATGCAGAGATCCGGGCTCAGGCTGCGGATGCGGCGCAGCAGGTCGGTGGCGCTCCGGCACCAGACGGTGCGGAAGGCGAAGTCGCCGAGCACCTGCTCGATGATGCGGGCGACGTCGGGGTCGTCTTCGACGATGGCGATCAGCTTGTGGCTGTCGGCGCTCTCCGGTTTTTTCATGGCTGGTCTCGTTTCGTTTTCAGCAGGGCGCGGGCCAGGTCCTGGCGGTCGAAAGGCTTGGCCAGCAGGTGCAGGCCGCTGTCGCCGACGTCATTCTCGTCGGTGTAGCCGCTCATCAGGAGCAGACGCATTGTCGGCTGGCGGTGCATCACTTCGTCGGCCAGTTGGCGGCCGCTGATGCCGCCGGGCATGATGACGTCGCTCAGGACGATGGCGATGTCGGGGATGTGTTCGATCATTTCCAGTGCCTGGCTGCCATTCTCGGCTTCGATCACCGGGTAGCCCAGGCCGGTCAGTTGCTGGCGGACGACGCGACGGACGTTGGCATCGTCTTCGACCAGCAGCACCAGTTCGCCGTCGAGCCGTTGCGGCGTGTCGTCGAGTGGCGTCTCGATTTCCGGCTCCGGCCGGATCAGCGGCAGCACCATCAGCACCGTCGTGCCCTGGCCGGGCTGGCTTTGCATGACGATGCCGCCGCCCGACTGCTTGACGAAGCCGTAAGCCATCGACAGGCCGAGGCCGCTGCCCAGGCCGAAGCGCTTGGTGGTGAAGAAAGGTTCGTAGACGCGGGCCAGTGTTGCCGCATCCATGCCACAGCCGTTATCGACTACCTCGATCATGGCGTAGGTGCCGGGGGCAACCTCGAAGGTGGCGGCCTCGCTGTCTAGTTCGACCGGACGGGCGGCGATGTGCAGGCGTCCGCCATCCGGCATCGCATCGCGGGCATTGAGCGCGAAGTTGAGCAGGGCGCTTTCGAACTGGCCGGGGTCCACCAGCGCATGCATCGGCGAAGGCAGGTCGGTCGATACGGCGATGGATTCGGGCAGCGAGCGTCGCACCAGCTTGCCCAGGTTGGCGATGAGCAGGCCGATATCGACCGCTTGCGGTTCCAGCGGTTGCTGCCGCGAGAAGGTGAGCAGGCGCTTGATCAGTTGCACGCCGCGGCGGGCCGATTGCAACGCCGGTTCGACGAATTCGTTGATCTCGGCGTCGTCCGGGCGGTGGTCCTGCAGTGCCGCCAGGTTGCCGATGATGACGGTGAGCAGGTTGTTGAAATCGTGCGCCAGGCCGCCGGTCAGCTGGCCGATGGCCTCCATTTTCTGGGCCTGGATCAGCGCCGCCTGCATCTGCTTCTGTTCGGTGATCTCGTGCGAGAAGACGAAGAAGCCGAGGGTCTCGCCTTCCGGGCTGATTTCCGGGACCAGCGTGCTGCGCGCAAAGGCCGTCTGGCCGTTGCGCTCGGTCTGGTACTCGTAGGTCACCTGCTGGCCGGACAGCGCTTTTCTGACGTATTCGCGGACCAGGCCATAGACCTGTTCGCCAATCACTGCCCTGACGTCGCCGCCGGTGATGCGTTGCTCCGGTACGCCGAACCAGTCGGCATAGCCTTTGTTGGCGTACTGGTAAGTCTCGTTCTTGTCGACGTAGGCGATCAGGATCGGGATGGTGTCGTTGATCAGGCGCAGGCGTTCTTCGCTGCGGCGTAGCGCGGCAGCGATGCGGGTGTTCTCGATGTTGGCGCGGCTGAGATTGGCGTTGGCATTTTCCAGTTGGGCGGTGCGCCGGCGTACCCGCTCCTCGAGCTGGATGTTCTGGTATTCGGTCAGGTTCTCGATGTAGCGCTGCTCGGTGACGTCGCTGTACAAAGTCACGAAACCCTTGTCCTGCAAGGGTTCTCCACGCAGAAGCAGGAGCCGGCCGTTGGGTCGCTGGCGCTCGCTGATGTGCGGGGCGAAATGGCGGGCCGCCGTCACCCGCTCGGCGATCTGGGCTTCGATGTCGCCCGGCCCGTATTCGCCGCGCTCGGCGTTGAAACGGATGAAGCTGGCGAAGGGGGCGCCGACGAAGGCCATCTCGGGCGGGAAATCGAGCAGTTCGAGAAAAGGCCTGTTCCAGGCGATCAGGCGCAGTTCGGCATCGAAAACCGTAATGCCCTGGTCGAGCAGGTCGAGTCCGGACTGCAACATCGCGTAGCGGGAGGCGTTTTCGGGGGGCGGTGGCGTGGCGTCCATCGGGCGATTCTAGTGCAGGCCAGGGGCCGGCATCCGGCATGTAACGATTCGTTACATTGTGCCAATAGTTCCGCAAGAGTGTTTTGCGATTCTCCAATAAAAACAAGATGCCCCAAAAAAGAGAACAGCACTTTCGCAAGAATCGTGAGGAGATATTTGTGGCAGCAAACCCGTATTCCATTGGCCTGGAGCAGACTCCCGCCAATTACGTCCCGCTTTCCCCGCTGAGCTTTCTCGAGCGCTCGGCCTTCATTTATCCGAAACGTATTTCCGTTATCCAGGGCGATCGTCAATACACCTGGAAGGAATCCTACGACCGTTGCCGCCAACTGGCTTCGGCGCTCAAGGGGCGCGGCATCGGCAAGGGCGACACCGTCGCTGCCATGCTGCCGAACATCAATTCGATGTTCGAATGCCACTTTGGCGTGCCGATGTCCGGCGCCGTCCTGAATACCCTGAACACCCGTCTCGATGCCGAAGCCATTGCCTTCCAGCTGGCGCACGGCGAAGCCAAGGTGCTGATCACCGACCCCGAGTTCTCGGCCACCATCAAGGCGGCGCTGGAAATGCTCGAAGGGCCGAAGCCCCTGGTCATCGACTCGCTCGATCCCGACTTCGCCGGCGGCGAAGCGCTCGGCGAAAAGGATTACGAAGCCTTCCTCAATGAAGGCGAGCCCGATTTCGCCTGGGAGCTGCCGGAAAGCGAGTGGGATGCGATTGCGCTGAACTACACCTCGGGCACCACCGGTAACCCGAAGGGCGTCGTCTATCACCACCGCGGGGCCTACCTGAACTCGGCCTCCAACATCATTTCCTGGGGCATGCCGCAACATGCGGTCTACCTGTGGACGCTGCCGATGTTCCATTGCAACGGCTGGTGCTTCCCGTGGACCATGGCGGCCAATGCCGGCACCAGCGTCTGCCTGCGCAAGGTCGACCCGGTGCTGATCTTCGGCCTGATCAAGGCGCACAAGGTGACCCACATGTGCGGCGCGCCGATTGTGTACGGCATGATGATCAACGCCCCGGCCGAACTGAAGCAGGGCATCGAACACCAGGTCAGCGGCCTGATCGCCGGTGCCGCGCCCCCCGCCGCGATCATCGAAGGCTGCGAGCAGATGGGCTTCAACATCACCCACGTCTATGGCCTGACCGAGACCTACGGCCCGGCTTCGGTGTGCGCCAAGCACCCGGAATGGGATCGCCTGCCGATCGACCTGCGGGCCGCCCGCAACGGCCGTCAGGGCGTGCGCTACCACATGCAGGAAGCGATCACCGTGCTCGACCCGGTTTCGATGCAGCCGGTGCCCTGGGACGGCGAGACGATGGGCGAAATCATGTTCCGCGGCAACCTGGTGATGAAGGGCTACCTGAAGAATCCCAAGGCCACCGAGGAAGCCTTTGCCGGCGGCTGGTTCCATACCGGCGACCTGGCCGTGGTGCATAGCGATGGCTACGTCAAAATCAAGGATCGCTCCAAGGACATCATCATTTCCGGTGGCGAGAACATTTCCTCGCTGGAAGTCGAAGACGTGCTCTACCGTCATCCCTCGGTGATCGCCGCCGCCGTGGTTGCCAAGCCCGACGAGAAGTGGGGCGAGGTGCCGGCTGCCTTCATCGAACTGAAGGACGGCGCGCACACCACCGAAGCCGAAATCATCGAGCACTGCCGCGCTCACCTGGCCCGCTTCAAGGTGCCCAAGCAGGTCGTCTTCGGCGAGCTGCCGAAGACCTCGACGGGTAAAATCCAGAAGTACGTCCTGCGCCAGCACGCCAACTCCGCGCTCGCCATCGAGTAATCCGTCATCCCCCTGTCGCCATGCCGTGGCAGGCAGGGGGTGAATCGTCCGGAAAAGGAAAAACCATGAAGATTCTCGTTCCCGTGAAACGGGTCATTGATTACAACGTCAAGGTACGCGTCAAGGCGGATGGTTCGGGTGTTGACCTGGCCAACGTCAAGATGAGCATGAACCCGTTTGACGAAATCGCCGTCGAAGAAGCCGTGCGTCTGAAGGAAGCCGGCATTGCGACGGAAGTCATCGCCGTATCGTGCGGTGTTGCCGCCTGCCAGGAAACCCTGCGCACCGCGATGGCGATCGGTGCCGACCGCGGCATCCTGGTCGAAACCGATGTCGAACTCCAGCCGCTGGCCGTCGCCAAGCTGTTGAAGGCACTCTGCGACAAGGAAGCCCCGGGCCTCGTCATCTGCGGCAAGCAAGCCATCGACGACGACGCCAACCAGACCGGCCAGATGCTCGCCGCGCTGGCCGGCTGGCCGCAAGCCACCTTCGCCTCCAAGGTCGTCATCGCCGACGCAAATGGGCAAAAATCGGCCACCGTTACCCGCGAAATCGACGGTGGCCTGGAAACCCTGGCGCTCAGTCTGCCGGCCGTGGTCTCCACCGACCTGCGCCTCAATGAGCCGCGCTACGCGACCCTGCCCAACATCATGAAAGCCAAGAAGAAGCCGCTCGACACCGTCAAGCCGGCCGACCTCGGCGTCGATGTCGCACCGCGCCTGACCACCCTCAAGGTCGCCGAACCCGCCAAGCGCAGTGCCGGCGTCAAGGTCGCCGACGTCGCCGAGCTGGTCAACAAACTCAAGAACGAAGCCAAGGTGATCTGATCATGAGCATTCT
Organism: Rhodocyclales bacterium GT-UBC; assembly: GCA_003583745.1. Taxonomy (GTDB): domain Bacteria; phylum Pseudomonadota; class Gammaproteobacteria; order Burkholderiales; family Rhodocyclaceae; genus Azonexus. The sequence goes on along the minus strand of QXPY01000002.1, from coordinate 443,109 downwards.
CGTCATCGCTGAACACGACCACGCCAGCCTCAAGGCCGCCACCCTCAACACCATCGCCGCGGCCGCCCAGATCGGTGGCGACATCCACGTCCTGGTCGCCGGCAGCAACTGCAACGCCGCCGCCCAGGCCGCCGCCCAGCTGCAAGGCGTCGCCAAGGTCAAGGTCGCCGACGCCGCCCACTACCAGAGCCAGACCGCGGAAAACCTCACCGCCCTGGTCATCGCCCAGGCGGCCGGCTACAGCCACATCCTCGCCCCGGCCACCACCTTCGGCAAGAACCTGCTGCCGCGTGTCGCCGCCTTGCTCGACGTCGCCCAGATCTCCGAAATCACCGGCGTCGAAGCGCCCGACACCTTCGTCCGCCCGATCTACGCCGGCAACGCGCTGGCCACCGTGAAGAGCGCCGACCCGGTCAAGGTCATCACCGTGCGCAGCACCGCCTTCGACGCCGTCGCCGGTGGCAACACCGCCGCCATCGAAAGCGTCGCCGCCGCCGCCGATACCGCCCAGACCACGCTGACGAACCGCGAACTGACCAAGTCGGCCCGCCCCGAACTCGGTGCCGCCAAGACCATCGTTTCCGGCGGTCGCGGCCTGGGCAGCGGCGAGAACTATCACCAACTGCTCGAACCGCTCGCCGACAAGCTCGGTGCAGCGCTCGGCGCCTCGCGCGCTGCCGTCGATGCCGGCTTCGTACCCAACGACTACCAGGTCGGACAAACCGGCAAGATCGTCGCGCCGCAGCTCTACATCGCGGTCGGCATCTCCGGGGCGATCCAGCATCTGGCCGGGATGAAGGACTCGAAGGTAATCGTCGCCATCAACAAGGACCCGGATGCACCGATCTTCCAGGTCGCCGATTACGGTCTGGTCGGCGATCTCTTCGAGGTCGTACCGCAACTGGCTGCTGCTGTTTAAACCCAAAAACAATTCAGGAGATAAATTCATGAGCACCTATATCGCACCGCTGCGCGACATGCAGTTCGTTCTCAACGAAGTCGCCGGTCTCGAAGAAATCTGTGCCCTGCCGGGCAATGAAGAATGTTCGGTCGAGCTGGTCGAGTCCATCCTCGACGAAGCCTCCAAGTTCGCCACCGGCGTGCTTGACCCGATCAACCGCGTCGGCGACCGTCAGGGCCACGTCGTCAAGGACGGCGTGGTGACCACCGCGCCCGGCTTCAAGGAAGCCTACAAGCTGTTCGCCGAAACCGGCTGGAACTCGATGCCCTTCTCGCCGGAATTCGGCGGCCAGGGCCTGCCGGCCGTGGTGTCGATGGCGGTCAATGAAATGTGGAAGGGCGCCAACATGGCTTTCGCCCTGTGCCCGATGCTGACCGGCGGCGCGATCGAAGCCATCGCCCACCACGCTTCCGAAGAACTGAAGCAGAAGTATCTGCACAAGATGGTCGAAGGTACCTGGACCGGCACCATGAACCTGACCGAACCGAATGCCGGCTCCGACCTCGCCGCCATCTCGACCAAGGCCAAGCCGGCCGGCGATGGAAGCTACCTGGTCAGCGGCACCAAGATCTTCATCACCTGGGGCGAGCACGACGTCGCCGAGAACATCATTCACCTGGTGCTGGCCCGCCTGCCGGATGCGCCGCCGGGACTGAAGGGAATTTCGCTGTTCATCGTGCCCAAGTTCCTGGTCAATGACGACGGCTCGCTCGGCAAGCGCAACGACCTGATCTGCTCCTCGCTCGAACACAAGCTCGGCATCCACGGCAGCCCGACTGCCGTCATGTCCTACGGCGACAACGAAGGCGCCGTCGGCTACCTGGTCGGCGAAGAAAACAAGGGCGTCGGCTACATGTTCACGATGATGAACCACGCTCGCGTCAATGTCGGCCTCGAGGGTGTCGGCATTGCCGAGCGTGCCTATCAGCACGCCCTGTGGTACGCCAAGGAACGCATCCAGGGCAAAATCATCGGCGACAAGACCGACGGCAAGAAACCCATCCTGCATCACCCGGATGTCCGTCGCCTGCTGATGGACGTCAAGTCGCGCACCGAAGCCATGCGTACGCTGGCCTACTATGCCGCCGCCCAGATCGATCGCGCCCATGCCGGCGATGCCGCCGCCCAGGCCCGCATCGACCTGCTGACCCCGGTGGTCAAGGGCTGGAGCACGGAGCAGGGCGTCGAACTGTCGTCGAACGCGCTGCAGGTCTTCGGTGGCGTCGGCTTCATCGAGGAAACCGGTGCTGCCCAGTACTACCGCGATTCCCGTATCACCACCATCTACGAAGGGACGACGGCGATCCAGGCCAACGACCTGGTCGGTCGCAAGCTGGCCCGCGAAAAGGTGCCGGGTGCCGGCATGAAGGCGCTGATCGCCGAAATGACCGCCACGGCGCAGGAACTCGAAGGCGTGACCAATCTGGCCGCGATCGCTGCCCAGCTGAAGGGCGGTATTGCCGCGCTGAGCAAGGCGTCCGACTGGATCCTGGCCAATTACGAGAGCAATCCGCAGGCCGTGCATGCCGGTTCGGTGCCCTTCCTGAAGCTGACCGGTATCGTCGTCGGTGGCTGGCTGATGGCCAAGTCGGCGGCGATTGCCGTCAAGCAGATCGCCGCCGGCAGCAGCGACGACTTCTACCAGGCCAAGCTGGCTACGGCAGGCTACTTCGCGGCGCACCAACTGCCGTTCGCGGCTGCCTATGCTGCCGAAATCACCGGCGGTGCCGAGTCGGTCTTCGCCCTGCCTGAAAACCTGTTCTGAGCATGAGCATGCGTACTGATCGCGATGCCATGGAATACGATGTCGTGATCATCGGCGGCGGCCCTTCGGGGCTGTCCTCGGCGATCCGTATCAAGCAACTGGCCGAGCAGGCGGGCCGGGAGGTTTCCGTCTGCCTGCTGGAAAAGGGCTCGGAAATCGGTGCCCATATCCTTTCCGGCGCGGTGCTCGAGCCACATGCGCTGGCCGAGTTGTTTCCCGACTGGCAGGAGCGCGGTGCACCGCTCAACACGCCGGCCGGTGAAGACCGGCTGCTGTTCCTGACCGAAACGGGGGCGCACAAGCTGCCGACACCGCCGCAAATGGCCAACCATGGCAACTACATCATCAGCCTGGGCAACCTGTGCCGCTGGCTCGGCGAGCAGGCGGAAGGGCTCGGCGTCGAGATCTATCCCGGCTTTGCCGCCGCCGAAGTCCTCTATCACGAGGACGGCTCGGTCAAGGGGGTGGCGACCGGCGACCTCGGTATCGGCAAGGATGGGCAGCAGACCCACAACTTCCAGCCGGGCATGGAACTGCATGCCAAGCAGACAATCTTTGCCGAAGGCTGCCGTGGTTCGCTGACCAAGGAACTGTGGGCCAAATTCAATCTGCGCGACGGCGTCGATCCGCAAACCTACGGCATCGGCATCAAGGAGCTGTGGGAAATCGATCCGGCCAAGCACCAGCCCGGCCTGATCGTGCATAGCGTCGGCTGGCCGCTGAGTTCGGACACCTACGGCGGTTCCTTCCTCTATCACCTGGAAGGCAACCTGGTCTCGGTCGGCATGGTGGTCGGCCTCGACTACAAGAATCCCTGGCTGTCGCCTTACGAGGAATTCCAGCGTTACAAGACGCATCCGGCGATCCGCGGTTATTTCGAGGGCGCCCGGCGCATTTCCTACGGCGCCCGTGCGCTGTCGGAAGGGGGCTACCAGTCGGTGCCCAAGCTGACCTTCCCGGGCGGCCTTCTGGTCGGCGATACGGCCGGCTTCCTCAACGTGCCGAAGATCAAGGGCACGCATATGGCGATGAAGTCGGGCATGGTTGCTGCCGAAGCGGTCTTCGCCCACCTCGGCAAGGACAACGCCGGGGCCGAGGCCGGCGAATACGGCGAGCAGATCAAGCAAAGCTGGCTGTGGGATGAGCTGTACAAGGTGCGCAACATCCGCCCGGCCTTCAAGTGGGGGCTGTTTGGTGCGCTGGCCTACGGCGCGATCGACACCTATGTCTTCAAGGGCAAGGCGCCATGGACCATGCATCACCATGCCGACCACACCCAACTGGGCGAGAAGAGCGCCTTTGCCCGGATCGACTATCCGAGGCCGGATGGCAAGATCACCTTCGACCGGCTGTCGTCGGTCTTCCTCTCGGCCACCAACCATGAGGAAAACCAGCCCTGTCACCTGCGCCTGAAAGATGCGTCGGTAGCGATCAGCGTCAATTACGCCAAGTACGGTGCGCCGGAAACGCGTTATTGCCCGGCCGGGGTGTACGAGATTCTCGGCGAGGACGAAGGCCAGCCGCGTCTGCAGATCAATGCGCAGAACTGCCTGCACTGCAAGACCTGCGACATCAAGGATCCGACCCAGAACATCAACTGGACGGTGCCGGAAGGCAGCGGCGGGCCGAACTATCCGAATATGTAGTGCAAGAAGCGGAACCGCCCGGCGTCATGAACGGGCGAATTTCGAGGGGAGGGGGTAATGGAAACGGTACGGTCGGCAACGCGAAGGCGAGACAGGCCGCGACTGAGCGAGGGGCTCGGCGTGCGGACACGAATCGCTCTCGGGATTTATCTGACCGTGCTGATTCCGTATTACCTGTTCATGATTTTCACTGCCTTCAAGCCAGCACTGTCCGCTCACTAAGGTGATACGGACGGGCACCCGGACATGTGTTTTCAGGGGGTTGTCCGGGGGCTGAAGCGCGGGGAAGTTCGATGCAGTTCCAATAACCACAACATAAGGATTCACCATGAGCGCGCAAGCATCGGCTGTAACCGAAACAAAGATCATCATGTCAGACCCGACCGCATTGGGGGTGTTCGGTCTGTCCATGGTCACCTTCGTCGCCGCCTCCCAGAAAATGGGCTGGACGACGGGTTCGACCTACCTGATTCCGTGGGCCTTGTTGCTCGGCTCTCTAGCCCAGATCTGGGCGTCGAGCATCGACTTCAAGAAGAACAATTACTTCGGTTCCATCGTGCTCGGCGCCTACGGCCTGTTCTGGGCAGCGGTGGCCATGCACTGGGCGATTTCGCAGGGCTGGATGGGCCCGGTCGATCCGGCCAAGTCCGACCCGCGCCAACTCGCCTACGCCTGTCTCGGCTATTTCTTCTTCTCGCTGTTCATCATGGTGGCGGCTTTCGAAGCCAACAAGATGTTCGCCATCATCCTGGTCCTGATCAACATCCTGCTGCCTTCGCTGGCACTGTCGATTCTCGGCGTCAATCCGCCGTTGTTCTCGGCCCTGGCTGCCTGGTCGGAGCTGTTGATTTCGCTGCTCGGCTTCTACACCGCCGGCGCCATCTTCCTCAACAGCTACTTCGGTCGCACCCTGGTGCCGCTTGGCAAGCCTTTCGGCTTCATCCACAAGGGACCGGCCAAGTAAGACGGAAAAAGTCACTCTGCGGGTGGGATAGCGGGAGAACAGCACCCGTCGTTCTATCCTTTCGGGAGCCCACCTCGGGCTCCCTTTTTTTGCCCGTGTCGCGCCGGTTTGAGGCCATCCGGTTAAGATTCGGGCATGCCTTGTCACGTCCTGTTCCAGCCTCGCCATGCGGCATGACCGCCTGATGCGCGGTGTGCATCGGCTGGCCGAGCGTTGCGGCCTGGCGGCTCTGGTTCGCTACTACACGGCCAGCCTGCAGGCCGAACATCAGCTCGATGCCGGCAGTCGTCTGCTGTTCCGCATCCGCCACGCGCCGGCTTACCCGCTGCTGGTGGCCCTGCTGGCCATCATTTCGGCCGGTACCAGCCTCTATCCCTTCGGCCCGGTGATTGTCGCCGCGACGGTGTTCGCTCCGCATCGCTGGCGTGGCGTGATTGCCGGCTCGACGCTGGGGGCGGTGATCGGCGCCACCAGCCTGATCTTGATAGTGCGAACGGCTGGCCTGGAGGTGGTGGATACCTGGTTTCCGGCGCTCCGCGAAAACCTGTTGTGGGAGCAGTCGAATTTCTGGATCGAGCGCCATGGCGAGGTGGCACTGGCGGTGATCGCCGCCTTGCCCGTGCCGCAGTTGCCGGCGGTGGTGCTGGTCGGTCTGAGCGAGCTCAATCCGCTGGCCATCGTGTTGGCGCTGCTGCTCGGCAAGGCGGTCAAATATACCGTCTATGTCCTGGGCGTCCGGCTCATCCTGCGCGCCATGCGCCATGTTGCGGAGTGGGACGAGCCGGCGGCCGATTGAGGCGGCCTACCAGTCGATCAGGGAGATGCCGGCGCCGATCATGGTCTGCCGGTGGTTGTAGTCGATCAGGCTTTCGCCGTAACCGGAAAACAGCGACAGGTGGGCCTTGAGGTGGCTGCCGCTGAGTGGAATCGCCCAGTCCAGCTTGGCCGAGCCGCGCGAATTCTCGCCGCTGCGCAAGGAGTGGCGGGCCTGCAGCGACAGCACGTGCTCGCCGAGACGCTGGGCGACGATGATTTCGCCCCGGCCGACATAGTTCTGGATGCGCGGGTTGTCGTCGCTGTTTTCGTTTTCCGGGATGCGCCACCAGGGGCGGATCTGGATGCTCAGATCGCGGTGTTCGATGCCGAAGTGCAGGATGGCCCGGTTCCAGCTGCGGGACAGCGGGTTGGAGCGGCCGTTCGACTGGTGATTGAGGCCGATCGAGGCCATTCGCCAATGCCAGTCGCCGAGCGAATAAGGGGTATTGAACACCAGTATCACTTCCGGCTCGTAATTGGTCTCGCGGAAAGGGCGCGAGATGTCGCCGCTATAGACCTGCCAGCGCGAGCTTTGCGTGTAGCCGGCCCACAGGTTGCCGTTGTTGCCGAAGATGTTGCTCCACAGCTTGGTCTTGAAGCTCAGTTGGAACTGCGCCTCGGTGGCCCGAAGATCGAGCGGGGTGGTGACCGTGTTGGCGCTATTGCCCGAAGTCGGCTGCCGGTTGATGTTGTCGGTATAGGTGCCGAATAGCAGGTAGGTGGGCTTGTAGGCGCGGATTTCGAACGGTGCCGGCTGATGCGCCGGATCGAGATCCCAGGCGTCGGTCATGCGGCTGCGCAGACCGTTGCCGGATGCGACTTCCTGCCTGGTGCTCGGGTTGTCTTCCGGAGCGCTTGGCGAAGCCGCGGCCGGAGGGGCTTTGGCGGGCCCGCCGAACTGTGCGTCGTAGCAGGCCAGGCGTTTGCTGTCGTCGGCGATCAGCGAACATTCCGCGGCCTGGCCGGGGAGAGCCTGGCCGAGCAGGGCGCCGGTCAGCGCGATCCGGGAAAGGGTGAGCAAGGAGCGGGCGGGCATGTTCAGGGCTTTCTGGCAGCGTTGTGCGGTGGATGCTCAACTGCCGGGGGTGGGGCGAACGGCGAGCAGTTGTGGTGCTTCGAACAGCGACCTGATGACGACGCGGCGGATTTCGGGGTGGTCGGGCACGGTGTACAGCACGTCGGTCATCATTTCCTCGAAAATGCCGCGCAGACTGCGCGCGCCGGCCTTGTACTCGATCGCCAGTTCGGCGATCTGGCGATAGACCGCGGCATCGATGCGCAGTTCGACGCCCTCGGCCTGCAGCATGGCGGCAAATTGCTTGGCGATGGCATTCTTCGGCTCGGTCATGATGCGGATCAGCATGTCCAGCGTCAGATCGTGCAGCCGGGTAACGATTGGCAGGCGGCCGGCGAATTCCGGAATCAGGCCGAATTCCAGCAGGTCGGTCGGTTTGACCCGGGCATTGAGGCGTTCGAGGATTTTCTGGTCGTCGCCGCCCGAGGTAGCGATGAAACCGAAGGTGTGGGTCTTGGTCAGGATGCGGTCGAGGCCGACGAAGGCGCCGCCGCAGATGAACAGGATGTGGGTGGTGTCGATATGTCGCCCGTCCTTGAGGCGGACGGGGGCGCCTTCCATGATCTTGAGCAGGGCGTGCTGGACGCTCTCGCCCGAACTGGCGCGGCTTTCGCCGCTGACTGCCTTGAGCTTGTCCACCTCGTCCACGAAAACGATGCCGCGCTGGGCGCGCGCCAGGTCGCCTTCGGCGCGGTCGAGCAGGCGGTGCAGGATGGCTTCGATCTCGTCGCCGACGAACTGGGTCTGGGCCAGCGAGGTGGCATCGGCGGTGACGAAGGGCACGTCGAGGATACGGGCCAGGGTCTCGCAGAGCAGGGTTTTGCCGCTGCCGGTCGGGCCGATCAGCAGGATGTTGCTCTTGGTCAGCTCGACGCTGTCGGCCGCTGTATTGGCCATGCGCCGGAAGTGGGCGTAGATGGCGACGGCAAGGGTACGCTTGGCTTCGTCCTGGCCGATGACGTGCTCGGAAAGCTGGCGGACGATGTCGCTGGGTTTGAATTGGACTGGCATGGGCGATCCCCGGTTCGGAATGCCCCGATGCTATGCCCGTTTCCCCCCGCCGGTAAAGACGCTTGACCTGGTTTTACCCGGCGGGCGGAATGCCTTGCAGCAAGGGGCGGATCAGCCCTTTTCCGGCAACACGATGTTGACTTCCAGGACCTCGTAATTGCCCTGCTTTTCCAGGGAGACGCGGATGTCGTCGGTATTGACCTTGACGTATTTCGAGATCACGGCAATCAGTTCGCGCTGCAGGTCGGGCAGGAAATTGGCACTGCTGCCGCCGCCATCGCGCTCGTGGGCGATGATCAGCTGCAGCCGCTCCTTGGCTACCTGGGCGGTTTTCGGCTGGTTGCCGAACAGTTTCTGGAGCCAGGACATGTTACTTGCCTCCAAACAGGCGCTTGAGCAGACCCGGTTTGACGTAGTCGACGAAGCGCAACGGCTTGTCTTCGCCGAGGAAACGACCGATGACATCGTGATAAGCCTCGGAGGCTTCGGTTTCCTTCTGGTGGATGACCGGCGAACCCTGGTTCGAGGCCTGCAGGACTTCTTCCGACTCCGGGATGACGCCGATGATGGGCACCCGCAGGATTTCCTGGATGTCCTTGTAGGACAGCATTTCGCCGGCCTCGACGCGGCCCGGGTTGTAGCGGGTGATGAGCAGGTGTTCCTTGACCGGTTCGCGGCCTTCGATGGCGCGCCGCGACTTGGCTTGCAGGATGCCGAGGATGCGGTCGGAGTCGCGCACCGAGGAGACTTCCGGGTTGGTCACGACCAGCGCTTCGTCGGCGAAGGTCAGGGCCATGATGGCGCCCGATTCGATACCGGCCGGCGAATCGCAGACGATGTAGTCGAAGCCCTGGTGCTCCAGTTCCTTGATGACTTTCTCGACGCCTTCCTCGGTCAGTGCATCCTTGTCGCGGGTTTGCGAGGCCGGCAGCACGAACAGGTTGTCGCAGTGCTTGTCCTTGATCAGCGCCTGGGTCAGCGTCGCTTCGCCATTGATGACGTTGATCAGGTCGTAGACGACGCGCCGTTCGCAACCCATGATCAGGTCGAGATTGCGCAGGCCGACGTCGAAGTCGATGACGGCAGTCTTGAAGCCGCGCAGGGCGAGGCCGGAAGAGAAGCTGGCGCTGGTGGTGGTCTTGCCGACTCCGCCTTTGCCGGAGGTTACGACGACGATTCTGGTCACGGTGATTTCTCGCAAATAGTGGTTTGAATGGGGTTAACGAAGCGCCAGCGCGGCGATGTTCAGACGGGCCGCGCCGCCTTCCTCGAGCAGGCTGATGGTGGCGGGCTGGCGGGCCAGTTCGGCGGGCACGCCAGCCTCGAATGTACGGTACAGGCCGGCCACGGATACCAGCTCCGCCTCCAGGCTGGTGGTGAAGATGCGGGCATCCTTGTCGCCGCTGGCGCCGGCCAGGGCGCGGCCGCGCAGCGGGGCATAGACGTGGATGTTGCCGTCGGCGATGACTTCGGCGCCGGCGCTGACCATGGCCATGACGATCAGGTCGGAGCCCTTGGCATAGAAGCGCTGCCCGGAACGCAGCGGCTTGTCGAGAATGACGGTGCGCGGGGCCGGTTCCGGGGCGGGCGGCGGCGGTGGCGGCGCCACTTCGACCGGGGCGGCGACCGGGGCCGGGGGCGGAGCGGGTTCGGCGGCTTCCACTGCCTTGGCCTTGGGGCGACCGAGTGCGTCGGCGCCAACGGTCGGCAGTCCGGCGGCAGCGGCCTGGGCGGCGAGCATCTCGGGCAAGCCGAGGGTGGCGACGGCGTTGAGGCCTGAACGCCGCAGCAGTTCGACGATTTGTGCCCACTCGGCGTGCGCCGGCAAGTCCTCGGCCGCGCTGAAGTCGAGCACGGCCAGATCGTTCTCGAAAAAGTCCGGGCTGTTACCGGTCAGGTCGGCCAGGGCGGCATGCAGTGTCGCCAGATCGGTGCTGCGCAGTTGCGTCTGGATGATCTTGAGCGTCGTGCCCTTGAACTGGATGGGTGAATCTTTTGCCATGCCTGCTGGTTGGGGTGCGTAGAGGCGGCAATTATCCCACAGGCCGCCTGCCGGCAAAGAAAATTGGCGTATTTTCGCCCTCGGCAAGGGGGGGGCTGCATTCCGCTTACGCCATCGGCATGGTGTCTGATGGCTGGCGGGTGACGCAATCCGGCCCGGTCGCTAGAATGCCTTCCCTTTTTGATTGTCCGGATTCGAGATGAGTACTGCCGCCAGCCTTCCCGTCGATGCCCTTGCCGCGCTGGTCGATGCCGAGACGCAACGCCAGGCCGCCCGCATGGCCCAGGACATCTTTGCCGGCATTTTCCGGCAAGCCTTCTCGGCCGATCAGGAAGCTTTCGGCAAGGCGATGAGCGACGTCGAGTTCCAGTGCGTGCAGTGGTGCCTGGCCGGCGAGGGCGCCGATGCCCAGGCCGTGCGTCTGGCCTTGTTGGTGAGCGGTCTCGACCAGTGGGGGCTGGCCTACAGCCAGGCTTTCGATCTGAGCGCCATTCCGGCGCTGTCGGCCTTGCTTGGCGCCTTGCGCAACCGCCTCGACGCGCCGGGCGAAGCACGATTCCAGTGGTTTTTCGGTCAGATCGAGCGGGTCGAGGGCGATGCCATCGATTTCAAGGTCGAGTTGCGCCGCGCCATTCACCTGGCCCTGTGGCATGCGATGACGGCTTGCGAAACCGTGGAACAAGCACAAGGCATCCTGCAGCCGCTGGGGGCGATGATGCTGGCGCTCAACGAAAAAATGCCCGAACTGGGCTGGCGCCTGCTGGCCGACGCGCTGGCCAACATCCAGGTCGGCTTGCTCAACGCTGAAGCAGCGGCAAGCGAAGTGGCTCAGCAGAGTACGCAGCAACTTTTCGAATCCCTGCGTCAGGCGCTGCCGAAGGAACGTTACCAGGCGATCCTGGCGCATTCCGGCCAGGTCGTGCTGGCCTGGCAGCAGGCGCGTCGGGCCAACGCCGGACAGGCCTGAACGACAAGAAGCCCAGGCCGTGGCCTGGGCTTCTTGTTTTGCGTGCTCGCCGGCTTACTTGCTGGTCGGGGCAACGGCAACCGGCTTGGCTTCCGGTTTGGCTTCAGCCTTCACTTCAGTCTTTTCGGCCTTCTCCGTCTTCTTGGCGTGCTTTTCATGCTTCTTGCCTTCGTGCTTGACGACCGGCTTTTCACTCTTAACTTCGCTCTTCACTTCGGTCTTGGCGGCTTCGGCCTTGACCGGTTCGGCGGCCTTCGGGGCTTCGACCTTCTTCTCGGCAGTGGCTGCAGCAGGTGCGACGGCGGGAGCGGAGGCGGCAGCACCTTGAGCGAAGGAAGCGGAAGCAAAGCCGGCGGCAACAGCGAGAGCGATAACAGTCTTGATCATTTTGAATCTCCTTGAGCAGGTTTGATTTGCGTTTTCCGGTACTGCGACAGTGCAGTGCCTTGTAGCGAATAACGCGGTCGATGACCCAGGGGATGTCAGTACGAGTGTAAGACTGTGTATCGCTCCGTGACCGAGGTGTTTCTAGATGCTGACAACGATCCGGCCGTCTATCTTGCCGGCTTTCATCTGCCCGAAAATCGCATTGATGTTGTCCAGCCTGTCCATGCTGTAGTGGGCGGCGACCTTGCCTTCACCGGCGAACTCGAGGGCTTCCTGCAGGTCTTTGCGGGTGCCGACGATGGAGCCACGGACCGTCTTGGCATTGAGGACGACGTCGAAGATCGGCAGTTCGAAATTGCCCGGCGGCAGGCCGACCAGCGACATCGTGCCGCGTTTGTGCAACATGCCGACCGCCTGGGCGAAAGCGCCGCGCGAAACGGCGGTGACCAGCACGCCGTGGGCGCCGCGGATGTTCTGCTGAACGCGCTGGATCGGGTCTTCGCTCAGCGCATTGATTGTCTCGTCGGCGCCCAGCGAGCGGGCCAAGGCTAGCTTCTCGTCGGCGACGTCGACGGCAATGACATGGAAGCCCATGGCCTTGGCGTACTGGACGGCCATGTGGCCGAGGCCGCCGATGCCGGAAATGACCACCCAGTTGCCCGGCTTGCAATCGAGCGCCTTGAGACCCTTGTAGACGGTGACGCCGGCACAGAGGACGGGGGCGGCCGGGGCGAATTCCAGGTTGTCGGGCAGCTTGCCGACATAGGCCGGGTCGGCCAGCACGTATTCGGCATAGCCGCCATTGACCGTGTAGCCAGTCATCTGCTGGTTGTCGCACAGGGTTTCCCAGCCAGTGATGCAGTGTTCGCAATGGCCACAGGCGGTATGCAGCCAGGGCACGCCGACCCGGTCGCCTTCCTTGACCCAGGTAACGCCGGCCCCGACCTGGGCGACGTAACCGACGCCTTCGTGGCCGGGGATGAAGGGCAGGCTGGGTTTGACCGGCCAGTCGCCGTCGGCGGCATGCAGGTCGGTGTGGCAGACGCCGGAGGCGACGATGCGGACCAGCACCTTGCCGGCCGGTACGTCCGGAATGGCGACTTCTTCAATGACCAGGGGTTGCCCGAAGGCGTGAACGACGGCCGCTTTCATTGTGTTTGCCATGATTGACTCCCTTGCTGGATGCGAGACGGGAAGGGCAATCACGGCGGCTGGACTGAGGTCGGCGATTGCCCCGACATTCCATGCGTTCGAATTCAGCTTAGGCCGCAGGCCGCCATTCGGCAAGTGCGGTTTTTACGGAACCGGCCAGGCCGGCTCAGGCGCTTTGGCCGGCGCTGCAGGCAATGGCGTGGGCCAGGGTTTTCAGCGCATTCATCGGCGGTGCGTCGCGCCGGGTGATCATCCCGGTCGGAACGTGGGCGATGTCGGGCGGCAGGTTTTGCGTCACCAGTTCGCCGGCGTGTGGCGACTGTTCGACGACCCGGCGCGGCATCAAGGTCCAGCCCAGCCCGACCGAGACGCAGCCGAGGATGCCTTCCAGCGTGCCGAACTCCATGGCATCGGCCATGGCATGCCCGATCGTGCGCTGCCAGGCTATGGCGCGGGTCCGGTAGGCGCAGCCCTCGCGGAACAGGATCAAGGGTTGTAATACCGGGTCGGCGTCCGCAGCACTGACCTGGACCAGTTCCTCGACCACCAGTTGGTCGAATTCCAGTTCCGGATGAACGACCGGCCCGGCGATGAAGGCGCAATCGAGCTTGTGATTGAGGATGCGCTCGGTCAGCGAGGCGCTGGTGTCGGTATAGACCCGCAGTTCGAGGCCGGGGTGTTCGCTGCGTACCGCCTTGAGCGCAGTCGGCAGATGCAGGGCGGCAAAGGTTTCCATGGCGCCGATGCGCAGTTCGCCGATGCTTTCGCCGACCTGGCGGACGGCGGCGCTGGTTTCCTGTTCGAGGCGGATCATCCGGCGGGCGTAATCGAGCAGGACGCGGCCGGACGGGGCCAGCTCGATACCGCGCCCCTTGCGGAAGAACAGTTCGGCGCCCAGTTCTTCTTCCAGCCGGCGGATTCGGCTGGTGACGTTGGACTGGACGGTATTCAGCTTGCGCGAGGCGGCGAGGATGCCGCCTTCTTCGACTACGGCCTGGAAGGTGCGCAACGCGACAAGTTCCATTCCTATCTCCAAAAACGAATGGTTGTTTCTAAATAAATCATTTGTATAGATAGCTTAGCCTGTTTATTGTTCGCTTATCAAAAATAAATGGCTTGCATATGAGTGAACAAATCGCCCGTCTCAAGGTGTTGAGTGCCGGTATCTTCAGCCTGATCCTGGTCCTGGGCGTTGCCCGCTTTTCCTACACGCCGTTGCTGCCCCTGATGCAGAAGCAGGCTGGGCTGGGCGTGGCCGAAGCCGGCTGGCTGGCCGGGATCAATTACGCCGGCTACCTGAGCGGGGCCTTGATCGCTTCGCTGATCAGCGACCTGGTGCTCAAGGACCGCCTGTACCGGATCGGGCTGGTGGTCGCCATCCTGAGCACAGCGCTGATGGGCATGACGACCGATGTCACGGTCTGGGCCTTGTCGCGCTATTTCGCCGGCCTGGCCAGCGCCGCCGGCATGCTGCTCGGCACGGGATTGATCCTCAACTGGCTGATCCGCCACAACCATCGCAGCGAGCTGGGCATCCACTTTGCCGGTATCGGCATCGGCATTGCCGGTTGCGCCACTGCGGTTGCCGTGATGAGCCACTGGCTGGACTGGCGGGAGCAATGGTTTGCCTTTACCGTCTTCGGTTGCCTGCTGCTGGTGCCGGCCTTGCGCTGGCTGCCGCCGCCCGATACCAGTGGCGTCACCAAGAGCGGGCAGAAGATGGAGGACAAGCCGCCCAGCCCGCTGTTCATGCGCCTGTTCATGGCTGCCTATTTTTGCGCCGGCATCGGCTTCGTGGTCAGCGCTACCTTCATCGTCGCCATCGTCGAGCGCCTGCCCGGTCTGGCCGGACAGGGCAACCTGGTTTTCCTGGCAATCGGCATCGGGGCGGCGCCGGCCTGCATCAACTGGGACCTGATCTCGCGCCGGATTGGCGACATCAATGCGCTGATCGCGGCGGCCGTGTTGCAGATCGTCGGGATCGTCTTGCCGGTCGCGGTCGGCGGCCTGCCGGCGGCGATCTTCGGCGCGCTGCTGTTTGGCGGCACCTTCATCGGCATGGTCAGTCTGGTGTTGACCATGGCTGGCCGCTATTACCCGACCCGCCCGGCCAAGATGATGGGCAAGATGACGCTTTCCTACGGTGTGGCGCAGATCATCGGGCCGATTGTCACCGGCTGGCTGGCGACCACGCTGGGCAGCTACAACGCCGGACTCTACTTCGCGGCCGCGGTGATGCTGGTCGGGACGTTGCTGTTGGTGCTGCTCAAGGGCGTCGAGAAGCGGGATGCGGCACGGCCGTTGGCGCCGGCGATCTAAGTCTGCCCCGGTCAGACCTGCCGTGGGCGGGGCTTCGCGGGTAAAATACTGGATTGACTGAATTATCGGCAGCCGGAAATGCGGCTGTCGTAGCGATTCAGGCCCGATCTTGTCCAGCCGGAAGCTTGCTCATGCTAGAAAAATTTTCCTCGTTCGCCGGAGTCCAGGGGCCGGTCGTCATCATCGTGATGGACGGCTACGGCATGCCCAAGTCGGATGTCGGCAGCGCCATCGCCGCCGCCAACAAGCCGACCCTCGACCGTTTGTTCGCCGATTTTCCGAACATCCGCCTGCGGGCGCACGGGACAGCCGTCGGCATGCCATCGGACGACGACATGGGGAATTCCGAGGTCGGCCACAACGCCATCGGCGCCGGCCAGGTCTATAGCCAGGGCGCGGCGCTGGTGGCCGAGGCCATCGCCAGCGGCGCCATCTGGCAGGGCGAAGCCTGGCAGCAGGTGATTGCCGGCGCCCGCAACGGCGTGCTGCATTTCATAGGGCTCTTCTCCGACGGTAATGTGCATAGCCACATCGACCACCTGAAGGCGATGGTCGTTCAGGCCAAGGCCGAAGGCATCGCCAAGGTGCGCATCCACGTCCTGCTCGACGGGCGCGACGTGCCGGAAACCAGCGCCCTCGACTATGTCGTGCCCTTCGAGGCTTTCCTGGCCGAAATCAGCGATGCCGCTTTCGACGCACGCATCGCCTCCGGCGGTGGCCGGCAGAACATCACGATGGATCGCTACGACGCCAACTGGCCGATGGTCGACAAGGGCTGGAAAACGCATGTGCTCGGCGAAGGCCAGCAGTTCGCCAATGCCACGGCGGCGGTGCAGGGCCTGCGCGAGCAGAATCCGGGCACCATCGACCAGGATTTGCCGCCTTTCGTCATTGCCGAGAACGGCAAACCGGTCGGCACCATCGAGGATGGCGATTCGGTCGTCCTGTTCAATTTCCGGGGCGATCGCGCCATCGAGATTACGCGTGCCTTCGAGGAAACCGGTTTCAACAAGTTTGACCGTGTGCGTACGCCGAAGGTGGTCTACGCCGGCATGCTGCAATACGACGGCGACCTCAAGCTGCCCGGCCGTTTCCTGGTGGCGCCGCCGGCGATCAAGAACACCACCGGCGAATGGTTTGCCAAGTCGGGCATCACCCAGTTTGCCTGCTCCGAAACCCAGAAGTTCGGCCACGTTACCTATTTCTGGAACGGCAACCGTTCCGGCAAGTTCGAGGGCGAAACCTGGCAGGAAGTGCCGAGCGATGTCGTGCCTTTCGAGCAGCGGCCGTGGATGAAGGCCGCAGAAATTGCCGATGCGATGATCGCTGCCTTGCAGTCCGGCCAGTACAAGACGCTGCGCTGCAATTTCGCCAATGGCGACATGGTCGGTCATACCGGCAACTTCCGCGCCGCGACACTGGCGATCGAGGCAGTCGACCTGCAGCTGGACCGTCTGCTCAAGGCGGTTGAGGCGGCTGGCGGCGTCGCCTTGATTACCGCCGACCACGGCAATGCCGACGAGATGTACGAACTGGACAAGAAGACCAAACAACCGGCCCAGAACAAGGACGGTTCGTTCAAGGCAAAGACGGCGCATACGCTGAATCCGGTGCCGCTGATCCTCTACGACACCGTTTCCGGTGGCAAGCTCGGCTTGCGGCAGACGGAAAAGGCCGGCCTGTCGAACATCGCGGCGACGGTGGCCAACCTGCTTGGACTCGAGAAACACGCTGCCTGGGACGAAAGCCTGCTCGAAATTCGTCCCGATTGATGACTTTTGCATAAATGGGGTGCATCCTTCCCGGGATGTGCCCCGTTTCTCGTGAGCAATGCCTGCTCTACGGCTGAGGCGCCCAAAAAAGGATTGCCTTGAAGTTCAAACCCAGCCCTTCCACCCTCTATGTTCTCGGCCATCCGGCCGCTTTTGCCTGGCGTGTCGTGCAAGGCTTCCGTCGCAACCAGGGGCTCCTTCTGGCTGGCGCCATCGCTTACTACGCCTTGCTGTCGCTGGTGCCGTTGCTGATTCTCTCGGTTCTGGCGCTTTCTCTGCTGGTCGATCAGGCTGAGTTGCTGGCTACACTGCGCCGCTACCTCGAATGGTTGGTTCCCAGTCAGTCGACGGCCTTGCTGGCCGACGTCTCGGGTTTTTTGCAGAGCGGTATCGGTCTGGGGGTGGTGCTGCTCGGCACGATGCTGTTTTTCAGCTCGCTGGCTTTCTCGGCGCTGGAAAAAGCCATCGCTATCATCTTTCCCCACCGCGGTTGCGTGAAAAAGCGCCATGCGGTGGTGTCCGTCGTCTTGCCCTATTGCTTTGTCCTGTTGCTCAGCCTGGCGTTGCTGGCGGTAACCTTCGCCTCGGCCAGCTTGCAGGCGCTGGCCCTGGAGCGGGTCAGGCTGTTCGGCCTGGAATGGACCTTGAGCGGCGTTTCCGGGGTGTTGCTCTACTTGCTCGGCCTGGGGATGGAAGTGATTGTCCTGACCCTGCTCTATCTGGTGATACCGGTCGGCCGGTTGCGCTTTTTCCATGCCTTGATTGGCGGCTTTTCCGCTGCCGTACTTTGGGAAGTGCTGCGTCACCTGATGGTCTGGTACTTTACCCGACTGTCCAAAGTCAGCGTTGTCTACGGTTCGCTGACCACGGCCGTGGTGGTGCTCTTTTGCATGGAAATCGCCGCGACGGTATGGCTGCTCGGGGCGCAGGTGATTGCCGAGTACGAGCGCCTGGCGGCGGAAGGAGGCGATTCAGGCGGCTGAAAGACTGGGTATTTCGTTGGCCGGCAAGCCGGCTGCCGCCCCGCCGCCTCCGGCGCGCTTGACGGCGTACATCGCTTGGTCGGCGCGGCGGATGATGTCGCCGGGAGTTGCCCCCGGAAAGGGGAAGGCGCAATAGCCCAGGCTGGCCTGAACGACGGGGATCTGTCCTGCGTCGGAGAGGTCGACCGGTTGGGCCAGGGCGTCGATGAGTGCCTGAGTCAGGGCATCGATGGCGGCTTGATCGGTGACCTGGTTGGCGACGACGAAAAACTCGTCGCCGCCGAGTCTGGCGACCGTGTCACTGTCGCGCACGACTGCCCGCAGGCGGCGGGCCACGGTCTGCAGGACGCGGTCGCCAGCTTCGTGGCCGCGGCTGTCATTGATCGGTTTGAAATTGTCGAGGTCGATGAATATGCCGACGCCTGCTTGCGCGTATCGTTCTGCACGATTCAGCGCCTGTTCGAGCCGGTCGTGCAACAGTTCACGATTGGGCAGGCCGGTCAGGCGGTCATGCAATGAACGTTCGAGGTGATGCCGACGTTCCTGATCCAGTTCCTGTTCGCGGAAGAACAGCATGCGGCGCTGCGCTTCGCTCAGGTAGCAGTCGAAGCCGCCGATGACGTTGGCGCACAGGATGAAAAAATCGTGGGTCAGCATCAGCCGTGGAGGATAGCCGTGCAAGCCGAGGAATATCAGGTTGTACAGGATGATCAGCAGCAGGTTGATACCCAGTGCGTGAATGAAGCGGGCGCCAACGAAGGTGTAAGTGAACAGGATGACCAGCACCAGTGCGGCGTTGTAATAGATGGCGAGGGTTTCCGGGCCGAGCCAGAGCAAGGCGAAGATGCCGGCAGCCGCGTATGCGCCGACCAGCGCCAGCGGTATGGAGTTGCAGCGTTCGAAAGCGGGCGTGAATGTGTAGAGCAGCGTCAGGATGGCTGGGCCCATCGCCATCCAGCGCAGTAAAGTGACCGTGCCGAGCAGGGCGTCGGGGGCGTACCAGCTGTCGAGCAGGCTGGACAACTCGTAGAGCACCAGGCCGACCAGGATGGCGAGCCGACTGTGGCGACGCAGGGCGGGTAGTGAATTGGCGAGATAGCGGGCTTCCAGCGCCGGATCGCGAAAACTCAGGGAAATCGGGTGCAGGTGCGAGGAAAGGCTCACGGCGGATCGAGAGGAGCGATGAGGGATATGCGATCAGTATAGCAGCCGGCTGGCGAGCCTCATGCCGTTTGCTTGCCGAGGTGGTCGAGCGGATGCGGCAGCAGGCCGGGATTCCGGCTATCAACATCGGCGAAACTGCGGCGAACTTTCTTGTTCGTGACGCTTGCCGGGTCGGCCATGCTACCGTGCTAGCATTCCGCCTCGTATTCTTGTTGTGGCACGATCCATGAGACTCTTTGCCTTCTTTTCGTTGCGCCAGTGGTTGACCTTGCCTTACATCGCGCTGGTCTTTGGCGTTGCCTTGTTGATCGGTTTGCTTTCCTATCGCACCGGCAGCCAGGCCGTCGATACCATCGCCAATCATCTCTTGCGCGAGACGGTGGCGCGCATCGGGCAGGCGGTGGATCGTCATGTCGTCGGTTCGGCGGCCGTGCTCGAGGCTGCTTTTCCGAACGGCATGGCGGCGCCGGATTCGATCGAGCAGGATTTGTCCGCCTTGCGGACTCGCTTCTGGATTGCCACTTCCCTGCATCTTGATCCTAACAATTACGTCTACTACGGTAACGAGCGCGGCCAGGCCTTCGGTTTGTGGCGCTACAACCAGGTCGATGCCGAATTGCGTTTCAAACTCGAAGCGGATCAGCCGCGCCATTTGCATCGTTTTAGCGGGATCAACGGGGAACTGCAGGCGCCGACCATCGAGGAGAAGGTCTTCGAACCGCGCTCGCGCCCCTGGTACAAGGCTGGAGAAACCAGCGCTGCGCATACCTGGACCTCGATCTACATCGATTTCCGCAATGCCGAACTGGTCGCCACCCGGGCACGGCGCGTGCTGGATGCCAATGGGCGTTTCCAGGGGGTGGTGGCGACCGATCTGTCCTTGCAGAAGCTCAATGCCTTCGTCCGCAAGTTGTCGATCAGCCCCAACGCGGTGGCATTCATTATCGAGCCGGACGGCAAGCTGATCGCCTCCTCGCGCAGTCCTAATACCGTGGCCCTGGCTGATGGCAGCAATGCGCGAATCAACGCGGCGGAGAGCGACAACGCCCTGCAGCGTGCGGCCTATGCCCAGGTTGCTGCAACCCTGAGGGATGGCCGGCGTATCGAGTCGGCCATTGTCCAGCGCTTTACCGGGCCGGACGACGAGGCAGTCGAACTGGCATTCGACCGTGTGCTCGATGAGGCCGGTCTGGACTGGATCATTGCCGTTGCCGTGCCGCGTAGCGATTTCATGCAGGGTGTCACCGAGAACGTCAAGCGTACCGTGCTGATCGGCGTTTTGGGTGCCGTCCTTGCCGTCGGCCTGGGGCTGGGCATCCTGAGTTGGGTCGGGCGCGATATCCGCCGCCTGATCCAGGCGGCGCATCAGGTCGGCGAGGGTCAGTTGAATGTGCCGCTGGAAGTGCATCGCAAGGACGAGATCGGCGTGCTGGCCAATACCTTCCGGCACATGCAGCATCGTTTGCGGACCGACCTGTTGACCGGACTCGACAATCGGGAGCAGATGTTGCGCAACATCGCCGACCGGCAGTTGCGCACGCGCCGGGCGGGCGACAAGGGGTCATTTGCGGTGCTCTTTGTCGATCTCAACAACTTCAAGCAGATCAACGACGTTTTTGGGCATGATGCCGGCGATCGGGTGTTGATCGAATTCGGCCGGCGTTTGCGCGAAGTAACGCGCAGCGACGACCGGGTCGGGCGCTATGCCGGTGACGAGTTCGTGCTGCTGATCGACGATGTGCCCTCCCGCGAGGTAGCCGAACAAATCCGCCTGCATGTCGAGACAGCATTGCGGCAGCCCTTGCAGGCGGTCGATTCGGCAAAGTTGTCGGAAGACGGATGCTTTGGCGGCGCGGTGGGCCTGGCTTTTTATCCGGGCGATGGCGATACGGCGGCCGATCTGATCAAGCAGGCTGATCACGACATGTATGAACGCAAGCGTGCCCTGCGCCGTTCGGCCCACTGAGGGGGCTGACGGCCGGTTGTGCCGGACGAGGTTGAAAAGCCCTGGCGATAAGGTGAGAATCGCGGGTTTGCCGGAAACGCAATCGCGAATCCGGACAGGACAATAACCATTTCGGGAGATCGCGCATGAACAAGCAACTTTCACGGCTGATGCTGGCCCTGGTCACCGCCACCCTGCTGGTGGCCTGCGGCAAGAAGGAAGAGGCGGCACCGGCCGCAGCTGCCGCCGCGCCGGCACCGGCTACGAAGATCGTGGTCGGTCTGGACGACAATTTCCCGCCGATGGGCTTCCGCGACGAGAAGAATACCCTGGTCGGTTTCGATATCGACCTCGCCCGCGAAGCCGCCAAGCGCCTCGGCGCCGAGGTCGAATTCAAGCCGATCGACTGGAACGCCAAGGAAGCCGAGCTGAACGGCAAGCGCGTCGATGTGCTGTGGAACGGCCTGACCATCACCGAGCAGCGCAAGCAGAACATCGCCTTCACCACGCCCTATCTGGAAAACCGCCAGATCGTCGTGGTCACCGCCCAGTCCAAGGTCAAGAACAAGGCAGACCTGGCCGGCAAGGTGGTCGGCGTGCAGGAAGGCAGCAGCGCGGTCGAGGCGATCGAGAAGGATGCGGCGGCAGCCAAGTCGATCAAGGAACTGAAGAAGTTCGGCGACAACGTCACGGCGCTGATGGATCTTTCGGCCGGGCGTCTCGATGCGCTGGTGGTCGACGAAGTGGTTGGTCGTTACTACATCGCCAAGAAGCCGGGCGAGTATGTCGTGCTCGACGACAACTTCGGTACCGAGGAATACGGTGTCGGCGTGCGCAAGGACGATGCCGAACTGCTCGGCAAGCTGCAGAAGGCGATGGACGAAATGAAGAAGGACGGCGCCGCCGCCAAGATTTCCAGCCAGTGGTTCGGCAAGGACATCATCAAGTAAGGCGATCGTAGTCGAACGCCGTCGGCAACCCGGTTGTCGGCGGCGTTTTTCGTTGATTGGCCCGGATAAATCTATCGGCAACCTGCATGGACTATTTCCTCACTATTCTTGGCCCCTTGCTCGACGGCACGGTGGTCACCCTGCAGGTCTTCATCTGCACCCTGGTGCTTGCCGTGCCGCTCGGCCTCGGCCTGGCACTGGTCCGCGTCTCGCACTTCCGCACCGCCTCGCGGCTGGTCAGCGGTTACGTCTGGCTGATGCGCGGTACGCCGCTGATGCTGCAGATGCTGTTCATCTACTTCGCACTGCCCTTCGTGCCGGTGATCGGGGTGCGCCTGCCGGATTTCCCGGCCGCCATCCTTGCCTTCGTGCTCAACTACGCCGCCTATTTCGCCGAGATCTTCCGTTCCGGCATCCAGTCGATCGGCCGTGGCCAGTACGAGGCGTCCCAGGTGCTCGGCCTTTCCTATGGCCAGACGATGCGCCGCATCGTGCTGCCGCAGGTGATCAAGCGCATCCTGCCGCCGATCAGCAACGAGACCATCACGCTGGTCAAGGACACCTCGCTGATCTACGTGCTGGCCATGAACGATCTGCTGCGTGCGGCGCGCGGCATGGTGCAGCGCGATTTCACCACGATGCCTTTCGTGGTCGCCGCTGCCTTCTACCTGTTGATGACGCTGGTCCTGACCTGGGGCTTCATGCGTCTGGAAAAGAAATATTCCGTCTATGACGACTGAACCGATGATTTCTGCCCGCGACATCCACAAGCATTTTGGCGGTGTCGAGGTCTTGCGCGGCGTTTCGCTGGAGATGGGCAAGGGCGAGGTGATTGCCGTGATCGGCCCCTCCGGCTCGGGCAAGAGCACCTTCCTGCGTTGCCTGAACCATCTCGAAACGATCGATCGCGGCGAGATCGTCATTGAAGGCGAGACCCTGGTGTCGACCGCTGCCGACGGCATCTGTCGCTATGTCGAAGAGACCGAGCGGCGCCGCATCTGTCGCAAGATGGGCATGGTCTTCCAGCAGTTCAACCTGTTTCCGCACCTGACCGTGCTGCAGAACATCATCGAGGCGCCGATCACCGTCAAGGGCCTGGCCCGCGAGACGGTGGTGCCGGTGGCCGAGGAACTGCTGCGCAAGGTTGGTCTGCTCAACAAGGCGGACAGCCATCCCTCAAGGCTTTCCGGCGGCCAGAAGCAGCGTGTGGCGATCGCCCGGGCACTGGCCATGGAGCCGGACATCATGCTGTTCGACGAGCCGACCTCGGCGCTCGACCCGGAACTCACCGGCGAAGTCTTGCGTGCCATCCGCCAACTGGCCGAGGAGCATATGACCATGCTGGTGGTCACCCATGAAATGAGCTTTGCGCGCGATGTGTCGAGCCGGGTGGTGTTCATGGATGGCGGCGAGGTGGTCGAGAGCGGCGCGCCGCACGAGTTTTTCGCCAACCCGATCCAGGCGCGGACCCGGGCCTTCCTCAACCACCTGGGTTGAGGTCTGACGCCGTGGCTTAGCCGACGGCGCGCAGGAATTCGTTGCGCAGTTGGGCCGAGGTCTCGAAAGCCCCGGCAAAAGCCTGGGTGACGACGCGTTCGTCGCCCCGGCGATCCTCGCCGAGCAACAGGCAGAGTTGCTCCGCCTCGATGATGCAGGCGGCGCCGGCGGCCTGGCCATAGGTGACCAGGGCGTTGGCGATGTCCCGGCTCATCCATTCCTGGTAGGTGAAACGATGGCCGATGGCATCGACTAGGCGGGCGATGCGGCCGAAGCCGTGCAGGCGGCCGCCAGGCAGGTAGCCGACGTGGGCGACGCCGCGAAAGGGCACCAGATGGTGCGGGCAGACGCCATGCACGGCGATGCCGCGGATCACCACCAGATCGGAGCGTTCATCGGCAAAGCCTTCGCCGAGCACGGTCGAGGGGTCGAGATCGTAGCCGCCGAGCAGACGTTTCTGCCACAGCTCGCGCACGCGTTGGGCGGTGCGTCCCATGTGCGGCGAATCGTCGGCAATGCCGCAGGCCTTGAGCAGATCGCCGACCGCCGTCTCGAAAGCCACCGGATCGAATTGACCGGAACGGGCAATGCCGATGCCGGGTGGGTTGCTGGGGGCGAGATGGTCGTCGGGGGCGGACATGGCGGACTCCGGTTGCGGGAGGCTCAAGGGTAGCCGCCTTCGCCGGCCTTGCCAATCAATCGTTCCGGCTCAGGCGCTGGCGATAGTGCAGGGGGGCCATGCCGGTCCAATCGACGAAGGCGCGGTAGAAGGCCGAGGTGTCGGCATAGCCCAGATCGGCGGCGACCTGGGCGACCGAGTCCCGGCTCTTGGCCAGCCGGGCCAGCGCCATGTCGCGGCGCAAGGCATCCTTGATTGCCCGGAAACTCGACCCTTCTTCTTCCAGTCGCCGGTGCAGCGTGCGCGGCGAGAGGTGCAGCCGGTCGGCAATTGCATCCAGGCTGGGCGAGTCGGGCAGGGCGGTGCGCAGCAGGTCGCGGATGCGGGTCACCATCTCGCGGTCGCGCCGGTAAAGCGTCGTGATTTTGCCTGGCGCACCGACGAGAAAGGCGGTCAGCGCCGCCTCGTCGCGGCGGATCGGCAGGTCGAGCAGGTTGGCGTTGAAACTGGCGACCAGGGTACCGTTGCCGCCCGGCACGGTCGGCGCAAAACGCGAGTCCTCGGTGAAGATCAATGCGTAGTCGGCTGAGTGGGCCGGGCGCCGGTAGGGAAAGATGACGCTATCGAGCGCGATGCCGCGTCCGGCCAGCCAGCAGGCCAGCCCGTGCAGCAGGCGGAGCAGCCATTCGAAGGCGAAGACGCGGCCGGCGTCGTCCGGCTGCTCGGCCAGGCGCCGGCTTTCGCTGATCACCAGCTCGGCCTGGCCGTGGGCGCGGCGGATATGGACTGCCAGGTCGGGCAGCACGATATGCAGGAAACGGCTGGCCCGGGCCAGGGCTTCGGCCAGGGTCGGGGCGCTCAGGCAGCCGCGGCAGAGGAATTCGAAACTGCCGGTCCGCATCGGCTGCGAGAACAGGCCGAAGCCTTCGTCGTCGAGCTGGCGGTTCAGTGCGTTGTAGAGCGCGGCATAACGGTCGATCGGAATCCGGTTGGCGGAGTCTGCAATATCGATGCCGGTTCTACTCAGGAGCGAGGCCGGGTCGATGCCGCGGCGGCCCAGCCCGGCCAGCATGCCGGTGACAAATCCCATTGCAACAGTCGCTTGCGTACGGGGTGGCGTCGGGTGGATGGTGCGATGCAGCATTCAGCGGGCTTTGGGGAGTCGGTTTCGCCAAGCTTATCACCTTGGCGGAATTTGCACGATTGTCGTCAGGCAGGACAATGGCACGTCTCGTCCGGCGGCATACCATGGGCGCCTTTCCAACTTTTTGTTGAGGCAGTCGCCATGACCGATCTTTCCGTTGCCAAGAAATTGTCCCCGTACAAGCCGAAGCACAAGGTACGTTTCGTCACGGCGGCCTCGCTGTTCGACGGTCACGACGCCTCGATCAACATCATGCGCCGCATCCTGCAATCGACCGGTTCCGAGGTCATCCACCTCGGCCATAACCGTTCGGTGCAGGAGATCGTCAATGCCGCCTTGCAGGAAGACGTGCAGGGCATCGCCATCACCAGCTACCAGGGCGGCCACGTCGAGTTCTTCAAGTACATGATCGACCTGCTCAAGGCCAATGGCGGCGAGAAGATCAAGGTCTTCGGCGGCGGTGGCGGCGTCATCGTGCCCTCGGAAATCAAGGAGCTGCACGAATACGGCGTGACCCGCATCTACGCGCCGGAAGACGGCGTTCATATGGGCTTGCAGGGCATGATCAACGAGGTGGTCGAGAAATCCGACTTCGACTTGGCCGACGATGGCATCCCGAGCGCCGAGCAGGCCCTGGCCGGCTTGCAGGCCGGCGACAAACGCCTGCTCGCCCGCCTGATCACCCTGCTTGAAAACGGCGATGCACCGGCCCTCAAAGAGCCGCTGCTCAAGGCCGCCGCCGCGCTGAATGTGCCGGTGCTGGGCATTACCGGCACGGGCGGCGCCGGCAAGTCGTCGCTGACCGACGAGATCGTGCGTCGTTTCCGTCTCGACCAGGGCGATACGGTCAAGATCGGTCTGGTTTCGATCGATCCGTCGCGCAAGCGCACCGGTGGTGCCCTGCTTGGCGACCGCATCCGGATGAATGCCATCGAGCATCCGAACATTTTCATGCGTTCGCTGGCCACCCGCGATACCGGCTCGGAAATCTCCGCCGCGCTGCCCGAGGTGATTGCCGCCTGCAAACTGGCCGGCTTCGACCTGGTCATCGTCGAGACTTCCGGCATCGGCCAGGGCAATGCCGCGATCGTGCCCTACGTCGATCTGTCGCTGTATGTGATGACGCCGGAGTTCGGTGCCGCCTCGCAACTGGAAAAGATCGACATGCTCGACTTTGCCGATTTCGTGGCGATCAACAAGTTCGACCGCAAGGGCGCCGAGGATGCGCTGCGCGACGTGCGCAAGCAGTACCAGCGCAATCGCGAGTTGTTCACGACGCCGACCGACGACATGCCGGTATTCGGTACCCAGGCCGCCCGCTTCAACGACGACGGCGTCACCGCGCTGTACCAGGCCCTGGTGCCGGCCCTTTCCGAAAAGGGGCTGAAGCTGGCCCAGGGCAAGCTGCCGCTGGTCACCGTCAAGCAGTCGTCGAGCCAGCGCGCCATCGTGCCGGCCCAGCGCGTGCGCTACCTGGCCGAAATTGCCGACACCGTCCGTGGTTACCACGCCCATACCGAAGAGCAGGTGAAGATTGCCCGCGAACGCCAGTCGCTGCGCATCTCGAAACAGATTTTTGCCGGCTGCGACAAGAACGTCGCCGACTTTGACGAATTGCAGGCCTTCAAGGACAGCCAGCAGGATCCGAAGGCCAAGAAGCTGCTCGACATGTGGCCGGAAACGCAAAAGGCTTATGCCGGAGACGAATACGTGGTGAAAATTCGCGACAAGGAAATCCGTACCAAGCTGGTTTCCGAATCGCTGTCCGGCACCAAGATCAAGAAGGTCATCCTGCCCAAGTTCGGCGATGACGGCGAAACCCTGCGCTTCCTGATGCGAGAGAACGTACCGGGTTCCTTCCCCTACACCGCCGGCGTCTTCGCCTTCAAGCGCGAGGGCGAAGACCCGACCCGCATGTTCGCCGGCGAAGGCGATGCCTTCCGCACCAACCGCCGCTTCAAGCGCGTTTCCGAAGGGATGCCGGCGCATCGCCTGTCGACCGCTTTCGACTCGGTGACGCTGTACGGCTGCGACCCGGACGAGCGTCCGGACATCTACGGCAAGATCGGCAACTCCGGCGTCTCGATCGCCACGCTGGACGACATGAAGGTGCTCTACGACGGTTTCGACCTGGTCTGCCCGACCACCTCGGTATCGATGACCATCAACGGCCCGGCGCCGATCATCCTGGCCTGTTTCTTCAATACCGCGATCGACCAGCAACTGGCCAAGTTCAAGGCCGACAACGGTCGCGAGCCGACCGAGGACGAAGCCGAGAAGATCCGCGAATGGGTGCTGAAGACGGTGCGCGGCACCGTCCAGGCCGACATCCTGAAGGAAGACCAGGGCCAGAACACCTGCATCTTCTCGACCGAGTTCGCGCTGAAGATGATGGGCGACATCCAGGAATTCTTCGTCCATAACCAGGTGCAGAACTTCTACTCGGTGTCGATCTCCGGCTATCACATCGCCGAAGCCGGGGCCAACCCGATCAGCCAGCTCGCCTTTACGCTGTCTAACGGCTTCACCTACGTCGAAAGCTACCTGGCGCGCGGCATGCACATCGACGATTTCGCGCCCAATCTGTCCTTCTTCTTCAGCAACGGCATGGACCCGGAATACTCGGTGATCGGCCGCGTCGCCCGCCGCATCTGGGCGGTCGCGATGAAGAACAAGTACGGCGCCAACGAGCGCAGCCAGAAGCTGAAGTACCACATCCAGACTTCCGGCCGCTCGCTGCACGCCCAGGAAATGGACTTCAACGACATCCGCACCACGCTGCAGGCGCTGATCGCCATCTACGACAACTGCAACTCGCTGCACACCAACGCTTACGACGAGGCGATCACGACGCCGACCGAGGAGTCCGTCCGTCGCGCCATGGCCATCCAGCTGATCATCAATCGCGAGTGGGGCGTCGCCAAGAACGAGAACCCGAACCAGGGGGCCTTCATCATCGACGAACTGACCGATCTGGTCGAAGAGGCGGTGTTGAAGGAATTCGAAGCCATCGCCTCGCGCGGCGGCGTGCTTGGCGCCATGGAAACCGGCTATCAACGCGGCAAGATCCAGGAAGAGTCGATGCACTACGAGCACATGAAACACGACGGCTCCTACCCGATCATCGGCGTCAATACCTTCCTCAATCCGAAGGGTATGGCCCAGCAGGAGATCGAGCTGGCCCGCTCGAGCGATGAAGAAAAGCAGTCGCAGATCAAGCGCCTGCGCGACTTCCAGACCCGCCATGCCGCCCAGGCCCCGGCCATGCTGGAAAAGCTCAAGCAGACGGTGATCGAAGACGGTAACGTCTTTGCCGTGCTGGTCGATGCCGTGAAGGTCTGCTCGCTCGGCCAGATCAGCTCGGCGCTGTACGAAGTCGGCGGCCAGTACCGGCGTTCGATGTAAGCCGATATGGCCGGGCCAGCTTTCCCTGTCGGGGAAGGCGGCGAGACGACTCAAGGCGGGGCGCGGGTGCCCCGCCATTTTTTTGCCTTGGCGAAAGGGCGTCGGCGATAGCGGGATTTCGTGTCTTTTGGCAAACCATTAAGCCTGGCATTGCTTTTGCTGCCAATTCAATATTAATCACAAAAGTCATAAAAATTTAAAAAATGCTCCATTTTGGAGCGGTGCTGCGCTGAATTTGAACAGACTGCTGCGGCACACAGGTTGATATTGCAAGTAAGCGCTTAAGGGGAAAAGTCATGGCAATCAGGTTCAAATCAATACAGCATCGCATTTCGGCTGTAGCGGGAGCGTGTTTGGTCGCGTCCGTTGTGTCGACAGTCGGTTTCGGGGTGTATTCGGCGCGCGATACCCAGCAGTTGGTGAGCGAACGCGTCAGCGGGCTGGTCAAGGAGAGTACGCTGGCGAATCTCAAGGGGGTAGCCGGAACGCAGGCGGGCATCATTCAGGCCAAGTTCGATGTGGCGTTGGATGCAGCCCGGACCATGGCGCATGTCTTCGAATTGGGGAAAAAGGAAAACGGCTTGAGTCTGGGGCGCAATCAGATCAATGCCGTGCTGCTCAATGTCCTGAAAAACAATCCGGATTTCAACGGGACCTATTCCTGCTGGGAGGCGAACGCGCTGGATGGGCACGATGAGCAATTTCGCACCGGACTGGCAGGAAACAACGAGAAAACAGGTCGGTTCACGCCGTACTGGAATCGCGATGCCAAAGGCAAGATCGCAGTTCAGCCGCTGGTCGAGTACGACACCCTGGATAAACATCCGAATGGGGTTTTGAAGGGAGGCTGGTACATCGGCCCGCGCGAAACCAATACCGAAAGCGTGCTCGATCCGTTTCCTTATATCGTCCAGGGAACGCAAGTCTGGCTGACCACGCTGTCGGTGCCGATCACCGTGAACGGCAAGTTTCTCGGGGTCGCCGGCACCGACTACAACCTCGATTTCGTGCAGGCCCTTTCCCAGCAGGCAGATCGGGGCTTGTTCGAGGGCAAGGCGGAGGTGCTGATCATCAGTAACATGGGGCTCATCGTTGCCGACAGCGAAAAGCCCGAGATGATTGGCAAGCCGCTTCAGGCATCGACGCCGGACAAGGATGTTTCGGCGCTGCTGGCTGATATCAAGGCTGGCAAATCGGAGGCAAGACTGGATGAGGCGAGCGGGCTGATCACTGTTTTGGCACCGATTCATCTTGGTCGGACAGGCAAACCCTGGGCCGTGCTGATCAAGGTCGGCAAGGACGTGGTGCTGGCCGATGCCTACGCGCTGGATAAGGATCTGGCCGGCCGCTCGGGCGCGGCTACCGTCTGGCAGGTCGTGGTGGGTTTGCTGGTGGCCTTGGGGGGAACCACCTTCCTGTGGTTTGCCGCCGCTACTCTGGCACGTCCGGTTCGCGAAGCCGAAGGCTTGGCGAACACGATCCGCCAAGGCGATTTCTCGCAGCGCGTCGAGATTGCGACCGAGGATGAGGTGGGGCGTCTTGGCATGGCCTTGAACGACATGGCCGCCCGGCTGCAGGCACGGGCGGATATTGCCGAACGGATTTCTCAGGGTGATCTCGATATCCGGATCGATCTGGCTTCGGACAAGGACCTGTTGGGGATGGCTCTGCGGCGCATGCTCGACAACCTCAATGATGTCGTGGGCCAGTTGCAGAGCGGCGCGCGGGAAATCACCGCCAGTTCGGAGCAGGTATCGGAATTGAGCAACGGCTTGTCGTCCGGCGCAGCCAAGTCGGCTTCTTCGGTCACCCAGATTGGCGCCGCCGTCCATCAGATGACGACCGCGACGCGGGACAATGCGGACAATGCCAGCCAGGCGGACAGCTTGTCGAAAGCGGCGCAGACGGTGGCGGTCACGGCCAGTACGCACATGAATGAAATGGTGCTGGCGATGGGCGAGATCGAACAGGCCGGGGTCAGCATCAATGAAATCATCCGCGTGATCGACGAAATCACGACTCAAACCAATCTCCTTGCACTGAATGCGGCGATCGAGGCGGCACGTGCCGGCGAGCACGGGCGTGGCTTTGCCGTCGTTGCCGACGAAGTTCGCAATCTGGCTACGCGCAGCGCGGAAGCGGCCAAGCGGGCGTCCTGCCTGATTTCCGGTTCGGCCGAAAAAACCCGGCGGGGGGCGACGATTGCCGATACGACGGCGGCCGCCTTGAGTGAAATCGTCCATTCAACCAATCAGGTTTCCAGCTTGCTCTCAGAAATATCCCTGGCGTCGCAAGAGCAGGTATCTGGCTTTTCCGAAGTGGCGATCGGTCTGGGCGAAATCGATGGCGTCACCAATCGGAATAGCAGTGATGCCGAAATCTGTGCCCAGGCGTCGGTCGTGCTGCGCGAGCAAGCGGCCAACCTGCTCGCACTGGTCGGCCGGTTCCACATTCGCGGCAAATAGGCGCAAGCGTCGGACGGCCATGAGGGCGGCCGCTCTCATGGCCGTCCGCGATGGCAATGCTGCCGAGGGGCACGGGCACGCCGGCATGCCAGTCCTCGTCGGACAACCCGGGTGCGCGGGATGTCAATGGACTAATTCTCTTGTCCTGCAAGGGTTTTCGGGGACTACGCAGCAAAAAAACGTGCTGTGCTCGGGCTCGGCAACTGACTACAATCGGCGTCATCCTTTCTTCCTGCCCGAGCAACCAGGTGAAAAAGCGTGCGGCTGACTGCTGACGAAAAAACTGTTCCGCGCATTCATTTGCTCGGTACGCTGATCACGATGTCGGTCCTGACTTTATTGCTGGGCGGCTTTTTTTCGTGGCAGTCGTATCGCGAGCATCAGGCTTCATTGGCGCGCATCGAGAGCGTGATTGGGCGCCAGCTGGAAAATCGCTTGCAGTCCGAAATGGACAGCGCGATCAGCTTCATCGAATACACCCGCTTGCGCACCGAAAGCGTCTTGCGGCGAAGCCTGACCGAACAGGTCGATGTTGCCTACCAGATCGTCGAGGCAATCTATGCCCGCGAATCGGGGCGTCGTCCGGCAGCCGAAGTGCGCCGACTGATCATCGAGGCATTGCGGCCGACTCGCTTCTACGATGGGCGTGGTTATTACTTCATCGACGACATGCAGGGCCAGTTCATCCTGCTGCCGACGGCCCCTGAGCTTGAAGGGCGAACCATCCTCGACAACCAGGATGACCGTGGCCATTTCATCATGCGCGGCTTGATCGATGCGGCGCGGCGGCCACGCGGCGAGGGCTTCTCGAGCTATCGCTGGTACCGCCCGGACGAGCCGGCAAAGATGTCGGAAAAACTTGCCTACGTTCGTTATTTCGCGCCCTACGACTGGCTGATCGGTGCCGGCGACTACACCTATTACTGGGAGGCGCAGCAGCAAAAAGAGGCGTTGGCTCGTCTGCGCAGCGTGCGCTTCGGCCAGAGCGGCTACTTTGGCGTGGTGGACCGTTCCGGGCGTTTGCTGCTGACGCCGGCCAGTCCTGCCCTGGAAGGGTATCGCCAGGGCGACCTGCTGGGCGGATACCGGGCAGCGATGGCTAAATTGCTGGCGGCGGCCAAGGAAGGAGGTGGCTTTGTCCGCTACGAGTGGCCCGACCTGGCATCCGGGACGAGCGTTCAGAAAATGGCCCTGGTGCGGACGGTCGAGCCCTGGGGTTGGACGCTGATCGCGACGGTCTTTGACGACGAGTGGCAGTCCGTCCTCAACGAGGAGGCGCGCCAGCGCGAACTAAGCGGACGCCAACGCTGGATGGATCTGATCATCGCCACGATCGTGGCGCTGGCCTTGGGGGTGATCAGTTCGCTGATCTATTCGCGCTGGTCGAGGCGCCTGTTCCTGGCCTATCACCAGCAGAACCTGGCCAATGAAAAAGTCCTGCGCGAGCAGGCCGAGGCTTTGCAGACATTGTCCCGGGCGATCGAACAGAGTCCGGCATCGATCGAGATTACCGATGTGCAGGGTGGGATCAAGTACGTTAATCCGAAGTTCGAGTTGGTTACTGGTTATAGCGCTGCGGAAGTGCTCGGCAAGAAGCCGAGCATCCTCAGTTCCGGAGAGAAAACCCAGGCCGAATACGAGGCCCTGTGGCGGACCATCCAGTCCGGTCAGACCTGGCAGGGCGAGTTCCACAACCGGCGCAAGGATGGCAGCCTGTTCTGGGAGCGCGCTTCGATCTCGCCGATTACCGACGACAGCGGTCGCGTACTGCAGTATCTGGCCGTCAAGGAGGACATCACCGAGCGCAAGTTGGCCGAAGAAGCCCTGCGCGCCAGCGAATACAAGCTCGGCATCATCCTCGATAGCGTTGAGGCCTTCATCTACATCAAGGGCACCGACTACCGATATCAATACGCCAATCGGCGGGTTTGCCAGTTGTTCGGGAGCGATCTCGAGGGCATCGTCGGGCGACTCGACGATGTCTTTTTCGATGCCCGGACAGCAGCCAATATCCGTCGCAACGATGTTCGCGTGATCGAACATGGCGAGCGGGTGGCGGACGAAGAGGTGAATACCAGTGCCGATGGGCAGGTCACCAGCGCCTACCTGTCGGTCAAGATTCCGCTGCGCGACGAGGAGGGCAAGGTCTATGCGCTGTGCGGCATTTCCACCGACATTACCTCGCGCCGGCAGGCTGAGGCCGAATTGCAGCATTACCGCGAGCATCTCGAGTTGCTCGTCCAGTCGCGCACGGCCGAACTGGCTGAGGCCAAGGATGCCGCCGAAGCGGCAAGCCGGGCGAAGAGTTCTTTCCTGGCCAATATGAGTCATGAAATCCGTACGCCGATGAACGCAATCATCGGATTGGCCCATCTGATGCACAAGGATGCCCGCGACCCCAAAGCTTTGGAGCGTCTCGACAAGATCGGCTACTCAGCCAGGCATCTGCTCAACGTCATCAACGACATCCTCGATTTGTCGAAAATCGAGGCGGGGCGCCTGATTCTGGAGAATAGCGAGTTTTCGCCGGCTGCCGTGGTCAGGCAGGCGGTCAGCATGCTCGAGGAACGGGCTGCGGCGAAGGGCCTGCGCCTGACCTGCAGCGTATCGCCGGACCTGCCGTTGCGACTGAATGGCGATGCGGTGCGGATTGGTCAGGCCTTGCTCAATTTCGTCGGCAACGCGATCAAGTTTTCCGAGCAGGGCGAGGTCAGTTTGCGCGCCGGCGTCGAGCGTGATGACGGGCATAACGTTACCGTGCGTTTCGAAGTGACCGATCAGGGGATCGGCATGAGCGAAGAGCAGTTGGCACGCTTGTTCCAGGCCTTCATGCAGGCCGACAATTCAACGACCCGGAAATACGGCGGCACCGGCTTGGGCTTGGCGATCAACCGCCATTTGGCGCAGTTGATGGGCGGCGACGTCGGGGCGATCAGTACGGAAGGGGGCGGCAGTACCTTCTGGATGACGGTGCGCCTCGAACGCCCCGTACACGACGATGCGGCCGATTCGGCGGGGGACGCCTCCGCAGCGCCCGAGGTGCTGATTGCCCAACGTTTTGGCGGGGCGCGCATCCTTCTCGTCGAGGATGAACTGATCAATCGGGAGGTGGCCGAGGAGTTGCTCGGCCTGGCAGGCTTGCAGGTCGAGGTGGCGGACAATGGCGCCGAGGCAGTAGACCGGGTTGCCCATGGCGGCAAATACGCGCTCCTGCTGATGGATATGCAGATGCCGGTGATGAGCGGCATGGAGGCAACCCGATTGATCCGGCAACTACCCGGCAAGGCAAACCTGCCGATCCTGGCGATGACTGCCAACGCTTTCGAGGAGGACCGGCAGATCTGCCTCGAAGCCGGCATGAACGACCACATCGGCAAGCCGGTCGATCCGGATGCCCTGTATGTGCGGCTCCTCCACTGGCTGACTGTCGGTGCGGCGAACGGGCATTCAGCTGGTCAAGGCACCCACCAATAGCGGACAAGGTGGAAAAAGATCGGGGCCGAGAAACTGATCGAATCGACCCGGTCGAGCATGCCGCCGTGGCCTTCGATCATGGCCCCCCAATCCTTCAGGCCGCGATCGCGTTTGATGGCGGAGAGCACGAAACCGCCAAAAAAGCCGAGCATGTTGATGATCAGGGCGATCACGGCAGCCTGCCAGGCTGCGAATGGCGTAATCCACCATAACGCGGCACCGACGGCGGTCGAGGTCAATACTCCGCCAACCAGGCCTTCGAGTGTCTTGGAAGGAGAGATCTCGGGGGCGAGTTTGCGCTTGCCGAGCAGTTTTCCCCAGACGTATTGAAAGACATCGCTCGACTGCACGGTAAGCACCAGGAAGACGATCAATTGAAGGTTACGTTCGGCAAAGCCGGGAATCTCCAGCGTCAGCAAGGCCGGGACGTGTGAAATGCAGTAAACGGAGATCATCAGACCCCACTGCACTTTGGCGGCGCGTTCTAGAAAGCGCGTTGTGTCGGCGCCGAGTGCAGCCGAGATGGGGAGCAGCAGGAAGGCGTAGACCGGGATCAGGATGGAAAACAGGCCGTACCAATTGATCGTGATCAGCCAATACTGCAGTGGCAGGAAAAAGTAAAAGCACCAGAGCAGGGCGCGGTGATCGGCAATCCTGGTATGGGTGACGGAAATGAATTCGCGCAGGCTCTGGAAGGAGATGTAGGCGAACAGGACAACGACGCCCAGTTTGCCGCCCCAAAAGGCCAGTGCCAGTGCGCCGATCATCCACCACCACGCTTTGATGCGGGCATTGAGGTTGTCGATGACATGACTGTTCCGGCCGGCCGGAAGGCGCCATTGCAGGAAGGCGCCGATGCCGCTGGCCAGCGCGAGAACGGCGAAGACACCGGAAAAGAGGGCGATCAGGGTATGGGTCGGATTCATGGACGATGAGGTCAATCAGCGGGGGGCGCCAGGTCGAGCAGGGACTGGCGGGCACGGGCCAGGAAATCTGCCTTGCTTTCCGCCGGCCCGATCGTTAGCGGACGGCCAAAGGTCAGGGAGCAGAGCAGGGGAAGCGGTATCAGGCTGCCTTTGGGCATGGCCCGGCCGAGGTTTTCGATCCAGACCGGGACCAGTTCTATTTCGGGATGGCTGCAGGCCAGGTGATAGAGTCCGCTCTTGAAGGGCAACAAGCCATCACCCAGATTGCGTGTTCCTTCCGGAAAAAGGATCAAGGATTCGCCGGCGTCCAGAGCGTCTCCCATCTTGGCAATCGGATCGGCGCGACGCCCGCCCAGGCGGTCGATCAGAACGGCGCGAAATACCCGGTTGATCAGGAAACGGCGCAAACCGCCCTGCAGCCAGTAGTCGGCGCCGGCCACCGGTCGAGTCAGGCGACGCAGGCGCGCCGGCAGCGAGGCCCAGATCAGCACGAAATCGCCGTGGCTGCGATGGTTGGCAAAGTAGATCCGCTGCTGCTGGTCGGGGAAACCGCCAATCCAGCGGGCGCGCACGCCGGTGAAGAGTTTGGCGAAACTGCAGATTGAAGCGGCGATAAGGCGGTCTGGCAACATGGTGAGGCGTCTCAGAATGGTCGAATGACTAGTCCGCAGGCGACCAGCCATGCGAGGACCTGCAGCATGAGGCAGGCGCCTTGTTTGCGGAGCAGTCGGCGCGCCCCGGCGATGCGATCGGCCAGCGGGCGATTCGGTGCGGCAGGCGTTTTACGCAATCCACTGCTGGCCAGCGCCCGGTCGAAGGCGGCAAGCGTCTCTTCCGGGGCGGTATCGGTTTGCCGCCAGCGCCGAGCCCAGGTCGAGAAAATGCGCTCGTCAAAGGCCGTACGGCAGGCGAAGCTGAATTCGAACACGCCGGCGAATACGGCCACCAGCAGGCCAAGGCGAGGGGGTGATGCGAGCGGCGCGATGACCAGGGCGAGCAGGCCGCCGACGGTGAGGGCCAGGCTGGCGCGATCGAGTTGCCTGCCGATGGCCAGCAGTGCGGCGGCCAGCTCGGCCTGGGCGGCCTCCGTTTCGTGCTCAGGCATGGACACCTCGTTTGCTGTGTTGCGTTTCGATAGCCATGAGCGACTGGCGAAGCGCCGGGCTGATGACGACGTGGGGGCGGCATTCGGCAACCCGTGCGATGGCTGCAGCCATGTCCCGGCAATGGCCGCTCAGGTACAGCCAGGCAGCGACTGCGCCGGCACTGCGCGAGTAGCCGAGGGCGCAGGCAACCAGTACTCGGCCCTGCGCACGCAGGCCTTCAATCTGTTGGGCGGCCATGATCAGTTGCGTGTCGTCGGGGGGCACCAGGTCCAGCCAGGCGGCGCCGAGGTAACGCCAGGGACCGAGCGGGCCAGGCAGTTCGGCGGTGAGGTCGTAAAGCGCAGAGAAGCCGCCATCTTTCATTTCGGCGGCGGTTGGCAGCCTGCCGAGCCAGACTTCGTCGGTGATGGCATCCGGCTGCGGATGGCGGCGGGTCCATAAACGCGAATTGATCCATGCCGCTAACGTGTAGGGGGCGAACAGGCATGCGGTGGCCAGCGACAGGCGGCCGTCGCGTTTCTGAAAGCCAGCGGCCCCCGCCCAGGCATAGTTCCAGCCGACCAGCGCCAGGGCGATACCGATCCAGCCGAAAACAAGTGCGGCGGGCACGATGATCGTCGCCAGTATGGCGGCGAGGATGGCGCCGAGTGCATAGCGCGCCGCCAGGGCACGGCGTCGAAGGTGTGCCGGTCCTTGCCGGAGCAGGGGCGTGGTTTCGCCATCCTCGGGCCAGAGCCAGAGGCAGAAGAGGCCGAGCGCTGCCCCGGTCGGCAGATCGACGAAGTGGTGTTGCCAGGTGGTCAGGACCGACAGGCCGATCAACAGGGCCCAGCCATCGATGAGGATGCGTCGCGGCCAGTTGGTGCGCAGCCCGGCAAACTGCACCCAGATCAGGACAAGCAGCGCGATGTGTAGCGAAGGGGCCTGGTTATAGGGTTGGTCGAAACTGGTCAGTGCATCGAACAGACTTCCGAACAGGCCATCCGAAGGAGGCCGTTCAAAAGCGAAACGCAGCGGGAAGAGCAGGAAGCAGGCGACGGCGACGACCTGTGCCGTTAGCAAGCGGAGCGCATGGCGGTCGACCTGGCGGGCGCTGTGGCAGCAGAGAAAGGAAAAACCGTAGAGCAGATCGATCGACCAATAGGGAACGATGGTCCAGGGCAGGAAAGGAATGTGGCGTTCCCACGCATAGTACAGGCTGGTGGCAAGGCCTCGCTGAGCGGCGAGCTGGTTGGCGAATCCATAACTGAGAAAGAAAAATGGACCGAGGAAGCAAAGCCAGACGACGCCTCGCTTCCATGGCCGCGTCGAGGCTGGCGTCGGCGCGTCCGCCAGGCTCATGTCGGACGACGCCGGGCCAGCGATACGGTGAAAATCCCCCACTGGTCGATGCGTTGTTCGATCTTGTCGAAACCGGCTGCGGCCACCAGTTGGTCCATTTCGGCCTGGGTACGGCGCCGCATGACCCAGGCTTGACCATCGCGATGGCTGGTTAGGGCGCGGGCGATCAGTTCCAGTTGCGGGTGCCAGGGTTGGCCGGTATAGATCAGGTAGCCACCCGGTTCGATCGCATCGCCGAGCCCGGCAAGCGAAGCGGCGACAGCATCGTTGTCCGGGAACAATTCGTAGAGTCCCGAGACGATGCCGATTGTCGGCCTGGGGGATACTGCGGCCAGACTGGCGCGGTCGAAGGCATCGCCCTGGACGAAACGGGCAATATCGCCGAGCCCTTTCTCGGCAATCAGGGCCGAGCCCCGATCCACGTTCAATTGACTGAAATCGCGCAGCAGGATGGATTCGGGGCGCGGGCCTTGATCCAGGGCTTCGAGCACATAGCGGCCGTGGCCGGCCGCAACATCGAGTATTCGCAAGGGGCGGCCTTCTGCCTGGAGGCGCCGAAGGGTGGCGCGCAGCAATTCCTCGATATGCAGTTTGCGTTGCCGGATGCCTTTCCAGCCGATGGCGTCGAGATACTGACGGTCGATGCTGCGGCCGAGCGGGCCTAAGCCGCTTGCTTGGTTGCGATAGACGTAATCGAGCGTGCTACCCGAATCGAAACCCGTCTTGTGTCCTAGCGCAACGCCGTCGGAAAGCAGTCCGCCCAGTTTCATATTGGCACGATAGGCTGCCCAATAGAGCCCTTTCGGACTGATCGCCGACAAGGGAGCGGCAAGCGATCGGGCCTCATCGTAGGTTGGACCATGGCAATGAGCCTGGCGAAGGTCGGGGCGCGACCACGCTGCGGCGAATTGGCGGAGGATGAAGTCGCGCGCCTTATCGGTGGCGAGTTTGCGATCCTTCTCGCCGAAAGTGTCGTGATAGAACCCGTCGAGTACGTGCTTTTCCTTGACGCCTGAACCGAGACGTTCGAAAAAGTCGTGCTGGGGCTTGTGATGTACCACCCAGTCGGCGCCGGAAATCAGCAGTTGGGTCGGGATGGTGATGGCCTGGGCATCGGCCACGATGCGTTCGGCCGCCTGGTAGAGCGCGAGCAGGATATTGACCGAGATCGGGCGGCTGATCAGCGGGTCGCTGTCATAGGAAGCCTGGCGTTCGACGTCGTGCGTCAGGAACTTCGACTTGACGTAGCTATTGACGAAGAAGTTGCCGCGCAGCTTTTGTTGCAAGGCCAGTCCGGGCCGCGCGAAAGGTACGTAGAGTTTGACCTTGAAGGCAGGCGAGGCGAGTACCAGGCAGCGTATCCGCGGCGCATAGTCGTGGGCCCAGGTCGAGACCAGTACCGCGCCGACGCTTTGCGCGAGGACGGCCATGTCTTCCTCCGCTATCTGCCAGGTGTCGCGCAGGTGGTGAATGAAAGTCTGCACGTCGCGTACCGAGTCGGCGAAACTCGGGGAATAGCCGCGCGTACCGGGCGACTTGCCGTGACCACGGGCGTCCCAGGCATAGAAGTCGAAATCGCCGAGATCGAGCTCGTCCACCAGGTGGGCCATGCGACCGCCATGCTCATGGCCGCGATGGAAGAGGACGATGGCGCCGCGCCGTTGCGGCGATGTGCACGGCCAGCGGCGGTAGAACAGCGATTCGCCGTCGTGAGTCGAGAAATGGTGTTCTTCTACGGGACGGGTCATGGGCGTGGTATGGCGGCGAGGCCACTGCGGATGCGGTTAATGATATTGAGCACGATGGCGGCGCAGGCGGCCGGCAAGAGCCAGAACAGCCAGTCGGGCAGGCTGCCGGCCAGGCCAAGCCAGAGGCCCAGGGCTCCGAACAGGAAGGCACGGTCGCTTTTGCCCATCGGGCCGTCGTATTGGCGCGGCGCGCCGACCATCGGCCCGAGGGCGCCGGCCATTTCCGAAACGGCAGAGAGGAAGATCAGACCGCCGACACTGCCCCAGCCGAAGGGCGCGATTTCAACGAATGGCAGATAGAGCGCAGCGTCGGAAACGACATCGGTCAATTCGTTGAGATAGGCGCCGAGGGGCGATTTCTGGCCGAATTCGCGGGCCAGCATGCCATCGACCGCATTCAGGGCCATGCGCAGGAACATCCATAGCGGAAGCAGCAGGAAGAGCGTCGTTTGCCGCGGTCCGGACAGGTAGAGCCAGGCAGCGAGGACCAGCGAAACAAACATCGCCAGCAAGGTGACGGCATTGGCCGTGACACCCGATGCGGCCAGCGTACGGACGGCTGGTCGCAGGATGGCCTGGAAGCGAGGTTTGAGTTGGTAGATGCTGATCATGACGAGTGGGATTTTTGACCGCGCATTGTTGCACAGATTCAAAAAATCTCATTGGCATGCCGGCCGTTGGCCGGCATGCACCGAACAACATCGATTTGTCTTACCGCTACCGACGAACTGCCTGGCGAGCAAGCTAGTCGCCGAAGCGACGCAAGCCTTCCAGATCGAGGACGTTGATGCCGCCGTACTCGCTGCGTACCAGGCCGGCATCTTCCAGGACCTTGAGCGCCTGGTTGGCACGCTGCCGGGAAACCCCGGCCAGATAGCCGAGTTCCTCCTGGGAAATCTGCAGCAGACGGTTGGTTCCGGGATAAAGGACCGGGTTGAACAGCGCGGCGAGACCGCGCGCGATGCGGGCATCGGTGTCGAGCAGACGCTCGTTTTCGATCATGCCGATGAACTGGCCGAGCCGTTCGTTCAACTGCGCGATCAGGTAGCGGTTGAACGGAATGCTGTGATCCAACAGCCAGAGGAAGGTGCTGCGGTTCATGAAGGCGACGCGACTTTCGCGCAGCGCCATGACGTCGTAGCGACGGGGTTCCTTCTTGAGCAGCGAGCCTTCGCCGATCCAGGCGCCGGCGCTGATGCCGGTCAGCGAGGTGGTCTTGCCGGTGGTCCAGTGGCTGGCCATCTTGCCCAGTCCGTCGATCAGGCCCATCCAGTATTCGACCGGCTCGCCCTTCATGCAGATGAAGGCACCGGCGGCAAAAGTCCGTTCGGTGGTGCCGGCCAGGGCGCGGGCCATTTCCTCTGCGGTCAGTGACTGGCCCCAGAGCGAGGTGCGCAGCAGTTCCTCAGCGTTTTTCAATGTTTTTTCCGGGATGTCTGGCAGACCTCGATTATAAGCCGGCGGGCCGTTGCCGGCGACCTGTTTGCCAAGCGGGCGTCATTCTTGCTCGGAGCCCTATCCCTGGTTGGCCTGTTCGGGAATGGCCGGGATAACTTAAAAATAATCAACAGCTTATGGAGAAAGTGTCCGTGTTCGACCCTGTCGGGTTTGGAACACGGGTCTGAGTATTGTCATTTTTGTACGCTTTGTTGGAGGTATCGGATGAACTATGAAATATCCGGCGTTTCCCTGGACACCCTGTTTGCCAAGCCGGCGGTCAATCTGTTGCGCATTGCCGCGGCGGCGGCGGCCCCGGGCGGCGAACTCGATATCGAAACCCTGCAAAGCATGCGCGCCCAGGTGGCACGCGACGTACTCGATGATCTTGAGCCGGCCGAGTGCTGGCCGGAGCTGGCGCGTGGCCTGATGAGCCAGACGCCGTCGCGGATGCTGCGCGTCTTGCGGCGTTGCGATGCGCTGGCCGTGCTGCTGCCTGAACTGGATGCCCTGTTCGGCCAGCCGCAGAGCGCCAGCAACGATGAACTGGTCGACATCGGCGAGCACCAGTTGCGCGTCGTTGACGAGACGGTGCGGGCCAATGCCGGGCTGATCGTCCGCTTTGCCGCGCTACTCTTCAACGCTGGCAAGGCCGATTCGCCAC
The DNA here is from genome assembly GCA_003583745.1 of Rhodocyclales bacterium GT-UBC. Taxonomy (GTDB): domain Bacteria; phylum Pseudomonadota; class Gammaproteobacteria; order Burkholderiales; family Rhodocyclaceae; genus Azonexus. Next base: position 401,404 of record QXPY01000002.1, on the reverse strand, counting down.
CGGAACATCTGCCCGCGCATTACCGCCATGTCGAACGCGGCCTGACCCGGGTGCATGCGGTGTGCAACCGCTTCGGCGTGCCCGGCGACTTTCGCGATTTCGCCTTGCTCGCCACCGCCGAACTGGAGCGCGTGCATCGGGCTGCCGAGATGCGGGCCGGCTCGATTGCCGCCATGCTCGAACGGGTCGATGCCTACGGCCGACCGGAGCGCTTCCGCAACCTGTTGAGCCTGTGTGCCTGCGATTACCGGGCGTTTCCCGGCCAGGCCGGGCGGCCTTATCCCAAGGCATTCCTGCTCGACAAGGCGCTGCAGGCGGCGCTGGCGCTCGATCCGGCGCTGCTTGCCGAGGCGGAAGAGACGACGCCGGAGGATGCCTTGCTCGCCGCCCGCACCACCGCCATCGCACTGGCCCTGGGTTCCGAGCGCTGGGCCGGCGACGACTGATCCGGCCCGCCCGGTCAGGCAGTTTTCAATAATTTCGCGAGATTGTCTGCCAGATGACAATCCTCGGGCAGGATGCTCTTTAGACTCCGTCGCACCATGAGCACTGTGCTCGCTCCGCTGCAAGGTTTGTGTAAGCAAGCGGGCGCCACAATGCATCAAACGAACGTTAGACCGCGAACAATGAGTCGCGGCGGAGGAGACAAGAAATGCCCAAGCAGGCGAATTTCGCCGCAGTGGATGGGTTGCACACCTTCCCGCGGCTGTTGTTTCATCACGCTCAAACCCGTCCGGATGCCCCGGCCATGCGCGAGAAATATCTCGGCATCTGGCAGACATGGACCTGGTCCGACGTTGCCGAGCGCGTCCGTGCGCTGGCCTGCGGTCTGGCGGCGTTGGGTTTCAAGCGCGGCGACAACCTGGCGATCATTGGCGACAACCGTCCCCACCTCTACATGATGATGACCGCCGCCCAATGCCTGGGCGGTGTGCCGGTGCCGCTCTACCAGGATGCGGTGGCGGCCGAAATGCTGTTCGTCTTGCAGGATGCCGGCATCCGCTTCGTCGTTGTCGAGGACCAGGAGCAGGTCGACAAGATGCTCGAGGTCAAGGATCAGGTGCCGACGCTCGAACATGTGATCTACGATGATCCGCGCGGCATGCGCCATTACAACCAGTCCTTCCTGCACGACATTCACGAGCTGATGGAAATGGGGCGTATCCATGATCGCAACCATGCCGATTTCCTCAATCGCGAAGTCGAACAGGGCCATTTCGACGATACCTCGGTGATGCTTTATACCTCGGGCACGACCGGCAAGCCGAAGGGCGTCTGCCAGACCCACGCGTCCTTCATTGCCGCCGCCCAGGGCGGTGTTCAGGTCGACAATCTCGGGCCGGATGGCGACATCCTCTCCTACCTGCCCATGGCCTGGGTCGGCGATCACCTGTTCTCCTACGCCCAGGCGCTGGTCGCCGGCTTCACCATCAACTGCCCGGAATCCGGCGACACGGTGATGTCCGACCTGCGCGAGATCGGCCCGACCTGCTACTTTGCCCCGCCGCGCGTCTTCGAGAGCCTGCTGACCTCGGTGATGATCCGTATGGAAGATGCCGGCAAGCTCAAACAGAAAATGTTCCATCACTTCATGGCGGTGGCCAAGCGCTGCGGTGCCGACATCCTCGACGGCAAGTCGGTCGGCCTTGGCGAGCGCTTCCAGTACTGGCTGGGCAACCTGCTGGTCTACGGTCCGTTGCGCAACGTGCTCGGCATGAGTCGTATCCGCGTTGCCTACACGGCCGGTGCGGCGATCGGGCCGGATCTGTTCAAGTTTTATCGTTCGATCGGCATCAACCTCAAGCAGTTCTACGGCCAGACTGAAACCTGCGCCTACGTCTGCATGCAGCCGGACGGCCAGATCAAGTTCGACTCGGTCGGCCAGCCGGCGCCCGGCGTCGAGATCAAGATCGCCGACAACGGCGAGGTGCTGGTCAAGGGGCCGATGCTGTTGAAGGAATACTACAAGCGGCCCGATGCCACGGCCGAATCGATCAATGCCGACGGCTACTTCATGACCGGCGATGCCGGTTTCCTCGACGAGGAAGGTCACCTGAAGATCATCGACCGCGCCAAGGATGTCGGCAAGCTGTCGAACGGCGCGATGTTCGCGCCCAACTACATCGAGAACAAGCTGAAGTTCTTCCAGCACATCAAGGAAGTGGTCTGTTTCGGGCACGACCGCGACATGGTTTGCGCCTTCGTCAATATCGACGTCGGCGCCGTTGGCAACTGGGCCGAGCGGCGCGGCATCGCCTATTCGGGCTATGCCGACCTGGCCGGCAAGCCGGAGGTGCTGGAGCTGATCCGCGAATGTGTCGAGCAGGTCAACGCCGACCTGGTGCACGACAGCATGGTGGCCGATTCGCAGATCCATCGCTTCCTGGTGTTGCACAAGGAGCTGGATCCCGATGACGACGAACTGACCCGGACCCGCAAGGTGCGGCGCAACTTCGTCGCCGAAAAATACAAGGCGCTGATCGACGCGCTCTACGCCGGCAAGTCCAACCAGTTCATCGAAACCGAGGTCAAGTTCGAGGATGGCCGGCGCGGCAAGATTTCCGCCGATCTGCGCATCGTCGATGCCAAGACCTTTCCGATCGTGAAAAAGGCGGCCTGAACATGTCCAAGAAAATAGGCGACGTCATTCTCGACCTGCAGAACATTTCCCTGCGCTTCGGCGGCGTCAAGGCGCTGACCGACATCTCCTTCAACGTCAAACAGCACGAAATTCGCGCCATCATCGGCCCGAACGGTGCCGGCAAGAGCTCGATGCTCAACGTCATCAACGGGGTCTATCACCCGCAGGAAGGCAAGATCTTCTGGCACGGCAACGAACGCAAGAAGATGGAGCCGCACATGGCGGCCCAGCAGAACATTGCCCGCACCTTCCAGAACATCGCCTTGTTCAAGGGCATGAGCGTGCTCGACAACATCATGACCGGGCGCATCACCAAGATGAAGGCCAACTTCATCGAGCATGCGCTGTGGTTCGGCCGGGCCCGCAAGGAAGAGCTTGAGCATCGCAAGAAGGTGGAAGAGGTCATCGACTTCCTAGAAATCCAGCACATCCGCAAGACGCCGGTGGGCCGCTTGCCCTACGGCCTGCAGAAGCGCGTCGAACTGGGCCGGGCACTTGCCGCCGAGCCGTCGATGCTGCTCCTCGACGAGCCGATGGCCGGCATGAACGTCGAGGAAAAACAGGACATGTGCCGTTTCATCCTCGACGTGAACGATCAGTTCGGCACCACCATCGTGCTGATCGAGCACGACATGGGCGTCGTGATGGACATTTCCGACCGCGTCGTGGTGCTCGACTACGGCAAGAAGATCGGCGACGGGGTACCGGACGAAGTGAAGAACAACGAAGACGTGATCAAGGCCTATCTGGGCGCCGGTCACTGAGGAGCGGGCGAGATGAATTTCTTTTTCGAAGTATTGATCGGCGGCCTGCTTTCCGGCGTCATGTACGCCCTGGTCGCCCTCGGTTTCGTGATGATCTACAAGGCGTCCGGCGTCTTCAACTTCGCGCAGGGGGCGATGGTCTACCTGGCGGCGCTGTCGGTGGTCGGCTGCATGGAGAAGGGGGCGCCGCTGTGGCTGGCGATCATCCTCGCCTTCGTGATCATGACCCTGTTTGGTATTGCCACCGAGAAGTTCGTGCTCAGGAAGCTGGTCAACCAGCCGCCGATCGCGCTGTTCATGGCCACCATCGGCCTGGCCTTCTTCATCGAGGGCGTGGCGCCGATGATCTTCGGTAGCGAACCGCGGGCGCTGGATCTGGGTATCGTCGATGAACCGATCGAATCGATCATGGAAAACTGGAACATGGTGATTTCCAAGTTCGACCTCGTTGCCGCCGGCGTGGCGGCGGTGTTGGTGGCAACGCTCGCCCTGTTCTTCCAATACACCCGCGTCGGCCGTGCCTTGCGGGCGGTTGCCGACGACCACCAGGCGGCGCTGTCGATCGGCATTCCGCTGCAGCACATCTGGGCCATCGTCTGGGGCGTTGCCGGTTTCGTCGCCCTGGTCGCCGGCATGATGTGGGGGGCGCGCAACGGCGTGCAGTTCGCACTCACCTTCACCGCGCTCAAGGCCTTGCCGGTGCTGATCCTCGGCGGTTTCACCTCGGTCCCCGGCGCGATCGTCGGCGGCCTGATCATCGGCGCTTCGGAAAAGCTGGCCGAAATCTACATCCCTCCGGTGATGCAGGACCTGTTCGGCGGCAATTTCGGCGGCATCGAAGGCTGGTTCCCCTACGTGCTGGCGCTGCTCTTCCTGCTGGTTCGCCCGGAAGGCCTGTTCGGCGAAAAACACATCGATCGAGTCTAAGGAGAAAAAACAATGCTCTATCGTGAAGCCGGTCAATTCAAGACCACCTACGCTGCCGACCAGCAGCTGTTCCCGATTCGCCAGGACCGCATCGGCGTACTCGTCCTGCTCGCCGTGGCCTTTTTCGGTGTACCGCTCTTGGCCAGCGAATACTGGTTCTCGGCCATCCTGATTCCCTTCCTGATCTTTGCGCTGGCCGCCCTCGGCTTGAACATCCTGACCGGCTATGCCGGCCAGTTGTCGCTCGGTTCGGCGGCCTTCATGGCGGTTGGTGCCTACGCCGCCTACAACTTCCAGTTGCGCGTCGAAGGCATTCCGCTGCTCGTTTCCTTCATCTGTGCCGGCCTGACCGCTGCCGGGGTGGGCATCCTGTTCGGCCTGCCCAGCCTGCGCATCAAGGGCTTCTACCTGGCGGTGGCGACGCTGGCAGCGCAGTTCTTCATCGTCTGGTGCCTGACCAAGTTTCCTTGGCTGTCGAACAACTCGTCCTCGGGCGTGATCTCGACGCAGAAGCTGATCATCTTCGGTCACGAGTTGAACACCCCGGTCGAGAAGTACCTGCTGGTGCTCTCCATCGTCGTCTTCATGGCACTGGCCGCCAAGAACATGGTGCGCTCGACCACCGGCCGGGCCTGGATGGCGGTGCGCGACATGGACGTCGCCGCCTCGGTGATCGGCATCCGGCTGATGCCGACCAAGCTGCTTGCCTTCGCTATCAGTTCCTTCTACTGCGGCGTGGCCGGCGCGCTCTATGCCTTCTGCTACCTCGGCTCGGTCGAGCCGGACGGCTTCTCGCTGGAGATGTCCTTCAAGATCCTGTTCATGATCATCATCGGCGGTGTCGGTTCGATCATGGGTAGCTTCCTGGGCGCCGCCTTCATCCTGCTGCTGCCGATCTTTCTCGACGTCGCCCTGCCGTTTTTCGCCGAACTGTTCGGCCTGCCGTTTTCCAGCGCTACCGTGTCGCACATCCAGATTACGGTGTTCGGGGCGCTGATCATGTTCTTCCTGATCGTCGAGCCGCACGGGCTGGCCCGTCTGTGGCAGATCGCCAAGGAGAAGCTGCGCTTGTGGCCGTTCCCGCACTAGGAATGACTGTGGTTGAAGCGGTGGGGCCCCGCCGCTTTTCGTAATAACTGGAGGAGACATCAAATGATTAAAGGTTTCAAACCTGCTCTGGCCGCCGCTGCGGTTTCCCTGGCCCTGTTCTCGCAAGGCGGTTTCGCTGCCGAGGAACAGTTCTTCCCGCTGATCGACTACCGCGTCGGTCCCTACGGTTCGAACGGCCAGGCTTTCTACGGCGGTTTCATCGATTACCTGAATTACGTCAATCTCAAGGAAAAGGGCGTCAACGGCGTCATGATGACCTGGGAAGAGTGCGAGACCGAGTACAACAACGCCAAGGGTGTTGAGTGTTACGAGCGCCTGAAGGGCAAGGCCGCCAAGTCGGCCGGTCCGATCCACACCATGTCCACCGGCATTTCCTATGCGCTGATCGACAAGTCGGCGCAGGACAAGCTGCCGCTGGCGATGATGGGTTATGGTCGTACCGATGCGGTCGACGGTTCGGTCTTCCCCTATGCCTTCCCGCTGGTCACCACCTACCAGATGCAGGCCTCGGCCATCGTCAAGTTCATCAAGGACAAGAACGGCGGCAACCTGGCCGGCAAGAAGATCGTCTATCTGTATCACGACTCGGCCTACGGCAAGGAGGCCATCATCGCGATGGAGGCCGAAGCCTCGCTGAACAAGTTCCAGCTGGTGCAGATTCCGGTTGCCCACCCGGGCAACGAGCAGGGCGCGCAATGGCTGAAGATCCGCCAGGAAAAGCCGGATTACGTGGTGTTCTGGGGCTGGGGCGTGATGAACCAGACGGCGCTGAAGGCTGCCCAGAAGGTCGGCTACCCGCGTGACAAGATGATCGGCTCGTGGTGGACCGGTTCCGAAGAAGACGTCGTGCCGGCCGGCGATGCCGCCAAGGGCTACATGGCCGCGACCTGGAACGTCGCCGGCAAGCAGGTGCCGGTGATCGCCGATATCGAGAAGGTGGTCTATGGCGCCGGCAAGGGCAACCTGCAGGACACCGCCAAGATCGGCACCGTGCTCTACAACCGTGGTGTTTCCGCCGCCGTGCTGTCGGTCGAGGCGATCCGCAAGGGGCAGGAAAAGTACGGCAAGGGCAAGGCTCTGAACGGCGAGCAGATGCGTTGGGCGCTGGAAAACCTGAACATCACCGAAGCCCGCCTGAAGCAGGTCGGTGCCACCAACCTGCTGCCGGAAATCAAGACCTCCTGCGACAACCACGAAGGTTCCGGCAAGGTGAAGGTCCAGCAATGGGACGGTGCCAAGTGGGTGCCGGTCTCCGACTGGATCGAAGGCAACAAGGCCTTGATCCACCCCTTGTTCCAGGCTTCTGCCAAGCAGTACGCCAAGGAAAAGGGCATCACGCCGCGTGATTGCTCCAAGGAAAAGTAAGGCGAGAGAGTGGGGAGGCGAGGGGGCAACCCCTCGCCATCTGCCAGTTTCCATGCTTCGGGAACCGCTATGAGTACACACATTGCCGCTGCGGCGGCTGACCACTATCTGAGCATAAACAACATCGAGGTCATCTACGACCACGTGATCCTGGTGCTCAAGGGCGTGTCGCTGAACGTGCCAAAAGGCAAGATCGTCGCGTTGCTTGGCGCCAACGGGGCAGGCAAGTCGACGACGCTGAAGGCCATTTCCAATCTGTTGCACGCCGAACGCGGCGATGTGACCAAGGGTTCGGTCGAATACAAGGGCGAGCGTATCGACCAGTTGTCGCCCAACGAACTGGTCAAGCGCGGCGTCATCCAGGTCATGGAAGGGCGGCATTGCTTCGGCCACCTGACCATCGAGGAAAACCTGCTGACCGGCGCCTATACCCGCTCGATCTCGCGCGGCGAGTTGAAGGACAGCCTGGAAAAGGTCTATCACTACTTCCCGCGCCTGAAGACGCGGCGCACCTCGCAGGCCGGCTACACCTCGGGCGGCGAACAGCAGATGTGCGCCATAGGCCGGGCCTTGATGGCCAAGCCGGAAATGATCCTGCTCGACGAACCGTCGATGGGCCTGGCGCCGCAGATCGTCGAAGAGATCTTCGAGATCGTCAAGGACCTGAACAGCCGCGAGAACGTCAGTTTCCTGCTGGCCGAGCAGAACACCATGGTGGCGCTGAAGTATGCCGACTTCGGCTACATCCTCGAAAACGGCCGGGTGGTGATGGAAGGCGATGCCGAGGGGCTCAGAACCAATGAAGACGTGAAGGAGTTCTATCTCGGGCTGAGTTCCGCCGGGAGGAAGTCGTTCAAGGACGTCAAACACTACCGCCGCCGCAAACGCTGGCTGTCGTAACGGCAGTGCGCCGCTCAGGGCGGCGTTGTCGGCGAGCTTGTTTGCAAGAGCAAACGGCGCTCGTCTCCGCCTTGCCTTGAGCGGCTACTTTGCCGTTCCGGGCGTGGCAAGGAGCGTCAATACCGTCACCGGAACACACGGAGAACATTGAAATGAGCTATTACGATCCGCTCGAAACCCGCGATCCGGATGAGCGCGAAGCCGATCTGATGGACAAGCTGGCGCGCCAGGTGGCGCATGCCAAGGAAACGACGCATTACTATTTTCAGTCGCTGGCCGGGATCAATCCCTTCGATTGCACCAGTCGTGAGGCGCTGGCGCGTTTGCCGCTGACCCGCAAGCGTGACCTCATCGAACTGCAGCGCAACACGCCGCCGTTCGGCGGACTGAATGCCTTGCCACGTCACAAGGCCAAACGGGTTTTTTCCTCGCCGGGCCCGATCTACGAGCTGCAGGGTACGGCGATCGACCCTTGGCGCATGGCCCGCGTACTGTACGCCGCCGGCATCCGCAATGGCGACCTGATCCACAATTGCTTCTCCTACCATTTCACGCCGGGCGCCTACATTTTCGAAGGCGGAGCGCGCAAGCTCGGTTGTGCCGTCTTCCCCGGCGGCGTCGGTCAGACCGAACAACAGGTGCAGGCAATGGTGGACTTGCGGCCGGATGCCTATGTCGGGACACCGTCCTTCTTGCGCATCATCGTCGAGAAGGCCGAGGAGAGTGGGGCCGACATCAGCTCACTGAAGAAAGCCTGCGTTTCCGGCGAAGCCTTGCCCGGGATTACCCGCAACTGGCTCAGCGAGCGTGGCATCACCGTCCGGCAGTGTTATGCCACTGCCGACATCGGTGCCATTGCCTATGAGACAGAAGCCGAGGAAGGCTTGGTCGTCGAAGAAGAATTGCTGGTCGAAATCGTGCGCCCGGGAACCGGCGACCCGGTCGAGCCGGGCGAGGTCGGCGAGGTGGTGGTGACGACCTTCAATCCGGATTACCCCCTGATCCGTTTCGCCACCGGCGATCTTTCGGCCTTGCTGCCCGGTCGTTCGCCCTGCGGGCGCAGCAATGTCCGGCTCAAGGGCTGGATGGGGCGGGCCGACCAGACGACCAAGGTCAAGGGCATGTTCGTACATCCCGAGCAGGTGGCCGATATTGCCCGGCGCCATCCCGAAGTGCAGCGCATGCGTCTGGTCGTCGACAATCCCGGTGGCCAGGACCGCATGACCCTGCACTGCGAGATCGAGGCCGGCAGTGCTGCGCTCGACAAGGCGATCGTCGGCAGTTTGCGCGAAGTGACCAAGCTGCGCGGCGAAGTGGTTTTTGCGCCGCTTGGGGGCTTGCCCAACGATGGCAAGGTGATTGAAGATAGCCGGGTTTACTGACCCGGAAACCTTCATGCGCAACCTGCTGGTCATGCTCGCCCTGTTGGCCACGTCCGCCATGGCTGACGAACCCATGCTGCGGCCTTCGGCTCGCCTGCTCTTCAAACAGCCCGAGCTGCTCAAGGTCGGGCAGTGCGTGCGTTACGAAGAGGGCGGTAGCGGCTGGGTGCTGACCGAACCGGTCTATTTTCTACGCGGCGAAGTGCTGGCGGCCGAGGTGCGCACGCGTCATCTCGGCACCTGTCCGGCGGTCGAGGGCAAGCGTCTCGAACATTACAGCCGGGCCGAATTCAATCGTCACACACTGGCTTTCCCTTGCGTCGAATCGGGTGTTGCCGAGCGCGACGAGCAGATCGGCGTCGTCCGCCTGCGGGTGAGCGAATGGGAAACGCCTTATCTGCGCAAGGCGGCGAATACCGGCCGCCTGTATCGCGGCATGTTCATCGATCGGCTATTGAAGAAAGACATGGAAATCGAACTCGAAGCCGACCTGTTGAGCCTATGTCAGCCGTGAGCCAACGCCCGGCGCCGCTGGCCGGCATCCGCGTCCTCGACCTGACCCGGCTGTTGCCCGGGCCGGTGGCGACGCTGCATCTGGCCGATCTCGGGGCCGAGGTGATCAAGATCGAAGACCCGCAGCTGGGCGATTACGCCCGCACGCTGGGGACCGGGAAGGCCGGTCAGGATGCCGAAGACAGTGCCTATTTCCGGATGATCAACCGCAACAAGCAGGGGCTGGTGCTCGACCTGAAGCAGCCGGAGGGCGTTGCGGTTTTCCTGCGTCTGGCGCGCGAGGCCGATGTGATCATCGAGAGCTTCCGCCCCGGTGTGGTGGACAAGCTGGGCATTGGCTATGCCACCGTGGCGGCACTGAATCCGGAGATCGCCTACTGCTCGATCAGTGGCTACGGTCAGGATGGCCCCTACAAGGACCTCGCCGGCCACGACCTCAACTACCTCGGCTATGCCGGGGTGCTGGAGCAGATCGGTCTCGAAGGCAGCCAACCGGCGATCCCCAATTTTCAGATCGCCGACCTGCTGGGTGGGGCGCTGACCGGTGTCATGGGTATCCTGGCGGCGGTGGTCGAAGCGCAGCGGACCGGTCGGGGGCGTTACATCGACGTCTCGATGACCGATAGCGTGCTGGCCCATAGCTATTTCGCCATGTTGCGTTTGAACGATGCCGGCCACTCGGCGCCGCGCGGTGGTGACCTGTTGAGTGGCGGTCTGCCTTGTTATGCCACTTATCGCTGTGCCGATGGCAAGTACATGGCGGTGGGAGCGCTGGAGGGCAAGTTCTGGCAACTGTGCTGTAGCACGCTGGAACGGCCGGAATGGATCAAGCGTCAGTGGGACCCGGCCTTGCGCGGCGAAATGGCGGCGCTGTTTTCGGCCCAAGGGCGCGATGTCTGGACGGCCCGCTTTGCCGGCGTCGACTGCTGCGTCACGCCCATCCTGTCGCCGGAAGAGGCGCTGGCCAATGAACAGTTGCGGGCCCGCGGCATGATTGTCGAGCAGGATGGCCTGACCCAGTTTGCGCCGCCGCTGAAAATCTCGGAGCACGACTTCAGCATTCGCCAACCGGCCCCCAAGGCCGGCCAGCACAATCGCGAGATCCTGCGCTCCGCCGGCTACAGCGACGAGGACATCGCCGCCCTAGGCCAGCGCGGCGTCCTCGGCTGAGTGCTTGGCGTCACTTGCCTGTTGCCCCTTGGCCGGTGACGGCTGCTGCCAGGATGGCAGCAATTCATCGAGCCGGGCGCGGACGATTTCGGATAAACGGGCCGGCAGCGGCTCGCCGGGATTTTTCCGGTAATTCAGGTTGAGGCCGATGCGCGGCAAAGCCGGCAGCTCGCTCAGGATAGCCAGCCCTTCCGGCTTGCCGGCCGGCGTGCGCACCGTAATGCCCAGCCCGGCCTGCACGGCCGCCCAGATGCCGCTCAGGCTGCTGCTGGTGAAGGCAATGCGCCAGGGAATCCTGGCCCGGTCGAGGGCTTCGATGGCGCGACTGCGCATCAGGCAGGGCGCTTCGAAGGCGACCAGCGGCAAGGGCGTGCCTTGCTGCAGATGTTCGGCGACCAGCGCCGGCTGACCGATCCAGCACATGGGCAGGCTGCCCAGAGACTCCTGTTCGGCGGTCAGTTCGCCGGATTCCCAGGTCAGCGCCAGATCGAGACGGTCGCCGGCCACGGCGCCGAGCAATTCGGTGTTTCTTGCCACCCGTGCATCGATGCCGACAGCCGGGTGGGCGCGGGCGAAACGGCCGAGGATTTCGGTCAGGATGCCTTCGCCGAAATCTTCCTGAAAGCCGATGCGGACGACGCCGGACAGCGTGCTGCCGCGTACCGCGACCACCGCTTCGTCGTTGAGTTCGAGCAGGCGGCGGGCATAGCTGAGCACGACCTCGCCGGTCGGGGTCAGCGCCAGGCCGCGTCCCGACTTGCGCAAGACCGGCACCCCGACCTGTTCTTCGAGCTTTTTCAATTGCGCGCTCAAGGCCGAGGTCGAGCGTCCCAGGCGATCGGCCGCCTTGGCGAAACTGCCCAGTTCCAGGCCGGTCACGAAGCTGCGCAACACATCGAGATCGAGATTGAGGCGGCTCATTTAATCGTCCCAAAAAATTGAATTGTTTATTCAAAACTATCTGATATTCGGGATCATGATCGGTCGGTAAGGTAGCGCTTGTCAATCATCGAATGGAGATCGAATCATGACGAAGACAAGCTATGGCCAGCAGGCAATGGGTGAGCTGGCCCCCAAACTGGCCCAGTTGACCGACGATGTGCTGTTTGGCGACATCTGGGCGCGCAGCGAGTTGTCGCCACGCGAGCGCAGCCTGGTCACCGTGGCGGCGCTGGTCGCCCTCTACCGGCTGGAACAGTTGCCTTTCCATCTCGGACGGGCGATCGACAACGGCATCCGCCGCCAGGAACTGGCCGAGGTTATCACCCATCTCGCCTTCTATTCGGGCTGGCCGACGGCGCATTCGGCCATGGGCCTGCTGGCCAGCTTGCCCGTGCCGGCCGGGGAGGTGTGAGATGCCGCTGAGCCGTATCACGCTGCGCCGCGGCCATGACGCTGCCTGGCTGGCGGCCTTGTCGGACAGCCTGCATCAGGCGCTGGTCGAGGCTTTCGAGGTGCCGCCGGCGGATCGTTTTCAGGTCATCGATCAGAAGGCCGCCGGGGAGCGGGTTTTCGACCGCGATTACCTAGCCGGGCCGCGCAGCGACGATTGGGTACTGTTCGAAATCACCGGCGGCCGACCGCGTGGCCCGGCGGTCAAACAGGCTTTCTATCGCCGGCTGGCCGACTTGCTGGCTATCGCACCGGGGATCGCCGCTGCCGACATCATGGTCGTCATCACCAGCAACCAGCCCGAGGACTGGTCGTTCGGCGACGGCCTCGCCACCTTGCTCAACTGAGGAGACGCCATGCTTGCCATGCACTATGCCGTCACCCTGCCTGCCGATTACGACATGGCGGTGATCCGCCAGCGGATCGCCAGTAAAGGCAGCTTGATGGACGGCTACCCCGGCCTGCTGTTCAAGGCCTACCTGCATGCCGACCGCCAGCGCGCCGGGCACGATGGCGAGACCAATCGCTATGCCGCCTTCTACCTGTGGGCCGATCACCGGAGTCTGGGCGCGTTTCTCGATGGACCCGGTTTTGCCCGTCTGTCGGCCGATTTCGGGCGGCCGGCGGTACGCGTCTGGTGGGTCAGCCGGCTGGCAGGGACGGCTGATATACGCGCCGCTCGCTGGGCAATGCTGCGCATTGCCGGCCTTCCCATCGAACCGGATGGGGGCGGCGAAGACAGCTTCTTGACCGGCTTCGAGCCGACCACCTGGGGGCAGGTGGTGTTACGGCTCTCGGCGCAGCGCCCAGCCGTGATTGCGGCCGGACAGCAGTTGTACGAACTCGGGCATTTGTCGCCCGGCGCGTCCTTGCCGAAGCAGGGACCGATTGTTTTTGATCAATTGTTCAATGAGGAGAAATGAGCATGCCGATACTCAATGTCAAAGTCAGCGCACAGAAAAGCCCGGCCCTGACCCGGGCGATTGCCGATCTGCTGCTCGAACACACCAGCCGCATCCTGCACAAGAAGCGGGAGGTGACGGCCATCGCCATCGATTACATCGACCCGGCCGACTGGATTGTTGCCGGACAAAGCCTGGCCGAGCAGGGCAAGCGGAGCTTTTTCCTCGACATCAAGATTGTCGACGAGACCAATACCAAACAGGAAAAGGCGCGCTACATCGCCGAGGTGTTTGCCGCGTTCGCCGCATTGCTCGGCGATCTGCATGCCGAGAGCTACATTCACGTGCATGACGTGCGGCCGACCGCCTATGGCTATGGCGGCCTGACCCAGGAATATCGCTTCCAGCGCGCCGCCTGATCCTCAGCCCTTGCGCCCGAACAGGCCGCGCACCGCTTCCTGGAGGTCGGCGGGGAGGACGACGACTTTGGCGTTGTCCTTCTCGCCCATCCGTTCCAGCGCCGCAATGTACTTTTCGCCCAGCATGTAGGACATCGGACCGGTCTGCTCGCCGATGGCGGCAGTGATGCGGCGGATCGCCTCGGCCGAGGCTTCGGCCAGCATGACCTGGGCGTTGGCGTCACGCTTGGCCGATTCGAGGCGGGCTTCGGCTTCCAGGATGGCCGATTGCTTGGCGCCTTCCGACTTGGTGACGACGGCTTTCCGTTCGCGTTCGGCGGCGGCCTGCATTTCCATGGCGCGTTGCATCGATTCGGAAGGCTTGATGTCCTGGATCTCCACCGACTTGACGGTCAGACCCCAGTCCACGGCTTCGTCGGCAATGCTCTCGCGCAGCCGGGCCTTGATCTTGTCCCGCGAGGACAGCGCCTCGTCGAGTTCCATCTCGCCGACAATCGAGCGTAGCGTGGTCATGATCAGGTTGCGGATGGCTTCCGAAAAATCGGTCACCCCATAAACCGCCTTGACCGGGTCGGTGACCTTGATGAAAGCGATGGCGTTGGTCAGGATCACCGCGTTGTCGCGGGTGATCACTTCCTGCTCCTGGACGTCGAGGATGATGTCCTTGGTGACCAGCTGGTAAGCGATGCGGTCGAGGTAGGGGATGACGATGTTGAGGCCCGGCTTGAGGGTGCCGTGGTACTTGCCCAGCCGTTCGACGATCCATTCCTCGCCCTGCGGCACGATGCGCACGCCCTTGGCGATGGTGACCACGACAAAGACCAGTATGGCCAGAACGACGACGAATCCTGCGCTGATATCCATGTTGCCTGCTCCTTAAGCCTTGCTGACCTTGAGAAAACTGCCTTCGACCGCAATGACCCGAACCCGCTCGCCGGCGGCAATCGCCGTATCGGCCAGGCAGACCCATTCTTCGGCACCGAGGATCGGTCGCTGAAAACGCACCTTGCCGCGCTGGAAGGGGGCGACCGCACCGACCAGCAAGCCGATTTCACCGATCACGTCGCCATCGGCCGTGCCGACCCGCGTCTTGTTGAAGCTCTGCTTGAAGACCTTGAACCAGAGCACGACCATGGCCAGCGAGGCAATTGTCCAGGTAGCCAGCTGGGCGGTCAGCGACAGTTCTGGCAGAAGCAGGGCGAGCAGCCCGACGAGCAAGGCCCCGAGGCCGAACCAGATGACGAAGAACGACGGTACGATGAGCTCGGCCAGGATCAACCCGATACCGCCGACGATCCAGACCCACCATTCGAATTGCATGAGCTTCTCCTTTTTGCCGAGTATTTCGGGTTTGCCGGGGGCGGTCAAGCATCTTTGTGGCTTGGGGCGAATCACCGCTGCCACTAGAATGCGGCGATGAATACCGCCTTGCTGCTTCTCCCCGACTTTGCGCTGATCCTGCTCGGTGCCGGCATCCGCCGCTGGATGCACCTGGGTGACCATTTCTGGAACGGCGTCGAGAAACTGGTCTATTTCATTCTCTTCCCGGCCTTGCTGATCAATGCCATCGTCAAGACCCGGCTCGACCTGGCGGCCGCCATGCCCCTGCTCGCCACCGCCCTGGCGGCGATGGCCGGCGGCATGCTGCTCGGCGCACTGGCCCGGCCGCTGGCCCGCCTGCCGGCATTGACCTTCGCCTCGGTCTTCCAGTGCGGCTACCGTTTCAATTCCTACATCGCGCTGGCCGTGGCCGGCATGTTGTTCGGTTCGCCGGGCATCGCCACCATGGGGCTGATCGTCGGCGCTGCCGTACCGGTGGCCAATCTGGTTTCGGTATGGATGCTGGCGCGGCATGGTGAAGTCGGCCTGTGGCGCGAGGTGGCACGCAATCCCCTGATCTGGGGGACGGTCGCCGGTTTCATGCTGAATTTGGCCGGCGTCGTGCCGCCCGCGCCGTTGCAGGCCTTCCTGCAGCGCCTGGCCGATGCCTCGATCGCGCTCGGCCTGATTACCGTCGGTGCGGCTCTGCGGCTGGAAAGCACGCCCGGCGTGCGGGGCATCTCGCTGTGGTTGCTCGGCGTCAAATTGCTCGCCTTGCCGGTGATTGCGGCGCTGGTCGGTCGCCTGTTCGGCCTGGGCGGCGTCAATTACCAGGTGGTGGTGCTGTTTGCCGCGTTGCCGACCGCCTCGTCGGCCTACATTCTGGCCATGCGCATGGGCGGCGATGGGCGCAGCGTGGCCTGGCTGATTTCGGCGACCACGCTGGCTTCGATGCTGACGCTGCCCTTGTGGGCAGCGTGGCTGGCCGGCTGATTACTCGCCGACTATTTTTTGGCGCGGCGGGCGGCCGGCTTTTCGCTCTGGGTTGTCGCCGCTTCGCTGGCCGCGGCAACGGCTGCCTCGGCCGACTGCTGCATTTGTTCGCGCATCTGCTGCATCATCTGCCACGGCCACATCGCGGCTTCCGAAAAAGCGTTCTGCTCCGGGGCTGCTGCCGCTTCCTGGGAGCTGCCGGCGGCCATCGACTTGGCGGTATCGGATGCCATTTTGCTCATCGCCTGTACGGTGGATACCGTGGTGCGCTGCATTTCCAGGCTCTGGATGGTCATTTGCAGCATCGACAGATTCATGCGCAGCCAGCCTTCGACAGCCTTCATGTCCTTGATGCGCTTGTCGAGTTCATCGACATCAAAAGTGGGAGCGACCATGCCGGGGAGGGAGAAACCCATGTTGCCCCAGATGTTGCGTACAAAGTTGAGTGGGTCGTTGAGTTGTTCGTTCGACATGTCTCTCTCCTTTTGGATGTATTACAACATCTTAAACCACTTCGTAAGACAAAATGATAAATTAGCGGCCGGTTAACGAGGGGGGTCGAATGCTCAAGTTGCTTGTGGTTGAAGATCATGCGCTGGTCCGCGAAGGCTTGGTGCGCCTGCTTGGACAGATTGAAGAAGGAACCACGGTTTTCGAAAGTGCCGATTTCGAGTCGGCCCTGACCGTGCTTGATGCCGAGGACGAATTCGACCTCGTGCTGCTCGATCTGGCGCTGCCCGGGATCGATGGTTTTGCCGGGCTGGATATCCTGCGTCGGCGTTATCCGGCGATGCCGGTGGCGGTTGTTTCGGCATTTGACGATACGCCGACGATTACCCGGGTGATGAATCTCGGTGCATCAGGTTTCATCCCAAAGGCATTTTCCGGCGAGGCTCTGCTCTCGGCGGTGCGCGAAGTGCTGGCCGGCAACATTTTCCGGCCGAGTGGCCAGAATGGCGCCCGTCTCGACGACGCAACGCCGGTGCCGCCGGCCAAGGTCAGCGTCCGCCCCGATGAGGTAGGCTTGACCGACCGTCAGGCGCAGGTGCTCTGTCTGATGGTGCGTGGCTTGTCGAATCGCGATATCGCCGAACAACTGAGCCTTTCAGAAGGAACCGTGAAGATTCATGCGACGGCAGTGTTCAAGGCGCTGGGCGTAACCAGCCGGACCCAGGCGCTGGTCGCCGTAGCCCGTTACAGCATCGACTTCGAAAACGTTTTCTGAAGCTGATTGAGCAGGGCCCGGAGCTTGGCCGGGCGAATCGGCAGGGGCAAGGCATGCGCACCGGTTGGCAGGCTGGCGTGTGCATTGTCGACCAGTACGATCAGGCGGGCGTCTTCGGGCATCTCACGGCTGATGTCGTGCATCAGGCTGGTATCGGTGACGATCAGGGCCTGCCTGGGCAACGCTTCCTGCCCTGCACCATCATCCACGGTCACCGTGAAATGCCAGCTTTCGGCCAGCTTGATGCATTCGAGCAAGGCTGCGTCATGGCCGATACAGTGTACATGGCCGGCAGAACTCTGCGCCGGCTCGGGAATGACACGCTGCGGCGGGTGACCGGCCGGAACCAGCAGCGAGAAGTTGGTTCCTTCGCCCAGGCGTGAATACAGGGTGACAGTGATTTTCAGCGCGCGCGCCAGACGGTCGACGATCGACAGGCCGAGTCCGAGTCCCTTGTCTTGCTCGCGGGCAGCGTTGCCGACCTGATAGAACTCGGCAAAGATGGCCGCCTGGTGTTCCGGTGCAATACCCATGCCGTTGTCGCGGACTTCGATCAGCACGTTGTTGCCGCGTTTGCGGGCATCGACCAGTATCCGGCCGCCGATCGGCGTGTAGCGCACGGCATTCGAAACCAGATTGCCGATCATGCGTTCGATCATGACCGGGTCGGACTCAAGCCAGAGCGTGGTTGGCCGGAAGCGCAACATCAGATTGCGGTCTACCGCAGCGCGTCGGGTTGAATTTGCCTGCCGTTCGAAGATGGGGGCCAGTTCGAAGTTGCGAATTTCCGGTTTGATGCCGGCAACGTCGAGGCGGGAAATGTCGAGTAGCGAGTCGAGCAGTTCGCTGAGCACGGAAGTCGAGGTCGATATCTGCTCGGCCAGGCGGGGAAGACCATTCGATGTGCCGCTGCGGATCTGACGTTGCAGATCGGCAGCAAAGAGCGACAGGGCGTGCAGCGGTTGTCGCAGGTCATGGCTGGCGGCTGCCAGAAAGCGGCTCTTGGCCTTGTTGGCACGCTCGGCGGCATCCTTCTGCCCGGCTAGTTCCTGGGTGGCCAGGCGAACACGCTCTTCGAGATGCTCGTGACCTGCGGCCAGTTCGGCGGCAAGTGAGGCCATTTCGCGAACCTGGCGACGAACCAGCAGGCCGCCAACCAGTAGCACGGTCGTAACCAGCAGCGCCAGCGTGCTCAGTTCGGTAAGGCGACTGCGCCAACTGGCGAGCAGGGTCGCTTCCGGGATCGCGGTCAGGATGCGCAGGTCGGAAAAGCCGGGGACCGGCGATACCGAAACCAGCAGATCGTTGCCGCTGGCCATGCCGGTGTCGGGGAGAATGCCACGGAGGTTGCCATCGAACAGGGCGTCTACGGCCTGGGCGCCGAGTATGGGTGATTGCCGGCTCAAATCGGTCGGGCGACAGGAGGCGACTATTTGGCCTTTGGCATTGATCAGGACTGCCTCGAAATCGTCGGATAGCCGGTTCGACCAACAAAAATCCTGCAGATAGGCCGGCTCGACCGAGGCGAAGGCGATCCCGGCAAAACTGCCATTTTCGCCGTTGATGCGCCGCCCGATGGCGTAGCCGTAGCGTCCGGAATTGCGGCCAATGTAAGGGCCGTAGGTTGCCACCTCCTTGCCTGCTTCGAGCGTGGCAAAGTACGGCCGATCCTTGACGTTGATATGAGGGGGAGGGAAGTAGGTGGAGATGAAGCGCTGGTTGCCGTAGCGGTCGAAAATGATCAGATCCCGCAGTTGCGGCATGGCGCGGGAATGGCGTTGTGCGACGTATTCCCAGCCTTGGTTGGCCTCCCATTTTTCCCAGTTGCGGCGATTGCTCGATAGATCGGTAGACATCTCGCGCAAGAGCACATCGATGGCCTCGAAGGCGCGGGCCGTGTGTTCGGCCATCATGATGCCGAAGTGCTGCAGGCGGCGTTCGCCGGCTTCCAGGTCGCGGTGCCGGGCGAGCAGCAGGTCGGTCAGGAAAACGAAAAGAACGGTCAGCGTGCCGATCAGCGCAACGATCAGGGCCAGGGTTTCCGGCTTGCGCTTGAGCATCATGGCTTAGAGTTGGTAGCAGTAGAGCGGGCGAGCCGGCGTGCAGTCGACTTCGATGACCCGGTCCGGCGTCACGCCGGGAACGGGGAAACTGTTGCTGACGAACAGGCTGCCCGGTTGCATCTCCTGCTGCACCTTATCCCAGAGTTTGGCCATCGGGGCCGGCGAGAGGAAGGCGTAAACCACGTCGTATTCGCCCAGTTTGGCTTGCCAGAGGTCATCCCAGCGCCAGCGGATGTTGGGGCGCCCGACGCCGAGGATCAGTCCGACGAACCAGGTCAGCGGGGCATTCTCGTAACCGGTGAAATGACTGTCCGGCAGCAGGTCGGCGAGCGGCACCGTGGTGCTGCCGACGCCGGCCCCGAGATCGAGAAAGCGGCTGGGGCCGCGGGCGGCGAGCAGTTCGGCCAGTGCTGCCACGGTCTGCTTGTTGGAGAGATAGAGCGGGACCTGGCCGGACAGCGCGCCGCGATAAACCAGCTGCAGCGAAATGAAGGCCAGCAGGAACCAGCCCGGCTCGATTTCGAGGCGCTGGGTCGCCCAGACCAGCGGCATGAAGCCGGCATGGATCAGGCGCCACCACCAGGGCTGGCGGGAAAGCGTCGCCATCACGAAGGCGACGGCACCGATGGCGAGGCTGGTTTCCAGCCAGGGCAGGGCGGCAATCTGCCAGCCGAAATAAGGCCAGGCAAGGGAGAGGACGAGGATGACAGCGGCGCCTTGCAGGGCGAACTGGCGTTGGGGCGTGGCAGACATCCCGTGATTCTAAGTGAATTTCTGCCGGGCTTTGCCGATTGCCGGCGATGACGGCCGTTTCCATCCGTCATCGCCGGCGCCTTGGTCTAGGCAATCTGGTGCCGCAAATCGCACCGTATCTGCTCGGCCCGCGCCGCCGCCTGCACCCGTATCGGGCCAAAGCCGCGTACTTCGGCCGGCCACTCTGCCAGCCGGGTAAGCGCCGGGGAAAGCGATCCGGCTGCGGCGATCAGGTCGAGATCGCTTTCGTAGTCGGCGAGCAGGCGCTGGTCGAGCGCTTTCTCGGCACTGAAGCGGAAGGGGTCGAGCCAGCTGCCGCGCAGACGCCGGGCCTTGGCCACGACCTTGAGCAGCGGCAGCAGCCATGGCCCGAAGCGGATCTTGCGCGGCCGTCCGTCGGCACCGGGTTTGCTGAACCCCGGTGGCGCCAGGTGGAAGCTCAAACGCAGTTCGCCGTCGAAGGACTCGCCCAGTTGCTTGATGAAGCCGGTTTCGCTGTACAGGCGGGCGACCTCGTACTCGTCCTTGGGGGCGAGCAGGCGGGCGTACTGCTCGGCGACGCTGCGGCTGAGCGTCTCATCGCCGAGCAGGCTGATGGTAGCGAGCCGTTGCCGATAGCGTTCGCCCAGTGCGGCATCCTGGTAGGCGGTCAGATGGGCGATGCGGCTGGTGATCAGTTCGTCCAGGCCAGGTTCGACGAAGGGCTGGCCGAGCAGCGGGCCGGCGATGGCGGCGACGCGTTGTGGATCGACGGCCGCCCGGCGCCCCCAGGCAAAGGCCTGGCGATTGGCTTCGACGCTGGCGCCGTTGAGCACGATTGCCCGGTCGAGTGCTGCGGCAGAGACCGGAACCAGCCCGAGTTGCCAGGCATGGCCGAGCAGCAGCATGTTGGCGTAGAGGGCATCCCCCATCAGCCGGGTAGCCAGATGCTGGGCATCGATGAACCGGATGTGTTCCTCGCCCAGTGCGTCGATCAACTGGTGTTGCAGGCCGGCCAGCGGGAAGTGCCAGTTGCGGTTGCGGGTGAATTCGGCGGTGGGGGTTTCGGTGCAGCTGACGACAGCGCGGGTACGGCCACTCAGCATCTTGGACAGGGCCTCCGGGCCGGCGCTGACCACCAGGTCGCCACCCAGGATGGCGTGGGCTTCGGCGGTGGCGATGCGGGCGGCGTGAATGTCTTCCGGCCGGTCGGCAATGCGCAGGTGGGAGAACACCGCGCCGTATTTCTGCGCCAGGCCGGTCATGTCGAGTACCGACACGCCCTTGCCGTCGAGATGGGCTGCCATGCCGATCAGCGCGCCGAGGGTGATCACCCCCATGCCGCCGACGCCGGTAACGAGCAGGTTGTAGGGCGCTGTCGTGGCCGGCAGCAGCGGTTCGGGCAAGACTGGCCAGGGCGTCTCGTCGACCGCAGCCTGGCCCTTTTTCAGCTTGCCGCCCTCGATGGTGACGAAGCTCGGGCAGAAGCCCTTGAGGCAGGAGAAGTCCTGGTTGCAGGAGGATTGGTCGATCTGCCGTTTGGTGCCGAATGCTGTTTCGACCGGTACCACCGACAGGCAATTTGATTGCACCGAACAGTCGCCACAGCCTTCGCATACCGCCTCGTTGATGACGACGCGCTTGTTTACTGCCGGCATCTTGCCGCGTTTGCGCCGGCGCCGGGCTTCGGTGGCACAGACCTGGTCGTAAATCAGGATCGAGACGCCCGGCTCCTGGCGCAATTCGCGCTGTACGGCGTCGAGTTCGTCGCGATGGCGGATCGGCACATTGGGCGCCAGGTCGGTGATCTCGGCATATTTCTCCGGATCGGCGGCGACGATGACCATCTTGCCAACGCCTTCGGCCTCCAGTTGGCGGGTAATGCGGGCGATGCTGAGGGTGCCGTCCACTGGCTGGCCGCCGGTCATCGCCACGGCATCGTTGTAGAGAATCTTGTAGGTGATCGGTACCCGGGCGGCAATCGATTGCCGGATGGCGAGCAGGCCGGAGTGGAAATAGGTGCCGTCGCCGAGATTGGCGAAGATGTGCTTTTCTTCGGTAAACGGTGCCTGGCCGACCCAGGGCACACCCTCGCCGCCCATGTGGGTGAAGGTCGAGGTGCTGCGGTCCATCCAGGTCACCATGTAGTGGCAACCGATACCGGCCAGGGCACGCGATCCCTCGGGGACGCGGGTCGAACTGTTGTGCGGGCAGCCGGAGCAGAAGTGGGGTTTGCGCTCGGCCAGGATCACCGGCTTCTGGGCCGATTGCTGTTTGGCTTCGAGCATCTTCAGGCGGGCGGCGATGGCCGGCGAGGTGAAGAAGCGGCCGATGCGTTCGGCAATCACCCGGGCGATGGTCGCGACCGGCAATTCGCCGGCGGCGGGGAGCAGCCAGTTGCCTTCCGACCATTCGCCGATTTCGTCGAACTTGCCGATGATGCGTGGCCGGACGTCGTCACGCCAGTTGTAGAGCTCTTCCTTGAGCTGGTATTCGAGCAGCTGGCGCTTTTCCTCGACGACCAGGATTTCTTCCAGCCCTTCGGCGAAGTGACGCACGCCTTCGGGTTCGAGCGGCCAGACCATGCCGACCTTGTAGAGGCGGATGCCGATTTCGGCGGCCAGGCCGTCGTCGATGCCAAGTTCATCGAGCGCCTGGCGGACGTCGAGATAGCTTTTGCCGGCGGTGAGGATGCCAAGACGCGGCGTCGGGGAGTCGATGATCACCCGGTTGAGACGGTTGGCCCGACAGTAGGCCAGCGCGGCATAGAGCTTGTGGTTGAGCAGGCGGGCTTCCTGGACCAGCGGCGGGTCCGGCCAGCGGATGTTGAGGCCGTCGGCCGGCATGGCGAAATCAGTGGGCAGCACGATGTTGACGGCGTGCGGATCGACATTGACCGAGGCCGAGGTCTCGACCGTGTCGGCCAGTGCCTTGAACGCCACCCAGCAGCCGGAATAGCGGCTCATTGCCCAGCCGTGCAGACCGTAGTCGAGATATTCCTGGACGTTCGAGGGGTAGAGCACCGGCATCAGCACCGCCTTGAAAATGTGCTCGGTCTGGTGCGGCAGGGTGGAGGATTTTGCCGCGTGATCGTCGCCGGCGATGACCAGCACGCCGCCGTGCGGTGCGCTACCGGCGGCATTGGCGTGGCGGAAGACGTCGCCGCAGCGGTCCACGCCCGGCCCTTTGCCGTACCACATGCCGAACACGCCGTCATATTTGGCGCCGGGAAACAGGCCGACCTGCTGGCTGCCCCAGACGGCGGTGGCCGCCATGTCCTCGTTGATGCCGGGCTGGAAGGTGACGTGGTGCTCGGCAAGATGTTTCTGGGCTTTCCACAAGCCCTGGTCGAGCATGCCGAGCGGGCTGCCACGGTAGCCGGAAATGAAGCCGGCGGTGTTCAGGCCGGCGGCCAGGTCGCGTTCCCGTTGCAGCATGGGTAGACGGATCAGGGCCTGGGTGCCGGTCAGGAAGACGCGGCCAGTCGTGGTGGTGTATTTGTCGTCCAGCGTCGCGGCATTTTTATCCGCGGACGTGGGTATGGACGCAGCCAGCTGCGCCTGTTGAGCCAGGTTGCTCATCTTTTGTCTCCGTTTTTTGGTGCCTTGTGGGCCCGTTTGAATCATCACGTCGCCGGGGGTGGTGGCAAGGTGTGCTTGGAGATTGGATTGTGGCGATGCCGGGCGGTTCCGGCAAGTACGCCGTTTTTTGCCTTGTACGGGCTTATTCGGGGCGGCCGAGACGCAGCGTGAAGCGGAAGCGGCTGCCCTGGCCGAGTTCGCTTTCGACCCCGAGTTGGCCGCCCATCAGTTCGACCAGTTGATTCGAAATGGTCAGGCCAAGGCCGGTGCCGCCGTAATGGCGGGTGGTCGACCCGTCGGCCTGGGTGAATGCCTGAAAAATGGCTTCGCGGCGGTCGGCCGGAATGCCGATGCCGGTATCGCTGACGGTGATGGCAAGCTCGATCTCCGCCTGGCTTTCCGCTGCGATCTGGACGGTAACGCCAATGTGCCCGTGTTGCGTGAATTTGATCGCGTTGCTGATCAGATTGAGCAAGACCTGGCGGATGCGCAAGGGGTCGCCCAGCAAGACGTTCGGCAGGGCGCTCGCGAAGTCGAGATGCGACTGCAATTGCTTTTCGCGCAGCCGGGGTTCCATCAGATTGAGTGTGTCGGCAATCAGCCGTCGTGGCTCGAACGGAACGGATTCGATGTGTAGTTTGCCGGCTTCGATTTTTGATACGTCGAGAATGTCGTTGAGGATGGCCAGCAGGTTGTCGGCCGAAGTGCGGGCCAGTTCGATGTATTCGCGGACCGTCGGTTCCAGCGGTTCCATCAGGGCGAGCTCGGTCATGCCGATGATGCCATTCATCGGGGTGCGGATTTCATGGCTCATGTTGGCCAGAAATTCGCTTTTGGCACGGTTGGCGGCTTCAGCCGCGTCCTTCGCCTGAGCCAGGGTTTCCAGCATGCGGTTGCGTTGCGCTTCGCTGATGGCGAGCGCTTCCTCGTTGGCATTCCTGGCGCTGAGGAATTCATTGAAGGCACGGGCGACGGTAATGATTTCCTCGCTGCCTTGTTCCGGGATGGCTGCAGCCGCTTCGCGCGGCCTGATATTGGCTGCGCGCTCCTGCATTCCATGGGCGAGGTCGGCCAGGGGCTTGACCCACTGCCGGGCGAGCAACCAGAGTAATGGCGTCATGATCAGGATGAGCAAGCCGGTGATCAGCGCCATTTTTTCCTGCAGACCGGCTATCGGCCGGAATGCTTCTGCAACGGGGACGACGGAACAGAGCGTCCAGTTGGTCGTTCGCATGCGCTTGAAGGTGAACAGCGCATGTAATCCCTGACTGTTTTCCCCCTCCTGTGTCCCCTCGTATCCTTCATGGAGCGCGCGGTAGAGGGACGGATTGGCATCCTTGCTGGGCGCCGGCTGCATGATGCGGGTCCGATCCGGATGGGCGATGAACTGCCTGTCGCTGGAAACGACATAGTAATAGCCGTTTTCACCGATTTTTCGGCTGGCCAGTGCGCCAATCAAGTTGGCTTTGTAGAGATTGAGCACACCGCCAATGATTGCCGCCAGCTGACCATTTTTGTCGAGTACCGGGGCGGCGACGACGACGATCGGTTGCCGTGTCGCTTTGCCGAGCACCGGTTGCGAGACGAAGGGTTTGAGCTGGGTTTGTACTGCCTGAATGTAGTCGCGCGACGACATGTCGAGTTGTCGACGGCCGGGTTTGGGCGGCCAATCGACTTGCAGTACCCCTTTTGCGTCAAAAATGTAGAGATCGTCGAACAGGGAAAGCAGCGCAGCCTCATCGCGCAGATGCGCTTCCAGTGCGTCGGGCTTGTCCAGATGTTCGAGCGGCACCGTTCCGGCCGAACGCAGGAGCGCCATCTGGCGTTCCTCGATCTTTTCGTCCAGGTGCTCGGCCAGTTCGCTCAGGAGCGTGTATTGCTCGTTCTCGATGCGTCCCGCCAGTTCGCCACGCAAGGAATAAAACTGCATGAAGAACTGGACCAATAGCAGGACGACACTCATCAGCGTAGCGCCGAGAATCAGCTTGAACTTGAGACTGAGCGATGTCATGCCGATGTGTCGTGAGGAGGGGACGGTATTTTAGGCCCCCGCTTTCTGCAAAACCAATTCAATTCGTCGGTGGTGGCAGGACTTTTCCTGGGTTGAGCAGGTTGTTGGGGTCGAGTGCTGATTTGATCGCACGCATGACGTCGACAGCGGCTTCGCCATGTTCCTGGACCAGATACTTCCGCTTGCCGAGGCCGATACCATGCTCTCCGGTGCTGGTGCCTTCCATTTCGATGGCGCGGCTGACAACGCGCTGGCTGATCCAGGCAGCTTCTGCCATTTCCTTTTCGTTGTCGGGGTCGACCAGGACGACCAGATGGAAATTGCCGTCGCCGACGTGCCCGAACAGCGCGATCGGAATGCTGACCTGGGCGATGTCCTCGTTGGTGGCGGCAATGCATTCGGCCAGTCGGGAAATCGGCACGCAGACATCGGTCGGGAAACAGCGGCAGCCCGGCTTGAGTTGCAGGCAGGCGAAGTAGGCGTCGTGACGGGCTTGCCAGAGGCGGCTGCGGTCTTCCGGGCGGGTCGCCCATTCGAAGTTGGTGCCGCCGAATTCGTCGGCAATGGCCTGCACCGTTTCGGCTTGCTCAGTGGCCGAAGCCGGGCTGCCGTGAAATTCAAAGAACAGCGTCGGCGCTTCCGCCAGCGTCGTCTTGCTGAACTTGTTGATGGCCGACAACGACAGCGTGTCGAGCAGTTCGATGCGGGCCACCGGGACGCCGAGCTGGATGGTCTGGATGACGGTTTGCACGGCGGAATCGATGTCCGGGAAGGTGCACACTGCTGCCGAGATGGCCTCGGGTATCGGGTAGAGTTTGACGGTCAGCTCGGCCATGATGCCGAGCGTACCTTCCGAGCCGACCAGCAGGCGGGTCAGGTCGTAGCCGGCTGACGACTTGCGGGCGCGGCCGCCGGTTTTCATGATGCGACCGTCGGCCAGTACCGTGGTGGTGGCCAAGACATTGTCTTTCATCGTGCCGTAGCGCACGGCGTTGGTGCCGGAGGCGCGGGTCGCCGCCATGCCGCCGAGTGTCGCATCGGCCCCCGGATCGATGGGGAAGAAGAGGCCGGTGCCCTTGAGGGCATCGTTCAGTTGCTTGCGGGTCACACCGGCCTGCACGGTGGCGTCACCGTCTTCGGCGTGGATGCTGATGATCCGGTTCATGCCCGACAGGTCGAGCGAGATGCCGCCGCTCGGCGCCAGGACATGGCCTTCGACCGAACTGCCGACGCCGTAGGGAATGATCGGCACGCCATGTTCGGCACAGAGGCGAACGGTGGCGGCGATTTCGTCGAGCGATTCGGCAAAGACGACGCCGTAGGGCAGCATCGGGTCATGGACGGATTCGTCGCGGCCATGTTGCAGGCGGGTTGATTCGCCACAGGAAAAACGGTTCTGGAATTGTTGGCTGAGCGCCAGGCGGAGTGCTTCGGGCAGGGTGTTCGAGGTCACTGGAGAAAACGGGTGGCTTGGTCAAGATCCGTATGAGTATGCCCGTGATAAAGCGCCGTGACGAATTTTCGCCAGATCAGGTCGGGTTCTCCGATCTGAAAACCGTAGTAATGCGTGTTGTCGTGCTCGGCATCGCGAACCGTTTGCACCGTAAGTCGAGAGGTTTCCTTCTCGCCCAATTGGACGACCGCGGTGAGCCAGATGTCGTTCGGGATTTCTCGTCCGGTGCGGGCCCGAAAGCCGTAGCGGGAAACTTCGTCGATCTCGATTTCGATCGGGTCGTTGTCTTCGGGGTCGAAGCTCAGACTGGCCGGGCATTTCACCGAAAAGCGGCGATGTTGTCTGACTTGCCGGTCCTTCTGCCTTTCGGGCAAAGGAGGGAGAACCTTCTGGTATTCCGGGAGATCGTAAATCAGGTGGAGCAAGGCCTTCTTCCTGTCGCTGAGCGTGGCAAAAACAGTGGTTCGCTGGTTGAAGAAATGATCGATTAGCTCCGGGGTCAAGACAGGATCATTTGTCGTGAAGAAGCGGCGATGCGGGATATGAATGTTCGGCAGTTTTGTTTCCAGGAAGTAGCGGTAAAGGTTCCGCCGTTCCGGCTTGTTGCCGTAGTGTTTGCGAAATATTTCGGGAGCCAGCTTCAGATCGAGCGTTGCGCCGACGGCAGGGGCGCCGTTGACGAAATCGTAGTTCTCGACAACGTTGGCGGACAGCCGGCGGAAAAACAGCAGCGATTCGTAAAGTTCGATGTGGCGGGGATTGACCGCAATAACGAGGTGCCGGGTGTCGAAAAATGCCGTGCAATATTCGTACATGAACTTCATTAGCGGGAACAGGATGGTGCCCCCTGTCCTGCGGAATCGGGGATGAACGGCGAGGGCCGAGACTTCGGCGATGTTGCCCTCCTTTGCACGGACATCGGTGAGGTCGAAAATCCGCTGCAGCGGAAAGCCGATTGCGCTTTCACGAATGAGAGACAACGTGCCGACTACTTGCCCGTCATATTTTGCGCACAATGTCGTGGTGGTGGGCAGCGCATGATAGATGGTGACCCGCATGCCGGATGGGTCGGGTGTCATGAAGCCGCTACCGACGTAAGCATCGTGCAGCAATTTGAAGCAGGCTTCAAGCTCCTCCTGGCTTTCGGCGATTTTCAGGACAAGCCGTTCACCAGGGTCTGGATTGCAGTCGACAAACGAGCGATAAACGTCGTGCCGCCGGCTTTTCGGCAGCATGGCAAACATCCGGCGCGCGAGTTGGTGCAGCAAATTCCGCAGCCGCCTGACAAGGCGCATGATATGCACTCCAATATGATGGATATCTACAAACATCATAGCACTTGTTATTGACAGCAATTCTGCGCCTACGGACAATCGGTGCATACTTAACCCCCCCTTTACAGAAATCAGGAGAAAGACCGATGCAAGCCAAGCTTTCCGTAGTTGCCCTCTCCGTTGCCGCTGCTTTTGCGCTGGCCGCCTGTGGCCAGAAGGAAGAGCCGAAACCGGTTGCTGCGCCTGCCGCGCCTGCCGCCCCGGTAGCCAAGCCCGAAGTTGTCGTCAAGCTCGGCCATGCTGCACCGATGACCGGTCCGCAAGCCCACTTGGGTAAGGACAATGAAAACGGCGCCGCCCTGGCGATCGAGGAACTTAATGCCAAGGGGCTCGAAATCGGTGGTGCGAAGGTCAAGTTCGAATTGCTGGCCGAGGACGACCAAGCCGATCCGAAGCAAGGATCCATCGTGGCGCAGAAGCTGGTTGATGCCAAAGTGAATGGCGTGATTGGTCACCTGAATTCCGGGACCACGATCCCGGCATCCAAGCTGTATGCAGATGCCGGCATTCCGCAGATTTCCGGTTCGGCGACCAATCCGAAGTATACGCAACAGGGTTTCAAGACGGCGTTCCGCGTCATGGCGAACGATGTCCAGCAAGGCAAGGCGCTTGGTGAATTCGCCGCTAAACAAGGTGTCAAGACCGTTGCTGTCGTCGACGATCGTACAGCCTACGGTCAAGGTTTGGCCGACGAGTTCAAGAAGGCTGCCGAAGCGGCAGGCCTCAAGGTAGTGGCTTCCGAGTTCACCAACGACAAGGCAACCGACTTCAAGGCCATCCTGACCAAGATCAAGTCGAAGAAGGCTGAACTTGTCTTCTTCGGTGGCATGGACGCACAGGGCGGCCCGATGGCCAAGCAGATGAAGGAGCTTGGTATCAAGGCGAAGTTCCTCGGTGGTGATGGCGTCTGTACGCCGGAGTTCATGAAGCTGGGTGGCGAAGCGGCGGAAGGCAATTACTGCTCGCTGCCGGGCATGCCTTTGGAAAAGTTGGCCAAGGGACCGGAATTCAAGGATAAATTTGTCAAGAAGTTCGGTACCGAAATTCAGTTGTACGCACCGTATGTTTACGATGCGGTGATGGTCATGGCCGATTCGATGAAACGCGCCGATTCGGTTGATCCCGCCAAATATCTGCCGGCTATCGGTCAGACCAAGTATGATGGCGTAACTGCCATGATTGAGTTTGACGAATTCGGCGACTTGAAGGGCGGCGCGATTTCCGTTTATCAATACAAGGGCGGTAAACTCGAGTATGTTGAAACCTTGGGCGGCGGCGCCGTTGCAACGGCCCAGGCCGAGGTCAAGGAAGCCGTAGCCGAAGTCAAGGATGCTGCCAAGGCCGTCGCAGGCGCAGCAGCTGATGCTGGCAAGGAAGCCGTCAAGGCCGGTGCAGAAGCAGTGAAAAGCGCAGCGGAGGCCACCAAGGCAGCCGTCGAAAAGAAGTAACAACCTGAATTCGCGCATCGAAACGGCACCGTAAGGTGCCGTTTCTTTATGCAGCGGCTAAATTACACAAAATGGATATTTTTCTTCAACAAATAATCAACGGCCTGGTCCAGGGCAGTATCTATGCCCTGGTCGCACTAGGCTACACAATGGTTTACGGCATCATGGGGCTGATCAATTTCGCTCATGGTGAAGTGGTGATGATCGGTACATTGGTCACCATCACCGTTGCCGGAACCATGATCAAGGCCGGTATGCCGGTCGTGCTGGCCGGTTTTGCCGGGCTCAGTGCATCTGTTCTGGTCTGTATGGCACTGGGCTGGGGGTTGGAGCGCATCGCTTACCGCCCCTTGCGCAACGCGCCACGTCTGACGCCACTGATCACCGCCATCGGCATGTCCATCGTGCTGCAGAATCTGGCGATGATGATCTGGGGGCGTAATTACATGACCTTTCCGCCGCTGCTGCCGAAAATGGATTTCGAAGTGGCCGGTGCCAATTTCACCGCCGTGCAGTTGATCATCGTCCTGGTCTCCTCTTTGACCATGGGTGGCCTTCTGCTTCTGGTCTACCGCACCAAGCTCGGCATGGCGATGCGCGCCACCTCGCAGAATCCAGCGGTGGCCAGCCTGATGGGGGTCAATATCAACCGCGTCATCGCGGCCGCCTTCGTCATCGGTTCGGCACTGGGTGCCCTGGCTGGGGTGATGGTCGGTACTTACTATGAAATCGCCCATTATCAGATGGGCTTCATGCTTGGCCTGAAAGCCTTCACCGCGGCCGTGCTCGGCGGTATCGGCAATCTTGCCGGTGCCATGCTCGGCGGTGTGTTGCTGGGTATCATCGAAGCGCTGGGGGCGGGCTATATCGGCGACCTGACCGGCGGTTTCCTGGGTAGCCACTATCAGGATATTTTTGCATTTATCGTGTTGATTATTGTGTTGATGTTCAAGCCTTCTGGCCTGTTCGGCGAAAAAACGGGAGACCGCGCATGAAAAAGTGGCTCAATCCCCGTTCGGCATTTGGCATTTCGCTGATTGCCATTGCCTTGATCGCATTGCCTTTCGTCGCTGCCATGGGTGGCCAAGCTTGGGTGCGCATCGTCAATTTCGCCATCCTTTATGTTTTTCTGGCACTTGGCCTGAATATCGTCGTCGGCTTTGCCGGTCTGCTCGATCTTGGCTATATCGCTTTCTATGCGGTCGGTGCGTACGCCTATGCTTTGTTGGCTAGCCCGCATTTCGGCTTGCATTTGCCGTTCTGGGTCATTCTGCCGATTGGTGCCTTGCTGGCATGCGTTTTTGGTGTATTGCTCGGTTCACCGACTTTGAAATTACGTGGCGATTATCTCGCGATCGTTACGCTCGGCTTTGGCGAGATCGTTCGTATCTTCATGAACAACCTGAATGCGCCGGTTAACATCACAAATGGACCGCAGGGCATTACCTTGATCGACCCGGTCGCCTTCGGTGATTTCAAATTTTCCGGAACGACGCAGATATTCGGCTTCGCGCTGAGTGGGCCACAAAAGTATTACTACCTGTTGGTCGTGCTGTCGATTCTGGTCATCATCATTAACCTGCGCTTGCAGAATTCCCGTATCGGCCGGGCCTGGCAGGCAATACGCGAGGATGAGATTGCTGCCAAGGCGGTCGGGATCAACACCCGTAACGTCAAGCTGCTCGCCTTTGCGATGGGGGCTAGCTTCGGCGGTGTGGCCGGCGGCGTCTTTGCCGCCATGCAGGGTTTCGTTTCGCCGGAGAGCTTTTCGCTGATCGAGTCGGTGATGATCCTGGCCATGGTCGTGCTCGGCGGCATGGGACATATTCCCGGGGTGATTCTCGGTGCCGTGCTGCTCAGCGTATTACCCGAGGTTCTGCGCTATGGTGTCGGGCCGCTGCAAATGGCGGTGTTCGGCAAGATGCTGGTCGATCCTGAAAGCCTGCGCATGCTGGTTTTCGGACTGGCGCTGGTGCTGGTCATGCGTTTCAAACCGGCCGGCCTGTGGCCTTCGCCGGAACGCAAGCGCGAACTGACGGGAGAGGCATGATGGCTGAAGTCCTTCTCCAGGCCAATCAGGTCGCCAAGCATTTCGGTGGCGTCAAGGCGTTGCGCGATGTCTCACTGAGCATCAACAAGGGCGAGGTATATGGTCTGATCGGGCCGAACGGTGCCGGCAAGACGACCTTCTTCAATTGCATGACCGGCCTCTACGTGCCGGATGGTGGCGGCTTCACTTTCGATGGCGCGCCATTGATCGCCGATGCACCACATCAGGCGGCTGAGCGGGGTATCGCTCGTACTTTCCAGAACATCCGCCTGTTCGGCAACATGACGGCGCTGGAAAACGTCATGGTTGGCCGTCATGTCCGGACCAGGGCCGGCGTACTCGGTGCCATGTTCCAGAATGCCGCAACCCGAGCAGAGGAAGCGGCAATCCGTCAACGTGCGACAGATCTTTTGCACTATGTTCGCATTGAGGATCGTGCAGATGATTTGGCGAAAAACCTTTCGTATGGCGACCAGCGCCGGCTGGAAATCGCCCGCGCATTGGCTACGGAACCCAAGCTGCTCTGTCTCGACGAACCTGCAGCAGGGATGAATGCCACGGAAACCGAAGAACTGCGAGACCTGATCGAGGGAATTCGTGCCGATGGCACAACCATCCTGCTCATCGAGCATGACGTCAAGCTCGTCATGGGCTTGTGTGATCGGGTGGCCGTATTGGACTACGGGGCATTGGTCATCGAGGATGTACCTGCCGTCGTACAGAAAGATCAACGCGTCATTGAGGCTTACCTAGGTGCTTGAAGTTACCGGACTCCACGTTGCCTACGGCGGCATCCAGGCCGTACGCAGCATTACTTTTCACGTCAAGCAGGGCGAGACGGTTGCCTTGATCGGTGCCAACGGTGCCG
This sequence comes from Rhodocyclales bacterium GT-UBC, assembly GCA_003583745.1. GTDB lineage: Bacteria > Pseudomonadota > Gammaproteobacteria > Burkholderiales > Rhodocyclaceae > Azonexus. The sequence goes on along the minus strand of QXPY01000002.1, from coordinate 368,841 downwards.
GCAAGACCAGTACCCTGAAGGCGATTTCGCGGGTCATCGATGCCGTTGGCGGCGATGTCCATTTTTGTGGCGAGAAGATCACCCGCTTGTTGCCGCACGACATCATTCGCAAGGGAATTGCACTGGTTCCGGAAGGGCGGGGGGTATTTCCGCGACTGACGGTGGCCGAGAACCTGGCGATGGGGGCTTACGTTCGTGACGACAAGGCCGATATCGCGCTCGACATGGAGCGGATGTATGCCTATTTTCCGCGCCTCAAGGAGCGCGCCGGGCAGTTGGCCGGTACGCTGTCGGGCGGTGAGCAGCAGATGCTGGCAATCGGTCGCGCCTTGATGAGTCGCCCGAAGATGCTGCTGCTCGACGAACCCTCGATGGGGCTGGCGCCGATCATGGTGCAGAAGATTTTCGAAGTCGTCCGTGCCGTTGCGGCGGAAGGCATGACCATCCTGCTGATCGAGCAGAATGCCAAACTGGCGCTGGAAAGCAGCCAGCGTGGCTACGTCATGGAAAGCGGTCAGATCACGCTGAACGGGGAGTCGGCCAAGTTGCTCGATGACCCCAAGGTGCGCGCCGCCTATCTCGGCGAGTGACGCACCGGCTGCGCCCGCCCCGGGCGCAGCCTTGAGCGAAGATCAGTTGGTCGAGAAGGTGAAGGCGTCGGCGAAGAATTCCTCTTCCGGCAGGCGGCATGCCTTGACGAAATCGGCGCGGGCGGCATCGATCATCAGCGGCGAACCGCAGGCGTAAACCTGATACACGGAGAGATCCGGGAAGTCGGCAACCACGGCTTGGTGCACGAAGCCGGTCCGCCCGTCCCAGTTGTCGCCGGCGGCCGGTTCGGACAAGACCGGGACATACTTGATGTTGGCGTACTGGCTGGCCCATTGTTCGGCCAGTGCGTTCTGGTACAGGTCGATACGCGCCTTGGCCCCCCAGTAGACGTGGAGCGGTCGGGTACATTTTTCCGCAATGGCGTGCTCGACGATCGCCTTGACCGGCGCAAAGCCGGTACCGCCAGCGAGCAGGATGACCGGCTTGGTCGACTCTTCGCGCAGATAGAAGCTGCCATGCGGACCGTTGAAGCGCAGGATGTCGCGGGCCTTCATGGTGGTGAATACCTGTTCGGTGAACAGGCCGCCGGGAACGTGGCGAATGTGCAGTTGCAGGAACTCGTCGTCGTGTGGCGCATTGGCCAGCGAGAAACTGCGTTTCTTGCCGTCCTTGAGCAGGATGTCGATGTACTGGCCGGCCCAGAACTGCAGGCGTTCATTGGCCGGCAGGCGCAGGAACATCTCGATGACGTCCGGCGCCAGGCGCTCCATTTTCTCGATTCGCGAGGGCAGGGTCTTGACCGGGATGTCGCTGGCCAGCGTCATCTGCTTGCATTCGATCACCAGATCGGATTCCGCCTTGGCGCAGCAGTACAAGGTCTTGCCTTCGGCCTTCTCGGCATCGGTCAGGGCATGTGGTTGCGACTTGCCGTGGTCGACCTGGCCGGACAGTACCTTGCCCTTGCAGGCGCCGCAGGCGCCATCCTTGCAGCCATAGGGCAGTGTCAGCCCCTGGCGCAGCGCCGCGTCGAGCAGGGTTTCATCGGATTCGGCGCTGAAACTGCGGCCGCTTGGTTGGACGGTAATCTGGTGGCTCATCTGTTCCCCTTGGTCGTCGGCTACAATCCTGCCGTGCAAAAAATCCTGATTGTCGGCAGCGGGGACGTCGCCCGCCGCATTCTCTCCCGCCTTGCCCGTCGCTATCGCGTCTATGCCTTGCTGCGCGATGCCGGTCGTGCCGCCGAGTGGCGTCTCGCCGGCGCCACGCCGGTGATTGGCGATCTCGACGACCGGGCCAGCCTGGATCGACTAGCCGGTCTGGCCGACCTCGTTCTGCATCTGGCGCCGCCGCCATCGACCGGAGCGCTCGACACGCGGACACGACATTTGCTGGCCGCGCTGGGCAAGGGCAAAAGTCTACCACGCCGTCTGATTTACGTTAGTACGACGGGCGTCTACGGGGATTGTGCCGGTGTCAGTATTGATGAGACACGGCGTCTGCAGCCGGAAAGTTCGCGTGCCGGACGGCGGGTCGATGCCGAGTCCCGCCTGCGGCATTGGGGGCGGCGGCACGACTGTGCTGTTTCGATCCTGCGGGCGCCGGGTATCTACGCTGCCGATAGATTACCAATTGAGCGCTTGCAGCGGCAGCTGCCGGCACTGAGCGACGCGGACGACGTGTTTACCAACCACATCCATGCCGACGATCTGGCCGCCGCTTGCGTTGCCGCTTTGCAGCGCGGCGGGGCCAATCGCGCCTACAATGTGGTCGATGACTCCGACCTGAAAATGGCCGAGTATTTTGATCGTGTCGCCATTGCCTTTGCCTTGCCTAAGCCGCCTCGCCTGAGTCGCGCCGAGGCGGCGGAGCGCCTTTCTCCCGTGCAGATGTCCTTCATGCGGGAGTCGCGGCGGATCGGCAATCGGCGCCTTAAAGAAGAACTCAAACTACGCCTCGCATACCCGACCGTCGATGTCGGGATAGCAGAGGCGATCGCAAGGAGAAATGCATGTTGATCATCAAGGCCCTGCATATTTCGCTGGTCGTGGCCTGGTTTGCCGGTTTGTTCTATCTGCCGCGCATTTTCGTCAATCTGGCCATGGTGCCGGACGACAGTCCGGCCGAGCGCGAGCGCCTGCTGCTGATGGCCGGCAAGTTGTTCAAATTCATGACGCCGCTCGGCGTGCTCGCCATCCTGCTCGGCCTGTGGTTGTGGTTCGGTTACGGCTTCAGCGGCGGCTGGCTGCACGCCAAGACGACCCTGGTGGTCCTGCTGGTCGCCTATAACTGGCATTGCGGCATGATCCTCAAAGCCTTCCGGAATGGCCGCAATCTGCGCAGCCACGTCTGGTTCCGTTTCTATAATGAAATGCCCGTGCTGGTCTTGTTTGCCGTGGTCTTTCTCGTTGTCCTGAAGCCATTCTGATGAATAAATATTTTGCGATCTGCCCGCGTGGGCTGGAAGAACTCCTCCTTGAGGAGCTGCGTTCGGTCGGCGGCGAGGAGCTGCGTACGACCCATGGCGGTGTGTTTTTCTCCGGCGACTGGAGCGTCTGTTACCGGGCCAATCTCGAGTCGCGGCTGGCGACCCGCATCCTCTGGCATATCGTCAAGGGGCCGTACGCCAAGGAAGACGACATCTATCGCCTGGCGGTTCGTCAACTGTGGCCGAATCACTTTGCGGTGTCGCGGACGATGCGGGTGGTGACGACGGCGATCAAGTGTCCGTTGAAATCGCTCGATTTCGTCACGCTGCGTGTCAAGGATGCCGTTTGTGATCGCTTCCGCGAGGATCTCGGCGAGCGGCCGAATATCGAGACCCGTCATCCGGATGTCAGCGTCCATGTCTTCCTGACCGAGAACGAATGCACCTTGTACCTCGATACGTCGGGACAGCCCCTGTGGCAGCGCGGTTTCCGCAAGGCCAGCGTCGATGCGCCGCTGAAGGAGAACCTGGCGGCCGGAGTCCTGAAGATGACCGGCTGGCAGCCGGGCACGCCGCTGGTTGATCCGATGTGCGGTAGCGGCACTTTCCTGCTCGAGGCCGTACAGGTCGCGCTCGATCGCGCACCGGGGCTGGATCGCGGTTTCGCTTTCGAGTTGCTGGCCAAGTTCGATGCGCTGGCCTGGGCGAATATCCGGCAGACCGCCGAAGCGCGCTGCAAGCCGGCCGAACCACTGGATATCCGGGGTTACGATATTGACGACAAGGCGGTACGGGCAACCCGACGCAATCTGCAGGAGGCGGGCTTTGGCAACGTGGTGACGGTGGACCGGGCCGATGTGCTGGAAACCCAGCCTCTCACCGACCACGGCATCATGCTGGCCAACCCGCCGTACGGTGAGCGGATTGGCGAGCAGGACGAACTGGCTGCGTTCTACCCGGAACTGGGGTCGGCGTTGAAAAAATACTGGGCGGGCTGGAATTGTTTCTTTTTCACGGCCGACCTGCGCTTGCCTAAACTGGTCGGGCTGAAACCGAGTCGCAAGACGCCTTTGTTCAATGGTCCGCTCGAGTGTCGCTTGTTTGAGATCCGGATGGTGGCAGGGAGTAACCGCAAGGCCTGATTGCTACAATCCCGATTGCATTTGCGTTTGATCTCGGTCAGCATTTCGTTGATGCTCCTGTGCGAGCATCATCATTTTCTAAAATAAGATAAAGGAGCGAGGGATGTCAGTTCAGGGTTTGTATCAGCAAAAGCGGATGTCGGCTGCCGACGCAATTCGTGTGGTCAAGAATGGCGATACCATCGTTATTCCGACTGCCGTCGGGGAGCCGCCGGCGTTGCTTAATGCGCTGTCGGAGGCGCGCCGCGATTTTCGGGGTGTAACTGTTTCGCAAATCCTGCCCGTCCGGAAATATGGCTATTTCGATCCGGAAACGGTCGAAAATGTTCGCCATTCCGCTTACTTTTTCAGTGGTGCGACACGACCGGGCGGTCAGGCTGGCTGGATCGATTTTGTCCCGGCCTATTTTTCCGAACTGCCTTCGCTGATCAACAATAACCTGACGCCGGCCGATGTCGTCTTCTCGATGGCGTCGCCGATGGATGAGCATGGTTACTTTTCATTATCCCTGGCCACCGACTACACCATGGCCGCGATTGCCAAGGCCCGCGTCGTCGTGCTGGAAGTCAATCCGAATGTGCCTTTCGCCAATGGCGATTGCCACATCCATATTTCGCAGGTTGGCGCACTGACCGAGAGCGATGACCCGATTCTCGAAGTCGGCCTGCCCAAGATCGGGCCGGTCCAGGAAGCCATCGGCAAGTATGTTGCCGACATGATTCCCAACGGTGCCACGCTGCAGATCGGCTACGGTGGCATTCCTGATGCCGTGGTGATGCAGCTGACTGACAAGCACGATCTCGGCATCCATACCGAAATGGTCGGCGACGGGATCATGAGCCTGGTTGAGGCCGGTGTGGTGACCAATCGCCGCAAGAACTACCACCCGGGCAAGATGCTGGCGACTTTCGCGCTGGGCTCGAAAAAACTGTACCAGTTCATGCATCGCAACCCGGCGCTTGAAATGCATCCGGTTGATTTCACCAACGATCCCTATCTGGCCGGGCAGAACGACAATCTGCATGCGATCAATGCCACCATGCAGATCGATTTCCTCGGCCAGTGCGGTTCGGAAAGTTTGGGTTCGGCGCCGTATTCCGGTACCGGCGGCCAGTCAGACTTCGTGCGTGCGGCAAACCGTTCCAAGGGCGGCAAGGCCTTCATCGTGCTGCCATCGACGGCCAAGGATGACACCATTTCCCGTATCGTGCCGACCCTGTCGCCGGGTACCCATGTTTCGACCAGCAAGAACGACATCAACTATGTCGTGACCGAGCACGGGGTTGCGCAGTTGCGCGGCAAGACCGCCAAGCAGCGGACCGAGGCACTGATCGGAATCGCTCACCCCAATTTCCGGGGCGAGTTGCGCGAAGCTGCCCGCAAGCTGAAATTGCTCTGAGTAGCCGATGATTCTGCAAAAACGTTTCTCGGATCAGGAACTCGAGCAAATCATCGAGGAAAGCGCCATTTACATGTGCGCTTGTCCGGCCCAGGTAGCGGTCCAGCTGCGTACTCTGCGCGAGCTGTTCCGCTATCAGACCAGTTGCGAAATCGAGCCGGGGAATGATGGTGCTGTCCATCAGGTCATCGGCATGGCCACCTTCGAGGCCCATGCCTTGATGGAGACCTGTCTGGAAAAGATTCTGGCTCTGGAGGGCTGGGATCGCACCACCTTGAAGATGCCGGAAGGACTGCGCTGCAAGCGGGCGCAACTGCTCGATCTGTAAGCGGAGTGGGCTCGCCTTGCTTACAACTTGTAGCAATTTGTTTCGCCCGGTGATTCGATAATTGGCTATCTTGTATGAGCCAATCTGAGTCATCGGGTGTTTCCATGAAAACGTTCAAATTACTGTTAGCCTTGCTGGCCCTGGCATGCCTTTCCATCGGCAGTTCCTGGGCGCACGGCTATCGCGGTAGCGTCGGCGTCTATATCGGCGGCCCGTATGTCGGTCCTTACTGGGGGCCGGCCTGGGCATATCCGCCGCCTTACTATTACCCACCGCGCGTCGTTGTCGTGCCGCAAGAACCTCCGCCGGTTTACATTGAACAGCAGGAAGCCGCACCGGCTACCTCGGCCCCGGTTGAGCAGCAATACTGGTATTACTGCGGAAGTGCCAAGGCCTATTATCCTTACGTCAAGGAATGCCCTGACGGTTGGCAGAAGGTTCTGCCGCAGCCTGCGAGGTGAGCAAAGTGCAAATCAAGACGACGATGCGGCGCAGTGCCGTGCTCCTCGCTGCGACGGCTCTGGCAGCCTGCACGGTGATACCGACCGGGCCGACCGTGATGGTCTTGCCGGGAACCGGCCAGACGATTGAACGGTTCCGCGACGACGATGCCTATTGCCGCCAGTTCGCCTATATTCAGATCGGTGGAAAGAGCGCCGAACAGGCATCGCGCGAGTCGGCGGTGACCAGTGCTGCAGTCGGTACTGCGGTCGGCGCCTTGGCCGGCGCGGCAATTGGTGGAGGTCGCCAGGGGGCTGCCGTCGGTGCCGGTGCCGGGTTGCTGCTGGGCAGTGCCGTCGGTTCCGACAGCGCACGGGCGTCCGGGTTCGGCACCCAGCGCCAGTACGACAACGCCTACATTCAATGCATGTACAGCAAGGGGCATCGCGTGCCAGTTTCCGGCAACATGACGGCTCCTGTGCGTGCGGTGCGTAGTGAGGCTCCGTTGGCGCCTGCGTCGGCATCCATCCCGCCGCCGCCGCCGGGATCTCCACCACCGCCGCCTCCGGGTCAGTAAGGGCTGCGGATTCCGATGCCAGCGCAGGCCACTGCGCTGGCTGGCGGATCAGGCGACGCCGGCGCTGTGCGCCTGCTGGTCCGCCCAGTAGCTGGAACGGACCATCGGGGCACAGGCGGCGCCGGTGAAACCCATTTTCTTGGCTTCCTCTTCGTACATCTTGAAGGTGTCCGGATGGACGTAGCGGCTGACCGGCAGGTGATGGCCGGTCGGTGCGAGATACTGACCGATGGTCAGCATTTCGACATCATGGGCTCGCAGATCGCGCATGACTTCAAGGATTTCCTCGTCGGTTTCGCCCAGGCCGACCATCAGGCCGGATTTGGTGGAAACCTTCGGGTAGCGCGCCTTGAACTGCTTTAGGAATTCCAGCGAATGCTTGTAGTCGGCCCCCGGGCGGGCCTGCTTGTAAAGGCGGGGGACCGTTTCCATATTGTGGTTGAGCACGTCGGGCAGGGCGCCGCCGAGGACGTCGAGGGCGACGTCCATGCGGCCGCGGAAGTCGGGAACCAGGGTCTCGATGGTGGTGGTCGGCGACAGTTCGCGGGTGTTGCTGATGACATCGACGAAATGCTGGGCGCCGCCATCGCGCAGGTCGTCCCGGTCGACGCTGGTGATTACCACGTACTTGAGCTTGAGTGCGGCCACCGACTCGGCCAGTTGGCGCGGTTCATCCGGATTGGGTGGCAGCGGCTGGCCATGGCCGACATCGCAGAACGGACAGCGCCGGGTACAGATGTCGCCCAGGATCATGAAGGTCGCCGTGCCGCGGCCGAAGCATTCGCCGATATTTGGGCAGGTTGCCTCCTCGCAGACGGTGTGCAGCTTGCGCTCGCGCAGCATCGACTTGATTTCGCCGAATCGACCGGCGCTGTTGCCAGCCTTGACGCGAATCCACTCGGGTTTTTTCAGCGGCTGATCCACCGGCACGATCTTGATGGGAATGCGTGCGGTCTTGAGTTCGCCTTTTTGCTTGACGCCTTTTTCAGCCATGGTGTGTTTCCAGTTGCTTGAGCAGGTGATGTGAGAGTTGCTCGCCCGCTTGTTCGGGGGTGAGCGGAATGTTGAGGTCGCTGGTCTGGATCACTTTCAATCCGGCGTAGCCGCAGGGATTGATGGCGCTGAAGGGGGAGAGATCCATGTCGACGTTGAGCGAGACGCCGTGATAGCTGCAGCCGTTGCGGATACGCAGGCCGAGGGCGGCGATCTTGGCCTCGCCGACATAAACCCCGGGTGCGCCATCGCGTCGTTCGGCGGTGACGCCGTGTGCGCCGAGCAGGTCAATAACGGCCTGTTCAATCGCGGTGACCAGTTCGCGGACCTTGATTTTCAGGCGTGGCAGGTCGAGCAGCAGGTAAACAACCACCTGGCCGGGGCCGTGGTAGGTGACCTGGCCGCCCCGGTCGATCTGAACCAGCGGGATGCCGACATCGCGCAGGATGTGCTCGGGTTTGCCTGCCTGACCCAAGGTATAGACCGGGGAATGCTCGACGATCCACAATTCGTCGGCCGTCTCGTTGGTGCGGCTGGCGGTGAAGGTCTGCATGGCCTGGAAGGTCGGTTCGTACTCGACCCGGCCCAGGCGTTTGACGACGATGCTCACCTTAGAGGACGACCTTCACCAACGGGTGGGCGGTCAGCTCCATGTACAGCGCATCGAGTTGCGGTTTAGATGTGGCGACCACGGTGCAGGTCAGGCTGAGGTAATTGCCGCCCGAACTGGCCCGCATCTCCATCGTTGCGCCGTCGAAATCGGGGGCATGCCGGGTGACGATGCTGAGTACGACCTGGGCGAGTTCGTCGTGCGCCTTGCCCATGATCTTGAGGGGAAAGTCGCAGGGAAATTCGAGGAGTGTGTCCTTGTACGAAGCCATGTCAGCCTTTGCGCATTACCGTGTTCTTGAAATCCTGATACCACTGCCACATTTGTTCACCGATCGGTCCGGGCCGGCCGGCCTGAGCGCCATGCCCAACCGGCTCGCCATCCAGCCGGGTAATGGCGAGAATTTCCTTGGTCGATGAGGTCATCCAGACCTCGTCGGCGTCGCGAAGTTCATTTTCGGCAATTTCCCGCACCGCCAGCGGCAGGCCATGCAGTCTGGCCAGTTCGATGATCACGTCGTAGGTGATGCCGGGCAGCATCAGTTGTGTCTTGGGCGGGGCGAGCAGCACGCCATCCTTGACGACGAAGATGTTCGAGGCCGCCCCTTCCTTGAGAAAGCCGTCGCGGATCAACAGCGCTTCGGCACAGCCTTCTTCAACGGCCTGCTGCCGGGCCAGCACGTTGGCGAGCAGGGAGATCACCTTGAGATCGCAGCGCGCCCAGCGCTGGTCGGCGACCGTAATCGCCGCCACGCCGCGTGCGCGAATGTCGGCCGGCGTGGTGACCAGCGGGGAGCTGAAGGCGAAGGCGGTGGGGACTACGCTCGCCGGCGGGAAGGCGTGGTCGCGCTTGTCGTCGGCACCGCGGGTGACTTGCAGGTAGACCGACTGGTCGTCCCAGGGCGCTTCTGCGACCAGTTTTTCGACTACGACCTTCCAGTCTTCAACCGAGAGCGGGTTGGCCAGGCGAATACCGTTCAGTGTCCCTTGCAGACGATGCAGGTGTTCGTCGATACGGAAAGGACGACGCGAATAAACCGGGATGACTTCATAGACGCCGTCGCCGTACAGGAAACCCCGGTCGAGCGGCGAGATGCCGGCTTCGGCCAGGGGCAGGAAGCGGCCGTTCAGGTAAACCGGATCGGCGACGTAGGGCGTCATGGGTTCAGTTGAACCAGAGTCGGATGGTATCGATGATACGAACGAAGATATTGCCGAGTCCGATATTTTCAAGGGCAAGGACCGGATATTCGTTGTACGGCTTGCCTTCGATGCTGACTTTCAGGGTGCCGACTTTCTGACCCGCCTGGATCGGCGCGATCAGGCGTGGCTCGGCAACGAAATCGGCCTTGATCTTATCGGCATAACCTTTCGGGACGGCAATCGACAGGTCGCTGGTGAAGCCGGCCTTGAGACTGCTTTCCTGACCCTTCCAGACGCGCAGGGTAGAGACCGGCTGTTCCTTGGTGTAGAGCGTCACGGAGTCGTAGGAGATGAAACCCCAGTTGAGCAGTTTCTGCGATTCGCTGGCCCGCGCCGAGTCGGAGGCGGTGCCGAGCACCACCGAGAGCAGACGGCGCTTGTCGCGCAAGGCCGAGGAAATCAGGCAGTAGCCGGCCGCATCGGTATGGCCGGTCTTGACGCCGTCCACCGTCGGGTCGATGAAGAGCAGGCGGTTGCGGTTGGGCTGGGTGATGTTGTTGTAGCGGAATTCCTTCATCGAGTAGTACTTCTTGTAGTCCTCGGGGAAGTCGCGGATCAGTGAGCCGGCCAAAATCGACAGGTCGCGGGCCGTGGTGTAGTGATTCGGGTCGGGCAGGCCGGTCGAATTCATGAAGTGGCTATTCTTCATCCCCAGGCGCTGGGCTTCGCGATTCATCATCTGGGCGAAGTTCTCTTCGCTGCCGGCGATGGCTTCGGCCAGCGTGACGCAGGCATCGTTGCCGGACTGTACGATCATGCCCTTGATCAGGTCTTCGACCGGGACTTGCGTATCGACGCGGACGAACATCTTGGAGCCGCCCGTGCGCCAGGCCTTTTCGGAAACGGGCAGCGGCTGTTCCAGCGATAGCGTCTTCTGCCGCAGTGCGCTGAAAGTCAGGTAGGCAGTCATTAGCTTGGTCAGCGATGCCGGCTCCAGGCGGTCGTCCGGCTTTTCTGCGGTGAGCAGTTGCCCCGAGCCCATTTCCAGCAGCAGCCAGGATTTTGCGGCCAGCGTCGGCGGGACGGGCTGTTGCTGGGCAAGCGCCTGGGTCGAAAGTAGGACGCTTAGGATGAGGATGCGGGTGTTACGTAACAGCGACATGGGGATTGGATATTGTTCTGCGATGGGGGCTTGGATTATACCCCCGGTGCGTCGGTCGTCTGTGACGAGGCGGCACAGAGCACCTCGATGGCCGGGTGACGGATGCGGCGCTCGTTGGAGATGGCGTAAATTTGTTCGCTGACACCTTCCAGCGGGCCGAGCGGCTGGGCATCGAGCTGCGCGGCCACCTGTTCGGCCAGGGCCAGCGGGGCTGGGAACAGCCCCAGTCCCCCGCGTCCGAAGGTGGTCAGCAGTGCGCTGTCCTCGAACTCGCCGACGATTTTGGGTCGGATGCCGGTGCTTTCCAGCCAGCGGTCGATGCGGCCGCGCAGCGCGTTGTGGCGGGTTGGCAGCAGCAGCGGCGCACCGTTCAGGCTGGCCGGAAAATCTTCGCGATAACGCTCGACCAGTGCGGTGGTGCCGAACAGACCGTTGGCAAAGTCGCCGAGGCGGGTACTGAATAATTTCAGGTTGCCGCCGACCGGCGCGGCGCGGTCGGTCAGCACCACGTCGAGGCGATGCAAAGCCAGGTCGGCCAAGAGCGTTTCGAACTCACCCTCGTCGCAGATCAGTCGAACATCGGTCGGCATGCTGGTCACCGATGAGAGCAGGCGGTAGGCGAGCAGTTTCGGGATGCCGTCCGAAATCCCTGCACGCAGCCGCAACGTGGTTTCCCCATCGCTATTCTCGATGGCGTCGACCAGCGCATCGCCGAGCTGAAAGATCTGGTCGGCGTAACCGAGCGCAGTGCGACCGGCTTCGCTGAGCACCAGGCCGCGTCCCTGACTGTTGAACAAGGCCTTGCCAAGCTGGCGTTCGAGCAGGCTCAACTGGCCGCTGATCGTCTGGACGGCAACGTCCAGGCGCTCGGCGGCCCGGGTGATGCTGCCTTCCTGGGCGACGACCCAGAAGTAGTGCAGGTGTTTGTAGTTGAGTGTGCTCATCGGTTCCGCAGAAAAAAACGAAGTGTCTGTCAATTTTGCTCCGATTTTTCCGGTTTGTACAAAGCCATATCATCCGCCCGTCTTTCTCTCTTCGGAGTCCGCCATGAAACGCGTTGTGTTATTCCTTGTTACCAATCTTGCGGTGATGCTGGTTCTCGGACTGGCCGCCAGTCTGCTCGGTGTCAATCGCTTCCTTACCGCCAACGGTCTGAACCTCGGCATGCTGCTCGCCTTTGCCGGTCTGATCGGTTTCGGTGGCGCCTTCATCTCGCTGTGGATGTCGAAGCCAATGGCCAAGTGGAGTACCGGAGCGCGGGTGATCGAGGCGCCGAGCAGTTCGACCGAAGTCTGGCTGGTCGATACCGTCGCCCGCCTCGCCGAGCGTGCCGGCCTGCCGATGCCGGAAGTTGCCATCTACGAAGGCGAGCCGAATGCCTTTGCTACCGGCGCAACGAAAAACAGTTCGCTGGTCGCCGTTTCCACCGGCCTGCTGGCCAGCATGACGCGTGAGGAGGCCGAGGCCGTGCTGGCTCACGAGGTCGCCCACATCGCCAATGGCGACATGGTGACGCTGACGCTGATCCAGGGTGTGGTCAATACCTTCGTCGTCTTCCTGTCGCGGGTGGTCGGTTATCTGGTCGACAGCTTCCTGCGCCGTAACGATGAGGAAAGCAGCGGTCCCGGCATCGGTTACATGGTGACCAGCCTGATTTGCGAAGTGGTCTTCGGTGTGCTGGCCAGCATGATCGTCGCCTGGTTCTCGCGTCAGCGCGAATTCCGCGCCGATGCCGGAGCGGCCAGCCTGATGCGTTCGCCGGTACCGATGCAGAACGCCCTGCGTCGTCTCGGCAAACTGCATACTGAGCCGCTGCCGAAAGCCCTGGCTGCCTCCGGGATTGCCGGCGGGCAAGGCGTGATGGCCCTGTTTGCCTCGCATCCGCCGCTGGAAGAACGGATTGCTGCGCTGTCCGTCCGCTGACAGATACCTGACGGCTGGCTGACAAATGTCGTCAGGTTTGTTAAATTCGAGAAATGATGCAACGCACAAAAACTTTCGCCCTGGGACTGGTCTGGATTGCGAGTTCGGCATTCGCCCAGCCGGAATTCGATTTGCCGCAGCTGGAGGCGATGGCCCTGGCCTCCAGCCGTAGCGTACTGGCCGTCCGCGATCAGGTGGATGCGGCGCGCTTTGCGGTTGATAGCGCTGCCGCTTTTCCCAATCCGGAACTGGAATATCTCTCCGGAACGGCGCGGTCGCGCGGTGTCGGTGGCACGCCCGGCGACGCGCGCAGCCTGGCCGTCACCCAGCCGCTCGACATGCCGTGGAAGCGTTCTGCCCGGATCGATGCCGCCGAAGCCGGTCTGGCCGCGACTACGGCCGGCGCCCGGGCGTTCGAAGCCGATCTGCTGGCCCGCCTGCGCAGCCGCTACTTCGAAGTGCTGCGCCGCGAGGCCGAGTTGCGTAACGCGAAAGAGGATGTTGCCTTGATGGAAGGCGTGCGTTCGCGCATTGCGCTACGCGTCGAGACCGGCGAAGCGGCACGCTTTGAATTGATCAAGGCCGATGCGGAAACGCTGAATGCGCAGAAGACGGCGCAAGCTGCCAGTTATCGGCTGGCGCAGGCCCGTTCGCTGCTGCAGCAGATGGTCGGTACAACCCTGCCACCCGAATTTGCGTTGAGCACCCGATTGCGCGATGTGCCGCCCCTGCCGCCGCTGGCCTTGCTGCAGAAACAGCTGGCTGAAAACAGCCCGGAGCTGGCTCGCGGCCGGGCCGAGATGCAGCGTGCCCAGCGCCAGCTCGACCTGGAGCGGGCGCAGCGTTGGCCGAACCTGGCCTTGAAGGCCAGCGTCGACGAGGACCCCGACGTGCGTACCTCGAAGTTCGGCTTGGTGGTCTCGATTCCCTTGTGGGATCGGCGTCGCGGCCCGGTGGGCGAGGCCGCGGCGCAACTTTCGCGGGCGCGCAATGAGCTGGAGTCGAACCAGTTCGTGCTTGGGCAGGCGATCGAGGCGGCCTACCAGCAGTATGAAATTGCCCAGACCCAGGTCACGGCGCTGGAATCGGGCATCGTTCGCCAGTCAGAGGCGGCACTGAAAGTGGCCGAGGCGGCTTATCGCTTTGGCGAGCGCGGCTTCATCGAAGTGCTGGACGCGCAGCGGGTATTTCGCGCGGCACGGGCCGAACTGATCACGGCGCGCTATGAACTGGCGGCGGCCTGGGTGGAAATTGAAAGACTGCGGGCACAGCCCCGGGAAAGCAAGGAATGAAAAATCTTCTGTGGATGTGCATGGGACTGGCGCTGCTCGGCGGTTGCCAGAAGGAGAGCGGCCCGACGGCTGCCGCACCGGCCGGTGACCCGGCCGTGGTTGCGCCTGCCCCGGAGTTGCTGGCCCAACTCAAGCTGGCGCCGGTGGCGACGCAGCCGGTTGCCGAAACATTGCGGGTGGCGGGCAATATCGATTTCGACGAGCAGCGCATTGCCCGTATTGGCGCGACGATTACCGGGCGGGTGACCTCGATCGACGCCTGGGTCGGGCAGCGTGTCGCCCAGGGCGCGGTGCTGGCTCGTCTGAACAGCAGCGAATTGTCGAGCCAGCAACTGGCTTATCTCAAGGCGCGAGCACAGCTCGAATTGAATCGGCGCAATGCGGAACGGGCCAAAGCGTTGTTCGAGGCCGACGTCATCGGCGCGGCCGAGTTGCAGCGCCGGGAGAGCGAATACCATATCTCCATGGCCGAAACCCGCGCTGCTTCCGACCAGTTGCAACTGCTCGGCGTGACGCCGGCGGCCATCGAGAAGTTGGGCAAGCAGGGTGCGGTCAATTCGCTGACCCCGGTGGTGGCGACGCTGAATGGTGTGGTGGTCGAGCGCAAACTCGCCCAGGGCCAGGTCGTGCAACCGGCCGACACCCTGTTTGTGGTCGCCGACCTTGGCCGTTTGTGGGCTGTGGCGCAAGTGCCGGAGCAGCAGGTCAGCCAGGTCAAGGAAGGCCAGTCGGTGCATATCGAGGTGCCGGCGCTGGGCAACGAGCGGCTGGTCGGCAAGCTGATTCACGTTGGCCAGACGATCAATCCGGAAACGCGAACCGTGCTGGTGCGTACCGAGCTGGACAACAGCGATGGCCGACTCAAGCCGGCGATGCTGGCCTCAATGCTGATCGAAGCCAAGCCGGTGGATCGCATGGTGGTGCCGGCCGGTGCCGTGGTCCGGGAAAACGACGAAGACCATGTCTTCGTGGCCGAAGGCGACAACAGTTTCCGCCTGGTCAAGGTCAAGCTCGGCCCCGAACAGGGCGGGCAGCGTATTGTGCTGTCGGGCTTGAAGGGGCAGGAAAAGCTGGTGGTTAGCGGTGCTTTCCACCTGAATAACGAGCGTAATCGCAAGGAAATGGAGGGCACGTGATTGAATCCTTGATACGTGCGGCGCTCAAGCAGCGTCTGATCGTGGCGGTGATCGCCGCGGTGCTCTTTTTCTTCGGCCTGAATGCAGCGCAGAAGCTGTCGGTCGATGCCTTCCCCGATGTCACCAACGTTCAGGTCCAGATCGCGACCGAAGCCCCCGGCCGCTCGCCGGAGGAAGTCGAACGTTTTGCCACGGTGCCGCTTGAGGTGTCGATGACCGGCCTGCCCGGGCTGGAGGAAATGCGCTCGCTCAACAAGCCCGGCTTGTCGCTGATCACGCTGGTGTTCAATGACAAGACCGACGTTTATTTTGCGCGTCAGCTGGTGATGGAGCGCCTGCTCGAAGTCGGTGCCCGCCTGCCGGTCGGCATTACGCCTGTGCTCGGCCCGGTCTCGACTGGTCTGGGCGAGGTCTACCAATACACGTTGGAGCGGGGCGATGACGGTGAGCGTGCGCTCACTGAAGAGGAGCTGATGCAGCGTCGGATTGCCCAAGACTGGGTGGTGCGGCCCTTGCTGCGGTCGATTCCCGGGGTGGCCGAGATCAATTCGCAGGGTGGTTACGCCAAGCAATACCAGGTGCTGGTCAATCCCGACAAGCTGCGCCACTTCGGCCTGACCATCGCAGATGTCTATCAGGCCGTCGGGCGCAACAACGCCAATGCCGGGGGCGGCGTGCTGCCGCAGTACGCCGAGCAATACCTGATTCGTGCCGTCGGCCTGGTGCGCGATCTTGACGACATCCGCGCCATCGTGCTGCGTGAGCGCGACGGGGTCCCGGTGTACGTGCGCGACGTTGCCGAGGTTGAAATCGGCCACGACGTGCGCCAGGGGGCGGTAATCAAGAATGGCTATACCGAGGCGGTCGGTGGTGTGGTGATGATGATCGCCGGCGGCAATGCCAAGGAGGTGGTCAGCCGGATCAAGGCGCGGGTGAACGAGATCAACGCCAAGGGCATGTTGCCGGACGGCCTGAAGATCGCCGCCTATTACGATCGCTCGGAACTGGTCGATGCGGCGTTGTGGACAGTGACCAAGGTGCTGCTTGAAGGCGTCGTACTGGTCGTGGTGGTGCTTTTCCTTTTCCTGGGCGACGTGCGTTCGTCACTGATTGTCGTCGGCACGCTGGTGCTGACGCCATTGCTGACCTTCATGGCCATGAACAAGCTCGGCATCTCGGCCAACCTGATGTCGCTGGGCGGCCTGGCCATTGCCATCGGCCTGATGGTCGATGGTTCGGTGGTGGTGGTCGAGAACGCCTTCCTGCAACTGGGGCGCCATGCCAAGACCGGCGAAAGCCAGACCCGGGTGATCCTGCGTGCCGTGGTCGAGGTGGCGACGCCGGTCATCTTCGGGGTCGGCATCATCATCCTGGTCTTTTTGCCCTTGATGACGCTGCAAGGCATGGAGGGCAAGATGTTCGCGCCCCTGGCCTACACCATCGCCATCGCGCTGGGCATTTCGCTGATCCTCTCCTTGTCGCTGACGCCGGTGATGTCGACTTACCTGCTCAAGCCGCCGGTGCATGACGGCGACCACGATACCAAGCTGATCGCGGCGATGAAGCGGCATTACCTGAAGCTGCTGCATTGGGCGCTGGGCAATGAAAAGAAGACCGTGGTGCTGGCGGTGGGGGCTTTCGTGCTGACACTGGGCATGCTGCCCTTCCTCGGTACCGCCTTCATTCCGGAAATGAAGGAAGGTTCGGTCGTGCCGGGTATCAACCGGGTGCCGAACATCTCGCTCGACGAGTCGATCAAGATGGAAATGGAGGCGATGCGGCTGGTCATGCAGGTGCCCGGCGTCAAATCGGCGGTGTCAGGAGTCGGTCGCGGCGAGTCGCCGGCCGACCCGCAGGGGCCGAACGAGTCGACGCCGATCGTCAGCCTGAAGCCGCGCAGCGAATGGCCGAGCGGCTGGAGCCAGGACGATATCGCCGAGGCCATGCGCGACAAGCTGAAGGCCTTGCCTGGCGTGCAGATCGTGATGGCGCAACCGATTTCCGACCGGGTCGACGAAATGGTGACCGGCGTGCGTTCCGATATTGCAGTCAAGGTCTTCGGTGACGATCTCGATCAGTTGAAGAAGATCGCCGGCCAGATTTCCAAAGTGGCGCAAGGCCTGCAAGGTGCGCAGGATATGCGGGTCGAGCGGGTCAGCGGCCAGCAATACCTGTCGGTGGAGATCGACCGGCAGGCGATTGCCCGTCTTGGTCTCAATGTTTCGGACGTCAATGACGTGCTGGAGACGGCGATCGGCGGCAAGGTGGCGACCGAGATTTTCGAGGGGGAACGTCGCTTCCCTGGCGTCGTGCGTTTGCCGGAACGCTTCCGCAATAATGTCGAAGCGATTTCCAATGTCTTGCTCACCGCGCCGGGCGGCGCCCAGGTGCGGCTGGTCGATGTTGCCCGCATCCGGGTCATGGACGGGCCGGCCCAGATTTCGCGCGAGCTCGGCAAGCGTCGCATCGTGGTCGGTGTGAACGTCAAGGATCGCGACCTGGGCAGCTTCGTTGCCGAACTGCAGCAGAAGGTGGACAAGCAGATCAAGCTGCCAGAAGGCTATTACCTGGAGTGGGGCGGTCAGTTCCAGAACATGGAGCGGGCGCTCGGCCACCTGATGGTGATCATTCCGCTGACCATCGCAGCGATCTTCTTCCTGCTTTTCCTGCTTTTCAATTCGCTGCGCTTTGCGACGCTGATCATCACCGTTCTGCCCTTCGCTTCGATCGGCGGCATCATCGGTCTGTTCGTCACCCGCGAATACTTGTCGGTGCCGGCCTCGGTCGGGTTCATCGCGCTGTGGGGCATTGCCGTGCTCAACGGGGTGGTGCTGGTGTCGTATATCCGAGGGTTGCGCGATGAGGGACGTAGCGTGCGTGATGCGGTGGTCGAGGGGGCGACGCTGCGCTTCCGGCCGGTGATGATGACGGCGACGGTTGCCATGCTCGGCCTGATTCCCTTCCTGTTTTCGACCGGACCGGGGTCCGAGGTGCAACGGCCGTTGGCCATCGTCGTGATTGGTGGGCTGATTACCTCGACCTTGTTGACGCTGGTGGTTTTGCCGACTATTTATCGCTGGTTTGACGAACAGGAGGTCGAGGCATGAAAGAAATCAAGGCGGTGATTCGCCCCAACAAACTGTCGACCTTGCGTGATGCATTGGTCGGCATGCCAGGCTTTCCCGGCATGACGGTTACGCGCGTCGAAGGCTGCAGTGCGCCGACGCGCCATATCGGGAAAAATTCGATCAAAGATCAACTTACCGACTATTCCCCTAAGGTCAGAATAGAAATCGTTGCCTCAGACGAAGTGGCGGAGGCCCTATTTCAGCGCGTGATCGAGGTGGCCCAGACCGGCCATTATGGCGATGGGCTGGTCTGGATCTGCGATGTGGAACGTGCTGCATTCGTATTCAAGACGACGCCGGGACCCGAGCTTTAGGACTGGGCTTTCTGAAACCGGCATGGCGGGGGATGTGATCTATTTCACAGCTTGGGCATAGCCCATTCCGTAGAATCGACAGTCATGATAATGGGTCAAAATTCACGTCCAGACTGTCGAATCTCATGGAAAACATGCTTCATTCCGGCGTTTCGTCGAAGCTGATGGCGCCAGCCGGTTTGCCGGAAGGGGTCGCGACCTTATCGCGCGGTGCCTATTTCAAGGAAGCGTCCCTGGATATGACGTTGAGTATCCTGACCGAGTCGGCTGCCCGCATGGCTGGGGTCGAACGGGTGAGCATCTGGGCATTGACGCACGATCATGATGAGTTGCGCTGCCTGGAGTTGTTCGAGCAGTCACCGCAGCGCCATAGTAGTGGTGGCGTCCTGCAGGCGGCTGAACACCCTGCCTATTTCAGTGCGCTGCATCAGGAAGCCTGCATTGTCGCGGACGATTTGTTCATGCACCAATCGACGCAAGGCTTTGCGGCGGAATACTTGGCGCGGCATGGCGTAACCGCACTTTTGGCGACGCCGATTCATATTCGCGGCGACTTGCAGGGGGTGTTGTGCCTGGAGCAGGTTGGCATCCAGCAGCCGTGGACGCCTTCGCATCAACTATTTGCCCATGCGGTGGCCAATCTGGTGACTTTGGCGCTGGTCGAGTATGAGGCAACTCAGGCGAAACAACAGGCGCAGGCGAATGCGGAGAGGATGCGCGTGGTATTCGATGCTTCGCCCGATGCCATGCTGTTGGCCGATCCGGTCAGTGGCCTCATTTTGGATGCCAATCGTCAGGCCGAGAAGCTTTTCGCGTGTCCGCGTAGACAGTTGATCGGCAAGCATCGTCGTGCCCTGCATCCATCGGGGCTTGCCGAAGGGACGAGCGAGTCGTGTTTGGCGATGGCGGCCGAATTGCCTACCGTTGCCCATCATTGCGAAATCCTGCGGCCAGATGGTTCCACCCAGAGGGTCTCCGTATCAGCCGAGTTGGCAGAGATCAGTAATGGTCGGAAACTGCTTCTTGGGGTTTTGCGCCCGCTCTAGCTAGCTGGTAATGGCATTGATCATGCCGATTAACTGGTGGAGGATGCGCTCGATGGATTCGCGCACAGCGAAGCTGTCCAGTTCATCGATTCTGCTCTCGACGGGAATGGTGTTTTCGAGCTGTCTACATAGGTGGACGATGCCGTAAAGCTCAAGATGTTCAGCTTGCTGCGCCAGTTCGGTGCTTTCGAGTTTAAGCGAATAGGCATCGGGGGGGAGTGCAGCCAATGCGTCTTGCATGCGTTCGATGCGTTCGTACGCTTCGCTGACAAAGAGCCGATCGATTATCGGGGAACGGATGCTGGGTGCATCCCTGTTCTCCAGGCATTTCTCGATGCGCTGGGCAAAATGTCGAGCCCGCTCCGGGAATAGGATATTTTCCAATCCGCCTGGTTCATTGAAGCATTCTGTTGCGGCGCTGAGTGCGGCAGTCAACAAGGCGGTCGGTGCGGCTTCCTCAAGGCTGTCGGCTGCGCTGGCCAGGGCTTCGCCGAGATGGAGGCAATCGGCGTCCGCACTTTCCAAGGCGATGGCGTATAAGGCAAAAATGGCAGGGCGAATATCCTCTGCGCCCTTGCCGTGGCGTTCGGTCCAGGCTTCGGCCAGGCGACGGCAACTGTCAATCCAGCGTGCGTTCAATCGCGCGTCGAAACGCAGCTTGGCCGGTTTGGCGACCCACGGCAGGATGGCGGCGGTCGCCTCCAGGGTTGGGGCGAGTGCCGCGCGGGTTTCCTCGAGGTCTTGCTCGGGGATTTCGTCCATGTTTCTCCTTATTGGCCAGCCAGCTTGGCAAAGGCCGAAACGACTTCCGGTGGGGCCTGGACCAGTTCGATCAGCACGCCTTCGCCACCGATCGGGAATTCTTCATTGCCCTTCGGGTGCAGGAAGGTGATGTCGAAACCGGCTGCGCCCTTGCGGATGCCGCCCGGGGCAAAGCGTACGCCGTTGGCGGAAAGCCATTCGACCGCCTTCGGCAGATCGTCGATCCACAAGCCGACGTGGTTGAGCGGGGTGGCGTGCACGGCCGGCTTCTTTTCCGGATCGAGCGGTTGCATCAGGTCGACTTCAACCTTGAACGGGCCGGTGCCCATGGCGCAGATGTCCTCGTCGACGTTTTCGCGTTCGGAAACGAAGGTGCTGGTGATTTCCAGGCCGAATTTCTCGACCCACAACGTGCGCAGCTTTTCCTTGGAAGGGCCGCCGATGGCGATTTGCTGAATGCCGAGAACCTTGAACGGACGTGTCATGACTGGATTCCTGTCGTTGGATGGATGGTGTAATCCATAATTATAAGGTTTTCAGATCGCGTCGGTCGTGTTGGGGGAGGTGGGCTTTCGGTAGGCCAGGACAAGCAGGATCAGGCCGATCAGGATCATTGGCAGCGATAGCCATTGCCCCATGCTGATCTCGTAGGATTGACCAAAAATGCCCGCATCCGGCTCGCGGAAAAATTCGGTGATGAAGCGGAAGCAGCCGTAGCCGATCAGGAATACCCCGGATGCGGCGCGCCGCGGCCTCGACCGTTGGGTGAATAGCCAGAGGATCAGGAAGAGGGCAATGCCCTCCAGGCCGACGTGATAGAACTGGGAGGGGTGGCGCGGCAGCATGTCTCCGGATTGCGGAAAAATCATCGCCCAGGGCAGGCTTGGATCGGCGACCCGACCCCACAGTTCGCCATTGATGAAATTCCCGACCCGGCCGGCGGCGAGGCCGAGCGGGACCAGGGGGGCAATGAAGTCGGTGACGTCGAACCAGGCCAGTTTGTTCTTGCGCGACCACAGGCTCATGGCGAGCAGCACCCCGATGAAGCCGCCGTGAAAGCTCATGCCACCTTTCCATACGGCGATGATTTCCAGCGGATGGCTGAGGAAATAGCCCGGCTCGTAAAACAGGACCTGGCCGAGGCGGCCGCCGATGATGACGCCGAGCATGCCGTAGAAGAGCAGGTCGTCGAGTTGTTCCGCAGTCATGATCGACGGGCGGGACTTGATGCGCAGGCGGCCGAGCAAAATAAATTGAACAAAGGCGACCAGATACATCAAACCGTACCAGCGCACAGAAATTGGTCCGAGCGAAAAAGCGACGGGGTCGAACTGGGGATGTAGAAGCATCGAAAGCGCAGAGTGGGCTAGAATTAGCCGATTATAGTTCGCGCCTTTTGTTACACGACGGTGGCGCCCAGATTCAGACGGAGATATTCATGCCTCAATACCGTTCCCGCACCTCCACGCATGGTCGCAACATGGCCGGCGCCCGCTCACTGTGGCGCGCCACAGGCATGAAGGATGGCGATTTCGGCAAACCGATCATCGCGGTGGTCAATAGCTTTACCCAGTTTGTGCCGGGCCACGTTCATCTTAAGGACATGGGGCAACTGGTGGCCCGTGAAATCGAGGCGGCCGGTGGTGTGGCCAAGGAATTCAATACTATCGCCATCGATGACGGCATCGCCATGGGCCACAGCGGCATGCTCTATTCGCTGCCGAGTCGCGACCTGATTGCCGACTCGGTCGAATACATGGTGAATGCCCATTGTGCCGACGCCATGGTCTGCATTTCCAATTGCGACAAGATCACCCCGGGCATGCTGATGGCCGCGATGCGCCTGAATATCCCGGTGGTTTTCGTTTCCGGCGGCCCGATGGAAGCGGGCAAAGTGAGCTGGAAGGACCAGACGATCAAGGTCGACCTGATCGATGCCATGATCAAGGCGGGTGACAAGAGCGTCTCGGATGAGGAGGTTGACAGCTTCGAACGCTCCGCCTGTCCGACCTGCGGTTCCTGTTCTGGCATGTTTACAGCCAATTCGATGAACTGCCTGACCGAAGCGCTCGGCCTGAGCTTGCCGGGTAACGGCACCATCGTCGCGACGCATGCCGACCGTAAGCAACTGTTCCTCAAGGCGGCACGCCTTTCTGTCGAACTGTGCAAACGTTACTACGAGCAGGACGACGCATCGGTACTGCCGCGCAGCATCGCTACCAAGGCCGCTTTCGAAAATGCCATGGCGCTCGATGTCTCGATGGGCGGCTCGACCAATACCGTATTGCATCTGCTGGCGACGGCGCAGGAAGCTGGCGTCGATTTCACGATGGCCGACATCGATCGGATTTCCCGCAAGGTGCCTTGCCTGGCCAAGGTGGCGCCGGCGACGCAGCAATACCATATAGAAGACGTTCACCGTGCCGGCGGCATCATGGCCATTCTTGGCGAATTGGATCGGGCTGGTTTGATCGCCCGCGATGTGCCGACCGTGCATGCCAAGAATCTCGGTGAGTCGATCGATCGCTGGGATGTGGTGCGCGAGCACGATATCAAGGTGCATCAGTTCTTCAAGGCGGCGCCAGGTGGTGTCCCGACCCAGACAGCCTTTTCGCAGGATCGTCGCTATCCCGAGCTCGATCTGGATCGCACCAAGGGCTGTATCCGCAATAAAGCCAATGCCTATTCGCAGGACGGCGGTTTGGCGGTGCTGTACGGAAACATCGCGCTGGATGGCTGTATCGTCAAGACGGCCGGTGTCGATGAATCGATCTGGCAATTCACCGGTCGTGCCCGCGTCTTCGAAAGCCAGGATGCGGCAGTGGAAGCCATCCTCGGCGAGAGGATCGTTGCCGGTGACGTCGTGGTCATTCGCTATGAAGGGCCCAAGGGCGGTCCGGGTATGCAGGAAATGCTCTATCCGACCTCGTACCTGAAGTCGATTGGCCTGGGCAAGGAGTGTGCGCTGCTTACTGATGGACGCTTCTCCGGCGGCACCTCCGGTTTGTCGATTGGTCACGCCTCGCCGGAAGCCGCCGACGGTGGGGCTATCGGTTTGGTTGAGGAGGGCGATACCATCGAAATCGACATCCCGAATCGCCGTATCCAGCTTGCCGTTTCCGACGAAGTGCTGGCCAAGCGTCGGGCAGCGATGGAGGCCAAGGGTGAGGCGGCGTGGAAGCCGGTTGATCGCGAACGCGTCGTGTCGGCGGCGTTGCAGGCCTATGCCCTGATGGCGACCTCGGCCGATAAGGGCGCGGTGCGCGACGTCAAACAGATCCAGCGACGTAAATGAGTTTCTCGGTCTGGCTCGGGTTTTTGCTGGCGGCGATCTTGATCGCCGTTGCGCCCGGGCCGGGGGCAGTAGTCAGCATGAGTACAGGCATGCGCTACGGCTACCGCTCGGCATTCGTTGTCATTCTCGGCCTGCAGTTGGCTTTGGTATGCCATCTATTCTTGGTGGCGGTCGGCTTAGGGGCGCTTCTGGCAGCTTCGGAAACGGCCTTTATGGCGGTCAAGCTTATCGGGGCTGGGTATTTGCTGTGCTTGGGCCTCAAAAAGTGGCGGGCACCGGTCGTGCCAGTCGAGGTGGCTGAGCAGGAAGGCCGGCCGGGCTTATTCGTTCAGGGCTTGCTGGTCAATCTGACCAATCCGAAGGCAATAGTCTTTATCGGGGCGTTGGTTCCGCCCTTCATCGATGCATCGGTGCCGCAATTGCCGCAATACCTGATCGTGGGCGGTACATTGTGTATAACGGATGTCGTGGTGATGTCGGCCTATGCCGTATTGGCTTCCCGTTTGGGTGGATGGCTCTATGAACCGCGCGCGATTCTTCTGCAGAATCGGGTGTTTGGTGGGTTGTTTGCGATGGCTGGTGCATTTCTCGCAGTGTCTTCGCGGCCAAGTTAAGTCTAGCGTCAACGAACCCTGCAGGTCTTGCGTTATTGCCTTGTCAAGAAATTCGATCAAATCAACGATTTCTTGAGTTTCGCTGAGGCAGGCGGTTTGCAGTGGGCGTAAAAGGCCTTATCATCG
This sequence comes from Rhodocyclales bacterium GT-UBC, assembly GCA_003583745.1. GTDB lineage: Bacteria > Pseudomonadota > Gammaproteobacteria > Burkholderiales > Rhodocyclaceae > Azonexus. The sequence goes on along the minus strand of QXPY01000002.1, from coordinate 344,434 downwards.
CGTGCTGATTTATCCATCAACCCGAATATACGGAGCGAGAGAATGAAAGCTGTTTACGTTGCAATGATGGCTGCTGCTGGTATCGCGATGGCTGGCCAAGTTCAAGCTGACGAAGCCTTGGCCAAGGCCAAAAATTGTCTGGCGTGTCATGCGGTAGACAAGAAGCTGGTTGGTCCGGCTTACAAGGATGTGGCTGCCAAGTACAAGGCCGACAAGGGCGCCGTGGCGACTCTGGCTGCGAAGATCAAGGCGGGTGGTAAGGGTGTGTGGGGTGAAATCCCGATGCCGCCGAACAATGTCACTGATGACGAAGCTAAGAAGCTGGCTACCTGGGTGCTTTCCCAGAAATAATTTGCTTCGCTTTAATCAAAAGCCAGCGATAAGCTGGCTTTTTTTTATTTGGGGTGTTGACAGGGTGTGGTGTTGTCCGGATAATCTTGCGTTCTCCGGAGGGATACCCAAGCGGTCAACGGGAACAGACTGTAAATCTGTCGGCTCTGCCTTCGAAGGTTCGAATCCTTCTCCCTCCACCAGATTGAATGCTGTAGCGGCCTGTGCTGCGGGCGAAGGATAAGCGGGTGTAGCTCAATGGTAGAGCTGAAGCCTTCCAAGCTTAAGACGAGGGTTCGATTCCCTTCACCCGCTCCATGCGCGGTACGGCTGGAGTTTTAAGGTAGGCCCATGTGGCTCAGTGGTAGAGCACTCCCTTGGTAAGGGAGAGGTCGGCAGTTCGATCCTGCCCATGGGCACCACCGATTAGCTTGGATTCTGGATTTTTTGTTATCTGATTATTGAGGAACTGGAATGGCTAAGGAAAAATTCGAGCGTACCAAACCGCACGTAAACGTAGGTACGATTGGTCACGTTGACCATGGCAAGACGACCCTGACGGCTGCGATCACCACGGTGCTGGCTGCCAAGTACGGCGGTGCCGCCAAGGCCTACGATCAGATCGATGCGGCGCCGGAAGAAAAGGCTCGTGGTATCACGATCAACACCGCGCACGTCGAATACGAAACCGCCAATCGTCACTACGCCCACGTTGACTGCCCGGGCCACGCCGACTACGTCAAGAACATGATTACCGGTGCTGCTCAGATGGACGGCGCGATCCTGGTTTGTTCCGCTGCTGACGGCCCGATGCCGCAAACCCGCGAGCACATCCTGTTGGCTCGCCAGGTTGGTGTGCCGTACGTTCTGGTGTTCATGAACAAGTGCGACATGGTTGACGACGCCGAGCTGCTCGAGCTGGTCGAAATGGAACTGCGCGAGCTGCTCTCCAAGTACGACTTCCCGGGCGACGACACCCCGATCATCCACGGCTCTGCACTCAAGGCCCTGGAAGGCGACCAGTCCGAAATCGGCGAGCCGTCGATCTTCCGTCTGGCTGATGCGCTGGACTCCTACATCCCGACCCCGGAGCGTGCTGTTGATCTGCCGTTCCTGATGCCGGTTGAAGATGTCTTCTCGATCTCGGGTCGTGGTACCGTTGTGACCGGTCGTGTTGAGCGCGGTATTGTCAAGGTTGGCGAAGAAATCGAAATCGTCGGTATCCGCCCGACCGTCAAGACCACCTGTACCGGTGTTGAGATGTTCCGCAAGCTGCTCGACCAAGGTCAGGCTGGCGACAACATTGGCGCCCTGTTGCGTGGTACCAAGCGTGAAGACGTCGAGCGTGGTCAAGTACTGTGCAAGCCGGGTTCGATCACCCCGCACACCCACTTCACCGGCGAAGTGTATGTTCTGTCCAAGGACGAAGGTGGTCGTCACACCCCGTTCTTCAACAACTACCGTCCGCAGTTCTACTTCCGTACGACCGACGTGACCGGTGCGATCTCGCTGCCGGAAGGTGTTGAAATGGTTATGCCGGGTGACAACATCCAGATGACCGTCAAGCTGATCGCTCCGATCGCTATGGAAGAAGGTCTGCGCTTCGCTATCCGTGAAGGCGGTCGTACCGTCGGCGCCGGTGTCGTAGCCAAGATCATCGAGTAATAAGTAGTTCTTCTAGTCAGGGCGCGTCGGGTATCCGGGGCGCCCTGATGTTTCTGCCGCAGGGGTGTAGCTCAATTGGTAGAGCAACGGTTTCCAAAACCGTAGGTCGGGGGTTCGATTCCCTCCGCCCCTGCCACTCTCTTTAAAGATCGCGAACGTCATGGCTGACAAGATCAAGTTTTCGCTGGCGCTGGTTATTCTGGCTGCTGGCGTGGCTGGCTTCTACCTGCTCTCGGAGCAGGCAATGATTTTGCGCGTCCTGGCGGTTCTCGTTGGGTTGGCGCTGGCAGTTGCAGTTGCTTGGAAAACCGAGCCGGGTCAGCGTTTCTTTGTCTTTGCCAATGAGGCGGTGATTGAGGCAAAGAAAGTTGTCTGGCCGACCCGCAAGGAAACGATGCAGACAACCGGGGCTGTTTTTGCCTTTGTTGTGGTCATGGCGGTTTTCCTTTATCTGACAGACAAGAGCCTCGAGTGGGTTCTCTATGACCTCGTGCTGGGCTGGAAGAAATCATGAGTAAACGTTGGTATGTTGTACATGCCTATTCCGGCTTTGAAAAAAGCGTAATGCGCGCCATACAGGAGCGCATTAACCGTTTGGGGATGCAGGATAAATTCGGCCAGATTCTGGTGCCGGTTGAAGAAGTTGTGGAAATGAAGGGGGGGCAAAAGGCCATCTCCGAGCGCAAATTCTTTCCTGGCTACGTATTGGTCGAGATGGAAATGGATGATGATTCGTGGCATTTGGTGAAAAACACGCCAAAAGTTACGGGTTTTGTTGGTGGGACAGCAAATCGCCCGACACCGATTTCCCAGAAGGAAGTCGACAAGATCATGCAGCAAATGCAGGAGGGTGTGGAAAAGCCGCGTCCGAAAATCTTGTTCGAGGTGGGTGAGGTTGTGCGTGTTAAAGAAGGTCCCTTTACCGATTTTCATGGTTCCGTCGAAGACGTCAATTATGAGAAAAATCGCTTGCGTGTTTCGGTAACCATTTTTGGCCGGGCAACCCCTGTTGAGCTTGAGTTTGCTCAGGTGGAAAAGTCGTAATTTGAATTTCAGGGCAAGCCGAAAGCCCTTTTTTTCGGCAAGAGGAGCGCTGGTAGGCAAAAAGTCGAAAGCGCGCTACCACTCATTAGTTAGGAGTAGTTATGGCCAAGAAAATTACTGGCTACATCAAATTGCAAGTGCCGGCAGGCAAAGCAAATCCGTCTCCCCCGATCGGTCCGGCGCTGGGTCAGCGCGGTCTGAATATCATGGAATTCTGCAAGGCCTTCAATGCACAGACGCAAGGCGTCGAGCCGGGTCTGCCGATTCCTGTTGTGATCACCGCTTTTGCCGACAAGTCCTTCACATTCGTGATGAAGACGCCGCCGGCCACGATCCTGATCAAGAAGGCTGCCGGTATCAAGTCCGGTTCCGCCAAGCCGCATACCGATAAGGTTGGCAAGATCACCCGCGCGCAAGCTGAAGAAATCGCCAAGACCAAGCAGCCGGATTTGACCGCTGCCGATCTCGAGGCGGCTGTTCGTACGATCGCTGGTTCCGCCCGTTCGATGGGCATCACGGTAGAGGGTCTGTAATCATGGCGAAGCTCACCAAGAAGCAAAAGGCTCTCGCAGGCAAGGTTGTTGCGCAAAAGCTTTATTCCGTTACTGAAGCGCTGACGCTGGCCAAGGAAACCGCAACCGCCAAGTTCGACGAGTCCATCGATGTGGCAGTAAACCTCGGTGTCGATGCACGAAAGTCCGACCAGGTCGTTCGTGGTTCGGTCGTCCTGCCGGCAGGTACCGGCAAGTCGGTTCGCGTTGCTGTTTTCGCTCAAGGCGAAAAGGCTGAAGCGGCTAAGGCTGCGGGTGCCGAAGTTGTCGGTTTCGATGACTTGGCTGCAGAAGTCAAGGCTGGCAATCTGAATTTCGACGTCGTCATTGCAACGCCCGACGCCATGAAAGTTGTCGGTCAACTCGGTCAGGTTCTGGGCCCGCGCGGTTTGATGCCGAATCCGAAGGTTGGCACGGTAACGATGGACGTCGTCACTGCCGTCAAGAACGCCAAGGCTGGTCAGGTTCAGTATCGTACCGACAAGGCTGGCATTATCCACGCCACGATCGGTCGCGCCTCGTTCTCCGTCGAGAACCTGGAAACCAATCTGAAGGCGCTGATTGATGCGTTGCAGAAGGCCAAGCCTGCTTCGTCGAAGGGTCAGTATCTGCGTAAAGTTGCAGTTGCTGCCACGATGGGCCCAGGTGTTCGCATCGACCAAGCAACGTTGGTTGCATAAAAGAACTTTGGGCTGAGAACGGCTGTCTTCGGTTGGCCGTTCTCAGATCGTCAAAGACCGCAGGTGCTCCGTCAGTGAGCTTAATCGCGAAAGCATCCTGCGCAGACGGTGTCCCAGAACAAGATTTTCTGCCGATCGCCATCGATCGGCATAGCTTCTGGTTCAGGTCGCCGTAGGTGCGGCGGGAGATTTCTCCCGTCGTGTTATGACTTGAAAGGAGGAAAGACCTGTGGGTCTCAATCTGAACGACAAAAAAGCGGTTGTAGCTGAGGTGTCGGCACAAGTGGCCAACGCACAGACTATCGCGATTGCCGAGTATCGTGGCATTGAGGTGACTGACCTCACCGTGCTGCGTCGCAAGGCTCGCGAAGCTGGTGTGTATCTGCGTGTGTTGAAGAATACCCTGGTTCGCCGTGCAGTTGCCGACACGGAATTTGCCGGGCTGGCTGATCAAATGGTCGGTCCGCTGATTTACAGCATTTCCGCTGATCCCGTTGCTGCAGCGAAGGTTCTCAACGACTTCGCAAAAACCAACGACAAGCTGGTTCTCAAGGCCGGTTCCTATGCCGGCTCGGTGCTCGACAAAGCCGGTCTGCAGGCACTCGCCTCCGTTCCGAGCCGCGAAGAGCTGCTCTCCAAGCTGCTGTACGTCATGCAAGCTCCGGTCGCCGGCTTTGTCCGTGGCCTGGATGCTCTGGCCAAACAGCGCGAAGAAGCCGCTGCTTGATCCCTACCGCATACGAACTGATTTAGGAGTTTATAGAAATGGCAATTAGCAAAGAAGACATCCTGGAAGCCGTTGGCTCCCTGACCGTTATGGAACTGAATGACCTGGTCAAGGCATTCGAAGAGAAGTTTGGCGTTTCCGCCGCAGCCGTTGCCGTTGCCGGCCCGGCTGGTGGTGGCGCTGCCGCTGCTGCTGAAGAGCAGACCGAGTTCACCGTTGTTCTGGCTGCTGCCGGCGACAAGAAGGTTGAAGTCATTAAGGTCGTCCGTGCCGTTACCGGCCTGGGCCTGAAGGAAGCCAAGGATCTGGTTGATGGTGCGCCGAAGCCGGTCAAGGAAGGCGTTGCCAAGGCTGATGCCGAAGCCCTCAAGAAGCAGTTGGAAGACGCTGGCGCCAAGGTCGAAATCAAGTAATCGATCTTCGTCGAATGGGCTGGCGACTATGTCGCCAGCCCTTTTCTGCTTTGTATGACAGGTTTCACTCAAATTCAAAGATTAGCAACTTGAATACCGCCAACTGGCAAACGCAAACGCAGCTTTTCACTTCATTACAGAGTGAGAAAGCGCGTTTGCGTTTGCCTGTTTCGACAGGTTCAACGTTTGATTTCATCCTCACGGAGTTACCATGACTTACTCCTTCACCGAGAAGAAACGTATCCGCAAGAGCTTTGCCAAGCGCAACAGTGTGCTGGATGTTCCCTTCCTCCTTGCTACCCAGCTTCAATCTTTTACCGCTTTTCTGCAAGCGGAAGTTCCTGCTGAGAAGCGCAAGAATGAGGGTTTGCAGGCTGCGTTCACCTCGATTTTTCCGATCGTTTCTCATTCAGGAAATGCCCGCCTCGAATTCGTCAGCTACATGCTGGGCGAGCCGGCATTTGATGTTACTGAGTGTCAGCAACGCGGTCTGACCTTCGCATCATCCTTGCGCGCCAAGGTGCGTCTGGTGATCATGGATCGGGAAGCGCCGGATACGGTGAAGGAAGTCAAAGAGCAGGAAGTTTACATGGGCGAAATTCCGCTCATGACGACCAACGGTTCTTTTGTCATCAACGGCACCGAACGCGTTATCGTTTCCCAGTTGCACCGTTCGCCCGGTGTGTTCTTCGAGCATGATCGCGGCAAGACGCATAGCTCCGGGAAGCTGCTGTTCTCCGCTCGGGTTATTCCTTATCGCGGGTCGTGGCTAGACTTCGAGTTTGACCCCAAAGATACCTTGTTCTTCCGCGTTGACCGCCGCCGCAAGATGCCGGTCACGACCCTGCTCAAGGCAATCGGCATGTCGTCGGAAGAAATCCTTGCTGAGTTCTTCGATTTCGATACCTTCCTGCTGGGCAAGGAGTCAGTCGAATTCACTCTGGTGCCGGAACGTCTGCGTGGCGAAGTTGCCCGTTTCGATTTCGTGGCGCCGGATGGCAAGGTCATTGTTGCCAAGGACAAGCGGATTACCGCCAAGCATATTCGTGATATCGGCGCTGCAGGCATGAAGCAGATTCTGGTTCCGGAAGACTTCATCATTGGCCGCGTTGTCGCGAAGAACATTATCGACAAGGCAACCGGTGAAGTCGTCGCTAACGCCAACGATGAAATTACCGAAACCCTGCTTGCCAAGTTGCGTGATGCGGAAATCACCACCGTCGAAACGCTCTACACCAACGAACTTGACCGTGGCGCCTTCATCTCCAACACCTTGCGTGGCGATGAGACGGCTTCCCGTCAGGCCGCGCGTGTTGCCATTTACCGCATGATGCGTCCGGGCGAACCGCCGACGGAAGAAGCGGTTGAAATCCTGTTCAACGGCCTGTTCTACTCCGACGAGCGCTACGATCTCTCCGGCGTTGGCCGGATGAAGTTCAACCGCCGGATTTCCCGTCAGGACGTGATCGAATACAAGGTCATGGTGAAGGGCCTCGCTTCCAAGGCTGAAGCTGCATTGAAAAATCTGGCCGATGGCGCTGGCTTCCCGCTTGCAGCCATTCAGGATCTAGTGAGCCTGCTGCCCTATGGTCCGCGTGCGTTGGCTGAGAATTTGACGCAGGACGCTGCCGAGTCACTGTCTTCCAAGATCAAGCCGCTTGGTGCCAACGTCGAAGTTCGCGAACAACTGACCCTGTCGCCGCGCGATATCGTCGAAGTTATCAAGATTCTCTGCGAACTGCGTAATGGCCGCGGTGAAATCGACGATATTGACCACCTCGGTAATCGCCGTGTTCGTTCTGTCGGCGAATTGGCTGAGAACCAGTTCCGTGCTGGCTTGGTGCGCGTCGAGCGTGCCGTCAAGGAGCGTTTGTCGCAAGCCGAGTCCGACAACCTGATGCCGCACGACCTGATCAACGCCAAGCCGATCAGTGCCGCGATTAAGGAGTTCTTCGGTTCCAGCCAGTTGTCGCAGTTCATGGACCAAACCAACCCGCTGTCGGAAATTACCCACAAGCGCCGCGTTTCGGCACTTGGACCGGGCGGTTTGACCCGCGAGCGAGCCGGCTTCGAAGTGCGCGACGTGCATCCGACCCACTACGGCCGCGTCTGCCCGATCGAAACGCCGGAAGGTCCGAACATCGGCCTGATCAACTCGCTGGCTTTGTACGCCCGTGTCAATGATTATGGTTTTATCGAAACTGCCTATCGCAAGGTGGTAGACGGTAAGGTCACCAACGATATCGAGTACCTGTCGGCGATTGAGGAAGGTAACTACGTGGTTGCCCAGGCAAATGCCGCGCTCGACGAGGAAGGTCATCTGTCCGATGATTTGGTGACTTGCCGTGAAAAGGGTGAAACCATTCTTGCCGAACCGTCACGCGTCCAGTACATGGACGTTGCTCCGGGCCAGATCGTTTCCGTCGCCGCCTCGCTGATTCCGTTCCTTGAGCACGATGACGCGAACCGCGCGCTGATGGGCGCCAACATGCAACGTCAAGCCGTTCCGTGTCTGCGTCCAGAAAAAGCACTGGTTGGTACAGGCATCGAACGTACTGTCGCAGTTGACTCCGGTACGGCCGTTGTTGCCCGTCGCGGCGGACTGGTCGATTACGTTGATGCGGGCCGTGTTGTTGTCCGTGTTAATGACGATGAAACCATCGCTGGTGAAGTCGGCGTTGATATCTACAATCTGGTCAAGTACACCCGTTCCAACCAGAACACCAATATCAACCAGCGTCCGCTGGTGCGCGTTGGTGACAAGATTGCCAAGGGCGATGTCGTAGCCGATGGTGCTTCGACCGATAAGGGCGAACTGGCACTGGGGCAGAACATGCTGATCGCCTTTATGCCGTGGAACGGCTACAACTTCGAAGATTCGATCTTGATCTCCGAACGCGTCGTGGCGGAAGACCGCTATACCTCGATCCACATTGAGGAACTGACGGTCGTTGCGCGCGATACCAAGCTCGGTCCCGAAGAAATCACCCGCGATATCGCATCGCTGGGCGAAGTTCAGTTGTCCCGCCTGGACGACTCGGGCATCGTCTATATTGGTGCTGAAGTTGAAGCCGGTGATGTGCTGGTCGGCAAGGTCACGCCCAAGGGTGAAACCCAGCTCACGCCGGAAGAAAAGCTGCTGCGCGCCATCTTCGGTGAAAAGGCTTCCGATGTTAAGGACACCTCGCTGCGCGTACCGTCGGGCATTGCCGGTACCGTTATCGACGTCCAGGTGTTCACCCGTGAAGGGATCGAGCGCGACAAGCGTGCCCAGTCGATCATCGACGAGCACCTGCGTCACTACAAGCTCGACCTCGCCGACCAGATGCGGATTGTTGAACGCGATGCATTCGCCCGTGTCGAACGACTGATTCTTGGCAAGAAGGCTAACGGTGGTCCGAAGAAGCTGGCCAAGGGAGCAGTGATCGAGCAGTCCTATCTTGACGGCATGGATCCCCATCACTGGTTCGATATTCGTCTGGCTGAAGACGACATTGCCCAGCAATTGGAGCAAGTCAAGGAAGGCCTGGAGCAGGCCCGCAAGGACTTCGACATCGCATTCGAAGGCAAGCGCAAGAAGCTGACGCAAGGCGACGAACTGCCGCCGGGTGTCCAGAAAATGGTCAAGGTCTATGTCGCAGTCAAGCGTCGCCTGCAACCAGGCGACAAGATGGCCGGTCGTCACGGTAACAAGGGTGTGGTCTCCCGCATCCTGCCGGTGGAAGACATGCCGCACATGGAAGACGGTCGTCCGGTCGACATCGTGCTCAATCCGCTCGGTGTGCCGTCGCGGATGAACGTCGGTCAGATTCTTGAAGTCCACCTCGGTCTTGCCGCCAAGGGCCTCGGTCACCAGATCGGCGCCATGCTGCGGGCCCAGGCCAGCGTCAAGGAAATGCGTAGCTTCCTCGACAAGATCTACAACGCAGGTGGTAAGGCTGAAGACTTGGATCAGTTGAATGATGCCGAGATCATGGAAATGGCTGGCAACCTGACCGAAGGCGTGCCTTTCGCGACGCCGGTGTTCGACGGCGCCAAGGATGCCGAAATCAAGGCCATGCTGGCCCTGGCCGGGATGCCGTCGTCGGGTCAGATGACCCTGTTCGACGGTCGCACCGGCGAGCCGTTCGAGCGTCAGGTGACGGTGGGCTACATGCACTACCTGAAGCTGCATCACTTGGTCGACGACAAGATGCATGCCCGTTCGACCGGCCCCTACTCGCTGGTCACCCAGCAGCCGCTGGGCGGCAAGGCGCAGTTCGGTGGCCAGCGCTTCGGTGAAATGGAAGTGTGGGCGCTGGAAGCTTACGGCGCCGCCTACGTGCTGCAGGAAATGCTGACCGTGAAGTCCGACGACGTGAATGGCCGTACCAAGGTGTACGAAAACATCGTCAAGGGCGAGCACAAGATCGAAGCCGGCATGCCGGAGTCCTTCAACGTGCTGGTCAAGGAAATTCGTTCGCTGGCGATCGACATCGATCTGGAACGTTACTGATTTAGGGCTGGGAGTTAAACGATGAAAGCATTGCTCGATCTATTCAAGCAGGTAACGGCGGAAGAGGAATTTGACGCGATTACCATTGGTCTCGCCTCGCCCGAAAAGATCCGTTCCTGGTCCTACGGCGAAGTCAAGAAGCCGGAAACCATCAACTACCGTACCTTCAAGCCGGAGCGTGACGGCCTGTTCTGCGCCAAGATCTTTGGCCCGATCAAGGATTACGAGTGCTTGTGCGGCAAGTACAAGCGCCTGAAGCACCGTGGCGTGATCTGCGAAAAGTGCGGCGTCGAAGTGACGCTCGCCAAGGTTCGTCGCGACCGCATGGGGCATATCGAACTGGCTTCGCCGACCGCCCACATCTGGTTCCTGAAATCGCTGCCGTCCCGTCTCGGCATGGTGCTCGACATGACGCTGCGCGATATCGAGCGCGTCCTGTACTTCGAAGCCTATGTCGTGACCGACCCGGGCATGGTCTCCAATCTGCAACGCAGCCAGTTGCTGACGGAAGAACAGTACCTCGAAATGATGGAAGAGCATGGTGATGAATTCCATGCCCTGATGGGTGCCGAAGGTATCCGCGAACTGCTGCGCAATCTCGATCTGCCGAGCGAAGTTGAATCCCTGCGTGCCGAACTGGAAGTCACCGGTTCCGAAGCCAAGAACAAGAAGCTGGCCAAGCGTCTGAAGATTCTCGAAGGTTTCCTCAAGTCTGGTATCAAGCCGGACTGGATGGTCCTCGAAGTCCTGCCGGTGCTGCCGCCGGATCTGCGTCCGCTGGTGCCGCTCGACGGCGGTCGTTTCGCCACTTCCGACCTGAACGATTTGTATCGTCGCGTCATCAACCGCAACAACCGTCTGAAGCGCTTGCTTGAGCTGAAGGCTCCGGAAATCATCGTTCGCAACGAAAAGCGCATGCTGCAGGAATCCGTGGATAGCCTGCTGGACAACGGTCGTCGCGGCAAGGCCATGACCGGCGCCAACAAGCGTCCGCTGAAGTCGCTGGCCGACATGATCAAGGGCAAGGGCGGTCGTTTCCGTCAGAACTTGCTGGGTAAGCGCGTCGACTACTCCGGCCGTTCGGTCATCGTGGTCGGTCCGCAGCTCAAGCTGCATCAGTGCGGCCTGCCCAAGCTGATGGCGCTGGAACTGTTCAAGCCCTTCATCTTCCATAAGCTGGAAGTGCTCGGCTACGCCACCACCATCAAGCAAGCCAAGAAGATGGTTGAAGGCCAGGAGCCGGTGGTGTGGGACATCCTCGAAGATGTCATTCGCGAACATCCGGTCATGCTGAACCGTGCGCCGACCCTGCACCGTCTGGGTATCCAGGCATTCGAGCCGACCCTGATCGAAGGCAAGGCGATCCAGCTGCACCCGCTCGTTTGTGCCGCCTTCAACGCCGACTTCGACGGTGACCAGATGGCTGTTCACGTGCCGCTGTCGCTGGAAGCGCAGATGGAAGCTCGCACCCTGATGCTGGCGTCGAACAATGTGCTGTCGCCCGCCAACGGCCAGCCGATCATCGTGCCGTCCCAGGATATCGTTCTTGGTCTTTACTACGCTACCCGGGAAAAGATCAATGGCAAGGGTGAGGGCATGTATTTTGCCAACACCAACGAAATCGAACGCGCCATGGCCGCCAAGGAACTGGACGTCCACTCGCGCATTTCCGTGCGTCTGCCGCAGTACGAGCAAGGCGCTGTCGAAGGTGAGTGGATCGAAAAGATCGTTCGCGTTGAAACCACCGCCGGCCGTGCGCTGCTTTCGCGCATCCTACCGAAGGGCCTGCCCTTCAAGGTCATCGACCGCGCCCTGAAGAAGAAGGAAATCTCCAAGCTGATCGACGAATCCTTCCGTCGTTGCGGCCTGAAGGAAACCGTCATCTTCGCCGACAAGCTGATGCAGAACGGCTATGCGCTGGCGACCCGTGCAGGTATTTCCTTCTGCTCCGACGACATGCGCGTCCCAGCCAAGAAGTACGAGATCATCGCAGCCGCAGAAGCGGAAGTTAAGGAAATCGAGACCCAGTACACCAACGGTCTGGTGACCAATGGCGAACGTTATAACAAGGTCGTCGATATCTGGGGCCGTACCGGTGACCAGGTCGCCAAGGTGATGATGGACGAACTCGGTCACGAGGAAACCATCGATCGTCACGGTAAGAAGGTCAAGCAGGACTCCTTCAACTCTATCTACATGATGGCGGACTCCGGTGCCCGCGGTTCGGCTGCCCAGATCCGTCAGCTGGCCGGTATGCGCGGCCTGATGGCAAAGCCGGACGGTTCGATTATCGAAACGCCGATTACCACCAACTTCCGCGAAGGCCTGAACGTTCTCCAGTACTTCATCTCGACCCACGGTGCCCGTAAGGGTCTGGCCGATACGGCGTTGAAAACGGCGAACTCCGGTTACCTGACCCGTCGTCTGGTTGACGTGACCCAGGATTTGGTGATTACCGAGGATGATTGCGGCACCAAGAACGGCTTCCCGGTCAAGGCGCTTGTTGAGGGCGGTGAAGTCATCGAGCCGTTGCGCGAGCGTATTCTCGGTCGCGTCACGGTGGATGATCTGGTCGATCCGGAAACCCAGGAAACGGTGATTTTCGCCGGCACCATGCTCGACGAAGACCTCGTCGACCTGATCGACAAGCTCGGTATCGACGAAGTCAAGGTTCGTACTCCGCTGACCTGCGATACGCGTTACGGCTTGTGCGCCAAGTGCTATGGTCGTGACCTCGGTCGTGGCAGCATGGTCAATGCCGGTGAGTCCGTTGGTGTTATCGCTGCACAGTCGATTGGCGAGCCAGGTACTCAGTTGACGATGCGTACTTTCCACGTCGGTGGTGCAGCGTCGCGAGCAGCAGTGGCATCCCAGGTTGAAGCCAAGTCCGCCGGTACGGTACGTTTCACTTCGAACATGCGCTATGTCACAAGTGCGAAGGACGAAAAGGTCGTCATTTCACGTTCCGGCGAAGTCCTGATCACAGATGATCACGGTCGTGAGCGTGAGCGCCATAAGGTGCCTTATGGTGCGATTCTGGCGGTCGATGATGGAAAGGTCGTCAAGGCTGGTGTCAAGCTGGCGACTTGGGATCCGCATACCCGTCCGATTATTACTGAATATGCCGGTACGGTTCGCTTCGAGAACGTTGAAGAAGGTGTGACGGTTGCCAAGCAAGTCGACGACGTAACGGGTTTGTCGACCCTCGTTGTTATTGACCATAAGCGGGGTGGTAAGGCAGCAACGAAGGGGGTTCGTCCTGTCGTCAAGCTGCTTGATGAAGCTGGGCAGGAAGTCAAGATCAATGGCAGCGATCACGCTGTTTCTATTGCCTTCCAGGTCGGCTCGATTATTTCCGTTCTCGATGGCCAGCAGGTGGGCGTCGGTGACGTGCTTGCACGTATGCCGCAAGAATCTGCCAAGACCCGCGACATTACCGGTGGTCTGCCGCGAGTTGCCGAGTTGTTCGAGGCGCGTACGCCGAAGGATGCCTCGGTGCTTGCCGAAGTGACCGGCACCATCAGTTTTGGTAAGGACACTAAGGGCAAGCAACGCCTGGTTATCACCGATCTTGATGGCAACGTTCACGAGTTCCTGATATCCAAGGACAAGCACGTTCTGGTTCATGATGGTCAAGTCGTCAACAAGGGCGAGAAGATTGTTGAAGGCGAGCCCGATCCGCATGACATTCTGCGTTTGCAGGGCATCGAGGCCCTTGCGCGCTACATTACGGATGAAGTGCAGGATGTCTATCGTTTGCAAGGCGTGAAGATCAATGACAAGCATATTGAAGTCATCGTGCGCCAAATGCTACGTCGCGTAACGATCATCGAACCGGGAGATACACGCTTCATCAAGTCGGAGCAGGTTGAGCGCGCCGAATTGCTCGCCGAGAATGATCGCGTAATTGCAGAAGGCAAGCTGCCGGCGACTTATGAGCATATGTTGCTGGGTATCACAAAAGCCTCGTTGTCCACCGACTCGTTCATCTCTGCAGCCTCCTTCCAGGAAACAACTCGGGTTCTGACCGAGGCAGCAATCATGGGCAAGCGCGATGAACTTCGCGGCTTGAAGGAAAACGTCATCGTCGGTCGATTGATTCCGGCTGGTACTGGCTTGGCTTACCATCGCACCCGTAAGGGCGCCACGGCGGGCGAAGATGCGGTCTCTACGTCGGGGGATGGCGTCGGTGAGACGGGTGTTGTTCAGGAAGCAGATCAAGCATCCTAATTTCGTAGGGAACCCCCATGCTTCGTTGACATGGGGGTTGATCAACCATAGAATCTATGGTCTTTGTCGGCGGTGACTAATCATTGTCTCCGCTTTGGATAACAAAATTGCCGTCGTGCACCAAGTATGGGTGCCCGGCTGTTGAAGGAAGTTTGATATGCCGACCATCAACCAGCTCGTGCGCAAGCCGCGTGTGGCCGAGGTTACCAAGAGCAAGGTTCCTGCTCTGGAAAAGTGCCCGCAAAAGCGCGGTGTTTGCACTCGTGTTTATACCACCACCCCGAAGAAGCCAAACTCCGCTTTGCGTAAGGTTTGCAAGGTTCGTCTGACCAATGGCTTCGAGGTTATTTCGTACATTGGTGGTGAAGGCCACAACCTCCAGGAGCACTCCGTGGTCCTGATTCGTGGTGGTCGTGTCAAGGATTTGCCGGGTGTGCGTTATCACACCGTGCGTGGCTCTCTGGATACCCAGGGCGTCAAAGATCGTAAGCAGGCCCGTTCCAAGTACGGTGCCAAGCGTCCGAAGGCTGCTTGATTTTTTAAGTGGCTTAAGTAAGTGGCCATCCACCTGGGTGGTCGGGAGAGGCCGGGAGGGTTTTGCCCTAGCCCGGCTTTTCAACTGAATCGTGTTTATAGAGGTCAATATGCCCCGTCGTCGTGAAGTACCAAAACGTGACATTCTGCCGGACCCGAAGTTTGGCAATGTCGAAGTTTCCAAGTTTGTTAATGCCATCATGCAAAGCGGCAAGAAGTCCGTCGCAGAGCGTATTGTTTACGGCGCTTTCGAGATCATTACCACCAAGGGTGGCAAGGACCCCTTGGAGGTGTTCAGTGCTGCCATGGGCAACGTCAAGCCGATGGTTGAAGTCAAGTCCCGTCGTGTTGGTGGTGCTAACTATCAAGTGCCGGTTGAAGTCCGTCCGGCCCGTCGCGCAGCGCTGGCTATGCGCTGGTTGCGCGAGTCCGCTCGCAAGCGTTCGGAAAAGTCGATGGGTCAGCGTCTGGCTGCTGAAATGCTGGAGGCCGCAGAAAACCGCGGTGGTGCTGTCAAGAAGCGTGACGAAGTGCACCGTATGGCCGAAGCCAACAAGGCTTTTGCTCACTTCCGCTTCTAATTTTCAAAGGGCACTAACGTGGCACGTACAACTCCCATCGAGCGCTACCGCAACATTGGTATCAGCGCCCACATCGACGCCGGCAAGACGACGACGACTGAACGTATCCTTTACTACACCGGTGTTAATCACAAGATCGGTGAAGTGCATGATGGCGCCGCCACCATGGACTGGATGGAGCAGGAGCAAGAGCGCGGTATCACCATTACCTCTGCTGCGACCACCTGTTTCTGGAGCGGTATGGACAAGCAGTTCCAGCCGCATCGCATCAACATCATCGACACCCCGGGGCACGTCGACTTCACGATCGAAGTTGAGCGCTCGATGCGTGTTCTTGATGCTGCCTGTATGGTCTATTGCGCCGTTGGTGGCGTGCAGCCGCAGTCTGAAACCGTTTGGCGCCAGGCTAACAAGTACGGTGTGCCGCGCCTCGCTTTCGTGAACAAGATGGACCGTTCCGGTGCCAACTTCTTCAAGGTTGTCGATCAGCTCAAGCTGCGTCTGAAGGCTAATCCGGTGCCCATCGTCATTCCTATCGGTGCCGAAGACAAGTTCGAAGGTGTTGTCGATCTGATCAAGATGAAGGCAATTTTCTGGGATGAAGCTTCGCAGGGCATGAAGTACGAAGCACGCGACATTCCGGCTGATCTGGCTGACGATGCGGCCTCTTGGCGCGAACAAATGGTCGAGGCTGCTGCCGAGGCTTCCGAAGAGCTGATGAACAAGTACCTTGAAGAAGGTGAGTTGTCCGAGGCTGACATCATTTTCGGTCTGCGCACCCGTACCATCGCCTGCGAAATTCAGCCGATGCTGTGCGGTACTGCTTTCAAGAACAAGGGTGTGCAGAAGATGCTGGACGCCGTGATCGAGCTGCTCCCGTCGCCGGTTGATATTCCGCCGGTCAAGGGGATTCTCGAGAACGAATCCGAAGGCGAGCGTCGCGCTGCTGACGATGAGGCATTTTCGGCTCTGGCTTTCAAGATCATGACCGACCCGTTTGTTGGTCAGCTGATCTTCTTCCGTGTTTACTCTGGTGTGATCAATTCGGGCGATACCGTTTACAACCCGGTCAAGGGTCGTAAGGAGCGTCTGGGGCGTATTCTGCAGATGCACGCCAATCAGCGCGAAGAAATCAAGGAAGTGCGCGCTGGTGACATCGCTGCTGCTGTTGGTCTCAAGGAAGCCACTACTGGCGACACGCTGTGCGATCCGGCCAATGTCATCACCCTTGAGCGCATGGTTTTCCCGGAGCCGGTGATTCACGTTGCTGTTGAGCCGAAGACCAAGGCTGACCAAGAAAAGATGGGCCTGGCGCTGGGGCGTCTGGCTCAGGAGGATCCGTCTTTCCGCGTGCGTACCGATGAAGAATCGGGTCAGACCATCATTTCCGGTATGGGCGAACTCCACCTGGAAATTCTGGTTGACCGTATGCGTCGCGAATTCAACGTTGATGCTTCCGTTGGTGCACCTCAGGTTGCCTACCGTGAATGCATCAAGAAGTCGGTTGAGCAGGAAGGCAAGTTCGTCAAGCAGTCTGGTGGTCGTGGTCAGTTCGGTCACGTCTGGCTCAAGATTGAGCCGAACGAGGCTGGCAAAGGCTATGAGTTCGTCGATGCCATCAAGGGCGGCGTCGTTCCGCGCGAATTCATTCCGGCGGTCGACAAAGGCTTGCGCGATGCGATTACCAGTGGTGTTCTGGCTGGCTTCCCGGTTGTTGATATCAAGTTCACGCTGTTCGATGGTTCCTACCACGACGTTGACTCGAACGAAAATGCATTCCGGATGGCCGCTTCGATGGCCTTCAAGGAAGGTATGAAGAAGGCGAGTCCGACCCTGCTTGAGCCGATGATGGCGGTCGAGGTCGAAACCCCGGAAGACTACATGGGCAACGTCATGGGCGACCTTTCTTCGCGTCGCGGCATCGTTCAGGGTATGGAAGATCAGGTCGGCGGCATCAAGCTCGTCAAGGCCGAAGTTCCGCTGTCCGAGATGTTTGGCTACTCGACCTCCCTGCGTTCGTTGTCGCAAGGTCGTGCTACCTACTCGATGGAATTCAAGCACTACACCGAAGCGCCGAAGAACGTCGCCGAGGCTGTCATTAACAAGAAGTAATTGCTGGAGAACCGATAATGGCAAAAGAGAAATTTGAACGTACCAAGCCGCACGTAAACGTAGGTACGATTGGTCACGTTGACCATGGCAAGACGACCCTGACGGCTGCGATCACCACGGTGCTGGCTGCCAAGTACGGCGGTGCCGCCAAGGCCTACGATCAGATCGATGCGGCGCCGGAAGAAAAGGCTCGTGGTATCACGATCAACACCGCGCACGTCGAATACGAAACCGCCAATCGTCACTACGCCCACGTTGACTGCCCGGGCCACGCCGACTACGTCAAGAACATGATTACCGGTGCTGCTCAGATGGACGGCGCGATCCTGGTTTGTTCCGCTGCTGACGGCCCGATGCCGCAAACCCGCGAGCACATCCTGTTGGCTCGCCAGGTTGGTGTGCCGTACGTTCTGGTGTTCATGAACAAGTGCGACATGGTTGACGACGCCGAGCTGCTCGAGCTGGTCGAAATGGAACTGCGCGAGCTGCTCTCCAAGTACGACTTCCCGGGCGACGACACCCCGATCATCCACGGCTCTGCACTCAAGGCCCTGGAAGGCGACCAGTCCGAAATCGGCGAGCCGTCGATCTTCCGTCTGGCTGATGCGCTGGACTCCTACATCCCGACCCCGGAGCGTGCTGTTGATCTGCCGTTCCTGATGCCGGTTGAAGATGTCTTCTCGATCTCGGGTCGTGGTACCGTTGTGACCGGTCGTGTTGAGCGCGGTATTGTCAAGGTTGGCGAAGAAATCGAAATCGTCGGTATCCGCCCGACCGTCAAGACCACCTGTACCGGTGTTGAGATGTTCCGCAAGCTGCTCGACCAAGGTCAGGCTGGCGACAACATTGGCGCCCTGTTGCGTGGTACCAAGCGTGAAGACGTCGAGCGTGGTCAAGTACTGTGCAAGCCGGGTTCGATCACCCCGCACACCCACTTCACCGGCGAAGTGTATGTTCTGTCCAAGGACGAAGGTGGTCGTCACACCCCGTTCTTCAACAACTACCGTCCGCAGTTCTACTTCCGTACGACCGACGTGACCGGTGCGATCTCGCTGCCGGAAGGTGTTGAAATGGTTATGCCGGGTGACAACATCCAGATGACCGTCAAGCTGATCGCTCCGATCGCTATGGAAGAAGGTCTGCGCTTCGCTATCCGTGAAGGCGGTCGTACCGTCGGCGCCGGTGTCGTTGCCAAGATCATCGAGTAATTGCTCTTTTTGAAATCGGGGCTGGCATAATCGCCGGCCCCATCGTTCTTTGGAAGCCAAAATGCAAAGTCAAAAAATCCGTATCCGTCTGAAGGCATTCGACTATCGTCTGATCGATCAGTCTGCTCAGGAAATCGTCGAAACTGCCAAGCGTACCGGTGCCGTTGTTCGTGGTCCCGTGCCGCTGCCGACCCGCAAGCAGCGTTTTGACATCCTGCGCTCGCCGCACGTCAACAAGGCTTCCCGTGATCAGTTGGAAATCCGTACCCATCTGCGTTTGATGGATATCGTTGATCCGACCGACAAAACCGTTGATGCCTTGATGAAGCTGGATCTGCCGGCTGGTGTCGACGTCGAAATCAAGTTGCAGTAATTAAGGGTTGCGGATATAATCCGCGCCTTTCGGGGGTGGCCGGCGACGGCTGCCCATTTGTTGTTTTACATCGACCGGCCAATCGCAGCCGGCGATGAGGAGAATAACCATGAGTCTAGGCCTTGTTGGTCGCAAGGTTGGCATGACTCGCATTTTTGCCGAGGATGGCGCGTCCATTCCGGTAACTGTGCTTGACGTGTCCAATAATCGCGTGACCCAAGTCAAAACGCCGGAGATCGATGGCTACGCAGCCATTCAGGTCGCATTCGGCAAGCGCCGTGCCTCCCGTGTTTCCAAGCCTGCTGCTGGCCATCTGGCCAAGGCGGGTGTGGAAGCCGGTCACGTGCTCAAGGAATTCCGTATCGATGCTGAGCAGCTGGCCTCTTTCAAGGCTGGTGATCAGGTGGCGGTCACGATTTTTGCCGAAGGGCAAAAAGTCGATGTGACCGGTACTTCGATCGGTAAGGGTTTCCAGGGTGGCATCAAGCGTCACAATTTCAGCTCCAATCGTGCTTCCCACGGTAACTCGGTTTCGCACAATGCGCCGGGTTCCATTGGTATGGCGCAGGATCCGGGTCGTGTTTTTCCGGGTAAGCGCATGGCTGGCCATCTGGGTGATGTCCAGTCCACGATGCAGGGCTTGACGATTGTTCGTGTCGATACCGAGCGCCAGCTTCTGCTGGTTCGTGGCGCCGTTCCGGGTGCCAAGGGTGCTGACGTCGTCGTGCGTCCGGCAGTCAAGGCTTAAGGGGGCGACATGGAACTCAAGGTAATTAACGAGCAGGGTCAGGAGGCGGCAAAGCTGCAGGCTTCCGACGTGCTTTTCGGTCGTGACTTCAATGAAGCGCTGGTGCACCAGATCGTCGTTGCCTATCAGGCAAATGCACGTTCGGGTGATCGTCAGCAGAAGGATCGTTCGGAAGTTCGTCATACCACCACCAAGCCGTGGCGCCAAAAGGGTACGGGTCGTGCTCGTGCCGGCTCCAATGGCAGCCCGCTGTGGCGTGGGGGCGGTCGGATTTTCCCGAATTCGCCCGACGAAAATTTCAGCCAGAAGGTTAATAAGAAGATGTTCCGCGCCGGCATGGCTGCGATCCTCTCCGAGTTGGCCCGTCAGGATCGTCTGATCGTTGTCGATGATTTGTCCATCGATGCGCCCAAGACCAAGCTTTTTTCGCAAAAGCTCAAGGGTATGGGTCTGGAAGGCAATCTTCTGGTCATTACGGATGTGCTGAGCGAGAACCTGTATCTCTCTTCGCGCAATCTGCCCAATGTTCTGGTTCTCGAGGCTCAAGAGGCTGATCCGGTTTCGCTGGTTCGCTTCGCCAAGGTTCTGGTCACCAAGAACGCCGTGGCCAAGTTCGAGGAGATGTGGGGATGAATCAACAACGTCTGATGCAGGTGCTGCTCGCACCGCAAATCTCCGAGAAGGCTACCTACATTGCTGAAAAGCACGAACAGGTAATCTTCCGCGTTGCTTCCGATGCTACCAAGCCGGAAATCAAGGCCGCGGTCGAGTTGCTGTTCAAGGTTGAGGTCGAAGCCGTCCAGGTTGCCAACGTCAAGGGTAAGGTCAAGCGCTTCAAAGGCACCGTTGGCCGTCGGAAAGGCTGGAAGAAGGCTTACGTTAGCCTTAAGCCGGGTCAGGAAATCAATTTTGTTGAAGGGGGGAATGCCTAATGGCACTCGTTAAAGTCAAGCCGACTTCCCCGGGCCGTCGTGCCGTGGTGCAGGTCGTCAATGCGAACCTGCATAAAGGCAAGCCGTTTGCTGCGCTGGTTGAGGCAAAGTCTGGCAATGCCGGTCGCAACAATAACGGTCGCGTTACCGTTCGTCACCAGGGTGGCGGTCATAAGCAGTCGTACCGCATTATTGATTTCAAGCGTACCAAGGACGGTGTTCCTGCCAAGGTTGAGCGTCTGGAATACGATCCTAACCGCACGGCAAATATCGCTCTCCTGTGCTATGCCGACGGTGAGCGTCGTTACATCATCGCCAATAAGGGCATGGTCGTCGGCCAGCAAGTCATGAGCGGTTCCGAGGCCCCGATCAAGTCTGGCAATGCGCTTCCGATTCGCAATATTCCGGTCGGTACGACCATTTGTTGCGTCGAGATGCTGCCGGGTAAAGGTGCTCAGTTGGCCCGCTCGGCCGGTACGTCGGCCCAGTTGCTGGCTCGCGAAGGCATCTACGCGCAGATTCGTCTGCGTTCGGGTGAGGTTCGTCGCGTTCATGTCGAGTGCCGCGCGACCATTGGTGAAGTGGGTAACGAAGAAAATAATCTTCGCAAGTTCGGTAAGGCCGGCGCAATGCGTTGGCGCGGTGTTCGTCCGACCGTACGTGGTACGGCAATGAATCCGATCGATCACCCGCACGGCGGTGGCGAAGGCCGTACCGGCGAAGGTCGTGTGCCGGTTAATCCGTGGGGTCAGCCCACCAAGGGTTATCGCACTCGCAAGAACAAGCGCACGGATAGCATGATCGTGTCGCGTCGTCATAAGCGTTAAGGGGTAGGAAATGGGACGTTCTCTGAAAAAGGGCCCGTTTGTTGATGCGTATCTGATCGACAAAGTCGAAGCAGTTCGCAGCACAGGCGACAAGCGCCCGATCAAGACCTGGTCGCGTCGTTCGACGATCCTCCCCGAGTTTATCGGTTTGACGATCGCGGTCCACAATGGCAAGCAGCATATCCCGGTGTTCGTCACCGAGAATATGGTCGGTCACAAGCTCGGCGAGTTTTCGCTGACCCGTACGTTCAAGGGTCACACCGCCGGCAAGAAGGCCAAGAAGTAAGGAGCTGACATGGAAACTCGTGCAAGTCTACGGGGCGTTCGCCTCTCTGCGCAAAAGGGTCGCCTCGTTGCCGACCTGGTGCGCGGCAAGCCGGTTGGTCAGGCTCTGAATATCCTGGCTTTCTCCCCGAAAAAGGGGGCTGGTATTGTCAAAAAGGTGCTGGAGTCGGCAATTGCCAACGCTGAGCACAATGATGGCGCCGACATCGACGAACTGAAGGTAAAAGTCATTTACGTCGAAAAAGGCATGGTGCTCAAGCGTTTCACCGCTCGCGCCAAGGGTCGTGGCAATCGGATCAGCAAGCCGACCTGCCATATTTATCTGACCGTTGGTAACTAAGGAAGAGCCATGGGACAGAAAATTCATCCGACTGGCTTCCGCCTGGCAGTCACCAAAAATTGGAGTTCGCGTTGGTATGCTGCCAGCAAGGACTTCCCGGGTATGCTGAACGAAGACATCAAGGTTCGCGAATACCTGAAGCGTAAGCTGGCTCATGCTTCGGTTGGTCGTGTACTGATCGAGCGTCCGGCCAAGAACGCTCGCGTCACCGTTTTCTCCGCTCGTCCTGGTGTGGTTATCGGCAAGAAGGGCGAAGACATCGAACAACTGCGTTCGGACCTTCAGCGCATCATGGGCGTTCCCGTTCATGTGTCGATTGAGGAAATCCGCAAGCCGGAAGTTGATGCTCAGTTGATCGCCGACTCGATCGCCCAGCAACTCGAAAAGCGCATCATGTTCCGTCGTGCCATGAAGCGCGCGATGCAAAATGCTATGCGCCTCGGTGCCCAGGGTATCAAGGTCATGAGCGCTGGCCGTCTAAACGGTGCCGAAATCGCTCGCAGCGAATGGTATCGCGAAGGCCGCGTGCCGCTTCATACGCTGCGTGCCAATATCGACTACGCAACCTCCGAAGCTCTGACCACGTACGGCATCATCGGTATCAAGGTCTGGGTTTACAAGGGTGATATGCTGGATCGCAACGAGCAGCCTGAAGTTGTCGAACCGGCTGCTGATGATCGCAAGCCGCGTCGCAATGCTGGTCGTCCCGAGGGCGACAAGCCGCGCACCCGTACGGTAAAAAAACCTGAGGGTGACGGTGTGGCGGCAAAGCGCGTAAGAAAGGCAGGTGCCTAAATGTTGCAACCAAATCGTCGCAAGTTCCGTAAGGAGCATAAAGGCCGTAACGAAGGTCTGGCGACCCGTGGAACGAAGGTTTCGTTTGGCGAGTGGGGTCTCAAGGCGATCGGTCGCGGTCGTTTGACTGCGCGTCAGATTGAAGCGGCTCGTCGTGCCATGACCCGTCATATCAAGCGTGGTGGTCGTATCTGGATTCGTATCTTCCCGGATAAGCCGATTTCGAAGAAGCCGGCGGAAGTTCGGATGGGTAACGGTAAGGGTAGCCCGGAGTATTGGGTCGCCGAAATCCAGCCGGGCAAGGTTCTGTACGAAATGGACGGCGTCAATGAAGCGCTGGCACGCGAGGCATTTGCCCTGGCTGCTGCCAAGCTGCCGATCCCGACCACCTTCGTTACTCGTCATCTGGGGTAATCATGAAAGCTAGTGAACTGAGAACCAAGAGCGTGGACGAGCTCAACAAGGAACTGCTGGATCTTTTGAAGGCCCAGTTCGGCCTGCGTATGCAACTTGCTACTCAGCAGTTGTCCAATACCAGCCAAATGTCCAAGGTGCGTCGTGACATCGCTCGCGTCCGCACGCTTATTCGTGAAAAGGCGGTGCAGCAATGAGCGAAACCACCAGTATCAAACGTACCCTGATTGGTCGCGTAGTCAGCGACAAGATGGAAAAGACGGTTACCGTTCTTGTCGAGCGTAAGGTCAAGCACCCGATGTACGGCAAGGTGATGGTTCGTTCGAAGAAGTACCATGCTCATAATGAGGGCAATACCGCAAAGGCCGGTGATCTGGTTGAGATCGTCGAAACCCGCCCGGTTTCCCGCACCAAGACATGGGCAGTTACCAGCGTTTTGGAAAAAGCTATCGTTGTATAACGAAAGTTTTCTAAATACGCTTGCGTAAGAGTTAAAGAAGCCGGTATAATCCGGCTTCTTTTTTGCAAGCTACCCTCCTGGTGGTTGGCAAAGGTGTTCGACCCGTACGGGTTCCAAGACTGACCGCCTAGGCGGGTTAAGTTGGAGTTAAATTAAATGATTCAGATGCAGACGACTCTGGACGTCGCCGATAATACCGGTGCTCGTTCAGTAATGTGTATCAAAGTGCTGGGTGGATCCAAGCGCCGCTATGCGAGCATTGGTGACATCATTAAGGTCAGCATCAAGGATGCTGCGCCGCGCGGTCGCGTCAAAAAGGGTGATGTTTATAACGCGGTGGTGGTTCGTACCGCCAAGGGTGTTCGTCGTCCTGATGGTTCGCTGGTTCGCTTTGATGGCAATGCCGCAGTTCTTCTCAACAACAAGCTCGAGCCGATTGGCACGCGCATCTTTGGCCCGGTAACCCGCGAACTGCGTACCGAGCGTTTCATGAAGATCGTGTCGCTGGCTCCAGAAGTGCTGTAAGGAACGGGTGATGGAAAAAATTCGCAAAGGCGACGAAGTCGTCGTTATTACCGGCAAAGATAAAGGCAAGCGCGGTCTCGTGCTGTCCCGCGTCGGTGAAGAGCATGTTGTTGTTGAAGGTGTTAACCGTGCCAAGAAGCACGTCAAGCCGAACCCGATCAAGGGCGTGGCTGGTGGCATCGTTGATAAGGATATGCCTATTCATCTCTCCAATGTTGCGCTCTTCAATCCTGTGAGCAAGAAGGCCGATCGTGTCGGCTTCAAGTCTCTGGAAGATGGCCGCAAGGTTCGCGTGTTCAAGTCGAACGGCGAACTGGTGAACGCATAAGGGGTAGTCATGGCGCGTTTGCAACAAGTATACAAAGACACCGTAGTCGGCGAGCTGACCAAGCAGTTTGGTTACAAGTCGGTTATGGAAGTGCCGCGTATCACCAAAATCACTCTGAATATGGGTGTTGGTGAGGCTGTGGCTGATAAGAAGGTTCTGGAAAACGCCGTCGGCGACATGCAAAAGATTGCTGGTCAGAAGCCTGTGACCACCAAGGCTCGCAAGTCGATCGCTGGCTTCAAGATCCGTGATGGCTATCCGATTGGTTGTATGGTGACTCTCCGTGGTCCCCGTATGTTCGAGTTCCTTGATCGCCTGGTTACCATCGCCCTGCCGCGTGTGCGTGACTTCCGTGGTATTTCCGGTAAGGGTTTCGACGGTCAGGGTAACTACAACATGGGCGTCAAAGAGCAAATCATTTTCCCGGAAATCGAGTACGACAAGATCGATGCTCTGCGGGGTATGAATATCAGTATCACCACGACCGCGAAGACCGATGCAGA
This sequence comes from Rhodocyclales bacterium GT-UBC, assembly GCA_003583745.1. Taxonomy (GTDB): domain Bacteria; phylum Pseudomonadota; class Gammaproteobacteria; order Burkholderiales; family Rhodocyclaceae; genus Azonexus. Next base: position 319,334 of record QXPY01000002.1, on the reverse strand, counting down.
AGCCAAGGCTCTGCTCGCCGCGTTCAAGTTCCCGTTCAAGAATTGAGGCAATCATGGCAAAACTTGCTCTGATCAACCGTGATGAAAAGCGTCGCAAGCTGGTTGCGCAGTACGCCAAGAAGCGCGCGGCACTTGAGGCAATCATCAATGACGAAAGCCTCTCTGACCAGGAGCGTTACGAGGCTCGCCTGAAGGTTCAGGCTCTTCCCCGTAACTCCAGTCCGACCCGTCTGCGCAATCGTTGCCAGTTGACCGGTCGTCCGCGTGGTGTGTTCCGTAAGTTCGGTCTGTGTCGTAACAAGATCCGTGAATTGGCCTTCAATGGCGAGATTCCGGGTGTTGTTAAGGCCAGCTGGTAATAGGAGAAACAGAAATGGCTATGAGCGATCCGATCGCGGACATGCTGACCCGCATCCGCAACGCCCAGCTCGCCGAGAAGGCGTCTGTCTCCATGCCGTCGTCCAAGCTGAAGGTGGCTATTGCCGCCGTTCTGAAGGATGAAGGTTATGTTGATGAATTCGCAGTGCGTCAAGCTGACGGTAAGGCAACTCTTGAAATCGGTCTCAAGTATTACGCCGGTCGTCCGGTTATTGAGCGCATCGAGCGTGTGTCCAAGCCTGGTTTGCGTATCTACAAGGGCTGCGAAGATATTCCCCGCGTCATGAACGGCCTGGGTGTTGCTATCGTCTCCACGCCGAAGGGTGTGATGACCGATCGTAAGGCACGCGCCAGCAATGTCGGTGGCGAAGTCCTCTGCATCGTGGCGTAAGGGAGATAGATTATGTCGCGTGTTGGTAAGAATCCAATCGTTATCCCCGCTGGCGTCGAAGTCAGCCTGGGTGAGCAGATCGTCGTCAAGGGCCCGTTGGGTACCCTGAAGACCGCAGCTCATCCGGCTGTTCAAGTCGCTGTCGAAGGGCAAAACGTCGTTGTGACCAAGGTTGAGGGTGCCGCAGCTGGCGGCGCCATGTGGGGCACCATGCGTGCCAACCTCAACAACATGGTTACCGGTGTTTCCAAAGGTTTTGAAAAGAAGCTGCAGTTGGTTGGCGTGGGTTACCGCGCTCAGGCTCAGGGTGATTCCCTGAATCTGTCCCTCGGCTTCTCCCACCCGGTTGTGCACAAGATGCCGGCCGGTGTGAAAGTTGAGTGCCCGACCCAGACGGAAATCCTGATCAAGGGTTCCGACAAGCAGCAGGTCGGCCAGGTCGCCGCCGAAGTCCGCGCCTATCGCAAACCGGAGCCCTATAAGGGCAAGGGCGTGCGTTATGCCGACGAAGTGGTGGTTATCAAGGAAACCAAGAAGAAGTAAGGGTGGCATATGTTTAACAAGAAGCAAGCGCGTCTGCGCCGTGCCCGCAAAACCCGGGCCAAAATCGCCGAGCTCAAGGCTGTGCGCTTGTGCGTTAATCGCACGAACTGCCACATTTACGCCCAGATCATTTCGCCTTGCGGCGGTAAGGTTCTGGCTTCGGCTTCCACGCTGGAAACGGCCATCCGTCAGGATGTTCCGAACGGCGGTAACAAGGCTGCTGCCACAACCGTTGGCAAGCTGATCGCCGAGCGCGCTAAGGCCGCTGGCGTTGAGCAGGTGGCTTTTGATCGCTCCGGTCTCCAGTACCACGGTCGTATTCAGGCGCTGGCTGAAGCCGCGCGTGAAGCCGGCCTGAAGTTCTAACCGACGGCGAAAGGACGAGGTTAAGAAATGGCTAAACCTGAAAGAAATAAGAAGCCGCAGCAAGCTGAAGAGCGTGATGACGGCATGCGCGAAAAGATGGTTGCGGTCAACCGCGTCACGAAAGTGGTGAAGGGTGGTCGTATCCTCGGTTTCGCTGCACTGACCGTGGTCGGCGACGGCGACGGCGGCATCGGCATGGGCAAGGGCAAGTCCCGCGAAGTGCCGGTTGCCGTGCAAAAAGCTATGGAAGAGGCCCGTCGCAAGATGGCCAAGGTGAACCTGAAGAGCGGTACGGTGCATCACACCGTGATGGGTCGCCACGGTGCTACCACCGTGATGATTCAGCCGGCTCCTGAAGGTACCGGCATCATCGCCGGCGGTGCCATGCGCGCCGTCTTCGAAGTGGTCGGTGTCACCAACGTGGTTGCCAAGGCTCACGGCTCGACCAATCCTTACAACATCGTGCGTGCCACCATCGACGGTCTGTCGAAAGTGAATACGCCGGCTGAAATCGCTGCCAAACGCGGCCTTTCAGTTGATCAGATCTTGGGGTAAGTCATGGCCGACAAGAAAATCAAAGTGACGCTCGTCAAGAGCATCATCGGTACCAAGCAGGATCACCGCGCGACCGTGCGCGGCCTGGGCCTGCGCAAGCTGAACAGCTCTTCCGAGCTGCTGGATACGCCGGCTGTTCGCGGCATGATCCAGAAGGTTCAGTATCTCGTTAAGGTTGAGGGTTAAGCCATGCGTTTGAATACCATCAAGCCCGCCGAAGGTTCCAAGAAGGCTGCCAAGCGTGTTGGCCGCGGTATTGGTTCCGGCCTTGGCAAGACTTGCGGTCGTGGTCACAAGGGTCAGAAGTCGCGTTCCGGCGGTTTTCACAAGGTCGGTTTCGAAGGCGGTCAAATGCCTTTGCAGCGCCGCCTGCCGAAGCGTGGTTTCAACTCGCTGACGCGTGCCCGCAACTACGAAGTTCGTCTGACTGATCTGGATCGTCTGCCGATCGATGAAATCGATCTGCTGTCGCTCCAGGCGGCTGGTATCGTTCCAGGTGATGCCTTGTCCGCCAAGGTGATCCTCGCTGGTGCGATTACCCGCAAGGTTGTCCTCAAGGGCGTTGGCGCTACCAAGGGTGCCAAGGCTGCGATCGAAGCCGCTGGCGGCTCGGTCGGCGAGTAAGAACGGGAAAGGTAAGAACGTTGGCAGCAAATCCCAATACTGTTGGCAAAGGCGGCAAATTCGGCGACTTGAAACGCCGTCTGTGGTTCCTTGTCGGTGCACTGGTTGTCTATCGTATCGGTGCGCATATCCCGGTACCCGGGATTGATCCCAACGTTCTTTCCGATCTGTTCAATTCGCAGAAGGGCGGTATCCTGGGCATGTTCAACATGTTCTCGGGTGGTGCCCTGTCGCGTTTCACCATTTTTGCATTGGGGATCATGCCGTACATTTCGGCTTCGATCATCATGCAGTTGATGAGTGTCGCAAGCCCGCAACTTGAAGCTCTCAAGAAAGAGGGCGAGGCGGGGCGTCGCAAGATCACTCAATACACTCGCTACGGTACCGTAGCACTGGCGCTGTTCCAGGGCTTGGGTATTGCCGTCGCGCTTGAATCCCAGGCCGGCCTGGTACTTGATCCGGGTTTCCTGTTTCGCTTGACTACGGTGACCACGCTGGTTACCGGCACCATGTTCTTGATGTGGCTGGGGGAGCAGATCACCGAGCGCGGCTTAGGTAATGGTATTTCCATCATCATTTTCGGCGGTATTGCTGCCGGCTTGCCGAATGCCATTGGCGGTTTGCTTGAACTGGTCCGTACCGGCGCCATGCATCCGCTTACCGCGTTGATCATCAGTATCCTGGTCGTTTTGGTTACTGCATTCGTGGTATTCGTCGAGCGCGGGCAACGGAAGATCTTGGTGAATTACGCCAAACGCCAGGTTGGTAACAAGATTTATGGCGGTCAGAGTTCGCATCTGCCCCTAAAGCTGAATATGTCCGGGGTCATCCCGCCGATTTTTGCATCATCAATCATTCTCTTTCCTGCCACCGTTGCTGGTTGGTTCGGCTCGGGCGACTCGATGCGCTGGTTGAAAGACGTAGCTGGGACGCTCTCTCCTGGGCAGCCTATTTACGTCATGCTTTACGCGGCTGCTATCGTCTTCTTCTGCTTCTTTTATACCGCTCTCGTTTTCAATTCGAAAGAGACTGCCGATAACTTGAAGAAGAGTGGCGCGTTTGTGCCCGGGATTCGTCCGGGCGAGCAGACCGCTCGTTATATCGACAAGATACTGATGCGCCTCACCTTGATCGGTGCAGCTTACATTACCGTCGTTTGCCTGTTGCCCGAGTTTCTCATTCTGAAGTGGAATGTTCCTTTCTACTTCGGCGGTACGTCGCTGTTGATTATCGTGGTTGTGACCATGGATTTCATGTCGCAGGTTCAGGCGTATGTCATGTCGCACCAATATGAAAGTCTCTTGAAGAAAGCTAACTTCAAGGGTTCACCGATGATCAAGTAAGTTGTCATGGCTAAAGAAGATTACATCGAGATGCAGGGTGAGGTTGTCGAAAACCTTCCCAATGCAACCTTCAAAGTAAAGCTTGAAAACGGGCATGTCGTACATGGCTTTATCTCCGGAAAGATGCGTATGCACTACATTCGCATTCTTCCTGGCGATAAGGTTACCGTGCAGTTGACCCCATACGATTTATCGAAGGCCCGCATCGTTTTTCGGGCTAAGTAAAAGTTCTCTACGCAATAAACCGCAGGGCAAGGAAACACGGCTGCTTCCGAGCCCTCGCAGACGAGGAGTGAAACATGAAAGTGCAACCTTCAGTGAAGCGCGTATGCCGCAATTGCAAAGTGATCCGTCGCAAAGGTGTCGTTCGCGTCATTTGCAAGGATCCGCGTCATAAGCAGCGCCAGGGCTAAACCTCTGGCTAGTTTGGTATCCGTTAATTTTCGAAATATTGGAGTGATTCAATGGCCCGTATCGCAGGGGTAAACATTCCGAACCATCAGCATGCAGAAATCGCCCTGACGGCGATCTTCGGCATCGGCCGTACCCGCGCACAAAAGATTTGTGACGCTGCCGGCATCGTTCGTACTACCAAAATGAAGGATCTGTCCGACGCGGATATGGATCGTTTGCGTGACGAAGTCGGCAAGTACACCGTTGAAGGTGACCTGCGCCGTGAAGTTACGATGAACATCAAGCGTCTGATGGACCTCGGTTGTTATCGTGGCTTGCGCCATCGTAAGGGCCTGCCCTGCCGTGGTCAGCGCACCCGCACCAACGCACGTACCCGCAAGGGGCCGCGCAAGGCCATCGCCGGCAAGAAGTAATAGGGATAGAACATGGCAAAGACTGCTACTAAAGTTCGCAAAAAGGTTAAAAAGAACGTTGCTGAGGGCATTGCCCATATTCACGCTTCGTTCAATAACACCATCATTACCATTACCGACCGTCAGGGTAACGCCCTGTCGTGGGCAACTTCCGGTGGTGCAGGCTTCCGCGGTTCGCGTAAGTCCACCCCGTTCGCTGCGCAGGTCGCTGCCGAAGCCGCCGGTAAGGCTGCTCAGGAGTGTGGCGTCAAGAACCTTGAAGTTCGCATCAAGGGTCCTGGTCCTGGTCGTGAATCCTCGGTCCGCGCACTGAATGCGTTGGGCATGAAGATCACCGCGATTTCCGACGTGACGCCGGTGCCGCACAACGGTTGCCGTCCGCCTAAAAAGCGCCGCATCTAAGGAGAAAGACAAGTGGCTCGTAATCTCGATCCGAAATGCCGTCAGTGCCGCCGCGAAGGCGAGAAGCTTTTCCTCAAGGGCGAAAAGTGTTTCACCGACAAGTGCGCCATTGAGCGTCGTTCCTATGCACCTGGCCAACATGGCCAGAAGTCTGGTGCCCGTCTGTCTGACTACGGTGTGCACCTGCGTGCAAAGCAAAAAATTCGCCGCGTCTATGGCGTGCTCGAAGGCCAGTTCCGCAAGACGTTCGCTGAAGCTGATCGCCGCAAAGGGCAAACGGGTGAAAACCTGCTGCAACTGCTCGAAGCGCGTCTCGACTCCGTCGCTTATCGCATGGGCTTTGGTGCTTCGCGTACCGAGTCCCGCCAGATCGTTCGCCACAATGGCGTCCTGGTTAACGGCAAGCGTGTCAATATCCCGTCCTTCATCGTCAAACCGGGTGATGTCGTTCAACTGACCGACCGTGCCCGCGCATCGTTGCGCTGTAAAGCGGCGTTGGAGGCGGCTGAATCGCGCGGTTTCCCGGAATGGGTTGCCGTGGATGTCAAGGAAGGCAAGGGCACGTTCAAGGCCATGCCGCAGCGCTCTGAGCTGCCGTCGACCCTGAACGAAGGTCTCGTCATCGAACTTTATTCGAAGTAAGCACTGAGCAGAGGAATTTAGCCCATGCAAAGCAGTGGACTTCTGAAACCCCGCATTATCGACGTGCAAAGCGTGTCGCCTGTGCAAGCCAAGGTTGTGATGGAACCGTTTGAACGCGGTTACGGACACACGCTTGGTAATGCCCTGCGACGCATCCTGCTTTCGTCGATGCCCGGTTATGCGCCAACGGAAGTTGGCATTGACGGTGTGTTGCATGAGTACTCGACCGTTGATGGTGTGCAGGAGGATGTCGTTGATATCCTGCTCAACCTCAAAGGTATTGTTTTCAAGCTGCATAACCGTGATGTCGTTACGCTGAACTTGGCCAAGGAAGGCGTTGGCGTCGTTCGTGCTGGCGATATCGATTTGCCGCATGATGTCGAAATCATCAATCCCGAGCACGTGATTGCACATCTTTCGCCTGGCGGCAAGCTGGCGATGGAGATCAAGGTCGAAAAAGGCCGTGGTTATGTGCCGGGTAACGTCCGCAATCTGGGCGATTCCAAGACCATTGGCAAGCTCGTGCTGGACGCTTCGTTCAGCCCGATCCGTCGCGTCGCCTACGCTGTCGAAAGCGCTCGCGTCGAACAGCGTACCGATCTCGACAAGCTGATTGTCGATATCGAAACCAACGGTGTTGTCGAGCCGGAAGAAGCCATCCGTTACGCTGCGCGCGTGCTGATGGAGCAACTTTCCGTGTTTGCCGATCTGGAGGGTACCGCACCCATCGCCGAGGCTTCCAAGCCCGCACAAGTCGATCCGGTTCTGCTCCGCCCGGTTGATGATCTCGAATTGACTGTTCGTTCCGCGAACTGCCTCAAGGCCGAGAACATTTACTACATCGGCGATCTTATCCAGCGTACCGAGAATGAACTTCTCAAGACCCCGAATTTGGGTCGTAAGTCGCTGAACGAGATCAAGGAAGTGTTGGCCGCACGCGGTCTGACGCTTGGCATGAAACTGGAAAATTGGCCGCCCGCCGGTCTGGAAAAGGTCTAAGGACCTTTTTCAGGCAGGGTAGTCAAGGGACGCCTGTAGAACATAGAAAGGATTAACCATGCGTCACCGCAATGGACTTCGCAAACTGAACCGTACTAGCAGCCATCGCTTGGCGATGCTGCGCAACATGACTGTTTCCCTGCTCAAGCACGAGGCTATCAAGACCACGCTGCCGAAGGCAAAGGAACTGCGTCGCGTTGTTGAACCGATGATCACGCTGGGCAAAACCCCGACGCTGGCCAACAAGCGTCTGGCGTTTGACCGTCTGCGCGACCGCGAAATCGTCGTCAAGCTGTTCGCCGAAATCGGCCCGCGTTATGCAACCCGTCCGGGTGGCTACCTTCGTATCCTGAAGTGTGGTTTCCGTGTCGGCGACAATGCCCCGATGGCATTCGTCGAGTTGGTTGACCGTCCGGAACCGACGGAAGCAGTTGAAGTGGAAGAAGCTGCTGAGTAAGCAGTTTGCAACAAAATTAAAAGGCCGGGATTTCCCGGCCTTTTTTATTTCGGTGATATGGCCGTTCTTGGTATGCGAAACGGCGACCGATACATCCATCAAGGGTAGATTGGGGCTAAGCAAGGCTAGCCCCAATGTTTTGCCAAACGCTGTGTTTGATGATTACTCGTAGGCCTTGTCGTTCGGGGCCTTGTACAGCGCCTTCATGTCATCCGACAGCGGCATCGACAGATTCAGCCCCTTCGGCGGAATCGGGTTCATGAACCACTTGGCGTAGATCTTGTCGGCTTCGCCCGAGGTCATCGCCTTGGTCAGCGCGGTGTCGACCACCTTCTTGAATGCCGGGTCGTCCTTGCGCAGCATGCAGCCATAGGCTTCCTTGGATTGGGCGGTACCGACCACCACCCAGTCGGTCGGCTTCTTGGCCTTGGCCATTTCGCCGTAGAGCAGCGCGTCATCCATCATGAAGGCGACGGCACGGCCGGTTTCCAGGGTCAGGAAGCTTTCGCCGTGGTCCTTGGCGGAGATCACGTTCATGCCCATCTTCTTCTCTTCGTTCATCTTGCGCAGCAGGCGTTCGGAAGTGGTGCCGGCGGTAGTCACCACGTTCTTGCCGGCGAGATCTGCGAAATCCTTGATGCCGGCATCCTTCTTCGCCATCAGCTTGGTGCCGATGACGAAGATGGTGGTCGAGAAGCCAACCTGCTTCTGACGCTCGGTATTGTTGGTGGTCGAGCCGCACTCGATATCGACGGTGCCGTTCTGGACCAGGGTGATGCGGTTGGCCGAGGTGACCGGCATCAGCTTGATGTCGATCTTCGACATCTTCAGTTCGTTCTTGATGCCCTCGACGGCCTTGAGCATCAGTTCGTGCGAGTAACCGATTACTTGTTGCTTGTCATCGTAGTAGGAGAACGGAATCGAGGATTCGCGGTGGCCCAGCGTGATGGTGCCGGTATCCTTGATCTTCTTCAGGGTGGCCGATTCCTGGGCCACTGCGGGCAATGCACAGAGTGCCGCTGCAATCATCGCTGAGCAGGTGGTGATTCGAATAATGCGCATGTTCAGTCTCCTACGGTTATGGGCAATCAATAATCATCAGTGAAATATCGTCGGTAGCGACTGTCCCTTCCAGATGGCTGCACAGTGCGGCGTCGATTTCGTTGAAGCGTTCGTTTGGCGATGTATTGGCTGCCGCAGCGGCCAGCCCATCGCTTCCGAACTGCTCGCCATTTGTGTTCAAGGCTTCGAAAAATCCGTCGGAACAAATCAGAAGTTGGCTTTCCGGTCGCCAGTCGAAACAAACTGGCGAGCAGTCGAGTTCCTTGTTATCAACGATACCCAATGGCAGGTTTTCAGATGAAAAGGATTTTTCGGCGCGGCCCCAACGATCGAATAGAAAGGCTTCGGGCGTCCCCCCCACCCAGATTTCGCCCCGACGCCGCTTTTCGTCGAGACGAACCAGCGTGGCGGCGACGAAACGGCCGATGGGCATCGACTCCTTGAGTTGCTCGTTGAGTTCGAGGACAAGTTCGGTGAGCGATGCATTGTTGCGTGCAAGTCGGTAGAAGATGGCCAATACGGGCAAGGCAGAGATAGCAGCGGTCAGCCCGTGACCCGTGGCATCGGCAAGCAATGCATAAAATTCACCTGCTTCTGTTCGACTGGCGGCCACGATATCGCCACTAAAGCTTTCGGCGGCAATCACCTTGTATTGAAGGCGGGGGTCTTTCAGGCCATTACGGTGCAATTGCTTTTCCATCAGGCGCATCGCCAGTTGCTGCTCGTTCTGGGTTTGGTCGTAATACGCCTGAAGTAGTCGGGCGTTTTCACGCAGCTTCGCTTCTGCCTGTTTTTGGGCCGAGATGTCGCGTAGTACACCGACAAACATCCGCTTGTTGTCGATGCTGATTTCGGTGATGCCAAGTGTCACCGGGAAGAGATGGCCGTCGTGGTGTTTGCAGAGCACTTCGCGTTCGCGCCCAATAACCTTGGCTTCGCCAGTCAGCGAATAATTACGGATGTAAGCATCGTGTTCCTCCTGATGCGGCGCAGGCATCAGGATGTTGACGTTGCGACCGGTCAGTTCTGAAACCTTCCAGCCGAAAATTCGCTCAGCAGCCCGGTTTACGGAGGCGATGATGCCGGATTCATCGATCGTGATGATCGCGTCGAGGACGTTGTCGGAAATGGCCTGGACTCGGCGCAGTGAATCGATGGCTTCTTGTTGCATTCCAAGCGAACGTTGTACGGAACGTAGCTTGGCTTCGAGAACGACGAAATTGATCGGCTTGGTGAGATAGTCATCGGCCCCAGCATCCAAACCTTCCACCAGGTTTTCGTCACGATTCAAGGCTGACAAAAAAATGATGGGCGTCCATCGTTCGTGAGTCATTGCCTTGATCCGGCGTGCCGCTTCGAAGCCATCCATGACCGGCATCATGATGTCGAGCAAGACGAGATCCGGCTTGTCGGCGACGAAGCGGCGGATGGCTTCTTCCCCATTCTCGGCCAGTATGACGTCGTGGCCGAGCTTTTTGAGAAATACCTGGAGGATATGCAGATTGGTGCGGTTGTCATCGACTGCCAGCACCTTCATCTTGCTCATTAAGGGGCTCATTTCAATACGTCATGTCAGAACGGGATTGTTGCCGGCGTGGCAATGGTTGCGACTACCGTGTTGCCGCAGCCTTCATAGTGCAACGATGAGAAACTCAGCAGTCGTGCCAAAGCAATGCCTCGACCGTTCGGGTCGCAAGCGCGCTCTGGCGAGAGTTCAAGATAGTGCTGCCATTCAAAGCCGCATCCCTCGTCAGAGATGCGCAACTCGATGCTGTCCGGAAGACGAATGAAGCTGACCGTGACCTGTTTTGCGGCATGTTCGGGAAGGTTGGCAAGGCGCTCGACTTCGGCTTGCCAACGGTCTTCTCGCTTGAGTCGGGATTTCTCGTCATAGCTTAAGCCGAGATTGCCGTGTTCGACGGCATTCATCAGCAATTCCGATATGCCGAGTACTACGCTATCGGCATTGGGGCATGCCTGGGCAAGAAAAGAGGCGAGTTGACCGGCTTCGGCAATGCTGCGGATGTGGAACTCGCCGCGGCTGAGATATTGCAGGGAGTTGATGTGCTGATGCAGCTTGCGGCGTAAGGCATCGCGATTTCTGGCGTCGGCCAGTGCAGCATGAACAATCGCAAATAGAGCTTCGCGCCGATACGGTTTGGTCAAATAGTAATAGGCTCCGGCTTCCAGTCCCTCGCGAACCTCATTCGGAGAATTCGCCGCAGTTTGCAGAATTACTGGAATATCGGCCAGCCGTGGATCATCCTTGATGCGCTGAAGCAAGCCGATACCGTCGAGTCCGGGCATCATCCGGTCAAGAAGAACCAGGTCGAAACGGTTGCGCTGGCTGGAAAGCATGGTCCAGGCCATTTCACCGCTGTTGGCCGTGTGCAGGACGAAATCGCGTTCCCCCGCAAAGTATTCGGTCAGAATCTCGAGATTCAGGCTCTCGTCATCAACGAGCAGGACGTGCGCTTCAGACATGTTGCCCCGACTGTCCATTCCAGATGTTGAAAGGCAGAATGACAGTGAAGCTGGCTCCGCCTTCGGCCGTGTTTTCGGCGGTTATCGTACCACGGTGTTGATGAACAATCTCCCGGCAGATCGCCAAGCCGAGCCCGGTTCCACCCGCACCTGTCTTGGTGGCGCTGCTTTGGACGAATTTGTCAAAAATACTGTCGAGTTCGCTATCCGGTATGCCGATACCCTGGTCGAGAAATTGAAGCCGTAATGCCGGCTTGCCATCGAGCTCACTGCTGTTCAGATTGATCACGATGATGCCGCCGTCCGGCGAGAACTTGATCGCATTGGACAACAGGTTGTGAATAACCCGGGATATTTGTCTTGGGTCGCCCCGGAATTCCGGAACGTCATTCTCGCCGTCGAGCCGGACGCTGATTTTGCGAGGAGCCATCAGCGATTCGAGATGGCTGATGCTCTGGTTCAGCAATTGCCGAATATCGATAATGTCGATCGATAGGGTCATACGTCCGGCTTCAAGTTTTGCCAGATCGAGCAGGTCGTTGATCAGGGCCAGCAATCGTTTGGCGCTTTGTCCGATACGATCGAAGAAAAGCTGTGTTTTTTCGTCACTGCCGATTCTGGCCCGTTCTTCCCCCAGTTCCGAAAAACTTAGAATGGCATGCATCGGGGTGCGTAGTTCGTGCGACATATTGGCCAGAAACTCGGATTTTGCCAGGTTGGCCGCTTGCGCCTCACGCAACGCGATATCGAGGCGCTTGGTTCGCTCGGCTATCAGTTCTTGCAGGTGGTCGCGATGCAAGGCAAGTTCCTGTTCAACTCGCTTTTGCGCTGAAATATCCAGTGCAATGCCTAGATAGCCCGATATCCGGCCCGAGGCGTCACGTTGCGCCGTGGTGACCAGGTTCACCGCGATTTTTGATCCGTCCTTGCGAACGTAGGTCCAATCGTGTTGTTCTGGACGGCCATGTCTTGGCTGAACGACAAAGGTGTCGAAACCGGCGATCGGGCGTCCCTGGGTTAGGCTCAGTTCGCGGGCTCGTGCCTCGACCTCCGCTGCCAGGTGGATACAAAGCGGGGTTTGCCGGCCAACCATTTCGTCAGCACTATAGCCGAGCATTTTCTCCGCTCCTCGGTTGAACACGGTAATCAGCCCTTCCTGATCGGTTGCAATGATCGAAACTTCGGTCGCTGCATCGAGTACCGCCTGTTTCATGTCGTTCGCTGCATTAAGGGCGATTTCTGCTTGGCGCAGCTCGCTGACGTCGGTCAGGGTGGCGATGAGGAAGGGGTGCCCTTCCGGGTTTTGCGCTAGCGCGATGCGAATTACCAGATGACGTGGCGTCTCGTCGGGTGGGGCGAAAAGGAATTCGATCTGCTCGACATGGCTGCCGCTCAGCGCACGTTCGCTTGCCCCTATCAGTTTGCGTCTCGTTGTATCGTCGATGCCAGGAAAATCGGGCCAGAAGCCGGTCAAGAGTTCGCGTTCCGTGCTGCGTAGCAACTCGCAAAAAGCAGTATTGACCATTTGCAGCTTGCGCTTCTCGTCTTGTACGAAAACCGGGAGCGGCGTTGCGGCGATCGAGGTGGTGAGCAGTCGGTGCATGCGTTCGAGTCGGGCTTCGCTTCTCTTGCGTTCGGTAATGTCCGATACCGAGCCAGCAAGGCGAATGGCTCTTCCGGCAGCATTACGAACTGCTTCGCCGCGAATTCTGATCCAGATTTGGCTTTCATCGCTGCGCCGTATCCGGACCTCGATGTCGAGCGGTTGGCTTTCCCGCAGGTGGCGGCGCAAACAGGCTCGTCGCCGTTCGATGTCATCAGGATGAATGCAGGCGATGTACAACGCCATGTTTTGCGGCGAGCCGGGGGGGAAACCAAAGATTTCGGCCATCCGGTCAGAAATGTAGTCGTCGCCGGTTTCAAGATTTTGATCCCACAACCCGTCGTTGGTCCCGAGTGTGGCCAGGCGCATGCGCTCCTCAGAGTGACGGAGTTCGGTCGTAAGCTGACGGGCGAAATCTTCGGCTCGTTGGCGATGGTTGGTCAGGTAGAAGACGAGCAGGGCGAGCAGGGCGCTACCAGCCAGGCCTCCGGTCAGGATGAGGGTTGCTGCGTCGATCCCGTTGGTCTGGGTGGTGGGTTGATGGAGATGATAGTGGAGGACCCAGTTGCGCCCCCCAAAGTCGATTTCGTGATGAAAGGCAGGGGTGTCGGGCGAGGCACGAAAGTCCGGTGCCGAGTCGAAGAGCAAGGTTGGCGGCAGTTGCGCGGCCGGTCGAATATCGCTGCCCTCGTCGTAGATTCTGATCACGAATTGGCTACTCAGTCCCAAATTGAGCTGGCTCAGGAATTCCTCCGTCCGGTATGCCATCAAAAGGACACCGGCAAAGGCTTTTCGACGTTCGGCGACACTGCCGGTGGGCATGTCGGGGTGATAGATTGGATAGTAAAGTTGGAAACTTCCGCCCTGGGTCTTGCTGTCGGTGACCAGGACGATTTTTCCGCTCAATGCAATGTCATTGCGGCTGACCGCACTCTCGATCGCTTCGCGGCGCGTGCTTTCGGATAGCAGGTTGAAGCCAGCCGCGCCTTTCAGTGCATCGTTGCTCGGTGCGGTAAATACAACCGGTGTTGCCAGTTTGTCGCCAGGTGGTGGATGGATTGCAAAATCTTGATGTCCGGTTTGCTTGCGTACTTCCTGAACAAAGGCATCGCGTTTATCGGGAGGAACAGCCGGAGCGTAGGCAAAGGCATACAGTCCGTTGAGATTGCGTCGGATGTCGATACTGCTGGCATAACGTTCCCAGGTTGCGAGATCGTATCCAATATTGGCCGTGGCAAAGGCGGATAGCGTGCGCAGGAATTGCGCGTGCAGTTTCAACCGATCGCGCAGTTCTGCGGTATGGGCGGCACTATCGTGCAAGCCATTCGACTCCCGCGCTTCATTTTGGGTGTGCAGCTGCCAGCGCCATGACATCAGGGTGCTGGCGGCGAGCAGGATGAATACCAGCAAAGGCAAAAGCCAACGCGAGTAGGGGCTCGCCGTGATGGTCGCGGCAGGATGGGATGCGGGCATTGGGGGGCTGCCTTCAGCCCTTGAGTGGGTCATGCTGAGTCATGAGTTGTCGGTAGCACTGATTTCCTGTTGCTGCAGTGTCCACATCCGGGCGTAGCTGCCGCCTGCTTCGAGCAAGGCGCCGTGGGTGCCGCGCTCGATGATTTGGCCGTCGCTCATGACAAGTATTTCGTCGGCGTTCATGACGGTGGACAGCCGGTGGGCGATGGTCAGCGTCGTACGGCCGACGGCCGCCTGGTCGAGTTGGCCCTGAATGGCTCGTTCGGTGGCCGAGTCGAGTGCCGAGGTGGCTTCATCGAATATCAGAATAGGCGGGTTTTTGAGCAGGGCGCGGGCAATTGCCACGCGTTGTTTTTCACCACCTGACAGCTTGAGCCCGCGCTCGCCAACCCGAGTTTCGTATTTCTGGGGCAGGGCCTCGATGAAGTCATGCAGTTGGGCGGCTCTGGCGGCGGCGTAGACTTCTTCGCGGCTGGCCTCCGGTCGGCCGTAGTTGATGTTGTAGAAAATACTGTCGTTGAACAAGACGGTATCCTGCGGCACGATGCCGATCGCACGGCGCAGGCTGTGCTGTCGAATGCGACGCAGGTCGTGGCCGTTGATGCGGACGGCACCATCCGTGACATCGTAAAAGCGATAGAGCAGGCGGGATAACGTGGACTTGCCGGCCCCGGAATGACCGACTACGGCCACCGAGCGTCCTGGTGCAACGGCGAAGCTGATGTTCTTGAGGATGGGGCGATCCGGATCGTAAGCAAAGCTGACCGCATCGAAATTGATTTGCAGCGGTCCATCCGGCAGTTCGCGGGCATCCGTGGCATCGGCGATTTCGCGGTTGGCCTTGAGCAGGTTGAACATGCGTTCGATATCGGTTAGCGCCTGACGGATCTCCCGATAGACGATGCCCAGGAAATTGAGCGGCATGTAGAGCTGGATCAGGAAGGCATTGACCAGGACGAGGTCGCCGATCGTCATCCGGCCCTCGACCACGCCGTTGGCGGCGCGCCACATCATGGCAGTAACCCCGAGCGCGATGATCGCCTGCTGGCCGAGATTGAGCAGGGCCAGGGTTTTCTGGCTGCGGGTGGCGGCCTCTTCCCACTTGATCAACTGCTCGTCGTAACGCCGCGCTTCCCAGGCTTCGTTGTTGAAGTACTTGACGGTTTCGTAGTTGAGCAAACTGTCGATGGCACGCGTATTGGCTGCCGAATCGTTTTCATTGACGGCACGGCGTATGTCGATGCGCCAGTTGCTGACCTTGACCGTAAACACGACATAGGCCAGCAGCGAAAGGGCGGTAATTACCACGAAGCCGGCGTCGTATTTGACGAACAGGATGCCGAGTACCAATCCGATTTCGACCAGGGTCGGCAAAATCGAATAGAGCGTGTAGGAAATCAGGCTGGAGATCGACCGCGAGCCGCGTTCGATGTCACGCGAAACGCCGCCGGTCTGCCTTTCCAGGTGAAAGCGCAGGCTCAGCGAGTGCAGATGGCCGAATACTTCGAGGGAAACTTGTCGAACGGCACGCTGCGTGACCCGGGCGAAAAGGATTTCCCGCAGCTCGGTGAACAGCGAGGTCGAAAAACGCAATAAACCGTACAGGGCGAGCAACAGCACAGGCAAGACGAGGCTTTGTTCGGCACCGGAAAGGCCATCGATCATGTCCTTGAAGACGATCGGTACCGTGACATTGGCGACCTTCGCACCAATCAGGCATCCGAGGGCGGCAAGGACGCGCAGGCGATAGCGCCAGAGATACGGAAACAGTGTGCGCAGGGTCAGCCAGACATGGGATTCGGCCAGCGGCTCGCCGCGGGGAGGTTTGGGAAGAGCGGAGGCGCGGCGCATTGGATGATCGTGGCTTGACGGAAGAGGGCTGGGGAAAACGTGGAATAGTCGCCAGTATATGAAAACTGGCCGCTTTCCGCGAAAATCGGTCTTCTATTTGTGTTTGGGCAAATTATGTCTGGCGAACTCCTCTTTCTTCCTGAAAAGCACGCGACCCTGCGGGTTGTTCCGATGCCGGCCGACCTCAATCAGAATGGCGATGTCTTTGGTGGCTGGGTGATGGCCCAGGTCGATGTTGCCGGAGCCATTCCGGCGATGCGGCGAGCCCGCGGCCGGGTGGCCACCGTGTCGGTCAATTCCTTCATCTTCAAGCAACCGATCTCGGTGGGCGATATCGTCAGCCTTTATGCCGAAATCGAGCGGGTCGGCCAGACTTCAATCACTGTAAGGGTTGAGGTCTTTGCCGAGCGCAACTATACCAATCCGGTGATCGTCAAAGTGACAGAGGCCGAGTTGACCTACGTTGCCATCGACGCCAGCGGCAACAAGCGCCAGGTTCCGCCCGAAAATCCAGTCGAAATGGAATAAAATCCGGAGGTTAATTTACCGACCCGCCTTTCGGGGAGCGAATCAATGAAAAAAATGACGTTGCGTACAATCCCTGCCGTGCTCCTGCTAGCATTTTCCGGAGTGGCTTCGGCCGCTGCATTCCAACTTTGGGAGCAAAACGCCAGTGGACTCGGTAATGCCTATGCCGGTTCGGCTGCGATTGCCGACAATGCCAGCACGATTTTTTTCAATCCGGCCGGAATGACCCAGATGACGGGCCTGCAACTTTCGGCGGGGGCGGTCGGAGTTGGCGCCTACTACGAGTTTCGCAATTCGGGATCGACCGTTTCAGGAAACGATGGTGGCAATGCGGGTGGCTGGGCAGCCGTTCCGAATGGTTATTTTTCGGCGCAGCTCACCAATGATTTGTTCCTTGGCTTTGGCGTATCCGTGCCGTTCGGTCTGGCAACGGAATACAACGACAGCAACTGGGTCGGTCGCTTTCAGTCGCTGAAGTCCGAGATCAGGACGGTCAACTACAACCCGTCGGTGGCTTACCGGATCAACGACAAGATATCGCTTGGCTTGGGCATAAATTACCAGACCATCAATGCCGAAATGACCAACATGACGCCGGTCGGGCTTTACCGGGTGAAGGGAGACGATTCGACCTGGGGCTGGAATGCCGGTGCTTTGTTCACCTTGTCGCCGGCAATGCGGGTCGGGGTTTCCTACCGCTCGACGATGGACTACACCCTTGATGGCACGCGCAGCGTTGCCGGCGTGTCCCGCCCCGCGACCGCCAGCATCAAGTTGCCGGACACCTTTATTCTGTCTGTCTGGCAACAAGTTTCCGACCGTTGGGAGGCGATGGGTGATCTCTCCTATACCAACTGGAGTACGGTGGATAAGTTGAACATTCGTACCTCGGCCGGTACCGATGTCGAAACTTTCGGCTACAAGGATTCGTGGCGCATTGCGTGGGGCGCGGCTTACAAGGCGACGGATGCGATGAAGCTCAAATTCGGGCTCGCCTACGATCGTACCCCAGTGACCAATACAGACCGTTCCGCCCGCGTGCCGGATAACGATCGCTTGTGGTTTTCGCTGGGTGGCCAATGGAACGCGGGGCGCTATGGAAAGTTCGATCTCGGCTACTCCTATCTTTACGTGAAGGATCCGAGCATCAGCCAGAGCAAGCTGGGGACCACGCTGCGCGGCCAGTATGACGACAGCGCCCACCTGATCGGCGTTCAGTACTCGGTCGGCTTCTAGTTCCAGGGCGCGCGTGGAAATCGCCGGTATCGCGATTGGCTTGCGGGAAGGGGTGATCGGGCTGATCACCCTGGTTGCCGTCTACATCGTTTTTGTGCTGCTACGCATGCTGCTGTTGCACAAGCATCCGGCTCCTCTGCCTGAGCCAATTCCGCCCAGCCTGGTGGTCGAGCCTGAAAAGACACCGCTGGCCGAGCCTTCGGTCGAACCGGATCCCGCCCCTGACGAGGCTTGGGAGCAGGCGCGGACCACTTTGGGCGAGGAAATGCTGCGCCAGGGCCTGGAACTCGAATTGGCGCAATTGCGGGAGGAGGTCGATGCGATCCGGGGCGAGCTTGCCGCGTTGCGCGAAGACATGCGACAGGAGTTGGCACATTTGCGTGCCGGGCAAAGTGTTTCGCCGATTTATGGCGACGCGATGCAAATGGCTGTTGCCGGTTACGATCCGGCAATGATTGCCGAACGTTGTGGCATCGCGCGCGCTGAGGCTGAACTGGTGGTGGCGCTGGCCAAGAGTCAGGAGCGTTGAGGCAATCGATGAACGACAAGAGCGAAGTGAGTGCAGGTGACGATGGCGCCAGCGAGTTGCGTAACAAGCTGATCAAGCGACTGGCCGTTGCCGGTGTGTTGGTCGCTGTCTTGCTGGGCGTGCTTGCCTTTTTCGACTATTTGTCGACCGCGCCGGAGGAGCCGGAAGAGACCGAGTTTTCGAAGCCGGTTCCGGTACCTCCGAAAAAAGCGGTTTCGCAACCGGTTACGCCGACCGAACAATTGCCGGAACCACCTGCACCTGCACCTGCACCTGCACCTGCACCTGCACCTGCACCTGCGTCGACGGCGGGAACCGATACGTCGCCGGCGCCTCAGTTGAATGCCCGGCCGGTTGGCGCCGATGCCCGAGTAGAGTCTCGTAGCGACAGCAAGCCGGATAGCAAGGCAGACAGCAAAACCGAAGCCCGACCATCCGCTCCCCCTTCGTCGGTGAAAGTGCCGACCCCTGTGGTGCAGTCGGAGAGCAAGCTAGTTCCGAATTCGAAACCACTTCGTCCGGCACCGGAGGTGGCTGTTGCGCCCAGCGTGGCGACGCCTGAAGTCGTGGCATCGACTCCGAAAGCGACGCGAGCGGTTGAGCCGACACCGGCCCCGGCAGCAGTGGTCCCACCCGCCGGGGTATCGCGCCTTTTCTCCGGTTTCTTGTTGCAGGCCGGTGTTTTTGCCAGTCCGCAGCGTGCCGAGGAACTACATGCCAAGCTGACCCTGAGCGGCGTGCCATCGACCTTGGAGACCCGCGTCCAGGTCGGCCCTTTCCGGACCCGGCAGGAAGCCGAAGCGGCACAGGCCAAACTCAAGGAACTGGGCGTCGATACCGTGCTCGTGCCGCCGCGCGGCAAGCACTAACTCAAGCTTTCAAGGCATCCCGGGCAGGCGGGGCAAACCGAGGCTGCGCCGGACGTCGCGGTGCAGACGGGCGGCGTCGTCAAACGCCGAATTGCCGCGTCGCGGTTCCTGGTAGTAGCGATCATCCCGACCGCCGTAGTGACGCCGGTCGTATTCGTAATAGATGGTTGGAGGTGGTGGGCCGTAGCGGTAGGTCGGGTAGCTTTCGACATAGACGGGCGCGGGCCGGTAACCCACTGGATATACCGGTGCCACGGTACAGGCGCCGAGACTGGCCAGCAGGGCCAGGGCAAGACTGAGGCGGGCAAGCGGCGTGGGGAGTCTCATTTTTTTTGTGAATCCAGTTAGGTTGTATCCGCTTAACGCATGAGAGGAAGGCCCGGCTGACTGTGGGCTGAGTCCTTTTTGTAACGGTCCGTATCCTTGTCCGGCGCGCGGATATTCATCCCGCACCTCAGGCGTTCAAGGCCTTTTCAATACGTCGGGCAAAAACCTTCATTTCCTTGGCTGCCTGAATGTCGCCCTTGGCTTCGGCGACGGCAATGCCCTGTTCGTAGGCCGCGAGTGCGGCGCTGGTCTCGCCGGCTTCTGCGAGGGCCTTGCCGAGGACTTTCCAGGCGGCGGAGTAGTTCGGGTCGAATTCGACGGCGGCGCGAAAATGGCGGGCGGCGTCGGCCGGGGCGGCGGCCTTCAGGTATTCGTTGCCGAGCGAGAAGCGGAGCAGGGCACCGTCGCGTGGGCCGCCGATCATTTTTTCCAGGGATTCGATGCGTGGGTTCATGTGAGGTCGGGTCTAAAATAACGTTTTTGCAATTCAGGACAGGAAGCTCACCATGGCCAAGACCATCATTGCCACGCCGAACGCCCCCGCCGCCATCGGCACCTATTCGCAGGCCGTCCGCGTCGGCGACACCGTTTATCTTTCCGGGCAGATCGGGCTGGATCCCGCTTCCATGCAGATGGTAGACGGTATCGATGCGCAAATCGTTCGCGTCTTCGAAAATCTCAAGGCCGTCGCCGAGGCGGCCGGTGGTTCGCTGGCCGATGTCGTCAAGCTCAATGTCTTCCTGACCGACCTCGGCAACTTTGCCAAGGTCAATGAAACGATGGCCCGTTATTTCAGCGAGCCCTTCCCAGCCCGCGCTGCAGTCGGCGTCAAGGAGCTGCCGCGCGGCGCGCTGGTCGAGGCCGACGCGGTGATGTTCATCGGCTGATGAGTGCGAACGGGGCCCCGGCCCCGGCATCCCCTCCGGCATCTTCGCCAGTCTCGCCGCCGATTCGGGCGTCGGAAGCGCTGCTCAAGAAACTGGCAAAGATCGGCCTCCATAGCGAGGCCGATTTGCTGGTGCACCTGCCTTTACGCTACGAGGATGAAACCCGCCTGACCCCGGTGGCCGAAGCCCCCTGGGGCGAGCCGGTGCTGGTCGAAGTGCTGGTAAGCAGTTGCGAAGTGCAGTTCCGGCCGCGTCGGCAGATGGTGGTGCGCGCCTACGATGACAGCGGCGAACTGATCATGCGCTTCTTCAGCTTCTATCCCAACCAGCAGGCGATGATGAGCGCCGGGGCGAAGATTCGTGCCTTCGGCGAGGTGCGCGGTGGCTTTTTCGGCGCCGAGATGGTGCACCCGCGCTTTCGCAAGGTCGTCGGCGACGAGCCCCTGGCCACCGAATTGACGCCGGTCTATCCGACCACCGCCGGGCTGGTCAATTCGGCCTTACAGAAACTGATCGGGCGGGCGCTGGCCAATGGCGATCTGTCGGAAACGCTCGACGAAGGCTTGCGGCAGCGCCTCAAGCTGCCCGGTCTGGCGCGCAGCCTGCGCTTCCTGCATGCGCCGCCGCCGGGCACCGCACTGGCGACGCTGCATGCCCGCAACCACCCGGCCTGGCGGCGGGTCAAGTTCGACGAAGTGCTGGCCCAGCAACTCTCGCTGCGCCGCGCCTACCTGGCCCGGCGCGAGCAGGGGGCGCCGGTGCTGGTGGCGCAGGATGATCTCGGTGCCCGTCTGCTCGACCAGTTGCCGTTCGGACTGACCGGCGCCCAGTTGCGGGCGATGGCGGAGATTGCCGACGACCTGGCCCAGCCTTACCCGATGCAGCGCCTGTTGCAGGGCGATGTCGGGGCCGGCAAGACCATCGTTGCCGCGCTCGCTGCCTGTCAGGCGATCTCGGCCGGTTGGCAGGCCGCCTTCATGGCGCCGACCGAAATCCTGGCCGAGCAGCATTACCTGAAACTCAAGGGCTGGCTCGAGCCACTCGGCGTCAAGGTCGCCTGGCTGTCGGGCAGCCTCAAGTCGAAAGCCAAGCGCGAGCAACTCGCCGCGACGGCAGCCGAGGCGCAACTGGTGGTGGGCACCCACGCGCTGATCCAGGATGGCGTCGATTTCGCCCGGCTCGGCCTGGCCATCGTCGATGAACAGCACCGCTTCGGCGTCGCCCAGCGCCTGGCCCTGCGCAAGAAAGGCAGCAACCCGCACCAGTTGATGATGTCGGCGACGCCGATCCCGCGCACGCTGGCGATGAGCTATTACGCCGACCTCGATGTCACCGTGCTCGACGAACTGCCGCCGGGACGGACGCCGATCAAGACGCGCCTGGTCGCCGACAGCCGGCGCGACGATGTGGTCGGCTTCATCCGCAAGTCCGTCGAGGAAGGCCGCCAGGCCTACTGGGTGTGCCCGCTGATCGAGGAATCGGAGGCCCTGCAATTGCAGACGGCCCAGGATACCTACCAGCAATTGTCGGAAGACCTGGCCGACCTGAGCGTTGGCCTGGTGCATGGCCGCTTGAAGGTCGACGAAAAGCAGGCGGTGATGGCTGCCTTCGCCGCCGGTGAGATCGACGTGCTGGTGGCGACGACGGTGATCGAAGTCGGCGTCGACGTGCCGAATGCCAGCATGATGGTGATCGAGCATGCCGAACGCTTCGGCCTGTCGCAACTGCACCAGCTGCGGGGGCGGGTCGGGCGCGGCCAGTACGAGTCGAGCTGCGTGCTGATCTACGCCGGGCCGCTCGGCGAAATCGCCCGCCAGCGCCTGAAAATCATCTACGAACATACCGACGGCTTCGAGATCGCCCGTCAGGACCTGCAGATTCGCGGCCCCGGCGAATTCGTCGGCAGCCGGCAGAGCGGCGTGCCCCTGCTGCGCTATGCCGATCTGGAAATGGACGCCGACCTGGTCGAGATGGCGCGGACGGTGGCCGAGGAAATGCTCACCGAACACCCGGATCTGGCCGAACGCCATCTCAGGCGCTGGCTCGGTTCGCGCGAGGAACTCCTCAAGTCCTGAACGACTCAGGCAAAGGCGTTGAGCAGATTGCCACTGCGCGGGGCGGCGCCGTTGTACAAACGTTCGAGTTCGCTCTTTTGCGTGTCAGCAGTCGGGCTATCTTCGCCTTTGCCGGGCGTGGCGGTGCTTTGCTGCGCCAATTCACTTCGCGCTTCCTGGGCCATTTTTTCGGCACTGGCAGCAACGGCCCGATCCTGGCCGGACGGGTCGGCCGGGGCCAGGGCGGCGGCGCGGATGGTTTCGGCACGGCGGATAGTTTCTTCCGGCGTACGGCCCGGCGAGGTGTTGATGTTAACCTCGCCGCCGATGGCGTAATTCACGCCGTCCGGGCCTTTCTGGTAGGTATAGCTGGCGCCCGAGGTGGCCAGGCCGCCCGATGCCGCGAGGTGGGCCTGTTCATGCTGCCGGACCTGCTGATCCCTCGCCTTGAGCTTGTCGACCTGAGCCTGTTCTTCCGGGCTGAGCTTGCCGCCAGCCTGGGCCGAACCCGCCTGGCGCGACGAGGCCTGGCTCGTTGCGCTGGGGTAACTGGTCATCGAATAGCTGGCGCTGGAGATGATCATGACGGGCGTGGTTTAGGGCAGATGTGTTCTTTTCAGATTAGGTGAAAAATCGCCAAGAGCCAGGCTTGATTCAGCCTGGCACCATGATTCGGAGCAGGAAGCCGATCACTGCGCAGGCGGCAATCACCCGGATGACGCTTTGCTTGTAGCGGAACAAGGCCAGTGCGGCGGCCAGTGCGATGGCCAGGGAAATCCAGTCGATGCTGCCGGCAAAGCCATTTGGCCACAGCACATGGTAGCCGAAGAACAAGGCCAGATTGAGGATGACGCCGACGACGGCGGCGGTGATCGCAGTCAGCGGGGCCGTAAACTTGAGGTCGTTGTGCGTGCGCTCGACCAGCGGTCCACCGGCCAGGATGAAAATGAACGAAGGCAGGAAAGTGAACCAGGTGACAATCATCGCCGCCACGGTCCCAGCCAGGAACAGGCTATCCGGGCCGAACAGCGCCTTGACGTAGCCGCCGACGAAGCCGACGAAGGTGACCACCATGATCAGCGGCCCCGGCGTCGTTTCGCCGAGCGCCAGGCCGTCGATCATCTGGGTCGGGGTCAGCCAGCCGTAGTGGCCGACCGCACCCTGATAGACATAGGGCAGCACGGCATAGGCGCCGCCGAAGGTGAGCAGGGCCGCTTTCGAGAAGAACCAGCCCATCTGGGTCAGCGGGTGTTCCCAACCCCAGGCGGCGCTGAGCAGGCCCATCGGCAGCAGCCAGAGCAGCGCACCGAGAATGCCGACCTGGATCAGCTTTTCCCAACTGAAGCGGGCATGTTCCGGCGTCGGCGTCCGGTCATCGATCAGGGCTGGGCCGAATGACTGCTGGCTGTTGCCGTGGCCACCGCCGAGACTGAACTTGCCCGGCGCCAGCCGGCCGCCGAAGTACCCGATCAGGCCGGCGGCGAGCACGATGGCCGGAAAGGGCAGTGCGAAAACAAAGATGGCAACGAAGGAGGCGGCAGCGATCGCCCACAGAGCGCCGTTCTTCAGGGCGCGGCCGCCGATGCGATGGGCGGCCTGCAGCACGATGGCGGTGACCGCCGGCTTGATGCCGTAGAACAGCCCGTCGATCAGGGCGGTATGGCCGAAGGCGATGTAGAGCCAGGAAAGCAGGATCAGGATGAACAGGGAGGGCAGCACGAACAGCGCGCCGGCAATGATGCCGCCCCAGCTGCGGTGCATCAGCCAGCCGATATAGGTGGCCAGTTGCTGCGCCTCCGGACCGGGCAGCAGCATGCAGTAGTTGAGGGCATGCAGGAAGCGACGCTCCGAAATCCAGCGGCGGCGTTCGACCAGCTCCTGGTGCATCAGCGCGATTTGTCCGGCCGGACCGCCGAAACTGATGCAGCCCAGTTTCAGCCAGAAGCGGAAGGCCTCCCAGAAGCCGACCGGCACGGGCGGTGTTGCGAGCTCGTTGGCGGCGGATCTGTCGGGCATGGACGAGGGCCTGGGCTCAGGTCAGGAAGCTTTCGATCAGGCGGGCCACTTCGGCCGGCTGGTCGTGGTGCAGCATGTGGTCGCTGTTCTCGATCCAGGCTTCCTCGAGCTTGGCGAAGCAGGCCTGACGCGCCTCCCAGTCGCCCGGCCGGGCGGCGAAATCGCGGATGACCCAGGATTGGCGGCCGGCCACCCAAAGTACCGGGCAAGTGATGTTGCGCCAGATCGCCATCGACTCCTCCAGGCGGAAGAGGTAGGGCGAGAAGGCTTTGTGCCAGGCATCGCCATTCCAGATGATGCCGTGCCGGCGCTGGCCGCTCTTGGTTTCGCCATCGCCGACGCGGGCCAGGTGGCGGGAAAGAAAATCGGCCCGCTCCGGCGTCAGGTAAGGGTCGGTTTTCATCAGGCGGCGGGTGAAGGAGGCTCGGTCCGGGTAGGCATGCATGCGCGGCGGCTTTTTCAGCGTGCCCAGCCATTGCTGGTAGCGTTCGGGCGCCATTTCGGCCTGCATCGGCGCGATGCCGAAGCCTTCCAGAGAAACGACGCGCTCGACCCGCTCCGGGCGGATGCCGGCATAGAGGCAGGCGATGATGCCGCCCATGCTGTGGCCGACCAACTGGACCTGACCGGTGGGGGCATAGTGGTCGAGCAGGGCTTCGAGATCGCCGAGGTGCTCGGCAAAGAAATACGGCCGGTGCAGCCAGTCGGATGGACCGAAACCCCGCCAGTCGGGGGCGACGATGTTCCAGTCGTGCTGCAGTTCGTCGACAACGAACTGGAAGGAAGCGGAAACGTCCATCCAGCCGTGCAGCAGGAACAAGGTCGGGGCTTCTGGATTGCCCCAGCGGCGGATGTGCAGGCGCAAGTCGGGCAGGTCGAAATATTCGGAACGGTAAGGACGCATGGGGGGCGGGTGACGTGTTGGTGCTGCGATTGTAGCGTGTTGCCTGGACGGCCAACTTGGCAGAGTAGGGGCTGCCCGGAAATGGAGGCGCGGGCCAATCGGTTGATTGGCCCGCTGTCCGATCAGCCGCCGAGGTAGGCGGCTTCGACCTGCGGGTTGGCGAGCAGGTTCTCGCCGGAGTCGGTGAGCACGACCTTGCCGGTTTCGATGACGTAGCCGTGGCGGGCGATCTTCAAGGCCTGGCGGACGTTTTGCTCGACCAGCAGGATGCTCAGGCCGGCGCGGTTGATTTCGACGACGGTACGGAAGATTTCCTGCACCATCAGCGGCGCCAGGCCCATCGACGGTTCGTCGAGCAGCAGGAGCTTGGGCTTGGCCATCAGCGCCCGGCCGATCGCCAGCATCTGCTGCTCGCCGCCGGACAGGTTGCCGGCGAACTGTTCGGCGCGATCCTTGAGGCGGGGGAACAGGTGGTACACCTCTTCCAGCGAACTGGCGATGCCGGTTTTGTCCTGGCGGGTGTAGGCACCGAGTTGCAGGTTCTCGGCGACAGTCAGCGTGGTCAGGATGGCCCGCCCTTCGGCAACCTGGACGACGCCGCGCTGGACGATCTGGTGCGGCGACAGGTGGGAAATGTCCTCGCCTTCGAACTCGATCTTGCCGCGCGCCGGCTTGAGTAGGCCGGAGACGGCGAGCAGCGTGGTGCTCTTGCCGGCCCCGTTGGCGCCGACCAGAGCGGTAATCTCGCCGCTATTGAGGTGAAAGTTGATGCCCTTGACCGCCTCGATGTGGCCGTAGGCGACAGACAGGTCGTGTACGCGCAGGATCACGCTCATGCTGCATCCTCCTTGCCGAGATAGGCTTCGATCACTTCCGGATTGTTGCGGACCTCGTCCGGCGTGCCTTCGGCAATGATGCGGCCGAAGTTGAGCACGGCGATGCGGTCGCACAGGCCCATCACGAAGCGCATGTCGTGTTCGATCATGAAAACGCCGTAGCCACGATTGCGGATATTGTTGATTTCTTCCATCAGGATGGTCTTTTCCGACGGATTCATGCCGGCGACCGGTTCGTCGAGCAGCAGCAGCTTGGGTTCGGTGGCCAGCGCCCGGGCGAATTCGAGCTTGCGCTGGTCGCCGTAGGAGAGGTTGTCGGCCAGCATGTCGGCCTTGTGGTCGAGGCCGACCCAGGAGAGCAGCTCGAGGGCGCGTTCGCGGGCCCGCTTCTCGGCGGCACGGCAGGCGCCGCTGTTGAGCAGCAGGGCGAGCGGGCCGTAGTTGAGGTGCTCGTGCATGCCGACCATGACGTTTTCCAGCAAGTCCATTTCCTTGAAGATGCGGATGTTCTGGAAGGTCCGGGCGATGCCGCGATGGGTGATTTGGTGTGCTTGCTGGCCGATCAGGCTGGCGCCCTGGAAATCGATGCTGCCGGCGCTCGGCGTCAGCAGGCCGGTGATCAGGTTGAAGACGGTCGTCTTGCCGGCGCCGTTCGGGCCGATCAGGCCGTAGATGCTGCCGGCCGGCACTTCGAAACTGACGTCCTGCAACACGTGCAGGCCGCCGAAGTGTTTGCCGACATGGCGGATGGAAAGCAGATTGGCGGCGCTCATGCCTGGTCTCCCTTGTTGCGGCCGAAGAAGGCACGGATGCGGCGCGGTTCCCAGATGCCCTTGGGCAGGAAGAGGACGACCAGGATCAGCACGGCGCCATTGACCAGCGACCGGAAGTCGTGCAGCGAGCGCAGCAGTTCCGGCAGCAGGGTCAGGATGGTGCCGCCCAGCATCGGGCCGATCAGCGTCGTGGTGCCGCCGAGCACGGCCATGGTCAGGATGTCCACCGCATTCTCGAAGCCGTATTCGCGCGGGCTGATGAAGAAGGTGAAGTGGGCGTTGAGGGCGCCGGCCAGGCCGGCGATGAAGGCGCCGAGCGTGAAGGCGAGCAGCTTGTAGCGGTCGACGTTGATCCCCATCAGGCGGGCGGCGATCTCGTCTTCCTTGATCGCCTCGAAGGCGCGGCCGATCTTGGAACGGCGCAGGCGGGCCAGGCTATAGATGGTGACGGCGAGGATCAGTACGATGTGCCAGCCTTCGGTGATCAGCGGAATGCCGTTGAGGCCTTCCGGCCCGCCGGTGATCTCCAGGTTGAGGATGGTGATGCGCACCACCTCGCCGAAGGCCAGCGTTGCCATGGCCAGATAGACGCCGGAGAGGCGCAGCACCGGAGCGCCGATGAGCAGGGCGACCAGGGCCGGCGTGACGGCGCCGGCCAGCAGCACGGCCGGGAAGGACCATTCGAGATTGACCGTGAGCAGCGCCGCGACGTAGGCGCCGACGCCCATGAAGGCGGCGTTGGCCAGCGAGAGCAGGCCGCATGACAGGGTCAGCCAGATCGACAGGGCGAGCAGGGCGTGGACGCCCACCGTGAACACCAGGGTGCTGTAGGTGGACCAGAAATCGTTAAACCATTCCATTACGCTTTCCTTTCCAGCTTGCGGCCGAACAGGCCGGAGGGGCGAACCAGCAGGATCAGGAAGAGCAGGCCGAAGGCCACCGCGTCGCCCATCTGGCTCGACAGGTAGGCCTTGCTGATGACTTCGGCGAAACCGAGGAAGAGGCCGCCGATCAGGGCGCCACGGATGTCGCCCATGCCGCCCAGGATGATTACGGCGATGCCCTTGTGCAGCATCGGCTGGCCCATCTGCGGCGTGATTGCGTTGAAATTGAGGCCGATCAGCACGCCGGCGATGCCGCCCAGTGCGGCGGTGACGAAGGAGGTGACGTGGAACAGGCCTTCGACGTTGATGCCGAGCAGGTAGGCGGCTTTCGGCGACTCGGCGATGGCGCGCAGGGCGCGGCCGAGCTGGGTGCGCTTCAGGGTGACGAAGAGCACGGCCATGAGCAGGAAGGCGATGGCGACGATGGCAATTTCGAGGGCGCGGACATGGACGTCGCCGACCAGGAATTCACCGGCCGGCAGGATGTCTTCCGGGAAGCGCAGCACTTCGGCGCCGAACAGGCCCTGGGCGGAGCTGGTCAGCATGATGCCGACGCCGATGGTGGCGATCATCGGGGCCAGGTGGGGGGCGTTGCGGGCGCGCAAGGGCTTGAGGATCAGCACGTCGACCAGCAGGCCGACGATGCCGCTGCCCAGCATGGCGCCGAGCATGGCGACCCAGAGCGGGGCGTTGAGGTGCGAGACCATGGCCAGGGCGGCGTAGCTGCCGACCATGAAAACCGCGCCGTGGGCGAGGTTGATCACCGCCAGCACGCCGAAGACCAGGGTGAAACCCAGGGCGAACAGCGCGTAGACGCTACCGAGCGTCAAGGCGTTGAGGAGTTGTTGTTCGAGCATCGGAGCATTCCGTAGGTAGGTCCACAAGCAAAGCGGGGCAGATTTTCATCCGCCCCGCTGGCCAGGGTAAAACGACTTACTTGGTTTCGTAGAGCGTGAACTTGCCGCCCTTGACCAGGTAGATGAAAGGCTTCTGGTCGGCATCCCAACCGCCCGGCTTGCCGGTCTTGGTGACGGCAGGGCGGAACTTGAAGGCGCCGGTGACGCCGTTCAGCGTGGCTTTGGGCAGGGTGTTCTTCAGGGTTTCGCGGTCGGCATTCAGGTCGCCGCTGAGCTTGACGTCCTTGAGCGCGGCGGCAACGATGTGCAGCGCATCGTAGGCCTGGGCGGCAAACTGGTTCGGTTCGCCACCGAACTTCTTGTCGTAGGCGGCGACGAAGGCCTTGTTGACCGGGGCCGGATTGGTGTTGGCCCACGGGCTGCCGACGAAGGTGCCTTCGCCGGCCAGCTTGGAGATCTCGAACAGCTTCGGCGAGTTGAAGCCGTTGCCACCGATGAACGGCGCCTTGATGCCCAGGCCGCGGGCCTGCAGCATGATGTTGGCGGCTTCTTCGGCCAGGCAGGAGCAGATGATGGCATCCGGGTTGCCGCCCTTGATCTTGGTCAGCTGGGCCTTGAAGTCGACATCGCCCTTGACGTAGGTCTCGGTGTTGGTGACCGGCAGCTTCTGGTCTTCGAGTACCTTCTTGAAGACGTCGTAGCCGCTCTTGGTGAAGGCATCGTCGTTGCCGTAAATGACGGCGACCTGCTTCAGCTTGTAGTGCTTGGTGGCGGTGGCGACGGTGACCGGCAGGACGTCGGATTCCATGACCGAGTTGCGGAAGACGTAGGGCCCAATGTCGGTGATGCCGTTGGCGGTGTTCGAGGTGCCGAAGACGACGGTCTTGGCGGCATTGGCGACGGGGGCGGCAGCGAACATCGAGTTGGACAGCGTCGGGCCGAAGACCATCAGGACCTTGTCCTGGAAAATCAGTTTCTTGAAAACGTTGATGCCTTCTTCCTTCTTGGCCTGCTCGTCCTCGATGATCAGTTGGATCTTGTTGCCGTTGATGCCGCCTTTGGCATTGATTTCTTCGGCTGCCAACTGGAAACCGTTGCGGATGGCGACGCCGTATTGGGCCGCGCCACCGGTCAGGGCTTCGGCGACACCGAGCTTGATGTCGGCCGCCTGGGCCAGGCCAGCGCAGGACAGCGCGCCAATGAGGGCGAGTGTTTTGGAAACGCGTTGCATGGGTTCTCCGGTCAAATCGATGTTGGAATGAGGGGTTGTTGTCGTTCCTTGAGCGAACGGCCCCCTTCTTGGCGAGGCAAAACCGCCATTATACGTAAGCGAGGCCGGGGCATCGCCCTTGCTGCCGCAGTTTTGTTGCATTTTCCCGTCACTTGTTGTGATCGCCCGGCCGCGATTGGCGGGCAAGTCGAGGGGCAGGATTAGAATGAGCCCCCTTCCAAGTCCCGATTCCTGCCATGACGGCTACTCACGTTGATACGGAAAGCGGATCTGCCTCCGGCCCGGTCGGAGCGCCTTCGCTCCACCACAGCCTGGCACTGGCGGCGCTTGGCGTGGTGTTCGGCGATATCGGAACCAGCCCGCTGTACACCATGCGCGAGATCTTCGCCGGCGGCGCGCATCCAGTGCCGATCACTCCGGACAATGTCTTCGGCATCCTCTCCATTCTCTTCTGGTCGCTGGTGGTGGTCGTTTCGATCAAGTACGTACTCTTCGTGATGCGTGCCGACAACCGCGGCGAGGGCGGCATCATGGCCTTGATGGCCCTGGTTTCCGGCGGAGGCGAAGGCTTGTCGGGCCGGGCGGGCAAATCGCTGATGCTGCTCGGCTTGTTCGGGGCCGCGCTGTTCTACGGCGATAGCGTGTTGACCCCCGCCGTTTCGGTGCTTTCGGCCGTCGAAGGGCTGGAGGTGGCGGCGCCGCAGCTGGCGCCGTATCTGGTGCCGCTGGCCCTGGTCGTGCTGGTCGGGCTGTTTTTTCTGCAGCGCCATGGCACGGCCAGGGTCGGGACCTATTTCGGGCCGATCATCGTGCTCTGGTTTCTGGTCATCGGTGGCCTCGGCCTGCTGCGCATCGTCGAGCATCCCGCCATCCTGTCTGCCTTGAGCCCGGTCTGGGCCTGGCAGTTCCTGGTCGGCAACCCGGCCCTTGGCTTTTTCTCGCTGGGGGCGACGGTGCTGGCACTGACCGGCGGTGAAGCACTGTATGCCGACATGGGGCATTTCGGGCGGCAGCCGATCCGCCTGGCCTGGTTCGCCATCGTGCTGCCCGGCTTGCTGCTCAATTATTTCGGCCAGGGCGCCCTGTTGCTGGCCGATGCCGAGGCGGTGGCCAATCCTTTCTATCTGATGGCGCCGGAATGGCTGCTGCTGCCGTTGGTCGGGCTGGCCACGCTGGCCACGGTGATTGCCTCGCAGGCAGTGATCTCGGGGGCCTATTCCCTGACCCGCCAGGCCATCCAGTTGGGTTACATGCCGCGCATGGAGGTGCGTCATACCTCGAGCCAGGCTGAAGGGCAGATCTACCTGCCGATGGTGAACTGGACCTTGCTGGTTCTGGTGGCGCTGCTGGTGGTCGGTTTCGGCTCTTCGTCGGCGCTGGCGGCAGCCTATGGCATCGCCGTGACCGGGACGATGGTGATCACCACGCTGTTGGCCGGCGTGGTCGCCCGCCGCCTCTGGCATTGGCACTGGCATTGGGTGTTGGGGCTGGTCGTGCCGCTGCTGCTGGTCGATCTGGCCTATTGTTCGGCCAACCTGATGAAAATCGCGCAAGGCGGCTGGTTTCCTCTGGCCCTCGGCATCGGCGTCTATCTGCTGATGACGACCTGGAAAAAGGGGCGCGATGCATTGGCCTTGCGCCTGGCCGAAAACTATATCGGTCTTGACGAGCTGATCACGCAGGTGGCGCCCGAGGTGCCGACCATTCCCGGTAATGGCGTGTTCCTCACCCAGAGCACTGTGCCCGTGCCGCATGCCTTGCTGCACTGTCTCAAGCATTTCCGGACCTTTCACGAACGGGTGGTGATCCTGACTGTCGAGGTGCAAGCCCGGCCGCATGTTCCGGTCAGCGAGCGCTTGCAGCTTGAAGTACTGAACGCGCAGTTCTACAAGCTGCGTATTCACTTCGGTTTCATGGACGACCTGAATGTGCCGCTGGCGTTGGAAGCATGCACCGGGTTAGGTCTGGAACTGAACCTGATGGAAACGTCCTTCTTCCTTGGCCGGGAAACTATCTTGCCCGGCCCGCAATCGGGTTTGTCGCGCTGGCGTCAGGTCCTGTTCATTTCAATGGCGCGCAATGCCGGCGGGGCGGCAACCTATTTCCGGCTACCGCCGAACCGGGTCATCGAACTGGGGACGCAGATCGTTCTCTAGTCGACTGCACCAGGCCTAGGCAAATTCGAAGGCCAGTTGCGGCGAGATTTCCGGCGGTGCGATGCTCTCCGTCTTCAGGCGCGGGGCGGGCAGGCCGGTCAACGCGACGTAGTCGTCTTCGGGAAATTCGGCGTGCTCCTGCAGCCAGAATGCGCTGGTGACGCTGTCGAGCATCAGCGGCATGCGGTCGTTGTTCGGGGCAACCACGCCGTCGGCGGGGACGGTCAGGATGGCGCAGGTCGTGCCGGCACTGGGGTGGATGTCGAAAATACCGGCGAACATCAAAGGTTTGCCCTTGTCGTGGCTGATGCGCAGCTTATGTCCGTTGTTGTACGGGCGGCCTGGCCACTCGAAAAATGCGCTGGCCGGAATCAGGCAGCGCTGGTGTTTCAGGATCCGGCTATAAAAAGGCGTGGTGGCCAGCCCTTCGCTGCGCAGATTGATCAGCGGTTCGCGCGGCGGGCGATCGAGAAAGCTGCCGACCAGCCCCCAGTGGGCCGAGCGGGGGATAATCCGTTCGCCGGCACCGGTCAGGATCAGGACCGGGTCACGGGCAAAAACCTCCTCGCGGCGCGGGAGTTCGGGCATGCCGGGTTGCAGGTGGCGGAATTGCCGGCTCAATTCCCTGAGGCTGGTCTTCTGTTCGTAACTCCGGCACATTGGGCAACTTCCCAGTGTTTTGATTGCTGTTATTATATACAGTAGTTGGCGCTGGGTGTGCCATGACTGGCCATCTCGCCATTTTGTTGACCGTCAATATCCGGACCTCATGAGCATCGAACTCTCGAAAGAAGCCGCCGCTACTGCCATCGCCTCGATCCAGCGTTATTTCGACGAAAACATGGATGAACCGATCGGTAGCCTGCAAGCCGGTGCCCTGCTTGGCTTTTTCCTCAAGGAGATCGGGCCGGCTGTTTACAACCAGGCCATTGCCGATGCGCAATCCCGACTGCAGGCTCGGGTGATGGATCTCGATATCGAGGTCCATGAGGAAGAATTCACTTACTGGACAAAGCAGGGCACAGGCAGAAAGCGCTAGTTCGTTTGGCGAAAGGCAGCTTTTCCAGGGCAGAAAAGGCGAAAGCCCCATACCGGGGGAAGTATGGGGCTTTCAAGGTGGCCTGTTTCAGGGAGGGGGAGAGGTCGGCCACCTAGGCTGTTGGGGTTCAGCGCATGAGTGAAAGATACCGGCCGGCTTGACTCAACTCAAGTAACAATGTGCAACAGATTGTGCCTTTGTGTTGGCCACCTCTTTTTCCGGCGTTTCACTATAATGCGCGCCCCCTCGCTGCTGGCTGCTCCGAAACCCGGGCGGCGCGATAACCATGATCGCCTGTTGCAGCGGTTATTTGCGGACTCCGGAAAACACAATGCGGTTCAATCTGAAAGTGCCCTTCGCCGAAAAGGACAAGGCAAAAAAGCTGGGGGCGCGTTGGGATGCAGCGCTCAAGCTCTGGTATGTCGCTGGCGAAACCGATGTAACACCTTTTGCTCCATGGTCGCCGACGCCCCATGAGGGTAAGGCTGTGGCGAATGTGGGCATGCCAGCTCGTGGTGCAGTCAGGCAGCAGGCCAGCGGCAAGATTTTTGTCGGCAGTGCATTTGTTGAGACAGCACGCCTGTGTGATTGCCTGCCCTGGGATGTCTGTGTTCGCTGCCAGCCGATGTCCATTAATAAACCGGATTGATCCGCATGGCACGGCAACCACGCAGAAAACAGGAACAGCTCTCCTTTCCGGAATTGGCGCTTTACGATCAGCCGGTGATCAATCCGGCCATGGCGCTGGTCGACATTTCGCTTGCCGCTCCGCAGACGCTTCGGGAAAGTCCAGCCATGTCGGTCTCCGCCTTGCCGGAGAGCGAGACTCCCCGTGTCGCCCGCAAGCGTCCGGGGCGGCCGAAAATAGTTCTGGTCAAGGACTTGCCGGTTCAGCCGGTTGAGTTGAGTGCTGCAGCAGAGCCCGGTCAGCATGAACAGGCTGTAGCCGTATCATCAACAGAATACGCGCAGTCGGCGAACGACATGCCGGAAATCGGTGGCAAACCATCCGTACCGGGAGACCCGCCTGCCGTTGCGTCTTGTCCTGGCGTCGCGTCCGCCGCAACGGCCGATGTCGCGCCGCATGGGGACGCTGGACCGACGCGGCTTGTCGAGCGCGCCATCGATAGTGCTAGTCAGTCCATTTCGGCGTCAGGCCAAAGGCCTGGCCTCCAGTTCTGGACACAGGCGTCAAGCTTGATCGCCTCGCTTGTGTTCGTCGTCGTCCTCGTCATCGGCGCTGCCCAGTTTGTCGAGACGGAACGGCGGCAGCGTGACCTGTTGGTGGCGCAAAAGGAGGTGTTGTTGCAGGAGCGCAACCTCAAGGTGGTGGAAATGCATGCCCGGGCAACGGACCTGTTCCTGCGCTACAACGATTTGGTGCAGCAGGTCAGTGCCCCGCTGCCCAAAGGCGCGAAAAAGGAACTGCGTTACTGGAAAGAGAACCTGGCTTTGAGCCTGCTGGCTTCACTGTTCGATCTGACGCGCGGCAATCGGGAGTGGGAGGCCAGTATCGCGTTGGCTGTAGAGCGGCACGGACGGCTCGTTCGCGAGCAGCGATTGTCCTGTATCGGCTACTCGAGGGACTTTGTCCGTTTGCTGGAGCAGGTGTTCGGCGTGCGGGAGGCGATGCTTTGCAAGATTCCGGTTGCAGACTGATCAATCCTCGGCGAGGTTCTTGAAAATCTGTTCCAGGGTCTGGTTCAGTTTCAGCAGCTGCCCTTCGCTGACGTTGTCAAAGCTGCGGGCAAAAATCTTCTCGGTGCATTTCTGGGCCTGGACCAGCAGGTTCTGCCCTTTTTCGGTGACCGACACTTCGGTCACCCGCCCATCTTCGGCGTGGGTATTGGTTTCGATCAGGCCTTCGGCCTTCATCCGGTAAACAATGCGCGTCACCGTCGACAATTTCGTGATGGCGTGGACGGAAATTTCCGACACGCTGCATTTCCCCTGCTCTTTCAGGATGAAGAGGACGCGCCAGGTCGGGATGTCGGTGCCGATTTTCTTCAGTGCCTTTTCCAGTTGCTGGGTGTAGATGCCCTGAACCCGGGCCAGCCAGTAAAAGGGAAATTCCTCGTAGCAAAACTCTTCGCTCGAAGGAATGTAGCGCCGCATTTTTTTGCTGATAACCATCTTTTGCCCCACCTGAACGGCCGAAAAGTATTACCGCTGGAACGTGAAAAAGCGACTATTTTAGCGGAATGACTCGACGTCGGGCGAGCCGCCTCGACCCCTTGCCGGGTGATCGAGTCGGCTCATCGGGGTTTTACCAGCTCGGGCCCATGTCGGCGTGCATCTTGCGGACCATGCCGTCGAAGAATTTCTGGGCGAAGCCGCTGTCCCGGATCAGCATGGCGGTGAGGTCGGCGCATTTCTGGCGGACTTCGTCGGGCAGGATGCTGTCCTCGCCATGCATCGATTCGGCCTTGCACTGGATTTCGGCTGCGCGCTGCACGGTCCACAGCAGGAAGAAGGTCTTGGCAATCGAGCTTTCGCCAACGGCAACGCCGTGGTTGCGAAGAACGAGAATGTGTTTGTCGCCCAGGCTGGCGAGCATGCGCGATTTCTCTTCGGCAAACAGGGTGATGCCTTCAAAGGTGTGATAACCGCAGCGACCGAACAGTTGCGCGCCGTAGAAGTCGTTGTGGCTGAAGCCGCGCATCTTCTGGGCCACGGCTGAGACTTCCGTGGTGTGGGTGTGGATGACGCAATGGATGTCGTCACGTGCCCCGTGGATCGCACTGTGTAACGCGAAACCGGCCGGGTTGGCCTCGTAGGGCGAGTCTTCCAGCTTGACGCCGGTCAGGTCGACCTTGAGCAGGTTGGCCGGCGTGACTTCGTCGTAGTTCAGGCCGAAGGGATTGACCAGGTAATGGTGGGCCGGGCCGGGCAGGCGGGCCGAGATGTGATTGAAGATGGTTTCTGTCCATCCCATGTAATCAATCAGGTGGTAGCACTCGGCCAGTTCGCAGCGCAGGGCCCATTCCTGGTCGCTGCAATGGGCGGGTTTGAGGGGGGCGGACTCGGTCGGTCGGTTCATGCTTTCTCCTTGTGTTGGCTCAATTTCTTCCGAGAGAGGGCGCTTCGGAATCGCGCGAGGGTCAGGATGGTGGTAGTGGCCGGTAGCGACAGGTCGTGCAGGGCGGCCAGTTCGACCACCGCGTCGCCGATCGAGGTCAGCTCCAGCGGCAGTCCGTTGTCGTAGTCCTGCAGCATCGAGGTGCGGACTTCGCCCATGCCGGCGCCCATCGCCATGAAAGAGGTCGGGTCGAGGTCGATGCGGGCGCCGAAGGACGCGGCGGTGAGCAGGGCTTCGTCGAGAATCTGGCGGGTGACCTTCATCAGTTCCGGGTCGCCGTAGATGTCGTTCAGGGTGCCGCCGGAAACGACGGAAAGCGGGTTCGAGGTCAGGTTGGCGATGACCTTGGTCCACAGTGCGTCGCGGATCCGTTCGCTGATCTGGGTGGCAATGCCGGCGCGCTCAAGCATGGCCTGAATGCGCTGGACGCGGGGCGTCACCGTATTGTTCAGCTCGCCGATGATCATGCGCAGCGGGTTGGCGGTACGCACAACACCGGCGCCCTGCTTTTCGGCGGTGATGTAAGCCACCGTGCCGATGATGCGCTCGCCCGGAATCAGCGCCTTGAGGCGGCCATCCGGATCGACGGCATTGACGGTACGGCCGGCGTGGCGCCCCTCGCGGTTCTCGAAGTACCACCAGGGAATGCCATTGACTACCGGGACGATGGTGGTGTCGGCATCGATCAGCGGCAAGAGCGGCGTGGTCAGGCCGATCAGATCCTGTGCCTTGGCGCAGAGGAAGATCACTTCCTGCGGGCCGAAGTCAGCGCGATCGCTGGCGTTTACTTCCGCCACATGGCTGCCTTCGAGATCGGTCAGGCAGACGCCATGCTCCCGAATCCGGGCCAGGGTGTTGCCGCGGGCCAGCAGATTGACCGGATTGCCGCTGCGCGCAATGCGCGCCGCCAGCGTACAGCCGATGGCGCCGGCCCCGGCAATGGTGATGCGTAAAGGCGGTTCGTGGAGAGGACTCATGTGGACAGCATCTCCTGGTGTTTGCCGCTGCTGCCCAGATAGGCTTCGATGACGCGCGGGTCATTGGCCAGTTGCGAGGCTGGGCCTTCCATGGCGATGTGGCCGAGTTCGAGGACGTAGGCGTAATCCGCCACGCGCAGTGCGGCGCGGGCATTTTGCTCGATCAGCAGGATCGAGACGCCCTTGCGCCGCAGTTCGGCGATGATGCGGAAGACTTCCCGCACGATCAGGGGGGCCAGCCCAAGGCTGGGCTCGTCGAGCATCAGCAGGCGGGGCTTGCCCATCAAGGCGCGGGCGAGGGCGAGCATCTGGCGTTCGCCGCCGGACAGCGTTGCGGCAAGCTGGTTGCGCCGTTCCTTGAGGCGCGGGAAGAGGGCGAACATTTCCTCCATCGAGGCCTCGTGTTCCTTTTTCGGGCGACGGTGAAAGCGGAATGAACCCAGGCGCAGGTTGTCCTCGACGCTCATGGTGGCGAACAGGGCGCGCTTTTCCGGGACCAGGCTCATGCCCTGGGCGATCATTTCCTTGATCGGCGGCGAGGTTTCGATCTTGCCGTCGAGGCAGATCTCGCCCTTCGAGGGCAGGACGCCCATCAGTGCGGAGAGCAGGGTTGTCTTGCCGGCGCCGTTGGGGCCGATGACGGTGACGATCTGGCCTTCGCCGACCGCCAGGTTGGCGTTCGACAGGGCTTCGATCTTGCCGTAGGAAACACACAGGTCCTTGACGGCCAGCAGGGGTTTGTCGACCACGTTACTCATTCTGCACCTCCCAGATAAGCCTCAAGCACGGCGGGGTTTTTCTGGATTTCCTCAGGCAGTCCCTCGGCGATCCGTTGGCCGAATTCCATGACGAAGACGCGGTCGACCAGCCCCATGACAAAGTCCATGTCGTGTTCGACGAGCAGGACGGCCATGCCTTCGGCGCGCAGTTTGCGCAGCAGATCGGCCAGGGCCTGCTTTTCCATGTGTCGCAAGCCGGCCGCCGGCTCGTCGAGCAAGAGCAGGCAGGGATCGGCGCACAGGGCGCGGGCGATTTCGAGAATCCGTTGCTGGCCCAGGGCCAGGCTGCCGGCTTCGACATGCAGGTAGTTGCCGAGGCCGACCCGTTCCAGCTGGTAGCGGGCTTCCTGCAGCAGCTTGGCTTCATCCTTGCGGTCGAGACGCAGGGCGGCGCTGATAAAGCCGCATTCGCCGCGCAGGTGGGCGCCGATGGCGACGTTCTCGAGGACCGTCATGGTCGGCAGCAGCTTGACGTGCTGGAAGGTCCGGCTCAGGCCCTGGCCGGCGATCTGGCGTGCATTGCGGCCGTTGACCTGAACGCCGCGGAAGTGGATTTCGCCTGAGGTCGGCGTGTCGACACAGGACAGCTGGTTGAACAAGGTACTCTTGCCGGCCCCGTTCGGGCCGATCACGGCGAGAATCTCGCCGGCCTTGACGCTCAGGCTCAGGTCGTTGTTGGCGACCAGGCCGCCGAAACGGCGGGTGACCTTCCTGACGTCGAGAATGACCTCGCCGGCCTGCGGCTGCGGGCGACGGACGAGTTTTTCGCCCGATTCGGCACCGGGGGCGGCCGGCTTCTTGATCTTCCAGTCGGGCAGCTTGGGCGACAGCCAAGACCAGATGCCGCCGGGAACCTTCTGCATCAGCCAGACAATCAGCAGGCCGAAGACAATCGACTCGTAATTGCCGCTCTTGCCGAGCAGGTGCGGCAACAGATCCTGTAGCCACTGCTTGAGGAAGGTTACGCTGGCGGCGCCGAGCAGCGCCCCCCAGACCTGGCCGACGCCGCCGATCAGCGCCATGAACATGTAGTCGATGCCGCTTTGCAGGCTGAATGGCGCCGGCGCCACGAAACGCTGGGTGTAGGCGTAGAGCCAGCCGGCGATCGCGGCAAAGGTCGCGGCGACGAGAAAGGCGAGCAGTTTCGAGCGATAGGTGTTGACCCCCATCGACTCGGCCATCAACTGGCCGCCACGCAGGGCGCGAATGGCGCGCCCTTCGCGCGAGTCAAGCAGGTTCAGCGTCACGATCACCGCCACCAGTACCAGCGCCCAGATCAGATAGTAGAGCTCGTAGCCCTGATCGAGGGTCAGTCCGAACAGTTGCAGGGGAGGGATGCCGCTGATGCCGGTGTGGCCGCCGAGGAATTCGAGGGTGCCGAACAGGTAGTAGAGCGACAGGCCCCAGGCAATGGTGCCGAGCGGCAGATAGTGACCGGAGAGCTTGAGGGTCAGACCGCCGAGCAGCGTGGCGACCGCCAGGGTGAGCAGCAGGCCGATGGCCAGCGCCGCCCAGGGTGAGGCACCGGCCCAGCCCAGCCAGTCCGGCAATTGCTCGCTGGTTGCTAGGTAACCCGTGGTGTAGGCGCTGATCCCGACGAAGGCGGCCTGGCCGAAGCTGGTCATGCCGGCGACGCCGGTCAGCAGGATCAGGCCGAGGGTGACCAGGGCGAAGATGCCGATGTTGTTGACCTGGCTGACCTGGTATTCGGGCAGCACGATGGGACCCAGTGCGATGGCGAGGCCGACGCAGAGGATGGAAAGCGTTTTCGGGGAGAGGTTTGCCGGTTTCATTCTTCTTCCTCCACGCCGCCATGGGCCAGGGAGCGCCAGAGCAGGAACGGCAGAATCAGGGTAAAGACGATGACTTCCTTGTAGCTGCTCGCCCAGAAGGTCGAGAAAGCTTCTGCCAGGCCGATGCCGAGGGCGCCGATGGCGGCGACCGGGTAGCTGGCCAGGCCGCCGATGATGGATCCGACGAAGCCCTTCAGGCTGATGACGAATCCGGAGTCGAAGTAGATCGTGGTGATCGGGGCGATCAGGATGCCGGACAGTGCGCCGATCAGGGCGGCCAGCGAGAAGCTTGCCTTGCCGGCCAGTTCGGGCGAGATGCCGACCAGTTCGGCGCCCAGTCGATTGACCGCGGTGGCACGCAGCGCCTTGCCGTACAGCGTCTTTTC
This sequence comes from Rhodocyclales bacterium GT-UBC, assembly GCA_003583745.1. GTDB lineage: Bacteria > Pseudomonadota > Gammaproteobacteria > Burkholderiales > Rhodocyclaceae > Azonexus. The sequence goes on along the minus strand of QXPY01000002.1, from coordinate 279,194 downwards.
AAAAAAGAAATAGAGGGCGACGATGAGGATCAGCGAGACGGCAACGACCCAGAGGGTCTGGCTGTTGATGTTGGCCCCACCGAGCTGGATCGAACCTTCGGAGAAAGGCTGGATGCGGGCACCTTCGGCCCCGAACATGAGCAGGCCGATACCGACCAGAGCGACATGGACGGCGATCGACACAATCAGCAGAACCAGCGAATGGCCGGCGGCGATCGCCTGGAAAAACACCCGGTACATCAAGGGGCCGAGCGGCACGATCAGGCCCAGCGTCAGAAGTGCCTGGATCGGCTTGCCGGCGGTGCCGAGCGGAGCGGTTGCCAGCAATGCGCAGGCGGCAAGCGAATAAAGGGTGAAGGCGAAATCGCCGCCTTTCAGTTGCAGCTTGCCGTTGGCTTGGTAGCGCTCCTTGGCCTCCAGGGCCAGTGCAGCCAGGCTGAGCGCAAGCAACAGCCAGCCGATGTAGAGCGGCTTGCCCCCCTCCATGGCAGCCATGCACAGCGCGGCGAAAGAAACGAACTCACCCTGCGGGATGAGCAGTATCCGGGTGACGGTGAACACCAGCAGAATGGAGAGGGCGAGCAGGGCGTAGATGGCGCCGTTGGTCACGCCATCCTGCCCCAGTAGCATCACGATTTGGTAGTTCATGCGAGTGGCTCTTTCTTGGCTGACGGCTGGGCGGAAAGGCGTCGAACATCAGGTGCCCGGGGGGCCTGCCTTTCCGGTGAGTGTTTTCCTGTGTGCATCCTGTTTTTCCTTCCGGCCTGGGGTTGGCCGGCGTTTCTCTGTTGTTTCGAGGGCGGGTTTTTAGGTTTTTTTGGTCGGATTAGGGACGAGCGCCGCCCGCCAGCACCGCCTTCGGGCGGGCCGGACAGGGCTGGTCGTGGTGGGCTTACTTAACGAGTGTCCATTGCCCGTTGGCAACGGTGATCAGTTCGCGGCCGCGTTCGTCGAAGCCGCTGTGGTCGCTCGGGCTCATCGTGTAAACGCCCTGGGTGGCGGGCAGTTCGCGGATTTGCTCAAGCGCATCACGCAGGGCGCTGCGGAAGGCCGGTGTGCCCGGCTTGCCCTTCTTCAGGGCCACCGGAATGGCTTTCTCGAGCAACAGGCCGGCGTCGTAAACGTTGGCGCCGAAGGTGGCCGGCTTGCTGCCATTGGCTTTCTCGTAGGCCTTGACGTAATCGCTGGCGACCTTCTTGGAGATATTGCTGTCCGGCACCTGGTCGAGGACCAGCATCAGGCTGGCGGCCAGGATGGTGCCTTCCACCTTCTTGCCGCCCAGCTTCAGGAAGTCAGGCAGGGCGGCGCCGTGAGTCTGGTAGAACTTGCCCTTGTAGCCTTGATCGAACAGCGTGGTCTGCGGCATGACGGATGAGCTGCCCGGGGCGGCGATCAATACGGCATCCGGATTGGCGGCGAGAATCTTCAGACTCTGTGCGGTCAGTGAGGTGTCCTGGCGCTGGAAGCGCTCGGCGGCAACAACCTTGATGTTCTTCTTCGCCGCCAGCTCGGAAAAAACCTTGTGCCAGTTGTCGCCGTAAGGATCGCCGGTGCCGATGAAGCCGACCGTCTTGATACCGGTCTTGGCCATGTGTTCGATCAGCGCGCTGGCGATCAGGCCGTCGTTCTGGGTGGTCTTGAAAACCCATTTTTTCTGTTCGGTCATCGGCAGTACCACCGCTGCCGTTCCCACCGGGGCCAGCATCGGCACGCCGGCTTCGGCGGCGAACTGGATGACGCCCATGGCGTTCGGTGAGCCGGATGGGCCGATGATGGCATCGACCTTTTCTTCGCTGATCAGCTTTTTGAATGCGGAGACAGAGGCTGTCGGATCGCTGCCGTCGTCGAGTGCGATGTACTGAATGGCTTCGCCGCCCGCTTTGGCAGGCATCAGCGGAACGGTGTTTTTCTGGGGGATGCCGACCAGGGCAATCGGACCGGTGGCCGAGGTCACCACCCCGATCTTGACCTGGGCATGGGCGCAGCTCAGGAACAAGCTTCCAACGAGCAGGGAACCGACAAGGCGTTGAGCAAACATGAAATTTCTCCTGGGGAAAAAGCGAGTCAGACTAATTTTTGTGAGGACCGAAATGCATCGGTCTATCCATGCATCCACGGAGCTGAGCGGACCGGAATCCATCTAAGCAAGGGGTGTGCCAAAAAAGAGAAAACTGAAGCGAAAAATCACATGAGAAATCAACTAAATTCGCGTCGGTTAGCGCTGCCTGGACGGCCGTTGGTCGATGATTTCGATTGCAGGTTGGTGATTCTTAAGGTGTTTTTTCGATGTCGCCGAGTGCCGCGATGGCGGCTGATTTGCCAGTGATCTAAAACGATGGCGCGGCGGATGAACCGGACTTCGCACTACTCGCCTGTTGCAGTGCCACCGGGCGCATCGCTTGCACCCCGGTTTTTACTTGGGGTCGCGAGATTCGCGACCCCAAGTTGGTGCGATGGCGATTTTTCGACCGATCCGGGCTAGCGGCCCAGTGACTTTGCGGTAACGCCATTCATCCCGAAGTCGGTATTCGGGATATCGCTAACAATGATGCGAATGGAATCGGGCGGGATGTCGAGCACTTCGCCGACTGCTGCGGTGAGTGAGCCGATCAGCGCGGCTTTTTGCTGCTCGCTTCTTCCGGCAATCAACAGGGCTTGAATGGTCGGTCCGGCGTGTATTTGACCCGTTGGATTATGTTCGCGCAGTAGCGAAAGGGTGGTTCCCCCGACGCTGATGTGTTTTTCCAACAATTCGATCAGGAATATCCGAACTGCACTTCTGGGGGCGCTCAGGCTGTCTACGACGGCATCGGTCAGGCGGGCGAAAATATGCGCCTTTTGCGTATCGGAATAGCCTTCGACAAGGTAAAGGTTCAGGTTGGGCATGTTGGGTTTCCTTTGTTTTCGGCGCTTTCTGGCGCGCTTGGTTGAGATGGATGGCAGCGCTTTTCAGCGGGCTGCTCAGTGACTGATTTTAATTAATTAGTAGTGTGATGCCAGCGTTGAATTTGCGCATTATTCGCTTGAATAGTGAAATATTTTTTATGTCGATTGAATGTTTTTTTGCAAGGATGTTTGTCGCCTGGTTTAGAGCCATTTCAGGTTTTGCGGCGACTTAAATATCGTTAAAAAACAATATATTACATGTTTTATGTGGTGTACCCGCCGGCTCGTCGAGTTGTGTTTTTTTTGCCCTGATTGAGTGCGTCGACGAATATTTTGCACGCAATTGGTGCGGTGCAAAAAAAGTTACCGTAATCATTTGACTATTCACGTAATCGAGCTTAAATTTTTTACGCAACAGCGCTTTTCGTGACGCAAAAACAAGTCGTGAAGCGTGTTCGTCAATAAATTAAGGAATGCGTGATGACGCTATTTGTTCAGACTTTGGATATGGGTGGGGCCGGACCCTCCGTGGCGGTCAAGGACACCATCGATGTCGCCGGCTTTCAGACCCGGGCTGGCAGTCGGGCGCTGGAAGAGGCGGCGCCGGCCGGGATGCATGCGACGGTGGTCGATGGCCTGCTGGCCAAGGGCTATCACCTCGTCGGCAAGACCAATCTGCACGAACTGGCGTTCGGCACGACCGGCATTAACTTGTGGACCGGGACACCGCTCAATCATCTCTACCCGGCTTATGTGCCCGGCGGCTCTTCCAGCGGTTCGGCCGCTGCCGTTGCCTCGGGCAAGGTCGATCTTGCTCTGGGCACGGATACCGGCGGGTCGATTCGCGTACCCGCCGCCTGTTGCGGCGTCTTCGGTCTGAAGCCGACATTCGGGCGGGTCAGCCGGCAGGGGGTGATGCCTGCGGCGAGCAGCCTGGATTGCGTGGGGCCCTTTGCGGCCAACATGGCTGCATTGGTTGATGGCATGCGGGCGATCGAGCCCGGTTTTGGCGATCTGCCTGAATTGGACGGGGTCCGTATCGGTGTGCTCGATGTGCCGGCCAGTGATGTCATTCGTCAGGCCGTTGATGATGCATTGGCGGCTTCCGGTTTGCCGCTTGGCCGACTCCATCTTGAACAATTCACTGCGGCCTACGATGCCGGCATGGTCATCATCAATGTCGAGACCTGGGCGGCCTGCCGCGATCTGGTCAAGACCGGCTTGGTCGGCCAGGACGTCATGCAGCGCCTGCTCGCCGCCTCGCGCTGGACGGCCGACGACGTGGCGCGCGCCGAAGAAGTTCGCCGGGCTTTCACGGCGGAAGTCGATGCCGCGTTGCAGAAATTCCCCATCCTGGCGCTGCCGACTTTGCCCGATGCCCCCCCCTTGATCGAGAACGCCGCGGACACCACCAAGTTGCTCAGCATGACCTCCCTGGTCCGGCCGTTCAATCTTTCCGGTCATCCGGCGATCGCGATACCGCTCAAGCCCCGCACCGATTACCCCATCAGCTTGCAACTGGTGGCCGCCAAAGGGGCTGATGAATTGTTGTGCGCGGTGGCGACGCACATTTCCCGGCTTTAACCCCCAACCCCAGCTTTGGAGAACCTCATGTTAATGGCAACAGAAGCCCCTTCGGAAGTTCGTGCCCCGAGCACCGGGCCTGCCGCGCTTGACGATTTGCTGCGCGAAATCAGAAAGCGCCGGAAAGAATTCGAAACGCAGAAATTCATCTCTCAGGACATCATTGAACGCTTTCGCGCCTTGGGCGTTTATCGCGCCCTGGTTGCCAAGCGCTTTGGTGGTGACGAAAAGTCCCCCGCCGAATTCTGCGAATTGATCGAAACCCTGGCCACTGCCGATGGTTCGGCCGGCTGGGTGGCGAGTTTTGGCATCGGTGGCGTCTATTTGGCGGCATTGCCGGTCGATACCCTGAAGCAACTTTATGCCGAGACGCCGGATCTGGTCTTTGCCGGCGGCATCTTCCCGCCGCGTCCGGCCAATTATGTCGAAGGCGGTTTACTGATCAATGGCCGCTGGAGCTTCGCCAGCGGTTGCATGGGCTCCGATGTGGTGGGGGTCGGCATTGCGCCGACGCGCGGCGACTCGGTGGGCTTGCCACGCATGGCGGTGATGCCGCGCAGCAAGGTCAGAATCGAACCGAACTGGGATGTCGCCGGCCTGCAAGGCACCGGCAGTCACGATCTGGTGGTCGAGGACGTCGTGGTCGCCGAGGAATGGACCTTCGTTCGGGGCGGCAAATCCTCGCTGGAAGAACCCTTGTACCGCTATCCGACGCTGGCCTTTGCAGCCCAGGTTCTCTCTGCGGTCGGCCTCGGTGTGGCCCGCGCCGCGCTGGATGAGCTGATCGCGATGTCGGTCGGCCGCAGTTCGGTGACCGGTGCCCCGCGCCTCGGGGACCGGGTCTATGTCCAGCTTGAGGTCGCCAAGTCGGAAGCGGCGCTTCGTTCGGCGCGTGCCTGGTTCTACGGGGCGATCGACGATGTCTGGCAAGTCTTGCTGGCCGGCGGCACGCCGAGCGATCAGCAAGTCAGCATGCTGCGTCTCTCAGCGACCAATGCGACGCGCGTTTCTGCCGAAGTGGCCCGTTCGGTACAAATGCTTTCCGGGATGACCGGCGTCTATGAATCGAGCCCGTTGGCGGCCTGCGTGCGCGACGCGCAGATGGTGACCCAACATGCCTTCATGGGCGACATCACCTACCAGAACGCCGGCGCGATGTTCTTCGGCCTGCCGCCGTTGCCGGGCTACCTCTAAATCACCCAACCCCAAGGAGATAAACATGAGCGAAAAAATGACCCCGCTGCGTACGCTGTTCTGTATCGGCGTTAATCAGAACTTCTTCGACGCCACGCCGGAAGAAGCCAAGGATGTCTGGGGCGCCTTCAGCGCCATGATGAAAGGTATCGAAAAGCTGCCCGGCGTCACCGTACTGGGCAACCTGGATGACGACCGGATCATGGTCGGCCCCTCCCTGGCTGCGCCCTGGACGACGTATGTGCTGGCCGATGTGCCGGATATCGAAACGGTGACGGCTGTCTGCAACCTGTTCCGTACCCTGCCGGTCGGCGATGGTCCCTACAAGTTGTGGAAGTACTGCCGGGTCGAGGCCCGCGTCGGCCGCGCCCTGGTCATTCCGGACTAATCCCTTTTTTACCAGAAACCTGCGAGCCCGCTCCCGATGTCTGCCGACGAAATCATCCTGCAACTGCAAAACCGCCTGGCCCGGCTTGAAGCCGAGCAGGCCATACGGGGCTGCATGAACCGCTATATGGTGCTGTGCGACCAGTTGGGCATCGACTCTCCGCTCGACGAACTGATGGGCCTGTTTGCCGCCGACGCGATCTGGGAAGGCATCGGCAACAAGTACGCCGGCACCTTCGGCCGTTTGAGCGGCCTGCCGGCGATCCGTCAGATGTTTGCCAAGTACATGGTGGAGCCGGCGCATTTCGCCCTCAATGTGCATTTCCTCACCTCCGAGTTGATCCGCCTGGAGACCGGAGATGCGGCGACGGGCAGTTGGGTGATGCTGCAGACCTCGACCTTCAACAGCGGTGAATCGCACTTGAATGCTGCCCGCCTGACGGTCGATTTCCGCTGCGACGCAGGCATCTGGTGCATGACGCATTTCCGTACCGAGAACCTGTTCAGCCGTCCGGTCGATCACTGGAACGCAGCAGCCCTTCTACCGGTACCCAAGTAAACCCGACGAAACGATTTTTGACTGACTTCGCTCAACCTCAGCAGAAAGAAATAATCATGACGATTGAAATCAAACCAGCCCAGGCCAGCTGCAACTACCAGGAACTGGTCAAGCACGACCGCGTGCACACTTCGCTCTATACCGATCCCGCCATCTTTGCCGACGAGATGGACAAGGTTTTCTACAGCACCTGGGTGTGGGTCGGCCACACCAGCGAAATCCCCGAGCCGGGCAGTTTCAAGACGACTTATATCGGCAAGCAGCCGGTGATCGTCGCCCGCGACCGCAAGATGAAGGTGCACGTGCTGCTCAACCGTTGCCGTCACCGCGGCGCCACGGTTTGCGAGCACAAGAAGGGCAAGACGGCGAGTTTCGTTTGCCCCTATCACGGCTGGAGCTACGCCACGGACGGTTCGCTGCGCGGCGTGCCGCATCCGGAAGGCTATGCCGACATTCTCGACAAAGGCGACCACCCGCTGGTCGGTCTGCGCGTCGAAGAATACGCCGGCATGATCTTCGCCACCTTCAAGGACGATATCGAATCGCTGGACAGCTATCTCGGCCCGGCCAAGAAGTGGATGGACCTGTTCATGAAGCAAGGCGGCGGTTATCCGGTCAAGGCTGGCAACGCGCATCGTTTCCGCTTCCCGGGCAACTGGAAGATCCAGCTCGAGAACACCACCGACGCTTATCACTTCCCGCTCGTGCACAAATCCTTCCTCTCCTCGGTGGACCAGCAAACGCTCGACATGCTCGATTTCGTCGAAGGGGCGGGCTACGTCGAGGATCTGGGCAACGGTCACAGCGTGATGGTGATGATTCCCGAACTGGTCGACCTGGAAGCCAATCTCGATGCGCCGATCCCGGCTCGCTTCGAGGAGTTGGCCCAGCAACTGCGCGAAAAGCACAGCGAAGAGGAAGTGCGTCGCATCGTGCGGGCGGTTGGCGGTTCCGGCTTCAATCTCAATATCTTCCCGAACATTGCCTGTTCGATGGCGTTCTTCCGCGTGCTGCAGCCGATTGCCGTCGATCAGACCGAGATCCATCACGTCGTGCTGACCATGGATGGCGGGCCGGAAGAGGCCAATCGCGCCCGTCTGCGCATGCATGAGCATTTCCAGGGGCCGATGGGCTTTGGCACACCGGACGATTCGGAAGCCTGGGAGCGCGTCCAGAAGGGCGCCAGCGCCGGTCAGGACTTGTGGATCCTGCTCAACCGCGGCCTGCCCAAAGAGGTCGAGACCGAAGACGGCCGGCGTAGCGACGTCAGTGCCGAAACCGGGATGCGCGCTGCCTATCAGCAGTGGAAAAAACTGATGACTGCCTGAGTCGCCCAACCAATCTGGAAAAAATCATGAATACGAATCTGATCACCCAAGTAAGTGCATTCATCTGGCAGGAAGCCGACATGCTGGATCACGGCGAATTCCAGTCCTGGCTGGAGCAGTGGACGGCCGACGGGCTGTACATCATCCCGATCGATCCGCTCGAAACCGACTTCCTGAACACCCTCAACTACGCCTACGACAATCACGCCATGCGTGAGAAGCGGGTCTACCGACTGGGCAGCGGCGAATCGATTTCGACCGTGCCGACCGCGCGGACGATCCGTACCACGTCGCGCTTCCGTATTCTCGAAGACAGCGCCGACCGGGTCACCGTCCGCTGCGCCCAGAACCTGTGCGAGTTCAAGAAGGAAACCATCCGCCACTACTCGGCTGACGTCACCTTCGAACTGGTCAAGGTCGGCGACAGCTTCAAGATCGATCGCAAGATCATTCGCCTGATCAACGCCGACGATGCCCTGCAGGGCATCGCCTACATCCTTTAAGGAGCATCAGATGAGCCAGGTTGCCTTGGTTACCGGAGCGGCGCAGGGCTTGGGCTGGATCATTGCCCAGGCGTTTCTCGATGCCGGCTATAAGGTGGTGCTCACCGACGTCAGCGAGGCGCTTGCCGCGAGCGGCGCCGGCAGCCTGGCGGGCGATGCCGCCAGGATCTTGCCGCTCAAGCTCGACGTCAGCCGCAAGGCCGATTTCGAAGATGCGCTGGCGGCTGTCGAAGCGAAATGGGGCGGTTTGCAGGTGGTGGTCAATAACGCCGCCATCACCCCGACGACGCCGGTGATGCAGATTACCCCGGAGGAGTTCGACCGGGTGATCAGCATCAACCTGCGTGGCACCTTCTTTGGTTGTCAGGTGTTCGGTGCCGCCTTGGCCAAGGCCAATTATGGCCGCATCATCAACCTGGCCTCGCTGGCTGGTCAGAACGGCGGCACGGCCTCGGGGGCGCATTATGCGTCGTCGAAGTCGGCGATCATCACGCTGACCAAGATTTTTGCCCGCGAACTGGGTGCCGCCAATGTCACGGTCAATGCGATTGCCCCCGGTCCGATGGAGTTGCCTTCGGTCCGGGCCGCGGTCCCGGCCGAGCGTCTGGCCAGGATCATCGAGACGATCCCGGTGAAGCGCCTGGGCAATCCCAAATTCGTGGCCAGTCTTGCCGTGCAACTGGCTTCGCCGGATGCCGATTTCACCACCGGGGCGACCTGGGATGTGAACGGCGGCATTTTCATGCGCTAAGCGCTTAGTCATTCCCCAGACCAACAGAGAAAAGAGATCGACATGGCAGAAGATACGATCAAGCTTGTCGTCAAACGACGGCAGGAACAGGGGCACGGCATCATGGTGCTCGACCTGGTTGATGCGGCGGGCGGCGCTTTGCCGGCATTTTCAGCCGGGGCGCATGTGGACATCCATTTGTCGCCCGAACTGGTCCGCCAGTACTCCCTGTGCAGCGACCCGGCGCAGCGCGATATCTACCGCTTGGGCATCCTCAAGGACGCGCAGTCGCGCGGCGGTTCGCTGGCGGCGCACGCCACGCTGAAGGAAGGCGATGAGGTTTTCGTCAGTCTGCCGCGCAATCACTTTCCGCTGGTCGGCGGAGCCCGGCGCAGCATCCTGATCGGCGGCGGTATCGGTATTACGCCGATGATTGCCATGGCCCATGCCCTGTCAGCCGAGGGCGCCGATTTCGAGTTGCATTACCGCGGTCGCAGTCGTGAAGCTTGTGCCTTTGTCGATGAACTGGCCGCATCCGCCTTCAGTGATCGGGTGCATACCCATTTTGGCGAGGAAGGCGCGGCCAGCCTCGATCTGGGACGCATCCTGGGCGCGCCGGATAGCGGGACGCACGTTTATGTCTGCGGTCCGGCCGGATTCATGAGTTGGGTCATCGACAGCGCCAAGGCGCTGGGCTTTGCCGACGAGGCCATTCACCGGGAGTTTTTCCAGGTGGAGACCGACAGTTCGGGGGCCGCCTTCGAGGTCGAGGCACGCCGCACCGGCGCTACGGTCCGGGTCGAGGAAGGTCAGAGCATCGTCGATGCCCTGGCCAAGGTCGGCATCAAGGTCAAGGTGTCCTGCGAGCAGGGCGTCTGCGGCACCTGTTTGTGCGACGTGATCGAAGGGACGCCGGATCATCGCGACGTTTATCTGACCGACGAGGAAAAGATGGACAACGACCAGATCCTGTTGTGCTGTTCGCGAGCACGGACAGCCAGGCTGGTTCTGGATATTTAAGGGACGAAAGGAGTTGCAAATGCTGGAAGTCGCCCGTTATCGCAACGGCATGGCCATGCTGGCCGGTGCCGTCAATGTCATCACCACCGATGGTCCGCGCGGCAAGGCCGGCTTTACTGCGACCGCCGTTTGTACCGTGACCGATCAACCACCGACCTTGCTGGTGTGCATGAATCGTTCTTCCTACGCACATCCGTTTTTTGTCGATAACGGCGTACTTTGCGTCAATCTGCTGTCGGCCGGGCAGCAAGACTTGTCCGGCGTCTTCTCCAATCGCGAGATTTCGATGGAAGCGCGCTTTGCCAGCACCGAATGCAGCGTGCTGGAAACCGGTAGCCCGGTGTTTGCCGATGCGCTGGTCAGCTTCGACTGTCGCATTGCCCAGATCGAAGAGATCGGTTCGCACACCATTTTCTTCTGCGAAGTGGTCGAGATGCAGCAGAGCGAGCCGAAGCCGGGGCTGGTCTATTTCAATCGCAGTTACCATCACCTCGGTGCCGCCGGCGGGGCTGCCTGAGATGCCGGTCATCGCGTGCAACGAAGATTTGCGTCAGTTGGCCAGGCGGCGGGTGCCGCGGGCCATTTTCGATTACGTCGATCGCGGTTCGTATGACGAACTGACGCTGGATGACAATCGTCGCGACCTGCAGGCCTTGCGTCTGCGGCAGCGGGTCATGGTCGATGTCTCGCAACGCAATCTGGCTTGCACGCTGGTTGGCGAACCGGCTGCGATGCCGTTGATCATTGCGCCGACCGGCTTGACCGGGCTGGTGCATGCCCGTGGCGAGATTCTGGCGGCGCAGGCGGCGGAATCGGCCGGCGTGCCTTTTACGCTGAGTACGATGTCGATCTGCTCGATCGAGGATGTCGCCGCCCATTGCAGCAAGCCCTTCTGGTTTCAGCTTTACGTGATGCGCGACCGGGATTTTGTCAGCGCCCTGATCCAGCGTGCCCGGCAGGCCCGGTGTTCGGCCCTGGTCCTGACCGCCGACCTGCAGATTCAGGGGCAGCGTCATCGCGATCTGAAAAATGGCCTGACGGTGCCACCCCGGCTGACGGCCGCCAATGTGCTTGATCTCGCCACCAAACCGGCCTGGGGAATCAAGCAGTTGCTGGGGCGGCGGCTGACCTTCGGCAATCTGGCCGGCTTCCTGCCCAAGCAGGACAAACAAACCAGCATGGGGCAGTGGATCATGTCCCAGTTCGAACCGGCGATGAGTTGGGATGATGTGGCCTGGATCAAGGCCCAATGGCCGGGAAAACTGATTATCAAGGGCATTCTCGATCCCGAGGATGCGCGCCTGGCCGTGGAGGCCGGTGCCGACGCCATCGTCGTGTCGAATCATGGCGGCCGGCAGCTGGATGGCGCAATCTCCAGCATTGCAGCCTTGCCGGCTATCGTCGAGGCGGTGGGGGGGCGTAGCGAAATTCTCTTCGACGGTGGTGTGCGCAGTGGGCAGGACGTGCTCAAGGCGCTCGCCGTCGGTGCCCGTGGGGTGATGATCGGCAAGGCTTTCCTCTATGGCCTGGGGGCCATGAGCAAGGAAGGGGTTGAACTGGCCCTCGCGCTGATCCGCAAGGAGCTTGATGTTTCGATGGCGTTGACCGGAACCTGCGATGTGGCAGCGGTCGGCCCACAGGTTCTGTACCGCTAATTTTTTGAAGGAAATTCCTATGTATCCCGAAGCCATTCGCATCATCAAAGACGAGCATTTCGCGATTGCCGCGGTTCTCTACACCCTGCGTCACCTGATCAAGGAAATTCAGGGCGGCGCGGCGCCGAACTTTCCCCTGCTCAAGGCCATTCTCGATTACATCGTGGCCTATCCGGATCGTTGGCATCACCCGAAGGAAGACCAGTATCTTTTTGCCGCCGTCCGGCGCCGTTCGCCCGATGCCGAAGCGCTGGTCGCCAAACTGGAGCGCGAGCATGCCTTGGGCTATCCGATGATCGAGACGCTCAAGCAACAGTTGCTGTGCTACCAGGCGAACGATGCCGGGGCGCGGGAGGACTTTTTTTCGACGGCCGGGCGGTATATCGATTTCGAGTACGCGCACATGAAAACAGAGGAAGAGGTCTTGATCCCGCTGGCCGAGTCCTTGTTGTTACCGGAAGACTGGGCCGAGATCGATGCCACCTTCCTGGAAAACGACAACCCCTTGTTCGGCATCAAGCCCAAGGAAGAGGCGGAGCGACTGTATCAACGCATCCTTGAACTGGCCCCGGCGCCGATCGGCCTGGCCAGCAATTGATTGCCGTCAAGGGATATACCGTTAGTCGATCAGCGCTCTTGCAGTACCTGACGCGATAGGGGAGGGTGCCCGGTTTTGCTGTTGTTACACATGGATACAAATTAACATGTTGCACTGCAGCATTTTTCTGGCACAATGAACCTGTCTCCTCCATTTCTCCTCCAAGAATGGATTTAAGCCCGCCTAGTGCGGGCTTTTTTTCGTCCCAGTTTTCTCCGTACAGAAAATTGAAATACGGGACTAGATGATGCAGGACCGTCGGTCGCCTGTTTTGTACAGGCAAAAAAGAAGCCCGTCATAGCGGGCTTGTTTGTAATGTTGTCTCCTCCACCGAAGGCATTCGATTCCGGCAGGGTCTCTAATTCAAGAGATGGCGCATTGTTACATAGTTAATTGGTTTCGTATAGGTAAATTTCAGGCTTGTCGAAAAAAATGTGGATTTTCAGCCTGTCGTGCCGTTATCCGGTAAAGTTTCTGTTTGGCATTTACTGCCCATGCAGCCTGGGTGGTTTGCCTGAATCATTCGACAACTGCTCAAAAGAAAGCTGAAGATGCTCAAACACTTATGCATGGGGATGGCCATCGCTGTTGGGACGATGGGCGGGGCGTTGGCCGACGATACGATCATTGGTTTCGTCAAGACTGCCGATGGTGAGGCGAACCTGGTGGTGGCGGGCAAGATCGTCAAGGCGCAGCCGGGAACTCCCGTGCAGCGCAAGGATGTCTTGAAAACAGGCAAGCCCGGTAGTCTCGGGATTACGCTTAAAGACAATACCTTGTTGTCGATCGGGCCGGATACCGAACTGGTTATCGAGGAATTCCTTTATGCCCCGGCCAAGGGCGATTTCAAGTTGGGCGCCAATGTGCGCAAGGGGTCGTTGAATTATGTTTCCGGGATGGTTGCCAAGTTGAAACCCGATGTGGTCAATGTACGTACGCCAACCGGCACGATTGGCGTGCGAGGCACTCATTTCGTTGTTGCCGTGACGGAGGACTAAGCCATGTCGATGCATGTTTTGCTTAAGCGGAAGCGCCTGATTCAGGCTTGCATGGTGGCTTGTGTGGTCGGGTTGAGTGGTTGTGCCAGCAAGTCCTATGTCGTGCTGTTACCGGACGAGGACGGTTCGGTTGGCAAGGTGGTGGTCAATAATGCGCAAGGGACGACCGTGCTGCAGGCGCCGCGCGAAGGTGCCCAATTGGGCGGTGCAGCGGGCAAGACCTTTGTAGTCGAGCAGGCGCAGATTGATCGGGATTTCGGGGTAGCCTTGGCCGCCAGTCCTCGCAAGCCGGCGACCTACCTGCTTTATTTCGAGACCGGCGGGGCTGCGCTGACCGCAGTGTCGCAGGCCGATCTGCCGCGTATCAGGGATGACATCAAGGGGCGTCCGGCACCTGACATCTCGGTGATCGGGCATACCGATACGGCCGGCGATGCCGAAGCGAATTACAAACTGGGTTTGAAGCGTGCGCAGCAGGTGGTGGATTTGCTCGGTAAAACCAATCTCAGTCCGGAGCGGATCACCGTCGATTCGCACGGCGAGCGGAACTTGCTGGTGAAAACCCCGGATGGGATCGATGAGCCGCGTAATCGTCGGGTTGAGGTGAACGTTCGCTAGGGGGGCATTTCATTTTTTGCTCATGACGATCAGGTCATCGACCTGGCCGTTTTCCAGGCGATGCAAATGGAAGCGGATTAGTGGATCGTCCGGCGCCTTTTCGGCCAGTTGTTGAAAAGCCGCGAGGGCTGCCGGCGAGGCCTTCTGCATCAGTGCGAACGCCGCCAGGTAGTCGGGGTCGGCGACGCTGCCCGATGTCGGGTCGATCGGTTCGAAAACGGCCAACGCCTGCGATTTGCCCTTGAGTATGACCTGGCCGATCGGCCGGGCCGGCCAGCCCGGGCAGGCGGCCAGCGTTGCGCCCGAGACGCAGAGCAATGTTCCAAACGTCTTGTTGGCGCTTTCGAGTCGGGCGGCGGTATTGATCGGGTCGCCAAGGGCGCGGTAGTCGAATATCGTTTTGCCGCCGAAATTGCCGACAATCACTTCTCCGCTATGCACCCCGATGCGGGTTCGGCCGAAGGTAATTCCCCGTTTGAGCAGTTGATCGGCATACTGACTGGAGAAGCGCTGCATTTCCAGGGCACAGGCCAGCGCCCGGCGAGCATGGTCGGCTTGCGGAACGGGGGCGGAGAACATGATCACGACGGCGTCTCCGACAATGCGGTCAAGTGTGCCGTCGTGGGCGAAGGCGATTGCGATCATCTGGTCGAGATACTCGTTGATGAGGCTCACGGCCTGCTCTGGATCGGCTTGCTCGATCCAGGTGGTAAATCCGGCCAGGTCAGTAAAGACAAAGCTGCATTCCTGGCGGCGCCCGCCCAACTGCAGGGCATCGGGCTGCTTGATCAGGTAGGCCACCAGATTGGGCGAAACGTAGCGTGCGAATACCTGTTTGATCCAGCGTTGGCGCCGTTCGGTCAGGCGATGGCGAACGATGCCGCCCAGCGCGTAGCTGAGTGTTACGGCGAGAGCCGGGGTCGTGACATCGAAGAGCAGGCGGTGCGTCGAGAAGAGTATCCAGCTGGTCGCTCCCAGCAAGGTGATGCATGACAGGAAGAGCGAACAGGAGAGGGCGACATTCATGTAAAGCCCGGCGCAGCCGACCAGCAGGCCGACCACGACGATGATGAGCGCTGCTGCGGCATCGCTCCAGGCGGGGACGACGAGCATGTCGCCGGTGAGGAATTGTTCCAGCGCCTGGGCATGAATCTCGACGCCCGGAATGATGCTGCCCAGTGGGCTGAAGCGTAAGTCCATCAGCCCCTGGGCAGAAGTGCCGACGAGCAGGATGTGGCCGGCCAGCGCGGCGTCCGGCACTTTTCCCGCGAATACTTGCCAGGCCGGAATGTAGCGTTTGGCGAGGGAAGGCGAGTAATGCAGCCACACTTCGCCATGCCGGGTCGTGGGGAGTTCGAACTGGCCGATGCGTACGCCAGCCAGTCCGGCGCCGCTTTCGGCCGGGCTGAGGGTGAGGTAATTGCTTGCGCCTTGGGCGAGGCGAAGGGCTTCGGCACTCAGGGATGGCAGCATGGCGTCGCCGAGCCTGGAAAGCAGGGGAACCCGGCGGACGACGCCGTCGCCATCGGGAATGAAACTGATGCTGCCGCTGCCGCCAGCAGCATGTTCCAGTTCCGGCAAGGGGCGGATGGCGTGACTGAAGGTGTGCAGATCGGACAGGGGGGAAGCGCCCAGCATGACGTAGCGGGCTTTGCTTTCCGGTATCGGGCCGGGGCGGGCATTCCGTTCGAGTGGGTAGCCGAGGATGCTCGGGCTAGCGGCCAGGGCGGCGGCAAAGACGGTATCGTGGTCCGGCAGGCGGTTGATTTGCTGGCGGGCCGCCAAGGGCAGCGACCACAAGTCGAGCATGGCACGGGGTGAGGTGCGGTCGGCTTCGGCGAAGAGCATGTCGAAGGCGACCGCTGCCGGCCCGGCTTGCTGCAAGGCGTTCAGCATCTCCGCCAGGCGGGTGCGCGGCCAAGGCCATTGGCCGAGGCGACGCAGGCTTTCGTCGTCGATATCGATGATGCGAACCGGTGCGTCGCGATCAATCCGGGGCTGCCAGCGCTGGTATTGATCGAAGCTTGCATTGCGCAGGTTTTGCAGCGGCAACGGATCCCAGAACAGGAGGCAGAGGCCCGCCAGCACGCTGAGCGTAGGTAGCGCCAACGCCGGAAGAAGGGCGGGCAGCGTTCTATTCCGCGACATCGAAGCGACGGTTAAGGTTCAGTGGGCGACAGGGTCGAGAAACGCCGAAATCTCTACTGCGTCGATTTGTTCCGGAGTGAGGAATTTCTCGGCATAGGTGCGGTATAGCCCGGAGGTCAGGAACAGATCGAATAGCTCGGCATCGATATGGCGGCTTTTTTTCAGCGCATGCAGCACGCGAATCGCCTCGGAAACGGTGTTGGGCTTCTTGTATGGGCGGTCCGGCGCGGTCAGCGCCTCGAAAATGTCGGCGATGGCCATGATGCGGGCCGGAATCGACAATTGTCCCTCGGCCAGTCGGCGCGGGTAACCCGTGCCGTTGATGGCCTCATGGTGGGTTCCGGCATATTCCGGCACGCGCACCAGGTTTTTGGGGAAGCGCATTTGCTCCAGCATCATGATCGTGCACAGCATGTGCTCGTTGATCTTGTAGCGTTCCTCTTCGGTGAGCGTGCCACGCCGGATGCGCAGATTGTAGAGTTCGCCGTGGTTATAGAGGTTGGCGGGGATTTCCAGTTTGAATCCGTAGCTCGGGTCGGGTACCTGCAGCGGGTCGCGGGGAATGATATGGCGTGGTTTGTCGGCCAGCAGGGGCTCCTGCGCCGGCAGCCGGGGCGCCAACTCGTCGCCGTAGCGTGCGATTTCGGCATGCGATGCGCCCAGACGGTCATCGAAATGACGCAGCCAGGTCGTTCGGGCAATCTCTTCAAGGCGGGCGACGTCCTCGTCCGACATCGTGCGCGCGCCGTCATTGCATTGGGCGACAAAAGCAAAGTCGTCGATCAGCTGTTGTTTGCGCGCAGCGCAGCGGGATTCGGCGAGGGCGGCGTTTTCGCCGGCCAGGCAGGCTTGCAGGCGCTCGATTTCGGCATCACGCAGGAGCACTTCGAAGCGCGTCCGGATTTCGTGGATGCGATTGTGGATGGTTTCCAGCTTGGTGGCCTTGTCGATGACGAATTCCGGCGTCGTGACCTTGCCGCAATCGTGAAGCCAGGCGCCGATCTTGAATTCGCGCCACTGCTCGGCATTTTCGAAGCGAAAGCTGGCGAAGGCGCCGGTGTCGGCATGCGCCGCTTCAGCCAGCATGATGGCAAGTTCCGGGACGCGGTTGCAGTGCCGGCTGGTATAAGGACTCTTGGCATCGATGGCGGTGCCGATTACCCGGAAAAGATTGTCCATCAGACTTTCCTGGGCTTCCAGCAATTGCAGGTTGTCGATGGCGACGGCTGCTTGTCCGGCCAGCGCCTCGACCAGGCCGAGGACGTCGTCGCCAAAGCGAACGACTCGCCCGTCTTCCGGGCTCAGTGCGTTGATGAATTGCAGCACGCCCAGCACTTCGCCGTCGGTCGCTGCCATCGGAACGGTGAGCAGCGAGACGGTCCGGTAATGGCTGCCCTGGTCGAATTGGCGCGTGCCACTCAGGTCGAATCGGGTCTCCCGATATACGTCGTCAATGACGACGGCGGTGTTGTTCAGTGCCACATAGGTCGAGACGTAGTGGTCGTTCGGTTTGCCGGTGGCTTCGTCATAAAGCGGGATTTCCATGCTCGGCAGCTGATCGTCCCGGGTGCGCAAGGCGAAGCGCAGGGTTTGTCGTTCGGTGAGCAGGTACATCGTCGCCCCGTCGCAGTTGAGCAGGCTTTGCCCTTCGACCAGGATCTGGCGGAGCAGTTTGGCGCGATCGCGTTCCGAGGACAGCATGATGCCGTTCTTGATCAGCATGTCGAGCTTGGCCGTCCTGGCTCTGACCTCTTCCTCCAGTCGGCTTTCCGATTCCCGCTGACGCTTGAACAGGCGGTTGATGGTCAGCAGTTTGTCGATACGCAAGGCGATTTCCGCTTCTTCCACCGGCTGGGCGAGACAATCGTTGGCGCCGGCGGCGAGTGCGTGGCTGCGTACGTTCGGTTCGGCAGTCCGGGCCAGCAGCAGGATGGGCAAAGCGCTTTCGGAATGGCTTGTCCGGATCTCCCGTATCAAATCGATCGTCGCGGCCGTCAGCTCATCGACAGAGAGCACGAGCAGATCGAACGTCCCCCCGGCCAAGGCCGGCTTGATTTGCGCCGCATTGTCGATCCATTGGGTACGCTCCGTGGCGAGCGCGCCGAAGCTTGACGGGGCGAGGTGTCTGGCTGTTGAAGCGTCGTGACAAATGAGAATGTGGCTCGATGGGGTCATGACGGGGATGGAGGGCGACGGTTGAAAGGGCAGGCAACTATGACGGAAAGCATACATCCTGCACGATGATTTCAGGCTTTCCAATCTGCATTTTGTTTGCCGAAACAGCGCTTGTACCGTGATGCCCTCGATTCAGGTCTTGTATCGAACGATACCGAGCTTGGCTCGAAAACGCCTGGCGGAAGGCTAAGCTGCCCGGTACGCGGATTTTCGCGGGAACCGAGCGTGGAGTGGATGGTGGGCATGAACCCGGAAATCTTGTTGTTGCAGGCTTTGCCGCCTGCTATCGAAAAGCAGATGGAAGCCCTTTATGTCGTCCATCGCCTGCACCAGCAGGGCGATCCGGCTGCCTATGTCAGCCAGCATTGCGGGCTGATCCGGGCCGTGGTGACGGGCGGTGGGCTGGGGATCAAGAATGCCATGATCGATGCCCTGCCGGGGCTTGAAGCCATCACCCTCTTCGGCGTGGGGACCGATGCCGTCGATCTCGACTATGCGCGGGAGAGAGGCGTCATGGTGAGCAATACGCCGGACGTGCTGACCGACGATGTGGCCGATCTCGCCCTTGGCCTGATGATCGCCACGCTGCGCCGGATGGGTGAAGCCGAGCGTTACGTCAGGTCCGGCGCCTGGGGGCAAAGTCCGCCGCCTGGCCTGGCGCGGCGGGTGAGCGGCAAACAGGTCGGCATCGTCGGGCTGGGCCGGGTCGGTAAGGCCATTGCCCGTCGCCTGCAGGGCTTCGAGTGCGCGATCCGCTATTTCGGGCCGCGCCGTTACGACGACGTGGCTTACGAATACGTTGCCGATCTGGTCGAGTTGGCGCGCGTGTCCGATGTGCTGGTGTTGTCGGCCGCAGGCGACCGGGCGCAGGGCATCATCGATGCGACCGTGCTCGAAGCGCTGGGGCCGGATGGTGTGCTGATCAACGTCGCCCGCGGCAAGGTGGTTGATGAGGCGGCGCTGCTTGCCGCCCTGCAATCCGGCAGCCTGGGTGGGGCCGGGCTGGATGTCTTTGCCGACGAGCCGAATGTGCCGGCGGCCTTGCTCGACATGGACCAGGTCGTGCTGCAACCGCATCGCGGCAGCGCCACGCACGAGACGCGGCAGGCGATGGGCGAACTGGTGCTGGCCAACCTGCACGCCTTCTTTGCCGGTCATTCCTTGCCGACGCGCGTCGTCTGAATCCCGCAACGAAAAGGCCCGGTCTGGCCGGGCCTTGATGTGGATTGCAGCGAGCGCTTACTGCACCAGTTTCCAGGTGCCCTTGTCGATGGTCGCCATGACCCGCGAGCGTTGATCCAGGCCCTGGTGGTCCTGGGCGTTCATGTTGAAGACGCCGTGGGCGCCGGCCAGGTTCTTGCTGCTTTCCAGTGCGTCGCGCAAGGCGCTGCGGAATTCGACGGTGCCAGGCTTGGCTTTCTTCAGCGCGAGCGGGATGGCGTTGTTGAGCAGGATGCCGGCATCCCAGGCATAGCCGCCGAAGGAACTGACCGAACCCTTGCCGTACATCGCTTCGTACTTGCCGACATAGTCCAGCGCCGTCTTCTTGACCGGGTTGTCGTTCGGCAACTGGGCGGCGACGACCATCGGGCCGACCGGCAGGAAGGCGCCTTCGACATCCTTGCCGCCAACGCGCAGGAAGTCGTTGTTGGCGACGCCGTGCGTCTGGTAGATCAGGCCCTTGTAGCCCTTTTCCTTCAGCGCCTTCTGCGGCAGGGCGGCCGGGGTGCCGGCACCACCGATCAGGATGGCGTCCGGCTTGGCGGCCATGACCTTGAGGATCTGGCCGGTCACCGAGGTGTCGTTACGCTGGTAACGCTCGCTGGCGACAATCTTCAGCTTGCGGGCTTCGGCGATCTTGGCGAATTCCTTGTACCAGCCTTCGCCGTAGGCATCGGCAAAGCCGATGAAGGCAACGGTCTGCACATTCTTGTCGGTCATGTGCTGGACGATGGCGGTCGCCATGTGGGCATCGTTCTGGGCCGTCTTGAAAATCCACTTGCGTTTGGCGTCCATCGGCTCGACGACGATGGCCGAGCCGGCCATCGAGATCATCGGCGTTTCGTTCTCGGCGGCGATGTCGCTCATCGCCAGCGAATTGGGCGTGGTCGACGAGCCGAGCACGACGTCGACCTTGTTCTCGCTGATCAGTTTCTTGATGTTCTTGGTCGCGGCGGTTGGGTCGGTGGCGTCGTCGAGGACGATGTAATTGACCTTCTGGCCGCCGATCGTGGTCGGCAGCAGGGCGACCGAATTCTTTTCCGGGATGCCGAGCGAAGCGGCCGGGCCGGTGGCGGAAACGGAAATGCCGACATTGATGTCGGCCAGGACGGGGCCGGAGACAGCGGCGGCGATCAGGAGGGCACAAGCCGGGGCGGATTTGAGTTTCACGGAGTCGCGATCAGAGTTGAAATGGCGGGCAAATTTTATGCGTGAAGCGATGCGATTTCAGCGCGATGTCGCTGTGGTAAAGCGCCTAGTTTGCGAGATTTGTGCATAGAATTGGCATTTTGTTGAATATTGGTGCGCCATGGATATCGATCGGGTCGATCTGCTGATTCTTGAACAGTTGCAGCAGGACGCCAAGCGCTCGCACGCCAGCCTGGGCGAGCAGGTCAATCTGTCGGCCTCGCAGGTCAGCCGCCGGGTGGCGCGGCTGGAGGAGTCCGGGCTGCTCAAGGGCTATACCGCCGTGCTCGATGCCGAGTTGCTCGGGCTCGATGTCGAGGTCTACACCTCGGTGGCGCTCGACCGTCACGACGCCAGCTGCGGCATTGCCTTCGAGCAGGCGATCCAGGGCTTCGACGAAATTCTCGACTGCATGGCGGTGACCGGCGAAGCGGACTACATCCTGCGCATCGTCGTCCCCGACCTGAGCGCCTTTTCCCGCTTCATCACCGACCGGCTGGTGACCTTGCCCGGGGTCAAGATGGTGCGCTCCAATATCGGCCTGCACCGCATCAAGCGCAGCCACGCGCTGCCGCTCGGTTACCTGGTTTCACCGGCCGACAAGCGACCCAAGGTGCGCTATACCGAATCGTCAGGGCGCAACTGAGGTCGGCCGATTGGCGCCCGGGCAAGCCGATATGCCAGCATGCGGGCATAAGGGCTAAACTGTCGGCCATCGCAGCCGGCGCTCGCTGTTTTGTGCGTAGTTTGAGGGGTGCCCGGGCTGGCCGCCAACTTCGTCACGGGATCCGTACGTGAGCTTTTTCGCCTCTGTCGCCAAGTTCTTGAGTCTGCCGCTGGCCACGGCCAATTACCGTACGCAACCGCGCCGCGTCGCGCTGGCCCTGGCCGCAGATGGCGCGCTGGTGGTCGCACTTTTCCTCTTCGGTTCGGTGCTGACGGTGTTGCCCAATTTGCCACCGCTCGACGTGGTGACCGATTACCGGCCGAAGATCCCCTTGCGTATCTACACCGCCGACGGCGGTCTGCTTGGCGAGTTCGGCGAGGAGCACCGCGACTTCGTGCCGATCGGCGAAGTCCCCAAGCTGCTCAAGGATGCCTTGTTGGCGATCGAGGATTCGCGTTTCTACGAGCATGGTGGCATCGACTACCGCGGCGTCACCCGGGCCCTGCTCGCCGACCTCCGGGGCGGCTTTCACCAGGGCGCATCGACCATCACCATGCAGGTGGCGCGCAATTTTTTCCTGACCCAGGAAAAGACCGTGCGCCGCAAGCTGACCGAGATCCTGCTCGCCTACCGGATCGAGGCGGCGCTATCCAAGGACCAGATCCTTGAGCTGTACATGAACCAGATCTACCTCGGGCAGCGCACGCACGGCTTCTCGAGTGCCGCCCGCACCTATTTCAACAAGTCGCTGCCCGAGCTGTCGCTGGCCGAGGCGGCGATGCTGGCCGGCGTGCCGCAGAACCCGGCGAAGCACAATCCGGCGGTCAATCCGATCCGCGCCAAGGCCCGCCAGGAGTTGGTGCTCAAGCGCATGCTCGATCTCGGCTACATCAGCCGCGAGCAATACAGCCAGGCCCGTGCCGAGCAACTGAAAATCGGCAGCGGCCAGCAGTACGAGGTGCATGCCGACTACGTCGCGGAAATGGTGCGCCAGGAAATCTTCGCCAAGTACAAGGGTGAGACCTATACCGGCGGCTACAAGGTTTACACCACCCTGCTCAAGGCCGAACAGAACGCGGCTTTCGATGCGGTTCGCCGCAATGTGCTGGCCTACGACCAGCGGCACGGCTATCGCGGTCCCGAGGATTTTGTCGAACTGCCGGATGACGAGGACGATCGCGACGACGCCATTGATCGCGTGCTGGCGCGGCATCCGAGCAGCGACAACCTGGTTTCGGCGGTGGTCACCGCCGTCTCGCCCAAGCAGGTGGTGGCCGAGCCGGCAGTCGGCGATACGCTGACCATCAGCGGCGAGGGCCTGCGTTTTGCGGCCAGGGCCTTGCAGGCCAATGCCCGCGTCGATCAGAAGATTCGCGTCGGTTCGGTGATCCGGGTCAGCCGGGACGCCAAGGGGCGCTGGGGGATCAGCCAGTTGCCCGAGGTCGAGGCCGCCTTCGTCGCGCTTAATGCCGAGGACGGTTCCTATCGCGCCCTGGTTGGCGGCTTCGATTTCTCGCGCAAGCAGTTCAACCATGTGACCAGCGCCTGGCGCCAGCCGGGGTCGAGCATCAAGCCTTTCGTCTATTCGGCGGCGCTGGAAAAAGGCTACTCGCCGGCCTCCGTGGTCAACGATGCACCGCTGTCGCTGCCTGGCGGCGAGAACGGCAAGCCCTGGGAGCCACAGAACGACGACGGCTACGACGGCCCGATCAGCTTGCGCCGGGCGCTGGCCCGCTCCAAGAACATTGTCGCGGTGCGCCTGCTGCGCGCCATTTCCTCGCCTTATGCCCGCGACTATCTCGGCCGTTTCGGTTTCGATCCGGCCAAACATCCTGATAACCTGACCCTGACGCTGGGCAGCGGTTCGGTGACGCCGCTGCAACTGGCCGCGGGCTACGCCGTTTTCGCCAATGGCGGCTACAAGGTGACGCCCTGGCTGATCGGCAAGGTGGTCGATGGCCGTGGCCAGGTGCTGCAGGAAACACCGCCGCCGCCAGCACGCAGTGACGAGCAGCGGGTGATCGACGGGCGCAACGCCTTCATCATGGACAGCATGTTGCGCGAAGTGGCGCATAGCGGTACTGGCGCCCAGGCCGGGCAGCGCCTGGGGCGGGCCGACCTGGCCGGCAAGACGGGAACGACCAGCGATACGGTGGACGGCTGGTTTGCCGGCTATGCCAGCGACGTCGTCGCCGTCGCCTGGATGGGTTACGACAAGCCGCAGTCGCTGGGCGGGCGCGAGTTCGGGGCGACCCTGGCGCTGCCGATCTGGATCGACTACATGCGCCAGGCCTTGTCCGGCAAACCGGTCAGCGAGAAAGCGCCGCCGCCGGGTGTTTCGTGGGTGGGCGGCGACTGGCTGTATGACGAATTCAATGGCGAGGCCGGGATCAAGACCCTCGACATCGAACCGGCTTTGCCGATCATCGGCGATCCGGTGCCGCAGCCGCCCGGTTAGCCGGGCCAGCGGCTCAGGCGGCCTGGCCGAATTGCTGGCGCAGCGCCTCGATCGCCGCGCCCTCGCCACGCACGCGGAAGAGGGCGCCGTCCTCGTTGGCGCTTTCGCCGAGCACTTCGCAGTTGGCGTAGACCTGGCTGCGCAGTTGCTGGGCCGACCAGGGGAGGAACAGTTCGGCTTCGACCAGATCCTTCTGGAAGAAGGCGACGATGATGCCGTGCAGGCGAGCGACATCCTCGGGGCGGCGGGCGCTCATCACGACGCAGTCCGGGTAGCGGGCTTGCAGCATGGCCCGGCACTCGGCCTGGGCGGCGGCATCCCCGACATGGTCGATCTTGTTGAAAATGCGGAGGCGCGGCACGACATCGGCGCCGATTTCGGCCAGCACCGTGTCGGTGACTTCGAGCTGGCGCTCGAAGCCGGGATCGCTGGCATCAATGACGTGGAGCAGCAGGGCCGCATCGAGCGCTTCGTCGAGGGTCGACTTGAACGAGGCAACCAGGCCGTGCGGCAGGTTCTTGATGAAGCCGACCGTGTCGCTGACCAGGACGCGCGGCACGCTTTCCGGGTAAAGGGTGCGCACCGTGGTGTCGAGGGTGGCGAACAGCTTGTTGGCGACCAGCACCTCGCTGCCGGTCAGGGCGCGCATCAGCGTGGACTTGCCGGCGTTGGTGTAGCCGACCAGCGCCACGTTGGCCAGGTTCTGGCGCTCCTGGCGGCGCGAGCGCTGGGTCTTGCGCTCGGCCTCCATGGCGATGATTTCAAGCTGCAGTTCGGCGATGCGGTCGCGGATCTTGCGTTTGTCGAGTTCGGTATGCGATTCGCCCGCCCCGCGGCCGCCCACCCCGCTGCGTTGCCGGCCTTGCGGACCGGCCAGCTTGGCGGCTTCGCGCAGGCGCGGCGCCATGTAGCCGAGGCGGGCGATTTCGACCTGCGCCTTGGCAGCCCGCGAGCGGGCATTGCGATGGAAGATTTCCAGGATGACCATGGTACGGTCCATCACCTCGCAGCCGACTTCCTTTTCCAGGTTGCGGGCCTGCGACGGCGAAATCTCGTGGTCGACCAGGATGGCTTCGATTTCCTCGCCAACGTTGTGGGCGACGAAGTCGTGGATTTCCTGGCGCTTGCCGATGCCGAGATAGCCGGTGGTATCGAAACCGGCGCGTTTCTGGACGAAGGTCTCGACGACCTTGTAGCCGAGCGTCTTGCCGAGCTCGCGCAATTCGGCCAGCGAGGCTTCGAATTCAAGATCGCTGACGTGGGGCAGTTGGACCGATGCCGCGATGGCGTACCGGGGTTGTTCTTCGACTTCACTTCGCATGCGGGGGGCGTTTCTCTTCTGAGGGCAAAGGCAGATAGTACCTGCCTATGGCTGCGATGCCCTTGGTTTTGCCAGTGTTTGGGCTGATTTGGCGGCCATTTTCGGCAAAACTGCCGCGAATTGCCCGATGTGGGTGGGGCCGATATACTCGCCGGCACCCGCTGGCCGGTGTGCAAGTCTGCGCCGCCAGCGGCCAGCCGCCCGCCGATTCTTTTCCCGGCGGGATCGCTACCACGCAAACGCCATCACCGTACAACCACCGGGCACGCATGAGCCAGACCAATCGTTCCGAGCATTTCGACCTGCTGCCTTATCTGGCCAAGTGGATCGTGCTGGCCGGCCTCGTTGCCGTACTCGCCGGCTCGGCCTCGGCCTTTTTCCTGTTCGCGCTGGATTGGGCGACGGCAACCCGTACAGCCCAGCGCTGGTTGCTCTGGGGCCTGCCACTGGCCGGCTTCGCGGTCGGCTGGCTGTACCTGAAATACGGCCAGCAGGTCGAGGCTGGCAACAACCTGTTGATTGACGAAATCCACGATCCGCGCAAAGTCATCCCGCTGCGCATGGCACCGCTGGTGCTGGGCGGCACGGTCATTTCGCACCTCTTCGGCGCCTCGGTCGGGCGCGAAGGTACGGCGGTGCAGATGGGCGGTGCGCTGGCCGACCAGCTGACCCACCTCTTCAAGCTGCGTCACGACGACCGGCGGATCATCCTGATGGCCGGGATCAGCGCCGGTTTCGCTTCGGTTTTCGGCACGCCGCTGGCCGGCGCGATTTTCGGGCTGGAGGTGCTGGCTATCGGCCGTCTGCGCTACGACGCCATCCTGCCCTGCATGGTGGCGGCGATCATTGCCGACCAGGTCGGCCTGCTCTGGGGCGTTAGCCACACTCATTACCTGATCGCCGCGATTCCTCACGTATCGGCCTGGGGCCTGACGGCGATGGTGATTGCCGGGGCGCTGTTCGGCCTGACCGGCCGCTTGTTCGCCGAGGCGACGCATGCTCTGGGCGGCTGGATGAAGCGTCGTATCGCCTATGCGCCGCTGCGGCCGTTGCTCGGCGGGGCGCTGCTGGCGCCGCTGGTCTGGTTCCTCGACGCCGACCGCTACATCGGCCTGGGGATTCCGACCATTGTCGAAGCCTTCCAGCAACCGCTGGCGCCTTATGACTTCGCCGCCAAGCTGGCCTTCACCGTGGCTTCGCTGGGCAGCGGCTTCAAGGGCGGCGAAGTAACGCCGCTCTTCTACATCGGGGCGACGCTGGGCAATGCGCTGGCGCCGCTGCTCAACTTGCCGTTTCCCCTGCTCGCCGGGATCGGTTTCGTCGCCGTCTTTGCCGGCGCCGCCAATACGCCGCTGGCCTCGACCCTGATGGCGATGGAGTTGTTCGGCGCCGAAATCGGCGTCTATGCCGGCATCGCCTGCGTCGTCAGCTACCTTTGCTCGGGGCATACGGGTATCTACCGCTCGCAGCGGGTCGGCCAGGCCAAGCACCGGCCTTTGCCTGAAGAATTGAAGCTGGGCGAGTTGCCGGCCTATCGCCAGCAACAAAAGGACAGCGCCGACCAGCCGCCGGGCTGATCAGCCTGGTTGGGCGAGCATCCTGTCTTCCTGAGCGATATGTCGCTCGAACCAGTATTCGACATAGCGCAGTACGCCGAAAATGTCGCTCTGGCCGTTGAGCACGTCGCCCAAGGCTTTCGTCACCGCGGCCAGCATTTCGCGGTGTCGTTCGGCATGGTGCGAGAAGTCGAACCCGCGACTTTCGGCAAAGTGCTGTTCGGTGGCGAAGTGCACGCGCAATTCGTCGAGTAAAGCCTCGATGTGGCTGACCGGGAGTGCCGGATCGTCGATGAGCAGGGCTTTCAGCTGGGCCAGATGGCGGAATAGCGAGGCATGCTGTGCGTCGATTTCAGCGATCCCGATGTGCAGTGCGGTCGGCAGGAACTGGCGGCTGTCGTCTTTCATCGCGGCATCTCCTTCCGCTGGGAGGGGGGGCTGTTGTGGGGTCAGTGCAGTGCTCCGATTTCCCGCAGCACTTTGTCGAGGGCCTCGCCGTCCACCGGCTTGGGCAGAATGTCGTTGAAGCCGGCGAGCCGCATGTGGGCGACGCTGACCGGATCGGCATGGCTGGTGCAGGCAATGACCGGCAGATCGACCAGGCCGAGATCTTCGCGGATGAGGTGGCAGAGTTCGATACCCGACATCTGGAAAAGCATGATGTCGAGCATCACCAGGTCGAAGTTGCCCTGACGCAGATGATCCAGCGCGGTTTCGGCCCGGCTGTCTTCGGTGACCGAGAATCCGCGGTGCATCAGCATGCTGGAGAGCAGAACCCGCATCACCGGGTTGTCTTCGACCACCAAGGCTTGGGGGGCGCCTTGTGGAAGAGGGGCGGCATAAGACATGTGACCTCCACTGTCTGCTGATCGAAAGCTGCCGGTTGGCGGCTTTCGAAGCAGTGTCTGTGTTGATTGTTTTGTTTTTGCCACTTTAAGGAATAATTTTGACGAATTCAATTTAATTCGTCAGGAGACAGTGCTGTCTGCCGGTTTGGTCTCAGGCGGCCGGCTGGGCTTGCAGGAACTGCTGCAGGGCGGCGATGCCAGTCTGAAAGTGCGCTTCGGCCAGCCGTTCGGGTTGTCCGGCGAGGTCGTTTTGCCAACTGTGGCGCAGCCCGCGACAGCAGGCTGCGCGCTGGCGCGGCGGAAGCCGGCCGACAGCCTCAAGCAGTTGCTGCATTTGCTGCGCTTCGCCGAGCAGGATGCGGCCCTCCCAGTCCATCGGCCGGGCAATGCCGTAGCAGGCGTATTTCAGTTCGGGATAAACGGTGGCGCTGCCGTGGATGCGAAAGGCCATGATGCCTTGGGCGATGCGCGCCGTGGAGAAACGGCCGCGTGGTGCGGCCAGGGCCTGGCCGACGGCGTCGAGACGGGCGAGCAGGGCGGGATCGGTCTGCGCCAGCGTGGTCGACGAGCGTACGGCGATGAAGCGCCGGCGCAGGTGCTGCGCCAGCAGGTCGAGTTCCGGCGTGTCGTTCATGGCCGGTCGAGCGGGCAGCGCAGGTCGGCATCGACGCCGATCTCGGGGCGTGGCGACGGGCTTTCGTCCGGTTCGAGGAATTCCAGGCGCAGTTCGATGCGGCGGCTTTCCTCGGCACTGCTTTTCAGCGCGTTGAAGGAGGCGCCGCTGACCCGGAACAGTTCGCGCACCAGCTTGCGGTCGCTGTCGCCGAGCGCTTCCGGCCCGCTGGCGGGCAGCAGCAGGGCGCACAGCACGCGCTCGGAGCGGCGCAGGCTGAGATCGAGATTGTGCAGATAGCCGCCGCGCGCATCGGCAAAACCCTCGACCACGACGCGCTTCAGCCATTTTTCGCCGAGCGGGTCGCGCGCGAGTTCGAGGACGGTCGGCACGAAGCGGCGCAGCAAGGCCTCCTGGCTGTCGTTCAGGCGGTGGCTATTGCTGTCGAAGCGGGCGCGGTCGCCGAAGTCGATGACATTGCCGCGCAGCTTGATTCCCGGGAAGGCTTGCATCCGTTGTTGCAGGCGGGCGAGGAAGGCGGCGATTTCGGCGGCCTGTTCGTCCTTTTGCCGCTCGCTTTCGGAGATTTCGTGGGTGATGGCGAGCAGGGCGACGGTGAGCGCCACCAGGAAGAGCACCATCAGTGCCGTCATCAGGTCGGAAAACGAAATCCAGAAAGGCTTTTCGCCTTCCTCGCGGTTGCTGCGCTTGACGGCGCTGCGGGAGCGGACCAGGCTCATGGCCGGTGGGCGCTCTGGGCGAGGGCGTCGGCCAGTTCCTCGATGGCGCCTTGCAAGGCTTCGACGGCGCCGGTGACGTGCTGCTGGAACTGGCCGTTGCCGCGGGCCAGCGTGCGTTCGACGTTCTCGGCAAAGGCGGCGTGGGCCTGGGCCAGTACCTCGGAAACGCCCTGCAGGTAATGGTCGGCGGCCTGCCCGGCCTGGCCGAGCGTGTGGGCGGCGCCTTCCATGCGGCCGACCAGTTCGCCGGTCAAGGCGGCTTCGCGGCGGGCGGCGTCCACTGTGGCGCGCAGGTCGTTCAGCATCTGGCCGATGGCGGCGGTGGCCTGGCGCTGATCG
The DNA here is from genome assembly GCA_003583745.1 of Rhodocyclales bacterium GT-UBC. Classification (GTDB taxonomy): domain Bacteria; phylum Pseudomonadota; class Gammaproteobacteria; order Burkholderiales; family Rhodocyclaceae; genus Azonexus. Next base: position 249,860 of record QXPY01000002.1, on the reverse strand, counting down.
TTGAGCGCCTGGCCGACGTGCTGCGCCGCCTGCGACATGGCTGCCGCCGAGGCGGCCATGTCGCCGCTGCTCAGGGCAAAGAACTCGGCCGCTTCGCCGACGCCGCGCCCGGCGTGGTCGAGGCGTCCGGCGGCACTTTCGACCGCGCCCCGGCCAGCCTGTTCCAGCCGGCCGGCTACCTTGGCGAGTTCGCCGACGGCGGCTTCCAGCGTCGTGGCGGTGCGTTGCAGCAGGCTTTCCAGGCCGTCCTGGCGTTGCCCGAAGGTGTTGTCGAGATGGCTGCTGAACTGGCTCAGGGCCTTTTCCAGGGCGCTGCCGACGGCAGCCCCCTGGCCGCTGCCCAGGCGTTCGACGGCCGATGTCATGCGGCCGAGCGGTTCCTGCAGCGCATTGGCGACGGTCCGGGCGACGGCATCGGCGACCTTGCCGGCCAGCGCTTCCTGGTGTTGCAGTGCCGCCTGTTGCTGCTGGGCGAGGATGCCGGCCATGCCCTGGCGCAGTTCGCCGACGATGGCCTGTTGCAGGCGGGCAGCCTGCATCGCCGAGGCTTCCGAAGCGCGCACCAGGCGGGCGAGGTATTCCTCGCCGACGCCGGCATCGAAGAGGCTGTCGATGCGCTGGACCAGGGTTTCGACCTGGCGGTAGCGGCGGGTGACGATGGACTTCTCGATCCAGGTCACCAGCATGGCCAGCGTGATCGCCGCCGCCGAGACTTCGAAGGCCTGGCCGACGCCCTGGATCAGCGAACGCAGGCTGCCGCGCACCAGTTCCGGATTGCTCGAGACGTCGAAATGATTGAGGCCGGCGATCAGGCCGGTGAAGGTGCCGATGATGCCGATGCCGGTCAGGATGCCGGGCAGGTGCTTGTAAAAATCGGTCTTCAGCGGCGTATCGACCAATGCCCGCTCGGTCAGGAAGTCCTCGGCCATCGCCGTCGCCCGCCAGGCTGCCACGGCTTTGGGATTGGCCGGGTCGGCCAGGGCGTGCAGGGTCTGGGCGTATTCGCGCCAGAGATGGCGCAGGCGCGGCGAGTCCATGACTTCGCGGCCGATCTTGTCCGGGTCGGCCGGGCTGCTCAGCGGTCCGAGGCCGGCAATCGCCCGCTCGAGTTCGCGGCCCAGCACCAGTGCCGGCAGCACGAAGCGCAGCAGGAAGCCGAGGCCGATGGCGAGCAGGATCGCAGCGACGACCCAGCCGCTCCAGACATGCCAGAACTGCATCACATTTTCCATGGGCCGGTTAGGGTTGATTGAAGGGGCGGAGGATTGTAGCAGTCGTCCTGTATTCGCGATGGCGGCGGGTACTGCACAGAAGCCGGGGGTCCCGTCACTGGTATGGCGTTGTTATAAAATATTGGTGGCGTCGCCCGCACTCTTAGTGCTTGCCGAGGTCGACTTTCAGCCTTGGTAAGGCTATAAACACCAATGGAGAGCAGGTTCGTCAACTAAAAATAATATTCCCCAGGAGGAACCTGAAATGCCCGTTTTCATCATCTTTTCGCCCGGGGCGGACGGTATTTCCCAGCTGCCAGAAGGCGCTGGCGGGCCGCTCGCTTGAGGCGGCGGTAATCTGATCGCATCATCATGAAGTCCTTTTTGAAGCGTCCGGTTCTGGTTGCCTTGGCGATCGTTCTTGGCCTCAGCATGCTTTTCTTTGCTGGCCGTGCGAATCGCCCCGCCGAAGTAGCCCCGGTTGCGGCTTTGCCGCAGGACGTCCGTGAGTTGCGCCTCGGCTTGAATATCGCCGCGGACAGTGCCTTGCATGCCGCCGCGCTGCGTTTTGCCGACCGGGTTAACGAACGAAGCAAGGGGCGGCTCAAGGTGGCGGTTTTTCCCGATCAGCAACTGGGGAGCGACGACCAGATGCTGGAAATGGCTCGTACCGGCAAGCTTGACCTGGTGCTGACGCCAACGGCCAAGCTGAGTTCGGCGATTCCTGCCATGCAATACGCCGATTTGCCTTTCTATTTTTCCGGCCGTGAAGAACTTTACGCCATGCTCGATGGCGAGCCGGGCCAGATGCTGCTCTCCAAGCTGGAGTCGATCAATCTGGTGGGCTTGGCGTTCTGGGAAAACGGTTTCAAGCAATTTACCGCCAATACGCCGATTCGTCGCCCGGAGGATTTTGCCCGGCTGCGCGTTCGGACGATGAAGAGCCGGATGATTGCCGAGCAGTTCGAATCCCTCGGTGCAAAGGCGATTCCGATCGATTTTCACGCCACCTATAAGGCACTGGCCGAAGGGGCCGTCGATGGCCAGGAAAATCCCCTGGTGGCGATTGTAGGGATGCGTTTCCACGAGGTGCAGAAGCATCTGACCCTGAGCAACCATGCCTATCTGGCCTACGTTTTTTCGATCAGCAAGAGCGTCTTCGAAACCTTGTCGCCGGATCTGCGTGAAATTATCCAGCGTAGCGCCCGCGACCTGACGTTGTGGGAGCGCGCCGAGACCGCGCGGCGCGAGGCCGGCTTCATCGAGACGATCCGCCAGGCCGGGGTCAGCATCCATACCTTGACGGCGGAGGAAGCGGCGGCCTTCCGGACGGCACTGGCGCCGATGGCGGATCGTTTCGGCTTCGATATCGGCTACGACCTGCTGCTCAAGACGGACGAGTTGCGTCTCCGTAAGCCGGAGGCCGGCACCGCTCCGCATCCTCCATCCGCCTTGCTGATCGGTGTCGATGCCGATTTTTCGATGCGCAGCGCCCAGGGGGGCGGGGCGATCTATCGGGGGGTTCAACTGGCCGTCGAGGAAGCCAATCAGGCTGGAGGCGTGCTCGGTACGACGGTGCGGGTGGTCGGTCGCGATCATGCCACCAACTCGCAGGTGGCCCGCAAAAACCTCGAGCAATTCGCCGCCATGCCGGGCCTGGTGGGGGTAGTGGGCGGCGTCCAGACGGCGGTTATCGCGGATGAGCTGGAAACCGTCCATCGTCTCAAGCTGCCTCTCATGATTCCCTGGGGGACGGGCCAGGGACTGATCGAGCATGACTACCATCCGAGCTATACCTTCCGCGCCTCGGTGGTGGATAGCCTGGCCGCGCCTTTCCTGCTCGAACGGGCCTTGCGGGTCAGCCCCCGGGTGGCGGTATTGCTCGAACGTTCGGCCTGGGGGCGGAGCAACGAGGCTGTACTGGCACCGATTGTCGGGAAAATGCCGACCGGTCAGGTCGTCTATGAATGGTTCAATGTCTCCGATCCCGCGACTGAAGCGAAGATCAACGCCATCTCGCGCAGCGAGGCGGGAGCCATTGTCCTGGTCGCCAATGCGCTGGAGAGCCAAAAGATTGTTCAGGCGCTGGCCCGCCAGGAGCGGACGATTCCGGTCTTCGCTCACGTCGGGCTGACCAGCGGCGATTTCTGGAAAAACACCCAGCATGCCTTGAAAACGGTCGATCTGCGTTTCGTTCAGTCGATTCTCGAAAGCGATGCGGCAAAGCAGGCGAAACTCAAGCGCTTCATCGATCGCTACCATGCTCGCTACGCCCTGGATGCCAAGGCGCCGATTCCCTCGCTGATTGCCACCGCGCATGCCTATGATCTGACCTGCATGTTGCTGCAGGCGGTGCGTCAGGCGAAAGGCACCGATCGTGAGGCGGTGCGCGATGCGCTTGAAACCCTGCGACCGATGAGCGGCGTCTTGCGCGATTACAATCCTCCCTTCACCGCCCGGCATCACGATGCCTTGGGCCCGGCCCAGTTGCGTCTGGCCCGTTTCGATCACCATGGCCGGATTGTTGCTGCCGAATGAGACTCGACTTTATTACGCGCAGCGTCAGACGGCGGATCACCTGGGTGTTCGGCTTGTTCGTCGCGTTGTCGATGGTATCGGTCGCCCTGACCGTGGGTTTTCGACTACATACCGAAGTGACATCCAACCTGAATCGGGAGCTGCAGGAAAAGGCCCGGCAGGATTCGCGATTGTTGCTGCAACGCCTCGACTATCTGCTCGAAATTGCCAATGCCTTGGTCAAGAGTCCGCTTGTGATCAACGGCTTGAACGACGTCGAGGGACGCGAAAATGCCCTGCCCGATCTGATCCGCAACTTCCGCGAAGGGCGGGATGTGCATGCCGTGGCCTTGCTCGGCTTTGACGGCAAGCCGGTCTACTCTAGCCTGGAGGCCTTGCCGACCTACGAGGATTCGACGGAATTGCGCAGTGCCTTGGCCAATGGCGTGACCAGTTACCTGATCGATGCGCAGAAGGGGCATTGGGTGGTGTTCGTGCCGGTCAGCTACTACAGTACGACGCAGGGGGCACTGGTCGTTGTGTACGATCTCGGGGCCGTGGCCAAGCGGGTTTTGCCGGCCGACCCGGTATTCGGCGTGCGCTTGTTGGCCGGCGATCATCTGCTCTATGAAGGCCAGGCGGATAATGTCAGCGACTTGCTGATCGCCCGTCAATCACTGGCCGAGGTCGGTCAGGGCGTGTTCAGCGGCCTCAAGTTGCAGCTCGAAGTATCGGCGGCCCGCCAGCATTACCTGGCCCCGGCGCGCAGCGCATTGGGCGATGTGGCGATTCTTGGCCTGGTCCTGACCCTGGCGGCGATTGCCATCGCTTACCGGATCGGCTTTTCGATCTCGCGTCCGATCATCCTGCTGCGCCAGCGGGTGGCGGCCGCCGACGGCAGCCCGGAAAATTATTGTGCGCCGCTCGGGACCCGCGACGAGTTGGAAGAACTGGCCGAGATGTTCGATCGACGGACGCACGCATTGCGCGATATCCAGATTCATCTCGAAGACCTGGTGGGCGAGCGGACCCGCGAATTGGAGGCAGCCAAGGAGATGGCTGAGGAGGCCAGTCGGTTCAAGAGCAGCTTCCTTGCCAACATGAGCCATGAGATTCGCACCCCGATGAACGCGATCGTCGGATTGACCCACCTGCTCCTGCGCAACACCACCGAGCCGCAGCAGATCGGTCGGCTGGAAAAGATTTCGCAGGCCGCGCAGCACCTGCTCAGCGTGATCAACGACATTCTCGACTTTTCCAAGATCGAGGCCGGCAAGCTGACGATAGAAAAGACCGATTTCGATCTCGACCGGGTCTTTCAGAATCTCAACAATCTGGTGAGCGAACGCGCTGCCGAGAAACAGCTCGAGGTGATCAACCGCATCGATCCGGCATTGCCGGCCGTGTTGCACGGCGACCCGATGCGCCTGGGGCAGGTTCTGCTCAACTTTGCCAGCAATGCCGTCAAGTTCACCGAATCCGGCAGCGTCATCTTTCGCGCCAGGCTGGTTGGGGAAAATGCCGATGGCCTGCGCGTTCGCTTCGAAGTCAGCGATACCGGCATCGGCTTGAGCGAAGCGCAATGCAGTGTGCTCTTCCAGGCTTTCGTCCAGGCCGATGCCTCGACGACGCGCAAATATGGCGGGACGGGTTTGGGGCTGGCGATCAGCAAACGCCTGGTCGATTTGATGGGCGGTCAGGTCGGGGTGGACAGCCGTCTCGGGGAAGGAAGTACCTTCTGGTTCGAACTGCCCCTGCAACGGGCGGCCGGGGAGCGTTTGAACGGGCGTGCCTTGACTCTTACCGAAGGTCTGCGTGTACTGGTGGTCGATGACAACGGCGATGCCCGGACGGCGCTGGAGGACATGCTGCACTCGTTCTCGGCCCGGGTGGTGAGCGCCGAGTCGGGCGAACAGGCCCTGCAGCAGGTTGCCGCCGCGCGCGAAAACGGTGTTCCCTTCGATCTGGTTCTGATGGACTGGGCGATGCCAGGCATGGACGGTATCGAAACCAGTCGCCGCATCCACGAGTTTGACGCCTTTCCTCGCATCATCCTGGCCACCGCGTACGGCCGCGACTGGGATGGCGAAATGCTGCGCTCGGTCGGCATCGTCGGGCAATTGAGCAAGCCGCTGACGCCGTCCACCCTGTATGACGCGATGGCCGGCGTGTTTTCCGGGGCGCATTCTTCCTCGTCGGCCGCGAAAGCCGGTGAGCCGGTCGCCCATCTCGATCTGGCGGCCCTGCATGGGCGTCGCGTCCTGTTGGCCGAAGACAATCCGGTCAATCAGGAAGTGGCGCTGGCCTTGCTTGTCGAGGAAGGCGGGCTGATCGTCGATGTCGCCAACGATGGGGTCGAGGTTCTGGCCAAGGCCGCCGAAGTTGCTTACGACCTGATCCTGATGGATGTGCAAATGCCCAATCTGGACGGGGTGGCGGCAACGCGGGCGCTGCGCCAGATGCCGGCCTATGTGGCGGTGCCGATCCTGGCCATGACGGCAAATGCGTTCGACGAAGATAGGCGGGTCTGCCTGGAGGCGGGCATGAACGACCATGTCGCCAAGCCGGTGGATCCGGAGCGTCTGTTCGAGGCGCTCTTGCGCTGGATGCCGGCTTCCCCGGCGCGACCGGCGCGGCCCAGGCTGGCGCCGAGTCCGCTACCCGGCGCGGCGGAGCTAGAGGAATGGCGGGCGTTGCTTGCCGGTATCGAGGGGATCGATCTCGTACGGGCTCAAGCCATGGTGCGGGGGCGTTTGCCGGCTTATCGCCGTTTGCTCGGGATTTATACCCGGAGCAACGAGGGCGAGGTCGGGCGGATTCGTCAGCTATTGCTCGAGGGGCAGTTCGAAGAGGCGCGGCGGCATGTGCACTCGTTGAAAGGCGCTTCGGCCAGCCTTGGTTTGGTGCGTATCCAGGAACTGGCCATGGCGGTCGAGCAGTCGCTCAAGAGCGAAGGCGCCGACGCACGTTCGCAAGCCCTGGAGGCCCTGGTCGTTCTGGAAAATGAATTGCCCGGGCTGATCGCCCGCCTGCAATCTGTTGCCGAGGCCTGATCGCTCCGGTGGCGTATCATGAGCGGCAATTGTCTGCCGTGTTTCGCGAGGCTGCATTGATCCGACGGCGAAATTTGCCGGCGCGATGACGTCGAGCCAGCATCATCGTTTTGCCGGGATTGTGCCTGGCTGGGCGCATCGCAGCGCAAGGCCAGGAACGAGGTCTGTTTCTTGCATGTTGAATGACATCCCGGGTGAGCAAGGCTCACCGCTTTCCGTGCCGAAAGGAGCCGAAATGTCGACCAATTCCATCTCCAGTCTCAATGCCCTGCTGAATCAGACCAAAACCGCTGCCAAAGGGACATCGACGAGCGCCGGCGGGAGCAGCTTTGCCGAATCGATGGCGATCAGCCTGGCCAGTTTCGAAGCGCAGACGCTCGGTTCCCTGGCCGGTTCGGCCTTGGGCGGTAGTAGTCAAAGCAGTGGTACGGACAGCGTCGGCAGCTTGCTGTCGATACTCAAGGGCAGCGCTACGGCTGCCAGCAGCGGCGTCGATGCGAGCGCTGCGCCGGGCGCCTTGAGTCCGACCGGGCGCAACACCGCGCTATTCGATCCCGAGTCGGCCTACAGCATGATGAGCCTGATCAACCAGACCGGTGTTACTTACAAGGCCCAGTACTCCGAACTCAGCGAAATGCGCAGCTATCTCGGCGGCCTGCAGAAGCAGGGCGAAAGCCTGGCCGGCATCGGCGCCGACAGCAGCGATGCCGGCATCACGGCGCAGGTGCAAAGCTTCGTCAGCGACTACAACGCCTGGGTCAAGCGCTTCGATGACGACATGGCGCAGGGCGGCATGCTGGCCGGCACGCAGGCGGCGCAGGTCTCGCGCTACGAGCTGGAGCAGGACGTCAAGAGCATATTCAACGGCGCCAGCGAGGGGATGCGCGGCTTGCGCGACCTCGGGATCAGCATCGACGAGCAGACCGGCCTGGCCAGCATCGACAGCGCCAAGTTCAATGCCACGCTGACCGGCAATCGCAGCGGCGCCGTCGCCACCCTGCAGCAATTCGGCAGCAACCTGGCGGATTCCGCGGGACTGCTGGTTTCCGATGGCAATTTCATCGCCAACCGCCTGAACAATCTCGGCAAGGCGATCGACTACATCGATAGCAACACCACTTCGCTGCAGGCCGAGTTCGGTACGGGCGATCCGGCCCAGGCGACGGGGGCCGTGGCGCAGGCGCTGGCTGCCTACGAGCGTAACCGGGCGACGTCCGGCAAGTCGGCCGCCTGAGCGGCAAACCGGCCGGACGAGGTGCTTGGGCGCCCCGTCCGCCTATACCGCTGAGGGCGCGACAGGGGTATATTCCGCCCTCGCTCAATGGCCGGCGACGGCCCCGGAATTCTCGACCATGCCCCTTTCCCGCATCGATCCCGCGCACTACGCGGCCCAACTTGCCGACAAGTTGCTGCATTTCAAGCAGGATTTCGTTCTCTTTGCCTTGCCCGAACCGGCCGTTTTTGCCTCCGAGCCGCTCAGCTACCGGATGCGTGCCGAGTTTCGCATCTGGCACGAGGGCGAGCGCCTTGATTACGCCATGTTCAGTCCGGAGAATCCACGGCAACCTGTGACGATCGCGGATTTTCCCGCCGCCACCGGCATCATTCGCGCCGCCATGCCACGCCTGCGCGAATATTTGCAGGGCAATCCGGTGCTGCGTCATCGCCTGTTCCAGGTTGAGTTTCTGGCGACGCTGAGCGGCGAGTTGATGATCACCCTGGTCTACCATCGGCCGGTCAATGAGGAATGGGAAGCCGCCGCCCGTGAACTGGCCGCCGAATTGAACGTGCAATTGATCGGGCGCAGCCGAGGCAAGAAGATCGTCATCGGCCGCGACTGGCTGCACGAAGAATTCGAGTTGAATGGCCGCCAATTGCGCTACAAGCAGATCGAAGGCAGCTTCAGCCAGCCCAATGGCGGCGTCAACCGGCAGATGCTGGGCTGGGCCTGTGCCCAGGCAGCGGGGCTGGGCGGCGATCTGCTCGAACTCTATTGCGGCAACGGCAATTTCACGATGGCCCTGGCGCCGCTGTTCGACCGGGTGCTCGCTACCGAGGTCAGCAAGTCGTCGGTGCATGCCGCGGAATACGCCTTCGCCGCCAACCAGGTGGAGAACACCGTGCTGGTCCGCATGTCGAGCGAGGAAGTCAGTGCCGCCCTGGCCGGCAGCCGAGAATTCCAGCGCCTTAAAGACATCGACCTCGGCGCCTATCGCTTCTCCACCATCTTCGTCGATCCGCCGCGCAGCGGCCTCGATCCGGCGACGCTGGAACTGGCCCGCGGCTTCGACCATATCCTCTACATCTCCTGCAATCAGGAAACGCTGCGCCAGAACGTCGCGGCCCTGTTCGACAGCCACGCCATCGCCGCCTCGGCGGTATTCGACCAGTTCCCTTACACCCATCACCTGGAGTGCGGGGTCCTGCTCAAGCGCCGCTAAAGCGTCAGCCGCCCGGTGTCTGGCCGGGCAGTTGCGGCGCCTGTCCGCTGCTCGGTGGCGTCGACCAGGGTAACGGCGAATGCAGCTACCGCGCGCCGGCCGGCTACAACACCTTGCGCACCGAGGTGGAGCTGCTCAACCAGGCGGAAGGGACGTTCTAGCCGACGGCTCGCCGTCTGTCTGCATCTTTGCGCGCCAAGCCGCGAACTACCCGGTAAAATCGTGTATTCGCCAGCGATTTCGTTGACGCTGATCGGTGTCCCTGTCCGCTGCTCCCGTCAAGGCGCCTGTGCCACGGGCCTGCCCGCCGGCTGACATTTTTGTTGAGAGCTTATGAAAGACTATTACGGCCTGCTCGGCATTTCGCCCGATGCGAAAAGCGAGCATGTTAAGGCGGCCTATCGCAAGAAGGCGGCCCAGTTTCACCCCGACCGCAATCCGGCACCGGATGCGGCGGCCAAATTCAGAGACGTGCAGGAAGCCTACGAAACGCTGGCCGATGCCGAGCGCCGCAAGGCTTACGACGACACGCGCCGCAAGAGCCTGCTTGACGACCCGCTGGTGGTCGCGCGCGAGCTGTGGGGCAATTACCTGGGAAATATCCAAAAATGAAGAAGTCTTACTATTTTGCCGAGCTGTGGGCCGCCTACGATGCGGAAATCAGCGACCTGCTGACCGATTCGGAAGGCAAGTCGGCCTTGAAGGCGCGGCTCAAGGAAAAGCGCAGCGAGCTGCAGGCCATCCTGCCGATGATCGATTTCAGTCCGGAGATGGTGGTGCCGGTGTTCTACGAGGCTTTCTCCTTTCCCAACAAGGGGGCGATGAACGCGGCCGTGCTCTGCGAGCCGGACGACGACGATTTCCCGACCTGGGACCGGCTGTCGCAACTGATCAAGCTGGCCGACTGGGCCTTGCCCCTGCAGGAAGCCGTGCTCGGTGAAGCGACCGGCGAGGCTTTCATGGTTACCGCCGCCTGCCTGGAATACCTGCGTTGCTTTGATCAGGGCGCCCCGAACGGCGAGATCCGGGCCAGCGATGACGACGCAGATAAGGATGGCGAAGAGGGCGAGGACGACGGTCGCGGTGATGACGACGAAGAGAGCGATCTCGGCGAGGCTGGCGACGACTGGCTGGCCGAGCAGGGCTTCGACTCCGCCCGCTCCTGAGCCGCCCGGCAATTACAGAATCCGCAGCATTGAATAGGTTTAGACATGACACATCCCGTCGTACTCAAGACATCCCAGCTCATTCTGGCCGGTGACCTCAGCGGCGCCGAGCAGGCCCTCGTCGAAATCGCCGATACCGAGGGCGATACCGCCCTGGTCGAAATTCTTGATCAGGTTCCGGCCAAGGACCTGCTGGCCATCATGCGCGGCTTTGACGGTTCGAAGGAATCGGTGATCAACATGGTGGTGACGCCGGAACAGTTCGCCCAGGCCATCGTGCTCGAATCGCGTTACCGCGACGAGACGCACGCGGCGCTGCGCGGCATGATGAATGCCGTGCTCTACCGCGACGAGGAGATGGCTGCCGAGTACCTCGAAACCATCGGCGAGCTCGAAGGCGGCTACGAAGTGCTGGTCAATTACTTCGGCGACCGCGACGAGGAATTCCTGGCCTTTGCGATGTCCGGCGAATTCACCGAGGAATACCACTGGGAAGGCGGCCTGGCGGCCCGCTCGATCACCTGGCTGAACGAAAAGATCGACGAGATCGACGAAGCGCTGCACGAAGGCAATTCGATCGCCGGTTCGCGCCCCAAGGTGCCGCGTTCCGAAATCGCCGACCACGACTGGATGGAAACTGCCTGGGTGCTGCGCTACGAACTGAGCGACATCTTCGAACAGGTGGTGATCGCCATGCGCGACCGCATGGTGCATGACGTCGAGGAGCGCGTCGACAGCGTCGCCACGGCCGAGACCCGCCCGAAGGCGGCCGAGGACGAAGAAGAATCCGCACTGTAATGGGGGCGCCGGTGACGAACTCGATTGCCGTTCTCGACAACCGCCCGTTCTTCGACCGGGCTGTCCGCTATGGCCTCGACCACGGCATCCTCGGCCAGGACGACATCAAGCGTTTCCTGGCTGACGCGCCGAAGGGCCTGGTCCAGATCGCCGACCATTTCGGCACCGCCTTCCTGCGCATCGACCTGGAAACGGCGGTAACGCGGATGGTGAACCTGGCCAGCCTCTATCTCGAACACAGTTCGAACGGCGATCTGCAGGTGGCGGCCCGCTCGCTGCGCGACAACACCTTGCTGTCGCATTCGCGCGGCGGTTCGGAAATGCTCAAGCAGCTGCACGCCATGCCGATGGCGGCGATCATGCCCAACGAGCGGCCCGACCCGGCCTTCAAGCAGATGCTGGCCAGCGATCAGAAAGCTTTCGTCAACGAGCGCTCCTTCGCTTACCCGCTGACGGTGGAGGCCTACCGGCAGGAGGTCCGCGCCCGCCAGGCCAACCAGATGCAGATCGATTTCGCCCGCTGGCTGCTGCGCCGGCTGCGCGCCAATGCGGCGGAGTGCGAGATCCATGCCGCCGAGGACATCGTCCGTTCGGTGCTGCTGGTGCTCTACGCCGGCGGCGAACCGCTCGAACTACCCTCCAAGTCGCAGTTCGTCAAATTGGTCCAGACCTTGCGCGACAAGCGCTTCAAATACCGGCCGGCGGGGCTCGACGCCTTCCTCAAGGAGGCGCCGGAGGATTTTGCCCGGCTTTGCCGCCAGGCGATGGAGGCCTTTGTCGCCGAAGACCTGCCGCGCCTGCTGGCCCGCGACAAGACGCCGGCCCAGTTGCTCAACGTCGAGCAGGACGGTTTCTTCACCCGCGATGCGCCGGAAGAGGAAATGCTCGAGTACGACAAGCTGGTGGCCGAGGAATGGGTGCGCGTCACCAAGGGCAAGGCCGGCGACCCGGCGGTGCTGGCCACGCTGTTCCTGTGCATCGCCACCGGCCAGCCACCCAAGCCGGCGGCCTTGCTCAAGGAAGCCAAGGCGATCATCGCTGCCTTCCGCAGCCAGGGATTCGATTCGCCGGCCGTGCTCGCCTTCATCGACGAGCATGCTCCCTTCGAACAGCGCGAGGCGCTCAAGGAAATGTGGCTGCAGGACCTGATGCCGGATGCCGAGATCCATCTCGCCGACAACGACCCGCAAATGCCGGATTCGTACATGGAGCGGGCGTTGCAGTACTTCCGCCAGAATTGCGTGGCGAGCTGGAAGGGGCGGGCCTAAAAGCGCAGGCTCGACGCGCCGGCCAGCCGCCTTGCCGCAGCCCATGGCAGCTGGCTTGACGGGAGGTGCGTGTGGTCAGCGCGACTCTGGCGTGCTGCCTGGCGCGGCGGGTGGATTGCCGCGTTCAGGCCGGTTCTCCCGGCCAAACCTGAAGGTGTAGAAAATATCCAGCGCATTGTCGCTGCCGGCCCGGCCGATCAGCGAGACCTGACGGCTCAGGTTAACCGTCAGCTTGACGATGCTTTCGGCCTTGCCCAGCGCCTGCTCGTAGGAGAGCAAGGCGTTCGATGACAGGCGCTTGCCGACGCTGAGAATCTGGGTGCCGGTGGCCGAACTGGTGTCCACGCTGCCGCCGGCAACCCGGCTATTTTGCAGTCGACTGCCGGTGTCGCCGAGCTGGCCGGTGCGCACGCCAAACTCGTCGAGACCGAAGCGCTTCTGCAATTGCTGGACGACATTGCCCGCATTGTTGCCGAGCAGGCCGCCGGCCGCCGAAAGCAGCACGCTGGCGTCGCCGGCGCCCATCTGCTCCGGGCCGTGGCCGAGGACCAGCCAGGCGAGCTTCTCGGCTTCCGGCAGTTCCGGGTCGGAGACCAGCTTGATGACCGGGCGCTGCGCACTGCCGCTGATCTGCACGCCGGGTTCGACGGCCAGGCCCTTGCGCACGGCCCGCACATCGAGCGCCGGGTTGTCGAGCAATCCCTGGAAACTGAGTATGCCGCGTTCGATGGCCAGTTGCTGGCCGTAGGCTTCGAAGCGGCCGTCGCGGGTGCGGATGATGCCGCTGGCGCGCGGCAGGTCGCGACCACTGGCGCGCAGCCGGATGTCGCCGCTGAGCCGGGTCGTCAGGCCGGCACCCTTGAACAGGAAGTTGCGCCCGAGGTCGGTTGAAATATCAAGATCGAGCTTCGGCCGCAGGCTGGCCGCCGGCTTTTCCTGGTCGGGTCGTTTGACGATCACGTCGTCGGACAGGCGTGGTGCGCCGCCCGGTGCCAGTTGCCAGTAACCGGCATCGACCGCCAGCTTGCCGCGCGCCCCGAAGGTGTCGCCGCGCCAGGTCAGGCGGCCATCGCCGGAAACCGCCACCCATTGATCGGGAAGCTGGAAGGCGCCGAGGCGGTCGAGGTGGTAGTCGAGGAAGGCGTTGTCGGCGCCCCGGTTGCGGTCGATCTGCATTTCGCCACTGACTTCCAGCCGACCCGGTCGCTCGGTCAAGCTGGCCAGGCCATTCGAGTCGCTTAGCCGCAGTGGGCGCGGCATGGCTTGCAGCAGGCTGTCGAAACGCAGTTGACGGACACGCAGCAGGTTGTCGCGCAGTTCGATGTCGAGTTCGCCGCGGGCCAGGTTGAGGCCTTGTTCGGGCAGGCGCAGGGCCAGCCTCTCGCCGCGAAACTGGCCGTTGGCGACGGGCTGGGCCGGCGTGCCGGCGATTTTCAGCTCGCCGTTGAAGCGCCCCTCGCTTTGCCAGGCATCGCCGATCAGCTCGGCCAGCCAGCCGAGATCGGCGATGTCGCTTTTCAGGGTGCCCTGCCAGGCGGCCTGCTGGTTCAGCGACCAGGCGCCATCCATGCCGGCGTCGAGCCGGCCGTCGATCTGGCCGATGCGCGGGCCGCGCGCATTCAGGCTGGCGTGCAACTGCTTGCCGTCGGTCTCGGCCTGCAGGCCGGCCTGCCAGTTGTTGGGGCTGCCGCTCAGGCGGGCCGGGCCGAGGCGCCAGCCGCTGGCGGCGAATTGCAACTCGGCCGGGGCGTCGAGCCGGGCGCTGCGCGGCTGGCTGGCTTCGTTGAAGCGGGCTTCGACGATCTGGCCGCGCCAGGCCGGCTGGCCGGCCAGATCGACCAGGCCGCCATTCAGGCCGAGACTGATGCTGTCCTTGCCGGCCAGACGGGCGCTGGCGCTGAGCCGGTGGGCCTGGTTGCTGCCTTCGCCCTGCAGGCGCAGCGCCTTGAGCAGGCCGGGTTGATCGGGCAGGTCGAGATTGTCGAGCTTGAGGTCGAGGCGCAAGGGCGAGCCGGCTTCGCCGCCCAGTTCGGCTTGCAGGTTCAGTTCGCCGAGGCGGAAATGGCCGGGCCAGCCGAGCCGGGGGCTGTGCAGGCGGGCGGCCAGATGTCCTTGCTGCAGCGTGCCGGTAAGATCGAGCTGGCCGTCGATGGCGCCTTCCAGACCAAAGGACTGGAGTTGGGGCGCCGCGATATTCAGGCTCAGTTGATCGCCGGTGCGGCCGAATGCGCCGTGGGCGCTCAGCCGGTTGTTGCCGGCGGCGAGCCGGATATCGGCTTGCTGGATGCGTGGCCAGTCGATGTCGAGCCGGCCGTCGCCGCTCAGCGGCTGGCCGGCCAGCCGGCTGTCCTTCAGTTCGAAGGCGGCCTTGATTACGGGGTGTGGTGCGAGCCGCCCTTCGGCGCTGAGGCTGGCATTGATCTGGGCAGCCGGCAGCTTGGCGAAACGGCTCGGGTCGAATTGCCGCAATTCGCCAGCCGTCTTGAATGGACGTTCGCCGTCCAGGCGCAGTTCGCCGCTGGCGTTGAGCCGGGCCGGGCCGGCGTCGAGCTTGAGTTTGGGGACGTGCAGTCGGTTGGCGGCCAGGCTGGCTTCGGCTTGCAGGTGGAAGGCGGCATCCTGCAAATCCACCGTCAGGGCTTGCCGCTCGGCGCCCAGGCTGGCTTGCAGCGGCCCGTTGAGGCGGGTCGGGCGCAGGCGGGAGAGCAATTGGGCGGCGTCGAGCCGGCTGGCCTGCAGGTCGAGTTCCAGCTGCTGCTTCTGCCAGCGGCCCTGGCCGCGCAATTCGCCGCCGCCGGGCAGGCTGGCCTTGATCTCGTCGAGGCGCGCGCTTTCGCCCTGCCAGTCGAGACGGCCTTCCAGCCTGGCCAAGGGCAGGCGCTGGCGGTCGAGCGGCCCGGCCAGCGGGTTGCTCAGGACGAAGTGGCCGGCGAGGCGGTCGGCCCTGCCTTGCGGTTGGATGTCGGCCAGCAGCTTGAGCCGGGCGCTCGGCGCGCCGGCCTGCCAGGCGGCCGGGTCGAGGTGGTCGAGGGCGATCTGGGCGCTGGCGAAAGGGACTGCGGAAAATGGCGTCAGCTGCAGCGTCGCTTCGCCCTGCAAGCCGGCGCTGGCCGTCGCTTGCAGACGGAAGCCGGCGAGCGGGCCGGCGGCATGCAGGCTGAGGGCCAGCGGCTTGTCGGCCAGGCGGCCGGTGATCTCGCCGCTGGCCGCCAAGTCGAGCGGCGCGCTGGCGGATAGCGTGGCGCTGGCGGCGAGGTGGGTGTCGCCACTGTCGGCGGCGAAGTCGGCGAGGCGGAATTGTTCGCCGTCGCTGTCCAGTTGGCCGCTCAGATTGCGGGCCAGTGTGCTGTCGCCGAGCTGGAGCTGGTCGAGCCGGATTTTCGCCAGAGCGAGCTTGAGCGGCAGGTGCAGGTCGGTCGGGGGCGCTGTTGGCGTGTCGCTTGGCGCCAGGTCGAGGCGCAGGCGGTCGAGGCGCAGTTCGGCGACGGCCAGCGTGCCGTGCAGCAAGGCGGCCGGCGACCAGTCGAGTTCGATCTGCTCGGCCTGTAGCGTCAGTCCGGGACTTTGCCAGCGGAGTTGGCGGATCTGCAGCGGGCCGAGCAGGCGGCCGCTGGCCTGTTCGATCTGCAATTGTCCCCGGCTCAGCGGGCCAGCCAGGGTGGCCAGGCTCTGCAGACCGCTGGCGCTGCCGAGCAGCCAGGCGGCGCCGGCAAGCAGGGCGGCGAGCAGGATCAGCCAGATCAGGGAAAGGGTGCGGCGCAGCATGTCAGAAGGGAATGGCCAGCGAGAAATGCAGTTGAATGTCGCCGGTACGCTCGCCGTAAGCGAGATCGGCGCCGATCGGGCCGGCCGGGCTGCGCCAGCGGGCGCCGAGGCCGTAGCCGATGGCCGGCTTGATGTTCTGGCGGGCGTCGACGGCATCGCCCGCATCGACGAAGGCGGCGATGCCCCAGCTCTCGTTCAGCCAGTGGGTGGCCTCGGCACTGACGACGCCGAGGTAGCGCCCGCCGACGATGGCCGAACCTTCCTTGATGCCCAGGCTCTGGTAGGCGTAGCCGCGCACGCTGCCGGTGCCGCCGGTACGGAACAGGTAGTCCTGCGGAATATGCTGGCGGGAGTCGGCCAGCGTATAGCCGATTTCGCCGCGCAGGGTAAGCGTATCGACCGGCCCGAGCGGCAGGTACCACTGCACCCGCGAATGCAGGCGAAGGAAGTTCTGGTCGGAGAGCGCCGCCTTGGCGCCGCCGCCGACCTGGGCCTGGACGACGATGCCGCGATGCGGGTTGAGCAGGCTGTCTACCTTGCGCCAGGTCCACATCACGTTGGGCACCAGAGCCCGGCTGGTGGCGGCGATTCCGTCCGCTTCGCGCCTTTCCTGCTGCCAGTTGAGCGACAGCCGCTGCTCGATGCTGCCGCGCTGTTGCACGCTTTGCGCGCCGAGCGCCAGGCGCGAGGTCTGCAGCCCCTGGATGTCCGTGTTTTCGAGCATCAGGCCGGTGCTGTGCCGGCGGTTCTTGTCGTCCGGCGGCAGGAAGACGTCGGCGTAGGCGGTCTGTTTCTTCTGTTCAAGGCGCAGGCCGCTGTCTAGTTCCCAGGCCCGGTTGAACAGGTCCGGCGTGTTGTAGTTGAACTCGACGCGCGCCCCGGTGTTCGAGCTGGCGCCGGCCCCGAAGGCTGCGCGGTGGGCGGCGCGCTCGCGCAGGCTGAGGCGGACCGGGGCAGTCACCGTGCCGTCGTCATCTGCCGCGGCGTCCATGTCGAGCGCCGCCTGCACCGAGGAAAAATAGGGGGAGGCGAGGAGCGCTGCTTGCAATGCATTGAGCTTGTCCTCGCTGTAGGCTTCGCCGGCTTGCGCGCTGCGGTTGTAGCGGGCGACCAGTTCGGGGCTGTAGCGCTGCAGGCCGTCGATTTGCAATTCGCCGAAGCGGTAGCGCGGCCCGGCGTCGTAATGGACGTGCAGCTTGGCTTGTTGGCGGGCGGCATCGATCTCGGCGCTGCTATCGAGCAAGCGGGCTGCGGCATGCTCGCCGGCCAGCAACTGGCTGAGGACTTGCTGCTTGGCGTCGTTCCAGTCTGTCTGGCGAAACGGGCGGCCGACCGGCAGCCGCCAGTCGGCAGTCAGTTCGGCGCGGCGCGAGGGGGTCAGCGCGCCGTCAATGAGCACGTCTACCTGCTCGATTCGCGTGCGCGGACCGGGGTCGAGCTTGAGGTGCAAGTCGCCGTCATCGGCTTCGGTGAAATCGAAGACGGGCGAGAAATAGCCTTCGGTAGCCAGGATCTCGCCGATCAGTCCGCGCGTCTTGCGCGGACTGCCGGCGCTCTCCGGCAGATAAGGCTGCAGCAGCTCGGCGATCTCTTCCGGCGCCTGCAGTGCCAGCTCGCCGGCCGTCAGCGGGACGGCCAGGGCGATCAGGCACAGCGGGGAGAGGCGGCGCAGGCGGGGGGGAGGATTCAGCACGTCGGCATTTTAACCGCCTGCCTCGCCGTTCGCCGCGCTGCGTGGCGGCAAGAGGAAGCTGCGCGGCTGGCGCCGAAGGCGTTGCCAGATCGCCGCCAGTAACGGCCCCCAATGCTCGAACTGAATGCGTCGGGCACCGAGGGCGGTGCGCAAGGCCAGCGTGAAGCTGACGGCGAGATTGGTCAGGCCGATCAGGGCGACGCCCAGGGCGGCCCAGGCAACGGCCTTGAGCGACAGCGAGAAGTCGAAGGCGGTCAGCGCATAGCCGAGGTTGGCAGAGGCGAAGGCAATGTGCCGGATGTCGAGCGGCAGGCCGAGCAGGATGCCGATGATGCCGGTCGAGCCGAGCATGCAGCCGAACAGCAGGTTGCCCATGATGCCGCCCAGCCGGTCCTGGATGTACTGGCCGACGCCTTGTGCCCGGCGCACCCCGGCCAGACGCTGCAGCCAGCGCAGGCGGCCGATGCGGGCGGCGACTTCGGAATAGGCGGCACGGTTGTCGAAATAGCCGGTGATCAGGCCGGAAAGGAAGAGGTAGAAGCCGGCGATCGCGGCGTGCGGCAGCGCCCAGCCGAGGATGTCGAGATCGGCCAGCAGATGAGCCCCCTTGCCGACTTCGATGGCGGCCTTGCCGGACAGCCGGCCGATGCCGTAGCCGATGGTGATGGCCACCGGCAGGGCGACCATAACGTTGCCGGCGATGGCCGCCAGCTGGCTGCGGCAGACCGCGGCGATGACGTCGACCAGGCGTTCGAGGTCGGCGCTGCGCCGCGGGTTGAGGTCGCCGAGCAGGCCGGCCAGGGTTTGCGCCGTCATCGCCGGCTGCTTGGTGGCGACGGTCATCCCGAACAGGTAGATGAGGACGAAGCCGAGGCCGTAGATCATGCTGAACAGGAAGGCTTCGACGAAGAGCGGCGAGTGGAGCGCCGCCACCTTGATCTTGAGCAGGGCCATGATGCCGATCAGCACGCCGGCGCCGGCCGCCGAGCGCCACATGTGGCCGTAGTCGGCCGGCGTCTCGCAGATGTAGTGCTCACCGGAGCGGGCGGCGTTCTCGGTGACGCGCACGGCGAGCAAGCGGGACAATTGCGTCATGTAGAAGGGCAGGCTGTTGCGCCGGTTCTCGGCGAGAAAGGCTTCGCGGGCGAAAGCGCCCCAGGCTTCGACGGCGCCGCGCCGGGTCGAGGCGGTGCGGGTGGCGGTGAGGATGTCGACCAGTTCAGCCAGACGGTCGAGGCTCTGCTCGCCGCGCTTGAGCAGGTAGGACAGATGCAGGCTGGTGCCGACCGTGAGCGCCCGCTTGCGGATGCGCTGCAGGCTGTCGCGACATTGCGCCGCGATGACCAGCAGGTGGCTGCCATCGTCGGGCTCCTGGGCCGGGTCGTTGAGTGCCGCGCGCAGGCGGGTCACGAAATCGAGCGCCTCGGCCGAGAGCGCGATGAAGCTGGGCCGATCTTCGTCGAAACTGGTGCTGGCCCGCATCAGTTCGCTATCGACACCGAGGCCGCTGACCCGGTGGGCGAGCAGCAGCACCGAATCGAGCATTTGTTCCTGGATGCCGCGCCAGTCGATGCTGTGCAATTCCTCGGCCGGTGCCAGCACGGCCCAGAAGCGCTGCGACAGTTCGGGCGGAATCTGCTCCAGCCAGCGCCAGTCGCTGCTGCGGTCGTATACCACGTGCAGGCAGTCCTTGAGCCGGCGTTCGTCCGGTGCTTCGGGCAGGATGTGGCTCCACAGGATGCGCCACCATTCCGAGAAAAACCCGGTGCCGGGCAGGATGCCGCTGTCGGTGAAGAAAGTGAGCAAGCGGCGGGTGGCGATGAAATGGACGACGTGGTTGCGGAAGGCGTCGCGCAAGGTGATGTCGTTTTCCAGATGGGCGATCATGGCCGCGTAGCGTTCGGCAAATTCGCCGTCGCGCCGGTTGCGCGGCCGGAGCAGCCCGACCAGGCGGCGTCCCAGTTCCAGGACGTCGGCCTGTGGGTCGCGGAAGGCATTCAGGGTGTCGAGCAAGGGGTCGCTGGGGGCGGCGGGTTTGCCAAGCAACCATTCGATGATTTCTCTGATTCTTTTCATGGCAAGGTGATTTTTGATTGTTTCCGGCCATTGTCGGCGAATCGGCGGCCATCTTCGATTGGAATTGTGTAACGGGCCCGAAATAGCCTCAACGGGCCGCATCCGGGGTGGCGCCATGGCTTGCTGCAGGACCGCCGACTATGCCGGGAAAATGAAGCTTGCTGAATGAGGCCGGGCCATTTCGGCATACAATACGGCGTCCAAATCCATCAACAGGGGAATTTCATGATCAAGAGCATCGCCAAGAAGAGCATGGTGCTGGCACTGCTGGCTGGTATCGGCTTTGCAGCGACCGCCCAGGAGCGCGTTTACGTAATCGACCAGCGTGATGTCGTCGCCAAGAGCGGCTTCGGCCTGTGCTGGCGTACCGGCTACTGGACCCCGGCCGCTGCCGCCGCCGACAAGGCCGGCTGCGAGTGCGACAAGGACCTGCTGCCGAAGGAAGCCTGCGAGCCGAAGACCGCCGCTGCTGCCTCGACCGGTGCCGCCGCTGCCGGTGCCAAGCCGTCCAATGAAAAGATCACCGTCGCTGCCGATGCCCTGTTCGACTTCAACAAGGCCGTGCTGCGTCCGGAAGGCAAAGCCAAGCTCGACGAGCTGGTCTCCAAGGCCAAGGCCATCAAGCTGGAAGTGATCCTGGCCGTTGGCCACACCGACCGTATCGGCGGCGACGCCTACAACCAGAAGCTGTCCGAGAAGCGCGCTGCTGCGGTCAAGGAATATCTGGTTGCCAAGGGCATCGAAGCCAACCGCGTCTACACCGAAGGCAAGGGCAAGAAGCAACCGGTGACCGGCGACAAGTGCAAGGGCAATGCCAAGACCAAGGCCCTGATCGACTGCCTGCAACCGGACCGTCGCGTCGATATCGAAGTCATCGGCACCAAGTAATTTGCCGAGCTTCAGCCCAAAGCCCCGCACCGCGGGGCTTTTTTATGACCATCCCTTTCCCGCAACGTGATTGAAAATGCTTGCCGTATTCAAAGCCCTGTTCCTCGTCACGCTCTGCCTGGCCTCGTTCGCCCAGGCCGGGGAGGCGGCGTCGCGGCCGCGTATCGGTCTGGTGCTGGGCGGCGGCGGGGCGCGCGGGGCGGCACATATCGGTGTGCTGGAAGTGCTGCAGGAGATGCGGGTGCCGGTCGATTGCGTCGCCGGGACCAGCATGGGAGCGCTGATTGCCGGCGCCTGGGCGGCCGGCATGTCGCCAGCCGTGATGCGCCGGGAACTGGCCAAGGCCGACTGGAACGACATGTTCCTCGACAATCCGGACTATTCGGAAATGAGTTACCGCAACAAGACCGTGTTGCGGCGCTATTTGCCCGGTTCGGAGAGCGGCCTGACGCTCGATGGCGTCAAGTACCAGTCCGGCGTGGTTTCCGGGCAGAAGATCAAGTTGTTCTTCAACCAGTTGGTGCGCGCCAACCAGGGCGAGCGCAGCATCGAGGAGCTGCCTTTGCGGCTGTCGATCATCGCCACCGACATTGGCAGCGGCGAGCGCGTGGTGTTTCGCGACGGCTCGTTGACCAAGGCGATGCGCGCCAGCATGTCGGTGCCCGGTTTGCTGGCACCGGTCGAGGACAAGGGGCGCAAGCTGGTCGACGGCGGACTGGTGGACAATGTGCCGATCGGCGAAGTGCGCGAGCGCTGCCAGGCCGACGTGGTGATCGCGGTCAACGTCGGTTCGCCGCTGCTCAAGGCCGAGGAGGTCGGTTCGCTGCTCAGCGTCTCGGCGCAGATGATCAACATCCTGACCGAGCAGAACGTGACCCGTTCGCTGGCCAGCCTGCAGGCCGGCGACATCTATATCAAACCCGACCTCGAAGGCCTGACCGCCGGCGATTTTGCCCGTCATGCCGAGGCGGCGGATCGCGGCCATGCCGCCGCCGATACGGTGCGCCAGCAACTGGCTCGCCTCTCGACCGGGAAGGACGATTATGCCGCCTGGTGGAAGCATATCGAGGTGACCAGCCGGGTCTCGCCACGCATCGATCAGGTCGAGGTGGTCGGCTTGGGGCGGGTCAATCCGGTGGTGCTGGAACGGCATCTGCATGTGCTGCCGGGGCAGACGATACGGCCGGCCAACATCAACTCCGACCTGTTGCGCATGTATGGCGACGGCTACTACGAAAGCGTCGATTACACCGTGCTCAGCCAGCACGACCGCAACATCCTGCGCGTCATGCCGGTTGAAAAGGCCTGGGGGCCGGATTACCTGCGCTTTGCGGTCAACCTGCAGGCGGACAACAACCAGGGGTCCGGCTTCGGCCTGCGCCTGGGCTATCACAAGACCTGGCTGAACAGCCTGGGTGGCGAGTTGCTGATTACCGGCGACATCGGATCGACCGACCGGGTCGGCATCAACCTCTACCAGCCGCTCGATCCGGCGCAGCGTTTCTTCGTCGAGGCCGTGGCCGGCGCCGAGCAGTCGCCCCTCAACATCTACCAGAACGACCGCCGGATCGCCCGCTACAAGGTGTCGGAAACCTTGGCGAGCGTCGCCATCGGCGCCAATGTCGGCTTGCTCGGGCCGGTCCGCCTGGGTTGGCAGGAGCGGCATCGCTTCTTCGACCTCGATATCGGACTGCCATCCTTGCCCAATGCCGATCTGAAAATCGGCGGCTGGAAAGTCGGGCTCGATTTCGACCAGTTCGACCGCATGTATTTCCCGACCCGGGGCTGGGCGGCGCAGGTGAGCTATTTCGAGTCGCCGCAGCGGGCTTATGCCCGACTCGATGTCGATCTGAAGGCAGCAGCCACCTTCGGCAGCAACGTGCTGAACGGCCGCTTGCGCTACATCGGCTCGCCGAAAGGGGCCTTGCCCGAATTCGATGCCGGCCTGCTCGGCGGTTTCCAGAACATGGCCGCCTTTGCCCCGAACCAGTTGATGGGCGACGAGATGCAGTACGTCGGCTTGCGCGCCGAGCGGATCATCGGCCGTCTGCCGCTCGGCCTGCGCGGCGACATGCGCCTGGGCTTGGCGCTCGAGGCGGCCAAGGTCGGCGTGCGCTACACCGAAACCGAGCGGCGCGGCGTGCTCGACTCGACGGCCCTCTACGTCGGCGGCGAAACCCCCTTCGGTCCGGCCTATCTGGGTTACGGCTATTCGACCCGGGGCGCTTCCACGCTTTTCCTGTTCATCGGTACACCCTGAGCCGGCTCTGCCATACTGACGGATGTTTCCTGCGGAGAACACCATGCCTTCACGTTTCCTCGTCACGCTTGCCGCGTTGCTGTTATGGGCCGGCCTGGCCGTCGCCAAGGTCAATGTCAATAACGCCAGCCTGGAAGAGCTCGATGCCTTGCCCGGCATCGGCCCGGCGCGGGCGCAAGCCATCGTCGATTACCGCGAGCAGAACGGGCCCTTCCGTTCCGGGCGGGATCTGAAAAAGGTCCAGGGCTTGCCGGCCGGCGTCGTGGACAAGCTGCGCGGCGAGCTTTCCTACAGCACGGCTAGCCCGAAGCCGGCGAGCGAACCGAAAAGACCTGCCGAGAAGAAGCCGTTCGTTGCCGTCAGAGCGGCCCCCGAACAGCCGGCTACCGCCGAGACCCGACCGCAACCAGCGGCACCGGCCCGCCCGGCGATGCCGGGCAAGTCAGTCCGCGAGGGCTCGCCGCAAAAAGCCACCGCGAACGCCGAAACCGCACCGGTTGTGGTCCCCGCGGCGAATCGTCCGCCGGCACCGGCCCGCCCAGCGATGCCGGCCAAGCCCGTCCGCGAAGCGCCGCCGGAAAAAGCTGCAGTGGGCGCCGAAACCGCGCCGGTTCAGACCCCGACGACGAGTCATCCGCCGGCCCCGGCCCGTCCGGCCATGCCAGGCAAGCTGTCAGTCGAACCCCATACGCCGGCCGCGCCAGCCGCCCCGGCAGTCAAGCCGGCCGCTGCGCCAGCCAAACCGGCGGCGCCCGCCCTGCCGCGCCCGGCCATGCCCGCCGCCAGCAACTGATTCCCGGCTCTTTACGGTGAGCGACTGCCTGCATCTTTGCGCCACGACGCGCCTGGCCCAGACCCTGCGCGGCGAGATGCCGGCCGGGCAGGCCGTCTGGCGAACCCGGCAGGCACTGACGCTCGGACAGTGGCTGGCCAGCCTGGCCGACGAAGCGCTGGTCGGCGGCTTGGCCGACTTGCCGGTCGGGCTCGACAGTTTTGCCGAACGCCTGCTTTGGGAAAAGGTGATCGCCGCCTCGCTGACCGAGGCCGCGCCGCTGTTCGATATCCAGGGCATGGCGGCGTCGGCGGCCGAGGCGCATGCCCTGTCGGTGGTCTGGAACATCCGGCCGGAGGCCGCCGCCTTGTCCGACGAGGCCCGTCTTTTTCTCGGCTGGCAGGCCGAGTTCGAGCAGCGTTGCCAGGCCGGTGGCTGGCTCGATCAGGCCAGCCTGCATCGACGGGTGATCGGCCTGATCGAAGCAGGGCATTTCAGCCTGCCGTCCGCCGTCAGTTTTGCCGGTTTCGACCGCTACACGCCGCTTGAGCAGGCGCTGATGGCGGCGCTCGAACAGCGCGGCGTCGCGGTCGACGGCCGCGTCCGATACGCTTGCGAAAGCAGCGTCCAGCGCGTCCATGCCTGCCCCGAAAGTGCCGACGAGTGCGCCGCCGTGGCGGCCTGGGCCAAGGCCCACCTGGCGGCCAATCCGGCCGTCCGGCTGGGCGTTGTCGCGCCCGATCTGGCCGGCGTGCGCGACCGGCTCGAATTCCTCCTCGACGATGCGCTGCATCCGGCGCTGATCCGGCCCGACGCGGCCGAGGTGCCGCGCTGTTTCAATTTCTCGCTCGGCCGTGCCCTGGCCGATCTGCCCTTGATTCGCGTCGCCCTCGATCTGCTGGCGCTGGGTAGCGGCCGGGCCAAGATCGAGCAGCGTCGCCTGTCCGCCCTGCTGCTGGCCGGCGGCTGGGGGACGCCGGAGGGCGAGGCCGACGAGCGGGCCCGGCTCGATGTTGCCCTGCGCCGCGATCTGCCTTATTTCACCACCTTGCCGGCGCTGTTACGCCTGGCCGGGCGGCTGGCCGAAAAGACGGCGCCGCTCTGCCCGCAGACGGTAGCGGCGCTGGCCGGGTTTGTCGACGTCATGGGCGCCGCGCCGCGCCGCCTGTTGCCCGGCGAATGGTCCGGGATTTTTCGCCAGGCCTTGAAGGCGGCGGGCTGGCCAGGTGATCGCGAGTTGTCGAGCCATGAGTTCCAGGCCCGCCGGGCCTTTGCCGAAGTGCTCGATGCTTTCGGCCGTTTCGATGGCCTGCTCGGCCCCCTGGCCTTGAACGAAGCGGTGCGCCGCCTCGGCCAGTTGTGCCGGCAGCGCATTTTCCAGCCGGAAACGCGTGGCCGGCCGGCCATCCAGGTTCTCGGCGTGCTCGAAAGTGCCGGGCTGGACTTCGATGCGTTGTGGGTGATGGGCATGAACGACGACCTGTGGCCGCCGGCGCCGCGCCCCAATCCCCTGCTGCCGGCCGAGTTGCAGCGTGCCGCCGGGGCGGCGCATGCCAGCGCCGAGGTCGAGCTGGATTTTGCCCAGCGCGTGCACGCGCGCTTGCGGCGGGCGGCGCCCGATGTCAGCTTTTCCTGGGCAGAGGCCGATGGCAACCGGGTGCTGCGCCCCAGCCCGCTGATCGCCGGCATTCCGCCGGCCGAGCTGGCGCCGGCGGCTCTGCACACGCTGGCCGGGGAACTGGCGGCCGAGGCCGGCACGGCCTGCGTCCAGTTGCTCGACGAGCTGGCGCCGCCGGTCGGCGAGGGCGAAAAAGTGGCCGGCGGCAGCTGGATCCTGCGTGCCCAGGCAATCTGTCCGGCCTGGGCCTACTACCAGTTCCGGCTTGGCGCCGAAGCGATGGAAACGCCGGTCGAAGGGCTCGATCCGGCGGCGCGCGGCACGCTGGTGCACGAAGCGCTGGAAGCCTTCTGGAAAGCCGTCGGCAGTTCGCAACGCTTGGCCGGATTGGGCGAGGCGGAGCGGGCGCAGGCGATCGTCACGGCCGTGGCGGCAGCCTTGCAGCATTTCGAACTGGACCGCCGGGTCAGCTTGCCGGCCCGCTTCCGCGAACTGGAGGCGGCCCGCCTGTGCAAGCTGCTCGACATCTGGCTGGCGGTCGAAGCCAAGCGTAGCGTCCATTTCGAGGTGATCGCCTGCGAGCAGATGGCGGAAGTCGAGATCGAGAGCATCAAGGTGCGCATGGTGGTCGACCGCATCGACCGACTGGCCGACGGCCGGCAGGTGATCATCGACTACAAGACCGGCGCCGCCATCGACACCAGGAACTGGGCGGCGCAACGCATCACCGAGCCACAGCTGCCGATCTACGCCGCTCTGGTCAATGACGAGGTGGCGGCGGTGGTCTTCGCCAAGGTGCTGATTGACAAGCCGGCCTTCGCCGGGGTGGCGGAAGAAAAGGATATCCTGCCCGGTGTCCAGGGCCTCGGCGACGACAAGCAGAAAATCTTCGACCCGGCGGAGTTTCCCGACTGGATCGCCGTCATCACCCACTGGCGGGAGCGCCTGCATGCGGTGGCCAAGGAGGTCAAGGGCGGGGTGGCCGGGGTGATGTTCGCCGACGAAAGGGATTTGCAGTATTGCGAAGTGTTGCCGCTGCTGCGTTTGCCGGAGCGACGCCGTTTGCTGGCCGAGGCGCAGGGACGGCAGGGATTGAACAGCGTTTAAAAGGGAGAACAATAATGAATGTGGATGTCAGCAAGCAGGATGGCGTTTTGACGCTGAAATTGCGTGGCCGCTTCGAATTCAATTCGCACCGCGAGTTTCGTGGCGCCTACGAAAATCATATTGCCGATGCGACGGTGAAAAGCCTGGTGATCGATTTTGCAGGGGTCGATTATCTCGACAGTTCGGCGCTTGGCATGCTGCTCCTGCTGCGCGAAAAGCTGGCGGCGGTGAACAAGGTGGTGGCCTTGACCGGGGCGCGCGGCGCGGTCAAGCAGGTGCTCGATATCGCCAACTTCAACCGCCTGTTCAGCATTTCCTGAGCCGGTCGCAGCATGCCCGTGGTGAATGACCGCCTGGAAGAGGACAGTATTGCCCGTCGTCGGGCGCTGGAAATCGCTTCCTTCATCGTCGAGGCGCCGGCCGGTGCCGGCAAGACGGAACTGCTGACCCAGCGCTACCTGCGGCTGCTGGCCGTGGTCGAACATCCGGAAGAGGTGCTGGCGCTGACCTTCACCAACAAGGCGGCGACCGAGATGCGCGATCGCATTCTGGGCAGCCTGGAGCGGGCAGCCAGCGGTGAGACGCCGGAACAGGCCCACAAGCAACTGACTTTCGATCTGGCGCAGCAGGTCCTGGCCCACGATGCAGCGCGCGGCTGGCGGCTGCTCGGCCACCCCGGCCGGCTGCGCATCACGACGCTCGACGCCCTGTGCGCCAGCCTGGCGCGGCAGATGCCCTATCTCAGCCGCTTCGGCAGCCAGCCCGGGGTCAGCGAGGACGCCGAGGCACATTACGCCACGGCCGCCCGGCGGACGCTGGAGATGGTCGAATCCGAGGGGGACGATGCGGCGGTGGTGGCCGAGGCGCTGGCCTTCATGGACAACAATGCCGGTCGCCTGGAGAAATTGCTGATCGCCATGCTCGGTCGGCGCGACCAGTGGCTGCACCACGCCTCGCGGATCGAAAGCGGGGCGATGAAGGCGGAAGTCGAAGCCGGCTTTGCCGCCCTGGTCGAGCGCGATCTGGCGCAGGTAGCGAGCCTGCTCGATGCCGGCTGGCAGGCCCGTTTGATGCCGCTGGCCCGCTACGCCGCGGGCAACGTGCCGGATGTGCTGCCCGCCTTGCTCGACTGGGACCGGCCCCTCGAAAGCGGGATCGCCGACCTGGCGCAGTGGCGCAGCCTGGCCGATCTGCTGTTGACCGGTACCGGGACCTTGCGCAAGGCGCTCAACAAGAACATCGGCTTTCCCGCCGACAAGGAGGCCAAGCCCTTCAAGGAGGCGATGGTCGAGTTGCTCGCCGATCTGGCCGGCTTGCCCGGCATCGAGGCGGCGCTCGGCGTGCTCGGGCAGTTGCCGCAGCCGGAGCTGAGTGCCGCCGAGTGGGCGACCGTCGAATGCTTCTCGCGGCTGCTGCGGCTGGCCGCCGGCCAGCTCTGGCTGGCCTTCCAGGAAATCGGCGAGGTCGATTTCATCGAGATCGCCGCCCGGGCCGGCCTGGCGCTCGGCGACGACGAAGCACCGACTGATCTGGCGCAGGCGCTCGACTACCGCATCCGCCACCTGCTGGTCGACGAGTTCCAGGACACCAGCCCGAGCCAGGTCGGCCTGATCGAGAAACTGACCCGGGGCTGGATGCCGGGCGATGGCCGGACCCTGTTCGTGGTCGGCGACCCGATGCAGTCGATCTACCGTTTCCGCAAGGCCGACGTCGGCCTCTTCCTGCGTGTCCGCGAGCGCGGCATCGGCGACATCAAGCTCGATCACCTGCGCCTGTTCCGCAACAACCGTTCCTATCCGGGTATCGTCGACTGGGTGAACCGGGCTTTTCCGAGCATCTTCCCGGCCGCGGACAGCCCGGAAGCCGGCGCCGTGCGCTATGCCGAATCGGCCGCCACCCGGCCGGCCCGGTCGGACAGCGTGGTGCGCGTCCATCCGGTGATCGGCACGGCCGCCGGCGATGCCGCCGCTGAAGAGGCACGCTGCGTGCTGCAGATCATCCTGCAGGCGCGGCAGGCGGCGCCGGATGAAAGCATCGCCGTGCTGGTCCGGGCGCGCAGCCACCTTGATGCACTGGTGGCCGAAATCCGGCGCAGTGCGCCGGACCTGCGCTTCCAGGCGGTCGATATCGAAGGTCTGGACGGTCGCCAGCATGTGCAGGACTTGCTGACCCTGTTCCGCGCCCTGGCCCACCGGGCCGATCGCGTGCATTGGCTGGCCTTGCTGCGGGCGCCGTGGTGCGGCTTGCAACTGGCCGACCTGCACGCGCTGGCGGCCGACGACAAGACGCAGACCATCTGGCAACTGATGCAGGATGAAGCCCGGCTCGGCCGCTTGTCGGCCGACGGCCGGCAGCGCCTGACGCAGGTGCGCGAAGTCTTGCGCCTGGCCTTTGCCGGCCGTGACCGGCAGCATCCGCGGCGCTGGCTGGAAGGCGTCTGGCTGATGTTGGGCGGGCCGCGCTGCCTCGAAGCGCCGGAGGCGCTGCACGATGTCGAGGCTTTTTTCGGTCTGGTCGATCGTCTGGCGGCCAGCCGTAATCTCGATGCCGAGACGCTGGCCGAACACGCTGCCGAGTTGTTCGCTCCGTCCGATCCGCGCGGCGACCGGGTGCAGATGATGACCGTGCACAAATCGAAGGGGCTGGAATTCGATACGGTGATCCTGCCCGGTCTGCACCGTGAGACCGGCGGCAACGAAAGCAGCCTGCTGCTGTGGGACGAGGTGGCCGGGGCGGATGGCGAGGAACATCTGCTGGTCGCACCGATCCGGCAAAAGGGTGCCGGCGGCAGCGATGCGACGGCCTACGATTACCTGAAGAAGCTGGAGGCGGAACGGGCGGCGCACGAAGACGAACGCCTGCTCTATGTCGCCGCCACCCGCGCCATTCGCAACCTGCACCTGGTCGGTGTGGCGGTGGCCGACGACAAGAAGGACGACGGCCTGAAGCCGCCGGCCGCCGGCAGCTTGCTCAAGCTGCTCTGGCCGGGCGTCGCCCAGCCGGTGTTCGGCGCGGCGCTGGGCGAGCGGGTTGCCACGGCCGAAATGACGGGGCGCATCGATCCGGCCGCTTTCGTCCCGCCCCTGGTCCGTCTCGGCGAAGTTGCGCTGCCGGTCGGTTTGCGCGAGATTCCCGGCGGCTTGCGTCCGGCCGGCAATGCGCTCGAACTCGACGCGGAAGAGACCGGCCTGTCGCTCGAAGCTTCGGTCGGCACCCTGGTTCATCGTTGCCTGGAGTTGATTGCCGGGCAGGGCTTGGCGGTGTGGTCGGTGGAACGTCTGGCCAGCCTGCTGCCCGGCTGGCGGCGCTGGCTGGTTGCGCAGGGACACGCGCCGGCCGACGCCGAGAACGGCGCCGAGGAGGCGCGGCGGGCGCTGGCGGTGACGCTTGAATCGCCGACCGGCCGCTGGTTGCTGGCCGAGCACACCGAAGGGGCGGCCGAGCAGGCCTGGAGCAGCAATGAAGGCGGCGTCACGCAGAACCACATCATCGACCGCATTTTCGTTGCCGAGGGCTGTCGCTGGATCGTCGATTACAAGACGGTGCGCGTCGCGGCGGACGAACTGCCGCAACGGGCCGAGGGCTTCCGGCCGCAGCTGGAGCGTTATGCGCGCTTGTTCCGCGACGACGCGCTGCCGCTGCGGATGGCTGTGTATTTCCCGTTGCAAGGCGTCCTGGTCGAGTTGGGCCAGCCGGGGACGGCATCGGTCAGGGATATGTAAGCGCAGTCTTATAGACTTTAGTAATAGATTTTTCATGGGTTGGTTTTGATGCACCGTGTTTTACACCTGCTTGCCGCACTCGTTCTGGCTACCCTGCTGGCCGGAACCGCCACGGGCGCCGAAAGGAACCTGCGCGTTGCGGTGCTCGATAGTTCTCCCGGCATGGCGTTTCGCGATGCGAACGGAGAATTGACCGGGTTCACCATCGGCATCATCCGCGCCTTGTGCGAGGAAATGCGCGTCCAATGCACCTTGCTGGTGACCACCCTCGACAGCGTGATCGAGGATACGGCCAGCGGCGAATTCGACATCGCTGGCGTCAGCCTGCTCGAGACGCCGGAGCGGCGGGCCAAGGTGATATTCGCCAAACCTTATTTCCGTTCCATATCGCTGTGGTTTGCGCGTCCGGGCGTGCAACCGGGCGCTGCCGGCATCCGGGTTAGCGTCGTCCGTGGCTCGGCGCAGGACCGTTTTGCCCGGAGCCGGGGCTGGGAAACCGTCGGCGTGCTGACCAACAACGAGTTGTCGGAGCCCTTGCAGGCCGGACTGGCGCAGGCTGCGATCATTCCGATGGCGACGGCCCTCGGAATGATGAAGAAGGAGGAGTTCCGGCGTCTCGGCCTGGTCAGTTCGGTGATGAGCGAACCCGAACTGGGTGGTGACGCGGCATTCGCCATTTCTCCCCGGCGCCCGGAATTGAAGGAGCAGATGGATGCGGCGCTGGAGCGCATACGGCGCAACGGAACCTATGATCGGATCAATTCGCTGTTTTTGCCTTTCAGGGTAAATTGAACCTATGCGTTACTGTCTGCTGCTTCTTTTTTGCTGTTCCCTGTCGATTGCCCAGGCGCTCGAAGTGCGTGTCGCGCTCAGTCTGCCCGAAGGACCCGGGCAGGTGCAGCCGACTGTCGGGCGGGTGGCGAAAGGCGGTCTGGCCGCTTTCAACGAAGAACTGGCCCGCGAAATTTGCCGTCGTCTGAACGCCCGTTGTACGGTCAGTCGCATGCCGTTCAGTGAAATCCTCTCCAGCGTCGAAGAAAATCGCTTCGATCTGGGATTCGGCAATTATTTGCGCACCCCGGAGCGCGAACGCCGGGTCGACTTCAGCGAGCCGATCTGGCGCTCGTCTTCCCGGCTGGTGGCGACGCCGGCGACGATACGCCGCTTTGCCAGCGGCAATGGAGCCGGGATCAGCCTCGACAAACTGCGTCAGGCGCGTGTCGCCTGTATCGAAGGCACCTTGCAGCACGCTTTCCTGCGTTCGATTGCACCGGCGCAAGATCTGGAACTGGTGACGGTGGCTTCGGTCAGCGAGACGCTCAATGTCCTGCGCGAGAACAAGGCCGACTTCGTCCTGCAACCGGTGCTCAGTTCCTTCGCCTTGATCGGGCGCGAGGCGCCAGGTAGTTTCGAATATGTCGGTCCGCCGCTGACCGAAAACGGATTGGGCGGCACGGTGCATGTCGCCATGCCCAAAGGCAGCGACGCCTTGCGTCGTTCGGTTAATCTCGCCATTGCGGCGATTCGTGCGGATGGCACATTCCATCGTATCGTCCGGCGTTACTTTCCAATGAATCTCGATTGAGATGCGACGATGATCAGCCAATTGCGCGGTTTGAAGCAGGTTCATGCCGGGCGGGCCTTCGGCTTGCTGGCGGCAATCTTTGTGCTGATTCTCGGCGTCATGGTGGCGCTCGTCGCTCTCGATCAGCAGCGCGTGCTGGAGGCCACCGCCCGCCTGCAGGAAGAGACGGTGCCGGAGATCATCCGCTACCAGCGCCTGGCCCGCAATCTCGAACAACTGCGCCAGGAGGGCGAGCGGGTCTTCGCGGCGGCAACGCCGCAGGCCCGGCAGCAAGCGATGTTCGTGGTCACCCTGGTGGCCAGTCACCCGAGTGTGCTGGAGCACAAGGCAGCAGCCGAACTGGCACAGCAGGTGGAGACTTTCCTCGGCGATGCGATGCGCCAGATGACGGCGGGAGCGCGCGATTCCGGGCCGGTCTACGAGGAGTGGCAGCGCCTGGCCGAGCGAGTCGGCTTGATGGTTGACGATGTGTCTATCCAGGGCATCAATCTGGCCACCAACGACCTCTCCTACGTGGCCGAGGCCATGCGCTTGGCGCGCTACAAGCTGACCGCCGCCCTGATCGTCGCCGGGCTGTTTCTGGCCATGTTCGTGGCGCTGATCCGTATTCATCTGATCTATCCCCTGCAGCGCATCGACCGGGCACTGTCGACCTTGAGCGTCGATCGTCCGGCACCCGAGTTCGAGCCTTCGACCATGGTCGAGATCCAGTCGGTCGAGGCGGCGATCGGCGAATTGCATGCCTCGCTGATGGAAAACGAGGCGGCGCGCCATGCTCTGGAAAAATTGGCCAATCGTGACGGTCTGACCGGCCTGATCAATCGCCGCCATTTCATGCAGACGGCCGATGCCGAGTTGATGCGGGCGCAACGTTACGAGCGGCCGGTCACCATCGGCATGGCCGATCTCGACTGCTTCAAGAATCTCAACGACACCTACGGCCATGCGGTTGGCGACACCGTGCTGCGTGCCTTTGCCGAGCTGGTCCAGGAAGTCCTGCGGCAGTCCGACCTGGTTTGCCGTTATGGCGGCGAAGAGTTTGCCTTCCTGTTTCCGGAGAGTTCTCTGGATGAGGCGCAACGACTGGCCGAGCGCCTGCGCTCGCGTTGTGCCGAGTACGACATCCGGATTCCCGATGGTCGACTGGTTCGAGTCACCCTGAGCATGGGGCTGGCCGACGCCAGCGACTGCCCGATCGAGACCGCCCTGCGCCGGGCCGACGAAGCGCTTTATCAGGCGAAACGCCTGGGGCGCAATCGGGTTGAGCTGGCGGCGCCGGTCGAAGCGGTTTGATGCACATCCTGATCGTCGAGGATGACCGTCTGATAGCCGAAAATCTCTACGATTTTCTCGAGGCTTGTGGCCATCAGTGCGATTTCGCAACCAGCCTGGCGACGGCGCGCAACCTGCTCGAACAGGGCGGTGTCGATGCCCTGGTGCTCGACCGCAACCTGCCCGATGGCGACGGCCTCAGCCTGGCGCGCAGTCTGCGCAGTGCCGGACAGGGTCTGCCGATCCTGATCCTGACGGCCAAGGACAGCCTGGACGACAAGCTGGCCGGCTTCGAGGCCGGGGCCGACGACTACCTGGCCAAACCCTTTGCCTTGAAGGAAGTCGAGGCCCGCCTGCTGGCCCTGCAGCGGCGCAGCCTGCCGCGCGGCGATGCGCCGCCGGCCTGTCTGGGCAGCCTGAGCTACGATCCGCTGGCCCAGCAGGTGCGCCGCGATGGCCAGCCGCTGGCCCTGCCGCCCAAGGCGATCCGCCTGCTCGCCTTGATGCTGCCGCAACCCGGCCGGCTGTTTTCGCGGCGCGAACTGGAGCTGGCGGTGTGGGGCCACGAACAGGTTTCCAGCGACAACCTGCGCAGCGTGCTGCATACCCTGCGCAAGACGCTGGGCGACGGCGGCGTCGAGATTCATAACGTGCATGGCCTGGGCTACAAGCTCCTCGCCCGCTGAGCGGCGGCCGGGCATGCGGCTGCGCATCGCGGCCAGCCTGGCGGCGCTGGCCTTTGTCGTCATCCTGATTCTTTCCCTGTCGCTGGTCTTCCTGCTGCACGAAAAGGAAGAGGAGTTCATCGAGAACCAGCTCTCCGACCAGATCGAACACAGCATGGCGATCTGGCGCAAGTCGCCGGACGAGGCCTTCCCCAATACGCCGGCCATGTGGCTCTACCGGATGCCGCGCGGCGAATCCGGCGGCCATGGCAAGACCGACGTGCCGCCGGCTTTTGCCGACCTCAAGGTGGGCAACCATGAGGCTTTCATCGGCAGCAAGGAATACCACGTCGCGGTGCGCGAAGACGAACAGGCCCGCTATATCCTGGCCTACGACGTCGAGGACCATGAGTCGCGGCTGAGCAGCCTGGTCTGGATCACCGCGGCGGCCTCGGTGCTGCTTTGCCTGCTCACCTGGGTGGCCGGTTACCTGCTCGCCGGCCGCCTGACCCGCCGCCTGGAGAGCCTGGCCAGCCGGGTCGGTAGCGGGGATGCGGCGTCGCTGGTCGAGCCGGGCATGGAGGGGGAACTCCATGCGCTCGCTGCCGCACTCGATCAGTACCGGGCGCGCCAGACACAGATGCTGGAGCGCGAACGCGCCTTTGCCGCCAACCTTTCGCATGAATTGCGCACACCGCTCACCGGCATTCGCACCGATGCCGAACTGCTGGCCAGTCTGTCCGGCCTGCCCGAGGCCGTGGCGCGGCGCGGCGAACGCATCATCGGCAATGTCGACCGGATCAACGGCCTGGCCAGCAGCTTGTTGATGCTGGCCCGCGAAGCACGGCCGGGGGCGGCCGAGGAGATCCGCCTGCGCCCGGCCATCGAGGCGGTTTGGGAGTCGGTCCAGCTGGCCTCGGGTAAGCCGGCGCAACTCCGTCTCGAGATACCGGCAGAGGCCGGCTTGCTGGCCGATCCGACCTTGTTCGATCTGGTTTTGCGCAACCTCCTCGACAACGCCTTGCGCTACAGCGAGCAGGGCGATGTTCTCTGCCGCCTCGACGGCAGCCGGCTGGCCGTACGCGATACTGGCAGCGGTTTTGCCGAGGCCGATCTGGAGCGGGTTTTCGACCGCTTCTTCAGCGGTCCGCGTGGCACCCATGGCCTCGGCCTGGCGCTCGTCCGCCACGCCTGCCTGGCTTGCGGCTGGGCGGTCAGCGCCCGCAATACCGGGCAGGGCGGCGAAGTGGCGGTCGATTTCGGCGACAGCCTGCTGCCGTTGGCGAGCGGCGAATAATGCCGGGCATCACAACTTCCTCACGCTTTCCCCTCTAAACTGTCGGCCACTCAATTATTTGGTCGTCGATTCATGAAGCGATTTGCCGGTTTGACCGGGTATGCCTTGCGTACCTGGGGGCTGACTGCCCTGATTGCCCTGGTGGTGTTTTCCCTGACCCGTCTGGTCCTGCTCGGTCACGCCGTGACGGTTGGCGGCCAGCCCGCCGATGCCCTGCTCGCCGCGCTCGGTCTCGGCCTGGTGCGCGATCTGCCGGCGGCAGCCGTGGTCGGTTCGCCCTGGCTGCTGTTCGAGCTGATTCTTAGCGCCAAGTGGCGCGACCGCCTGCGTCTGCCGCTGTTCGTCGTCTTCATCTTCACGCTGCTCTTCGTCGCCATCTCGGAAGGTATCTTCTGGGACGAGTTCAGCGTCCGCTTCAACTTCATCGCGCTCGATTACCTGGTGTTCACTACCGAGGTGATCGGCAATATCCGCGAGTCCTATCCGGTCGGCAAGATCATCACTGCCCTGGCCCTGGTCACCGCCCTCATCGTCTGGTTCCTGCGTCGCCCGCTCAAGGCGGCGAGCGGCAGCCCGGCGCCGCGTGCCGCCCAGTTCGGCTGGGGCCTGGGTTTGCTGGTCCTGGTTTGGGTTGTCGCTTACAAGATGGCGCCGCCGGAATTCTCGACCAACAACTACGCCAACGAACTGGCCGATAACGGCTGGCGCAGCTTCCTGTGGGCGGCCCGCCAGAACAAGCTGGATTATCGCCAGTTCTACGCCACCCGGCCCGACGACGAAGTCCTGGCCGACCTGAAGCGCCTGTCCGGTCACGACAAGGTGACGGCGACCCATGAGCCGGTGCTCAAGGCCGGATACAAGTCGGTCTTCCCCGGCGGCAAGCAGCCCAATGTCGTGGTCGTCATGATGGAAAGCATGTCGGCCGAGTACATGGCGACCTTCGGCAATACCGAGAATCTGACCCCCAACCTCGACCGCCTGGCCGGCGAGGGCATGTTGTTCACCCACCTCTATGCCGCCGGTACCCGCACCGTGCGCGGCCTGGAAGCGCTTTCCGCCGCGCTGCCGCCGTTGCCCGGCAAGTCGGTGGTGCGCTGGCCCAACATCACCAACCTGAATACGTTGGGCGCCACCCTGGCGTCACGGGGCTGGGCGCCGCATTTCCTCTATGGCGGCTACGGCATGTTCGACAACATGAACGGCTTTTTCGGTGCCCAGGGTTACAAGGTGACCGACCGCACCAACTTCCAGGATGGCCTGGTCAAGTTCGAGAATATCTGGGGCGTCGCCGACGAGCACCTGTTCGACCAGGTGCTGATCGACATGGACAAGGATGCCGCCGCCGGCAAGCCGTTCTACGCCCACATCATGACCGCCTCGAACCACATTCCCTTCACCTATCCCGACGGTCGCATCGACATTCCGTCGCCGGGCAAGCGGGCCGGTGGCGTCAAGTACGCCGACTACACGGTCGGTCGCTTCATCGAGATGGCCAAAGAGAAGCCCTGGTTCGACAACACCATCTTCCTGTTCGTCGCCGACCATTGCGCCAGCAGTTCCGGCAAGGCCAAGATCCCGGTGCATCGCTACCATATCCCGGCCATCGTCTATGCCCCGAAGCTGATCAAGCCGCAGCGTATCGACATCCAGTCCAGCCAGATCGACCTGGCGCCGACCCTGCTGGCCATGCTCGGCCTGGAAGGCGACGACCATTTCATTGGCCGCAACATCTTGAAGATGGCGCCGGAAGACGGTCGCGCCTTGTTGTCGACCTACCAGAACCTGGGTTATCTCAAGGGTGACGTGATGACCGTGCTGCAGCCCAAGCGCAAGATCGAGACCTTCCGGATCAGTGCCGATGGCAAGGAAGCGCAGCCGATGCCGACCGATCCCAAGCTGGCCGAAGAAGCCATCGCCTACTTCCAGGGGGCGGCGGTGCTGATGCAGCAGCACGGCACCAGCGGCCCGACCACGCAGACGACCCGCCCCTAGACGGCGCGGTGGGCGGGGAAGCTGACCCGGAGCAGCGCCCCGCCCAGTTTTTCCGAATGCAGCGCGACGACGCTGCCGCCGTGCTGGCGGGCGACTTCGCGCACGATGGCGAGGCCGAGGCCGTTGCCGTCGCTGAGGCTGCCGGCCGGCTGGTAGAAGCGTTCGAAGACCCGCTCGCGTTCCTCGGCGGCAATGCCGGGCCCGCTGTCTTCGACGCACAGCCAGGCGTGCCCGGCCTCCTCGCCGCAACTCACCGTCACCGTGCCGCCGCGCGGCGTGTGGCGCAGCGCGTTGTTGATCAGGTTGGCGAGCAATTCCTCGAGCAGCAGGCCATTGCCGCGCACAAAGGCGGGGGCCAGTTCGAAGCCGAGGTCGATCTGCCGGCTGAAGGCAAAGGGCAGCCAGCTTTCCGCCACTTTCTGCACCACCGCTTCCAGCGAAACTTCCGGCTGGGTTTGCGACAGCGTCGGTTCGGCGCGGGCCAGCGACAGCATCTGGGCGACCAGGTGCGACAGGCGGTGCGCTGCCGCCAGCACGCCTTCCAGTTGCTGGCGGGTTTCCGGAGTCGAGCCATTGAGGCTGGCTTCGACTTGCGCCTGCAAGGCGGCAATCGGCGTGCGCAACTGGTGCGCGGCATCGGAGACGAAGTTGCGCTGGCTGCTCAGCGAGCGCTCCAGGCGCCGTAGCAGTTCGTTGATTTCGGTCACCACCGGCTGGATTTCTTCGGGTACATCGACGCGCACCGGACTGAGGTCGGCCTGTGAACGGCCGGCCAGTTCGCTGCGCAATTCGGCCAGGGGGTGCAGGCCGGAGCGCACGCCGAACCAGACGACGCTGATGCTGACCAGGGTCAGCAGCAGTTCCGGCAACAGCATGCCGAGGATGATTTCGCGGATCAGCGCATTGCGCTTGACCAGGGTTTCGCCAGCCAGCACGGTGAGGACTTCCGATTCGAGCGCGACCTGCATGGCGGCGACCCGTACCGGCTGGCCATGCAGCACGCCGTCGTAGTAAAAGCGCGGCTCGCCGCTGGAGACGCGGTGGGCATTGGTCGGTGGCAAGGGAAGTTCCGGCTCGCCGTCGAGCACTTCCTGGTGCGAACCGCGCACGGCGTAGAAGACGCGGTCGAACTTGTCGGTGAGCAGCACGGCGCGGGCCTGCGGCGTCAGCGGCAGCAGCGGTTTGCCATCGACCACCCGCAACTGGTCGGCAATCGCCAGCATGGTGTCGTAGAGGGCTCGGTCGTAGGCCTTGGTGGCGCTGCGCCAGGCCACCCAGTAGGCGGTGGCGGCCCCGGCGAGCAGCAGCACCAGCATGGCCGGCAGCAGCCGGCGCAGCAGCTGGATGCGCAGGCTAGCCGGCTTCATTGCCGTCTTCGGGCTTTTCCAGGTAATAGCCGAGGCCGCGCACGGTGCGGATGGTGACGCCGGCCGGTTCGAGCTTGCTGCGCAGGCGCGAGATAAATTTTTCGATGGCGTTGGGGGTGATTTCCTCTTCCCAGCTGTACAGCGCCTGCATGAACTGTTCTTTATTGACGATGCGGTTGACCCGGCTGGCCAGGAATTCCAGCGCCGCCCATTCGCGCGCCGTCAGTTCCAGCGCGTTGCCGCCCAGCCAGGCCCGCTTGCCGACCGTATCCAGTTCCAGTCGGCCGAGCGTGATGAAGGGTTCGGGGGCGGTCTGGCCACGCCGGATCAGGGCGCGGACGCGAGCTTCCAGCTCGACCAGCGCGACCGGCTTGACGACGTAGTCGTCGGCGCCGAGGTCGAGCAGGCGGACGCGCTCCTCGATCGCCAGGCGGGCCGAGAGAATCAGTACCGGTGTGCGTTGCTTGCGGGCGCGCAAGCGTTGCAGCACGGTGCTGCCGTCGAGTTCGGGCAGGCCGAGGTCGAGAATGGTCAGGTCGAAGGCCTCGTTTTCCAGCCAGCGATCCGCCGTCTTGCCGTCGCCGGCGACTTCGACGACATAGCCCGATTGCCGCAGCGAGCGGGCCAGCCCATCGGCCAGCAGGGCGTCGTCTTCGACGAGGAGAATGCGCATGAAAGTGTCAGTCATTGGTTAGGGGAACCCCATACGATACCACTCCCTAACGAGTGCCTGATTGATGCGATATCTACTTCTTTTTCTCGCCCTGGTTTCGTCACTCGCTTCGGCGCAAGGGAGTACCGTACTTTCACTGGCGGAAGCCGAGTCACTTTGGCAACAGCACAGCCGCGAGCTGCGCCTGGCCCAGTCGGCGGTCAGTGGCGCCGCAGCCGACGTCAAGGTGGCCGGACAGATTCCCAATCCCGATGTCTCGCTCAATACCCTGTCGATCAGCCCGTGGTCGGGCTATGGCAGCGGTGGCTGGAAGGACAAGAAAATGGATACCGCGCTGCGTCTCGATCAATTGATCGAACGCGGCGGCAAGCGCGATTTGCGGGTGAAGGGCGCCGAGGCGCGGCTCGATGCCGCCCGTTTCGATTTTGACGATACGGCCCGCCAGCAACTGGGTGTCTTGCGCTACGCCTATTACAACCTGCGTCTGGCCCAGGAAAAGTTCAAGCTGGCCCGCGAAGCTGCCGAGTTGTACGGCAAGAGCACTGAGGCCGGTCGCTTGCGCCAGAAGGCCGGCGATATCGCGCCGGTGGACCTCTCCCGGCTGCAGATCGACCAGGCACGGGCCGACAGCGATGCCCGCCTGGCTCGCAGCGAACTGGAACAGGCGCAGGTGGCCCTGGCCTACCTGATCGGGCGCGAAAGCGACGCAGCGCAACTGGTCGCCGGCGATGCCTGGCCGACGCTCGAAGAAAAGGCCCTGAACCAGGCGCCGCTCGACCAGCGTCCCGACCTCGAGGCGGCCCGGCGCCGCCTTGCCGCCGCCGAGGCCGACCGCGATCTGGCCAAGGCCAAGC
Organism: Rhodocyclales bacterium GT-UBC; assembly: GCA_003583745.1. GTDB lineage: Bacteria > Pseudomonadota > Gammaproteobacteria > Burkholderiales > Rhodocyclaceae > Azonexus. The sequence continues at coordinate 209,800 of QXPY01000002.1, read as the reverse complement.
GCCAGCGCGATGTGACGGTTGGCGTCCAGTACGAGCACAACCTGCAGAATGCGCCGACCAACAGCTATGGCTTCGGTGTCAGCGTGCCGCTCTTCATCTGGCATGAGTACGAGGGCGATATCGCCCGCGCCGAAGCCGATCTCGATGCCACCCGCCTGCAGTACGAACAGGCCCAGGCCCAGGCCGTCGGTCAGGTCGCCCAGGCCCGTAACGCGCTGCTTTCGGCACGCGATCGTTACCAGCGGTTGGAAGGTGGCCTGTTGGCCGACGCCGAGCGGGTCGCTAAGGCGGCCGAATTTGCCTACAGCAAGGGCGCGATGGGCTTGATGGACCTGCTCGACGCCCGGCGCACCCTGCGCCAGATCCAGATCGAGGCGGCCAGCGCGCGCGCCGATTACGCCAAGGCTTTATCGGACTGGCAGATCCAGTCCGAATTCAGGAAACTCAAATGAAGCAGAATCTGATCCTCATCTCCCTGCTGCTGGCGCTGGCCGGCTGCTCCGGCGAGCCGGAGGCGAGCAAGGAAGCCAGCATCAAGACCGACGGCGAACGGGTCATGCTCAGCGAGCCGGACAAAGCCACCTTCCTCAAGGTGGCGCCGGTCGAGGCCGACCGCGGCGGCTGGCAGCGCCTGCCGGGACGGCTGGTCTGGAACGAGGAAAAGACCGTGCGCGTCTTTCCGCAACTGGGCGGACGGGTGCAGTCGATCGCGGTCGATGTCGGTGCCGTGGTCAAGACGGCGCAAGCCCTGGCGACGCTGAGTTCGCCGGATTACGGCCAGGCCGAGGCGGATGCCTACAAGGCCAAGGCCGACGCCCAGGTGGCGGCGCAGGCGCTGGAGCGCAACCGGCAGTTGCGCGAGGCCGGGGTGATCGCCGAGAAGGACTGGCAGCAGGCCGAGGCCGCCGCTATCGGGGCCCGGGCCGAGGCCGAGCGGGCCAGCCGCCGTCTGGCCGGGCTGGGCGGCACGGCGGAAGGCGGCAAGGGCGGCAGCTATGTGCTGCGCAGCCCGCTGGCCGGTGTCGTTGTCGAGCGCAACCTGAATCCGGGCATGGAGTTTCGCCCGGAGCAGGCGGCGACGCCGCTGTTCGTGGTCACCGATCCGACCAGCCTGTGGGTCCAGATCGATGCCGCCGAGGCCGATCTGGCCAGCTTGAAGCCGGGCGAGCCCTTGCTGATCGAAAGCAAGCAGTATCCCGGCGAGCGCTTCAAGGGCGTCATCCGTCATGTCGCCGATTTCGTCGATCCGGTCAGCCGGACGATCAAGGTGCGCGGCGAGGTGCCGAATGCCGACCGCCGCCTGAAGGGCGAGATGTTCGTCAATGCGTTGGTCGAATTGCCGGCCAGCGATGCCTTGCGGGTGCCGGCCGCGGCGGTCTTCCTGCTCGGCGACAAACGCTACGTTTTCGTCGAGGAAGCGCCGGGGCGCTATCGCCGGCAACTGGTCGAGGCCGGCGCCGAGCGCGACGGGCTGATCGACGTGCGGCAAGGCGTCAAGGCCGGCGACAAGGTGGTGGTCGAAGGCAATCTGCATCTGCTCAAGTTCTTCAAACCTGCCAGCGGTGCCGGGCAGCAGGCGGCGAAATGATCAAGCGCATCGTCCATTTCGCGCTCAACCAGCCGCTCTTCGTCATTCTCGGGCTGGTGCTGTTTATCGGCGTCGGCATCACCGCCTTCAAGAATTTGCCGATCGAAGCCTTTCCCGATGTCACCGATACCCAGGTGACGGTCATTTCGCTTTACCCCGGCCGGGCGCCGGAAGAGGTCGAGAAGCAGGTCACCATCCCGCTTGAAATCGCCCTTTCCGGCGTGCCGAATTCGATCCGGATGTTCTCGCACACGCAGTTCGGGCTGTCCTTCATCGTCGTCACCTTCGACGAGAAGCCGAGCCTGTTCATGGCCCGGCAACTGGTCGAGGAGCGCTTGCGCGGCCTCGATCTGCCGCCCGGCGTCGAACCCGAACTGGCGCCGCCGGCGACGGCCACCGGGGAAATCTACCGCTACCGCATTGAGGCGCCCGGCCTGAAGCCGAGCGAAGTCCGCGCCATCCAGGACTGGACGGTGGCGCGCCAGATCAAGCAGGTGCCGGGGATTGCCGATGTCGTCTCGCTGGGCGGCCCGATCCGCCAGTACGAAGTACGCCCCAACCTGGCCAAGCTGCGAGACTACAAGCTGACCATCGGGCAGTTGTTCAATGCCTTGCAGCGGGCCAATGCCAATGCCGGCGGCGGCTCGGTGGCGCAGGGCCGGCAGCAGTTCCTGATCCGCTCGCTCGGCCTGCTGCGCTCCTCGGCCGACATCGGCCAGGTGGTGGTGGCCGAGAACAAGGGCACGCCGGTACTGGTGCGCGATCTGGCCGAAGTCGTCGAGTCGCGGGTGCCGGAGCAGGGTATCGTCGGGATCAGCGATGCCAACGGCGACCAGGATGACGTGGTGTCCGGCATCGTGCTGCTGCGCAAGGACGAGAACCCGTCGATGGTGCTGGAGGCGCTGAAGGCCAAGGTCGATACGCTGAACAACGGGGCTTTGCCGCCCGGCGTCAGGATCGTGCCCTTCTACGACCGTTCCTGGCTGATCAGCAAGACGCTGAAAACGGTGTTCATGAACCTGCTCGAAGGGGCCTTGCTGGTCACCTTCGTGCTCTACCTCTTCCTGGCCGACTTGCGGGCGGCTGGCATTGTCGCCTCGATCATCCCGTTGGCCCTGCTTGGTACCTTCATCGGCCTCTCGGCAGTGGGCATTCCGGCCAACCTGCTGTCGCTGGGGGCGATGGACTTCGGGATCATCGTCGATGGGGCGGTGATCGTCATCGAGAACATCTTCCGCCGCCTGGGCGAAGCCAGGCGCGACGACGACCATCGGCCGCAGTCGCGCACCATCCAGGAGGCGGTGATGGAGATCGGGCGGCCGACCGTGTTCTCGATGATCATCATCATGGTCGCCCACCTGCCGATCTTCACCATGCAGCGCCACGAGGGGAAGATCTTCGCGCCGATGGCCTATTCCGTGGTGGCGGCGCTGATTACCTCGCTGATCCTGTCGCTGACGCTGGTGCCCTTCCTCTCCAAGATCGCCTTCCGCAAGAATGTGCCGCATGAGGAAACCAAGCTGATGCACTGGTTCATGGATCGCTACGAGCCGGCGCTCAAGTGGGTGTTGTCCCATACCCGGCGGGTGCTGGCCATCGCCCTTGGCGCCCTGGCGGTCACCGCGGCGCTGGTGCCGCAGCTGGGGACCGAGTTCCTGCCCGAACTGAACGAAGGCTCAATCTGGATCAACATCACCCTGCCGACCTCGGTGTCGGTCGATGAAGCCAAAAGCGAGCTGCGCAAGCTGCGCCGCATCATCGCCGACTTCCCCGAGGTCAATGCGGTGATTTCCAAGGGCGGGCGGCCCGAGGACGGCACCGATCCGAAGAACATCAACATGACCGAGATGCTGGTCGACCTCAAGCCGGACAGCCAGTGGCGCAAGGGCATGAACAAGGAACAGCTGGTGCGCGACATGGAAGACAAGCTGAACGACATGCCGGGCATCGAGCCCAGCTTCAGCCAGCCGGTGCGCGACCAGATTCTCGAGTCGATTTCGCAGATCGACGGCCAGATCGTCATCAAGATTTTTGGCGACGATACGGCGACCCTCAAAGTCACCGCCAACCAGTTGCTCGACCGGATCGGCAAGGTGCCGGGGGTGGTGCGCGCCTTTATCGACCGCGACGGCGATTTGCCGCAGTACCGGCTGGAAATCGACCGTGCCGCCGCGGCACGCTACGGGCTGAACGTGATGGATGTGCAGGACGTGGTTGAAACGGCGCTGGCCGGCAAGGCCGCCACCGAGTTGTGGGAGGGCGACCGCCATTTCAGCGTCGTCGTGCGCCTCGACGAGGCCTCGCGCCAGCTCGATCGGTTGAAGGACATCCTGATCCCGACGCCGGCCGGGGCGCAGGTGCCGCTGGCCAACCTGGTCGACTTCAAGCTCGGCAGCGGCGCCATGAACATCGCCCGCGAGTCGGGGCAGCGGGTGGTTGCCATCGGCGTCTTCATCCGCGACCGGGACATGGGCAGCGTCGTCGCCGACATGCAGAACAATGCCAAGGATCTCAAGTTGCCGCAGGGCTATTCGATCACCTGGTCCGGCGAATTCGAAAACCAGGAGCGGGCGATGAAGCGCCTGATGCTGGTGGTGCCGCTCTCCATCCTGCTCATCTTCGTGTTGCTTTTCGATGCCTTCGAATCCTTCCGCGATGCGCTGATCATCATCTGCAACATTCCCTTCGCGCTGATCGGCGGCATCTTCGCGCTGCTGCTCACCGGCATCCCGCTTTCCGTCTCGGCGGCCATCGGCTTCATTGCGCTGTTCGGGCAGGCGGTGTTGAACGGCGTGGTCATGGTCAGCTACATCAACCAGCTCAAGAAGCAGGGACTGGACGCCTACCAGTCGGTCTTCCAGGGCGCCTTGTCGCGCTTGCGCACGGTACTGATGACGGCGCTGCTCGCGATGCTCGGGCTGGTGCCGATGGCGCTGTCGCACGGCATCGGTTCCGAAACGCAGCGACCGTTGGCGCTGGTCGTCATCGGCGGCCTGATCTCGGCGACGCTCCTCACCTTGTTCGTGCTGCCGGCGCTGTATTACTTCGTGGCCACCCATCCGCGACTGGCCAGGGCCTTGCACTGAGCGTACGCCATGCGTTTTCGCGACCTGGCCGCCGTTCTTCTCTGCTGCTGCTGTTTCGGCCTGGGCGCGGCCGTTGAGTCGGCAGTGCTCGAAGTGGACGAGGTCCAGGTCGATTATCGCGACGGTCGCTACACCGCCGGTTTCGTGCTGCACGTTCCCGTCACATCCGGTGTGGCGCAGGAGGTGCTGACCGATTTCGAGCATATGGCCGATTTCGTGCCGAATCTGTCGAGCAGTACGGTGCTGGCCAGGACGGGCAACGTGTATCGGGTGGCTCAACGCGGCGTTGCCAATGTCGGGCCGTTCAACTTCAGTTTCGAATCGGAGCGCCGGATCGAGGTCCTGGCTGACGGTCGCATCCTGGCGCAGGCGCTTTCCGGTTCGGCAAGGTCGATGCGCAGCGAAATGCGCATTCAGGGCGAGGGGCGCGTCACGCGCCTGGAGTATCGGGTCGAGATGGTGCCGGCACAGTGGGTGCCGAGCAGTCTTGGCGTCAATGTGTTGCGCCAGGAACTGGCTGAACAGTTTTCCGCGATCGTTCGGGAAATGGAGCGGCGGCAGCGCTTAAAAAGCTCACGTTGAAAAAAGGCCCGCCAGCGGCGGGCCCAATACTGCCTGGAGGAGTTGCACTTGCATCCTGCACCAGTCGGCTGACCAGCGTCTGACCGTTCAGAACAACAGGATGCTGCCCCAGACAGCGGCTGCGTTGACCAGGCTGAGCAGCACGGCGGCGCTGCCCATGTCCTTGGCTCGCTTGGCCAGTTCGTGCTTCTCCGGCGAGGCCTTGTCGACCACCGCTTCGACCGCCGAATTGAGGATTTCGACGATCAGGACGAGGATGATGCTGCCAATCAGCAGGGCGCGTTCGGGGCCGGTTTTGCCGAGGTAGAGGGCGAGGGGCAGGGTGATGATGGCGAGCAGCACTTCCTCGCGGAAGGCGGCTTCGTTCTGCCAGGCGGCAACGAGTCCGTCGCGGGAGTAGCCCAGCGCATTCCACAGGCGAACCAGGCCTTTTTTGCCCTTGAAGGCGGCGGCGTCGTTCATTTCTTGCGTTCCAGCAGGGGTTTCAGGAAGCGGCCAGTGTGACTGGCCTTGCACTTGGCGACGGTCTCCGGCGTACCGGCGACCAGGATGCGGCCGCCGCCATCGCCGCCTTCGGGGCCGAGGTCGACCAGCCAGTCGGCGGTCTTGATGACGTCGAGGTTGTGCTCGATGACGACGATGGTGTTGCCGTGGTCGGCCAGGCGTTGCAGTACAGCGAGCAGCATCTCGATATCCTGGAAGTGCAGGCCGGTGGTCGGCTCGTCGAGGATGTAGAGGGTGCGGCCGGTGTCGCGCTTGGAGAGTTCGAGGGCCAGCTTGACGCGCTGCGCCTCGCCGCCGGAGAGCGTGGTGGCGCTCTGGCCGAGGGTGATGTAGCTGAGGCCGACATCGACCAGGGTCTGCAGCTTGCGGGCGACGACCGGCACGGCATCGAAGAACTCGCGGGCCTGCTCGACGGTCATGCCGAGAATGTCATGAATGGTCTTGCCCTTGTAGTTGATCTCCAGCGTTTCGCGGTTGTAGCGCTTGCCGTGGCAGACGTCGCAGGGGACGTAGATGTCGGGCAGGAAGTGCATTTCGACCTTGATCATGCCGTCGCCCTGGCAGGCTTCGCAGCGGCCGCCCTTGACGTTGAAGCTGAAGCGGCCGGGGCCGTAGCCGCGCACGCGCGATTCCGGTACCTGGGCGAACAGTTCGCGGATCGGCGTCAGCAGGCCGGTATAGGTCGCCGGGTTGGAACGCGGCGTGCGGCCAATCGGCGACTGGTCGACGTTGATCACCTTGTCGAACAGGTCGAGGCCGACGATTTCCTTGTGCGGCGCCGGTTCCGTCGTCGAGCCGTAGAGATGCTTGGCGGCTGCGGCGTACAGCGTGTCGTTGATCAGCGTCGATTTGCCCGAGCCGGAAACGCCGGTAATGCAGGTGAACAGGCCGCCGGGGATTTCCAGCGTGACGTCCTTGAGGTTGTTGCCGTGGGCGCCGACCACCTTGAGCAGTTTGTCGGGGTCGGGCACCCGTCGCTGTTTCGGGGCGCTGATCGACTTGCGGCCGGAGAGGTAATCGCCGGTCATCGAGGCCGGGTTGGCGGTGACCTGGGCCGGCGTCCCTTCGGCGACGATGGAGCCGCCATGCACGCCGGCACCGGGGCCGATATCGACCACGTAGTCGGCGGCACGGATGGCGTCTTCGTCATGCTCGACGACGACCACGGTATTGCCCATGTCGCGCAGGTTCTTCAGGGTCTGCAGCAGACGGTCGTTGTCGCGCTGGTGCAGGCCGATCGACGGTTCGTCCAGCACGTACATGACGCCGGTCAGGCCGGAACCGATCTGCGAGGCCAGCCGGATGCGCTGCGCCTCGCCGCCGGACAGCGTTTCGGCCGAGCGCTCCAGGCACAGGTAGTCGAGGCCGACGTTGATCAGGAAAGAGAGGCGGGCGGTGATTTCCTTGAGGATCTTGTCCGCCACCTGCGCCTTGTGGCCGGTCAGGGTCAGGCAATTGAAATAGTTGCGGGCATCGCCCAGCGGCAGGCGGCTGATCTCGTGCAGCGTCTTCTCGCCGACCTTGACGTGGCGGGCCTCGACGCGCAGCCGGGTGCCGGCGCAATGCGGGCAGGTGGTGTTGCTGATGAACTTGGAGAGCTCCTCGCGCACCATCTGCGAATCGGTTTCCTTGTAGCGCCGTTCGAGGTTGTTGATGACGCCCTCGAAAGTGTGCTCGCGCAATACCAGCCGGCCGCGTTCGTTGGCGTACTGGAAGGGCAGCACATCGCGCCCGGAGCCGAACAGCAGCACCTTCTGCACCTCTTCGGGCAGGGTGTTGTAGGGGGCATCGACGCTGAAGCCGAAATGGCCGGCCAGCGAAGTCATCATCTGGAAGTAGAACTGGTTTTTCTTGTCCCAGCCGCGGATCGCGCCGGCAGCCAGCGACAACGCCGGATTGACCACCACCCGCTTGGGATCGAAGAACTGGATGACGCCGAGGCCTTCGCACTTCGGGCAGGAGCCCATCGGGTTGTTGAAGGAGAACAGGCGCGGCTCGAGTTCCTGCAGCGCGAAGGAGCAGACCGGGCAGGCGAACTTGGCGGAGAAAAGATGTTCCTTCTCGCTGTCCATTTCCAGCGCAATGGCCCGCCCGTCGGCGTGGCGCAGCGCTGTCTCGAAGGATTCGGCCAGGCGCTGCCGCATGTCGTCGCGTACCTTGAGGCGGTCGACCACGACATCGACGTTGTGCTTCTGCGACTTGGCCAGCTTCGGCACATCGTCGATCTCGTAGACCGTGCCATCGACCCGGACGCGGGCAAAGCCCTGGGCGCGCAGTTCGGTGAACAGGTCGAGCTGCTCGCCCTTGCGGTTGGCCACCACCGGCGCCAGGATCATCAGCTTGGTTTCGGCCGGCAGGGCGAGCACGCTATCGACCATCTGCGACACCGTCTGCGCTTCGAGCGGCAGGCCGTGGTCCGGGCAATACGGCGTGCCGGCGCGGGCGAAGAGCAGGCGCAGGTAGTCGTGGATTTCGGTGACGGTGCCAACCGTCGACCGGGGATTGTGCGAGGTGGCTTTCTGTTCGATGGAAATCGCCGGGCTCAGGCCTTCGATCAGGTCGACGTCGGGCTTCTCCATCAACTGCAGGAATTGCCGGGCATAGGCCGACAGCGATTCGACGTAGCGGCGCTGGCCTTCGGCATAGAGCGTGTCGAAAGCGAGCGAGGACTTGCCCGAGCCGGAAAGCCCGGTGATGACGATCAACTGGTCGCGCGGCAGGTCGAGATTGATGTTCTTGAGATTGTGCGTGCGCGCGCCACGAATGCGGATGGTTTCCATCGCTGTTCTGTTCGGGGTTGGGAAAGGCGAAACTATACGCAAAACCCGGTGCTTCTAGGGAGCTGGCCGGCGCGGCATGGTGGTGGGCGAGCCGAAGCGTGTCGCGTTGGGGGCGTTGTCCGGACAGCTATCCGGACGAAACGCCAGGGCCGGGCGCTTCGGCTTCAACCGAAGCGCCGGCGCAGGACGGCTTAATCCTTGACCTTGGTCGCCGGTTTGCGGCCCGGCGTGGCGGGCGGAAAATAGCCGAAAATGCGGCACTGGATGGCTTCGAACGGCTGGCCGTTCTTGAAGCTGGTCACGGTGCAGCGCGAGATTTCGCCTTGCGATGAGAGCTGGGAAATGGATATGCGTACCTGTTCCAGTTCGATGCCGGTTGCCGAGGCAATTTCCGAATCGAGCAACTGGCCGTGTTTCTTGAGATACTCAAAAACCTGGGCTGTATGCATCGGGGGTCCTTTACTTGATTGGGGCTGGTACGGCGAATGCCGGGGTGCCGGGTGCGTGACCGAATTCAGGCAGGGGGATGCCGGACTTGGTTCAACGCACCCCATCCAAATGGGGTGGGTCTGGATTTTTCAGCCAATCGAATATTGTAGCTCAAAAGTCTTAATTTTCAAATAGCTGGCGGCGTTCCGCTGGGTGTTCGCGGCGCTCTGCTGGCGACTTTTGGCCTGTCGGCGATGGATGTCGAGCGTGAGGCCTCGCCAGGGCTGTCTTCGGAATGATTCGTTCGGGTGCGGGCGGCGCTTGTCCGGGGCTTAGAATGCCGGCCATGCCTTGTTCGATTAAATCGCCTGAGCGGCGCTTGCTGGCCGGATCATTTGCCGTATCGCTGCTGGTGCACGCTTTGCTGCTGCTGGTTCCGCAGCGAACGCCGGAAGGGCGGGGGGCGCCGCTCGCCCGACTGGAGGCGACCTTGGCCGCGGCAGCCGTGACGGCTGTCGCGCCGGCCACGCCGCCGATGATGCCGGCGGCGCCGGCGAGGAAAAAAAGCGGGCGCACGGTACGCCGTAGCACGCCGGTGTTGCTGGCGCCAAGCAGCCAGCCGACCTGGTCGGTGGCCGAAAAGGCCGAGATGGATGGCTTTCTCGACGAGCTTGCCGTCCAGGCCCGGCGGACGACGAAGCCGTCGCTGGCCGAGCGATCGATTGCGCTGGCGCGGACCGCTGCCCGGCAGATGGCGGCCCAGGAAGCGGACAAGCTGGCGGTGCTGGAGATGCGTCCGAACAGTCCGCCAGTTGATCCGTTCAGCCTGGAAATGTATCTCGACGCCTTGGTTCGCCGCCTGAACCGGAGCGCCGGCTTTACGCAAAACGATCCGCGGGCGCGCGGCGTGCAGGCTGCAGCAGTGCAGTTCCGCCTGAATCCGGATGGCAGCCTGAAGTCCTTCGAGGTGCTCAATGCGGCGGATCAGGCGGTCGAGATCGCTTTCATCCGCAGCGTCGTCGAGCGCGCCGTGCCGTTTTCGCCTTTCCCGCCCGACATCGACCGGGCGGCCCGTTCGCTCGGTGTGACGATCTGCATTCGGCCGGGGCGGGGCGAAGGCGGTCTGGGTTTTTCGCGCACCGATGGGCGCGCTTGCTGAGCGGGGCGCCTAGTCCTTGAACGCCTTGTGGCAGTTGCGGCAGCTGCCATGAACTGCGTCGTAGGCTTGCTTGACCTGTTCGGCGTTGCGGCTGTCGGCGGCGGCGACCAGTGCCTTGGTGGCGTGCAGGAAATCCTGGCGGGCCTTTTCGAAGCGCTCCGCCTCGCTCCACACGGCGGCCTTGGCGCGCGTCGGCGGGTAATGGGTGTCGGCGGCAAAATAAGGCCAGGGACTGTCCGCCAAATCGGCCAGTTGGCGGGACTGGGTGACGAACTTGTCCGCATCGTAGTGGCCGTCGCGCAACTGCACGCCCATCGGTTCGAAAGCCTTGAGAATCTTGTTGAAAGCGGCTCGCCGGTGGGCGACAGGTTGCCCTGGGCGCGTGTCTTCGGGCTCGCCGCAACCGGCCAGGACGATGGGCAGGAGCAGGGCAAGCAGCAGATGGGGGCGTGGCATGGGGTGATCCGGTCGATGGCAGGGAGCGCATTATCGACGATCTTGGCCCTGCCTGCAGGCGGGGCGTGCCGACTTGCCGTCTTGGCCGGACGGGGCGGCAAGCGCGTCGGAGCCGCTCCGTCCGAGCGGCTTGCAGTGCCAACGGTGCGACTTGGGGCCGGCTGGTTGTAAAATGGCGAAAGTTGTTTGAAAACTGTCGTGCTTGGGGTTTGTCCATCCAGGGGTGGTGGGCGGCACGACGTCCTCCCTAGAGACGATCATTTCCGGCTGGCTGCCCATGGGCGCCGCACCAAGGATAAAAGTATGTCCAACGCCATCACCTTCAAGATTCTCGAAGATATTGCCAAGGATTTGTCCGGCAACGAGATCACGTTCCCGACTTTTCTCGATATCACTTTCCAGGTGCGCTCCGCGCTGAAGGATCCCAACCTTAGCGTCGAACAGTTGGCCAAGCTGGTGGGGGCCGAGCCCTTGATGAGCGCCAAGATCATCCGCATGTCGAATTCGGTCGCACTCAATCCGTCCGGTCGGGAAATTGCCGACGTCAAGAATGCCATCGTCCGGGTCGGCATGGAGGCGGTACGTACCGTTTCCTTCGCCGTGGCCATGGAGCAATTGCTCAAGTCGAAGCAGATGCAGGCATTCGAAGGTATTTCGAAGAAGCTGTGGGAACACACCTCCCATGTCGCCGCGCTGTGCCGGGTGCTGGCCCGCAAGGTCGCCAAGATCAATGGCGACGAAGCGATGTTTGCCGGTCTTGTGCACGATCTCGGGGTGTTCTACCTGATGTCGCGCGCCGCCAACTTCCCGGAGTTGGTGAACGACAAACATGAGTTGCACGCCTTGCTCGTCGGTTGGCACGACAATATCGGCCATGCCTTGTTGTCCGCCCTGGGCCAGCCGGAGTCGGTGCTGACTGCGGTGCAGGAGCACGAGACGGATCGCCCGATCAGCGAGATCAAGAACCTGTCGGATGTGCTCTACGTCGCCAACAAGATCGCCAACCGCACCTCCAGCTGGCGCGACCCCGAGTTCGGGGAGGCGGTCGATACGTCGATGCTGGAAGACATCATCGATACCGATACCCTGAACGAGATCATCGCCGAGTCCGAGGAAGAGGTTCTCTCCCTGAAGGCAGCGTTGGGTGGTTAAGGCGCTCGCCGCGGGCGGGCGTATCGCAGCAATGGATTCATGCCTGGTCCGGCAGTCTGGTCGGCGGGTGAGCAGGGGAAGCAATGAGTAATCAGGATCAGGCCGGCGAATTGTCCGGCAAGCGCCTTGCCGTATTGGCCTTGGCTGCCTTGGGCGTGGTTTATGGCGACATCGGCACCAGTCCCTTGTATGCCATGAAGGAGGTCTTTGCCGGCAATCATCCGATTCCGGTCACCGAAGCGAATATCTTCGGCAGCCTGTCCTTGTTTTTCTGGGCGCTGCTGATCATCGTTTCGGTGAAGTACGTCATCTACATCATGCGCGCCGACAATCGTGGCGAGGGCGGCATCATGGCGATGATCGCACTGGCCTTGCATGAGGCGCAGGGCAAGCCGAAGCAGATGAAGGCGATCATGATCATCGGCATCCTCGGTGCCGCGATGTTCTACGGCGACGGCATGGTGACGCCGGCGATGTCGGTGCTGTCGGCGGTCGAAGGGCTGGAGGTGGCGACGCCGGCCTTCAAGCCTTTCGTCATTCCGATCACCATGGTCGTCCTGTTCGGGCTGTTCTTCGTCCAGCGCAGCGGCACGGCCGTCGTCGGCGCCTTCTTCGGGCCGGTCATGGTGGTCTGGTTCAGCACGCTGGCCCTGCTCGGCCTGCACAACATCGTCGATCATCCGGCCATCCTGCATGCGCTCAATCCGCTTTACGGCCTGGAGTTCCTGTTCGCCAACAAGGCTTTGGCGCTGGTGGCGATGGGCAATGTCGTGCTCGCCGTCACCGGGGCCGAGGCGCTCTATGCCGACATGGGGCATTTCGGCCGCAAGCCTATCCAGCGCGCCTGGTTTTCCTTCGTGCTGCCGGCGCTGGTCCTCAATTATTTCGGCCAGGGCGCACTGATCCTGGTCGAGCCGGAAGCGGCCAAGAATCCCTTCTTCCTGTCGGCGCCGGATTGGGCTTTGTATCCGCTGGTCGGCCTGGCTACGGTAGCGACGGTGATTGCCTCGCAAGCCGTCATTTCAGGGGCCTTCTCGGTGACGCGCCAAGCCATGCAGCTCGGTTTCGTGCCGCGCATGGAAGTGCAGCACACCTCGGAGAAGGAGGCCGGGCAGATCTACCTGCCGGCGGTCAACTGGGGCTTGATGCTGGCGGTGATGATCCTCGTCCTCGGTTTCAAGTCCTCGAACAATCTGGCGGCCGCCTACGGCATCGCGGTGACCGGCGACATGGTGATCACCTCCATCCTGGCCAGCGTCGTCGTGGCGCGCACCTGGAAATGGGGCTGGACGCGGGCCATTTTGCTGTTCTCCTGCTTCCTCGCCGTCGAGCTCGTCTTCCTTGCCGCCAACATCCTGAAGATTCCCGACGGTGGCTGGTTCCCGCTGGTTGCCGGGATGGCCGTCTTCGTCCTGATGACGACCTGGAAGCGCGGCCGCCAGCTGCTGGCCGACCGTCTCAAGGGCGAGCGTCTCGAACTCTCCTTGTTCCTCGAGTCGCTGGCTTCCTCGATGCCGACCCGGGTCGCCGGGACCGCCGTCTTCCTCAACGCCGATCCGCGCGGCGTACCGCATGCCCTGCTCCATAACCTGATGCACAACAAGGTACTGCACGAGCGGGTGGTGCTGGTTTCGGTGCAGTTCTACGATGTGCCTTTCGTCCCCGATATCGACCGGGTCGAGGTGCGGCAACTCAAGGAAAACTTCTGGAGCGTCATCGTCCAGTACGGCTTCAAGGACGATCCCAACATTCCCGAAGCGCTCGCCCTCTGCGCCGATTCCGGCCTGGAGTTCAATTCGCTCGAAACCTCCTATTTCATCGGTCGCGAAACCCTGATTCCGCGTCTCGGTTCCGAAATGGCGTTCTGGCGCGAAAAGATCTTCGTGGCGATGTTCCGCAACGCCGGTTCGGCGACCGCCTTCTTCAAGATTCCGAGCAACCGGGTGGTCGAACTGGGCACGCAGGTCGTTCTCTAAGGCATGGCGGGCGGCGCTTGAAGCTTTTCGCCCTCTATCTGCTGACCGCGCTGGCCGAGATCGTCGGCTGCTACCTGCCTTACCTCTGCCTGCGCCAGGGCAAGAGCCTGTGGCTCCTGCTGCCGGCGGCGGCGAGCCTGGCCTTGTTCGCCTGGCTGCTGTCCTTGCATCCGACGGCGGCCGGGCGGGTCTATGCGGCATACGGCGGGGTTTATATCTGCGTTGCCATCGGCTGGCTGTGGGTGGTGGATGGCATCCGGCCGACCATGTGGGATGTGGCCGGTTCGCTGGTGGCCCTGCTCGGCATGGTTATCATCATGTGTGGGCCGCGCAGCGCTTGAGGGCTTGAACGGGTAGGATGGCGGGCTGCCCTTGTCTTGATTTCCTGATTCGATGAATGCTGATTCCACCATGTCGTCGGCCCGGACCGAGTTTTTCGGCGGCGTGCGTGCCGAGTTGCCGCTGTTGCTTGGCGTTGTCCCGTTCGGCCTGATTTTCGGCGTGCTCGGTTTGGCCGCCGGACTGCCCGGCTGGGCGGTGGTGCTCAGTTCCTCGCTGGTTTTCGGTGGTTCGTCGCAGATCGTTTTTGCCCAGTTGTTCGGCGGTGGCGCCCCGGCGCCGGTCATCGTCACCACGGTGGGCGTGGTCAATTTGCGGCATGCCCTGTACAGCGCGGCGGTGGCGACCTACCTCAAGGCCTTGCCGTGGCGATGGAAGCTGTTGCTGGCCTACCTGCTGACCGACGAAGCCTTTGCGGCGGCGATCGGTCGCCTGCGCGAAGGCCCGGCGACGCCGGCCCGCCATTGGTTCCTGTTCGGCACCGGTTTTACCTTGTGGGCGGGGTGGCAGCTGTCGACCCTGGCCGGCGTGTTGCTCGGGGTGGCGATTCCCGCCGGCTGGTCGCTCGATTTCTCGGTGGCACTGACCTTCATTGCCCTGCTGGTGCTCGGCGTGCATCGGCGCAGCGATGCCTGGGCCGCGCTGGCCGCTGCGGCGACGGCCTTGTTGAGTCTGGGCCTGCCGCACAAGCTCGGCTTGTTGCTGGCGGCGGCGGTAGGCGTCGCGGTTGGCTTGCTGTTGCGCCGTTTCGACAAGGTGGCGGCATGAGCACCGGGAGTCTGTTGCTGACCATGGCCGCCTGCGGCCTGGTGACATTCCTGATCCGCCTTTCCTTCATTGCCGGTGGTCGATATTTGCCCTCGGGGCCGGCTTTTTCGCTATTCCTGCGTTACGTGCCGCCGGCGGTACTCGGTGCCTTGATCGCGCCGGAGATATTTCCGAACGGCGTCGAACTGGCGGCCTTGCCGGGCAACCCGCGTTGGTGGGCGATGGTGGTGGCGCTGGGGGTGGCGGCCCTGAGCCGTAGCGTACTGGCGACGATTGCCGCAGGCATGCTGGCCCTCTGGCTGGTACAGGCCTGGCTGGTCTGAACGCAGCTAATTCCGGCTCGCTTTTGTTAATTGCTGCCGTCTTCGCCGAGCCCGTATTTCCGGATCTTGTCGTGTAGCGTCGTCTTGGCGACGACCAGGGCCTCGGCCGTGCGCCCAAGACTGCCGTGGCGGCGCAGCGCATCGGCGATCAGCGCCCGTTCGAAGGCTTCGACCGTCTCGGAGAGCGGCGTCGGGCCGTCAGGCGTCGGCTGGCCGAAGGGCGGCGAGCCGCTTTCGATGCCGAGGACGCAGCGGTCGGCGACATTGCGCAGTTCGCGGACATTGCCCGGCCAGGCATAGCCGACCAGTTGCCGGATGCGGCCGGCGTTCATTTCGGGGACCGGCCGTTGGTGCCGGGCCGCGGCCTGGAGCAGGAAGTGTTCGAAGAGCAGCGGAATGTCTTCGCGTCGTTCGCGCAAGGGCGGCAAGGCCAGCGTGGCGACGCTGAGCCGGTAATAGAGATCGTTGCGGAAGCCACCCTTGGCGGCCAGTTCGAGCAGGTCGGTCTTGGTCGCGGCAATCACCCGGCAGTCGATGGGGATGGTCGTGTTCGAGCCGAGGCGTTCCAGCGTTCGCTCCTGCAGCACGCGCAGCAGCTTGATCTGCATGGCCATCGGCATGCTCTCGATTTCGTCGAGGAAGAGGGTGCCGCCGCTGGCGTGTTCGATCTTGCCGATGCGTCGTTTGGCGGCACCGGTAAAGGCACCCGGTTCGTGTCCGAAAAGCTCGCTGTCGAGCAGGCTTTCGGCCATGCCGCCGCAATTGATGGCGACGAAGTTGGCATCGCGACGGTTGCTCAGTTCGTGCAGGCAGCGCGCCACCAGTTCCTTGCCGGTACCGGTCTCGCCGTGGATCAGCACGTCGGCGGCGCTGCCGGCCAGGCCGCTGAGCACGTCGCGCATTTTCTGCATGCCCGGGGCACGGCCGATCAATTTGCCTTCGAGCTGGTCGCGCTGGTCGAGCTGGCGGCGCAGTTCCCGAACTTCCAGGACGAGGCGGCGCTTTTCCAGCGCCCGGCGGACGACTTCGACCAGGTATTCCGGCGGGAAGGGCTTCTGGATGAAGTCGTAGGCGCCATCCTTCATCGCCTGCACCGCCATCGAAATGTCGCCATGGCCGGTGATCAGCACCACCGGCAGTTCCGGGTCGAGCGCCAGGGTTTCGCGCAGGAAGCTCATGCCGTCCATCTTGGGCAGGCGGATGTCGCTGACGATGATGCCGGGGAAATCGCGGCCGAGGCGGCGGCGGGCCTGTTCGGCGCTGCCGACGCATTCGGCCGCGATGCCTTCGAGCTGGAGGGCTTGCTCGCAGCCGAGGGCGACGTCCGGGTCGTCTTCGATGATCAGGACTTTCAGGGCTTCACTCATGGTTTTGAGCCTCGCAGAGCGGCATGTCCAGCGTAAAGAGGGCACCACCCTCGGGATGGTTGGTACCGGAGAGCGTACCGCCGAAATCGCGCACGATGCCGGCCGAGATGGCCAGGCCGAGGCCGAGGCCGACGCCGGCTTCCTTGGTGGTGAAGAAGGGTTCGAAGAGGTGGCTGAGCGCCGCTTCATCCAGCCCGGGGCCGTGGTCGCGCACGCTCAGGCGGGCGACCTGGCCGACGCTTTCGCAACCCAGTTCGATGCACGGTGCGGGCTGGTCGTGCATGGCGTCGAGAGCATTGCCGATCAGGTTGATCAGCACCTGTTCCAGGCGGTTGGCGTCGCACAGCGCGAAGGGTTCGGGCAGCGGGCAGTGGCGGCGGATTTCGGCATTCGCCTGGGTCAGCCGGGGGTCGAGCAGGGCCAGTGCATTGTCGAGGGCGTGGCAAAGCGCGACCGGCTGCAACTGGCCGGTCGATTTGCGGGCGAAGGCGCGCAGCTGGCCGGTGATGCGGCCCATGCGGTCGACCAGTTGGGCAATGCGTTCGAGATTCGAGCGGGTGGTGGCGAGATCGCCCCGGTCGAGGAAACGCACGCCGTTGCCGGACAGCGTGCGCAAGGCGGCCAGGGGCTGATTGAGTTCGTGGGCGATGCCGGTCGACAGTTGGCCGATCACCGCCAGCTTGCCGGCCTGGACCAATTCGTCCTGAGCGGCGCGCAGCGTGCGCTCGGCGCGGATGCGCTCGGCGATTTCGTCCTGCAGCAGGTGATTGGCGGCGGAAAGGTCGGCGGTGCGCTCCTCGACCTTACGTTCGAGTTCGTCATGGGCCTGTTGCAAGGCTTCGCGGGCGGCTAGCCGGTCCTTGAGGTGGCGCCGGCGTTCGTCGAGCATCAGGCCGAGCATGAACAGGAAGGCGGCGCCGACGACGGCCACCGTCGCCCGACTCTGGGCGATCTCGTCGACCTGTTCGAGATGGGAGAGCACGGTCAGCGTCCACGGCGTGCCGGGCAGTGGCCGGGCTTGCGCCAGGAAGCGGCCGGCCACCGGGTAGACCGAGACGATCTCGGGCAGGGTCTTGCTGATGCTGACCAGGCGGGCGCCGTGGTCGAGTTCGCGGATTTCCTTGAGGCCGAGCGGCTTCAGGGCGCGCCGGTTGTATTGCTGGGTCTGGTCGAAGGCGCGCCGCGTCGCGTCGTCGAGCGGACGCAGCGTGGTGAACTTCCAGTCGGCGACCGAGCCGAGGATGACCACGCCGTTTTCATCGGTAACCATGGCCGGGGCTTCGACGGTGCTCCAGGATTTTTCCAGCTGTTCCAGGCTGACCTTGATGACGGCGACGCCGAGCGTCCTGCTGTCGTCGGCCAGCGTCGAGGCCAGGTAGTAGCCGGGTTCGCCGCGCGTCGTGCCGATGCCGAAGAAGCGGCCGCTGCCGCTGTCGATGGCATCGCGGAAATAGGGACGGAAGGACAGGTCCTCGCCGAGGAAGCTGTCGGCTCGCCGCCAGTTGCTGGTGGCGACGACATGGCCGGCGGTGTCGATGACGTAGATCGAGAGCGTGCCGGCCCGCTCGTTCAGCTGTTCGAGGTAGGCATTGACCTGCGGCGTCAGCTTGCTATCGACCGGATGCTTGAGCAGATCGAGCACGTCGCGCTCGAGGCCGAGGGTGCCAGGCAGGAAGGCGTATTTGCCGATCTCGCGTTCCAGGCTGGCGGTGTACAAATCCAGCCGGTGCAGGCCGGTGGCCTGCAGATCGGACAGCCCCAGTTGCTGGGCGATGCGGTGTGCCCCGAAGCCGCTCAGCCCCATCAGGGCGAGCAGCAGCAGGAAGATCGGCAGGTGGCGCAGGTAGCGGCTGGACATGGCGGGCTTATGGTAGCAGGGCTGGGCCGAAGGCTGGCTAGTGGAGGATATCCAGCAGTTGCTTGCCGATCAGGACGACGACGACGCCGAGGAAAGCCTTGCGGATGAAGCCGGCGCCGTGCTTGAGGGCGAGATGGGTGCCGACCTGTGCGCCGGCCAGGTTGCAGACCGCCATGGTCAGGCCGACCGCCCACAGGATGGGGCCGTGGCTGGCGAAGAAGCCGATCGCCGAGATGTTGGTGGCGGTGTTGATGACCTTGGCGCTGGCCGAGGCGCGGATGAAGTCCATGCCGAACAGGCGGACGAAGCCGAAGATCAGGAAGCTGCCGGTGCCGGGGCCGAAGAAGCCGTCGTAGAAGCCGATCAGCAGGCCGAACAGGGCGCCCCACCAGGGATCGCTCGGGCGCGACTCGTGCGTCTCGACCTGGCCGAGGTCCTTGCGCAGGAAGGTGTAGATGGCGACGGTGAGCATCATTACGACGACCAGCGGGCGCATCGCCTCGCGCGAGATCCAGGCGACCACGGCGGCGCCCAGCCAGGCGCCAAGCAGGGCGGCGGCGGTGGCAGGAAGTACCAGGCGCCAGGGAATCTGCACGGCGCGGGCATAGCGCCATAGCGAAGCGGCGGTGCCGGCGATGCTCGATACCTTGTTGGTGCCGAACAGGGTCGGAATGGCGGTTTGCGGGAAGGTCGACAGCAATACCGGGATCTGGATGAGACCGCCGCCGCCGACCACGGCGTCGACCATGCCGGCGAAGAATGCGGCGGGGGCGAGGATGAACCAGTCGATTGTCATGTTGCGCTCAAAAAAAGACCCGGCGCATCAGGCGCCAGGTCAGAAAAAAGTCCGGCGAGGGCTGCCGGACCCAAAGGATCGTTGTGCTTAAGCGCTGGCGCCAACTTCTTCGCCGGCAACCGGCAGCGCTTCGTCGCGTTCGGCCAGGGCCTCGTCCACCGGGTCGATGGCGTTTTCCCACTTGGCGACGACAGCGGTGGCGATGGCATTGCCCAGCACGTTGGTGACGGTGCGGCCCATGTCGAGGAAGTGGTCGATGCCGAGGACGAGCAGCAGACCGGCTTCCGGCAGGTTGAACATGGGCAGGACGGCGGCGACGACGACCAGCGAGGCGCGCGGCACGCCGGCAATCCCCTTGGAGGAGACCATCAGCACCAGCAGCATGGTGATCTGCGTGCCGAGGCTCAGTTCGATGCCGTAGGCCTGGGCCACGAACAAGGCGGCGAAGGTGGTGTAGATCATCGAACCGTCGAGGTTGAAGGAGTAGCCGAGCGGCAGCACGAAGCTGGTGACGCGGTTCTTGATGCCGAACTTTTCCAGTTGCTCCATCAGCTTCGGATAGACCGATTCGCTGCTGGCGGTCGAGAAGCCGACCAGCATCGGGCTACGTACCAACTTGAGCAGGCGGAAGACATCCTTGCCGAGCACGAAGTAGCCGGCGGTGATCAGTACCAGCCAGAGGGCGGCCAGCGCGATGTAGAAGCTGATCAGCAGCTTGCCGAACACGGTCAGCATGCCCAGGCCCTGGGTCGTGATGATGCCGGCAACGGCGCCGAAGACGCCAATCGGGGCCGCGCGCATCACGTAGTCGGTGACCTTGAGCATGACGTGGACGATTTCTTCCATTGTGCACACCAGGCTGCGTGCCGTCTGGTTGTGCAGGTGGCCGAGGGCGACGCCGAAGAAGACGGCGAAGACCAGGATCTGCAGGATTTCATTGGCCGCCATGGCTTCGAAGATGTTCTTCGGGAAGACGTGGGTGATGAAGTCCTTCAGGTTCAGGGCGCTGGTTTTCAGGTTCACCGAGCTGCCGACTTCCGGCAAAGGCACGGCGAGCGAGGCGCCCGGGGTCAGCAGGTTGGCGAAGATCAGGCCGAGCAGCAGCGAGCAGAACGAGGCGCCGACGAACCAGCCGAGGGCTTTGGCGCCGATGCGGCCGACAGTCTTCGAGTCGCCCATGCCGGCCAGACCGGCAACCAGGGTGGCGAAGACCAGCGGGGCAATGATCATCTTGATCAGACGCAGGAAGATGTCGGTCAGGATGCTGAAGTAGGAGGCGATCTCCTTGGCCTGGGCGGGACTGCTAGCCAGCGTGTTGCACGCGTAGCCGACAATGACGCCGAGCACCATCGCAATCCCGATCATCGTCGTCAGACGGTTCATTTTCATGATGTTTTCCTTGTTGTGTGCATTGAGTAAAGAGCAGTCCGCTTAGGCGGTATGGGTAGGAATCATTTGCGGCTTGGTCAGCACTTCCGGACGCAGCACTTCGGCCAATTGTTCCGGGCTCATCAGCTTGCGTTCGAGCACGATCTCGGCGACGCCACGACCGCTGAGGTGGGCTTCGGCAGCGATTTCGGTGGCGTTGGCATAACCGATGTAGGGGTTGAGCGCGGTGACGATGCCGATCGAGCGCTCGACGCTGGCGCGCAGCGCATCGCGGTTGGCGGTGATGCCGTCGACGCAGTGGTCGGCCAGTGCCTTGCAGGCCTTGCGCAGGTGCAGCACGCTCTTGAACAGGCTGTGGGCAATGATCGGCTCGAAGGCGTTGAGTTGTAGTTGGCCGGCTTCGGCGGCGAAGGTGACGGTGTTGTCGTTGCCGATCACTTCGAAGGCGACCTGGTTCACGACTTCCGGGATCACCGGATTGACCTTGCCCGGCATGATCGACGAACCGGCCTGGCGCGGCGGCAGGTTGATCTCGCCAAGACCGGCGCGCGGACCGGAGGAGAGCAGGCGCAGGTCGTTGCAGGTCTTCGACAGTTTGACGGCAATGCGCTTGAGCACGCCGGAAAGTTGCACGAAGCTGCCGCAGTCCTGGGTGGCCTCGATCAGGTTGGGGGCGGTGACGACCGGTACGCCGCTGACTTCGATCAGGCGGCGGCAGACCAGCGGGGCGTAGTCGGGGTGGGCATTGATGCCGGTACCGATGGCGGTGGCGCCGAGGTTGATTTCGCGGATCAGCAGGGCGGCTTCCTTGAGGCGCTCCTCGTCTTCGCCGAGCATCACGGCGTAGGTCGAGAATTCCTGACCGAGGGTCATCGGCACGGCATCCTGCAATTGGGTGCGGCCCATCTTCAGCACATCGGCGAACTCCTCGGCCTTGCGCTCGAAGGCCCGGCGCAGATAGGCCATAGCGTCGACCAGGCGGAAGATGCCGACATAGGTGGCCAGTTTCAATGCCGTCGGATAGACGTCATTGGTGGACTGGCTCATGTTCACGTGTTCGTTGGGGTGCAGGTACTTGAACTCGCCCTTGGCGTGGCCGAGGATTTCCAGCGCCCGGTTGGCGATCACCTCGTTGGCGTTCATGTTGGTCGAGGTGCCGGCACCGCCCTGGATGACGTCGACGACGAAGTGTTCGTGCCACTGGCCGTCGATCACTTCCTTGCAGGCGGCGACGATGGCATCGGCGTGCTTGGCGTCGAGCAGGCCGAGTTCGTGATTGGCTTGGGCAGCGGCTTGCTTGATCTGGGCGAGGGCGCGGATCAGGTCGGGGTAAACCGCGATCGAGATGCCGGTGATATCGAAGTTTTCCAAAGCGCGCAACGTATGGACGCCGTAATAGGCCGAACTCGGAATCTCGCGGTCGCCGAGCAAGTCGTGTTCGATGCGGTGGGTAGCTTGGGTAGTCATGTTTGTCTCCTTTAATTGCCGGTCGGAAATCCGCGCTGCCGGTCCCGTTTACTTTGCATGCCGCGTGCCAGCTGTTTGTGCCCTGTTAGCTATTGATTTTTAAGGGGCTTTTGTGGTGGCTCTCGAAGGCGGCTTCGGAATTCCGAAGAATCGCCGGGGGGCGGGGTTCGGATTTCCGAACGCTCCTGGTCGGGTATCAAATAAAAAGGCCGGCTTGCGCCGGCCCGAGCCATGCTGTGCTGTCGCTTCGAATTAGAGCCGGAAGCGGGCGACCAGTTCGTTCAGGCGTTGCGACAAGCCGCTGAGTTGGGTAACCGTCTGGGTGGCCGACTGGACCGCCTGGTCGGTATCCATCGACATCCGGTTGGCGGTTTCGGCGGCGCGGGCCATTTCGGTGGTGGCGGCGGACTGTTCGCGGGTGGCATCGGCAATGTCGCGGATCGAAGCGACGACGCGGGCGACATCGTTCTGGATGTTGCCGATCTGGCTGGCCACGGCTTGCGAGGATTCGACGCCGGCCTGGACCGAGCCCTGCGTCTGGTGCATGCCGGCCAGTGCCGACTGGATTTCGCCATGGGTCGATTCGATCAGGCTGCCGATTTCCACGGTGGCTTTGGCTGTCCGCTCGGCCAGTTTGCGTACCTCGTCGGCGACCACGGCAAAGCCGCGCCCGGCTTCGCCGGCCCGGGCCGCTTCGATCGCGGCGTTGAGGGCGAGCAGGTTGGTCTGGTCGGCAATGTCGCGAATGACGCCGATGATGGCGTTCATCTCGGTCGAGCGCTGGCCGAGGCTGCCCAGGGTCGACGACAGTTGCTCGACTTCGCTGGCAATGTGGCGGATGCCGGAGGCGAGCGCGGTGACGGCTTCAGCCGATTGACGCGAGACCTGTCCGGTCTGCATGGCGATTTCTTCGCCGGAACTGGCGTTGTCGGCGATGTGATTGATGCTGACGGTGATTTCTTCGATCGTTGCAGCCGTCGAACTGGATGCTTCCGCCTGCCGTTCCGAGTCGGCCGAGACCTGACGGGTCAGGTCGTTGAGAGAGGAGAGGCCGCTGTGCAAGGTGTCTGCATTTTCGCGGACTTCGATGAACATTTTGCGCAGGCTGTCGATGAAGCGGTTGAAGGCCTCTGCCGTCTGGCCGATTTCGTCGCCGCTGTCGGCCTTCAGGCGGCGGGTCAGGTCGCCCTGGCCGCTGGAGATTTCGAGCAGCGCATCGCGCAACCGGGTCACCCCGCCGAGCAGACGGGCCAGGGCATAGTTGGCGAACAGGACGCCGCCCAGGCCGATGACGATGCCAGCAATGGCCAGTGTCGCGATCAAGGAATTGAGCGGCGAGAGGATAGTGTCCTTGTCGATCACGCTGCCCAATACCCAGTCCGAGCCGGGGACTGGGGAAAGGTCGACATAGGCGGTTCGCCCGTCGATCTGCATTTCCCGCAGGCGACCGTTGTCGCCGGCCTGAGCGAGCTGGGCCGTATCGAAGCCGGGCATGATTTCGCCAACCGGCTTGAGTACCGCGTCGGCTTTCGGGTGGGCGACGATCTTGCCATCACGCGTCGCCAGGAAGGCAAAACCATTGCCGCGCAAGCGGATGCCGGTGACGACCGCGGTAACCTCCTCGAGCACGACATCGCCGCCCGCCACGCCGACCTGTTGCCCCTGACGCAGGATCGGACTGGCTACGGTGATGCCCAGTTTTTTCGTGCTGGCGAAGACGTAGGGGGCGGTGACCACGGTCGCCCTGGCCTCGCTGGCCAGCTTGTACCAGGGGCGGGCCGTCGGGTCGTAACCTTCCGGCGGTCGCTTGTCGGCGAGGTGATAGAGCATGCGCTTGTCGGCATAGCCGGCGAAGGTTTGTTCGAAACGGCCCGCTTCCTTGCTCAGCATCAAGGCCGGACGTGGCTCCTCGACTTCGCCGGCGCGGGCGGCAGCGGCGACGATGACGTCGCGACGCTGCGCCAGCCATTGGGCAATGGCCCGGCGATTGCCGCCGATAGCCGCGTTCAGTTCCTCCTCGACTCCAGCGAGGATTTCGCTGCGCATGCGCTGATAGGAGAGGACGGCGAGCAGGCCGATGGTCATGGCGATGAGGACGCTGACGAAGACGAGCAGGCGTTTTTTGAGTGACATGTCGAAGTGCTTTCGTGGCAGGCGCCCGGGCCCGGGCGCGAAGAGGCGTAAATCTTTGCAAATCCTGTGCCACCTTTTGAGTTTTCGTCAAATAAATGATTTTTATGGTGTTTGTCGTGTCGGCCGCCATCTGCGCCGCCGGATTTCCGGCAATGGATGGGGGGGAGGCGTTCGGGAACCCGAATGCGCCCATGCCCCGGCTTGGTCGCGCGGCTCCTTCGGCAAACCTGCTAAACTCGACGCTTCTCGCTGCATTGCAACAATAAAAAATACGACATGTCCGACCCCAATGACCGCATGAGCCCAGCAGAGCGTCGCGTCGGCGCTTCCCTGGCCTCCATCTTTGCCTTGCGCATGCTGGGCTTGTTCCTGATCCTGCCGGTGTTTTCCGTCTACGCCAAAACCCTGCCGGGGGGCGACAACCTCGCCATGATCGGCTTCGCGCTGGGCGCCTATGGGCTAACCCAGGCGGTGTTCCAGATTCCCTACGGCATCGCCTCCGATCTCTGGGGGCGCAAGCAGGTCATCGTCGTCGGCCTGCTCATCTTTGCCCTGGGCAGCTTTGTCGCCGCCTGGGCGCCGAGCCTGAACTGGATCATCGTTGGTCGCGTCCTGCAGGGCGCCGGTGCGATTTCCGCGGCTGTCACCGCATTGGCTGCCGACCTGACCCGTGAAGAGCATCGCACCAAGGTGATGGCCATGATCGGTTCCTCGATCGGCCTGGTTTTCGCGTTGTCGCTGGTCGGCGCGCCGCTGCTCTACGGCTGGATCGGCATGGGCGGCCTGTTCTGCATGACCGGCGCACTGGCGCTGGGGGCCATCGGGTTGTTGCTGAAGGCCGTCCCGCCGGCGCCTGCCCCCTTGGGGCACGAGAAGCTGCCGATGCGTCGCGTCCTGTTCGATGTCGATCTGCTGCGACTCAATCTTGGCATCTTCGTGCTGCACATGGTGCAGATGGCGATGTTCGTCGTTCTGCCGCACGCACTGGTCGATCACGGCGGCCTGGCTGCGGCAGCGCACTGGAAAGTGTATTTGCCGGCCGTGCTGGTCTCCTTTGCCGTCATGGTGCCGGCGATCATCGCAGCCGAGCGCAAGGACAAGATGCGGCCCGTCTTCCTTGCCGCCATCGGCCTGCTGCTGGTCGTTCAACTGGGGCTGTTCGTTTTTGGCGAAAGCCTGTGGTCGCTGGCGCTCTGGCTACTGCTCTTTTTCGTTGCCTTCAACGTTCTCGAAGCGACGCTGCCCTCGCTGGTTTCCCGTACCGCCCCGCCTAGCGCCAAGGGCGCAGCGCTGGGCGTTTACAACACGACGCAGGCAATCGGCCTGTTTATCGGCGGTGCTTTGGGCGGTTATATCGCACAACATTTCGGCGATAATGCGGTTTTCGCAACCTGCGCCGGGCTGATCGTGCTCTGGCTGGCAGTGGCGAACTCAATGAATTTTCCGCAGCGGCGTCCGGCGCCGACTGCGGCTCAAACCAATTAGGAGAGCGTGGCATGGCATCGGTTAATAAATGGATCGGCATCGGCAATCTGGGACGTGATCCCGAAATCCGCTACACCGCCAGCGGCGAGGCGATCTGCAATTTCAGCATCGCCTGCACCGAGTCCTGGAGAGACAAGGCGACCGGCGAGAAAAAGGAAATGACCGAATGGGTGCGCATCTCCTTCTTCGGCAAGCTGGCTGAAATCGCCGGCCAGTATCTGAAGAAGGGCTCGCAGGTTTACATCGAAGGCAGCCTACGCACCCGCAAGTGGACCGACAAGGACGGGCAGGAGCGTTACACCACGGAAATCCGTGGCGAAGAAATGAAGATGCTCGGTTCCCGTCAGGGCATGGGCGGTCCGTCCAGCGGTGGTGGCGGTGGCTACGATGAGCCGACCGATTACGCGCCAGCACCGCCGAAGAACAAGCCGAAGCCTTCCTTCGACGACTTGGGCGACGATATTCCGTTTTGAAGAGTACGTTATCGACGAAATGTCGAAAATAATCTGAAAGGCCCGCACATGCGGTAATGCAGTTCAGTTAAGGCTCTTTGAGGTGACGAACTGAGTAGCGAGCAGGTCTGGCTTTGACGACACGGGGGCATTTTCGCCCCCGTCGTTTTTCGACGATGGCCATTTGCAGTTGCAAGCGCAGGCGAGCCAAATGGGCCGGCAGTTTCCCGGGGCTCATGCCAGCAGCCCAAATCAGTTCGTGCTGGATAATGTGCAGTGCGCGCAGAAAGCTCAAGTCGGTCGGTGCGACGCGGGCAGCCATGGCCGCCTTGGCCATTTCGAGTCGGACCAGATTGTAGGCAATCAAGGCGCCCCAGATTTCCTGACGAACGCCTTCGGGCAAACGCGAGCGCAGGGTCAGCGCTTCACCCAGCATCGATTGCTTGAGTTCGCGGTAACTGGTTTCAATTTCCCTGCGCCGGCGATAGCAATCCGCCAAATCCTGCGCCCGGAAGCGGCGACGATCAAACAACGAGGTCAGCAGCACCCGGCTTTGACCCGAGGCCGATTCGACCCGAATGGCCCGCGCCTCCCAAACGTCGGGTAGATCAGGCGCCTTGGCACGCGCTTGCGGCGAGATACGCAGACGAACCCGACAATCTTCGGGTGTTCCTGACAGGACTTCGAATTGCGTATTGGACTTGGCCGGGATCAGGTAATGCCGCTCGCAACCTGCCGTGCTCAAACCCAGCAAAATCTCTGCAGAGACAAAACCCTTGTCGAAGACCGTCAAGGAATGGTCCTCAATCCGACCAATCAGCGC
This sequence comes from Rhodocyclales bacterium GT-UBC, assembly GCA_003583745.1. GTDB lineage: Bacteria > Pseudomonadota > Gammaproteobacteria > Burkholderiales > Rhodocyclaceae > Azonexus. The sequence continues at coordinate 182,888 of QXPY01000002.1, read as the reverse complement.
CTTGGCGTAAAGCATTTCGTTCTGGCCGTACGGACCAAACTCGATGGCCGAGACCAGGTGCGTAGGCAGCGCCGTCAGGCTGACGGCGCGTACCTGAGGATAGGACGCCACCTTGCCACTGGCGTAGCGCTGCGCCCCAAAGTGCTCGCGGTTCTCGGGGCTGTCCGGCACCCGAAAGGTGGTGCCATCAACCGCCCACAGTGAAAGCCCCTTCCACTGATTGGCCACCTTCTCCTGTCCGCACCAGGCGTTGGCCGTTTGCTCGAACAACCATTGCAGCGGGGCTTGACCCAGGCGCGCCCGCGCCTGCGTGATCGCGCTCTTGCACACCGCCTCGATTCGCGTGTCGGGCAAAGCCAGATCCAAGGTGCTGAGCACTTCTTCCATCGACTGGCGACGAAACAGTGCCAGCGCGATAACCAGCCAAACCACTTGTTCTGCCGGTAACCGACGACGGCGAATGCTTGCCACCCCATGGGCGTTGAGCGCTTGCTCGATCCACTCCCGGGGCAAATACGCCGCCAGACGATCGAATCCGATCGTCTGCATGACATCTGTCGTAATAGAGAGCTGGCTCGATAACATCGCCCGGCACGTTAACAGCCGGCATCAATGTCCACAACCCCCACAATGAAAAATGCCGCTCACCTAAGTGAACGGCATTACCGCACATGCGGGCTTTTTTTCGTCTCTTGAAGGGCGCGGTTGAAGACTCATCAACGCACCGGCTTGGTCAAGTGGAAATGATATTCGGATATTGTCTTCGGTATAATGCCGGTCTTTTCGTCGGGTCCTGAAAATTTTGTCGAGCATCGCTCATTCCCCCGTATGGGGCCAGGGCCTTTTGCCGGGGGCTCCCCGGCTTTTGCTGGCGCAATCGTGAATATCTACCGGCAGACTGTCACCTCCATTTTTTTCGCGCTCTGCGTCGTCACAGGGGTGCAGGCCAACGGAGCGATCTACGACAATCCGCACCGGGTTTCGGGCAATCTCCTGATCGTGTCGAAGCGCTTCAGTCTCGAACGCGAACAGCTCGATTTGCGCCTCAATGCCATCGATTACGAGGCCAGGGTGAGCTATTCCCTGCGGGAGACTGCAGGCGGTAAAAGGCGGCCGGCGGCCAGCCTGTACTTCCCTGTCGTTTGCGGGACGGTCGACGAGGTGGCGGCGCTTGAAGCGAATAGCAGGCTCTGCCTCGAAGCCTTCGAAGCCAGGATCGACGGCCGCCCGGTGCCCAGCCATGCCATTTCGGCGGCGGCGGTCGACGGTAACAAGACATTGCGTGCATTGGCCGACACGATCAATCGCCGGGCCCGCAAAAACTACCAGGAGGTCTTGCCTGAAATCCCGTCAAGCTATGCCTTCTTCAGGATCGACCTGCCCGCCGATCGCGGCGTCAAGACGGTGGCGGTTCGCTACAAGGCCGGCTATGCCCAGGTCAAGAGCGAGAGTAGCGAGTCGTCGCATCGACGCTTCGAGAATGCCCGCCTGATCTACGACTTTTTCCCGGCGGCTGCGTGGATGGGGGCTGGCGACAAGGAGCTCGTCATCAAGCTCGATACGCGCAATATGCGGAGCGCCCTCTCCTATGACCGCAGGCAGTGGCCCTTTGTCGGCAGCGGAAACGAAGCGGTGCTGGTTCTGCGCAATCCCGATTTCGCCGCTTTGCCCCCGCTGACGCTGAGTACCGACAACGCCGGCTACCAGACCTTCGTGGCCGACATGCGCCGCCTCGAAGACAGTGCCAGCCGCTACCGGGTCCGGGTGGTCGACGCGGCGGCCTCCGCCACCGGGCATGACGATGTCGGGGCCCTGTTCGACCGCAATCCCGAAACCTTCTGGTGCTGGCAAGGCAAGAGTGCGCTGCTCGAAATGGAACTCGATCCGCTGGTGATCAACAGCACCGACCATCCGGTCGACAAGGTACGGCATTTTTTTTCGGCGCCGCTCGAAAGCTTCGTCATCCTGAACGGGGCGGTCGCCAGCAAACCAGCTTTCGACAAATATGGCCAGGTACGGCGCATCGCCATCGCCGACGATGGCGCCGACAAGCTGCCGGGGGCTGAACTGCCCATGTCGATCATGGCCAGCGACAAGGACCGGTTCCGGCCGCTGATCAGGCTCGCCGATGAGGCCTGGGGCCGGAACAGGCCTTTGTTCGATGCGCTACCGCAGTTCTCGGGGCCGGTGACGGTTGCCGATCGGGCCCGTATTGCAAAGCAGAAACTGTTGTTCAGGATCACCGACGTCTATAAAAAACCGGGGACCGAGGAAAGCTGTATCTCGGAGATCTATCCCCTTTATCGCGACGGCTAGCGTCAGAGGTCCTGCCATGTCTGTTGCACTCCTGAAGTATTTTTTGCTCGCCCTGCTTATCCAGGTCTTCGCTGCCGCGTTCATGTCGCCGGTCCATGCCGGGACGTGGAGCCGGATTTTCCTCGATGGCAAAGGTCATGCGTTTCTCGTCAAGGCAGATGGAAAAATGCTTCGGGTGAGCAAACATGGTCGGGCGCTCAATCCAAAACTGGCGCCCGATGGTGAAACGGCCGCCTGGCTGCTGGTCGGGCGAGGGGGCGAGGGGGCCGCTGACGCCAGCGAATTGGCGGTTTATCGCCACGGTCGTATCCGGAAGATTCGATGCGATCCCTTGATTCGGGAATACTGGTTCTGGCAGAACGGAAGCTATCTCGTGCTTGACTGCGGTGGGCGGCACTTTGCCGGCCGCAATGTGCTCTATGAGATCGCTTCACTTCGCCAAGTAGAGAGCGTAGACCAGGCGAAGCTGCCGGTGGAGCAACGTCCGGCCTGGGCGAACGAGTAGGCGGACCATTATCGAGTTCGCTTGCCGTATTGCCCCCTCTCGTGGAGAGGGGGGCGGTCTTTCCCTGGCTTGATTCGCATCGTCCGCTTTGTTCAAGTGGGACTGGCTGATTCCCAAGGGGCACCGGATGCAAATCCGGTGCCGTTTTTGTCAATCTTACAATTAGAACGTCGTCGTCAAGGTGACGCGGGCGTTGCGCGGGGCGCCCGGGCTGATGTTGTTGTCGCCGTCGGCAGTCGGGAAATACTTCCGGTCGAAGAGGTTTTCGACATTGAGCGCCAGGCGTGTCTTGCCGCCGGCGAAGCTGTAGTACAGCGCGCCGTCGGCCCGCACGAAGCCGGGCAGTTTCACGGTGTTGTTGAACGAGGTGTAGGACGAGGACTGGTAAATCAGGCCCAGGCCGCTACCCCAGCCATTGCCCATGTCGAAGCGGTTCCACATCGAGAACATGTTCTCGGGGACCAGGCCGATCTTGCGGCCGGCCGGCAGCGTCGAGCTGACGGTGGCGGTGGTGCCGCTGTTGATCGGCTGGGTGATCCGCCCGTCCAGATTGGCGAAGCCGGCATAGACCTGCCAGTCGCGGCTCAGGTTGCCCTGCAGGCCCAGTTCGACCCCTTCCGTACGCTGCTGTCCGGTCTTGACGAAATAGCCGGGGTTGGCCGGGTCGGCGGCGCGAACGTCTTCCTTGTCAAGACGGAAGACGGCGGCGGACAAGGTCAGCTTGGGCAACAGGTCCCAGCGGGCGCCGACTTCGTAGTTGATCGATTTTTCCGGTGCCAGATCGGCCGTGGTGGTCGCCAGGCCGAGCAGCTCGCCGGAGGGCAGGAAGGCGTAGCTGTAGCTGACGTAGTAGGTCGAGGCGGCGGTGGGCGACCAGATCAGGCCAAGGCGGGGGCTCCAGGCATTGTCGGTGCGTTCGAGATCGACCGGCGTGGTCAGCGTGCGGCGGTCGTCGAACTTGACTTTGAAGTGGTCGAAACGGGCGCCGGCCAGCATTTTGAGTTGCTGGGTCAGGCTGATCTGGTCCTGCAGATAGGCGGCTGCAATGTCGGCCGTGACGCGGTTGTCGGCGTCGCTGCCGTTGGGCCGGAAGCGGGTTGCCGTGGCAAACGGCCGGCTGGCCGAAACGGTGGCGCTGGTGGCGGTGCCGAAGAAGCCGGTGTTGCGCTTGTTGGCGCTGTCCTGGTGGCCGACCTCGACGCCAGCGAGCAGCGTGTGCTCGATGCTGCCGGTGGCGAACCTGGCGGTCAGGTCGGTCTGGTTGATGACATTGGTCCGGTCGTTGGCGTTGTTGTAGGCCGAGAGCGTCATGGTGCCGTTGTTGGCGACGGCGCTACCCGGATAGATGTTCTGGTAGAACTTGTCGTAATGGGTGGCGCGGAAACTATTTTTTAGTTGCACGCCGCCGCCGAAGTCGTGCTCGAGCACGGCGGACGCGCCATTGACCGTGGACTTGGCGGTGCTTTGGCTGGCATTGCCGAAGAAGGTCGACGGGGCGGCATCGTAGGGGCGGTTGTTGCGTGACGGGAACCCGCGGTCGGCGGTGCGTTCGTCGTGCAGGTACTCGTAGCCGAGGGTCAGCACGGTGCTCGGTGCGAGCAGGGCGGTGACGGTCGGGTTGATGGCGTAGCGCTGCAGGTCGGCGCCCTCGCGGAAACTGTTGGCGTCCTCGGCCATCGCATTCAGGCGCCAGGCCAGCGTATCGCCCAGTTTGTCGCCGACATCGACAGTGCCGCGCTTTTGCTGATTGCTGCCCAGGGTCAGGCTGCCTTCGCCGATATGGTCGAATACCGGCCGCTTGACGACCCGGTTGACCACGCCGCCGGCGCCGCCGCGACCGAAGATCATGCCGCCCGGTCCCTTGAGGACTTCGACGCGTTCGAGGTTGTAGAGGTCGCGGAAAATCTGCGCATCGTCGCGGATGCCGTCGACGTAGAAGTCGGCTGTTGTGCTGTTGCCGCGCAGCACGATCTGGTCGCGATTGCCCTCGCCCTGATGGTTGGTGGCGCCTGGGACATAGCGGAAGACGTCGGCCATGCTCTGCATCGCCTGGTCCTTGATCAGCTCGGCCGGGACGACGCTGACCGAAGCCGGTACTTCCTTGAGTTCGCTGTCGGTCTTGGTGAAGGTGGCGGAGCGGGTGGCGCGATAGCCGACGACCGGGCCATCGGCCCGTTCGGCCTGGCCATGAACTTCGGTGGCGGGCAGCGTCGTATCGGCGGCAAGGGCGGCGCTGCCGCCGAGGAGGGCGAGCAGGGCGACAAGGCTGGGTTTGAGTGGGGTGCTGGGCAACATGAGATGCTTTCTCCTGGCGAATATGAGGCTGGCTGGGAGAGGCACCTGGCTTGCCGATGAAGGAAATGTCCGGTTGTCGCGCAAGTCCATTCCGGCCTGCCTATGCGGCCGGTACAGCTGCGTTGCGAGGCGAACTGGATGGCGACCTTCTCTGCAATCGGCGTACCAGGCACGCGGTGGGCTAAGTCAGAGAGTTTGAAATTGAGAATGGTTATCAAAATCAAGTGCTTGGCTTTTTCCTTCCTGCACAGGCCTCCCTCTCCCGGGAAAATCCTTTCCCGGATTTGGCAAAATGCAGCGGAACGAGCTGGCGGCCCTGGCTTAAAATGTCGTCCATGTCTATTCCGGGAAAATGCTTGAGCAGCATGCTTGGGGGCGGGCGATTCTCGCTTGGCTCGTCTTTCATCTCAGGGCTTGGCTGCCTGGTATTAGCTGTCGCCAGCGGGCCCGAAAGGTGGCGCCCGGTGCGGCCTTACAGGCATGGGGATGGCGCCTGCGGGCGTTTGGGACATCTTCTCCGAGGCCGGCAATGATTCGCTCGCGCTTTGCACCGTCGCCGAGTGGCGCGTTGCATTTTGGTTCCCTGGTTGCGGCGCTGGGCAGTTATCTCGATGCGCGTTCGCGTCAGGGCGAGTGGCTGGTGCGTATCGAAGATGTCGATCTGGGCCGTACGGTGCCCGGAGCGGCCGACGACATTCTGGCCACGCTTGAGGCATTCGGCTTTACCTGGGATGGCCCTGTCGTATGGCAAAGCCAGCGTCTCGACCGTTATGCCGAAGTGCTCGATGCGCTCCGCCGAGATGGCCTGGCCTATGGCTGCGCCTGCTCGCGCAAGGAGATCGCCGATGCGGCGCGTCTGCTTGCGGTCGACGGCGGACCCGTCTATCCGGGAATATGTCGTTCCGGTTTGGCGTCAGGTCGGGCGGTTCGGGCCTGGCGCATGCGGGTGCCGGACGAGGCCTTGTCTTTCGAGGATCGGGTGCAGGGAACGGTGGATCAAGTTTTGGCACGCGATGTCGGCGATTTCGTGCTGCAGCGGGCAGACGGATATTTCGCCTATCAATTGGCGGTCGTCATCGATGATGCCGACCAGGGGATTAGCGATGTGGTCAGGGGGGCGGACCTGCTCGATTCGACGCCGCGGCAGATCTGGTTGCAACGCTGTCTTGGCTATGCCACGCCGCGTTACGCCCATTTGCCGGTAGTCAGCAATGCGGCCGGGGAAAAGCTATCCAAGCAGACGCGAGCGCCAGCGCTCGATGTCAGCCAGGCTTCGGCGCATCTGGTCGATGCATTGGATTTCCTGGGACAGGTTCCGCCGGCCGAACTGGCGCGGGCAGGTATTGGCGAAGTCTGGGCGTGGGCATTGGCGAACTGGCGTTTCGATGCGATTCCCCGCGTTCGCGCTATGGTTCGTTCTTAGTCCCGCTTGTTTCGATCTGTTCTTCGTCGGCGCGCCAATGCTTGGGACCGTAGCCGGTCAAACCGACCAGCAGGCGAACCAGTCCGTAGCTAAGCCAGCGCAGGAGTTTTGTATATAACGGCAGGCGAATCAGGGTTTCGGCAAGGATTTCGCGTGCGCCTTCGCGAATCGCCGTTTCGATGCTTTCATGCAGTTCGCAGGCTAGCCTGCGGTCGTCCACCACGAGATTGGCTTCCTTGGCGAGCAACAGGCTGAAAGGATCGATGTTGGATGAGCCGATCGTTGCCCATTGCCCATCGATGACGGCAACCTTGGCGTGCATGAAGCTTTTTTCGTATTCGAAAATCCGGATATTGTTTTCCATTGCGGCCAGATAGAGCGTCTGTGTGGCAAAGCGCAGCAGCGGGTGATCGGTCTTGCCCTGGAGCAGGATGCTGATGCGCACGCCACGCCGGGCCGCGGCTTGCAGGGCGCGCGCAAAGCGTACGCCGGGCATGAAATAGGCGTTGGCGATGAGTATTTCGTCGCGCGCAAGGTTGATGGCGCCGATGTAGGCATTCAGGATGTCCTGGCGGTGGCGGATGTTGTCGCGGATCAGGAATGCAGCCCGTTGCGAGCCGACGGCGGGTAGTGCCTGGCGGTTGTAGGGCGGGAGGCGGAAGCGGCGTTTGAAATTGACCCAAGTGACGATCTCCCACATGCGACGAACAGCATGGTGTATCTGGGCGACTGTCGGGCCCTCGATGCGGACGGCGTAGTCGTAGCGCGGACTCATGTCGGGGGGGGCGTTGTGGTCGTCGATGATGTTGATGCCACCGACAAAGGCAACCCGGCCATCGATCACCACCAATTTGCGGTGCAGTCGCCGCAAGCGATGTCGCTTGAGACGGAAGCGGCCGATTTCCGGACGGTAGAGCATGGCCTGGACTTCGGCTTGGGCGAGTTGCGGCATGAAGTCCTCGACGAAGTTCCGACCTCCGAAACCATCGACGATCACATGTACCCGCACCCCCCGCTGCGCTGCTGCACACAGGGCCGCAACGACGCGCCGACCGATCGTATCGTTGGCGAAAATGTAGCTTTCCAGGTAGATCTCGGCGCTTGCCGCATCGATTTCGGCCAGCATGGCCGGGAAATAGGCCGCCCCCGAATTGAGCAGCGTCAGGCTGTTGCCCGATTCAAAGCCCGCATTCATCGCCGGAACAGATGGGCGGAGAGCGCGGCATGGTCGGACAGGCTGGACCACGGGGCGCCCTGATGGACTTCGGTGCGTTCGACCCGAAAGCCGCGGACGTAGATCCGGTCGAGCCGGAACATGGGTAAGGCTGCCGGAAAGCTGCGGACCGGTATGCCGCGCTGGCTGAATGCTTCTTCCAGGCCGAGGCGCTCGGCCAGGTGCTCGTCCGCCCGGTTGCGCCAGTCGTTGAAGTCGCCGGCAATGATCAGGGGGACACCGTCGCCGGCTACGCGCTCAATGTAATCGGCCAGGGCCGCCATCTGGCGTCGCCGGGAGTAGCCGAACAGCGACAGGTGGACGCACACGCAATGCACGGCCTGCCCTTGCGGGAGGGCGATCCTGCAGTGCAACAGGCCGCGCTTCTCGAACTGCAAGTGGGTGACATCCTGATTGTGGGTCTCTTCAATGGGGAAGCGCGACAGGATCGCGTTGCCGTGATGTCCATGGTCGTAAACCATGTTGCGTCCGTAAGCGGCTTGCCAGGTGTCGGCGGCGAGGAATTCGTGTTGCGGCGCAGCCGGCCAGTCGCCGTGCCGCTCGGCGTGAATCAGATGCAGGCCTTGTACTTCCTGCAGGAAGGCAATGTCGGGATTGAGGTGACGAAGCCGGTCGCGCAATTCATGGACCATCATCTGCCGGTTGAATTGCGAAAATCCCTTGTGGATGTTGTAGGTGACGATGTGCAGGCGAGGAAGGGGGGCGCAATCAGTCATGTTCGTCGAGGTTCCTGTCCCGAAGGCACGCCGAGATAGGCATTCGGGCACCGTTTGTTTCGCATGAGTCTCCGCATACAGGCTACCACCAATGCCGATCCGGCGGCAGCGTGCGCAGGCCGCTCCGGACTGGCTGTTCGGCGAAGAATAGGAATTTTCCTACCCGAAGATTAATCCTCTTCCGATATAGGGTTTTGTGCGATGGGCCGACAATCGCAACCTGTTAGGAAATGTAAAGCCAGTCTACCCGGCGCATTTCAGGTTTTTAAATTGTTTGTCGTGAGAGCACATCATGAATACACGTTTTTCCCGCACCGTCCTTTTTAGCAGCTTGTTCGCCCTGTTCATGGGGGCTTCTTCCGCTTACGCCCTGGATGACGACGAGGCGAAGGCCCTTCTCAAAAAGAACAACTGCCTGAAGTGCCATGCCCTGGACAAGAAGAAGGACGGCCCGTCCTACAAGGAAATCGCCGACAAGCAGCGCGGCAAGCCGGATGCCGAAGCCAAGATTTACAAGCACGTGACGACCTTCAACAAGGTCAAGATCAAAGATAAGGAAGAAGATCACGAGCCGCTCAAGACCAAGGACGAGGCCGAGATCAAGGGCTTGGTGCAGTGGATTCTCTCGCGTTAAGCAGCTAACCGGAAATCAGGGGGAAGTAAAATGATGAAACAGATGCGAAGGGGCGCGCTGGCCGCGCTGCTGGTTGCCGGGGCATGGCTTGCCGCCATGCCGGCTCAGGCTGCCGACGAAAAGGACATGGTTCTCAAGGGGGACGCAAAATGTACGCGCTGCCACGATGAGAGCGAGGCCGTACCGGTGCTGTCGATCGGCAAGACCAAGCATGGTGTGACCAAGGATAGTCGCACGCCGACCTGTACCTCTTGCCACGGCGAGAGCGAACGCCATGCCAACAAGCCGGAGGATGTGAAAGAGCGTCCGGCGACCGATCTGAACTTCGGCAAGAAGTCGAAGCACTCGGCCGATGCCAAGAGCGCAGCCTGTACGTCCTGCCATCAGGGCGGCAAGCACATGAACTGGAATTCCAGTGCCCACGCGACGCGTGACGTGGCCTGTACGTCCTGCCACCAGATCCATACCGGCAAGGACAAGGTGCGTGACAAGCGTACCCAGCCCGAGGTCTGCTACACCTGCCACAAGCAACAACGCACGGAAACCAACAAGCCCTCTCACCATCCGATTCCGGAAGGCAAGATGACCTGTTCGGATTGCCACAGTGCCCACGGCTCGGCTGGCGAGAAGTCGCTGATCAAGGATACGGTGAATGCCACCTGCTTTACCTGCCATGCGGAAAAGCGCGGCCCGTTCATTCATAACCATCAGCCCGTCGTCGAAAACTGCAGCAACTGCCATAACCCGCATGGCACGACGGCCGAGAACATGCTGAAGGCACGTCAGCCCTTCCTGTGTCAGCAGTGCCACGGCGAGTCCTCGCACCCTGGCAACGTGCCTGGCGTCCGCAGCAATATGCCTAATGCAGTCAGTACCAATATCGGTCCGGGTATGGCTCAAGCGCGTGGTTGCAACAACTGCCACACGAATATCCATGGCAGCAATAACCCGAGCAACGCCACTTCCAGTGGTGCAGGCCGCTTCTTCCGCTGATCGCAAGGAGAAATATTGTGAGCAACCATAAGAGTTTCCGGCGGACCGCAATCGTAGTTGCCTTGTCCGCAGTGTTCCCCCTGGCCGGCGCTTATGCTGACGAAGTGGACGATTTGATCAATCCGGACGTTGCCGAGGTGGCAATCAAGCTGCCCTATCAGAACAACGTCAATCCGCTCTATCGCCAGTACAACGGCGTCAATCACGAAGGGCTGAACGGCAATATCGATATCGATGTCGTCAAGCGTGGTGAAAATGGCGACTGGTTGAAAGTGAAGGCGCGGGAGCTGGGGCTGAGCACCCAGGAGTTCGGTGCCTCCTACGAGAAGCAGGGCGACTGGTCTGTCAGCCTGGATTACAACCAGATCCCGCGCTACAGCCCATATGAGATCAGCACGGCGGTGGGTGGCATCGGTTCGAATACCATCGTGCAACCTTCGTTGCCCAACTCGGCTTTCACCAATGGCGTGCTGACCAATCCGGCTTTGGGTTCGGTGACCTTGAGTACCGAGCGCGATATCACAACCGTGACTGCCAGCAAGTATTTGATGGAGGGGCTGAAGCTCGGCGTGTCGCTGAAGAATGAAGAGAAAACCGGTACCCGGATGGATGGCGTGCGCGGCGTGGCCGGAACTGGTACGCCGAATCGCTACAGCGGCTTCCTGTTTTCTCCCGAGCCGATCAACCAGAATCACAAGCAGATCGAAGGTACGCTCGAATACGCCAATAGCACTTATCAGATTACGGCGGGTTATTACGGCAGTTTCCTGACCACCAGCAATTCCGCGCTGAACGTCGTTGCCGGCACCAATACGGCTCTGGTGGCGACGAATTTGTCGCCGATTGCCTTGTCTCCTGACAATTCGTCGCAACAGTTCTACGTGAATGGTGCCTACAATTTCACGAAGGATACGCGCGCCACGTTGAAATACGCCCGTTCCGAGGGGCGCCAGAATGAAAGCTTCCTGAGCGGCCAGCCAACCAATGCCGGTATTGGTTCGAGCCTGGATGCCAAGGTTCAAACCACCGAGATCTATACCGCGCTGACTTCGCGTGTCACCCGCGACCTCAAATTGCTCGGTTCGTGGCGCTACGAAGACAAGCAGGACAAAACGCCGATTCGTACGTTCTATACGGGCTATACGAACAATCCAGAGTCGCACAAGGCGAATTGGGGCAAGTTCGAGGCCGACTACAATCTGGGGGCCGGATACGGCGTGACGGCCGGTGTCGACTACACCCAGAAGAAGAGCGAAGAGTGGGAGCGCAAGGAGGTCAAGGAACTGACCTCGCGGCTTGCCTTGCGCAAGGCCATGAGCGAGACGGTTAACGGGACGGTTTCCGTGGCCCATTCCGAGCGCAATGGTTCCGATTGGGGGCCGACGCAGCCGACGCTGTATCCGGTTTATCTGGCTGATCGGAGCCGCAACAAGATTCGCGGCATGGTCGATTGGGCAACGACAGAAGCCCTCAACCTGCAATTCGGTTACGAGGCCTATTTCGACCAATACACCCGTAGCAGCTACGGTCTGGAAGACGGCCAGGGGCAAGTATTCTCGCTGGATGCAACCTATGCCATCAACGACAACTGGAAGCTGAATGGCTGGTATTCGAAGCAGATGGGTGACTCTTCGCAGCACACTCAGGGCGCAGTTTGCTCAACTGGGAACAGCAGCAATTGCACCTCTAATACCTTGCGTACTGGAACGCTGGTGCAATGGGATGCCAAGCTGACTTCCAAGTCCGATCAAATCGGCTTCGGGTTGAGCGGCAAGGTCAAGGCTCTGGATGTCGGGGCGCAATATCTCTATTCCCGCGATACCAACAAGCAATCAATCGGCGGTATCCCGGCAACGACCTTCGTCAGTGCGACCAACCCGACAGCCGCTGTGGCCGCCGGCAATGGCGTACTGCCGGATACCAGCTACGTGCTGAACACCTTCAAGATCTTCGGTGTGTATCCAGTGGCCAAGTCGACCAAGCTGCGTCTCGATTACATCTACGATCTACGCAAGATGGATGACTATACCTGGCAGAACTGGGTGTATGCCGACGGCACGAAGGTCTACGTGAAGCCGAACCAGACGACGCAGATTCTGGGAATTTCCCTGATTCAGTCGTTCTGATGGGATGTATCCCCGGGGCTTTGCCCCGGGGTGTTTGATGGTTTAGCTCAAGGAAAACAGCAATGAGCAACGAAGATACCAATAACCCGCCCAAGCGGGTATTCATCAAGGTATGGGACCCCGTGGTGCGGATTGGCCACTGGATGATGGTTTTTGCCTTTTTCTCCCTCTATTTCAAGTCGAGCAAATTTCCGCTGCACGTCTACGCCGCCTACATCATCATGGTGGTCATGAGTTTCCGCATCATCTGGGGCTTTATCGGGCCGCGTGCCGCACGATTCTGGACTTTCGTCTATAGCCCGAAGACGATGATCAAATATGGCATCGATTCGGTGGTCGGTCATCCGATGCACACCATCTCCCACAACCCTTTAGGTGGAGCGATGGTGTTTGCGCTGATTATCACCATGCTGGTTACCGGTACGCTGGGTTTGATGCTGTACAGCTCTGGCCAGGAAATGGGGCCGCTGGGCGATATGGTGCCAAGTGAATGGGAAGACGAGTTCACCACGTTGGCCCTGTTCGGTCACAGCTTCACGCTGGGCCTGAAGGATATGCACATTTTCTGCGGCAACGTCGCCGCGTCGCTGGTGACCTGCCATCTGCTGGGCAACTTCTGGGCGACTGCAGTCCATAAGTCGAATCACGTGGTTGGCATGATCACCGGCATCAAGGATGCGAATGCCGACGATCCGGAGTTGAAGTATTACAAGGAATCCGCCGCGCCGCGTTTTGCCCGAAATTTGAACGATTCGGTCGGCCCTGTGCTGGGTGAAATCATTTTGGTGGCAGGGATTCTGATCTGCATCATCTGGCCATTGGCGGAACTGTTTGCCTGGGCAAACAAGTTCATCCCTTCGTTCTAAAGCAAGCTTTCCTCTCGCAACGACTTCGGGCTCGCCAGGTGGCGGGCCCGTTTTTTATGCAAGCGGGTCCTATGGCGCAAAAAAACGAGCGGGGTTGCCGCTCGTTTTTCAGGGTAGGCGTCTGGCGTCGCTTCAGGAAATGGACAGCATCCTGTCCAGTGCGAGTCTGGCCTGCTTGGCTTCGTGCTCCGCTACCTTGATCTGATTGACGATCTTTCCCTCGGCCAGGTTTTCCAGTGTCCAGGCCAGGTGTTGCGGGTCGATGCGTTGCATCGTCGAGCACATGCAGATGGTGGTGGCCATGAACTGCACGATCTTGTTTTGCGGCAGGACCTCCTTGGCCAGGCGCTCGACCAGATTGAGTTCGGTGCCGACCAGCCAACGCGTGCCTTCCGGCGCTTCCTTGATGGTCTTGACGATATGTTCGGTCGAGCCGACGTAGTCGGAGGCGGCGCAGACATCGAAGTTGCATTCGGGGTGGGCGATGACCAAGCCGTCGGGGTGCTTGGCCCGGAAGGCGTCAATGTGGGCTTTCTGGAACATCTGGTGCACTGAACAGTGGCCCTTCCAGAGCAGGATCTTCGCCTGCTTGATTTGGGCTGGCGTCAGGCCACCCAGTTCAAGATCGGGGTCCCAGACCACCATCTCGTCCATTGGGAAACCCATCTGGTGACCGGTCCAGCGCCCCAGGTGCTGATCGGGGAAGAACAGTACCTTGGGGCGACGTTCGAACGCCCACTTGGCGATGGTGCCGGCATTGGATGAAGTGCAGACGATGCCGCCGTGCGCGCCGCAGAAGGCTTTCAGATCAGCTGCCGAATTGATGTAGGTGACGGGCGTAACCTCTGCTTCGACATCGAGGATTTCGGACAATTCGCGCCAGCAGCGTTCGACCTTGGCCAGGTTGGCCATGTCGGCCATGGAGCAGCCGGCTGCCAGGTCGGGCAGGATGGCGATCTGGTGTGGTGCGGTCATGATGTCTGCGACTTCGGCCATGAAGTGCACGCCGCAGAAAATGACGTATTCGGAATCAGTTTGCGAGGCGAGGCGAGATAGCTTCAAGGAGTCGCCGGTGAGGTCGGCATGCTGGTAAACATCAGCACGTTGGTAGTGGTGGCCAAGAATGACCGCTTTCTTGCCGAGTTTGGCGCGGGCAGCGCGGATGCGCTCCTGGCAGACTTCATCGGACAGGCTATTGTACGGGGCGAAGACGAGGGGCTGGACGGCTTGCATTGGCTTCTTCAGGGAAAGGGCTGGCTGTTTGACGCATAAGCCAAGCCAAAGGAGAGGCTGGATTGGACGCGGGATTCTATCATCGCAGCTTGACCCGGGTTGCTATCGTGCGCTTGCAGGGCTGTTGTACCAACCCGGCTGTTCGGTCAGCCCTGGGTCCAGGGCAGGCCTGCTTTGCGCCAGCCGCCGATGTTGTTGCGATGGCTGTCGCCATCCTTGTCGCCTTCGAAGCCTTCCAGGATGTTGTAGCAGTGCGCAAAGCCAGCTTCCGTGGCGGCACTGGCGGCGGCAACCGAACGGACTCCGCTGCGACACAGAAACAGGATCAAGGCGCCCGGTTCGAGTCGCGCTTTAAGTTCGGACAGAAACTGAGGGTTGCGGATGTTTCCGGGATACTGGTTCCATTCGATTTCGATGGAGTCGGGGACTCGGCCTACCCAGTCCCACTCCGCGCGCGTGCGCACGTCCACGAGTTTTGCGCCGGGGGTGAGCTTGAGTATTTCAAAGGCTTCCTGCGGCGTGACCTCGCCCTCGTACGAACGGGCGGCTGCTTGGCTCCGTTGGGCTGCGCGGGCGAGGATGTCGGATAGTTTGTCCATGATCCAGTGCGGCTGAAATGTAGAGGTGACAGTATAAAGGGTGAAGTTTTTGTGTCGGCGAATTTCCGGTGTGAGCACTTGATGCATCGTGTACCTCGACAAGCGCACTATATTGGTGCGTTTAAATGCATGAATGCACAATCGCGGTGCTTCAAATCTTTGCTTATTCCCGGCATCTCATTGTGGCAAAATACAAAGCTTACTTTTCGGCATTTGGCATGTTTTCTGCTATTTGCCTCGGGTTAGGTTTTTTTTTGAATGTTGCCGGGCAGACCGGCATCTTGTTTAGCTAGGAGACTGACGCTTATGGCAACCCCGCAAGACGTGATTAAGATGGTCAAGGAAAACGACGCCAAGTTCGTCGATTTTCGTTTCACCGATACCCGTGGCAAGGAACAGCACGTCACCGTGCCGGTCTCCGCTTTTGACGAAGACAAGTTTGAAAGCGGCCATGCTTTCGACGGCTCCTCCATCGCTGGCTGGAAGGGTATCCAGGCTTCCGACATGCTGCTGATGCCGGATCCGGACACCGCCTACATCGATCCGTTCTTTGACGAAACCACCGTCGTTCTGTCCTGTGACGTCGTCGATCCGGCCGATGGCCGTGGTTACGACCGCGACCCGCGCTCCATCGCCAAGCGCGCTGAAGCCTACCTGAAGTCCTCCGGCATCGGCGACACCGCCTACTTCGGTCCGGAACCGGAATTCTTCATCTTCGACGGCGTCGAATGGAATGTCGACATGTCCGGCTGCAACCTGAAGATCCATTCTGCCGAGGCAGCCTGGAATTCCGGTGAAAAGAACGAAGGCAACGGCGCTACCGGCCACCGTCCGGGCGTCAAGGGCGGCTACTTCCCGGTTCCGCCGGTCGACAGCCTGCACGACATTCGTTCCGCCATGGTTCTGGCTCTCGAAGCCCTGGGCGTGCCGGTTGAAGTTCACCACCACGAAGTGGCCAATGCCGGTCAGTGCGAAATCGGTACCGTGTTCTCGACCCTGGTCAAGCGCGCCGACTGGACCCAGATCCTGAAGTACGTTGTGCACAACGTTGCCCATCAGTACGGCAAGACCGCCACCTTCATGCCGAAGCCGATCGTTGGCGACAACGGTTCGGGCATGCACGTTCACCAGTCCATCTGGAAGGATGGCAAGAACCTGTTCGCCGGTGACGGCTATGCTGGCCTGTCTGAAACCGCCCTCTTCTACATCGGCGGCATCATCAAGCACGCCAAGGCACTGAACGCCATCACCAATCCGGGTACCAACTCCTACAAGCGTCTGGTCCCGCACTACGAAGCTCCGGTCAAGCTGGCTTACTCGGCCAAGAACCGTTCTGCCTCGATCCGTATCCCGTTCGTTGCCTCGACCAAGGCGCGTCGTATCGAGACCCGCTTCCCGGATCCGATCGCCAATCCGTACCTGTGTTTCGCCGCGCTGCTGATGGCCGGTCTGGACGGTATCCAGAACAAGATTCACCCGGGCGATCCGGCTTCCAAGAACCTGTACGATCTGCCGCCGGAAGAAGACGCACAGATCCCGACCGTCTGCGCCTCCCTCGAAGAAGCGCTGGCCAACCTGGACAAGGATCGCGAGTTCCTGACCAAGGGCGGTGTCTTCTCCAACGACTGGATCGATGCTTACATCGCCCTGAAGATGGAAGAAGTGAACAAGGTCCGCATGACCACCCACCCGGTGGAATTCGACCTGTACTACTCCTGCTAAACCAGCGAGTCGGTATGCAAGAAGGGCGGGTTTTCCCGCCCTTTTTTAGTTTACCGGGTTAAAGGATGGGGATTGCTCCGCTACACTTGCGGTTCCTTCTGGAATGATGACGATGACACGTAGTTTGCTAGTGACCTTGCTTGTTTCTGCAGCACTGCCGGCAACGGCTCAGACCATTTACAAATGTACCGATGCCAACGGCGGTACATTGATTTCGAATGCGCGCGTCGACAAGAACTGCAAGGCGATCGTCAGTGGTCCAGAGCCATCCGCTACGCCGCCGAAGGCTCGCCCGGCCTCTGCCGGTGCCGCGGCGAATCCGACACCGAGCGGATTCCCCAGGGTGGGTGAGGATACCCAGAAGGCACGGGATGGCGATCGCCGTCATATCCTCGAGCAGGAGTTGGCGAATGAGCAGCGCAGTCTGGAACAGGCACGCAAGGATTTGGCTCAGCAGGAAAGCCTGCGGACGGCAAACGATGGGCGCCAGGAAGCCGTTCAGGCAGCCCGGGAGCGGGTTGGGCAGCATGAGCGGAATATCCAGGCAATCCAGAAGGAGTTGTCCAACCTCAAGTAGCGTTGAATGGATGCGCTATAAGGGATTAAAGAAAGGGCGCTGCTGGCGCCCTTTTCTTTGCCAGGCCGAATCCTCTCGCCTAGGTGCGCTTGACCTTGTACCAGGCGGCGTAGAGCGCCGGCAGGAAGAGCAGGGTGAGCGCGGTGGCTACGATCAGGCCGCCCATGATGGCGACTGCCATCGGTCCGAAGAAGTCGTTGCGCGACAACGGGATCATCGCCAGCACCGCGGCGGCGGCGGTCAGGACGATGGGGCGGAAGCGCCGCACGGTGGATTCGACGATCGCCTCATGGCGGGCCTTGCCGGCGGCGAGGTCCTGTTCGATCTGGTCGACCAGGATTACCGAGTTGCGCATGATCATCCCGAACAGGGCGATGGTGCCGAGCAGCGCCATGAAGCCGAAGGGCTGGCGGAAAATGAGCAGGAACAGCGCGATGCCGATGATGCCGAGCGGCGCGGTGAGCAGCACCATGACGACTCGCGAGACGCTCTGCAACTGGATCATCAGGATGGTCACCACCGCCAGCAGGAACAGGGGAATGCCGGCCATCACCGAACTCGAGCCTTTCGCCGACTCCTCGACCGAACCGCCGGTGACGATGCTGTAGCCTTCCGGCAGCGCGTTGCGGATGCTGGTAATGCCCGGTGCCAGGCGGTCTACGATGGTAGCCGGCTGGGTCTTACTGTAGAGGTTGCCGCGTACCGTGATGGTCGGCAGGCGGTCGCGCCGCCACAGCAGGCCCGGCTCGAAACTGTATTTGATCTGCCCGAGCTGGCTGAGCGGCACGCTCTTGCCGCTGCGGGTCGGGATCGACAGGTCGGATAGCGAGCTGAGGTGGGTGCGCTCCTCGCGGTCGCCGCGCAGCACGACGTCGATGGTCTTTTCGCCTTCGCGATAGCTGGTCAGCGTATAGCCGTTCAGCGACATGTTGAGCAAGGCCGCCAGATCCTGGCTGGAAACGCCGAGCAGGCGCGCCTTGTCCTGGTCGATTTCGATCTCGATGGCCTTCGAAAGCTCGCTCCAGTCGAAATTGATGTTCGACAGCTCGCTGTCCTGGCGCATCAGGTCGGCGATCTGGCTGGCGACCCGGCGTAGGGTCGCGATGTTCTCGCCGGAAACCCGGTACTGCACCGGGTAACCGACCGGCGGGCCGTTTTCGATGCGGCTGATATTGGCCCGGGCGTTGAAGCCGTCCGTCTCGAACAGGTCGATCAGGCGCTGGCGCAAGGCTTCGCGTGCTTCGACGCTTCGTGTCACGATGACGAACTGGCTGACGTTGCTGGCCGGCAGTTGCTGGTCGAGCCCGAGGTAATAGCGCGGCGAACCGGAGCCGACATAGGTGATGTAGTGCTCGAACTGGTCGAATTTGGCTTTGTCCTCAGCCAGCCAGTTCTCCAGTCGTTTGGCTTCGGCATCGCTGGCGTTGATCGAGGCACCTTCGGGCAGGCGCAGCTCGACGTTGAGTTCGAGACGGGTCGAATTGGGGAAAAACTGCTTCTGGACCTGGCTCATGCCGAAAATCGACAGCGCAAACAGACCGATGGTGATGCCGATCACCAGCCAGCGGCGATCGACGCACCAGCCGACCAGTTGCCGGAAACGGACATAGAAAGTGGTGCCATAAACATCGTGATCGTCGGCGTGGCCGGGGCCGTTCAGGCCGAGTCGCTCGAACAGGCGAGCCAGCCGGGGCAGGCGCTGCGCCAGGATGCCTGGCGTCGCCACGGCATGCGGGTTGGGCAGCAGTTTGTAGCCGAGCCAGGGAATAGCGACCACGGCGGCCAGCCAGGAAATGAGCAGGGCGACGGCATTGATCTGGAAGAAGGCGAAGGCGTATTCGCCGGTCGACGATTTGGCCAGCGCAATCGGAATGAAGCCGGCCACCGTGACCAGCGTGCCGGAGAGCATCGGGCCAGCCGTGCTGGTGTAGGCAAACGAAGCGGCGCGGGTGCGCTCCCAGCCTTGCTCCATCTTCACCCACATCATCTCGACGGCGATGATCGCATCGTCCACCAGCAGGCCGAGGGCGAGCACCAGCGCACCGAGCGAGACCTTGTGTAGGCCGACGTTGAAGAAATTCATCGCCAGGAAGGTGGCGGCCAGCACCAGCGGAATCGAGATCGCCACCACCATGCCGGTGCGGATGCCGAGGCTGATGAAGGTCACCGCCAGGACGACGATCACTGCTTCGGCCAGCGACTGGACGAAGGCCTGCACCGAGCGCTTGACGGCGTCCGGGGCGCTGGCCGCCGTGCCGATCTCGACGCCGAGCGGCAAGCTGGCATTGAGCTTGGCGATGCGCGCGTCGAGTTCCTTGCCGAGGACGATGATGTCGCCGCCCTTGGCCATGGCGACGCCGATGGCCAGGGCGCGCCGGCCGCCGAAGCGGACCTGGGTGGCCGGCGGATCGATGGTGCCTCGCTTGACGCTGGCGATGTCGCCCAGCCGGAAGCTGCGGTTGCCGGCCCGGATCAGGGTGTCAGCCACGGCCTGGACGGTATCGAAGGCACCGCCCGGGCGAATCTGGATGCGTTCCTTGTCGGTTTCGAAGAAGCCGGCGCCGGCTACGGCGTTCTGCTGGCTCAGTGCCTGGACGATGGTGGCCTGGTCGATGCCCAGCGTCGCCAGCTTGGCGTTGGAGAGCTCGACGTAGATCTTTTCGTCCTGGATGCCGAAGATTTCCACCTTGCCGACGTTCGGTACGCGCAGCAGTTCGTCGCGGAGGCGCTCGCCGATGTCCTTGAGTTGCGGGTAATCCAGGCCGTCGGCGGTAAGCGCGTAAACATTGCCGAAAACATCGCCGTATTCGTCGTTGAAAAAGGGTCCTTGAACGCCGGTGGGGAGGTTCTGCCGAATGTCGCCAATCTTCTTGCGCACCTGGTAATAGATATCCGGCACCTGGGCCGGCGGCGTGCTGTCCTTGGCGAAGAACAGCACGGTCGATTCGCCGGCGCGCGAATAGCTGCTGACGCGGTCGATATAGGGCATCTCCTGCAGCTTCTTCTCGATCTTGTCGGTCAGTTGCTGTTCGACCTGGCGGGCGGTGGCGCCCGGCCACATGCTGCGGATCACCATCAGCTTGAAAGTGAAGGGCGGATCCTCGGCCTGGCTCAGCTTGCCATAGGCAAAGATGCCCATCAGCGCGATGGCGAGGAGGAAGTAGCCGACCAGCGTCCGGTGATGCAGGGTCCAGTCGGAAAGGTTGAAACGCTGGCTCACGGTCAGCGCTGCTCGTTGGGCGGGGCGGCCAGCTTGGGCTGGACGGCCTGGCCGGGCGCCAGCTTGCCGGTGCCAGTAATGATGATCTGCTCGCCGGCCTGCAGGCCGCTGCTGATGCTGGCGCCGTCCTCGCGATAGCCGGCGATGCGGACCGGGCGGGGCATCGCCTTGCCATCGCTCACTACCCAGACCTGCGGGCCGTTGCCGGTGTCGGTCACGGCGTTGAGCGGTACCAGCAGCGTGCTGTCGGTGGCATCGTCGAGGGCGACCCGTGCCGTCATGCCCAGTTTGATTTCGGGCGGTGCCGACGGAATGCGGATGCGCGCCGCGTAGGTGCGGGTCAGCGGATCGGCGGCCGGTGACAGTTCGCGCAACTCGCCGCGCAGCTTCAGGTCGGGCGCGGCCCAGAGATGAATGGCCATGGCCTTGGCGGCGCGCAGTTCGGCCAGCCGGCTTTCCGGCACGGCGATGGCGACTTCCAGTTCGTCCGGGCGGGCGACGCGCAAGACGGCCTGGCCGGCGCTGACCACCTGGCCGACATCGGCCAGCACGGCGGTGACGATGGCTGGCGATTCGCTGCTCAAGGTGCCGTAGGCGGCCTGGTTGCCGCTGATCTGTTGTTGTGAGCGGGCTTGCTCGAGGCGGGCCTGGGCGCTGTTCAGGGCATTGTCCTTGGCATCGAAGGCGGCCTGGCTGACGAATTTCCTGGCCAGTAGTCCGGCGTAGCGTTCCCGTTCTGCCCGGGCCGTGGCCAAGTCGCTTTCGGCTGCGAGTGCCTGGGCGCGAGCGCTGGCGGCGGCTGATTGGAGATCGGCCGGGTCGAGCCGGGCCAGCGGCTGGCCGGCCTTGATTTCGGCGCCGGCGTCGACCAGGCGCGTGATGAGTTTGCCGCCGACCCGAAAGGCAAGGTCGACTTCGTGGCGGGCGCGAATTTCACCCGTGTAGATCCGTGCTGCGCCGCTGGCGCTGCCGACGCTCTGAACCAATACGGTTCTGGGGGAGGGCGGGGCGGCATCGTGATTGCCGCACCCGGCCAGCAGCGAGAACGCAGCCAGTACCGGCAGGGGGCGGAAAAGGGGATACGGTGTCATTGGCGCAGGCTTTCGGGCAGAGCGCCAAATAATAATGAACGATCGGTCAGTAACGCAAGAAGTCAATTTTTGCCGTTCTGGCCGTCGCATTTGAAGGGCTACAATTGCGTCATGAATTCAAATTACGCTTCCTTTGCCGGCCTCGATCTGCTGGCCTCCGCCGTATTGTTGATCGACGATGATCTGCGTGTCCGTTACGTCAATCCAGCCGGCGAAAACCTGTTGGCGGTAAGTAGCCGTTCGGTCGAGGGCAAGCCCCTGTCGGCGGTCTGTAACTGCCCGCCCAGCCTGCAGTCGGCTTTCGACAACGGCTTGCACAACAACTGGGGCTATACCGGCCAGAACATCAAGCTGACGCGCAGCGACGGCGAGCCGCTGCATATGAACTGCACGGTAACGCCGGTGCGGCCGGATCTGGCGGTCGGGGTGCGTCTGCTGCTCGAGTTGCAACCCATCGAGCAGCAACTGGCGGCCTCGCGCGAAGAGCGCTTGATTCAGCAGCAGCAGGCGAATCGCGAACTGATCCGCAACCTGGCGCACGAGATCAAGAACCCGCTGGGCGGCATACGCGGTGCGGCGCAATTGCTTGAACATGAACTGGGTAATCCGTCGCTCAAGGAATACACCCAGGTCATCATCAAGGAGGCCGACCGCCTGCAGGACCTGATGCAGCGCCTGTTGACGCCGCATCGGGCGATGTTGCCGACGACGGTGAATATCCATGAAATCCTGGAGCGGGTGCGCAGTCTGCTGACCGCCGAGTTTCCCGGTTCGCTCGATGTGTTCCGCGACTACGACACCAGTCTGCCCGAGCTGGTGGGGGATCGCGAGCAACTGATCCAGGCGGTGTTGAATATTGCCCGCAATGCCGCCCAGGCGATGGTGGGCGAGGGCGAGATCATTTTGCGGACCCGTTCCTTGCGCCAGGTGACGCTGGCCAAAAAGCGCTATCGCCTGGCGATGGAAATCAAGGTGATCGACAACGGGCCGGGTATCCCCGATGAAATCCGCGAACGCATGTTCTATCCGCTGGTCTCCGGGCGCGAGGGTGGGAGCGGTCTGGGGCTGACCATTGCCCAGAATTTCATCCAGCACCATAACGGTACGATCGACTGTTCCAGTCGCCCGGGCAACACGGTGTTCACGCTGCGCTTGCCGGTTGAAGCAGCCTGAAACGCGCCGGCCTGACTCTTGCTTGAAGGATGGTCATTCCATAGCGCACATGAGCCAAACATCCATGAAACCGGTCTGGATCGTAGACGACGATCGTTCCATTCGCTGGGTTCTTGAAAAGACCCTGTCCCGCGAGGGCATCCCGTTCAAGAGCTATGCCTCGGCCACCGAGGCGATTTCGCAACTCGAACAGGGCATCGAGCCGCCACAGGTGCTGATGTCCGATATCCGCATGCCAGGCCAGTCCGGGCTGGAATTGCTGCAGGAAGTAAAGACGCGTTTTCCGTCGGTGCCGGTCATCATCATGACCGCCTACTCCGATCTGGAAAGTGCCGTCGCAGCCTTCCAGGGCGGTGCCTTCGAATACCTGCCGAAGCCTTTTGACGTCGACCAGGCAGTTGAACTGATTCGGCGCGCCATCGATGAATCGATGCACCAAAGCGGTGCGACAGAGGAAGAAGGGCTGGTGCCGGAGATTCTCGGTCAGGCGCCCGCGATGCAGGAGGTCTTCCGGGCGATTGGCCGTCTTGCCCTGTCGCATGCCACCGTATTGATTACCGGCGAGTCGGGTTCCGGCAAGGAACTGGTGGCGCGTGCGCTGCACCGGCACAGCCCGCGGGCCGACAAGCCGTTCATCGCGATCAATACGGCGGCGATTCCCAAGGACTTGCTGGAATCCGAATTGTTCGGCCACGAGCGCGGCGCCTTTACCGGTGCCCAGGCGCAGCGGCGCGGTCGCTTCGAGCAGGCCGAGAGCGGCACCTTGTTCCTCGACGAAATCGGCGACATGCCTTCCGAGCTGCAGACCCGCCTGTTGCGCGTGTTGTCGGATGGACACTTCTATCGCGTCGGCGGCCACTCGCCGATCAAAGCCAATGTCCGGGTAATCGCCGCGACACACCAGAATCTCGAAACCCGGGTCAAGGAAGGCCTGTTCCGCGAAGACTTGTTCCATCGCCTTAACGTTATCCGCATCCGCCTGCCTTCGCTGCGCGAGCGCCGTGAGGACATCCCGCTGCTGACCCGCCACTTCCTGCAAAAGAGTGCCCGCGAGCTGGGCGTCGAAGCCAAGCGTCTGTCCGAGCCGGCGCTCAAGTACCTGAGCGGTCTGGACTTCCAGGGTAACGTCCGCCAGCTGGAGAACCTGTGTCATTGGCTGACGGTGATGGCGCCGGGGCAGCAGGTGGAAATCGGCGACTTGCCCGGCGAGTTGCGCGAGGCGACGCCGACCACGCTGGCCACCGATTGGGAAGGCGCCCTCGAGGGCGAGGTCGATCGCATGCTGGCGCGCGGCATTGCCGATGTGCATGGCGTGCTCGCCCAGACCTTCGAGCGCATCCTGATCTCGCGCGCCCTGGCCCATACTGGCGGCCGGCGGATCGAAGCGGCCGTGGCGCTGGGCATCGGTCGCAACACGATCACCCGCAAGATCGCCGAATTGGGAATTGACGGCGGCAAGGAAGCGGCTGCCGAATAAGGCTGCCTGACGGCGGCATGCTTCACGGCTTTTGCCGGGTTGCCTGCCGCCGCAGCGCCGTTCGCTTTGGCGAACTGGCTTACAATCCGGCGCATGGCGCTGATTGATCCCATTCTTCTCAAGTCACGGCTTGGCCAGTTGGCCGGGCGTTTCGATGTCGATGCGCTGGACGAGTGCGACTCGACCAGTAGCGAACTGATGCGTCGGGCCGATCGCGGCGCCCCGGCCGGTACTGTTGTCGTCGCCGACCGGCAGTCGGCCGGGCGTGGCCGACGCGGGCGCAGCTGGCTGTCGGCGCCTGCATCGAGCCTGACCTTTTCGCTGCTCTGGCGCTTTGCCGGTTCGCCGGCGCGCTTGGCCGGCCTGTCGCTGGCTGTTGGTGTTGCCGTGGCGCGCGGCCTGGAGCAGCTCGGGGCGCAGGGCGTTTGCCTCAAATGGCCGAACGACCTGTTGCTGACTCAGTCCGCTGGCCACGCCAAGCTGGCCGGGATCCTGGTCGAGTTGGCGAGCGACCGGCGTGGCACGCAGGCGATCATCGGCATCGGCCTCAATCTGCAACCGCCGGCCGAGACCTTGCCGCAGCCGGTGGCTGGCTTGAATCAGGCGCTGTCGGGCGAGGTCGAGCGTCAGCAGGTGTTGGCCGTCCTGCTCGGCGCACTGGCCGAAATCCTCGATCGTTTCGATCGGCACGGCTTTGCGGCGTTGCGGGGCGATTGGCAACAACGACATGCCTGGCAGAATGAAATCGTGCACTTGCTGGGCGAGGGGGCTGCGCCTTTGGTTGGGCGCTGTCTTGGCGTCGATGAGGACGGTGCCTTGTTGCTGGAAACGGGCGGTGGCGTGGAGCGAATCTACTCCGGCGACGTCAGCCTGCGGCGTCCATGATTTTGTGTATCGACAGCGGCAATAGCCGCATCAAATGGGGGCTGCACGACGGTAATGCCTGGGTGGCCCAGGGCGCGGTCGCCCAGGGAGGGGCGGCCGATCTGGTGTGTCAGTGGCGTGACTGGCCCGTACCGCATCAGGCGGTGTTGGCCAATGTGGCGGGCAGCCCGGTCGAGCGAGAAATTGCCTCGGTCCTGGCTGAACTGTCGGTGCCATTGCAGATCGTGCAGTCTTCTTCAAACGCCGGTGGCGTGGTCAATCATTACCTTGAACCAAGCCGTCTCGGTGTTGATCGCTGGTGCGCCTTGATCGGCGCATGGGCGTTGTTTGGTAAGGCTTGTGTGGTCGTCATGGCGGGGACGGCAACCACCATCGACACGCTGGATGCGCAAGGGCATTTTCTCGGCGGCAGGATTTTGCCCGGCCTCGACCTGATGCGGCGAGCCCTGGCGCGTGATACCGCAGCCTTGCCCTTTGCGGCGGGGACCTATGTCGATTTTCCGCGGCGCACCGAGGATGCCATTGCCAGTGGTTGTCTGGACGCGCAGGCCGGTGCAATCGAGCGCATCTGGCATCGGTGCCGGGCGGAGAAGCCGCTTTGCGTCCTCTCGGGCGGCAATGCAGAACTGGTCGGGAATCAACTTGTCATTCCCTATAGGGTGGCGCACAATCTGCCGCTGGAGGGTCTGAAACGGCTCGCATCCCAGTCGTAGTCTTGTATATCCGAAAATTATCATGGAGATTGTCTCGGTCGCAGACCTGAAGATTGGTATGTTCGTCACCGAGCCAGATTGTCCGTGGACAGAATTGCCCTTCGCCCTGCAGGGCTTCCTGATTTCCAGGCCTGAACAGGTCGATGTATTTCAACAAAAGTGCCGTTTTGTCTATATCGATCGTACCCGCTCGTTGAACGAACATTACCGGGCGCCGAAGCGGGGGCAGGATCGCGGCTTGCGACCGCCTCCCGGCATGGAGTTCTCGGTACAGGAAAGCGACTCGGTGCGGCGAAGGGAGCCGATTTTTGCGACGGCCAGCCTGGAGGAGAAGCGCCACGTGCGACGTCGCCGTTTCCTCGAGTTTTTGCATCAACAGGAAGATACCGAACATGCCCGTGCCCTGGCGCAGGAGCTGATTCATATCGAGCCGCGTTTTGATCGCTTGCAGCTTGCCTTGCAGAAGACATTCCAAAGCATCATGACGGAACGGGAAATCGATTTTGCGTCGGTTCGCGAAGGGATTCGCGATCTGACCGGCAGCCTGCAGCGCAATCCGGATGCCTTGATGTGGTTGCTTCGGCTCAAACGCAAGGATCAATACAGTTTCGATCATGCGATGGACGTTTCGGTCTATCTCTTGATGCTGGGGACGCACATTGGCTGGCGCGGACAACAACTCAACGAATTGGGAATGGCCGGCATGCTGCAAGATGTGGGCAAGATCCAGTTGCCTGTCGAGCTTCTGGCCAAGACGGAGCCACTCAGTCCCGAAGAAGTCGAGTTGATGCACTCGCATGTCGCCAGTTCCCTGGAAATTCTCTACACACAAGCCCACTTGCCATCGGATGTCCTGGTGACTGTTGCCCGTCACCATGAGCGCTGGGATGGCAGCGGTTACCCGCGGGGTCTCCAGTTCGACCAGATCGGGATGGCGGCCGAGATGGCGGGGCTGGTCGATTCCTTTTGCGCCATGCTCAAGAACAAGCCCTACCGGACTGCATTGGGCCATCAGGAAGCCCTGGAGGAACTCTACAAGTTGCGCGACCACAAATTCGGCCTGGCCTTGATGGAGCAGTTCGTTCAGTGTGTCGGGTTATACCCGATCGGTACGTTGGTGGAACTCAGCAGCGGCGAGGTGGGGATCGTTATCCAGCAAAATCGCGTGCAACGCTCGCGGCCCAGAGTGCTGGTCATGCTTGATGCGGATAAGAACCAGGAGCATGGCTATCGGGTGATCGATTTGCGCAGCGAGCAATTCCGCGACACTCGCGTCAGCAAGGCTTTACCGCACGACGCATACGGCTTGGAGGCGCATGACTACTACCTCGGCTAATCGCAACGGCTACATCAACCTCGAGGCTTTCGGGTTGGCCGGCGAGGAACTGGCTTCGCTGGCGGCACTGGCCGATATCTGGCGACCTTCCGTTGAGGAGGTGCTGGCCGAAGAGATGGCGGACCCTTTGCTCGCCGAGTTTGCAGAATTGACCATCAGTCTGGTCGGAGATCTGGCCGATCAGCAATGGCAGCGACGTTGGCTGGCCTGTTGGTACAAGCTCTATGGGCGCGGCTTCGCCTTGCCCGATCTGGCGGTCTACTTTTTCCGGATCGTCGCGCAATGCGAGCAGCGCTTGTTCGATCCGGCCGTACCGGCCAGCCGGGCGCAACTCGACCTGTTTTCCATCCTGCGGCGGAGTATTTTCGCCGCAGCATGTTGCGCCATCGAAATGAGCGAGGAAGCCCGGCGAACCGAACACGGCGTACCGGGCGAATTGGCGGCGCTGCATTTTCTGAGAACCTGCGCTCAGTCGGCGGTGCCGGTGGCGGTCCTGTCAATCGCCTTGGTCAGTCGCAATCGTTTCGGACACTTGGCCGCGACCGATCTGCAAAGCCTGCCCGGTCTGTTGGTCGAACGCCTTGACCGCCCCTTGCGGCCGGCCGACCGGATATTCGCGGGACGGGAAGGGGAGTGGCTGGTGATCTTGCATGATGTGCAAGTCCAGGTGCGTCCCAGCCTGGTGGCGGCACAGATCCTTCGGGTTTTCGAAGAACCCTTGCGTTTGTTGAGTGGGCGCAGTTTGCCCATGGTGCCGAGTATCGGCGGTGCCATGATGCCGGCGGATGGTGCCGACGGGGAATCGATCCTGCAGGCGGCCCGGCTGGCGCGCTGGGCAAGCAGCGAAAATCAACATCCCCTGACCTGGTTCCAGGTGAACATGCGTCAGGACTGGCAGCTTCGTTTCGAGATGGGCGAAGAATTCCGTCGGGCCCTGGAAAATGAAAAACTTTGCCTTTTCCTGCAGCCGCAAATCGACGTGCCCAGCCAGCAATGCACCAGCGCCGAGTTACTCTTGCGCTGGCAGCGTGACAATGGCGAGTGGGTTCCGCCCCTGCAAATCATCGAGTTGATCGAAGAGCATGGTTGGGGGCGGCAATTCACCGATTGGCTGGTGCGTCATGCGATGCGGATGGCAAGCGATCTCGATGCCGTGGGAATCGGCATTCCGCTGGCGTTCAATCTGACGGTGGATGATTTGCTTGACGTCGACTTGCCGGAGTTGATCGCACAACGCCTGGCTACCTGGCGCCTGCCGGGAGAACGATTCATTATCGAACTGACGGAATCGGCCATGATGACTGATCCGCAGCGTTGTCTGGCAGTCATGCAGCGCCTGCGCGAACTCGGGGTGAGCCTGGCGCTCGACGATTTCGGTACCGGCTATTCTTCCTTGAGCTACCTGGTTAGCTTGCCACTCAATGAAATCAAGATCGATCGATCCTTCATTCACGCCATGGCAAGCTCGGAAGAGCATTTGCGTGTCGTTCGGACGATTATCGATCTGGCCTGGGATTTGGGCATGATGCCGCTGGCGGAAGGGGTCGAGGACGCGGCCCAGATCGAGCGGCTGCACCAACTTGGTTGCAACCACGTACAAGGTTTTTTCTATGCCAAACCGATGGCCATGCCTGATTTTGTCACTTGGTATGCAGAACGTCGGACTTGAGTTAACTTGCGGCAACGCGGAGAATCGCCCGCTGTCGCTTTATGCCCGGGGAATTTCATGTTTGATCCGGTAATCAGC
Organism: Rhodocyclales bacterium GT-UBC; assembly: GCA_003583745.1. GTDB lineage: Bacteria > Pseudomonadota > Gammaproteobacteria > Burkholderiales > Rhodocyclaceae > Azonexus. The sequence continues at coordinate 154,007 of QXPY01000002.1, read as the reverse complement.
AGTTTGCCCGCCTTCGCCAGTTATTTTCTGACGGCCGTGATCTTGCTGGTCGTTTTCGTCGGCCTGTATATCTTTGTCACGCCCTATAACGAACTCAAATTGATCCGTGATGGCAACGATGCTGCAGCCGTCAGCCTGGCCGGTGCGGTCATTGGACTGGCCCTGCCCATCGCCGTGGCCGTGGCGACCAGCCATAACCTCTACGTGATGATGGGGTGGGGCTTGGTGGCCGGTGTCGTGCAACTGGTCACCTTTACGGTCGCTCGATTTATCCTGCCCGGCATCAATCAGAGCATCCCTCAGGGACGCCTGGCGGCCGGGATTTTCCTCGCTTCTCTCTCAATTGGCGTCGGCATTCTGAATGCCGGTTGCATCGTCTGATTTCGCGGAGGTAGTTATGGCTTTGATGGATTTCATCAAGAAACAATTTATCGATGTCCTGCAATGGACAGAGGATGGCGACGGTACCCTGGCCTGGCGCTTTCCGATGCAGGACATGGAAATCCAGAACGGTGCCAGCTTGACCGTGCGCGACTCCCAGTTGGCCGTGTTCGTCAATGAAGGCGTCGTTGCCGACGTCTTCGGACCGGGGCGCTACACGCTGACGACGCAGACCCTGCCGCTGCTCACCAATTTGAAGAACTGGGACAAGCTGTTCGATTCCCCCTTCAAGTCCGACGTCTATTTCTTCTCGACCCGCCATCAGCTCGATCAGAAGTGGGGGACGCCCAATCCGATCACCATTCGCGACAAGGAATTCGGCATCATCCGGATGCGTGCCTTCGGGATTTACTCCTACCATCTGAGCGACGCCAAGACCTTCTATCAGAAGATTTCGGGTAGCCGCGAAAGCTATGGTCGAGAAGAGCTGGAAGGCCAGCTGCGCAATACCATGGTGGCTGGCATGACCGACCTGTTCGGCGAATCCGGCGTTTCCTTCATCGACATGGCCGGCAATCAGGACGAGTTCGGTCAGGCGATGATGTTCAAGATGAAGCCGATGTTCGCGGAATACGGCTTGACGCTCGATACGCTCGTCGTTCAGAACGTTTCGTTGCCGGAAGAATTGCAGAAGGTTCTCGACCAGAAGATCAGCATGAACATGGTTGGCGACATGCAGCGCTACACCCAGTATCAGGTCGCCAACAGCATTCCGGATGCGGCGAAGAACGAGGGCGGCCTGGCCGGCATGGGGGTCGGCCTTGGCGCCGGCGTCGGTTTCGGACAGATCATGGGGCAAGCCATGACGCAAGCGATGCAGCCGGCGGCCAGTGCTGCGGCTCCGGTCGCCAGCATCTCGGCCGACGAGGTCGTGACGACGCTGGAAAAGCTGCACGGGCTGGTCGGTAAAGGGATTCTCAGCCAGGCCGAGTTCGATGCCAAGAAGGCGGAACTGCTCAAGAAACTGACCTGAGCCATCGTCTTTGGCCCTGACTGCGAACTGCCCTTCGTGTGGCGCGCCGGTTGTCTTCAAATCGGCGGGCTCGATCTTTGCCGTCTGCGAATACTGCCAGAGCACACTGGTCCGTCACGATCAGGCTTTGGAAGATATCGGCAAGATGGCGGCGTTGGTCGAGGATCGTTCGCCACTGCAACTGGGGGCCGAAGGCAGCTACAAAGGCGTGCATTTCGCGCTGATCGGCCGCATCCAGCTCAAATATGAGCAAGGTCTTTGGAACGAGTGGTATTTGCTCTTCGACGACATGCGCACGGGCTGGTTGTCGGAGTCCGGCGGGCAGTATGTCCTGACCTTCCTGCAGCATGTGCCGGATGCCATGCCGGCCATGGGCGATCTGAAAATCGGCCAGCGTTTCGCATTCGCCGGTCAGACCTGGACGGTCAGCAATATCGAGCAGGCGGAGTGCGTCGCCGGTCAGGGGGAATTGCCTTTCCGGGTTGGAGCCGGTTATCCGGCGCCCTGTGTCGATTTGCGCAATGGCGCTCATTTCGCGACGCTCGATTACTCCGAAGCCGTTCCGCTTTACTTCGTCGGGCAGGCAGTCGATTTCAAGGCGCTCAAATTATCGAACCTGCGTGACGGCATGGCGGTTCCCGAGCGCCAGGTCGAAGCCAAGGTTTTCCGCTGCCCAAGTTGCGGTTCGCCGATGCAGGCACGCGCCAAGGAAATTCTCGCCGTCGGATGCGCCTCGTGCGGCGCGGTGGTCGATACCGGCGATACGACTTACAAACTGCTATCCAAAGCGCTCGGGACGCGTGAAGAACGATATGTGCCGCGTCTGGCATTGGGAAGCAAGGGCCGGTTTGACGATCAGGCGGTCGAAGTCATCGGCTTTTTGGTTCGCCAGACGCGGGTTGACGGAATCAACTATGACTGGCGGGAATATTTCCTGGCTGGCGAGCAGGGCAGTTATCGCTGGCTGACCGAATATAACGGCCACTGGACGGTGGCCGATGTCCTGAGCAATCCGCCAAATACTCGGGCCTCGGCGGAACTGGTCGATGTGAACTACGACGGTCGGGCATACAAGCATTTCTCGACGACCGCAGTGGCCGAAGTGGTCCAGGTTGCCGGGGAATTCACGTGGCGGGTTCGGCGCGGCGAGCGGACCCGCATAGTCGATTACGTTGCGCCGCCCGCCCTGTTGTCGAAGGAAACAACCAACAAGGAACTCAGTTGGTCCTTGGGACGGTATGTCGAGCCAGCCGTCATTCACGATGCCTTTGCCCTGCCCGGCGTGTTGCCCGATCCGGTCGGTATTTTCGCCAACCAACCGAACCCCTGGGATGAAGCGCACCGTAAAACCTGCCGCCTGTTCTGGCAGGTGTTATTGCTGAGTGTCCTGTTGCAGGTGTTTTTCCTGTTTTTCTCAGGGGGCAAGACTTTGCTGCGTCAGGAGGTTCATTTCGACCCTCTGCAAACCGCGGATGTAATGACCCGCGAGTTTACTTTGAGTGGGCGGTCGCAGCGCGTGCGTGTGCGCAATACGGCGATGCTCGACAACAATTGGGTTGGCCTGAATCTGGTTTTGGTTAATAAAGCCACGGGGGCTGCCTGGCCGACGACGCGCGAACTTTCCTTTTACGATGGATACGATGGCGGAGAACACTGGACGGAGGGGAGTCGCCAGGATGAGGTGGTGTTCAGCCACATCCCGGCGGGTACCTACTATCTGGCTATCGATCCGGACATGTCCCTGGAAAAGCCCGTACCGGTTCGCAACGTGGTCGAGGTCTTTTCGGCCGGAGCCGGTTGGGCCAATTTTGTCTTGCTGATGCTTTTCCTGGCCGCATTCCCGCTCTATACGCGTTGGCGCCATGCCGCATTCGAAACCCGGCGCTGGGCTGAAAGCGATCACGCGCCGGTGGCCAGCGACGAGGATGACGACTGATGTTCAACACAATCAATCGGTTCGCCGCCATCCTCGCCATGCTGTTGTTCAGTTACGCGCAATTTCAGGGCTGGAGCCCCTTCGACAACGACGCGCAAAGTCACGGCAGCAGTCATGGCAGCTCGGGGAGCAGCCGGACCTATCACAAATAGTCGGCGGCGCAGCAGTAGATGTCCCGGCGTCGCGGCATGCGCTTGATCCTGTTTCTGGTTCTCGGCGGATTATTCTCCGCAGCGCAGGCCATGGAACGGGTGAGTCTGCAACTGAACTGGAAGCATCAATTCCAGTTCGCCGGCTATTACGCCGCCCTTGCTCAGGGCTATTTCCGGGAGGCGGGTTTCGAGGTCGAACTGCGCGAAGTGGCGGATGGCGTGGACCCGATCGAGAGCGTCATCAAGGGCCAGGCGGATTTCGGGGTCGGGGCTTCCGAACTCGCCTTGCATCGGGCGCGGGGCGCGCCGGTCGTCGCCCTGGCCTGCATCGTTCAACATTCGCCGCTGGTAATCCTGGCCAATCGGCGGGAGGTGACCAATATCGGCGCCCTGAATGGCCAACGCATCATGCTGATGGCGCATGAAACCGAGTTGTACGCCTATTTGCGTGCCGAGGGCGTCGAGCATTACCTGCCGGTGCCCAGCCGTTTCGATATCGGCGACTTGACCGCCGGGCGCGTCGCGGCGATGTCCGGCTATTCGACCGACGAACCGTTCTTGTTGCGTCAGGCCGGCTTTCCCTACATTCAGTTCACCCCGAGCGCGGTGGGTATCGATTTCTATGGCGATACCTTGTTCACCACCGAAGCCCGGGTCAAGCAATCGCCCAAGGCCGTGCAGGCCTTCCGCGATGCGGCGGTGCGCGGCTGGCGCTATGCGACCGATCATCCCGAGGAAATTGCCGACCTGATCCTGGCCAGCTATCCCCGGCGTCACAGTCGCGAACACTTGCTTTACGAGGCGGCCGAACTCAAACGCCTGATGCAGCCCGATTTGGTCGAAATCGGCCAGATGTCGGCCGGGCGCTGGCAGAACATTGCTCGCACCTATGCCGAGCAGGGCATGTTGCCCGCCGATTATGTCCTCGATGGCTTGATGTACCAGCCGGAAACGTCCCGTGTTCCTGCCTGGATGTGGGGCGCCTTGCTTGCCTCCAGCATGCTCATCGTGATCGGTACGGCATTCGCCGCCTACTTGGCCAAATTGAACGCCCGGCTCAAGGGCGAGATCGCCATTCGGCAGCAGGCGGAACTCGCATTGCGCAGCAGCGAGGGACGTTACCGGCATTTGGCCGAGCAAAGCCGGGATACCATCTGGACGCTGGATCTGGCCACGCAGCGTTTCACCTATGTCAGCCCGGCCGTTGAAAGAACGCGGGGCTACACCCCGGCCGAAGTCATGGCCTTGCCACTACAGGCTTCGCTGTCGGCGGACTCGTATCGGCGCGTCAGCGCCTTGCTGGCCGAGCATGGCGCCCGGTTGGTGGCGGGGGATCGTTCTGCGATGTCGGTCATGGCCGAGGTCGAGCAGCCCTGCAAGCAGGGTGGGCAAGTGGTTTCGGAAGTGATGGGCAGCTTTCTGCTCGATGCTGATGGGCGGCCAAGTGCCTTGCTCGGTGTCTCCCGGGATATTACCGAGCGGCGCAATAGCGAAGCGCAGTTGCAGCAAGCCAACTCCCGGCTGCGCAGCCAGCTCGACGAGATCCAGCGTTTGCAGGCGGCGCTGCAGGAGCAGGCGATTCGTGACAGCCTGACCGGCTGCTTCAATCGACGCTATCTGGACGAAACCCTGGCTCGCGAGCTGGCGCGGGCGCGCCGGGAGCGGACGCCGTTGTCCTTGCTGATGATCGATCTCGATCACTTCAAGCAGATCAACGATGCACATGGTCACGCAGTTGGCGACGAAGCGCTGAAGGAGCTGGCGCGGACGCTGCGGGACAGGGTCCGCGATGAAGACGTACTGTGCCGTTTCGGGGGGGAGGAGTTCGTCATTCTCATGCCACGCATGCCGCTCGCAGTTGCTCGCGAGCGGGCCGAGCAATGGCGTCATTTGATCGGCGAGATTCGCCTGCCGTTCGACGACGGCCTATTGCATTTCACCGCCTCGATCGGCCTGGCCGTCTATCCCGAACATGGCGACTCGGTCGAGGAACTCACCCAGGCGGCCGATCTGGCGCTCTATCTGGCCAAGCACGAAGGGCGCAACCGGGTCGTCGTCTATTCGCCGCCGGCGGCTTAATCGCCACCGCAGCCGCCGCCACAGCCGCTGCCGCCATCCCCGCCGCCGTCGCTGTCACCCGAGCAGCCGGAACTGCCGCCGCAACCGCTGCTGCCGCTGCCGCAACCGATATGGCTGGCGCAAAAATCGCTGCCCGCCGCGCCGCCGTTGGTGGCCAGGCAGTCGAGCTGATAGACGAAGCCGCCGGCAATCCCCAACCTGGCATCGAGCGCGAAAAGGCGGGGCAGGCGGTCCGGCTTTTTTGGATCGATCCCTTCGTGGAAACAGGCCAGGCGCCAGGCCCGTTTCAGGCCGTCGCTGGCCTGGGTCGGCGAACGCATCGCTTCGGCGGGAGTATGGTGCAGGAAGCGGCCGAAGGCGGCGCGGCAGAACTTGTCGTAATAGCGGGTGAACAGGATGAACTCGTGCCAGGCATCGTCGGCCGCCTGCGAAGGCATCGAGACCATGCGCCGGCCGGCGCGGCGGCAGAGGTGAAAATAGTCGGTCAGGGCGAGCAGGGTTTCCACCCGCTGTTCGGCGCTCAGCTCCGGCCGACGCGCCGCCAGGCGCTTGTCGAGAATGCCCTGGTACGGATAGGTGTCGATATAGCCGGCTCGCCGTTGTTTGAGCCAGCGCCGCCAGAAGGCGACGATGAGCAGGATGACCAGGCCGGCGATGAGCAGCTTGGGCATGTTCGCTTAACCGTTGATGTCGAAACAGAGGTACTTGATTTCGAGGTAGTCCTCGATGCCGTACTTCGACCCCTCGCGGCCGATCCCCGATTGCTTGATGCCACCGAAGGGCGCCACCTCGTTCGAGATCAGGCCGGTGTTGATGCCGACCATGCCGTATTCCAGCGCTTCGCCGACCCGCCAGCAGCGGGCGACGCTGCGGCTGTAGAAGTAGGCCGCCAGGCCGAACTCGGTGTCGTTGGCCAGCGCGATGGCCTCGGCTTCCGTTTCGAAGCGGAAGAGCGGCGCCAGCGGGCCGAAGGTTTCCTCGCGCGCCACCCGCATCTCCGGCGTCACCTCGCTCAATACCGTCGGCTGGTAGAAGTTGCCGCCGAGCGCATGGCGGGCACCGCCGCCAAGCAGGCGAGCTCCCTTGGCGAGGGCGTCGGCAACGTGCGACTCGACCTTGGCCACCGCCGCCGGGTTGATCAGCGGCCCCTGTACGACGCCGGCTTCGCGGCCATTGCCGACCTTGATTTCGGCGACGCGGGCCGCGAACTTGCTGGCGAATTCCTCATAGATGCCGGCCTGGACCAGGATGCGGTTGGCGCAGACACAGGTTTGCCCGGCGTTGCGATACTTGGCGATCATGGCGCCAGATACGGCGGCGTCGATATCGGCATCGTCGAAAACGATGAAGGGGGCGTTGCCGCCCAGTTCCAGCGACAGCTTCTTGACGGTCGGCGCGCACTGCGCCATCAGCAGCCGGCCGACGGCGGTCGAACCGGTGAAGGACAGCTTGCGGATGATCGGATTGGCCGTCAGTTCGCCGCCGATTTCGCCGGGAATGCCCGTCACCACGTTGAAGACGCCGGCCGGGAAGCCGGCCAGTTCGGCCAGTCGGGCCAGCGCCAGGGCGGTCAGCGGCGTCTGCTCGGCCGGCTTGACCACGACCGGGCAGCCGGCCGCCAGGGCCGGCGCCACCTTGCGGGTGATCATCGCCAGCGGGAAATTCCACGGCGTGATCGCGGCGCAGACGCCGATCGGCTGCTTGACCACGACCAGTCGCTTGTCGGCGACCGGGCTGGGAATGCTCTCGCCGTAGGCACGCTTGCCTTCCTCGGCAAACCATTCGACGAAGGAAGCGCCGTAGGTCACCTCGCCGCGGGCTTCAGCCAGCGGCTTGCCGCATTCGGCGGTGATCAGCTGGGCGAGGTCGTCGGCATGCTCGTTGATCAGCTTGAACCAGGCTTGCAGCAACTGGGCGCGTTGCTTGGCGGTCAGGGCGCGCCAGGCCGGCCAGGCGGCATTGGCCGCCTCGATGGCGCGGCGGGTTTCCACCGCGCCGCAACGCGGCACCTCGGCCAGCAGGCTGCCGTCAGCCGGGTTGAGCACGGCAAAGCGTTCGCCATTGTCGGCACCGGTCCATTGGCCGGCGATGAAGTTGGTCGAGCGCAGCAATTCCCCGTTCGCTAAATTCATGGCCTTGAAAAATCCTGTAAAAACGTTAAGTTGTGGGTTGTTTCCAGAAAATACATTAACTGCATGCGCTTTCCTGTTCGTCTTCCCGTCGTGCTGCCGCTGGCGTTGTGTTGCGCGCTGTTCGCCGCCTGCAGTGGCCCGGCGCCGCGTCCGGATCGTGCCTCGGGAACTATAACGCAAGCGCCTTTGCCGGTCAGCGTGCAGGGCAACGAGGTCGCCATGTATGCCTTGGGCTTGATCGATACCGGCTACCGCTTCGGCGGCAAGAACCCGGATGCCGGGCTCGATTGCAGCGGCATGGTCAGCTACATCTACGGCCAGGTCACTCGTCTCAAAATTCAGGGAAGCGCCTTCGACATTGCCCGCAATGCCCGGCCGATCGAGCGCGAAGCCCTGCGTCCCGGCGATCTGGTCTTCTTCAATACGGCCAACCGGCCGTTCTCCCATGTCGGCATCTATATCGGCGATGCACGCTTCGTGCATGCGCCCTCGACCAACGGCAAAGTGCGCATCGACCGCCTGAACGACCGCTATTACGCCCAACGCTTTGAAGCGGCGCGGACCTTCTTCGATTGAGTCCGTCTTTTTGCAGCAATGACATGGACGCGCCGCGCGCCTGCAGGTAGAATCCCACCTCCCAAAGCGCCCATAGCTCAGCTGGATAGAGTACTGCCCTCCGAAGGCAGGGGTCGTGCGTTCGAATCGCGCTGGGCGCGCCAAAATTTGTCGAAAAGGGCTGGCTCTTCAACGAGCCGGCCCTTTTTGTTTTGCGGCTTGATCGTCGAACTGGCTTCCCGCGCCGCCGCCAAGCAAGGAATTCATGAGAACACGCTCTGATCGCATCCGCCATGCCATCGGCTTCGAAGTCATCGGCCTGATTTTGTGCGCCCCGCTGGCCAGCTGGGTATTCGACCTCGATGTCGTGCACATGGGCATTCTCGGCGTCGCCATTTCCTTTGTCGCCACCGGCTGGAACTATCTCTACAACGTCATGTTCGACAAGCTGATGCTCAAGTGGCGCGGCCGTTTGCAAAAGAACTACCGCGAGCGCGTCGTGCATGCCGTGTCTTTCGAACTGGGACTCTTGATGCTGACCTTACCCATGGTTGCCGGCTATCTTTCGATCAGCCTCTGGCAAGCCTTCATTGTCGATATCGGGCTGGTGGTCTTCTATGTCATCTACGCTTTCTTCTACAACCTGGCCTACGACCGCATCTTTCCGGTGCCGGCGGTGCGGCGGGACTAGCCTCCGGCGTCGTGGCATGCCGTTTGCAATGAACCTGGCAGATAGATCGTCAGGAGAGAGAAATGATCATTCAGACAGCAGGCAGCCTGGCCGCCGCCTACGGTGTACAGAAAACCTTGCCGCCGCAGCGGCAAGGCAGCGCCGCGACAACGGCAGGCCTTGCCGACCGGGTGACCATTTCCGCGGCCGGCAGCCAGGCGCTGGCCGCTGACTCGGGCGCGGCAGGCGCATCGGCCGTCGAGCAGCGGCTCAATGCCATCAAGGCCAAATCGGCGCTGGAACGAACGGCCGACGATGTCGCCTATCTGCAGAAAAATGACGCGCGTCTGGCCGAAATCAGCAGCAAGGACTCCACGACCTGGACCAGCTCCGAGATTGACTACGTCCAGAAAACCGGCGGCTTCGTCAATACGATGTCGGCGCTGAGCGATCAGGAGAAGGCGATGTACGACGAAATGATCGCCCAGGGCAATTACGCGGCGGCCGAAGGCATGAACATGATCGCCCTGACCCGTTACGGGATGAGCGGCCAGATTACCACGCCGGACGGCCGCAGCTTCGACCCCAATGCCACCGAAATCACTGCCGATACGGTTCGTCGCTTGTTCAGCCAGACCGTTGTCGACGAAAGCGGCCACGCCGCGCGCCAGTTCGCCGCGTTGGCTGCCTATCTCGATCAGCGCGCAGCGGGCGTCAAGGCCTGAAGCGTTTTGCGGAGCGGGCGCCTCAGCGCCCTGCGGCATTCTCTCGCCTGGCCGACTGCTCCGCTCCGTTCGACCGTATTTGCCTTGAGGTGCTCATGCCAATAACGTAACCTCCCGCCCTGACTTCGATGCCCCCCACTTGCGAACAGCCACCATGAATCAGAACCCAGGACGTACCCCGCGGCATGCATTTCTCGGTTTGTTGTTGATCATCCTGCTCGGCGCGTTCCTGCGGATTGATGCCAGCTTGCATACCGAGGTCCAGTTTCCCTTGCGCTCGGATGCCGGCCAGTATTTCAGCTATGCCTTCAATCTGCGTCATGGCGGGATTTATTCCTCCGAGCCGTTTTTCGCCAAACCGGAGGGCGAAGGCGTTCCGCGCCCGGATGCCTTGCGTTCGCCCGGCTATCCGATCGCCTTGCTGCCATTTGCCGGCGAGGTGCCGAGCGGTCGCACCATTCTCAACATCACGCTGATGCAGGCGCTGCTCGGCATCCTGATGGTTCCCCTGGTGTTTTTGATCGCTCGCCGCATCGTCCCCGACAAGTGGGCCTTGCTGCCCGCCGCTCTGGTCGCCGTTTCGCCGCAACTGGTCAACATGGGCGTCTACATCTTGAGCGAGTCCTTGTTCTCGTTCCTGCTCTTGCTCTCCATCTACTGCATGCTTCGCCAGTTCAAGGCGCCTGAGCGGAGCGGCCTTGCCTTGCTCGGCGGAGTGTTGATCGGTTGCGCGGCGCTGACCCGTCCAACCCTGCAATATCTCCTGCCCCTGGTCCTGCTCGCCATGCTTCCCCTGCTGCCGGGCAAGGCACGCTGGCGGCAGGCCGGCTTGATGTCGATCGGCTTTCTTGGCGTCTTTCTGCCCTGGATCGCGCGCAATCTGATCACGCTGGGCGTGACCAGCGATCCTACCCTTTCGATCGAAACGGTGGTCTTTGGGCATTATCCGAACATGATGTATCCGGGGCTGCCGGAAAGCATGGGCTATCCCTATCGCTTCGATCCGCAAATCGGCGAACTGTCGGCAAGCATGGGGGCTGCCCTCCACGGCATCTGGCAGCGCTTCGTCGATGCGCCGGCGCTCTATGCCAGGTGGTATCTGCTCGGCAAGCCGCTGGCCTTCTTTTCCTGGGGAGACGTTGCCTCGGCCGGGGACATCTTCACTTATCCGACGATGAGCAGTCCTTACTACGGCGTGCCGCTCTTTACCGTCAGCAAGCTCATCATGGAGTACTCCCATTACCTCTGGGTCGGCCTGGCCTTGCTCGTGACCGTGGCCTGCGCGCTGCCCTCGATGCGCGGGCGCATCCGCGCGGCACATCGTATTCCGCTACAACTCCTCGCCTGCGTCGTCGTCTATTTCACCGCCATCCATGTCGTCGGCTTTCCCATCGCGCGTTACTGCATTCCCTTGCTCCCGGTGATCTTCATCCTGGCTACCTACGGCATCGTCGCGCTGATCGAGGCTCGCTCCGGCCAGGCGAATCAATGACTGCCCATTCCGTCGTACTCACAGGCGCGGTATCGCGTGAATATTAGAAAACCCTTCTGGCACAAGCCTTTGCGCCATTGTGGATATCACGTAATTGGGGGCGGGGCGACGGTTTCTATTGCCAAGGTCATATATTATTTCCGTCCTTGAATGACCTGATGCTCTTGGTGGCTTCCGGGTCAGATACCTGGGGCTGAATGTGAAAATCCTGAACGCCTTGCGTGTGTCGACACGCATGCAATTATTGGTCGGGCTGACCCTGGTTGGCTTGTTGGTTCTCTGCGTGACGGCGCTCTTCCACATCAAATCGACGATGCTGGAAGACCGCAAACAGAAGACGCTGAACCTGATCGAGTCGGCCCAGGGCGTGCTGACCTACCACCAGAAGCTGGTTGCCGACGGAAAGCTGTCGGAAGAAGAGGCCAAGAAGTCGGCGCGCGAAGTGCTGCGGGCGCAGCGCTACGACGGCGCCAACTACTTCTTCATTCTCGACGACACGCACCACTACATGCTGATTCCGACCAAGCCGGAGAACGAAGGCAAGGACGTCAGCGAGATGAAGGATGCGCGCGGCAAATACCTGGTGCGCGACATGGTGGCGCTGGGCAAGGCCGGCGGCGGCTTCATCGAATACTGGTTCCCCAAGGCCGGGCAGCCCGAGCCGGAACCCAAGCTCGGCTACATCGGCTATTTCGCACCCTGGGGCTGGTCGCTCGGCACCGGCATCTACATCGACGATATCGACACCGCCTTCAAGCGCGGCGCCATGGTCCTCGGCGGCATCTCGCTCGGCCTGCTCTTCCTGCTCAGCCTGGCCGGCTGGACGATCGGCACCAGCGTGCTGCAACAACTGGGCGGCGAACCCAAGGCGGCCAGCGACATCATGGAAAGGGTGGCGGCCGGCGATCTGACCGCCAGCATCGACCGCGCCCCGGCCGGCAGCCTGCTCTTCTCGCTCGGCAACATGGTCACCGCCTTGCGCGCGCTGATCCGCGAGATCAACAACGACGCCAACAGCCTGGTCAAGAATGCGGCGCAGATCTCCAGCGCCGCCAACGAAGTCGCCAGCGCCGCCGGCCAGCAATCCGACGCCACCTCGGCGATGGCGGCGGCGGTCGAACAACTCACCGTCAGCTCCTGCCACATCTCGGACAGCGCCCGCGACACCTCGCACGATTCCGAGCAGGCCGTGCAACTGGCCGGGCAGGGCAGCGGCCGCGTCGAGCAGGCCGCGCAGGCCATTCAGCGCATTTCGAACACCGTTTCCGACGCCTCCGGCCGTATCCAGGCGCTGGAAGAGCGCGCCAACCAGATCTCCTCGATTGCCGGGGTGATCAAGGACATCGCCGGCCAGACCAACCTGCTCGCCCTCAATGCCGCCATCGAAGCGGCGCGGGCCGGCGAGGCCGGGCGCGGCTTTGCCGTGGTGGCGGACGAAGTGCGCAAACTGGCCGAACGGACCTCCACCGCCACCGCCGAGATCGAACAGATGATCGCCGGCATCCAGGGCGAAACGGTCGGCGCCGTCGAAGCCATGCACGCCGCGCTGCCGGAAGTGCGCGAAGGCGTCGACCTGGCCGCCTCTGCCTCCGAATCCCTGCGCGCCATCGAAGACGGCGCCCGCCGCACGCTGGAACGCATTGGCGAAGTCGCCGACGCCACCCGCGAGCAAAGCACCGCCAGCACGTCCATCTCGCAGCGCGTCGAGCAGATCGCCAACATGGTCGAAGAAACCAACGTCACCATCCGCGCCACCTCGGCCACCGCCCAGCAGCTCGAAGGCATTGCCAACAACCTGAAGGCACAGGTCGGCAAGTTCACCGTCTAGCTTGCCGGCCGCAGCGTCGGCGCCGGAAGGTGCCGATCAGGCCCGGCCGCCACGCCTGCCTGAAAAAGCCGCTCCCTCGGGAAGCGGCTTTTTCATGACCGCCTGGCCAGTAAATGCCGCAAGCTGTGACGTATTACCTGTTTTGGATAATGCTGTGCGCTTAAAGTAAGGCCGCGTTCAAATAGACGGGAATCCGCTTGGGAGGGGCATGCAACACCGTAAAACGATGACCATCGGCCAGGGACTGGCGCTGGCCGGCATCCTGCAACTCGCCGTGCTCAGCCAGCCGGCATCGGCCGATGCCTACCGCTGCAAGGGCAAGCGCGGCCTTGCCGTCATCTCCGCCACGCCGTGCGAAGAAGGCTACGTCACCTCATCGGTGGCGCAGAGCGACAGCATCGAGGCCCGCCAACTGCGCCAGGCACAGGCCGATCTGGCGCGGCAGCGCGAATTCGTCGCCAGCCGCGAGCGCGAACGCGGGCAAGCGCCGCGCTATCTTGCCGCCGAAGCCAACCCGCAGCGCGGCAACGCCCTTGATCCGGAGCCAAGAGACCGCATCCACGCCTGCCTGATGGCTGTCACCGCCACCACCGGCCTGTCGCCCAATGAAGAGGCGCACCGCAAGGTCAATTGTTATGTCGGCACGCGCCAGCTGTACGAAGAGTGCGAAAGCCGGGTCGCCTCAACCCTGCGACTCGATAGCGCGGCGGAGCGGCATTACAAGGCACAGTGTCGGGTGGTGAGTGGTGGGTAGTGCAATGAATTTAATGAATTTTTGTTGTTTAAGTGATGCCAAACAGGTAGTCTGTTTGGCATTTTATCCACATGTATCTATAGCCCTCCGTGTTACTTGAACGGGCTGTAAGGGGATTGTTGTGTCTTTTGTTACAGATAACTTGATTCATTTTTTGGCTCGTAATAACAAAGATAGCCCAGATAAACAGCTTGATATATTTAAACTGATTGTTGAGAAAGGATTTCGGTGCTCATATGAGATTGTTCGTTTTAATCCAGATAATTGGTTTAGGAGCGGTATAGTTTGTTTTACAGATATTCCTCTTAGGGAGTGTAATGAGCATACTTCTATCTATGGAAAATTCGGTATTGGCGTGAAAAAGTCATTTGTTAAGCGGGTTGGTGGCAATCCGGTTAGCTACTTTGTTGATTATTATCCGAATGCTGGAAATCCGGATCGTAGTATTGCAGCGAGAGGGGCTTTGCTTCACAATTTGAAGGTTCGAAATGTTTTTTTTGAAAAAGTTGATAAATACTGCAAAGCTGTTCCGGGGGAGGGGCTTTACGATAAATCGGGAAATCTGATTGTTGAGGCAAACGATCTGAGTTTATTTGTGAACACCGAAATTTTCTGCTCTTCTTTTTATAAGCAAATGGGCGATCTCGGTCCAGCCAGAGATGAGACGGCCGATATAGACTTATATTATAAGGAGAGGGAGTGGCGCATTATCCCATCTGCGCTAGCAGATCTGGCTGGCCTTACCACGACAGATAAGGATGATATTTATATTCCTTTTGATCGAAAAGATATAAATATGATTGTTGTTCCGAATGAACAATCGAGAATGGCGGTTACTAATTATCTGTTAAGCCTTAAAGGCTCCTCTGATTCGCGCCTTAATGAATTTGGCACTGATTTACTCCCCGTAGTTAACTATGACGAACTTCACCGTTGGTAACTTTTGTTTTTAACCAAGCGTTATTGTGCAAATCAACTGCGGTACGATTTTCCACTTGCCTTGGCGGATTTTTAGCATAGCCACGGTTTTGTGCGACGTCGTCCTACGAATCTAGTTGAACCTGAATTACCCTGTTCTCAGAACTATCAGAGTTGGCGAGCCACTTAGGACACGAACACCGCTTCAATCCAGTGCCCAGATTCATCTTCTCGGGCGCGCCAAGAACGAATAGAAACTAAACCGCATCGAAACAAAAAGGGCTGATTCTTCACAGAATCAGCCCTTTCCATTTCCAGCCTGTCTTCAGGCCAAATGACTAACCGCTTACCGGTTCTCAACCGGTGCCGCTGCCGGCGGTGCGGTGCGGGAGCCGAGGGCGGCGTTGTCGATGCGGCGGATGTCGGCGTCGGGCAGGACTTCCAGCACATTGACCACCTTGCGGACGCCGTCGGTGGTGCGGGCGATGGTGACGGCGACCTTGGCTTCGCGTTCAGTGACGATGCCCATCAGGTGGGTGACGGCTTTTTCGGTGACGACCTTGATGTGGTTGGCCGAGATCTGGTTGGAGTCGACCAGGCGGGCCTTGACCTTGGAGTCGATGAAGGAGTCGGTGCTGCGCGAGCCGAGCGAGGAGATCGGGCCGACGGTGATTTCGTTATGTACCGTGCGCACGCCTTCGATGCGGCCGGCGGCTTCGCCGATGGCCTGCTTGGCTTCCTCGCTGTAGGCCTCGCCGGTGATCAGCAGGATGCGGTTGTAGGAGGTGAAGTTGAGGTGCGAGCCGTCCTTGTATTGCGCCGGGACGTGGGCGGCGGCCTTCCATTCGGTGGTCTCGTCGTCGGCCTGGGTGCCGGTGGAGCGGCGGTCGTGGGCCGACATGACGCCGACGGCAGCGCCGCCGACAATCACGGCGGGGACACAGCCCTGCAACATGGGCAGGGCGAGAACGAGGGCGGCGGCGGCCAGGCTGAGTTTGCTTTTTTGCATCATTCGACTCCCAGAAGTAGCGCGTCGATGCCATCGCACAGGCAATGGATGACGAGCAGGTGAGTTTCTTGAATACGTGCGGTCCGGTCGGCCGGTACGCAGAGATGGATATCGTCGTCGCGCAGCATTTCGCCGATGGCGCCGCCACCCTTGCCGGTCAGCGCGACGATGCGCATGTCGGCTTCGTGGGCGGCCTTGATGGCTTCGATGACGTTGGCGGAGTTGCCGGAGGTGGAGATCGCCAGCAGGACGTCGCCGGCATGGCCGAGGCCGCGCACCTGCTTGGAGAAAATCTGGTTGAAGGAGTAGTCGTTGCCGACGGCGGTGAGGATGGAGCTGTCGGTGGTCAGGGCGATGGCGGCCAGTTCCTGGCGCTCGGCTTCGAAGCGGCCGATCAGTTCGGCGGCAAAGTGCTGCGAGTCGCCGGCCGAACCGCCGTTGCCGCAGGCGAGGATCTTGCCGCCGCTGATCAGGCTGTTGAACATGGTTTCGACGGCAGCGGCAATCGGGGCGGCCATCATTTCGATGGCATTGAGTTTGGTGTTGGCGCTGTCTTCGAAGTGCTTGGCGATGCGGGCAATCAGATCCATATTCTTTCGGCAATTTGTGACAATTAATCAAGCCATTCTACATCACAGCTCAATGAAGACCTCGAACTCGACCCGCCGCCAGGGATTCGGGTGCTCGGTGAGGCGGGAAATGCCGGCCACCAGTTTGTCGCCCCGGTCGAGTGCGGCGGCAATCGCCCGGTTTTCGGCGCGCGGCACATAACCGAGCTTGTGGCCGCGCCATTCGATGCGGATGGCCTGCGGGTCGTGGCGGTTTTTCGGTTCGCGGATCAGTTCGAGGCGGTCGCCGACTTTTAGTTCCAGCCAGTAGGCGCCGAGTGCGTAGTACTGGCTGCCGGCCAGCGGCGAGCTTTGCACCAGCAGGCGCACGCTGTCGGCTTGTGCCGCATGCAGCCAGAGCGCCAGGCTAAGCGTCAGCAGAAAACGCATTTTTCAGCCATTGGGCCTGCCGTTCATCGAGGCTGGCGAGCAGGATGCAATCGAAGCGGCAGTCGCAGTCGGGCTGGCCGGCCAAATAGTGCTGGGCAGCGAGGATGATGCGGCGTTGCTTGCCGGTGGTAATGCTGGCCCCGGCGCCGCCGAAGTCGGCCCGGCTGCGCAGGCGTACTTCGACGAAGACCAGGGTGCTGCCGTCGCGGCAGATCAGGTCGATCTCGCCGCCGCGCACCCGGAAATTGCGCTCGACGATGCGCAGGCCGTGCCTTTCCAGAATGCGTGCCGCCAGCGCTTCGGCTTCGCGGCCGCGCGTCGTGGTGGTATCGTTGGTCTTTGCTTGCATGCCCTGGAATATGACGGAAGAATCCGCTGCATTGTATGTTGTCCCGACGCCGCTCGGGAATATGGCCGACCTGACCCGGCGCGCCGAGGAAATCCTGCGCAGCGTGCCCTGGGTGGCCGCCGAGGACACCCGGCACAGCGGCCCGCTGCTCAAGCAGCTCGGCTCGCAGGCGCGGACGCTGCCGGCGCACCAGCACAACGAACACGAAGCCGCAGTGCGCATCATCGAACGCCTGCAGGCCGGCGAGGCGGTGGCGCTGATTTCCGATGCCGGGACGCCCGGCATTTCCGACCCCGGCGCCCGCGTCGTTGCCGCGGTGCGCGCTGCCGGTTGCAAGGTGGTGCCCTTGCCCGGCCCCTGTGCCGCGACCACGGCCTTGTCCGCCTCCGGCCTGCTCGACGAGCATTTCCTGTTCTATGGTTTCCTGCCCAGCAAGGGCGGCCAGCGCCGGCAGGCGATCGAGGCCTTGCGCGAATCGCCTTGTGCCCTGGTCTTCTACGAAGCGCCGCATCGCGTGCTGGAAACCGTCGCCGACCTCGCCAGCGTGCTTGGCGAGCGCACGCTGGTCATCGGTCGCGAACTGACCAAGCTGTTCGAGTCGATCCATTCCTGTCCGCTCGGCGAAGCGCTGGAATGGCTGAAGGCGGATGCCAACCGCCAGCGCGGCGAATTCGTGTTGATGGTCTCCGGTGCGCCGGCCGGTGGTGACGACGGGGAAGGTGAGCGCGTCCTCAAACTGCTGCTCGCCGACGGCCTGCCGGTCAAGCAGGCCGCCAAGCTGGCCGCCGCGATTACCGGTGCCGCCAAGAATGCGCTCTACGAACGGGCGCTGGCGCTGAAGGACGGTTGAGCGGGCGACGGTCGATTTCGCCGCCTGTGTTGTGCATTGAGGCCCGAACACGCCGGCTAATCCCGCCGGGGCGGGCGGCAGCCTGCTAAAATCGCGGGAGATCCCCGTGAGAAATACAGCATGCAAATTACCCTGACCCGCCCCGACGACTGGCATCTCCACCTGCGCGACGGCGAAGCCCTGGCTTCCGTTCTTGCCCATACCGCCGCCCAGTTCGGCCGCGCCATCGTCATGCCCAACCTGAAGCCGCCGGTGACCACCGTCGAGCACGCCGCCGCCTATCGCCAGCGCATTCTCGCTGCCCTGCCGGCCGGCGCCGTCTTCGAGCCGCTGATGACGCTGTACCTGACCGACAACACGCCGGCCAGCGAGATCGCCAAGGCGGCCGCCTCGGGCTTCGTCAAGGCAGTGAAGCTCTACCCGGCCGGGGCGACGACCAATTCCGATGCCGGCCTGACCGACATCGCCAAGGCCTACGACACGCTGGCCGAGATGGAGCGCGTCGGCCTGCCGCTGCTGGTGCACGGCGAGGTGACCGATCCGAAGATCGACCTCTTCGACCGCGAGAAGGTTTTCATCGATACCGTGCTGCTGCCGCTGACGCAGCGTTTCCCGAAACTCAAGGTGGTGATGGAGCACATCACCACCCGCGAAGCGGCCGAATTCGTGGCCGGTGCAGGCGACAACATCGCGGCGACGATCACCGCCCACCACCTGCTCTATAACCGCAACGCCATCTTCCAGGGCGGCGTGCGGCCGCACTGGTACTGCCTGCCGGTGCTCAAGCGCGAAACCCATCGTGAGGCGCTGCTGGCGGCTGCCGTATCGGGCAATACCCGCTTCTTCCTCGGCACCGATTCGGCGCCGCATGCCAAGGGCGCCAAGGAGGCGGCCTGTGGTTGTGCCGGTTGCTATACCGCTTACGCCGCCATCGAGCTGTATGCCGAGGCTTTCGAGCAGGCCGGGGCGCTCGACAAGCTGGAAGCTTTTGCCAGCTTCAACGGCCCGGACTGGTACGGCCTGCCGCGCAATGCCGGCCAGGTGACGCTGGTCAAAGAAAACTGGACGGTGCCGGCCGAGTATCCGTACATCAGCAGCGATAGCATCGTGCCGTTGCGGGCCGGTGAAACGCTGTCCTGGAAAATGCTCTAAGGAAAACCATCATGCGCTTGCGCCATCTACTGCTTGGACTGCTGGCTGCTCCGCTGCTCACTGCCTGCGTGAACGATGGCGCGACCTACGAGATCGACAACAGCCGCGAGCATGTGCTGTCGCTGATCCGCGAGCAGCCGTGGTTCTGGGACAGCAAGGTCAATCTCTACCTGGTGGTGTCGCGCATGCCGTCCTGCATGCGGCGCCACAACCTGGGGACGGGGACCGAGCGGAGCAAGGTCGAGATCTACCAGGTGCCGTCAGGCGCTTTCATCGTCAAGGTTGGCAAGCGCATGTTCGCCACCGAAACCCAGACCTGCGAGAGCTTTGCCAAGATGGACGGCGAGCCGGCCGACGGCATGGGGACTTTCATCGGCACCTTCCGGGTCAAGGAAGGTCAGCTGGTCTTCGTCAAGGAAGAGGCGGACGGCGCCAAGTCCGGCGAGTGAGTCCGCTGGTGCCCTATCTTTCGCCGCTGTTCGAGCCGCTGCAGCGCTGGCTTGAGCAATTGCCGCCGCGCCCGGATGCGGTGGCGGTGGCCGAGCTGGCCGAACGCTTCCCGATTCATGGCGAGAACGGCCGGCGCATTCGTTTCGTGCCGCCGCAGGCCGACGGCCTGGTTTATGAGTGCCGGATCTGGGAGAACGGCGAGGTCGAGACCCGGCCGGACAATTGGCACGACTTCTTCAATGCGCTGGTCTGGTTTGCTTTTCCGCTGACCAAGGTGGCGGTCAGCGCCCGTCACGTCCGGGCGATGACGCCGCAAGGCGAAGCGCGCGGCACGGTACGCGACGTGCTGACTCATTTCGACGAGTGCGGCATTGTCGTGCTCTCCAGCCAGCCGGCCTTGCTCGAACTGCTGCGCAATTTCGCGTGGAAGCAACTGTTTGTCGAGCGGCGCGATGCCGTGCGCCAGCACATGCGCTTCGTCGTCTTCGGCCATGCGACCTACGAAGCGCTGCTCAAGCCGTATCGCGGCCTGACCGCCAAGGCGATCCTTTACGAAGTCGATACCGCCTGGCTGGAACAGCCGCTGGCGGCACAACTGGGCGATCTGGATGCGCGACTGGCGAAGGATCTGGCCAGCGGGCGTCTGGCCCGCCCGCGCGACCTGCAGCCCTTGCCCTTGCTGGGCATTCCGGGCCTGACGCCGGACAGCGAAGATCCGGCGTACTACGACGATGCCTGGCAGTTTCGCCCCGGCCGGCGCGGAGCCGTGCTTACCGCCTAGTAGCGGCGGCGTTGCGGGGCGACCGGCGCGCTACCGCGATTCTCGATATGACGGAAGGTGATGCGTCCCTTCGACAGGTCGTAGGGCGAGAGTTCGAGCGATACCTTGTCGCCGACCAGGATGCGGATGTGGTTCTTCTTCATCTTGCCCGAGGTATAGGCGACCAGCTGATGGCCGTTTTCCAGCGTGACGCGGAAACGGGTATCGGGGAGGACGTCATCGACGACGCCTTGCATTTCGATCAGTTCTTCTTTTGCCAAAGGTGTTTCTCCTAACGATTAAATAGTTGGCCGGCCACTGTCGACCATGGCGTCGGTGGACAGGGCTTCCGGACGGTGGCGGGGCGTTTCCCACGCCTGGCCCGGCTCGGTCAGTGCCATGACCGAGATCAATGGCGGGGGTGAAACGGCACCGCCAAAAATGGTGGCGAAGGATACGTCGGCCGCATCGCGGCCGGTGCCGATGCGGATGAAGCCCATCGGAATGGCCGTGCCGGAAGGGTCGAAGATGTACCAGCGCTGGTCGAGATAAACCTCGACGTAGGCGTGGAAATCGGTCGGGCCGAGGGCCGGATCGGCACCGAAGTCGATGCCGGTGGTGAAGCGCGCCGGAATGTTGAGGGCGCGGCAGATGGCGATCATCAGGTGGGCGAAGTCGCGACAGACGCCGACGCGGTCGGTCAGCGTGTCGATCGCCGAGGTGGTCGAACTGCTGCTGGCGCCGCGGAAGGTGACGGTGCGGCGGACCCAGGCCTGGATCGCCTCGACGCGGCGGTAACCCTTGGGCAGTGCGCCGAATTCGCTGATCGCCAGCATGGCCAGCCGGTCGGACTGGCAATAGCGGCTGGGGTAGATGTAGGTCAGTACCGAAAGCGGCAGCTCGGCGACCGGCGTTTCGCCGATGGTGTCGGGATTGGCGACGTGGTGGTCGATATCCAGCGTCGCCGAGTAGGACAGGTGCAGCGGGCCGGGGGCGGCGTTGAGGCGCAGGAAGCGGGAATGAGTGAGCGGGTCGGTCTGGATGTTTGGCGTTGCCGGCTGGCTGATCAGCAGTTTTTCGCTGACGATGGCCTGGCTGGCGGTCTGGGCGGCGTGGATGTTGAAGACGAAATCGGCGCCCGAATAGTTCAGTTCATAATGAAGATCGATTGCGAACTGGATGCGAACCATGAATTCCCTGAAGTCATCCCGCCTGCTGCGCCGGAAAAAACCGGACGCGCTCAGGTGAGCTTTTGAATGGCGCTTTGCGACGGGGAAATGGTGGGTTCAGCGTGCCGGCGGGAAGGAACAGCGGGGCTGGCAGGGGACGGCATTTACGCGGGGCAGAACGGTGAGGCTGAAGCCTTGCGGTTCAGCGCTGGCCGCATCTTACGCGGCTGACCCCGGCGTGGCAAGGAAAATTCCGGAAAGAGCCGGAAATTCAGTCCCTTGCCGAAGGTCGGCAAGGGACTGGCGAGCCTCAGGCGGCTTGCTGGCCGGCTTCGCGAGCCCGGCCGGCACCGATGCGATTGACGCCGCTGAGCAAGGCCTTGATCGAGGCGGTGACGATATTGCTGTCCACCCCGACGCCGTAGCATTCGCCGTTGCCCTTGCTGGCGATTTCCATGAAGGCACAGGCGCGGGCATTGCCATCCTCGCCCATCGGTACCATCGAGCGCTCCTCGTAGCTGCGCACCTGGATCTGGATGCCGGCGCTCTGCAAGGCATGCACGGCGGCATTGATCGGGCCGTTGCCTTCGCCGGTGAGGATGTGCGGCGTGCCGTCGATATCGACCGTGAGGCGGATGCCCTGGGCGCTGCCATGTTCGTAGAGATGGTGCTCGCGGTAGCGCACGGGACTCGCGGCATCGAGGTAGGTTTGCGCGAAGAGATTCCAGATTGCCTCGGCGCTGACTTCGCCGCCGTGGGTGTCGGTGTGCTGCTGGACGACGCCCGAGAACTCGACCTGGAGGCGGCGCGGCATGACGATGCCGTGCTCGGTCTCCATCAGGTAGGCGATACCGCCCTTGCCCGACTGGCTATTGACGCGGATCACCGAGTCGTAGCTGCGGCCGACGTCGGCCGGGTCGATCGGGAGATAGGGCACCGCCCATTGCTCATCCGCCTTTTGAGCGGCAAACCCCTTCTTGATGGCGTCCTGGTGGGAGCCGGAGAAGGCCGTGAAAACGAGATCCCCGACGTATGGGTGGCGTGGGTGGATCGGGAGCTGGGTGCAGTGTTCGAAAGTGCGGGCGACGGCGTTGATGTCCGAGAAGTCGAGTTGCGGATCGACGCCCTGGGTGTGCATGTTGAGGGCAAGGGTGACGAGGTCGACGTTGCCGGTGCGCTCGCCGTTGCCGAAAAGACAACCCTCGACGCGGTCGGCGCCGGCCATGAGGCCGAGTTCGGCGGCGGCGACGGCGGTGCCCCGGTCGTTGTGCGGGTGGAGGCTGATGATGACGCTGTCGCGGCGCTCGAGGTTGCGGTGCATCCACTCGATCTGGTCGGCGTAGATGTTGGGCGTCGCGATCTCGACCGTGGTCGGGAGGTTGAGGATGACCTTGCGCTGCGGCGTGGCGCCCCAGGTTTCGGTGACGGCATCGCAGACTTCCTTGGCGAAATCGAGCTCGGTGGCGGTGAAGAGTTCCGGGCTGTATTCGAGCGTGATCTCGGTTTCCGGCATTTCCTCGGCAAGCGTACGGATGAGGCGGACGGCGTCGGTGGCCATGGCCACAACCTCTGCCTTGCTCATGCCGAAGACGTTGTCGCGGAAGGTTTTGCAGGTGGCGTTATAGACGTGGACGATGGCCTTCTTCGCGCCCTTGAGCGATTCGAAAGTGCGGCGGATGAGATGTTCGCGGGCCTGGGTGAGAACTTCGATGGTGACATCGTCAGGAATGTGGCCGCCTTCGATGAGGCCGCGCACGAAGCCGAATTCCGTTTCGGAGGCGGACGGGAAGGCAATCTCGATTTCCTTGAAGCCGATGGCGCAGAGGGTCTTGAACATCTGCATCTTCTTGTCGGCGTTCATCGGCTCGAAAAGGGCCTGGTTGCCGTCGCGGAGGTCGGTGCTCATCCAGATCGGCGGCGTCGTGATGGTGCGGTTCGGCCATTGCCGGTCGGCAAGCTGGACCGGGGGGAAGGCAACGTATTTGGCGGCAGGATTCTTTTTCATGGTGCGACTCCGTTGGGCGGAATGATTGAATTCGATGGGGTGAATCTTACGGAAAATGCCCCGGCAGGTGCTTGCGTTTTGTGTGCTGAATTGCTTTGAATTGGCAATTTAATTGCTAGTAATTAAAATTTTATGGATTAATATTTCGCCAATGGAAAATTGAGGGAAATATCGTGCAACTCGACCGTTACGATCGGCTAATTCTTGAACTGTTGCAGCAGGATGGTCGGATCAGCAACCAGGATCTGGCCGACCGCATTGGCTTGTCGCCTTCGCCCTGCCTGCGCCGGGTCCGGACGCTGGAAGAGTCCGGGCTGATTACGGGTTATCGCGCCCAGCTCGATGCCAAGAAACTCGGCTTGACGCTGATGGCCTTGATCGGGATTTCAATGGACCAGCATACGCCGGAGCGCTTCGCCAATCTGGAAGCGACCATTACCGATATCCCGGAAGTGCTCGAGTGTCTGCTGATTACCGGCCAGCAGTCGGACTACCTGCTCAAGGTGGTGGTCAAGGACATGGATGCTTACCAGGACCTGCTGCTCAACAAGATCACCCGCATCCAGGGTGTCACCGGGGTGCACACCAGCTTCGTGCTGCGCAAGGTGATCGACCGGGCCTGCCTGCCGCTTGGCGAAAAGGCCTAGTCGCGCGCCCGGTCGAGGATATGGGAGGCGTGTTCGGTGGGATCGAAAAGCGGCGGGAATGGCGTCGGGGTGGCGGTCGGCCGGCTCTGGCTGAAGTAGTTTTCCCACTGCGCCTCGTCGAGCACGATTTCCCGGACACTGGTGACGCGACGGTCTTCCTGATTGCGCCGTTCCGATAAGCCTGCCGGCGGTCCGGCATTGCGTTTGCGCCGTTCGCGGCGTTTGCGCCGGTCCTCGGCCTTGCTGTCGGCCGGCGCGTCGGGCAGTTCGGCGCCGTGTTCGAGCAGGAGCTTGACGATCTGCTGGTGTTGGGCGCGGGTGGCGATGCGGATCGGGCCATCGGCGCCGTGGGCGTTGGGGGCGTGGATGTTGGCACCGTGCCGGAGCAGCTCGCGCACGATTTCGCTATGTCCCTGGAAACAGGCGATACGAAGCGGCAGACCGGGATCGCCGTGGATGTCCGCTTCTTCGATATTCGCGCCGTTCTCGATGGCAGCTTGAACGGCGCGTAAATCGCCTAGTTCGATGGCGCGCCGGAGTGCACTGTGCTTCATGTCAGTTTGCTGCTCCCCAATCAGCTCTGTCGGCATGTTCAGGAATTATTTTTTGCCATTAGCATATCTGCTCGGGGGCGGCCTGTCAGTTAAATATTTCACGGACTGAGGGATATCGGAGCCTGGGCGTATAATCCGCCCCGGAAAGTCGGCCAGGCAATCGCTGGACACGCAAGTGTCGGGAGGAAAGTCCGGGCTCCATTGGGCGGGATGCCAGTTAACGGCTGGGTGCTATACGGTCGCAAGACCCAAGGCAACGGAAAGTGCAACAGAGAACAGACCGCCGATGGCCTTGAGCTTCGCCGCTGCTTGCAGCGGCAACGGCTCAAGGATCAGGTAAGGGTGAAACGGCGAGGTAAGAGCTCACCGCGTCCACGGTAACGGCGGACGGCACGGTAAACCCCATCCGGAGCAAAACCAAATAGGGAAGCTGAGGCGTGGCCCGCGCTGCTTCCGGGTAGGTTGCTTGAGCCTGTCGGTGACGGCAGGCCTAGAGGAATGATTGCCGAACCCCGCAAGGGGGGAACAGAACCCGGCTTATCGGCCGGCTTTCCAATCTGCTGCAATCGACGGACGTTTCAGTCCTGCTGTTCGCGCAGGATTTTCCAGTCGCCTTGTTCGCGTGTCAGCAGCAAGGTCTTGCCGCGTCCGACTTCCCGGTAACTGCCCGAGGCGTAATCCTGGCGGAAGCGGACCTGGAACTGGTCCGGGCCCAGACGCTCAAGCGCGAGGTCGTTGATGGCGATATCGATCGCCGCCTTGCCGCCCAGTTTCTTGCGTCGTGCCATTGCCCAGTCGGCACGGCTGCTGCCATCGGCCGGGGCGAACCGGTCGCTGTAGGTCGCGAGGTAGGCCTCGGTATCGTGTCGGGTCCAGGCTTGACGCCAAGTCTCGATTTTTTCCTCGACCAAGGTTTCGTCCTGCAGCGGCGTTGCCGTAGCGAGCGGTGCCACCTGCGGGGTGGCCGACGCGGCGAGCGTGACGCTGCCGGTCTCGAGTCTGTCGCCCACTGGCATGGCGAGCTGGTTTTGCGGTGAGTGGGCCGCTGGCGGTACGGTGGCTGGCGTCGTCATCAGCCATGTTGCTGAAGCGCCAAGCAAGGCCGAGACGAGGGCGGTCAGCAGACAGGTGCTCAGGCCGCGACGCGCCGTCTTTTCCGGCCGGGTCGGGGCGGTGGCGACGTGGACGTTGGCGACGGCATCGTTGGTGCCCATGGCCGTGTTCAGTTGGGCCAGTCGTTTCGCCATGGCTTGCTGATGTCCGCTGGGCAGCACCTGAGGGCCACGGTTGCGGATGAAGAGGGCGGCTTCGATGAGGCTGTCGGCGTGCAGGGGGCTGGTGCTGGCCATGGCATGTCCTGGAGACGGGTCGAAATAGTCTGACACTGGGTAGGGACATTGTCGGTGCAACAGCGGCGGAGTGCAGATCGATTAATTCACGCTTGCCTTACTTTTGTAATAATCGGCTCGACCAGGCTCGTCGATTATTTCGACAGGCTGCGCATGGCCCGTTCGAGGCCGTCGATGGTTAGCGGGAACATGCGCTCGCTGCCGATCAGACGGCGGATCATGCCGATCGACGGGGTGTTGTTCCAGTAGGCCTCGGGCAGCGGATTGAGCCAGGCAGCGCGCGACCAGGTGGCGAGCATGCGCTGCAGCCAGACGGCGCCGGCTTCGCTGTTCCAGTGTTCGACGCTGCCGCCCGGGCGGTCGATCTCGTAGGGGCTCATGCTGGCATCGCCGACGAAGACCAGCTTGTAGTCCGGGCCGTAGGTGTGGATGACGTCCCAGGTCGAGCGCTTTTCGTCGTGGCGCCGCCGGTTGTCCTGCCAGACGCCTTCATAGATGCAGTTGTGGAAGTAGAAGTATTCGAGATGCTTGAATTCGGCACGGGCGGCCGAGAACAGTTCCTCGCATTCGCGGATGTGGTCGTCCATCGAGCCGCCGATGTCGAGGAAGAGCAGGACCTTGATCGCGTTGTGGCGTTCCGGCCGCAGGTGCAGGTCGAGCCAGCCGCCGTTGCGGGCGGTGCCGGCGATGGTGCCGTCGAGATCGAGTTCGGTGGCGGCGCCTTTGCGGGCAAAGCGGCGCAGCCGGCGCAGGGCGACCTTGATGTTGCGCACGCCGAGGTCGACCGAGTCGTCGAGATTGCGGAATTCGCGTTGCTCCCAGACCTTGATCGCCGTCCGGTTGCCGACCGAGTCGCCGCCGATGCGAAAGCCTTCCGGATTGTAGCCGCCATGGCCATAGGGCGAGGTGCCGGCGGTGCCGATCCACTTGTTGCCGCCGGCGTGGCGCTCCTTTTGCTCGGCCAGGCGTTGCTTGAATTGCTCGAACAGTTTTTCGTAGCTGAGCTTTTGCAGGCGCGCCCGGTCTTCCTCCGAGAGGTGCTTGCGGGCGGCGAGTTCCAGCCATTCCTCGGGAATCAGAGCGTCGAAGCCGGGCAGCGCCTCGATGCCCTTGAAGTACTCGCCGAAGGCACGGTCGAAGCGGTCATAGAGCGCCTCGTCCTTGACCAGCAGGGTGCGCGCCAGCAGGTAGAAATCGTCCAGGCTGCCGCTGACCAGCCGCGCCTGCAAGGCTTCGAGCAGGGCCAGCAGTTCGTTGGTCGATACCGGCAGCTGGCGCGCCTTGAGGTGCAGGAAAAAGTCGACGAGCATTTACGCGACCGGGCTTTACGGCTTGCGCCGGGCCATGAAAGCCAGGCGCTCGAAGAGGTGCACGTCCTGTTCGTTCTTGAGCAGGGCGCCGTGCAGCGGCGGGATGGCGTCCTTGGCTTCCTTGGCACGCAGGGCTTCGGGCGGGATGTCCTCGGCCAGCAGCAGCTTCAGCCAGTCGATCAGTTCGCTGGTCGACGGCTTCTTCTTCAGGCCGGGCACCTCGCGCAGCTCGAAGAAGACTTCAAGCGCCTCCTTGAGCAGTTCCTGCTTGAGCACCGGGAAATGGACTTCGACGATGCGTTGCATGGTCGCCTTGTCCGGGAACTTGATGTAATGGAAGAAGCAGCGGCGCAGGAAGGCGTCTGGCAATTCCTTCTCGTTGTTCGAGGTGATGATGATCAGCGGCCGGTGTTTGGCCTTGATCGTCTTGTGCAGCTCGTAGCAGTGGAATTCCATGCGGTCGAGCTCGCGCAGCAGATCGTTGGGGAATTCGATGTCGGCCTTGTCGATTTCGTCGATCAGCACTACCGACGGTTGCTCGCATTCGAAGGCCTGCCACAGCACGCCATGCACGATGTAGTGCGCGATGTCGGCGACGCGCGGGTCGCCGAGCTGCGAGTCGCGCAGGCGGGAGACCGCGTCGTATTCGTAAAGGCCCTGCTGTGCCTTGGTGGTCGACTTGATGTGCCATTCGAACAGCGGCATGCCGAGCGAGCGCGCCACTTCCTCGGCGAGCAGCGTCTTGCCGGTGCCCGGCTCGCCCTTGATGAGCAAGGGCCGCTGCAGCGCGACGGCGGCGTTGACCGCCAGGGTCAGGTCGCGGGTGGCAACGTAGCTTTCGGTTCCTTCGAATTTCATGGCGGGCTTCCCGGTTTGGCAGTCGATGTCGATGAATTGTAAGGGCAAAGCGGGGCGCCATCTGGCCTACAATGCCGCATGATTTCAGATGCCCATCCCCTCATCCGCTGGCAGGAAGCCGGTGCCGAACACCGCGCCCGCTGGCGCTCCGAAGCCGGCTTGCCACCGCCGCAAAATGTCGTCATCGCCGACGACACCCTGAAGGCCGATGCCGCCTATCGGCTGGCGGCGCAGGGGACAGCGCTGCTCTGGCGCGGCGATTACCAGAATGCCCGCAACCTGTTGCAGGCCCTGGCCCGCCGGGCGGATCGCAAGCCACGCGCAGGCGCCATCAGCAAGCCGGCCTCGCTGGCCGAAGCCTTCCAGCAGCATCGCGAAGCCCAGGGGCGGCGGGCGGCCTTGCTCGGCCAATTGCTGGTGCCGCTGGGCGCCGACTACCGCATTCAGCTGCGTCGCGGCCAGGAGGTGGCCGATGCCTGCCGTGCCGCGCTGGGCGAAGGCGGCGAGGATTCGGTGATCTCCTTGCGCGGTCTGCTGGCCGTGGTCAGCGCCTGGGAGTGGCGCAAGAAAGGCGCCCTGGTGCCGGCGCTGGGGGCACGCATCCATCCGCATTTCGGTGTCTTCTCGCCGGTGCGCGGCGAATATGTCGACCTGGTTGCCCAGGCGCCCTTGCCGGCTGGCTGCAAGCTGGCTTTCGAC
The DNA here is from genome assembly GCA_003583745.1 of Rhodocyclales bacterium GT-UBC. Lineage (GTDB taxonomy): Bacteria > Pseudomonadota > Gammaproteobacteria > Burkholderiales > Rhodocyclaceae > Azonexus. The sequence goes on along the minus strand of QXPY01000002.1, from coordinate 125,193 downwards.
ATCGGAACCGGTTCCGGCGTGCTGGCGGCAGTGCTGGCCAAGCGCGGTATCGGCCGCGTTGTCGCGACCGACCTGGATCCGCGTGCCCTGGCCTGTGCCGCCGAAAATGCCGAACGTCTGGGCTTTGCCGGGCAGGTCGAGGTGCTGCGCGCCGACCTCTTCCCCGAAGGCCGGGCGCCGCTGGTCATCTGCAACCCGCCCTGGGTGCCGGCACAGCCCAGCTCGCCGGTCGAGTACGCCGTCTATGACCCGGATTCGCGCATGCTGCGCGGTTTTCTGGACGGGTTGGCGGCGCATCTGACGCCGGGTGGAGAGGGCTGGCTGATCATCTCCGACCTGGCCGAACACCTCGGCCTGCGTTCCCGCGATGAGCTGCTCGGCTGGATCGCCGGGGCCGGCCTGCAGGTTATCGGTCGCCTCGATACCCGGCCGAAGCATCCCAAGGCGCGCGACGCCGACGATCCGTTGCATGCGGCTCGGGCCGCCGAAGTAACGTCCTTGTGGCGTCTGGCTGCGGCCTGAGTTTTGCGGTTGGCGGAATAAATCGTGCGCGCCCTTCGTTTATCTCGATGTAGCACCCCGAAACCAACGGAGGACATCATGAAAACGAACACGCTGATCATTACCCTGGGTCTGGCCGGCCTGCTGGCCGCCTGCTCGATGGCCGAAACCCGGCCGATGGCGCCGGCCATGCAGTCGGGCGGCATGCTGACCGGCAGTAACGGCATGACCCTGTACGTCTTCGACAAGGATACGGCGGGCAGCGGCAAGAGCGTCTGCAACGGGCCGTGTGCCACCAATTGGCCGCCGCTGTTCGTCGCCGACGGGGCGATGGCGCACGGCGACTACAGCATCGTGCAGCGCGACGACGGCAAGCAACAATGGGCCTACAAGGGCAAGCCGCTGTACTTCTGGATCAAGGACCAGAAGGCGGGCGATATCACCGGCGACGGCTTCAACAACGTCTGGCACGTCGCCAAGCCCTGAAGCCGCGCATGGATAGCCGCGACATCCTGGTCGAGATTCCCCGCCTGCGCCGTTACGCGCGGGCGCTGCTGGGCGACCGGGCGGCCGCGGACGATCTGGTGCAGGACACGCTGGAGCGGGCCTGGACGCGTTTCGCCCAATGGCGGGCGGGGAGCGACCTGCGCGCCTGGCTGTTCAGCATCATGCATAACCTGCGCGTCGATCAGTTGCGCCGCCCGGCCCTGCCTACCGAGACGTTGGACGAGGTTGCCGGGCAGGTGCCGACGCGGCCGACGCAAAGCGATCAGCTGGAAGTGATGGACATCGAATCAGCCCTCCGCCAATTACCCGAGGAACAGCGTGAAGTGCTGCTGCTGGTCGGGCTGGACGACATGAGCTATGCCGAGGTGGCGAGTACGCTGGGCATTCCCCTTGGCACCGTGATGTCGCGCTTGTCGCGCGGCCGGGAGCGGCTGCGCCAGATCATGGCGGGGCGACAGCCCGGCGCCAGCCTGAGGGTGGTGAAATGAAGCCGCAAGTGATTTCCGAAAACGATCTGCATGCCTATGTCGATGGCGCGCTGCCGGCAGCCCGCTTGGCCGAGGTCGAGGACTGGCTGCGCGGCGAGCCGGCCGAGGCGGCCCGGGTCGAGGCTTATCGGGCGCAGAAGGCGGCGCTCAAGGCCTTGTTCGACCCGGTGCTGGCCGAACCCTTGCCGCCCGAATTGGCCAGTTTTGCCGAACGGCCGGCGGTCGATCCCTTGCCGGCGGCGCATGCCGGCTGGCGTGCGACCTCACTGCTGCGCCTGGCGGCCAGCCTGGTGCTGGCGCTGCTCGGCGGTGCCGCCGGCTGGCTGGCACATGGCCACTATGCTGCCGGCGAGCGTCTGGCGCAGGGCCTGCCCTTGTCGCATCAGGCGGCAGTGGCGCATGTCGTCTATAGCCCGGATGTGCGGCGTCCGGTCGAGGTTGCGGCGGACCAGGAAGAGCAACTGGTGAAATGGCTGAGCAAGCGGCTCGGTGCGCCGGTCAGTCCGCCCCGGCTGGGTGTGGTCGGTTATGAACTGGTGGGCGGGCGTTTGCTGCCCGGCAACAGCGGTCCGGTAGCGCAGTTCATGTACCAGGATGGCAGCGGCCAGCGGCTGACGCTGTATGTGACCACCGAAGGCGTCGGCAAGCCGGAGACCGGCTTCCGTTTTGCCCGCGAGGGGGCGGTCAACGTCTTCTACTGGATCGATGGCAGGTTCGGCTATGCCCTTTCGGCGGGCATCGACAAGGGCGAACTGGCCAAGGTGGCGACGGCGGTCTATGACCAGTTGGAGAAAGCCAAATGAGGGCCTGGTGCGCTTTGAGCTGAATGAAAGTGAGGTCGAGTTCACCGCCATCCGGGCCCAGGGGGCAGGCGGCCAGAACATCAACAAGGTGTCGAATGCGGTGCATCTGCGCTTCGATATCGCCGCCTCCAGCCTGCCCGACGACATCAAGCTGCGCCTGCTGGCCTTGCGCGATCAGCGCATCAGCAGCGACGGCATTGTGGTGATCAAGGCCCAGAAGCAGCGCAGCCTGGAGCGCAATCGCGAGGATGCCTTGGCCCGCCTGCGTGAACTGATTGCGGCGGCGGCCTTGGTACCGGCCCTGCGGCGACCGACCAAGCCGACGCGCAGCGCGCAGCGCAAGCGGGTCGATAGCAAGGTCAAGCGCGGCCAGATCAAGCTGCTGCGCGGCCGGGTCGGCGAGTAGCCGAACTCAGCGGGTGATCGGCGCGCCGCGGCCGGAATACTCGTCGCTCATCCGGTAAGCCGCATCGATGAACTGGCCGGCCGGCTTGTCCTTGCAATAACGGGTGATGTAGAGCTCGATCGTGCCGCTGGAGACATCCGTCACCTGGCGGCTCTGATTGGCGTAGTTGTGGCCGCTGAGAAAACCGCGTGCCCAGGCGATGTGCTGCAGGCGCAGTTCGGGATCGTCCTTGGACTGCAGCCAGGTTTTGCAGGAGGAATCGTCGAAAGCGAGGATCTTGAGCGGCGCGGCAAGGCCCGGCGCAACGGCGAACAGGGCCAGGATAGGCAGCAGCGACAGCAAAGGCCTGCGAGTCATCAATTCCTCCCGGTCTGGGTCAAGGCAAAAGCGGTGCCGACGAGTATAGCGCCAGCGTGCCGATGGCATGGCACGCCGACCTGGCAATCAACAAAAGGCCATGGCCAGGATGGCCGGGTCGTCGATCAGGTTGAGCAGGGCGTATGCGGCCATCCGGTTGGCCCAGGTCCAGGCTTGCAGGGGCAGATTGTCCAGCATGGCGGCAGAGGCCTCAGAGCCGGCGAATCTTTTCCAGCAAGGCGGTGGTCGATTTTTGATGCAGGAAGGGAATCGAGTGCACGCTGCCACCCCAGCCGCGTACTTCGGTGCAGCCGACGATCTTGTCCACCGGCCAGTCGCCGCCTTTGACCAGGATTTCCGGCCGGCATTCGAGGATGCGTTGCAGCGGCGTGTCTTCGTCGAACCAGGTGACCAGCGAGACGCATTGCAGCGCTGCCATGACCGCCAGGCGGTCTTCCAGCAGATTGACCGGGCGGTCGTCGCCCTTGCCCAGGCGCTTGACCGAGGCATCGGTGTTGAGCGCCACGACCATGCTGGTGCCGAGGGCCGCTGCCTGCGCCAGATAGGTGACATGGCCGCGATGCAGGATGTCGAAGCAGCCGTTGGTGAACACCAGCGGTCGGGCAATTTCGGCACAGCGGGCGGCGAGTTGGTCGGGCGGGCAGATTTTCGATTCGAAACTGGGCAGGGCGTAGGTCATGGCAAGGGGGGGAATGGAGACGAGGGCGTATTCTAGTCCGCATTGGCCGCCGAGCCGGCGGCATGCAGCCGGAAATACTCCAGACAGGCTTTTTCGTAGAGTGCCGGACTATGGAAATAGCCCTGGAAGCAGTCGCAGCCGAGTTCGGCCAGGCGTTCGCGCTGGGCCCGCGTTTCGACGAATTCGGCGATGACGTCGATTTTTTGGGCGCGTCCCAGCGTCGCGATGGTGCGGATGATGTCGGCACTGGTCGTGTTGCTCAGTACGTCGCGCGTCAGCGTGCCGTCGATTTTGATGGCATGGACGTGGAAGCGCCGCAGATGCAGCAGCGACGAGTAGCCCATGCCGAAATCGTCCATCGACAGCCGGATGCCCAAGGCCGACAGGTCGCGCAAGGCGGTATCGACCACACTGCTGTCGGGGATGTGTTGGGACTCGGTGATCTCCAGTTCGATTTCATCCGGCGCCAGCCCATGCCGTTTCAGAATCTCGGCCAGGCGCGGCACGAACTGGCGGTCGGTCAGTTGCAGCGGGGAAACGTTGACGGCCATGTTGATCTGTCCGAAGCCGTGGCTGTTCCAGCGGGCCTTGCAGGCGCAGGCCTGTTCGAGTACCCAGCGGCCGAGTTGATGGATGTCGCCGCTGTCCTCGGCCAGGGTGACCGCAATCGCCGGCGACAGCGCGCCATGTCGGCGGTGGGGCCAGCGCAGCAGGGCTTCGACGCCGACCACGCCGCCATTCAGCGCATGCTTGGGTTGGTAGGCCAACTGAAAAACATCCCGTTGCAGATCGTGGCGCAAATCCGTGAGCAAGCCACGGGCGATCAGGCCGACCTGGTCGTGCCGGCTGACGATGGGCACCCGGATTCGGCCTTCGGAAAGAATGGCTTCGGTCGTCTCGGCCAGATTGTGCGATTGCCTGCGCAAGCGTCGCGATTCGACCTGTTTGACGAAAGGCAGGTAGAGGGCGGTACTCAAGGCGAGTTCGGCGATCTGCCAGGCTACGCCGCGCCAGGAACCAGTGAGGAGCCAGCCCGAGATCAGCGGCGGCGTCGTCCAGGGGATCGGATCGGGGCGCAGTTCGAGCAGGCCGAGATCGAAGCAGCCCAAGGTCAGCCCGGTCAAGAGCAAGGGAACGACGATGAAAGGAAAAAGGTAGGTCGGGTTGAGCACGACCGGCAGACCGTAGAGTATCGTTTCGTTAATGTTGAAGAGGCCGGGCAGCACGGAAAATTGCATCAACTTGCGGCTGGGGCCGGCATGTACGACGATCCGGATGGCCAGCAGCAGGCCGAGGGTGGCGCCCGAGCCGCCGAGCAGGACGAAGGCATTGAACATCGTACGGGACGCCAGGGTGCCGTCGTAAGGCGTGCCCCACGGTGCGAACAGGGCCGTGGCATAGCTGTCCAGAAAGTGGCTGCCGTGCGCGCCGATGAACCAGAAGAGCTGGTTGATCAGGGTTGCCAGGCTGCTCAGCCACCAGGCGGCACTACCATGGCGCTGTACGGTATCGACCAGGTTTCGCCAGAAATCGAGCGGTGGCGCGGGCAGCGCCTTGAAGGCGAAGGCGACCAGCGTGATGCACAGGCCGGTACAGATGACGGGCGTGGTCAGGCGGAGGGAATGATAGAAAATGCGCTCCGTATCGTAGGGCATGGCGGTCAGGTTGAGCAGCCGTGTGCCGGCCGCCCAGCGCAGGATTTCGGCCGACAGGATACCGACGCCGATGCCCACCGATATGGCTTCGTGATTCAGGCTTTGGGCATTGAGCGGCCCCTGTACGGCGATGAAAATCATGAAATTGGTCAGGGCGGAACTGCCCACCAGGATGTGCGGAATTTCCTCGCCGAAGTCATTCTTCAGGCGGTGTACCACGTGGATGGCGATCAGGACGCAAAGCATCATGCCGAAAACCCCGTGGGTGCCGTTCTGGATCAGGCGGAGCGGGGCTTTCCACTGGGCCGAGAACAATTCGCCCATCATCGACTGGTAAGCCGGTAGCGGGAAATCCTGAAGCAGGATGGCGATGACCCCGAACAGGGTGACCGGGATCAGCGAAACGAAGCTGTCCCTGACCGCCATGATCCACAAGTGCCCGCGTTTGAGCATGCCCAATCTCTCCGGATCGACTGTCTCCTGCTGCGAGGTTCGGCCGACATCTCGTTATCCGGCTGCCGGCGAGGCGGCTAGCCGATGCCCTTTGAATAGGACATGCGTGCAGGATAACCGCTGTCGGCGTTCGCCTCAATCGATCATGGCTCGCGCCGTCGCCCGTGCGGGCGCGTTGCGATGTGGCGGGCCGACGTTTACGCCTGGGTTTCGCGCCAGGCGGCGAGGGCCTGAAGTGCAGCATCCAGCGTCGGCAGCAAGGTCATGCCGGGCTGCCCGGTGAGGCGGGCGGTGCCGCCGCCGCCGACCCAGAGTCCGGTTTCCGTCGGCATGATCTGGCGCAACTGGGTGAGCAGAGCGGGAATCTGCCGTACCGGGAAGGCCACCGAGAAGGACAGGGCGACGATGTCGGCGCGATGGGCGCTGGCGGCCCGGGCGATTTCCAGCAAGGGCATCTGGGTGCCGAGCGGAATGCATTCGGCGCCCTCCAAGGCCAACAAGGCTTCGACCATCAGCAGGCCGAGGACATGCTGCTCCTCCGGCACGCTGGTGAGCAGGACGCGCGGCCCGCGCTGGCCGCCGGGCAGGGCGGCGATGGCCTGGCGGAGCAGACGCTTGGTCAGTTCGGTGAACAAGTGTTCCTCGAACACCTCGAAGTTGCCGTCTTCCCAATACTCACCGACGCGGCGGGTCAGCGGCGCGACGGTGTCCTGGACAAAACGCTGCAAACCCTGGCGCGCCAGGCGCTGCTGCATGGCCTGCTGGTAAGCACCGGCATCGTGTTGCTTGATCAGCGCCAGCAATTCGGCCAGTTCTCCGGCTTCGGCCGTGGGCTCCGGCTCGCGCCGGGCTGAACGTCGTGGTGCCAGCGCGGTCAGTTCCTCGGCGGGGGTCGCGATCAGCTTCCCCGGGCGATGTCCTTGATCCATCAGGCGTTTGATCAGTCGCAGGCGTTCCACCTGTTCGGCCGGATAGCAGCGTTCACCGTTGCTGTCGCGGTCGGGGACAGGGAAACCATAGCGACGCTCCCACATGCGCAGGACATCCTTGGAGAGGCCGGTATCCCGCTCGACAGCGGCAATGTTGAAACTGGGGGTGTTCATATTTGTCCTGAACAAATGTTAGACAAACCGTTGACAATCAAACTTTTGATGTCTATCTTACGAACAAACGTCCTATTTGTCTAGGACAAAACGAATCGGAGTTGAACATGATTTCACGACTCAAACGCTGGATCGGTATCGCCGGGCTGCTTTCGGCCGGTGCCATTTCGCCCGCCCTGGCCGGCGAATGTCCGGCCCTGCTCAATCACACCTTCAGCAACCTGCAGGACGGCAAGCCGATGCCGCTCTGCCAGTACGCCGGCAAGGTGATCCTGGTGGTCAATACCGCCAGCTATTGCGGCTTCACTTCGCAGTACGACGGCCTGGAAAAACTCTATGCCCGCCTCAAGGACAAGGGCCTGGTCGTGCTCGGTTTTCCTTCGAACGACTTTGGCGAGCAGGAGCCGGGAACGGAAAAGGAAATCGCCGATTTCTGCCGGCTGACCTATGGCGTCGAGTTTCCGATGGTCGGCAAGACGGTGGTGCGCGGCAAGAACGCCAACCCCTTCTACCTGAAGCTGGCGGAAGTCACCGACAGCCGGCCGAAGTGGAATTTCCACAAGTACCTGATCAATCGCGATGCAACGCAGGTGTTGTCGTTCGGCAGCATGACCAAGCCGGATGACAAGGATCTGCTCAAGAAGATCGACGAGTTTCTCAAATAGCAGGTTGGCGCCCGCTCATTGCGGGCGCCGCATCGAATCACCAGCCGGTCATCAACAAGGGAATGGACATGGAACGCAAACAACGTATCGCCGTCGTCGGTGCCGGCATCTCCGGCCTGGCCAGTGCCTGGCTGCTTGGCCGCCACTATGATGTCACCCTGTTCGAGGCCGGCAGCTACCTCGGCGGCCACACCAATACCGTCGACGTGACGCTGGAAGGGCGGACGCATCCGGTCGATACCGGCTTCCTGGTCTTCAATGAAAAGACCTACCCGAACCTGATCGCACTGTTTGCCTTGCTCGGCGTCGACAGTGTCGAGACCGAGATGTCCTTCGCCGTCAGCCTGGAAAACCCCGACCTCGAATGGGCCGGGAGCAGCCTGGCCACGGTTTTCGGCCAGAAGCGCAACCTGCTGCGGCCGTCGTTCTGGTCGATGCTCTCTGACATCCTGCGCTTCAATCGCGAGAGCACCGCCTGGCTGGCGACGCATCCCGACAACCAGCGCTGCCTGCAGGACTTCCTGACCGAGGGGCGCTACTCGTCTGCCTTTGCCGACTGGTACCTGCTGCCCATGGCAGCGGCCATCTGGTCCTGCCCGACCGGCCAGATGCGCGACATGCCGCTCGCCACCTTCATCCGCTTCTGCAACAACCATGGCCTGCTGCAGGTGTTCGATCGGCCGATGTGGCGCACGGTGCTGGGTGGCGGTCGCCAGTACGTCGAGAAAATTGCCGCCCAGCTGGGCGACATCCGGTTGAATTGTCCGGTGACGGCGATCAGCCGGGAAGCCACCGGCCTGCGGGTCAGCCACGCCGGCGGCAGCGAACATTTTGACGAGGTGGTGATGGCCTGTCACAGCGACCAGGCCCTGGCCATCCTTGGCTTTTCTGCCAGCGATGCCCAGCGCGAGGTCTTGGCGGCCATTCGCTACCAGCCCAACCGGGCAGTGCTGCATACCGATCCGGCCCTGCTGCCGCGTGACCGCAAGCTGTGGTCGGCCTGGAATTATTTTGCCGGCAGCGGCGAACCGGGGGCGCAGCCGGTCGGCGTTTCCTACCTGATCAACAAGCTGCAGCCCTTGCCCTTCTCGACGCCGGTGGTGGTCACCCTCAACCCGGCCCGCGAGCCGGACCCGGCCAAGGTGCTGGCCGAGTTCGACTACGCCCATCCGATCTTCGATGGGCCGGCCATCGCCGCCCAGCAGAAGCTGGCCGAGGTCCAGGGCGAGAACGGCATCTGGCTGGCTGGCGCTTGGGGCAGCTATGGCTTCCATGAAGACGGCCTGAAGTCGGCGCTGCGCGTCGCCAACGGTCTGGGCGTTCAGGCGCCCTGGCAGGGCGTTGCCGAATTGCTGCGCGAAACCGAAACGGCCTGATCGCCATGTTTGCCGCACCCCGACTCTTCCTCGGCCATGTCATGCACCGCCGGCTGCGCCCGGCGGTCAATGCCTTCGTCTATCCGGTGTTCTACCTGCAGTTGCCATTGCGCCGGCTGGACGAGGCGGGCTGCGGCATCTTCTCGGTCGAGCGGCGCAACGTGCTGAGTTTCTACAGCAAGGACCACGGGGCGCGCGATGGCAGCCCGCTGCTGCCCTGGATCCAGGCGCAGTTGCGCCAGCGCGGCCTGCCCGACGATGGCGAGATCGTCCTGCAGTGTTTCCCGCGCCTGTTCGGCTATGTCTTCAACCCGGTCAGCTTCTGGTTCTGTCACGACCGGGCCGGGCAACTGATCGCCGTGCTGGCCGAGGTGAACAATACCTTCGGCGGCCGTCACAATTACCTGCTGCACAACGCCGACCGCAGCCCCTTGCGCGACGGCCAGGAACTGCGCGCCGAAAAGCTGTTCCATGTCTCGCCCTTCAACGAGATCGAGGGCGGCTACCGTTTCCGCTTCCATCTCGACCGGCCGGTGTCGCTGGCCCGGATCGATTACGACGATGCCGAAGGCGAACTGCTGCTCACCTCGATTTCCGGCAAGCCCCGCGCCTGGTCGGCGATGGCCCTGCTCGGCGCCTTCCTGCGCATGCCCTTCCTCACCGCCGGCGTGATGTGCCGCATCCACTGGCAAGCCTTGAAGCTCTGGCTGAAAGGGGTGCCCTTCCGTGGCGCCCACGTACCTCAACCCCTCCGGGAGTCGCCAAAATGAACAACAACACCCTGATTCTGCGCGGCAGCGAAAGCCTGCCCCGTGACACCCGACTGGTTTTCGAACTGCTCGAAAAAATCCGCGGCGGCCTGCTCGAAATCCGCCTGCCCGACGGTTCCAGCGCCCTGTTCGGCGACGGCGAGCATGGCGTGACGTTGCAGGTTCACGACGAAGCGATGTTCGGGCAGATCCTGGCCCGGGGCGATATCGGCCTGGCCGAGGCCTATCTCGACGGGCACTGGGATTCGCCCGATGTCACCGGCCTGCTCACCCTGCTGGCGCGCAACCGCGAAGCCTTGAAGAAAGCCGTGTACGGTTCCTGGCGCGGCCTGCTGGCGGCCCGCGTCCGGCACTGGCTGAACCGCAACAGTCGCACCGGCAGCAAGCGCAATATCATGGCCCACTACGATCTGGGCAACGATTTCTACCAGCTCTGGCTCGATCCGAGCATGAGCTATTCGGCGGCGATCTACGGCGAAGGTGAGGCTGCCCATACCTCCTTGCTGGCCGCCCAGCATGCCAAGTACCGGCGCATCCTGCAGCGCCTGAAGGCCGAACCGGGCCAGCGCGTGCTGGAAATCGGCTGTGGCTGGGGCGGTTTCGCCGAACTGGCGGTGGCGGCCGGGCTGGACGTGACCGGCCTGACCTTGTCGCCGGCCCAGCTCGCCTGGGCGCAAAAGCGGGTGCCGGCTGCCGATCTGCGGCTGCAGGATTATCGCGATACCTGCGAGCAATTCGACCATGTGGTTTCTATCGAAATGTTCGAGGCGGTCGGCGAACGTTTCTGGCCGAGCTATTTCAAGACCGTGGCGCGGGCCCTGAAGCCGGGCGGCAAGGCGGTGATCCAGAGCATCACCATTCGCGACGACATTTTTCCGACCTACCGGCGCAGCACCGACTTCATCCAGCAATACGTCTTCCCCGGCGGCATGCTGCCCTCGCGCGCCGCATTCCGCGATGCTGCCGCCCGCCAAGGGCTGATCGTGCGCAACGAATATGCCTTCGGGCTCGACTATGCCCGGACGCTGGCCGAGTGGCGCCAGGCCTTCGAAGCCAAATGGCCGCAGATCGCCGCTCAGGGGTTCGACGAACAGTTCCGCCGCCTGTGGCGCATGTACCTGTGTTACTGCGAGGCCGGCTTCCTGGCCGGTAGCGTCGATGTCGTCCAGTTCGAGCTGCGTCATCGCTGAGGCGCCGCTGTCTTCGCGCCGGCGCCAGTTGCTGCTGGCGCTGGCCGCCTGGCCGTTGGCGGTGGCGGCCAGCCCGGCCGAAGATCCGACCGGTGGGCTGCGGCGTTGGGGCAGCGGCGAGTTCCGCCGCTTCGGCTTCCTCATCTATGAGGCGACCTTGTGGGCCGGCGAAGACCCGCTGCGCCCGCCGCTGGCCCTCAAACTGACCTACAAGCGCAACCTCGCCGGGGCCGCCATCGCCGAAGCCAGTGTCAAGGAAATCCGCAATCTCGGGCTGGCCGACGACGCCACGCTCAAGCGCTGGGGCGAGCAGATGGCCCGGCTGTTTCCCGACGTCAGGAACGGCGATGCCATCGTTGGCCACTACCAGCCCGGCGGCGCCCGCTTTCTCTACAACGACCGCCTGCTCGGCAGCATCGACGAAGCGGCCTTCGCCCGGGCCTTCTTTGCCATCTGGCTGGATGCGCGGACCAGTGCGCCGGAGTTGCGGGCGGCCTTGTTGAAAGGGGGCGGGGGATGAGCGGGCTTTTGACGTTTGTCACGCTTTCTCAACCAATGTTTTCCGCCTTGCCGGCGGGCGTACTTTCTTTTGCTTCGCCAAAAGAAAGTAGCCAAAGAAAAGGTGACCTCTGGGTCGGCGCCGGGCCTTGCCCGGTGCCCTGCGCGACTCGCTCGACGCGGGGGCTGCGCAACTCGGGCTGCGCCCTCAAACAGTGCTCGCCCTCTTCCCGCGCCAGGCTGCGTTGCTCAGCGCCCTCCAAGGGGGCAAGGGCGTCGCGATTTGAACCGATTGCCAGTCATCGAGCCTGCTTTTTGTACTCAACTGGAAGAGCTTGTTCGACGATGACGGGGCGTGGCTTGGTTGTATTGTCGCAGCGAGACTGTTTTGGTACGGCGACAGTGCCCATTTCCCGTGGAAGGCGCCGAGCAATGCAGGCAGGGGCGGAGAAAGGGCGAGCACTGTCTGAGGGCCAGGGGCCCGAGTTGCGCAGCCCGCGCTCCTGCCGAATCGCGCAGGGCACCGGGCAAAGCCCGGCGCCGACCTCGGGTCGCCTTCTTTTTGCTTACTTTTTCTTGGCGAAGCAAGAAAAAGTAAGGCGCGCCTCAGGCGCGAAAAAGGGCGTTGGGACGAAGGGCAAACTGCATTTTGTAGACCGGATAGTGGCTCCCTTCGCCTTGGCAGCATTCGCCAATTGGCCGCGACCATGACGACCGGCCGCGTCCTCGCCTATGGCTTGCTCGGCCTGCCGCTGGCCTTTGCCGCCTTGCCGATCTACGTTCATGTGCCGCGCTTTTATGCCGAGACGGCGGGCATCGAACTGGGTGTGCTGGGCATGATTCTGCTAGGGGCGCGCCTGCTCGATGCCGGGATTGATCCCTGGCTCGGCTGGCTGGCCGACCGGGTACCACGGCGCCGCATGCTGGGGCTGGCGTTGCTGCCCTTCGGGCTGGGTTTCGTCGCCTTGCTCAACCCGCCGGCCGGGGCGGCCGGGTGGTGGTTGCTCGCTTCGCTGGCGCTGACCTACCTCGGCTTTTCCGCGGCCACCGTGGCTTATCAGGCCTGGGGGGCGGATATCGGTGGCGATGCCGTCTGGCGGACCCGGCTGACGGCGGCACGCGAAGGCTTCGGGTTGCTTGGCGTGGTGCTGGCGGCGGCCTTGCCGACCTGGCTGGCGCCTTCGCTGAGCGAGGGCATCGCCCGCTTGAGCTGGATCCTGCCGCCGTTGCTGCTGCTGGCCGCGGCGACGACTTTCGCCCGGGTCGGGGTCGGGCCGGCCTTGCCGGCATCGAGCGCCGCGCTGTGGCCGAGTTTGCGCCGGGTGCTGGCCGACCCGCTGTTTCGCCGTCTGCTGCTGGTCTTTGTCGCCAACGGCATTGCCGCGGCCTTGCCGGCGACGCTGTTCCTGTTTTTCGTTGCAGATGTGTTGCAAAGGCCATCGGCCAGCGGTGCCTTGCTGGCTGTGTATTTTGTCGCCGGGGCAGCCTCGCTGCCGGTCTGGGTCGCCCTGGCGGCGCGCTACGGCCGGGTCGCCGCCTGGCTGGCGGCCATGCTGCTGGCGATGCTGGCCTTTGCCGGGGCCAGCCTGCTGGGCAGCGGCGATCTCTGGCCGTTTGCGCTGATCTGCGTCGCCTCCGGCCTGGCGCTGGGGGCCGATCTCGCCTTGCCGGCCGCGCTCGCCGCCGACCTCGGCGAACGCCAGGGGCAGGCCGGGGCCTGCTTCGGGGTGTGGAATTTCGTTGCCAAACTCAATCTGGCGCTCGCCGCCGGCTTGTCGCTGCCCCTGCTGGCGGCCCTCGGCTATGTGCCGGGCAGCACGCAGGGCCTGCCGGCGCTGTCCTTTGCCTATGCCTTGCTGCCGCTCGCCTTCAAGGCGCTGGCCGGGTGGCTGCTCTGGCGCTGGCGCCATTCTCTGGAGATTCGATAATGAAACTGCTTGCTGCTGCCTTGTTTTCCCTCGGGCTCACCGCCTGTGCCTCGACCGGTGTCGAACAGTACCGGGCCGAGCAACCGACGCTCGATCTGCCAACTTACCTGAACGGTCGGCTCGACGCCTGGGGCATGTTCCAGGGGCGTTCCGGCGAGGTCAAGAAACGTTTCCACGTCGTCATCGATGCCCGTTGGGAAGGCGATACCGGCGTGCTCGACGAACAGTTCAAATGGTCCGACGGTTCGACCTCGCGCCGGGTGTGGACGCTGAAAAAGCAGCCCGACGGCAGTTTCCGCGGCACCGCCGACGATGTCGTCGGCGAGGCGATCGGCGAGGTTGCTGGCAATGCCTTGCGCTGGCGCTACGTGCTGGCGCTGCCGGTGGACGGCAAGGTGTACAACGTCGATTTCGACGACTGGATGTTCCTGATCGACGACAAGGTGATGCTCAATCGCTCCTATATGTCGAAATGGGGTTTCCGGCTGGGTGAAGTGACCTTGAGCTTCAGCAAGCCATGAATCCCAAGATCACCGTCTGGTCGGGCAAGCGGGTCTGGCTGATCGGTGCCTCGACCGGCATCGGCGCCGCCCTGGCGCGCGAACTGGCGCGGCGCGGCGCCTGGCTGGCGCTCTCGGCGCGCAGCGCCGAAAAGTTGAAGGCGCTGGATTTGCCCGATGCCTTGCTGTTGCCTTGCGATGCCACCGACAGCGCCGCCCTGGCCGGCGCCCGCAAGGCACTGGTCTCGGCCTGGGGCGGTGTGGACCTGGTGGTTTATCTGGCCGGCGACTACGTGCCGATGCGCGCCGACAGTTTCGACCTGCAAGAGGCCGAGCGGGTGGTGGCGGTCAATTTCAACGGTGCCATGCGCCTGGCGGCGACCGTCCTGCCCGATCTCCAGGCGGGCGGCGGCATTGCGTTGGTGGCCAGCGTGGCGGGCTATCGCGGCCTGCCCAAGGCCCTGTGCTACGGGCCGGGCAAGGCGGCGCTGATCCATTTTGCCGAATGCCTGCACCTCGATCTGCTGCCGCGAGGCATTGGTGTCTGGCTGGTCAATCCCGGTTTTGTCGCGACGCCGCTGACGGCGCAGAACGATTTCGCCATGCCGGCGCTGCAAACGCCGGAGCAGGCCGCCCTGGCCATGGTCGACGGCTTCGCGGCCGGGCGTTTCGAGATTCATTTTCCCAAACGTTTCACCCGGCTGATGAAATGGTTCGCCGTACTGCCCTACGCCTGGTATTTCCCGCTGATTCGTCGCCTGACCGGAGGCTGAGATGACTTTGGACGAACTGATCTGCTTTTATAACGCATTTGCGCCGGAGAGCATTGCCCGCTTTCCCGAGTTCTATACCGAGGATGCCTATTTCAAGGACCCTTTCAACGAAGTGCGGGGCATACCCGGCATCCAGCGGATTTTCAGCCACATGTTCGGGCAGGTTGCCGAGCCGCGCTTCGTCGTCACCGACAAGGTGGTGGATGCCCAGGGCGCCATGCTGGTTTGGGAGTTCTCGTTCCGGGTGCGCCTGTGGGGCAAGGGCGAGACCCAGGTCATGCGCGGTGTGTCGCATCTGCGCTTCGCGGCCGATGGCCGGGTCAATTACCACCGCGATTACTGGGATACGGCCGAGGAGTTGTACATGAAGCTGCCGGCCATCGGCACCCTGATGCGCGGCCTGCGCCGGGTACTGGCGGCCTGAAGCGGCAACCCGGGTAGGTCCGGGCTGCCACCGCATCGCTTACTGCTTGCTGTCCGGGTTGTTGCCGGCGCCGTTGTCGGACGACTTGCACCAGTTGCCCCAGCGGCCGTGGAAGCGCCCTTTCAGTTCGGCCCGTTCTTCCGGCGTCATGCTTTCCCAGCGGGCCCGGCGTTCGTGCCAGCGGCCGTGACAACCGCCGCGAAAGCCGCCGAACAGGATCTTGCTCAGCACCAGTACGCCGAGCGCCTGGCAGTAGTCGATGCTGCGGGCGCCGATGAAGAGTTCCGGCATCAGCCAGTTCCACAGCAGCATGACGACCGCGCCCAGGGCCGCGATGCCGGCCACGACCAGCAGGCCGATCTTCAGGCAGCGGCTGGTACAGCCGGATTTTTCGCTTGAACAGTTCATTCGCATGGTGATGCTCCTTAATCCTCGAGTTCGTCGTAAATGGTTTGCAGCCGTTGGCGGAGATGCAGCACGGCCTGGCGTTTCCAGCCGAGCAGCGTGTTGATGCCCACGCCGCTGCGGGCCGAGAGTTCCTTGAAGCTCAGCCCGTCAAGTTCGTGGGCGATGAATACGTCGCGTTGCCGCTCCGGCAGTTCTTCCAGCGCGGCCGACAGTGCTTCGAGCAGCACCGAGCGCAGGTAGGCCGCTTCCGGACTGCTGTGGGCATCGGGCAGGACATCGGCCAGCCAGTAGTCGTCCGCCTCGCTGCCTTCGTCGTCCCGGCCTTGCGGCAGCGCCACCTCGCGCTTCTTGCGGAAGCGGTCGATGATGCGATGGCGGGCCACCTGGAACAGCCAGGCGCCAGCCTGCTCGATCGGCTTGGGCAGCCGGTAGGCTTCGACGAATTCGAAAAAGACATCCTGCAGGATGTCCTCCGCCTCGCCGGCGTCCGGCACCCGCTGGCGGATGAAATTACCCAGCCGTCCCCGTTCGCGCCGGATGGTCTCGGTGATGCGTCGGTTCTGGTCGGCCATCAGCAGGTGCAGTTCATGGGCAGAGAGGGCGGGTTGCAGCGTATCCATGCTGCTGAAGACGGATCAGCCGCCGGAATATTGTCGGTTTGGGCAAAAATTTTTCGAGCGGCCGGTTTTGCCCGCCGGCATGGCCGGGAGCGGGCAGCTTGCCGAGCGTGTCGGTGAGTTGGTCGCCGAGTGTGCCGCGGAGTTTGCCGCAAAACCCGGCACCTGTCGCGGCAGGCCGTGGTCATGGCGCTGTAACATCGGCCGGCTACCTTGCCTCGCCTGTGCCTGGTAAGGATGGAACACCCTTGAACCGATTTCGCTGGCGGGCGGCCATGCCCCTGCTCTTGCTGCTGTACAGCCTGCTGCTGGCTGGCTGTTCGCCACGCCAGATGGTGATTGGCGGCCTGGCCGACGAACTCGCGGTGCAAGGGCGCACGGCCGAGAACGATCCCGAGCTGGCGCGCGACGCCGCCGCCTTCTACCTCAAGTTGTCCGAATCCGTGCTGCGGCAGCAACCGGGGCATCTGGCTCTGGCCGAGTCGGTGGCGGCCGGCTTCACCCAATACAGCTTTGCCTTCGTCGCTTTCGAGGCCGAGCAGGTCGAGGCCCGCGATGCCAAGGCCGCCGAACGTCTGCGCCGGCGTGCCGCCCGCCTCTACGAACGGGCGCATCGCCACGCCATGCAGGCGCTGGAGTTTGCACATCCCGGCTTGGCCCAGGCGCTGGCCAGCCCGCAGGCCGCCGACTGGCCGAAACTGCCGGCAGCCGAGGCCGGCCTAGCCTATTGGGCCGCCGCGTCATGGGGCGGCTGGATCTCGCTGGCCAAGGACGACCCGGAAACCGTGGCCGATCTGCCGCTCGCCGTGCGTCTGGCCGCTCTGGCCTGGGCCGCCGATCCCGACTGGGGGCAGGGGGCGCTGACCGGGCTGCTGGCCAGTTTCGAGGCGGCGCGACCCGGCGGCAACCCGGCCCAGGCGCTGCGCTGGTTCGACCAGGCGATCGCCCAGGCCGGCGACAACGCGGCCGGGGCGCTGGTCGGCAAGGCCGAGGGCTATGCCCAGCCGGCCGGCGACCGTGCCTTGTTCGAACAACTGCTCGGCCGGGCGCTGGCCGTCCGCGAAGCGCCCGACAGTCCGTTGGCACTGCAGAACGAAGTCATGCGGCGCCGTGCACGCTGGTTGCTGGACAAGGCCGACGACCTGTTCTGAGGCGAACGACACCTTACCGGAGAGAAAAATGAAAACCCGATTGTTCGCCTGGCTGCTTGGCAGCCTGCTCGCCTGCAACGTGCTGGCCGCCGACAAGCAATTGCGTATCGGCACCCTGGCCCCGAAAAACTCGCTCTACCACCGCCAATTGATGGAACTGGGCGAAGCCTGGCGGACGGCGCAGGGCGGCAATGCCAAATACCTGATCTATCCGGACGGCAGCCAGGGCGGCGAAACCGACATGGCGCGCCGGATGCGCATCGGCCAGTTGCAGGGGGCGCTGCTCTCGGTCGTCGGCCTGCGCGAGATCGAGCCGTCGATTGCCGCGCTGCAGGCCCTGCCGCTGCTCTTCCGGAGCTGGGAGGAAGTCGACTACGTACGCGAGAAGATGCGCCCGGCGATGGAAAAGAAATTCCTCGACAAGGGCTTTGTCGTGCTCGCCTGGGGCGATGCCGGCTGGGTGCGCTTCTTTTCGAAGGAACCTGGGCTGCGCCCCGACGACTACAAGAAAATGAAGTTCTTCGCCTGGGCCGGCGAAAGCGAGCAGCAGGAGATCATGAAGAGTCTCGGCTACACGCCGGTGCCGCTGGAAACCAGCGACATCCTGCCGGCGATCCAGACCGGCATGATCAATGCCGTGCCGTCCACGCCGTATTTCGCGCTGGCGACGCAGGTCTATAACAGCGCGCCGAACATGCTCGACATCAACTGGGCGCCGATTGTCGGGGCGCTGGTCATCACCCGCAAGGCCTGGGACGACATGACGCCGGAAGCCCAGGCGACGGTGCGCGAGGCCGGTGCCAAGGCGGGGGCGCAGATTCGTGCCCGGGCCCGGCAGGAGGTGGACGAGGCGGTCGAGGCCATGAAAAAACGCGGTCTCAGCGTCAACAAGCCGAACGCCGAGCAGATGAAGGAATGGAACGAACTGGCCGACAAGCTCTACCCGCGCATCCGCGGCAAGATGGTGCCGGCCGAGACCTTTGACGAAGTGTTCCGGCTGCTCAAGGAATACCGCGCCGGCAAGGCGAAGTAAGTCGCGATGCGTGCTGTGCTGCGCCGCTTCGGCGCGCTGGACGAGGTGGTGGCGAGCGCTGCGCTGCTGTTGATGCTGGCCATCCCGCTGCTGGAAATCGCGCTGCGGCCGCTGTTCGGTCAGGGCATCGACAATGCGCCGCTGCTGGTCCAGCATCTAGGCCTCGTCCTGGCCATGGCCGGTGCGGTGCTGGCCGAACGAGGCGGCCATCTGACCTCGCTCGGCGCCGGCCTGGCCGGCTCCGGGAAGCCCCTGATCCGCGGCGCGGCGCTGCTTTTTTCCCGTGGCAGCGCTGCCGTGCTGGCCGGCATGCTGGCTCAGGCGAGCTGGTCCTTTGTCGCCAGTGAGATGGATGGCGGGCGCCTGCTGGCCTACGGGCTGCCCGGCTGGAGCGTGCAACTCGCCATGCCGCTCGGTTTTGCGCTACTTGGCTTGAAGCTCGGCGCGCGTTGCCTGGCGGCACCGTGGCTGCGTTGGCTGCCGGCCGTGCTGCTGCCGACCGCCGGTTATCTGTTCGCCGCCCATTTCGATGGTACGACCTTGCCCTTGCTGCCTTTCGCGCTCTGGCTCGGCGCCATCCTGCTCTGCGGCGCCCCGGTCTTTGCCGTGCTCGGCGGTCTGGCGCTGGCCCTGTTCTGGCAGGAAGGCCAGCCGCTGGCCTCGGTGCCGCTCAGCCACTACCAGATCACGGTCAATCCCTCGCTGCCCGCTTTACCCTTGTTTACGCTGGCCGGCCTGGTCTTCGCCCGGACCGGCGCGGCGGCCCGGCTGGGTACGCTATTCACCGCGCTGTTCGGCGGCGGCGCCAGCGGCACGGCGATCGCCGGGGCCGTCCTCTGTTCCTGCTTCACCGCCTTTACCGGCGGCAGCGGCGTCACCATCCTGGCCCTGGGCGGCCTGCTGCTGCCGCTGCTGACCCGCGCCGGTTTTCCCGAGCGGCGCGGCATCAGCCTGGTGACCAGCGCCAGCGCGCTGGGCGTGCTGCTGGCGCCGTCGGTGCCCTTGATCATGTACGCCATCATCGCCCGCGTGCCGATCAACACCATGTTCCTGGCCGGCCTGATTCCGGCGCTGGTGATGGTCGGCTTCCTGCTCCTGGTCGGCGGCTACCTCAAGCGCGGGGCGACCCCGGCCGGCGGCGTCGCCTCGGCCGACTTCGCGGCGGCCCGCCGTGCCGCCTGGGCGGCCAAGTGGGAGATCCTGGCACCGCTGGTCGCCATCGGCTCGCTGGTCGCCGGGCTGGCGACGCCGACCGAAAGCGCTGCCCTGACCGCCGCCTACGCGCTGTTCACCCAGGCAGTGGCGCATCGCGAACTGGACTGGCCGATCCTGCGCCGCTGCCTGGCCGATTGCGCCCAGGTGATCGGCGGCATCATGGTCATCCTCGGCATGGCGCTGGGCCTGACCAATTACCTGATCGACGCCGGTATTCCGGACGCGGCGATCGACTGGGCGCAATCGATGTTGCCCGACAAGTTTGCCTTCCTGATCGCGCTCAACCTGTTTCTGCTGCTCGCCGGGGCGCTGATGGAAATCTTCGCCGCCATCGTCGTGCTGGTGCCCTTGCTGCTGCCGGTGGCGGTCAGTTACGGCATCGACCCGGTGCATTTCGGCATCATCTTCCTGGCCAACATGGAAATGGGCTTTCTCTGCCCGCCGGCCGGCATGAACATCTATTTCGCCTCGGCGATGTTCGGCAAGCCGATCCGCTACGTCGCCGGCTCGGTCCTGCCGGCACTGCTCGCCATGCTGCTTGGTGCGCTGACCATCTCGGCGCTGCCCATGCTGGCCACTGGCCTGCCGGGCTGGTTGGCCCGCTAGAGGAAGCGGGGCGGCCGGCAGCGGGAGCGTTTGATCGTAATCAATACGGCCTATAACCTTTGTATTAAAAATATCCGGTAACGTGATTAGGCCGCCTTGATGGCGTGATGCAGATGTATCCATGCGTTGCAGCATTTTTCGCGGTTGGCCGGGATGAAGGCTAACGGCATCCTTTTCCCGCGCTTGCTCCTGGCCTGCGCGGTACTGGTCCTGCTCATCACCCTGATGGGAGGCTGGAGCGCCTATCGTTCGAATGCCCAGCATCGGGAACTGGCTTTGGTGCGCACGCAGAACGTGGCGCAGTTGCTCGAACGCTATATCGCCAGCGTCATCGACAAGACCGACCTGAGCCTGCGTTCGGTCGCCTTCCTCTACGAAAAGGACATGCTGCAGCGGGAAGAGGATGCCCGTGCCGGCGGTCGTCTGATCATCGAACAGCTGGCGCGGCACCCGGAACTGGAGCAGATACAGTTGGTCGATGCCGACGGCTGGGTGCTGCTCGATGCCGGCGGCAAGACGCGGATCAATGTGGCCGATCGCGAATATTTTCAGCGCGCCCGGCAGCAGCAGGATGACGGGCTGATCGTCGCCGGTCCGCTACTCGGGCGGGTACAGCCGAACTGGATGATCCTGTTCGGGCGGCGTCTGAACCGACCGGATGGCAGTTTTGCCGGCATGGTACTGGCAACGATTGCGGCGACGCATTTTTCCAATCTGTTCTCGACTCTCGATCTCGGCAAGAACGGCGCGATTTCCTTGCGGACAGCCGATTTCAGTCTGGTGGCCCGTTACCAAGAGGCGAATGCGGCGGCGAGCGCGATCGGTACGCGGTTGGTGTCGCAGCAGCTGGCCGAGGCGATTGCCAGTCAGCCGGAAAGCGGCATCTACGTGGCGCCGACGACGCTCGACGGTATCGAAAGAGTCAATGCTTACCGGCGGGTCGGGACCTATCCCTTGTACGTGATTGCCGGCATCTCGACCGAGGCCTGGAAAGCGGCGGTATTCCAGGATGCCGCCAATGTCATGGCGATCGGTTTGGTTGCGGTCCTGGTTACGCTGGGTTCAGGCTGGCTGCTGGCCCGTACCTGGCAACGTCGGGAGCAGGCGGCTCAGGCGTTGGCGCAGGAAAGCGAGCGTAATCGCTTGTTGTTGCAGAACGCCAGCGATGGCATCCATGTCCTGGATGGCGAAGGCAATGTGCTGGAAGCGAGCGATTCGTTCTGCCGCATGCTGGGGCGTCGCCGCGACGAAGTGCTGCGGATGAACGTGCGGGAATGGGATGGCCGCTGGTCGTCGGAAGAGGTGCCGGGGGTGATTTCGGCCTTGCTCCGCGAGCAACACAACAGCGTTTTCGAAACCCGCCACCGGCGGGCCGACGGCAGTCTGTTCGATGTCGAGATCAATGCCATTCCGGTCATGTTCGACGAAAAGAGAGCATTGTATTGCTCGGCCCGTGACGTGACGGAGCACAAGCAGGCCGAGGCGGCGTTAGGTGAAGCCCTGGCGCGCCTGGAAAAAATTGCCAGCCGGGTGCCGGGCTGCATCTTCCAGTACCGTTTGCGGCCGGATGGCAGCTCCTGTTTTCCTTATGCCAGCGAAGCCTTCCGCGAAATTTTCCATCTCGACCCGTCCTCCTTGCGCGACGATGCGTCTGCCGTGCTGGCCTTGGTCCATCCCGACGATATCGGGCGCATCAAGGACAGTATCGAACGGGCTGGCCGTTCAGCGACGCTCTGGCACGAGGAGTTCCGGATCGTGCTTGAAGGGGGGGCGGTGCGCTGGATAGACGGCAATGCGATTGCCGAACTCGAACCGGACGGCTTTGCCCTCGGGCATGGTTTCATGACCGACATCACCGAGCGCAAGCAGCTTGAGCGCGAGTTGAATCAACACCGCCAGCATCTCGAGGCGCTGGTCGAGGCCCGTACCGCCGACCTGTCGATCGCCAAGGAGGCGGCCGAGGCGGCCAACCGGGCGAAGAGCACTTTCCTGGCCAACATGAGCCACGAATTGCGCACGCCGATGAATGCCATCATCGGCCTGACCCATTTGCTCGGGCGCAACATCGACGATCTGGGGCAGCGTGCCAAGCTCGACAAGATCAGCTATTCGGCCGGCCACCTGTTGCAGTTGCTCAACGATGTGCTCGACCTGTCGAAAATCGATGCCGAGCACCTGACCCTGGAACACACCCGCTTCCGCTTGGGCAGCCTGCGCAGCAACATCGACAGCCTGGTCAGCGATCAGGCCTTGGCTTGCCAGTTGCGCCTGCGTTTCGAGATTGAACCGGCGTTGGAGCATCAGGACCTGATCGGCGATCCCTTGCGTTTGCAGCAGATCTTGCTCAACCTGGTGAGCAATGCCATCAAGTTCACCGAACAGGGCGAAGTGGTGCTCGCCATCGAGGCGATCGAGCAAACCGCCTCCGCCTTGCGACTGGTCTTTACCGTGCGCGATAGCGGCATCGGCATGAGCGAGGAGGCGCAGGCCCGTCTGTTCGTGCCTTTCGAGCAGGCCGACGGCTCGACCACGCGCAAATATGGCGGTACCGGCCTCGGTCTGGCCATCAGCCAGCGTCTGGTGCGCCTGATGGGCGGGATGATCCAGGTACGCAGCCGGGCCGGCGAAGGGAGCGTCTTCAGATTCGCCATCTGGTTGCCGCGGGCGGAAGCCGGTTCGCTCGCCGGGGATGCGGCGGTCCAGTTGTCCGGCCGCCTGGCCGAGGAAAAGCTGCGTGCCGAATTCGCCGCGACCCGCATCCTGGTGGCCGAGGATGACGAGATCAATCAGGAGGTCATCCTCGAACTCTTGCGCGACGTGCTCGGCTTGCGCGTCGACCTGGCGGCGAATGGCCGGCAGGTGATCGAACTGGTGCGGCGCAACGCCTACGCCTTGGTCCTGATGGACATGCAAATGCCGGTCATGGATGGGCTGGATGCCTGCCGGGCCATTCGTGCGCTGCCCGAGGGGGCGCATCTGCCGATTATCGCGATGACCGCCAACGCTTTCGCCGAAGATCAGGCGTGCTGTCTCGATGCCGGCATGAACGATTTCATCGCCAAACCGGTCGATCCCGATCTGCTGTTCGCGCTGCTGCTCAAATGGCTGAGCCGGCCGTCCGCCTGAACGGCCGGGCAGTCTTCAGCCATTAGTGGTTTCGTAAGCGGCCAGCGTCACGCCGGCATGGGTCAGCACTTCGCGCAGGGCCTTGATGTCGGTGCGGCTGCAGGTGCTGCTGTTGTGCGGATGGTGCAGGAAGGCTTCGACCTTGTTCAGGGTGATCTTGAAGCGGGCGCCGTGCGAAGGCTCGATGTCGGCGCCGAGGTGGTGCAAGAGGGATTCGACTTCGCGCCAGTGGATGTTGGCACTTGGCGGGTCCTGGAAGATGCTGCGCATCAGGTGGGCATGCTTGTGACTCATGGTGACTCTCCCGCATGGTTCAGGCCTCACCATTCTATGCCTGGCGGAAGGGGCGAGTCAGGTCAGAATGCGCTTGAGCAGGGCCAGACAGAACAAAGTGTAGCCGGCCGCAACAAGATCGTCGGCCATCACGCCGAAGCCGTTCTTGACGTGCTGGTCGAAGTAGCGGGCCGGCTGCGGCTTGGTGATGTCGAAAAAGCGGAACAGCATGAAGGCAGCCAGTTGCCAGTAGAAAGTGTCCGGGGTCAGGAGCAGGACCAGCCAGAAGGGCACGATCTCGTCCCAGACGATGCTGCCGTGATCGGGGTCGCCGATGGTCCGGCCGGTGACGTCGATGAACCAGATGCCGGCCAGGTAGGCGACAGCGAGCAGGCCGAGTAGCGGCAATTCCTGGAAATACGGCCGGAACAGCAGGTAGCTGACCCAGGCGAAGGCCGTGCCGACCGTGCCCGGTGCCCATTGCGACAGGCCGCTGCCGCAACCCAGCGCGAAGAAGTGCGCCGGGTGGGCAAAGAGGAATTTAAGACTGGGCGGCTTGTTCAAAATGATCGTAGCCCTTGAAGCTGAAATCGACCGCCTTGTCGTCCGGGTCGAAAACCGTGACCGCGCCGGCCTCGCCGTCGACCATCTCGCCGATGCACCACAGCGGCAATTCGAGCTGCGCGGCGATCTTGCCGATGGCCAGGTGCTGTTCGGGCCGGGCGGTAAATACCAGTTCGTAGTCGTCGCCGCCGGCCAGTTGGCATTCCAGGGCCAGGCGGCGCAGGTCGGCGTTGTAGCTTTCGCCCTTCGGCAGGTGCGGC
Source organism: Rhodocyclales bacterium GT-UBC (assembly GCA_003583745.1). GTDB lineage: Bacteria > Pseudomonadota > Gammaproteobacteria > Burkholderiales > Rhodocyclaceae > Azonexus. The sequence continues at coordinate 100,843 of QXPY01000002.1, read as the reverse complement.
AATTGCACCAGGCGGACGGCCGCGGCACAGCCGGAGCGTTCGCAGATGTGGCCGAGATCGCCGAGCAAGCCGTCGGAAACATCGATGGCAGCGCTGGCGACACCAACCAGAGCCTGGCCGAGCGCGACGCGCGGCCGCGGCTTTTCGAGGGCGCCGACGCACAGGCGCGGCCAGGGCTCGGGCAGTTCGACGCGGCCTTGCAGCTGGGCCAGGCCGAGGGCGGCCAGGCCGGGGCGGCCGGAAACCCAGATCTGGTCGCCCACTTGGGCGCCGTCGCGGCGCAGCGCACGGCCCGGTTCGACTTCGCCGAGGGCGGTGATGCAGAGGTTGAGCGGTCCCTTGGTGGTGTCGCCGCCGACCACATCGACACCGTATTCGGCGGCGCAGGCGAAGAAGCCTTCGGCAAAGGCGGCAATCCAGGCCTCGTCGGCCGCCGGCAGGGCGCCGGCCAGCGTCACCCAGCGCGGCTGGGCACCCATCGCGGCGAGGTCGGAGAGATTGACCGCCAGCGCCTTCCAGCCGAGGTTCCTGGGATCGGTATCGGGCAGGAAATGGGTGCCGGCGACCAGCATGTCGGTGGTCACCGCCAGCTGCTTGCTCGCCGACGGCTGGAGCAGGGCGCAGTCGTCGCCCGGGCCGAGCACGGCGGACGGGGTCGGACGGGCGAAATAGCGGTCGATCAGCGCGAATTCACCCGGCATCGACTTACTTGCCTTTCTTGCGGGCGGTGACTTCGTCCGGGCGGACCACGGCGGCGATCTTGTCGAGCACGCCGTTTACGTACTTGTGGCCGTCGGTGCCGCCGAAGGCCTTGGCCAGTTCGATAGCCTCGTTGATGATGACGCGGTAGGGTGTTTCCGGATGATTGATCATCTCGAAGCTGCCCAGCATCATCACGCAGGCTTCGATCGGCGACAGTTCGCTGAACGGGCGGTCGATGTGGCTGGTGATGTGGCCGACCAGCACTTCGCGCTGGCCGATCACGCCGCGCAGCGTACCGACGAAGAATTCGCGGTCGGCCTTGGCGAAGCCTTCCATTTCCGGCGCATAGGCTTCAATGGAGGCTTCGTCGGCGCCGCCGACGCGCCATTGGTAGAGGCCTTGCAGGACGAATTCGCGAGCCCGGCGGCGAGCCGACTTGGGCGGTGCCTTGGGGTCTTCGGAGGGGAGGTCGCTGATGAATTCGGTCATTGGAGCAGGGCTTTCTGAAGATTGGCCATCTCGACAGCGGCCTGGGCGCAATCGGCCCCCTTCGGCTGCATGCGGACTTCGGCCTGTTCGTCGGTGTCGCAGGTCAGGACGCCGTTGGCGATCGGCACGCCGGTGTCGAGCTGGACTTCCATGATGGCGCGGCAGGCGTCGTTGGAAACCACTTCGAAGTGGTAGGTGTCGCCGCGGATGACGGCGCCCAGCGCGACCAGCGCGTCGAAACTGCCGCTTTGCGCCATGGTCTGCAGGACGAGCGGGATTTCCAGCGCGCCGGGGACATTGGCGATGGTCATGTCGGCATCGGCGACGCCGAGCCGCTTGAGTTCGGCGACGCAGGAAGAGAGCAGGCCTTCGCAGACCGGCAGGTTGAAGCGGGCCATCACGATGCCGACTTTGAGGCCGGCGCCATTGAGGTTGTTGTCGTATTCGAAAATGTTGTCAAAGCGGGACATGGCTTAGAGCTCCGCAGGAGAGGTGACGAAACCGGTGACTTCGAGGCCGAAGCCGGTCATGGAGGGCATCTTGCGCGGGCTGGAGAGCAGGCGCATCTTGGAAACGCCGACATCGCGCAGGATCTGAGCGCCGATGCCGTAGGTGCGCGGGTCCCATTTCTGCTGGGCGCGCGGCTGGTTCTGGCCGGTCAGGCGGGTGAGCAGGGCTTCGCCGTCTTCCGGGCGGTGCATCAGCACGATGACGCCGTGGCCGTGCTTGGCCAGGGCGGCTTGTGCCTCATCGATGGAGAAGGACTGCACCTTGCTGCCCGGATCGAGAAAGTCGAGCACCGACAGCGGCTCATGGACGCGGACCAGGGTTTCGCCGCCGGCCGGGATCTGGCCCTTGACCAGTGCCAGGTGGGTGGCGCCGCTGGCGCGGTCGACATAGGCGTGCAGTGCGAACTCGCCGTGGGCGGTTTGCACCGGCTTGCTAGTGACGCGTTCGACCAGGGTTTCGGAAGCGGCGCGGTAGTGGATCAGGTCGGCGATGGTGCCGATCTTCAGGCCGTGTTCCTTGGCGAATTCGAGCAGTTCCGGCAGGCGGGCCATGGTGCCGTCGTCGTTCATGATCTCGCAGATCACCGACGAGGGTTCCAGGCCGGCCATGCCGGCCAGGTCGCAGCCGGCTTCGGTGTGGCCGGCACGGACCAGCACGCCGCCTTCGCGGGCGGTGATCGGGAAGACGTGGCCGGGCTGCACGATGTCGTCGGCGGTGGTGGCCTTGGCAACGGCAACCTGGATGGTACGGGCGCGGTCGGCGGCGGAAATGCCGGTGGTGACGCCCTCGGCGGCCTCGATCGAGACGGTGAAGGCGGTGCCGTACTGGGTCTTGTTGTTGCGGGCCATCTGGACCAGGCCGAGCTTCTTGCAACGGGCCTCGGTCAGGGTCAGGCAGATCAGGCCGCGACCGTACTTGGCCATGAAGTTGATGGCTTCCGGGGTGATGTGTTCGGCGGCCATGACGAGGTCGCCCTCGTTTTCGCGGTCTTCTTCATCGACCAGGATGACCATGCGGCCCGCTTTCAGTTCGGTGACGATTTCAGCGGTAGTGGCAATGGCGGGATGGGGGGGCATGGGATTCCGGATACAGCAAAAAGGGGGTGCTATTTTCGCAGAAACAGGCGATCGGCGCCCGGGTTTACTGCAAGTGCAGGCCGCTCAAGGGAGATAGGCCTCGACCTGGATGCGCAGGCGGACCTCGTCGCCGATGAAGGGCAGCCCGTTGTTCATGCCGAATTCGGAACGGCGCAGCGTGCCCTGGGCATCGGCGCCGCAGCCGCGTTTGCGGGCGGCAAGGTTGAAACCGCATTTGAAGCGGTTGATCTCGAGCCGCATTGGCCGCGCCTGGCCGAGCAGGGTGAGCGTGCCTTCGACGGCGACCGGGCGTTCGCCGTCGAAGAGAAAGCGCTGACTGCGGAAAAGTACGTCGGGGAAATCGCCGGCGTTGAACCAGTCGGCACTGCGCAGGGTGTCGTCGCGCAGTCCGAAGCCGGTGTCGATCGACGCCGCTTCGATGCGGATGTCGATACGGCCGGACTTCGCCTCGGCATCGAATTCGACGCTGCCGCTGCTGCGGTTGAACAGACCGCGCTGGGTCGAAAAGCCAAGGTGGTCGATCTCGAAACTGACGTAGGTGTGCGTCGGATCGATCCGGTATTCGGCGGCGGAGGCGGGGAGTGCCAGGCTGGCCAGCAAGAGCAGCGGGAGGCTTCGGATCATGGTCGGGGGCCAAGTGAGGGCTTGCCGATCAGACCGGAAATCCGCCGCAGCGTTCCGTCAGCCTGTCTGTACCTGCGGATTCGCGGTAGCATCGCTGCCCATGCGTCATGCCCTGCTTTTTTCCGTTTTCGTCATTGCCTCCTGTGGCCTGGCTTACGAACTGATCGCCGGCGCCCTGTCGTCCTACCTGTTGGGCGATTCGGTGACCCAGTTTTCGACCGTGATCGGGACTTATCTGTTCGCCATGGGCTGTGGTTCCTGGCTGTCGAAATACATCACCCGCGACCTGATCGGGCGTTTCATCCAGATCGAACTGATGGTCGGCCTGCTCGGCGGCTTCTCGGCGGCCGGCCTGTTCCTCGTCTTTACCTGGCTGTCGGCACCCTTCAAGCTGGTGCTCTACCTGGCCGTGCTCGGCGTCGGCGTCCTGGTCGGGCTGGAAATTCCCCTGGTCATGCGCATCCTGGAACGCGAACTGGCCTTCAAGGACCTGGTGTCGCAGGTGCTGACCTTCGATTACCTGGGCGCTCTCGCGGTCTCCATCCTCTTCCCCCTGTTTCTCGCGCCGCAGTTGGGGATGGTGCGCACCGGTCTGCTTTTCGGGCTGCTCAACGTCGCCGTCGCACTTTGGGCCTTGCATCTCTTCCGTCAGCAACTGCCGGCCCGCGGCGCATTGGCGCTGCAAAGCTGGGGCGTTTTCGGGCTGCTGCTGGCCGGCTTCGTCGGTGCCGGCCAACTGACGACGCTGGCCGAAGCGCATCTCTACGCCGACGAGATCGTCCATACCGAAACCACGCCCTACCAGCGCATTGTCGTCACCCGCTGGCGCGACGATCTGCGGCTGTTCCTCAACAACAACCTGCAGTTTTCCTCGCATGACGAGTACCGCTATCACGAGGCGCTGGTTCACCCCGGCCTGGCCAGCCTGCCCGGCGCCCGCCGGGTGCTGGTGCTGGGCGGCGGCGACGGGCTGGCGGTGCGGGAAATCCTGAAATACCCGAATGTCGAGGCGGTGACGCTGGTTGACCTCGATCCGGCGATGACCCAACTGTTCTCGACCTCGCCGGCGCTGGTCAAACTCAATCAGGGGGCGCTGCTCTCGTCCCGGGTCAAGGTGGTCAATGCCGATGCCCTGCAATGGCTGGAGGACAGCACCGAGTTCTTCGACTTCATCGTCATCGATTTCCCCGATCCGTCGAATTTCGCCCTCGGCAAGCTCTATACCTCGGCTTTCTATCGCTTGCTGGAGAAGCGCCTGTCGGCGCGCGGCCTGCTGGTCGTACAATCGACCTCGCCGCTCTATGCCCGGCAGTCCTTCTGGTGCGTCGTCGCAACGCTGGAGGATGTCGGTTTCAAGACGGCGCCTTACCACGCGCTGGTGCCCTCCTTCGGCGAATGGGGCTACATCATCGCCGGCCGGCAGCCTTTCGTGCCGGGGGTGATCGAGCGTAGCAGGACGCGCTTCCTGACGCCGGAGGTGGCGCCCGATCTGTTTCATTTTCCAGCCGACATGGATCGCGTGCCGGCCGAGGTCAATCGGCTGAACAACCAGGTGCTGGTGCGCTATTTCGAGGAGGAGTGGCGCCGCGTGATCCGCTAGGAGATACGCCGGTAGTGAAATGTCATTTGCCTGGTCGGTGTCATGCCATTAGGATATGCAGCCCAGCATCGCTGCACTTCTCTGGAACACTCGACACATATGGCTGATGTTTATCGCATCGTTCGCCCCGATGGGCGGGTTGAATACACCGACATGCCGGGCGGCCCCGGTACCGTCGAAAAGGCCGGGCCGGGCGGCAAGCGCGAAGAATCTTCGCGCCCGGTCGATCACAAGACCGTCGTCTCGGTGATCAAGGAAGTCCAGAAGCGCATTCCCAAGCTCAACGATTACCTCGACTACATCGACTACCTGCGCCACAACAATCCACGCGCTTTCGCCGCGGTAATGAAGGAACTCGAACGGACCGACATCAAGACCTATCTTGCCTTGCAGAAATACCCGCAATTCCGGCCGCTCGGCCAGTCCCTGGTCGGCTTGAAGGCCGGCGAGCGCACCCTGGCGCTGGGGGCCGGGTTGGCGACCGGCGGGGTGGGCGGCAGCGTCGAAAAATGGCTGGAGGGGACGGTCAAGGAGTTGATGCAGCGAGATCGCTGGGGACCTTACGCCAAGGTGCTGGGCAGCCGGGCTTCGACCCTGCCGGCACCGCCGGCGCCGACCTATTCCAGTTCCCGTCTCGGCCAATATCTCAAGGAAGACGATTTGCGCCGGGCCGCAGCCAGCAAGGATGCCGCCTCGATGCTGGAAAAATCCAGGGCCGGAATGCGCGCGGCACGCGGGACGGCGGTGACGCGCGGCCTGGGGCCGCTGGTCGATCTCGGCATCGGCGCCCTTGACCCGGACTTCTTTCGCGGCATTTCCGCCATCCGTGGGCGCCAGCTGGCCAACCGCCTTGTCCAAAGCGGTATCTTGAGTCCGGAAGAGGGCCTGGAATTGCCGGGCATGATGGCTCGCGGCGAATTCGAGCAAGTCAATGCCATGATCCAGGCTGCCGTCAAGCGTGCCGGAGAAAACCACTGATGCGCCGCCTCGCCATCGCCCTGGTTTGTTGCCTGCTGCTCGGGCCGGCAGTGGCTGCCGAATTGTCGCCGGCCATGCGAGCGCTCTGCCAGCGTGCCGAACGGGCGGCGTTCGTGCCGCTGCAGGCGCCACGCCCGGCCTCCGACCCCTTGTTCCAGGCGCTGGCCGGCAGTGCCGACGAACGCGTGCTCAAGGCTGCATTGGCCGATGGCGATCCCGATGCACCTCGCGGCAGTACCGGCATGACACCGCTCTCTTTCGCCGCCGCCAGCGCCAACGTCACCGGCATCCGCCTGCTGCTGGCGCGCGGCGCGCAGATCGACCGGGCCGGACAGAAAGGCATGCCGCCGCTGGCCTACGCGCTGACCGCCGGGCATCCAGGCATCGCCTGCCTGCTCGTGCAGTGGGGCGCCAAAGTGCCGTCGGCCGCAGACATGCCTTTCCTGCTGCCGGCGGCGGCTTTGGCCGAAGGCGATCCGGCGGGAGCGGCAACGCTGGTCGCTTTTCTCGCCGAGCAGGGACATGACCTTAATGCCCGGATGCAAGGCGACACCGCCCTGATCATCGCCGCCGAAAGTGGCAACCTGCCACTGGTCCGCCTGTTGCTGGACAGGGGGGCGCGCACCGATCTGCGCAACCAGCAGCAGGAAACTGCCGAAGCCGTCGCTCTGCGCAGCGGTCATTCGGCTATCGCCAAGTTGATACGCCGGGCGAGTCCCCCGATACGCTAGCAGTCGGTGCTTTCCTGCGCCTGTAATGCGGCTTGGCATCGGCGCCAGGCGGTTTCATTCCTTTGCTTCGCCTCTGAACTGGCTGGTATTCTTTATGCATATGCATTTAAAATAATGCCAATGGCCTGATTGGCCGCAACTCACTTCCCCAGGTAACGCCATGTCTTACGCTGACCTTGCCGGCCTCAGCCAGGAAAACCGCATCCTGCGCCTGCGCTTCCCCAACGACGATGGCCCCGGTTCGTCGCTTTATGCCAACATCCTGGATGCCTACGAAGGGCTGTCGCGCGACTTTCGTTATGTCGTCGAAGTCATTTCGGAGGATGCCGGCCTCGCCCTCAAAGACCTCATGGGCAAGCGCGTCACCATCGAACTGGTGCGCAGCGACGGCAGCCTGCGCTACTTCAACGGCCATGTTTTCGAGTTCCGCCATACCGGCAGCGATGGCGGCTTTGCCTTTTACGACATGGTCCTGCTGCCCTGGCTGACCTACCTGCAACTGCGGACCGACAACTACCTGTTTCATGACAAAAGCACGCGCCAGGCGCTCGAAGACATCTTCGGCGATTATCCCGAGCGCCATGTCGAGTTCCGTGTCGCCGCCGGCAAGACCCACACCTTTCAGGCCCAGTGGGATGAAACCGACTACAACTATGTCCATCGTCGCCTTGAAGAGGCCGGCTGGTACTACTGGTACGAGCACGACGCCAGCCAGCACCGCTTGATCATCAGCGACGACAGCCTGGGGGCACCGGTGATCGATGGCGACGACCGCGAGGTCGCCTTCGTGGTCGATGCCACCAGCGAAGACCACGACAGCCTTTCCGGCTGGGCGCCGGTCCGCCAGCTGGCCAGCGGCAAGGTGGCGGTGAGCGGTTTCGACTTCAAGAACCCGCGCCCGCAGCACGCGGCGATCGAGACGCTCAACCAGCAGGGCGAAGTGCGGGGGCTGGAAGTCTACGAATACGCCGGTGCCTTCGGCTTCACCAATGCGGCGCAGGGCGATGCCCTGGCCAGGTTGCGCATGGAAGAAATCGAGTCGCGTGCCAAGCATTTCGAGGCCTCGGGCAATTGCCGCTGGCTGCAGCCCGGTCGCTGGTTCGATATGGCCGGGCATTACGAACTGGATCGGGCCGACCCCAACCAGCGACGCTTCCTGGTCGTCGAAGTCCGTCACAGCGCCAGCAACAACTACCTGCAGGCCAACGGTCTGCCGCAATACCGCAATACCGCAAGCTGTCAGCGGAAATACATTCCCTATCGTCCGGGGCGCGGTTACAACAGCGTGCAGCCCCGCATCTACGGTATCCAGAGCGCGTTGGTCGTCGGGCCGGCAGGGGAAGAAATTTTCTGCGACAGCTACGGGCGGGTCAGGATCCAGTTCCACTGGGACCGCGAAGGCAGTTACGACGACAAGAGTTCATGCTGGGTGCGGGTCGCCAGCAGCTGGGCCGGTTCCAACTTCGGCGCGGTCAGCCTGCCGCGCATCGGCCAGGAAGTGCTGGTGCAATGGCTGGACGGCAATCCGGACCTGCCGATCATCACCGGCCGGGTGTACAACGCGTCGAACCAGCCGCCGTGGCCGTTGCCCGCCAACAAGACGCAAAGCGGGATACTGAGCCGTTCGAGCAAAGGCGGCGGCTACGAGAACGCCAATGCGATCCGCTTCGAAGACAAGAAAGGCGAAGAAGAAGTCTGGCTGCATGCCGAGAAAGACCAGCGCATCGAAGTCGAGCACGATGAATCGCACTGGGTGGGGAACGACCGCACAAAAACCATCGACCACGACGAAACGGTGCACGTCAAACACGACCGTACCGAGACGGTGGACAACAACGAAACCATCACCGTGCACAACAACCGCACGGAGCGCGTCGACCACAACGAGACTATCTCCATCGGCGACAACCGCACCGAGGATGTCGGGCTGAATGAAACGATCAGCATCGGCGAGAACCGGAGCGAAACGGTCGGCGCAAACGAAAGCATTCATATCGGCGACAACCGCTCGGTCAGCATCGGCGGCAACAAGAGCGAGTCGGTGGCGCGGGCCAAGACGGAAAGCATCGGCATGGCCAAGGCGCTGTCGATCGGACTGGGCTACCAAGTCACGGTCGGCGGCGCGATGAACACGACGGTCGGGCTGATGCAAGCCGAAGAAGTCGGACTCTCGAAGACGGTCCTGGTCGGCAAGACGTTCTCGATCACGGCGGGAGACGAACTCAGCATCACGGTCGGGAAATCGTCGTTGGTCATGAAGGCGGATGGGCGTATCGAAATTCGAGGGCAGGAGATCCTCATCGCCGGCGAAAAGAAAGTCGAGATTCATGGCGACGATGTCGACATCAATCCGAATTAAGTCCGACCATGTCACTCGTTTTTGCCAACCAGACAGATTTCGATGCATTGCAGTTTGACCAGATCGATCCATTGGGTGAGCCGTACCATGTATTCGTCGTGCGCATTGCCTACGACATCGTCTCGGACGCCAAGGGTCAAGCCGCCTTGCAACAGTCGGAAGAAGCCGCGACGCTTGTCGAAGAAGATGAATATTTCGGCGGACTGAACCAAAGCAGTGTGCGATGCGAGAGCGATCTTGCTCCCTACAAGCCGTGCTGCGATGTCATCCTCAACGCTTCTGCGCACGCGCCTCGCCACCAGTCGACACGACGTTTCGAGGTCGGTTTGCGGGTCTCACGCCCGGATCGTCCTGCCCCGCTGCCGGCGCCGCCGCAAGCGCTCAACCCGTTCATGCCACTTACCTTGGCACAACAAGCGGCCTGGCAGGCTGAGGTCGCTGCCCTCAAGCAAGTCACCCTACCTAGTCGAGTCCTGATTGATAAACGGCTCATGGTGACAGGGGCACGCCAATTCAAGAAGAAAGCGCTATTGACGCGATGCTTGCAGGGCGTGCTTCGCTGGGCCAGCCTTGGCCTGATTCGCCCATCGCCCTGGAAACTCAGTCGGCCGGCCAAGCTGGTCGAATTGCCCTTGCGCCATGAGTTCGCCTGGGGTGGGCAAGCCCGCATCAACCAGCGCGACAACAGCCACTGGGCGACCGACACAAAATCAGCCCAAGTCTGGCAAGACAATCCAAAGCCGGCCCGGCGTCTGCCCAAGGCCCTGCGTCTGACGCCGGAACAGCTTGCACGGCATCCGGAAAACCAAGCCTCACCAGCATTGCAGCCGGTTGCGCACCAAATCTGCGAAACCAATCCGCTCGGTCGGGGGTATGCACCAGCCTGGTACCTTCGGGCCAGCCAACTCAAATCCTTACCCGCTCCACAGATCGAATACCCGCAAGCGCCGATAACGGCAGCCGGGTTCTGGCGCTCCGTACAGGGCAAGACCGAGCTGACGCCGGCCGGCTTCGGTTGCGTCGGGCGGGCCTGGCAACCCCGGCGTCGCCTGATCGGTGTGATCGAAGAGAAAGCGATATGGGAGGATGACGAATACCCGCAACTCCCCCCTGATTTCGACCACGGCTACTGGAACGCTGCGCCGCACGACCAGCAATGCCCACATCTGATCGGGGACGAAGTCTTTGAACTCCTCAACCTCTGTCCGGATCGCGCGCCCGGCCGTATCGATGACGGAGGCCATCACCGCCTGCGCTTCCAGTTGCCAGGTATCCGCCCCTATCTGATGTTTGCCGATGCGCAGGGGAATCGAGGGGCCAAGCTCATGGATCTCGACACCGTCATCATCGACCCCGAAACCGGGCGGGTCGAACTGGTCTGGCGTTGTATCGTCACCGCCCGGGCCGATCTGGTCGAGGCCCAACTGCATGTAGCGGAAACTGCCGCAAAGCGCCTGGCGCTGAAGGAGTGGCTGCCGCCGCAACAACGGGCCGAACTCGATGGCGAGGTAACGCATGGCGCGTGAGATCGTCACCAAGAGCAAGCGCTTTTACGCCGTCAGTCTGAAACCTGACATCTGCAAGACCCCGATGGGCAACAGTACGCCGCCCATCCCCTACACCATCAAGGGCGAATTTGCCCAAGCTCAAAACGTCTCGCCCAACATCACCAGCCATGGCGACAAGCTTGTGCTGCACGACCGCAGCACCATCCCGACCGTGACGGGGGATGGGCCAGGCAGCGCCACGGGGATCAAGAGCGGCACGGTGGGCAAGAAGGTCGAGACCAAAGAGAAAAGCAGCACGGTTCACACCAACGGTACCCGGCCTGTCCGTGAAGGCGATGTCGTCAAGATGAACGACAACAACACCACCGGCAAAATCTATGAACGGGGTGGTGAAGCGGCCCGGCCGCAGATACAGGAAAGCGGCAGTACGCCGCCCTCCCTGGCGGCAGCCGAGAAACCCGCCAGCCTTTGGGACAAGGCCAGCCCGTGGGTGCACGGCGCGCTGGGGCTGGCGAGCTTCGTGCCGGGACTGTCGGTCGTCACCAGCGGCGCCGACGCGGCGATCTACGCCGCCGAGGGGAACGCCGTTGAAGCCGGGATTGCGGCGGTCGGCATGATCCCCGGCGGCAAACTGGCCACGACGGCGGCCAAGGCCGGTAAGTTCCTCAAGGGGGCACAGAAGGCCGAAGAAGCGGCGCAGGCAGCCCGCAAGGCCGAGGAGGCAGCGCAGGCGGCCAGAAAGGCAGAAGAAGCGGCCAAGGCGGCGAAGGAAACCAAGGCGGCGAAAGAAGCGGAAGAGGCTGCGGCAGCGGGCAAAGGTAAGGATGGGGGGAAGAGCAAAAAGAAAACCCCCGGTCCATGCGATCACCTACGCCAAGGCAGCGGAACAGGGCCGTATCGCGGAGGGGCACATAGCAAAACTAGCAAACCGGCGAATGATGGGAAAGATTCACATCATATGCCGGCGGATGATGTCAGTCCGTTGGCACGAAACGATGGGCCAGCAATTCAGATGGAACCAAGTGATCATAAACTTACTAAAAGCAATGGATCTCAGCCTGGCTCTGCGAAATATCGGCAAGCTCTCGAAGCTTTGTTGCAAGTAGGAAAATGGAGAGAAGCCATGCTCAAGGAAATAAAGGACATTCGTCGGATACAGGACATGATTAAGGAGCCTGGAAAATACAATGAAGCAATGCTTGAAATGCTTGAATATTTCAAATGCCTCGAAAAGAATGGCCTTCTTCCAAAACAATAGGAGTGCGCAGTGAACAACTACGAAATCCTGCCCTATGTTGGCGTTGGATTGCTGAAATTCGGAATGTCTCAGCTTGAGGCAGAGAGGGTGCTTGGCAAACCATCGTTGTCACAATACGACGAGGATGCTGGCTTGGTTACAGACTACTGGAATGATAATGGGCTTCAGTTGTTTTTTGAGCGAGGCGCTGACAGGCTAGTCTTGATAAGTCTTTATTCAAACATTGACAACATAGGAATCGGGTCAGTTTGCATCGACTGGGACAAGACGAAGGAAGTCTACAAGGCACTACTCAGCGATGATTTTTCAGCCAAACAAACTGTTGGAATAACGATCTTCTTTAAGTACGGACTTTCCGTTGCTGGCTTCTTGAGCGAAAACAATGGGGACAAATCACTTACCGTATTTGCGAAAGGTCAATGGGATCCAGATGATCCACTGTTGAGGCCAGTCAAAATAGGACCCTGAGGGACTCCTGTCCGCTGGATTAGCGGCATACCGACCGGCACCGTAAAGGCGAAATTTTTCGACACTTCTGGGTCCTGATGCACCTCTATGCACAAGCCAGCGGCGATTGTTTTGATACCAAGAACTACTCTTACCCGCCCGACATGTCGCCCTTCTCTGACATTCTCGACGATTGGAAAACCCTCGACCTGACCCAGGTGCACGACTGGGTTTGCCGACTGGCGGATTGGCATCTCGAACAAGTCCACGTTTCAGAGGACTTGAACGAAGGTTTTGATATCGAGCAGACCATGCTTTTCCTCTACGAAATTCTCTGCTGGCTGCGCCTGCGGGAATGGGCGGCGCTGGAGAGTCCGGCAGGTTTCGATCATCCCTTGATGCAACAGTCGCTCGCCAAGTTGCCGGAGCCTGTGTCGCTGCCTATTCCGGACACCCCTTTGCTCGATCAGGTGACCGCCAAGTTCAAACAGGAATACCCGGCCAGCTTCGCCTGATATCGGCCCGTTCCTTAACAATTCGAACCTGTTTTGCCCGGCCTGGACAAGGTTCTGGCCGGGCAAAACGTTACCCGAAGACCCACAGTCCCAGCGTGTGCGCCGATGGCAAATGGCTGATGCGCCATGATGACGAATTCTGGATGAACGGGGCATGAGTACGGGCAACACCTGAGGCAAGGTCAGCGGCGATACCCCGAAAAGCACCGTCAAGGCCGCTGCAGCCAACCCGGCCGTGGACGAGGCGAACATCCTCGAAGACGCGCAAACCGCGACCAAGAGCGCCATTGACGACTGGGTCGAAAGTACTGGCTACAACCAGGGTGCCATGGTGGCCGGCGCTGTCGCCACCGCGGTGGCCGAAGTCTTCATGCCTACGGCCTGGTGGGAACTGGTACCGGTCGGCAAGGCAGGGAAGATCCTGAAGAAAGGCGGCGAGGCGGTTGGCGTATTGAAGAAGGGCGAGAAGACGGCCGAGGCGGCGAAGGATGCCAAGAAGGCGGAAGATGCTGCGAAGGCCGAGAAGAAAACTGAATCAGGTGGGGGAGGGAAGGATACGCAGGTCAAGAAGCGCCCCAAGCAAAAGGTTAAATGCTTCTGCCCGCAGGACCGCGCGAAGGGTGGCCGGGACGAATATGAGCGCCAACTCAAGCACCAGCAGGATGGCATCAACGCCATGAGTGTCGACGAGTATCTCGCGCAGCGCGGTGGCTTTAGCGGCCAGAATCCTTGTACGGGGGAAAGCGTGCCTCAGGCGCCGGGGCGTGATCGTAGTGTCACCAAACGAGCCAAAACTGATCGTCTTAACGATCAAAAAGGAAAATATTCGGAGCAATTTCGTGAACAGGGACTTGGTCCAGCACAAGCGGGGCGCATGGGCAAAGCTAAGGCCAATCGCGAACTTGGCCAACAGGATGCCCTACACAATCAGGACATGGTCGCCGGTGGCAAGGATGCGATTGGTTCCAATGGCAAGTTGGGTGATGCCGATTTTGGTTTCAGCGATACCAACCAGCATATCGGCAGCCAATGGCGCGGCGACCGGATCAACTCGATGGATGCCGAGGCGTGCCGACGGAAACAGGCCGGCGAAGGCAATGAGAAAATGAATGTGGAACTGCGTGCCTGCGGCAAACACGAAGCCAAGAAAGCTGGATGCAAACCCAACCCGAGGAAATGATGATGGCGAATTACCGTTTTGATGAAGACTTTGATTATTTTTTGGAGAAATTCGGCGAACCGCACGACAGCGTGCCGATACCCGAATCGGTGATCGACGCCTATCGGGACAAACTGCCCGAACAGCTTTTTGTGTATTGGCGGGCACTGGGCGCCTGCGGTTTCCACAACGGCCTTCTTTGGATGGTCAACCCAGCCGAGTATCAGGACTTGCTGGATATGTGGCTAGACGGTACCCCCTTTGAGAGCAGGACTGATCTGAGTGTGATTGCGCGCACTGCGTTTGGCCGATTGTACGTTTGGGGAAAAGGAAAGGCTAAGGTTCTGTCTATAGACCCAAATGTCAACGCGACGTTCTATAACTCCGAAAATGACGCATTGCAGCTTGAGGCTGATAAAGAAGCCTTCAAAATGCGTTGTTTTTGGGGATTTCATGATCCTGAAGACCTTGACGACACTGACGAATCCGAAAAGCCGCTGTTCGCCCGCGCCCTGAAGAAACTCGGCCAGATCAAAAGCGACGAGATGTACGGCTATCAGCATCGTCTGGCTTTGGGAGGCAAGGAGGAGCTGAACAATCTGGATATTGTGAAATTGGAGGTCTATCACAATATCGCGCAACAGATGGAGCCGCCACAGATCATTACCACGAGCTAGGCTTGACCTGAGTTGTTTACGCCAAGTTCAAACAGGAATACCCGGCCAGCTTCGCCCGATGTCTCCCTGCTCCTCAACAATTCGAACCTGTTTTGCCCGGCCAGGACAAGGTTCGGGCCGGGTGAAACGTTACCCGAAGACCTACAGTTCCAGCGTGTGCGCCGATGGCAAATGGCTGATGCGCCACGATGACGAATTCTGGATGAACGGGGCATGAGTACGGGCAACACCTGAGGCAAGGTCAGCGGCGATACCCCGAAAAGCACCGTCAAGGCCGCTGCAGCCAACCCGGCCGTGGACGAGGCGAACATCCTCGAAGACGCGCAAACCGCGACCAAGAGCGCCATTGACGACTGGGTCGAAAGTACTGGCTACAACCAGGGTGCCATGGTGGCCGGCGCTGTCGCCACCGCGGTGGCCGAAGTCTTCATGCCTACGGCCTGGTGGGAACTGGTACCGGTCGGCAAGGCAGGGAAGATCCTGAAGAAAGGCGGCGAGGCGGTCGGCGTATTGAAGAAGGGCGAGAAGAAAACTGAATCAGGTGGGGGAGGGAAGGATACGCAGGTCAAGAGGCGCCCCAAGCAAAAGGTTAAATGCTTCTGCCCGCAGGACCGCGCGAAGGGTGGCCGGGACGAATATGAGCGCCAACTCAAGCACCAGCAGGATGGCATCAACGCCATGAGTGTCGACGAGTATCTCGCGCAGCGCGGTGGCTTTAGCGGCCAGAATCCTTGTACGGGGGAAAGCGTGCCTCAGGCGCCGGGGCGTGATCGTAGTGTCACCAAACGAGCCAAAACTGATCGTCTTAACGATCAAAAAGGAAAATATTCGGAGCAATTTCGTGAACAGGGACTTGGTCCAGCACAAGCGGGGCGCATGGGCAAAGCTAAGGCCAATCGCGAACTTGGCCAACAGGATGCCCTACACAATCAGGACATGGTCGCCGGTGGCAAGGATGCGATTGGTTCCAATGGCAAGTTGGGTGATGCCGATTTTGGTTTCAGCGATACCAACCAGCATATCGGCAGCCAATGGCGCGGCGACCGGATCAACTCGATGGATGCCGAGGCATGCCGACGGAAACAGGCCGGCGAAGGCAACGAGAAAATGAATGTGGAACTACGCGCCTGCGGCAAACACGAAGCCAATAAAGCTGGCTGCAAACCCAATCTGAGGAAATGACGATGACGAATTACCGCTTTGATGAGGACTTTGATTACTTTATTGAGAAATTCGGCGAACCGCACGACAGCGTACCGATACCCGAATCGGTGATCGAAGCCTATCGGGACAAACTGCCTGAACAGCTATTTGTGTATTGGCGGGCGCTGGGTGCCTGTGGTTTCCACAACGGGCTTCTTTGGATGGTCAACCCAGCCGAGTATCAGGACTTGCTGGATATGTGGCTGGACGGAACATCGTTTGAGAGCAGGACTGATCTGAGTGTGATTGCCAGAAATGCATTTGGCTATTTTTATGTGTGGAGCAAAGGCAAGGGAAAGGTAATTACTATCAATCCGAATCTGAACATTGTTTTTTTTAACCCGGAAAACGACGCCAACAACTTCTCAAATAGTGAAGAAGATTTCGACATGCGATGCTTCTGGGCCTTTAGTAATGCGAAGTTTCTTGACGAAACCGACGAATCGGAAAAACCGTTGTTTGCCCGCGCCCTCAAGAAACTGGGGCAGCTCAAAAGCGACGAGATTTATGGCTACAAGCATCGTCTGGCTTTGGGTGGCAAGGAAGACCTGAGCAATCTGGATATCGTGAAGCTGGAGGTCTACCACAACATCGCTCAACAGATGGAACCGCCGCAGATCATCACCTTGGATTAGACGCAGCCTGACCTGAAGGATAACGGCGGCAACTGTCCTGGCATCTATGTCACCACCCAAGTGCCGCATTCGTCCGGCGGCGTAAGCAGTAGTGCCAATTCCCGCCATGCAGAGTCTGGTAAAGGGCCCGGCGATCTGCCTGGAGAGCGGCAGCGGCAATGAACACAATACGACCCATAAGCATACCGACAGGCCGGCACAGCGGATCGGCAAGAACGGTCGTGCCTCCGGGGTTCCCGGCACGATCACGCTGGGTCAGGCGAAGGGAATAGCGTCACGGGCCATCGAGAAGGCGACGGGTGGCAAGAAAGGCGGCGGCTGTGACCGCAAGGATATCCAGAAACAGCTGGATGAGAAGTTCAAGGCACCGGATGACGCATTACTTCGTGGCGTGAAGGATGCGCGGAAGGTGAGTGATCGGATCAAGGATGCACTAAATGCAGGCAAGGATTAAAGCAATGAAATCAGAATTACTTCGCACAATTCAAACGGGCTGCTTGATCGAAGCCGAATTTCCTTTGATCGGTGAGACTCTCGATAAATTCGAGGGAAATGGTGTCATTTCAACATACGCCCCAAAGCTTAGACCCGCGAAGCCATGGCGTAACCAGATCATGGAGGGGTGGTTAATCGTATCGGTCTATTATTGGCAGCCGGAGAATTTCCGCTGCATCCTCTCCCGAGAAGGCCAGGTCAACATCTACGGTCCCGGTGGCAAACCCGACCACACCTATCAGATTCCGGGTGCCGGTGTCTGGGGTGAAGCGGCAACGGGCCTGGGCTACGTCAACCGCATCCGCGCCATTGGCGATCACCTCTACGTTTGCGGCCAGTCGCGCCAGGTCTACCGCTTTGACTGGGATGGCAAGAACCTGGCGTCGGGCCAATGGCGAGATGCCGCCGGGCCGATGCGCCAGCCACCGATGCCCGAGCCCCCCGCTGATGCTGACGAAGAAGCCTTCGACCGCTGGCTGGACGAGAACGATGCCATTGACCTCGTCGATATCGATGGTCCCGCGGAAGACGACATCTACGCGGTCGGCGACGAAGCATGGCATTGGGACGGACAGCATTGGGGACAGATCACGCTACCCACGGATGAGCCGCTCACTGCCATCAAGGTAATGAGCGCGACTGAAATCTATCTCGTCGGTCGCAACGGCACCTTGCTTCGCGGGAACCGGCACGACGGCTTTGTCGACCTCTCGTCAGTCGAAGATAACCAACGCTTTGTCGGCATCGAGTACTTCGACGGCAGACTCTTTCTGGCTTCCAACCTCGGCTTGTTCGTGTATGACCCGAGCCAACGCAAGATTGAACGCTACATCACCGATCTGAAGCCTGACCTGAAGGATACCCATGTGCTGGAAGCCAAGGACGGCATCCTCTGGTCCTTCGGTTTCAAAGACCTGGCCTGGTTTGACGGCCAGACCTGGACGCGTGTCGATCACCCGGACAATCCCCCCATTCGCTGAAACGCGCTTGCCATATTCCGTTCCTTAACAATCCGGATCGATTCCCCCGCCCGTGAACATAAACCGGGCGGGGTGAGTCACCCAACAACCTCCGCCGCCGCAGGGAGGAACGGGGCCAGTTCTATCCCTACTGTCAGGAAGTGCTGGTGCAATTTCTCGACGGCAGCCCGAACCGTCCGCTGATCACCGACCGCGTCTGGAGCCAGCACAACATGCCGCCCTGGGAACTCCCCAGCAACCAGACGCAGACCGGCATCCTCTGCCGCTCTAGCAAAGGCGGTGGTTCTGAGAACGCCAGCGCCATCCGCTTCGAAGACAAAAAGGGATCGGAAGATGTCTGGCTGCATGCCGAGAAGGACCAGCGCATCGAAGTCGAGCA
Organism: Rhodocyclales bacterium GT-UBC; assembly: GCA_003583745.1. Lineage (GTDB taxonomy): Bacteria > Pseudomonadota > Gammaproteobacteria > Burkholderiales > Rhodocyclaceae > Azonexus. The sequence continues at coordinate 82,497 of QXPY01000002.1, read as the reverse complement.
CGACGAATCGCACTGGGTAGGGAACGACAGCCGCTAGGCCAAGGCAGTACATGGACGCGGCCATCGAGGGGGGGCAAGATGTAAAAAACCCCGCAGGCACGGGGCATCGCGGGGTTTTTCGAGGTCACGGAGACCTCGTGATTCGACAGGTAGTACTTAGACGTTGAACAGAAAGTTCAATACGTCGCCATCCTTGACCACGTATTCCTTGCCTTCGGCGCGCATCTTGCCCGCTTCCTTGGCCCCGGCTTCGCCCTTGTAGGTGATGAAGTCGTCGAAGGCGATGGTCTGGGCGCGAATGAAGCCGCGCTCGAAGTCGGTATGGATGACGCCGGCTGCCTGGGGGGCGGTGTCGCCGGCGTGGATAGTCCAGGCGCGGACTTCCTTGACGCCTGCCGTGAAGTAGGTTTGCAGGCCGAGCAGTTTGTAGCCGGCACGAATCAGGCGATCAAGGCCGGCTTCGTGCAATCCCATCGACTCAAGAAACTCGGCTTTGTCGGCATCGTCGAGATCGGCGATTTCGGCTTCGATCGATGCGCACAGTGCGACGACCTGCGAGCCTTCTGCGGCAGCGTGGGCTTCGACCTTGGCCAGCAGTGGGTTGTCGCTAAAGCCGTCTTCGGCCACGTTGGCGGCATAGAGCACGGGCTTGGCGGTGATCAGGCAGAAGGGCTTGAGGCTGGCCCACTCTTCCTTGGAGAGGTCGAGGCCGCGCACGGCCTTGCCCTGGTCGAGTGCGGCAAAGCATTTTTCCAGCACGGCAACCAGGATCTTGGCTTCTTTGTCTCCGGAGTTGGCAGGGCGCTTGTAGCGATTCAACGCCTTTTCGACAGTGGCCATATCGGCGAGAGCGAGTTCGGTATCGATTACTTCGATATCGCGCAGCGGGGCGACGCTTCCGGAAACGTGAATGACATTCGGGTCGTCAAAGCAGCGTACGACGTGCACGATGGCGTCGGTTTCGCGGATATTGGCCAGAAACTGGTTGCCCAGGCCTTCGCCCTTGGATGCACCGGCAACCAGGCCGGCGATGTCGACGAACTCGACGATGGCAGGCTGGATTTTCTGCGGCTTGACGATCTCCGACAAGGCCTTGAGACGTGGGTCGGGAACCTCGACGATGCCGACATTCGGCTCGATGGTGCAGAACGGGTAGTTGGCCGCTTCGATGCCGGCCTTGGTCAGGGCGTTGAAGAGGGTGGATTTGCCGACGTTGGGCAGGCCGACGATGCCGCATTTGAGAGACATGGGTTTTCCTTAAACAGCTTTACCGTGCAACTGTTGTTGAGCGCCGGCGAAATCTCCGGCGGAGAGTTTGGGCCAGGCCAGCAGACAGCGGGCGAGGGCGTGTTCGATATCCGGCATTTCTTCCTTGCGCGGCGGGTGCAGCACGAAGTCTACAACCTGCTGGGCCAACCCGAGCGTGCGCGGGTGGCCGATGCCGATGCGCAGGCGCCAGAAGTCCGGCGTGCCGAGCTTGGCCTGGATATCCTTGAGTCCGTTGTGGCCGCCATTGCCACCGCCTTGTTTGAGGCGGATGCCACCGGGAGGCAGGTCGAGTTCGTCGTGGACGACGAGGATCTCGTTAGCCGGAATTTTGTAGAAATTGGCCAGGGCCGCTACCGCCTGGCCTGAGCGGTTCATGAACGTGGTCGGCTCAAGCAGCCAGGTTTCACCACTCCGAGCGGCTTTGCCGAAAAATTTGGCTTGCGGGGCGAGCGTGGTTTTCAGTTTGTCGGCCAGGTGGTCGACAAACCAGAAACCGACGTTATGCCGGGTGGCTTCGTATTCCGGTCCGGGGTTGCCGAGGCCGACGATGAGGCGGGGAGGGTTCATGGGCGATCAAATGAAAAAGCCGCCGGCGGCAATTTGCCAGCGGCGGCTATCACTGCGAGGGGCCGGAAGTTACTCGGCTGCAGCGCTTTCGGTAGCGTCAGCAGCGGCGCCGCCCTTGCCGACGATACCGACGACGACGTCGTCAGCAGCATGGGCAACCAGCTTGACGCCCTTCGGCAGCTTGAGCTGGGACAGGTGGATGCTTTCGCCAACGTTGAGGGCGCTCAGGTCGACTTCGATGAAGGCCGGCAGGTCGGCTGCCAGGCAGTGCACGTCAACTTCGGTCAGAACGTGGTTGACCAGGCCGCCGTTGAGCTTGACGCCCGGAGCGGCTTCTTCGTTGACGAAGTGGAGCGGCACCTTGATGTGCAGTTCGTGGGTGGCATCAACGCGCTGGAAGTCGATGTGCAGAACCAGCGGCTTGTAGGCGTGTGTCTGGTAGTCACGCAGCAGAACGGCTTCTTTCTTGCCGTCGACGACGAGGGAGATGATGGAGGAATGGAAGGCTTCCTTCTTCAGCTTCAGCAGCAGGTCGTTGTGATCAACTTCGATGGCCTGGGCGGCGGCTTCACCACCGTAAACGATTCCCGGGACGGTGCCAGCACGACGCAGGCGGCGGCTCGCACCCGTTCCCTGCAGCGTACGCGCTTGCGCGATCAGTTCAAAAGTCATTGTGATACTCCAATGTTTTTCCCGGTCCGCGACCAGATCGGGAAGGTTAAAAAAACTTAGTCGATGAACAGCGAGGAGACGGAGTCGTCGTTGCTGATGCGGCGAATGGTTTCAGCCATGATTTCGGCTACGGATAGCTGGCGGATGCGCGGCGAAGCAGCCGCATCGTCGCGCAGCGGAATGGTGTCGGTGACGACCAGGGCGTCGAGGTCGGAGGTGTTGACGCGCTCGACGGCCGGGCCGGACAGTACCGGGTGGGTACAGTAGGCAACAACCTGCTTGGCGCCGTGCGCCTTGAGGGCGGTGGCGGCCTTACACAGCGTGCCGGCGGTGTCGACCATGTCGTCCATGATGATGCAGGTGCGGCCGTTCACATCGCCGATGATGTTCATCACTTCGGAGACATTGGCCTTGGGACGGCGCTTGTCGATGATCGCCAGGTCGCATTCGAGGCGCTTGGCCAGCGAGCGGGCGCGGACGACGCCGCCGTGGTCGGGCGAAACGACCATCGGGTTTTCGTAATTCTGCTTGCGGATGTCTTCGAGCAGGATGGGCAGGGCGTAGATGTTGTCCACCGGGATGTCGAAGAAGCCCTGAATCTGTTCAGCGTGCAGGTCCATGGTCAGCACGCGGTCGACGCCGGAGGCAACGAGCATGTTGGCGACCAGCTTGGCGGCGATGGGCACGCGCGAAGAGCGCGAGCGGCGGTCCTGGCGGGCGTAGCCGAAGTAGGGGATGGCGGCGGTGATGCGGCCGGCCGAGGCACGCTTGAGCGCATCGACGACAACCAGCAGTTCCATCAGGTTGTCGTTGGTCGGGGCGCAGGTGGATTGCAGGACGAAGATGTCGCGGCCGCGAACGTGCTCTTGCAGTTCGACGCTGACTTCGCCGTCCGAGAAGCGGCCGACGTTGGCGCGCCCGAGGTCGACATTGAGTTGTTTTGCAACTTCGGCCGCCAGTTTGGGGTTGGCGTTGCCGGTGAAGACCATCAAGCTGTTGTAGGCCATTTCAACATCCTTCTGGGCAGGTGCAGGTTTTTGCTTGCCACAATAGAAATCGGGCAGGTTTGCGACCTGCCCGAGGAAAGCTGGCTGGGGAAGAAGGATTCGAACCTTCGAATGCCGGAATCAAAATCCGGTGCCTTGACCAACTTGGCGACTCCCCAGCAATTCGTTCAATCGACGTTGCGTTCAAACGAGGCGCGCATATTACCGGGTGAAAGTCGGAAAGTCCACTGTTTTCCTAAATTTTTATCAAGGGATGTTCGTCAAGTCCTGCCGCAACCCAGCCATGCATTCCGGCGGGGAGGGCGGATAGCACGGCTAGCGCCTCGTTTTTTGTAGGGAAATCGGCGAATACGCAGGCGCCGGAGCCAGTCATCATGGCGCCAGGGGCGCGCTCTTTGAGCCAGTCGAGGTGCGCCGCGACGGCAGGGAATTTGCAGCAGGCCACGGCTTCCAGATCGTTGTGTCCAAGCCCCGGCCGCCAATCGCCGGGGGGCATGGCCGGGGTGTCGCGACAGAGTTCGGCGGCGCCGAATATGGCGGCGGTTGGTACGTGGACCGGTGGGTGCAGGACAAGGTAGCTGGCTGCGGGGAGTTCGACGTCGGTGAATGCTTCGCCAATCCCTTCGGCGAAGGTGTTGCGACCGTGAATGAAGACCGGTACGTCGGCGCCGAGTTGCAGCCCGATTTGTTGCAACTGCGGGCGACTGAGCTTGGTTTGCCAGAGGTGGTTGAGGGCAAGGAGAACGGTGGCGGCATCGGAGCTGCCGCCACCCAGGCCGCCGCCCATCGGCAATTGCTTGTCGAGATGCAAGGTGGCGCCTTGTCGGCAGCCTGTGGCTTGTTGCAGCAGACGGGCGGCGCGTACCGTCAGGTCGTCTTCGGCGGGGACGCCGGGGATCGGCGTGGCAAGGACAATTCGATCATCCGGACGCGGCGTGAAGCGTAACTGGTCGGCCCGGTCGATGAAGCGGAAGACGGTTTGCAGCAGGTGATATCCATCGGCCCGGCGACCGACGACGTGCAGGAAGAGGTTGAGTTTGGCGGGGGCGGGCCAATTGCTGTCCCAGGTCCACTTGCTCATGGGGCTTCTTTCCATTCTTCGATGCGCAGGCGCAGTTCGATTTCGTTGTCGCGGTTCAGCGTCAGCCGACTGGGCAAGGCGTTGGCCTGCTCGGCTTCGTAGCCGTAATCGATTTGCCAACCGGCCTCGTTCAGCTTGGCTGGACGCCCTTTTTCGTCAAGGTGAAGGGGGCTGCCGGGGCTTGCCCGGCCGATCAGCCAGGCGGGCAGCCGGCCGACCGGCAGGCGTTGGCCGGTGACTTCTTCCATCAGGGCGTCGGCGTCGTCGGACTCGACGATGCGACCGTCACCGGTTTGCAGCCGGGCGTAACCGGGGGTGCTGCGGATTTCGGCAATCGCAACACCGATCGGGTTGGCAATGAGGATGTGTTCCCCATTGCTTCGATGCGTCCAGCTCAGTCGGCCACCGGCGCTTTGGGCCGCCTGCGACGGTTGGCTGAGGCGCAGGGCAAAACGGGCTTCGATTGCAAAGTCGCCGACTTGGTTTCGGTCGTGCAGCGGCGTGCCGGGGTTGCTTGCGCAGCCGCCGAGCAGCAAGCCGACGGCCAAAGCGGCCGCGAATCGGATAGTCAAGGCAGTAGTTTCTTGATGACGCCGGCCAGGACTTCGTTTTCCGGATTCTTGCGGGCCGCTTCGCGCAACAGGCGCTTGGCTTCTTCCTTGCGGTCCAGTGACCAAAGGACTTCGCCGAGATGCGCGGCGATTTCCGGGTCGGCCCTGATGCCGTAAGCGCGTTCGAGCGTTTGCAGGGCTTCCTTGAGTTTGCCCTGGCGATATTGCACCCAGCCCAGGCTGTCCATGATGAACGGGTCTTCGGGGGCGAGGCTGAGTGCCTTGCTGATCAACTTGTCCGCTTCGTCGAGGCGGATATTTCGCTCAGCCAGGGAGTAGCCCAGGGCATTCAGGGCGTGGGCATGTTCCGGTCGGAGTTCGAGCAGGCGGGCGAGGCGTTTTTCGAGAATTTCCGGTTTGCCCTGGCGCTCGTTGAGTAAGGCGGTTTCGTAAAGCAGTTCAGGGTTGTCCGGCTGGCGGGCGAGAGCGGCTTCAAGCAGGGCAAGCGCTTCGCTTTCGCGCCCGGCGTCGCGCAGGAGTTGGGATTCGGCGAGCAGCATCTGGTTTTTTTCGCCGGCGTTGTTGCCAGAGTTGTGCAGCAGCTCCCGCGCTTCCTCGATCTTGCCCTGGCGCTGCAGAAGTTGCGCCGCCCGCGTGCGGGAGACGAGGAACTGATCGCCGCCGACGACCTGGCGATAATGGGCCAGGGCCGCTTCCGGTTTGCCTTGTTCTTCGTCGAGTTGGCCGAGGAAGAAATGAATGGTGCTTTTGTCCTGATAGTCAGTGGTGAGCAGCTTTTCCAGCTGGCTGCGCCCGGTGGCGGCATCGCCTTGTTGCAGGGCCAGCATGGCGACAGGGTAAATGACATCCGGGTTTTCCGGCGCTTCCTTGATCAGGCGGTCGAATTGGATGCGGGCCTCGGCGTAGCGCTTCTCGTTGATGAGCAGACGGGCCAGGGTCAGGCGGGCATCGATGGCCTTCGGATTGCGTTCGACGAATTCGGCAAGGCTGCTGATGGCCGTCCCGTTCGATTGGCGAGCCTGGAGTTGGGCGCGGGCCAGGGCGGCGGCTTCCCATTCGGGATTGAGGAGGAGGGCTTTTTCGGTTTCGGTCAGGGCGCGCAGGTTGTCTTCCGCATTGGCTGCCGCCTGGGCCATGGCGAAATGGGCTTCAGGCAGGCCGCCGTATGGGCTGGCCAGTTTGTCGACCAGCTTCTGCACGGCTTTCTTGTCGCTGTGGCGGGAAAGGATGCGGTTGAGGTGCAGCAGGTTGGCGGGCAGGTTGGCCTTGTCTTGTTCGAGCAAGGTTGCCATTTGCGGCGCCAGGTCATCGAGCCGGTTGGCCATGACCAGCAAGGAGGATTGTGTTTGCTTGGCTTTGGCGGAGTTCGGGTCGACCTCCAGCCATAGCTTGGTCAATTCAAGCGCCCGGTCGTATTGTCGGGCAAAGCCGGCTACTTCCGTGGCCCGGGCGATGACCTGCGGGTCGCGAGTGCGGACGGCCAGATCGCTCCAGGCATCGGTGCCCAGCTTGATGTCACCGCGTTGCAGGGCAAACTCGCCCAGCAATGTCTGGAAGACTGTCCTGGCCAGCAGATTCTCGTTGCCGACGCGTGTCGGCGCGCTTGTGCTGATGGGGCGTTTGGCCGCGGGCTTGGCAGGTGGCCCGTCCTCCGCGCCCAGACTGACGGTGTGATGGCCGAGGCCAAGGGCCAGGGTGAGCGTGGCGACGATAAGCTTCAGTTGCATGGTGCTGACTTTCAGTCGGGGTGAGCGCGGGATTTGCGTCTTGGAGCGCTTAGAATCGAATTAGTTTGGGATGTTATTTGGCTTTTGTCGGAGGAACAAGCAATGCCGGAGTTGCCGGAGGTCGAAGTTTGTCGGCGCGGGCTGTTGCCAGAGCTTGAAGGCGGCGTTGTGCAGCAGGTCGTCATCCGTGCGCCGAAACTGCGCCAGACGATCCCGACCGAGTTGTCGAACGTGTTGCCTGGCTGCCGAATTGTCGCCATACGGCGGCGGGGCAAGTACTTGCTGCTCGATTGCATGCGCCCTGGCGTCGAGGGAAGTTTGATCATTCACTTGGGCATGTCGGGCAAGTTACGGTTTGTGCCGCATGGTCAGGCGCCAGCCCGGCATGATCATGTCGATTGGGTGCTGGCCGGGCAGACCTTGCGCTTTACCGATCCGCGCCGCTTTGGCGTGGTGCTCTGGCAGCCGGGGCCGCCGGAGCAGGTTGAGACGCATCCTTTGCTTGCTTCGCAGGGCATCGAGCCCTTGTCCGATGCGTTTACCGGGGCATGGTTGCACGCGGCCTGTGCGCGGCGCAGCGGTCCGATCAAGCCGGTGTTGATGGATAGCCACATGGTTGTCGGGATCGGCAACATCTATGCCTCGGAGAGCCTGTTCAGGGCCGGGATATCTCCGCTGCGCGCGGCGAACCGGATCAGTCTCGCGCGTTGTGAAACGCTGGTTCGGGCGATTCGCGAGACGCTGAGCGCGGCGATCGCCGCCGGGGGGAGCACGATCCGCGATTATGTCCATAGCGATGGCAGCACCGGCTGGTTCCAGATCGAGGCGGCCGTCTATGACCGCGATGGCAAGCCCTGTGTGCGTTGCGATGGGGTAGTCAGGCAGATACGGCAGGCCGGGCGCAGTAGCTATTATTGTCCTTCGTGTCAGCATTAAAATCTGCCGGGAAGCCCCTGTTTTTATGCTAAATTGAAGTTTCCGAATGCATTGACGGTGTTTGATATGTCGCTTGCCAACCAATTTGCCGCTTATACCAACTGGCGAGCCAGTCTCTCGACCTATATCGGCGAGTTTCAAGGCTGGTTGTCGCAAAACGAACTGTCCGACGCCCAGACCGACCTTCGTCTGACCCAGCTTCTCGAACGTTTGCGCGAGGATCGGCTCAATGTTGCCTTCGTTGCGGAGTTTTCACGCGGCAAGTCGGAGCTGATCAATGCCATCTTCTTTGCCGACTTCGGCAACCGCATGCTGCCTTCGTCGGCCGGTCGAACCACGATGTGCCCGACCGAACTGCTGTTCGACAGCGCCAAACAGCCTTGCATCGAGTTGCTGCCTATCCAGACACGTGCCTCGAATTCCGGGGTAACCGAGTACAAGGGCTTCCCCGACGAGTGGACAGTGGTGGCGCTGAATACCGAGTCGCCCGATGCCATGCAGGAGGCGCTGCGTCATGTCAGCGAAACGACGCGCGTGACGCCGGAAGAAGCCGGGCGACTGGGCTTCGAGGTCGGCCAGGGTGAGGTCGAGTTCTACCGGGTCGGGGAGGACGGACTGGTCGAGGTGCCGCGCTGGCGGCATGCGATGATCAATTTCCCGCACCCGCTGCTCAAGCAGGGGTTGGTTATTCTTGATACGCCGGGTTTGAACGCGATTGGCGCCGAACCCGAACTGACCCTGTCGCTGCTGCCCAACGCGCACGCCGTGCTTTTTATCCTGGCGGCCGATACCGGGGTGACGCAGTCCGACCTCGCAATCTGGAAAGAACACATCTGCAGCGGCGGCACGACGCGGCGTGGCCGCATGGTGGTGCTGAACAAGATCGACGGCCAGTGGGACGAGTTGAAGACAGAGGCCGAGATCGAAGCGGAGATCCAGAAGCAGGCGGAAACCTGTGCCGGTATTCTGGATTTGCCGAATAGCCAGATTTTCCCCGTTTCGGCCCAGAAGGGTCTGGTGGCGAAGATCAACGCCGATCAGGCCTTGCTTGAGAAGAGCCGTTTGCCGTTGCTTGAAAAGGCCTTGTCCGATGAGTTGATTCCGGCCAAGCGGGATATCGTCTGCGACAGCACCGAGAACGAATTCGGCGATGTCAGCCGACGTGTTCGTGGCTTGCTCGAATCTCGCCTGGTTGGCCTGCGCGAGCAATTGACCGAATTGACCGAGCTGCGCGGCAAGAACAAAGGCGTGGTCGAGTACATGATGGGCAAGGTGCGATCGGAAAAAGACGAGTTCGAGTCCGGATTGCAGCGTTATTACGCAGTACGTAGCGTGTTTTCGACACTGACCAACAAGCTGTTCGGGCATTTGGGGCTGGATGTATTGCGTCAATTGACCCAGAAAACCCGGGAAGCCATGCTGGAAGCGGCCTTTTCCAAGACGCTGTCCGATGCCATGGCAAGCTTTTTCGGCAGTACGCATGAGGCGCTCAACAAGTCCAACCAGGAAATCAATGAAATCCTGGCCATGATGGAGTCCGTCTACAAGCGCTTTTCGGTCGAACATGGCCTCAAGCTCGGTACCCCGACGGCTTTTTCGCTACTTCGCTACGAAAAGGAACTGGATCGGCTTGAGGCGTGGTGCGATGGTCATCTCAATACCATGGTCAGCCTGCTGACCACCGACAAGAAGCACATCACCCAGAAGTTCTTTGAAGAGGTTGCGGTACAGGTGCGGCGCGCTTTCGAGCACGCCAATCGTGATGCCGAGACTTGGCTGCGGGCCATCATGGCGCCGATGGAAACCCAGGTACGCGAGCACCAGATTCAGTTGAAGCGTCGCCTGGAAAGTATCAAACGCATTCACCAGGCGACCGATACACTGGAAGATCGGATTGCCGAACTTGAAAACGTCGAGAAGAGCTTGTTGCAGCAGATCCAGTCGCTTGAAGTGATCGTGGGGCGCGTGCGCCAGATGTTGCTCGCTCATGCCGGTGAGCCCGAACGTCAGGTGGCTTGATGTTTTCGCCTGGTTTTCGGCAATAAAAAACCCGCGAAGCGCGCGGGTTTTTTATTGGTTGCCGAGGCTGACTCAGGCGCGCTTGTTGCCGGTCAGCTTCTCGTACTTGGTCCAGAGCATTTCCTGGGTTTCGACGTGATTTTCATCCTTCGGGATGCAGTCGACCGGGCAGACCTGGACGCATTGCGGCTCATCGTAGTGGCCGACGCATTCGGTGCACTTGTTGGGGTCGATCTGATAGATTTCCTCGCCCTGGGAGATGGCTTCGTTCGGGCATTCCGGTTCGCAGACGTCGCAGTTGATGCACTCGTCGGTGATGATCAGAGACATGGCGTTTCTTCCTCTTAGTTAACTGAAGTATTCGCCCGCAGGCGCTTTTCTACACAAGGTTGCACAAATTTGCTGACGTCGCCACCCAGGCGGGCGATTTCACGCACCATGGTGGCGGAGATGAACATGTGTTGTTCGCCGGGGGTGAGAAAAACCGTTTCCACCTCCGGATAGAGGCTGCGGTTCATGCCAGCCATCTGAAATTCATATTCGAAATCGGAAACTGCACGCAAGCCGCGGACAATGACTTTGGCGCCTTGTTCATGCACGAAGTTCATCAGCAGGGTATTGAAGCCGACAATCTCGACGTTCGGAATGTGGCCAAGAATTTCCCTGGCCATTTCGACTCGCTCGTTCAAGGCAAAACGCGGCTTTTTGGAAGGACTTTCGGCGATTGCCAGAATCAGGCGGTCGAACAGGCTGGCGGCACGATGCACGAGGTCTTCGTGACCCCGGGTGATCGGGTCGAAAGTGCCCGGATAGATCGCTACGCGATGATTGAGTTTGTTCAAACTGCTTCCCGCCGCATCAGTTGGTAATGGACTTCGCCTGCTTTGCCATGGCGCATTGGACGCCAGTCGCCCAATGCCTCGATTTCGTGTTCTGCTTCGACGTAAATCAGTCCGTCCGCTTTCAGCGCGCCGGCCAAAAGTGGCTCCAGGCGCGGAATCCAGCCCTTTTTATAAGGTGGATCGAGAAAGATCAGGTCAAAACTGTTTTTTACCGAAGCCAAATATTGTAACGCATCCGCTCGAATGATCTCCAGCGCCGGCGGTTTATGCAGCAATTCGCGATTTTCATGCAGTGCCGTCAAAACGTGCGGCGCCTGCTCGACCAGTACGACGCGGGCCGCGCCGCGCGAGGCAGCCTCGAAGCCCAGGGCGCCGCTGCCGGCGAAGAGGTCGAGGCAATGCCAACCGTCGAGCTCCTGGCCGAGCCAGTTGAACAGGGTTTCGCGAACGCGGTCCGGCGTCGGGCGCAGGCCTTCGCTGTCCGGGAACTTGAGGACACGGCGGCGAAATGCACCGCCGATGATGCGTACCGAGTTCAATCCGCTGCCACCGTGACGGTGATCAGGTCTTCCGGGCGGACGCGGCGGGCGAATGCGGCCTTGATGTCCTCGGCGGAGACTGCCTGCACCTTGGCCTGGAACTGGTCGAGGTAGTCGAGTGGCAGGCCGTAAAAGCCAATCACGGCGGCGTTGTCGAGCAGTTTCTTGTTACTGTCGAGGCGCAGCGGGAAGCTGCCGGTCAGGTTGGCCTTGGCGGCTGCCAGTTCTTCTTCGCTCGGGCCGTCCTTGAGGAAACCGGCGAGTACGTCGCGCGCCACCTTGATGGCATCCTTGGCTTGCGAACGTTTGGTCTGCAGGCCGATCTGGAAAGGGCCGGTCTGACGCATCGGCGCGAAGTAGCTGTAGACGCTGTAGGCATAGCCGCGTTTGTCGCGGACTTCCTTCATCAGGCGGGAGACGAAGCCGCCGCCGCCCAGGGTGTAATTGCCGACCAGCAGCGGGAAGAAGTCCGGATTGCCGCGTTCGATGGCGGGCAGGCCGATATAGATGTGGGCTTGGCTGGCCGGGTGGGCGAGCTTGATGGTGCTGCCCTTGGGGTGAGTCGGTGCTTCGGGCAGGCTTGCCGCTTGGCCCTTGGGCAGGCCGCTGGCGATCGACTCGGCGATCTTCTCCGCTTCCTTGCGCGAGAGGTCGCCGACCAGGGTGATGCTGGCGTTGGCGGCGGTGTAGTAACGCGCGTGGAAGGCGGCGAGGTCGTCGCGGTTGAGATTGGCAACGCTTTCCGGCGTGGCATGCCGGCCATAGGGGTGGTTCGGGTAGAGCGCCGCCCAGAATGCCTTGCCGGCGATGCTGTCGGGGCGGGTCAGGGCGTCCTTCAGGCCAGCGATGGTGCGGGCTTTTTCGCGCTCCAAGATTGCGGCGTCGAAACGCGGCGTCTGGAGGACGGCGCGCAGGATGTCGATGGCCGGGCCGCGCTTGTCCTGGGCGGAGAGGGTACGCAAGGCGATGCTGGCCCGGTCGGTATCGGCGCTGCCACCAAGATTGGCGCCAATGTCGGCCATCTGTTCGGCAATCGCCGTTTCGTCGAGCTTGCCGGCGCCGAGGTCGAGATTGGCCCGGGTCAGTGCTGCCAGCCCGGATTTGCCGGCCGGGTCGAACATCGAACCGGCGGCGAAATCAACCTGGATGTCGAGCATCGGCAGGACGCGGCTTTCGACGAAATAAACGCGGGCGCCGGACGGAGAAACCCAGTGCTGGATATCGATGCCAGCCAGCGCGGCCTGGGTGGCGAGCAGCGTCAAGGCTGCGATCAACAGTTTTTTCATGGTCGTTTTCTTAGTGACGAATGGCGACGGCCGGGCGGCGGGGTTTGCCGTCCAGCGGCTGGGGGTCGAGCACGCCAACGGTCAGCGTATCGTCATTGAAATATTTGAGGGCAACGGCCTGGACTTCGGCCGCGCTGACCTTCTGCAGCTTTTCCAGCATGCGGTTGATCTGCCGGTAGGAAATGCCGGCCGATTCGGTCTGGCCGATTTCCATCGCCTGACCGAACATCGAGTCGAGCTTGTAGACCTGGGCGGCGATGACCTGCGCCTTGGCCCGCTTGAGCTCCTGTTCGCTGACGCCTTCCTTTTGAACGCGCGCTATTTCGGCGCGCAGCGCGGCTTCGAGGTCGCCGACCGTTTTGCCTTCGGACGGGCTGCCGGAAAAATAGAACATACCCGGCCCGCGAGCGGTCGGGTCGTATTCGATGCCAACCGAAAGCGCTACTTTGTCTTCGCGCACCAATTTCTTGTTGAAGCGTGCCGCATCGTGGCCGTCAAGAATGGCGCTGAGCATTTCCAGGGCGTAGGGCTCGCTGTCCTTGTCGGCATCGCGCAGGATGGGCGCTTTGTAGCCCATGATCAGTACCGGCAGTTCGGCAGGCGCCTTGACGGTGACGCGGCGCGTGCCTTCCTGCGCCGGTTCGACCTGTTGCCGGCGTTGCGGCAGGGCACGACCTTCGAGCGGACCATAGTATTTTTCGGCCATGGCGAATATTTTCTGGTGGTCGACATCGCCTGAAATCACCACGTAGGCGTTGTTCGGCACGTACCATGTGTCGTACCAGGCCTTGGCATCGGCGGCGGTCATCGTCTCCAGGTCGTTCATCCAGCCAATGATCGGCCGGCGGTAGGGGTGGGCCTGGAAGGCGACAGCATTCATCTGTTCGAACAGCTTGGCCTGCGGGCTGTCGTCGGTGCGCATCCGGCGCTCTTCCATGACGACCTTGATCTCCTGTTCGAACTCCTTGGGATCAACGGTCAGGTGACGCATGCGGTCGGCTTCGAGTTGCATCACGTCTTCCAGCTTTTCCTTCGGTACCTGCTGGAAATAGGCGGTGTAGTCGCGGCTGGTGAAGGCGTTGTCGCGGCCGCCGGCGGCGGCGACCCGCTTGTTGAACTCGCCCGGGCCGACGTTCGGCGTGCCCTTGAACATCATGTGTTCGAGCACGTGGGCAACACCGGAGGCGCCATCGACCTCGTCCATGCTGCCGATGCGGTACCACACCATCTGGACGGCGGTCGGGGCGCGGTGGTCTTCCTTGACGATGATGCGCAGGCCATTCTTCAGCGTCGTCTCGTAGGGGTTGGCATGGGCTGCGCCAAGTAGCAGCGGGGCGATCAGGAAGGGGAGAAGTTGTTGCATTCGCATGGGGTAGCGGGGCTTTCTAGTGGGTCTTTCTGCTAAAATCGCACATTGATTTTGCATCGATTCGGACGGCATCTTAACGGCTTGCCGCCCGCCTGTCAGCACGGCTTGAGACCACTTCTCCCATGTTCAGTTTCCTGAAAAAATCCGCCCCGGACACCAAGGCGGACGCGCCTGCGGTAGCCAATACCGCCAATGATGCCGCCCCTTCCTGGCGCGAACGCCTGTTCAAGGGCTTGGCCAAGACTCGCGCCCAATGGGGCGGCAAACTTAAATCCATCTTTTCGCGCGGCAAGGTCGATGACGAACTGCTGGAAGAACTCGAAACCCTGTTGCTGACCAGCGACTGCGGTATCGAGGCGACCACCCACCTGCTCGATGAACTGAAGAAGGCGGCCAAGCGCGACAAGCTGGAAACGCCGGAGGCCATCCAGAAAGCCCTGGCCGAAGCCCTGCTGGCAACATTGCAGCCGCTTGAGCAGCCGCTCGATGTGAGCGGCCACAAGCCTTACGTGATCATGATTGCCGGGGTCAACGGCGCTGGCAAGACGACTTCGATCGGCAAACTGGCCAAGTATTTCCAGAACCAGGGCAAGAGCGTGCTGCTCGCCGCCGGCGACACCTTCCGGGCGGCCGCCCGCGAACAGTTGGAGACCTGGGGGGAACGCAACAACGTCACGGTCATCGCCCAGGACAACGGCGATCCGGCCGCCGTGGTTTTCGATGCCATCTCCGCCGCCAAGGCGCGCGGCATCGATATCGTTCTGGCCGACACCGCCGGTCGCCTGCCCACCCAGTTGCATCTGATGGAAGAAATCGCCAAGGTGCGCCGGGTGATCCAGAAGGTCGAGCCGAGCGGGCCGCACGAAACCCTGCTTGTGCTCGATGCCAACATCGGCCAGAACGCGCTGCAGCAGGTCAAGGCCTTCGACAAGGCGATCAACGTCACCGGCCTGGTCCTGACCAAGCTCGACGGCACCGCCAAGGGGGGCGTGGTGACGGCGATTGCCCGCCAATGCCCGAAGCCGATCCGCTTCATCGGTGTCGGCGAGCAGATCGATGACCTGCGTCCCTTCTCCGCCAAAGACTTTGTCGACGCCCTGTTCGAATGATCGTTGCCAGCAATCTGACCAAGCGTTACCCCGGCGGTTACGAAGCCGTCCGGGATGTCAGCTTCGAGATCTCGGCCGGCCAGATGGCCCTGATCACCGGCCATTCCGGCGCCGGCAAGACGACGCTGGTCAAGCTGATCGCCAGTATCGAGCGCCCCACTTCCGGCAGCCTGGTGGTCAATGGCCAGAATCTGGCGGCCTTGCGGCGTAGTGCCATCCCTTACGTGCGCCGGCATTTCGGCATGGTTTTCCAGGATCAGAAGCTGCTGTTCGACCGCAGCGCCCTGGATAACGTCATGCTGCCGCTGGAAATCGCCGGTCTGCCGAGGCGCGAAGCGGTGCGCCGGGCCCAGGCTGCGCTCGACAAGGTCGGCCTGCTGGCCCGCGAGAAAGCGCAGCCGATTGCGCTGTCCGGTGGTGAACAGCAGCGTCTGGCGATTGCCCGGGCCGTGGTCAATCGTCCCACCGTGCTGCTCGCCGACGAGCCGACCGGCAATCTCGATGCCGAGTCGGCCGGCGAAATCCTGGCCATCTTTTCGGCCTTTCATCAGGTCGGGGTTACCGTCGTGGTCGCCACCCACGACCAGAGCTGGATCGAACGGCACCAGCCCAATAACGTGCTGCGTCTCGATCACGGGAGCTTGCGATGAGCGCCTGGTTTTCCCATCATCGTGCCGCCCTGGCCTCGGCTTTCCGCCGGCTGTGGGCGACGCCACTCAATACCGTGCTCTCCTTGTTGGTGATCGGTATCGCCTTGACCCTGCCTGGCGCCGGTTACGTGCTGCTCGACAACTTGCGCGATCTTGGTCGCAACGCCTCCGGCGTGCAGCAGATCAGCCTTTTCATGAACGTCGAGGCGAGCAAGAAGGAGGTGGGTGAAATTGAAAGTCGGCTGAAGGCGGCCAGTGCCGGCAAGTGGCAGTTCGTTCCAAAGGAAGAGGCTCTCAAGCGCATGCAGAAGAGCGAGGGCATGGCGGAAATTGTCGCCAGCCTGCCGCGCAATCCGCTGCCCGACGCCTTCATCATCGAGCCGAACAATACCGAGCCCGAGGCGCTGGAAATCATGCGCAAGGAAATTTCCGGCTGGCCCAAGGTCGCCCATGTGCAGCTCGATTCGGCCTGGGTGAAGCGCTTCGATGCCTTCCTCAAGCTCGGCAAGTTGGCCTTGTGGATGCTGGCCGGCATCTTCGGCGCCGGGCTGGTCGCCGTCACCTTCAATACCATTCGCCTGCAGGTCATGGCGCAGGCAGCGGAAATCGAGGTGGCGCGGATGATCGGCGCCACCGATGGTTTCATCCGTCGTCCCTTTTATTACTACGGCGCCCTGCAGGGCGGCCTGGGCGGCTTGCTCGCTGCCGGCCTGGTGGCGGGGGCTGTGCGCCTGTTGGGCGGCCCGGTGAGCGAATTGGCCTCTCTCTATGGCGGGCAGTTCGTGCTGACTGGTCCGCGTCCGTTCGATGCGCTGGTGCTGGCGGCGGTTGGCGCTGCTCTTGGATGGTTGGGGGCGCAACTCTCGGTCAGCCTGTCGCTGCGGAAGTTTGACTAGTCGGCGGGATTTTCTGCGCACGGTTGGGGCTGCGGCCCTGGCCGGCTGCGCCCCGCTCGGAAGTACGCCGTTGCCGCCCGGGGAACTGCTCGGCATGTCGCATGCCCTCGGGCATCGCCTACGCGACTTGGCCAGCCAGCCCCTCCCCGAGCCCGCCGAAACCCGGCAGACCGGCATCCTGATCGTCGGTGGTGGCATCTCCGGCTTGTCTTCGGCTTGGCAACTGGCCCGCTCGGGGGGCGACGATTTTCTCGTGCTGGACATGGAGTCGGAGCCGGGCGGCAATTCGCGGGCCGGAAAGTCGCCGCTGGTGGCTTATCCGTGGGGTGCGCATTACCTGCCCTTGCCGACTGCAGAGTCGACCTGGGTCCGCGAACTGCTCGCCGAACTCAATGTGCTGCAGGGCGATCCGGCTGCCGAGCAGCCGCGCTACGACGAACGCTACCTCTGTGCGACGCCGCAGGAACGGGTCTATCGCCATGGTTTGTGGGACGATGGCTTGTTGCCGCAGCGTGCCATTGATGCGGACGAACTGGCCCAACAGAAGCGTTTTCAGCAATGCATCGAAACCTTGAAGCATGAGCGGGGAAGAGATGGCCGCCGACTGTTCGCCCTGCCGATGGAACTATCCAGTCGCGATCCGCAATGGCTCGCCCTGGATGCGATCTCCTTTCGCCAGTGGCTGCTCGATAACGGCTTCACCGCACCGACGCTGCACTGGCTGGCCAATTACGCCTGTCGTGACGATTACGGTACGGCTTATGAGCAGGTTTCGGCCTGGGCCGGCTTGCATTATTTCGCCAGCCGTAGCGGCGTGGCGGCCAATGCCCATGCCGACAGCGTGCTCACCGCACCGGAGGGCAATGCCTGGCTGATGCGCGGGCTGGCGGCGCGGGCGGCCGGGCGCATCGTCAGTGATGCGTTGGTCTGGCGCATTGAGGAAGGCAAGCACGAGGTTGCGGTCGATGTGCTGCTCGCCGGGCGCAGCGTGCGTTTCCTTGCCCGGCAAGTAATCTGGGCGGCACCGGCCTTTGTGCTGCCGAGGGTCTGGCCGGCCATGCCGGGGGAACTGCGGGCCGCAGCCCAGGCCGTCACCTACGCGCCGTGGCTGACCGCCAACCTCCATCTGAGCGACTTCCCCGAAGAGCGCCGGGGGGCCGCGCCGGCCTGGGACAACGTCTTTTACGATAGTCCGGGTCTGGGTTATGTGGTGGCGACGCATCAACTGATCCGCCGGCATCTGGGCGGTACGGTCTTCACCTATTACCGGGCCTTGCATGACGTTCCGCCGGCCGAGGGGCGCCGCCTGCTTCTGGAAACTCCACGCGAGGCCTGGGCCGAAGGCATTCTGGGCGAACTGGAGCGGGTACATCCGGATATTCGTCGCCTGTGCACACGTCTTGATCTTTTTCGAAACGCCCATGCCATGTCTCGCCCTTTGCCGGGCACGGTATGGGGTGCCGAGCGTCAGCGACTGGTCGCTTATGTCGGCCGACGGATGCATTTGGCGCATGCCGACTTGTCCGGTTTTTCGTTGTTCGAGGAGGCGCAGTATCGTGGTGTGATGGCAGCAATACAGGCTCGCCGAAACCTGCGGTTCCAATGACGTTGGCTTGACCTCGTAATACGCCAGATGCATAGTTTCGCCTTTTGCGGCCACTTCGGCCAATTTTTCGACGGGAACGAATGATGCGGAAGACAAACGAATCAGTTGGTTTGAAAGCCACCTTGTTGGCCATCTCCTTGAGTGCAGCGTTGGCTGCGTGTGGCGGCAAGGCAGGATCTACGGGTTTGACCTCCGATAATGTCGGTGGCCTGACTGCGGCCGGAGCCACGGCCCTGAAGGCGGCGACGCTCAGCGATGCCGATGTCAAGGAGCTTTCCGACAAATCCTGTGCCGCAATCGATGCCAAGTCGCAGATCGCCGCACCGAAGAGCAAGGAAGCGCTGCGTTTGGCCAAGATCATCAAAGGCATGCCGGCTGCCGTCAATGGCGTGAGCATCAACTACAAGGTCTATCTGACCAAGGACGTCAATGCCTGGGCGATGAACAATGGCTGTGTCCGTGTCTACAGCGGTTTGATGGCAATGATGAATGATGACGAGGTGCGTGGCGTGATTGGCCATGAAATCGGCCACGTCGCGCTTGGCCATGCCAAGGCTGCGATGCAGACTGCCTACGCGGCATCGGCCGCGCGTCAGGCTGCAGCTTCGGCCGGCAACTCGGCGGTGGCGGCACTGAGCAATTCCCAGCTTGGCGATCTGGCGGAAAAGTTGGTTAACGCTCAGTTCTCACAGGCCCAGGAAAGCAATGCCGACGATTACTCCTTCGACTTGCTGACGGCCGGCAAATTCAAGCGTGAAGGGCTGGTGACCGCGTTTGAGAAACTGGCCAAGTTGGGCGACAGCAGCAGCATGTTCAGCTCGCATCCCGCCTCCAGCGAGCGGGCCAAGCACATCAACGAGCGTATCGCCGCCAAGAAATAAACTCCGGTCACAACTGGATTGAAAGAATAGAGCCGGCTGGACCGGCTCTATTCCTTTTCTCGTTCAGGCGACGTGGAAGTCGGCCACTGCCAGTTTGAGCGTGACCGAGAGCTGTTTCAGGTCGGTGCTGGCCTGGCTGATTTGCTGGGCATTGGCGCTGGTTTCCTCGACCATGTTGGCAATGCGTTCCATGCTTTGGGCAATTTCGGTCGAGGCGACGCGCTGTTCGCCGACCGAGTTGCTGATTTCGGCCACCCCATGCGTTGATTGTTCGACCGAGGTTTGCGAGGAGCGCAGGGCGCCTTCGACCTGTCCGGCCAGCAGGCTGCTGGCCGATATCGCCTGTTCGCCGGCCAGGATGGCTTCCTGAACGGCAGCTGACTGGGCGACGATGGAATGGGTCACCGTGTCGATTTCACCGGCGGATTTCCCGGACTTTTCGGCCAGCTTGCGCACTTCGTCGGCGACCACGGCGAAGCCGCGTCCGGCTTCGCCGGCCCGCGCGGCCTCGATGGCAGCGTTCAAGGCGAGCAGGTTGGTCTGGTCGGCAATGTCGCGTACTTCCTGAGTCATGTTGGTAATGGCCCGGGTGCTGGCGATGAATTCGGTCACCTTGGCCGAAATATTCGCCATGTTGGCCTGTATTTGCCCGATTTCGCCGGTCAGTTGCGACACCTTCTGCGAACCGTCGGCGCTGCGGCTGGCGCTTTCGCGGGCCTGCGCCTGCACATCGCCGGCGGTGTCGGAAACCGAGGCGATGGCAACGGTCAGTTGTTCGATTGCTGCGGCACTCCCTGAAACGGCGCTCGATTGCTGTTCGGAAACCTCGGCCAGCGCGGTCGATGCGCCGGAGAGTTGTTCGGCGGCGCTGGCAACCTGGCTGCTTGAGCGCTGCACTTCACCGATCAAGGTCTGCAGTTGCGTCATCATCTGGTTGAAGGCGGTGGCCATGCGACCGATCTCGTCGCCACGCTGATTGTCAGCCCGGCGCGTCAGGTCGCCCGAACTGGCGATGCCCTGCATGGTCTGCTCAAGGCCTTCGAGGGGGCGGGTGATCGAGCGGATGATGGCAAAGGCGAACAGGGAAAGGATTGCGATAGCTCCGATGGCGAAGACCAGCAGGCCGACCTTGACCGCAGCATAAATCTCTTCGGCCTCCTTCTTTTCCTGAACGTTTTGTTCCGTCGTCAGCTTCTCCATCTCCTGAATCAGCGTGTCGATGGCCTGGGTCGGGGCACGGTCGATGCCGCGTACCAGTTTGTCTACGGTGGCTGCCGGATCGGGGGCGGCCCGGTCGTATTGCTTCAGGGCTTCGCGGTAGGCCGGGCCCAGCGTATCGAAGGTGGCGGCGATCTGAGCGATATCGAGACGCTTTTCCATGCCGAGCCGGGTCAGCGCAACGCGGACGTTTTCCAGATGCTTGCGGACGGCTGCTTCTTCGTGTCCGAAGCCGGCCAAGTGCTTGTCGAACGCCTCGGGGTTCTTGCCGCGGAGCAGGATGTTCTTCCATTCCTGAACCTGGGTCTTGAAAGCGACCTGGGCGGCCCGGGCCGAATCGACCGCCTGGGTCACCGTTGCGTGTGTATCAATCGCTTCGTTGAGTTGCCGGGTCAGGCGGCTGGCCTGAACGAAGGAAAAGAGGCTGGCGCCAACCAGGGCCATGACGGCAATGGCGACCAGGATCAGCAGTTTTTGCCTGATTTGCAGGTTCATGTTGTCTCCTTGTTGGGCGACTCGGAGACAACGTTAACCTAAAGTTTGGCCTTTGCATCATTTTTGATGAATTTTGGTGCCGGAGTTTTTGGTCAATAGAGCAGGAAAGGGCGTACCGTCTTCTGCCAGCTGGCTTCGTCACTTTTTGCCATAACCTCAAGTACGGCGGCGGGGCTGTCCGGGTCGTCCACCCATTCGCGCAAGAGCGGCGAGCCATTGATCAGATCGATGGCCAGGCGGTCGTGTTCGTACTCGTAAGCGAAGTCGCGCCACAGCGGGTAGTCCGGGTAAAGCCGGCGAATTGCCTTGAAGGCCAGCGCCTGCAGGCGCCAGGGCAGGAAGGCGGCGTGTTGGTAGCGGCCATCTTCGACGTGGATCTGCAGGCCGTTGCACAGCTTGCCGGCATGCTTGTGGAAGGTTGGTTCGAACCAGATTTCGCGCAAGGTGCAGCCGGCCAGCCAGTGTTCTGCGCTGGCGGCGGCGAAGCGGCGCATTTCGGCCAGTACGGCACGGGCTTCGATATCCGGCGCCCCGAACAGCTCCAGCGGCCGGGTGGTGCCGCGCCCTTCGCTCAGGGTCGTCCCTTCGAGCATCACGGTGCCGGCGTAGGCGCGGGCCATCCACAGGTTGGGCGCATTCGGGCTGGGGTTGATCCAGGTCCGCTCACCCAGCGGCCAGCCGTAGCCCGGCGCGGCTTCCGGTTGCCAGCCCTGCATGGTGATGACCCGGTAATCGACATCGAGTTGCAGCGTGGCGATGAACCAATGCCCGAGTTCGCCCATGGTCAGCCCATGGCGCATGGGCATCGGGCCGGCACCGACGAAACTTTCCCAGCCGTCGCGCAGGCTCAGCCCCTCGATCGGCCGGCCGGCGGGGTTGGGGCGGTCGAGCACCCAGACCGATTTGCCGTGCTCTGCCGCCGCCTCCAGCACGTAGCGCAGCGTCGTGATGAAGGTGTAGATGCGGCAGCCGAGATCCTGCAGGTCGACCAGCAGCACGTCGAAGCTGTCCATCATCGCCGCCGTCGGCCGGCGGACTTCGCCGTACAGACTGAATACCGGGATGCCGAGCTGCGGATCGAGGAAGTCCGGCGATTCGACCATGTTGTCCTGCTTGTCGCCGCGCAAGCCGTGTTGCGGGCCGAAGGCGGCGCTCAGGCGAAGATCGGGCAGCGCGGCCAGCGCGTCGAGCGAGTGTGTCAGGTCGGCGGTGACCGAGGCCGGGTGGGCGAGCAGGGCGACGCGGCGGCCGGCCAGCGGGCGGCGCAGTTCAGGGTCGGCAAGCAGGCGGTCGATGCCGAACAGGATTTTTTGGGTCATGGCGTATCTGGAGTCAAGGTCAGCACAAAGCTCTGACGCAGGTGGAAGTCGGCTTGCTCGCCGGCATGGCTGAGCGCCCAGTAGGTCTTGCTGCCTTCTGCGTCCTCGATGACGACAGTCAGGCCGAGTTGCAGGCGGCGGCTGGCCGGTAGCCAGGCCTTCGGTAACCGGGCAGTCAGCGTGAAACCGTCGGTAGCAGGCAGGAAATGAATCTGCGGCTCGCCAGCGGGCAAGGGATTATCGCTACGCTGGCGGTAGGCGGCGAAGCGGTAGGCCGCCCATTGTCCGGACGGCGACAGGTTGAATTCGTGGTATCCCGCTTGCCCTTCGCCGGCAATGAAGGCTTCGCAGCAGGTGTGCTGCCACAGGCCATCGCAGGGGCCGGGCGCCTGGGCGGCCGGAAGTGCCAGCAGGGTAGGGGCGGTTTTGACCCGGTAATGCAACTCGAGTTGGCCGTCAGGCGCAAATTCCGCGCCTGACGTCACATCGATGACCGATGGAAATCGGGCGCTCGGATGGCAAAGCAGTGCGTGATGTTGAAGGGCGGGTTGAGTCATGGCGGGCTGGTCATTCGTGCAGGCCGTACTTTAACTGCTGGCGTCGAATATTGTGCTGCGCGACGGTGTCGGGAAATGCCCGTGTTGGCTACCCGGCCTTGGTCGAGGTGGGGTTTTGGAGTAATTTACCGCCTTCGCGGAACAAGATATCAGGGAGAGACAATATGACACCGCTACGCATCAACCTCGATCAGGAAGAGATTCCCAAGCATTGGTACAACGTCGTTGCTGACATGCCCAACCCGCCGGCGCCGCCGCTCGGGCCGGATGGCCAGCCGGTACCGGCGGAAAAGATGGGGGCGATTTTCCCCGGGCCGATCCTCGAGCAGGAAATGTCGGCCGAGCGCTGGATCGAGATTCCGGAAGAAGTCCGCCAGATCTACGCCTTGTGGCGTCCCGCTCCGCTCTGTCGGGCGCTGCGTCTGGAGCAGGCGCTGGGTACCCCGGCCAAGATTTTCTACAAGTACGAAGGCGTTTCGCCGGCCGGTTCGCACAAGCCCAATTCCGCCGTGCCGCAGGCCTTCTACAACAAGCTGGCCGGCACCAAGAAATTGACCACCGAAACCGGCGCCGGCCAGTGGGGCTCGTCGATCGCCTTTGCCGGCCAGATGTTTGGCCTGCCGGTACGCGTCTTCATGGTCAAGGTCAGCTACGAGCAGAAGCCTTTTCGCCGCTCGATGATGCAGACCTGGGGCGCCGACGTCTTTGCCAGCCCGACCAATCTGACCAATGCCGGACGCGCCGCCTTGGCCGCCGATCCGAACAACCAGGGCTCCCTTGGTCTGGCGATTTCGGAAGCCGTCGAGGAAGCGGCGGCCGATCCGAATACCTGCTACACGCTTGGTTCGGTGCTCAACCACGTGCTGCTGCACCAGACGGTGATCGGTCTCGAAGCCAAGAAGCAGTTCGACAAGATCGGTCTTTATCCCGATGTGATCTTCGGGCCTTGCGGCGGTGGCTCCAGCTTCGGCGGCATTGCCTTCCCCTTCCTGGCCGACCAGGCCGCCGGCGACAAACGGGCGACCAAGCTGCGCTGCGTCGCGGTCGAGCCGACCTCCTGCCCGACCTTGACCAAGGGCCATTACGCCTACGATTATGGTGACGTTTCCGGCTACACACCGATCATGCGCATGTACACGCTCGGTCACGACTTCATGCCGCCGGGCATTCATGCCGGTGGGCTGCGCTACCACGGCGATTCGCCGCTGGTGTCGCAATTGCTGCACGAAGGCCGGATCGAGGCGGTGGCGGTGCCGCAGGTGGCGACTTTCGAGGCCGGCGTGCAGTTCGCCAGGGCCGAAGGCATCATTCCTGCCCCCGAGTCCTGCCATGCCATCCGGGCGGCGATCGACGAGGCGCTGAAGTGCAAGGCGACCGGCGAAGCCAAGACCATCCTGTTCAGCCTGACCGGGCATGGCCACTTCGACATGGCATCCTACGACAAGTATTTTTCGGGTCAGCTCGAAGACTACGACTACCCGGCCGAAGCGATTGCCGAGTCGCTGAAGCATTTGCCCAAGGTCGGATAAGTTCGTGAAAGCGCTCGTTTTCCTGCTTGTTCTCGCCAATGTGCTGTTCTACGCCTTCAGTGCGGGCTATTTCGGCCATGCCGACAATCCCGATGCCGAGCGCATCGCGCAACAGGTGGCGCCGGAAAAGATGCGCCTGGTGTCGCGCGGCGAGGCCCCAGCGATCAAGGTGGTGGAGCCGCCGGTGGTTGCCGCGCCGGCCGAGGTGGAATCAGCAAGCCCTGCCGCCGCACCTGCGGTGGAGGCCAGTTCTCCGCCTGCCGTGGTCGAGAAGATTTGCCTGCGCTGGGATCATCTGTCGATGGCGGATGCGGGCAAGTTGTCGAGCAAGCTGAATGAGAAATTTCCCGATTTCAAGTTGAGCAAGAAGACGGTGGCCGGCGATGGCAGCGGCTGGTGGGTCTACATCCCGCCCTTGCCGGGCAAGGAAGAGGCCGAGAAGAAGGCCGGCGAGTTGCGGCAGCTTGGTGTCACGGATTATTTCATCGTCCAGGAGTCTGGGCCGAATCGCTTTGCCATTTCATTGGGCGTGTTTTCCAGCGAGAAGGGCGGGCAGGACCGTCTGGCCGAGTTGAAAGGGCGGGGCGTTCGTTCGGCGCGCTTGAATGTTCGTCCGGGCAAGGATAGTTTCGTGACACTAGACGCCCATGGTCCGGCTCCAGAAAAGAAGGCCGTGCTCGATGCGGTGGGGACTGTCCTGCCAAAAGCTTCGAATGTCGACTGCAAGTGAGTGACTTCGTTGTCGGGCTGACCGGCGGGATTGGTAGTGGCAAGACTACGGTAGCCGATCTTTTCGTCGCTCAGGGGGCGACTTTGGTCGACACCGACGCCATCGCCCACGAATTGACCCGGCCCGATGGCGCAGCCATGCCGGCCTTGCTGGCTGCTTTCGGTCCTTCCGTAGCGGACGTGCACGGAGCGCTCGATCGGGGAAGCATGCGGCGCCGGGTTTTTGCCGACCCCGCCGCTCGTGCACAACTGGAGGCGATCCTGCATCCGCTCATCCGGCAGCTTTCGCTCGAGCGGGTGCGTGGCGCAGGCTCTCCTTACGTCATTCTGGCCGTTCCCTTGCTGGTTGAGTCGGGTAGCTACCGGGAGCGTTGCGACCGTGTCGTCGTTGTCGATTGTCCGGAAAGCATACAGATCGCTCGGGTCATGGCGCGGAGCGGACTGGCGGAACCGGAGGTGAGAGCGATCATGGCCGCCCAGGCCAGTCGTCAAGTCAGGCTGGCGGCAGCCGACGATGTCGTGCTCAATGAAGGGAGTCGCGATGCACTTTTGCCTCAATTGCGCAAATTGCATCAAAAATATCTACGCCTATCGTCAGAAAAAGCTAAAGCAAACTGTTGAGATTTAGCTGCAAATAGCTCAGAATTAGAGCAATTTTCCCTTCTCTGGACCCAAGGTCGAGTGATCAACTACGAATATCCTTTTAACGAGCGCATCCGTACGCTGTTGCGTCTCGAGGATTTGTTCGAAAAGACGGCCTACTTTGCCCAGAGCGATGGTCAGCTCGAACACCACACGGCGTTGGTGACCTTGTTCGAGATTCTCGAAGTGGCTGGGCGCGCCGACCTCAAAATGGACCTCATCCAGGAGCTTGAACGGCAACGCCAAACCCTGCTCGCCTATCGGAACAATCCCGATATTTCCGAAGAAGCCTTGTCCGGTGCGCTTTACGAGATCGAGCAGTCATCGGCTGCGCTCCTCAGCATGACTGGCAAAATGGGGCAGTATCTGCGCGACAATGATTGGCTGATGGGCATCAAGAGTCGGGCAGTTATTCCGGGCGGAGTGTGCGAATTCGACTTGCCGTCCTACCACTGGTGGTTGCACCGTACGCCAGATGTGCGGCGCGATGCCATCGAAGGTTGGACCAAGCCGCTCTATCCATTGCGCGATGCCGCTGCGATCGTGCTGCGACTGCTGCGTTCAAGCGGTGCCCCCAAGCAACACACGGCAGGTAACGGGCAGTTCCAGCTCAATCTCGGCGGAACCGCGGCGCAGATGGTTCGCGTTTCTGTGCATGCCGAAGAGCCGGCTATTCCGGAAGTCAGCGCCAACAAGTATTTTCTCAATATCCGCTTTACCAAGCCGCCGGCCGGGGAGATCAAGGCCAAGGGCTGCGAGCGCGATGTCAGTTTCTCCTTGACCTTCTGCAACCTCTGATGTCGACGGCACGCACGGTTCGTTGCCCGCAATGTCGCGGCGAGTCGCTCTGGTCGCCAGAGAATGCGTGGCGCCCCTTTTGTTCGGAGCGCTGCAAGCAGATTGATCTGGGAGCTTGGGCTAACGAAAGCTACCGGATTCCGGTAGAAGCCGACCCCGACGATCTGTCAGATGTGCTGCCCGACAGCGACTTGCGCTGATCGGCCTCTGTCGCTTCTTACCAGCCACGCATCATCGCGATGCCATGCGCACCATGGCTTTGCGCCAAGTCCAATTGGCCGGGTTGCAGGCCGCCCAGCGCGAAGACCGGCAAGGCATTGTCGCTGATCAGTTGGCCGAACATCGCCCAGCCCAAGCCTTTGGCTTCGGGATGGGTTTGCGTGGCAAGGACCGGACCTAACAGGGCGTAGTCGAGTTCGAGTTCTCCGGCAAGGCGAATTTCGGCGGCGCTATGGCAGGAGGCGCCCACCCAGGCAAAATCGGGACGCGACTCGCAGGCGGCCAGGGCTGCGGCCGAGAGGTGCAAGCCGTCGGCGCCGACCCGGCGGGCGATGTCTTCGTTGTCGTTGATCAAAACCAAAGCGTCGTTATAGCGTCGGGCGATACGGACAATCGTCTCGGCAAACCACAGGCGCTGCGCGACCGGCCAGCCTTTGTCGCGGACCTGAATCAGGCGCAAGCCTCTCTCCAGGGCTTCTTCCAGTCGTTCGAGCTGGCGCTCGACACCTTCGATTTCACCCATCGTGATCGCCATGGTAGTGGGCAGGGAAAGTGCCTTGAGTATCGGGTCGTTGGCCGGCAGGATCGGACTCACCTCTGCGGCGGCAGTGCAGGCTTGCCAGTTGATTGCGGAATGCTCAAGTGGCCCGCTGATACCGATCTCGCCTTTCCAGCCGGTGACCCGCATGAAATGAAGTTTGACCCTGGCGTGAGGATAGGTGAATTGCCGCGTCAGCCAGGGGGCGCAATCGGTCACCCGGATGCCCAGTTCCTCATGAAGTTCGCGCACCAAGGCTTGGCGAACGCTTTCGCCGGCTTCCACCTTGCCGCCAGGGAACTCCCAGTAGCCGGCGTAAACCTTGCCTTCCGGACGTTGGGCGAGAAGAAATTCGTGACCGTCGGCACGCAACATGACGGCAGCAGCGACGTCGACGATCGGGCGTTCGTGG
Source organism: Rhodocyclales bacterium GT-UBC (assembly GCA_003583745.1). Taxonomy (GTDB): domain Bacteria; phylum Pseudomonadota; class Gammaproteobacteria; order Burkholderiales; family Rhodocyclaceae; genus Azonexus. The sequence continues at coordinate 55,013 of QXPY01000002.1, read as the reverse complement.
TCGTGGTTCATGCTGCTTGTTGTCCTGCCAGGTCGCGGGCGAATTGCCAGGCGACGCGCCCGGAGCGGGAGCCGCGACTCAAAGCCCAGTTGAGGGCATCGCGTTCGCAGGTGGCGATCACTTCTTCCTTGACGCCGAGGTGGTGCAGCCAGTGGCGCACGATGTTCAAATAGTCATCCTGACTGAACGGGTAAAAGGAAATCCACAGTCCGAAACGCTCGGAGAGCGAGATTTTTTCTTCTGTCGCTTCGCCAGGGTGGATCTCGTCATCAACTCGCGTCGTTTCGAGATTCTCTGAAAAATACTCCGGCATCAGGTGGCGCCGGTTGGAGGTGGCATAGATCAGGACGTTCTCCGGTGGCGCCGAAATGGAGCCGTCGAGTACCGTTTTGAGCGCCTTGTAGGCAGTTTCGCCTGCCTCGAACGAGAGGTCGTCACAGAAAATGATGAAGCGCTCAGGGCGGCCTTCCAGCAGGTCAACTATATCGGCAAGGTCGACCAAGTCGTCCTTGTCTACTTCGATCAGGCGCAGACCCCGAGCGGAAAACTCGTTGAGGACCGCCTTGACCAAGGACGATTTGCCAGAGCCGCGTGATCCGGTCAGCAATACGTTGTTGGCCGGCCGGCCGGCGACGAATTGTTCGGTATTGAGTGCGATGCGTGCTTTCTGGTCGTCGACGTTGTTGAGGTCGGCCAAACGGATGGGGTGCGGATGCAGAACAGCCTGCAACCATCCTCGGCCATGGTGCTTGCGCCAGCGAAAAGCGACGGCGCTGTCCCACTCGACAGCGGGGGGGGCGGGGGGCAGGCTGGCTTCGATGCGTTCGATGACAGCCTCGGCGCGGGCGAGTAAACGTTCTAACTGGGGCGTGTTGGGCATGGTGGCTTTATACTTCGCGGCGAAGTTGCGAACTCTAGCTAAACCCATGCAAAAAATCCAAGTCGCTGTTGCCATGGCCGCCCTTTTTATGTCGGCCTGTTCCATTTTTGAAACTGCACCACCTGCGCCTGCCTGTGCACCTTGCCCGACCTGCCAGGTATGTACGGCGCCGCCAGCCGCTTCGGGGGCACCGGCTACGCCGCCATTCTCACGTCAGTTGGTGGCAGGGAAGTGGAGCGACTTGCCGGGCTGGAGCGACGACGACCACGCTGCGGCTTGGGGCGCTTTTCTGCAGTCTTGCCGTGGCATGGCCGGCAAACCACACGGGCCGGCCTGGAAGCGGGTCTGCGATCAGGCGAAAGGCCTTGGGGCGACGCCGAGTGCAGCAGCGGCACGGCAGTTTTTTGAAGCTCATCTGGTGCCATTCTCCGTGCAGTCCTCGGACGGCATGGCGACCGGCATGATTACAGGCTATTACGAGCCGTTGCTGCGCGGGAGCCGTCATCTTGCCAAAGGATTCGAACAGGCGGTGCGCGGCGTGCCGGATGATTTGCTGACCATCGACCTGTCGGCGATTTTTCCCGAGTTGAAGGATAAGCGGGTACGTGGACGTTTGGAGGGCAATAGGGTCGTGCCTTACTGGTCGCGCAGCGAGATTGCCGCTCGCGGCGATCGTTTGCCAAGCAAGACCTTGCTCTATGTCGATGATGCCGTGGAGTTGTTTTTCCTGCAGGTTCAAGGGTCGGGACGGGTTCGCTTGCCGGACGGGAGCATGGTTCGCCTGAACTATGCCGATCAGAACGGGCACCCTTACCAGTCGATTGGTCGCATTCTGGTAGAGCGCGGTGAGTTGAAGCTCGAAGAGGCATCCATGCAGGGTATTCAAGCTTGGGCGCGGGCCAATCCGGCCCGCTTGGACGATCTGCTCAACACTAATCCGAGCTACGTGTTTTTCCGCGAGGTCCCGAACGGCAAGGAAGGGCCGATTGGTGCGCTGGGGGTGCCATTGACGCCCGAGCGCAGTCTGGCGGTCGATCCGCGTTCAGTTCCATTGGGGGTGCCGGTCTTTCTGGCAACCACGCGCCCCAATTCGGGGCAAGCATTGAACCGATTGATGCTGGCTCAGGATACGGGGGGGGCGATTAAAGGGGCTGTCCGTGCGGATTTCTTCTGGGGGTTTGGTCGCGGGCCAGGAGAGATGGCTGGCCGGATGAAGCAGAGTGGCAGGATGTGGTTGTTGCTTCCCCCTGAGGCTGCACCCAAGTGATGCATCGGCGCACCGTAGTGAGGCGCCAAGGCAAAATAATGCACACTAATAGTGCAAACCCAGGTCAATTGGTTAAAATTAACGCACTGATTTGAAACGAATTTGATGCACTGGAATGGTGCTTGCTTTCACCGTCGGAACATTTGATTCGGGGGTTTCATGGAAGCATATCAATCGGGCAGCAATGTCCTGTTCATTCTGCTCGGCGCCATCATGGTGCTGGCCATGCATGCCGGCTTCGCGTTTCTCGAAGTCGGTACCGTGCGCAAGAAAAATCAGGTCAATGCCTTGGTCAAAATTCTCAGCGACTTCGGCATGTCTACGCTGGCCTATTTTTTTGTCGGCTATAGCATTGCTTATGGCGTCAATTTCTTTACCGGCGTTGATACGCTGATGGAAAAGAACGGATTCGAACTGACCAAGTTTTTCTTTCTGCTGACTTTTGCCGCTGCCATTCCGGCCATCATCTCTGGTGGTATTGCTGAACGGGCCAAGTTTCATCCGCAGTTGATGGCTACCTTTCTGCTGGTTGGGTTTGTGTATCCCTTTTTCGAAGGTATGGCCTGGAATCAGGCATTCGGTATTCAGGCTTGGTTGAAAGCCAGTTTTGGCGAGGAGTTCCATGATTTTGCCGGTTCCGTCGTGGTGCATGCGATGGGCGGCTGGATTGCCTTGCCTGCGGTTATCCTGCTGGGTGCCCGTTCCGGACGTTATGCGAAAGACGGGCGGATATCGGCACATCCACCTTCATCCATCCCATTTCTTGCCCTTGGCGCCTGGATTCTTACGGTCGGCTGGTTCGGATTCAATGTCATGAGCGCCCAGACCCTGGACAAGATCTCCGGCTTGGTTGCCTTGAACTCGCTGATGGCCATGGTCGGCGGGACCATGGTTGCCCTTGTGCTGGGCAAGAATGACCCCGGTTTCGTGCATAACGGACCGCTCGCCGGTCTGGTCGCGGTCTGTGCTGGTTCTGACCTGATGCACCCAATCGGTGCCTTGGCGGTGGGAGGCGTGGCGGGAGCCCTGTTCGTCGTGATGTTTACGCTGACCCAGAACCGTTGGAAGATCGACGACGTGCTCGGTGTATGGCCGTTGCATGGTTTGTGTGGCGCGTGGGGAGGGATTGCCGCTGGCATCTTCGGTAGCAAGGCCTTGGGTGGTGCCGGGGGCGTTGCATTCATGCCGCAATTGATCATGACACTGTTGGCAATTATTGTGGCTCTGGTTGGTGGCGGTTTGGTCTATGGTGGCTTGAAAGCGGTTTTCGGCTTGCGTCTTGATCAGGAAGAAGAGTACGAGGGAGCTGACCTCAGTATTCACAAGATCACCTCGACGCCGGAGCGCGAGCCGAACTGGTAATAAAGTCTGGCGTATATTTGATAGGCAAGGCCCGGCAAATGCCGGGCCTTGTGCTTTTGATTTTTCGCTGTTCGGCTATTGCGGACTTATGTTCTGGCGATGGTTATCTTGCTGGTGGCAATTCTTGATCGCAGGTTGGCGAAGGTAGAGATTGCCAAACACAAACTTAGTGATTCTTACGTACTACAGTTCATTGACAGGCAGCCTTGCGCATCACGATAATCACCGTTCTGCAGGAGAGAGAGCTGTGAACTTTCGCACTCCGCCGAAGGCGCAAACTCCCATAATCGCTCAGGCATACTGAACTGCAGAATTGATTCGCCGGCTGGAGAGTAGTTGTGGGCGCCTTGGTGCGTGGCAACTCACCGAAGGGGCAGGCTCGTCGTCGAGCCGAAACTCTCAGGTAAAAGGACAGGGGGAGAGGCGCCACAGAAGCACTCGATTCGTGCCTTCTGCTTTTAGACGGAGTCTCTCCTGATGTTCGATAGTTTCGCCCTCGTTTTTCAGCCGCTAGCTAGCAAGCAATTCAACCTGCTTCTTGTTGTCTATCTCGTTGCCATAACTGCAGAAGCTATGTCAGGTGCGCTTGCCGCTGGTCGTCGCAATATGGATTTCTTCGGCGTCACGGTCATTGCATTTGTTACCGCACTGGGCGGAGGGACCATCCGGGATGTCGTACTCGGTAATTTCCCCATTGGCTGGACACAGCATCCGGAATACGTCTATTTGGTGATTCTGGCCGGATTGGCTACAACGTTGCTTGCCAAGTTCATGCATCACCTGAAAGGTGTTTTCCTGATGCTCGATGCGTTGGGGTTGGTTGCCTTCTCGCTAATTGGTTGCAACGTAGCACTGCAGTTGGATTACCCCACCGTGGTAATCATCATGGCGGGCATGCTGACGGGAATATGCGGTGGTGTTTTGCGCGATGTGCTGTGCAATCAGTTGCCCGTCGTTTTTTGCAGAGAACTCTATGCCAGCGTGTCACTCTTCGTTTGTGCGCTATTTCTCGTATTGAGGTGGTTAGGCGCCGATACCGACCTCAATACATTGGCCTGTTTCATTTTCGGTTTCGGATTTCGAATGTTGGCGCTACGCTTTAGTTGGAAACTCCCAACGTTTTCCTATCAGCAACGATGGGATTAGTGTTGAGTGAAAAATTCTATGAGCACGACAACGACTGCTGGCTGATGGGCTAGGCACCAGTAGCTGTAGCCGTGCTCAGCTAAATCTACCTCGACACATTGATTGCTGAACCCTGCCTCTTGATTGAACTGACGCGCACCGAAAATATCGATGAGGTCGAGTCGTGATAGGGCGCTGCGTAGAAATTGGACAAGAGTCCTGCTGTTGGTCGAAAAGCCCTACAGGCCTTGTTCATGGCGAGCTTTTTTGCGGCGAAGACTGGGCGTGAGAACGCCAAAGGCTATGGCGATAAGCGCTAGCGTGCCAGGTTCGGTGACCGTGGCAATTTGCTGTGCCTGATACGCGTCGAGCCCTAGACTGAGGATGTCGGCGTCGGTAAAGCGGAAAGCAAAAAATTGGTTTGTTCCTGCGACATCTTGGACAAAATCGTTGTCGTTAGCGATGAAGAGGGTGTGATACAGGGTGCCGTTATCGAAAATGTCATCACCGAATGCCATCCCCTCCAGTTTGGCCGGGATCTGGGCTTCGCTTAGACCAAAGGCTTTAAGAGCCGACTCGATATCGAGGAAAAGTTTTTTGCTTGGTGCTTTTGCCAATAATGCTGCCTCGCCACTTAGTCCGCTGACATCTTGAGCTCCTCTGATGTCTATCGCCCAAACTTGCTTGACTTTGGCCGACGATCCGTCGCCAAGGCCTTTACCATCCCTTTCCAGGACGAGAAACTGGTGGTTGTTCAACGCAAGGATTTCGCTGCTGTTGTAACTCTTGGTCGAACCATTGGTAGTGATCAAGTTATTGAACGCATATTGGTGTGTTTGATTGGTCGCCAGATCAATCGTTACGATCCGATTTGCCTTGGCGCCATCGCCCCCATCCTGTATCAGCGCGCTTTGCATGAATCCGACCAGCGTCTTGCCGTCCGGCGTAATGGCGAGGCCTTCCATTCCTTTGTTGGCAACTCGGCCGGATGTGTTGCCAGAGATTTCTGCAGAGCCGACGCTACTTAGGTTGGTCACCCCAAGATTGGCCGGGGTCTCGATGGTTCTGATTCGCTCGCCTGTCGCCCGGTTGAACTGATAGATATAGGGGCCGTATTCATCCGAAATAAAGACAGACTTTCCATCCGGTGAAACACGAATAGCTTCCGGATCCAAGCGTGCATTCAAGGCGTTCAAAGATGAAGTGCCGACACCGAATGCATCCGAGCGACCGGTGAAATAGTATTTGCCCGACTCCGAGTTGATTGAGGTTGGGGCCGTTCCGTAATTCAGGGCTGTGCTGCTGTAGAGGAGCGTCGTCCCCGTCAATGTTGGCGTCAATGTGTAAGGCAGGCTGCCGGATGAGCTTGTAGTCAATGCAAGGCTGAGCGTTTGAAAACGACTGATGTAAGACGTGGTGTTATCAATGCTCGAATTCCATGCGACTGCGTTTGGCCCCCGGTCGGGTAGTGCCAGGAAGGTGCTACCACCCGCCCATGCAAGTCCGGATCCCAAGCCGCCGAGAAGATTGGCATTTGCCCCGTTTTCAAGGGTTCCAGTCAATCCCGAGAGATCGGTATAAGCACCTGCCGAACTGCTTGACAGACTGCCTATGGCTACGAGTGTTGGAGAGGCACTAACTGATGAAGCGATACCTGACATCACCAGCAACGACAGCAGCGACTTGCGTAGCATAAGAGACCCCTTTGGAATTTAAGTTTATGGGGCGAGGACTATATGCGTCGACTTTTGCAGCGTCGTGACAAAGTCATGACAGGCGCTGGTTACGATCTGGTATTGCATTCATGCGAGGGGGCGCCTTCTCAAGCTTATCAATGACGATCGAAACCAAACGATAGACCAAGAGTTGGATTGGCCGATGAGCGCACGTTCGAAGCTCAGCTAAAAGTGGCCCGGACAGGCTTCATTCATCGCAATCGCTGATAGGCCATTGATTGCAGATTACACACCTTGTCGATCTGAGGGCTTGATTTGGAAAAGGCCCAGCATTGCCGGGCCTATCTTTTCAACTTTTGCTGCTCTGATCTGGCGAGCAATAAGCACTAAAAATCGCTGACTACTTTCGATGACGGAGCAAGCCCGGTTGTCAAAGGTGATATGGACGCAGCCGTCAGCACAATGCTCACTGTTTCTTGGGCTTCCGACGGGAAAGGCCTAGGCCTGCAATCCCCAGTCCCATGAGCGCGAGTGAGGCTGGCTCGGGTAGCGCGCCAGGGGGCGCCTCGTTGATATAAAACTCGTCCATTCCGAAGCAATCGACAGCGTCGGTGACGTAGAACTTGACTGCGGTTACATCGTCAAACTGACTCCCCAAAAATACTTGCGTTGCCGGAAAGCCCCAGTTCTCGACCGGAAGCAGTTGCGCGTAGCCATCGTTGGCGCCGCCAATTGCCTGGACCCAGGCTTTTTCGTTGCCACTGGCCGTTCCGCCACCGGTATCCGTATTGGATGTCAGAATGAAGTAATTCATATCAAAAGCAGCACCGCCAATTTGGCTTATGGTGATTGCGGTAACGTTCCCATAGTTTCCTGTGGCCCAGTGTGCATGGATTACGTCATTGCCTGTACCGTAGTAGTCTCCAAAAAATGCGCCCGAGGAGCCGGTTACATCGACCTGAAAGCCAAGTTCTTCATAGTGATTGGCATTGGTCCCGTTTACCGAGCCGCCGGTAAAGTCAATAACGGCAGCGCTAGCACCGCAACTGAGGCCCAAGGCGAGTGCAGTTCCAATAATGTATCGCTTCATTTCACATCCTCCCATTGTTGTTGGTTTGCAATGATGCATAAAGCATTTTTAATGCCTTTGGATTTCTTGTCTTAAAAAACAATAAATTACGTTTGTATATTTCGTTTTTCTAATTTGAGTGTAAAAAATGTCGACGCTTTTGCAGTGAGAGCAAACGCTCCGATCCGTTCGCTTGTCCCGGGTGGATGGGGTGCTGGCTTTTGCCGCTCCATAAGTGAGCTGCGTCTTGGGGAGGGCAGATGAGCGCCTTGGGTGATTAATTCCGATTAGGTGACGCCCGTCACATGCAAGTCGTGCGAAGCGATGTGACAATACTTCCCATGAAATCACTTCGTACCGCTTCGTTTTGGATTGCCGCCGTCGTCTTGCCGGGCGGTGTCCTGCTGCTTGCGCCGATTGCGGTGCGGGCGGTGAAGCGTCTGCGCGCAAAATTCAACGGGTCGGCGCTGACCGGCGTTTGAATTTGCTGGCTTGAGTCTCCAAGCTAGGGGGGCTAATTTGTCGACTTGCCTTTTTCCCACCTTGTTTCTCGGTTATTGGTCGCCGTGACTCGGATGCTCCTGTTCTGTCCAGGCGCAGTCCGGATTAAGTAATGGTGTTGAGTTTGGTGGGCCACGATCGAGCCTGCCTGCTCTAAGGGTTTTCCACCACTCGCGCAAAAATTGGCTTTGGATAGAATGAGCTAGCTTCACGCCTTGACGTTCCCAAAACCTTGGAGGAGACAAAATGCAACGTCGTGATTTCCTGAAAAAAGCTTCCGTCGGTGCTGCTGCCGGTGCTGCCGCCACCTTGGCCGCTCCGGCCATTGCCCAAACCGCGCCGACCATCAAGTGGCGACTGACTTCCAGTTTCCCGAAGAGCCTGGACACCATCTACGGCGGTGCCGAAGTGCTGGCCAACCGTTTGCGTGCCATGACTGGCGGCAAGTTCGACATCCGCGTCTTTGCCGGCGGCGAAATCGTCCCCGGCCTGCAGGCGCTGGATGCCGTGCAACAAGGCACCGTAGAGTGCTGTCATACCTGTTCCTACTATTACGTCGGCAAGGACAAGGCCTTCGGTTTCGGTACCTCGATCCCGTTCGGCATGAATGCCCGGCAAATGAATGCCTGGGTTTATTACGGTGGCGGCGACAAGCTGCTCAACGAGTTCTACGCCAACTACAACGTGATTCATTTCCCCGGTGGCAATACCGGCACCCAGATGGGCGGCTGGTTCCGCAAGGAAGTGAAGACCCTGGCCGAAGTCAGCGGCCTGAAGATGCGGATCGCCGGTCTGGGCGGTAACGTTTTTGCCGCGCTGGGTGCCGTGCCGCAGCAGATCGCCGGTGGCGATATCTACCCGGCGCTGGAAAAGGGCACCATCGATGCCGCCGAATGGGTTGGTCCGTACGATGACGAAAAGCTCGGCTTCTACAAGGTCGCCAAGCATTACTACTATCCGGGCTGGTGGGAGCCGGGTCCGATGATCAATTTCTTCGTCAACAAGAAGGAATGGGACAAGCTGCCCAAGGAGTATCAGGAAGCCTTCCAGGCGGCTGCCTACGAGGCCAATGTGACGATGATGGCCGAGTACGATCACAAGAACCCGATCGCGCTCTCCAAGCTGTTGCAGAATGGCGTCAAGCTGCAGAAATACCCGGATGAAATTCTCGAAGCAGCTTACAAGGCATCGCAGCAACTGTATGCCGACGAATCTGCGAAGAATCCGGCGTTCAAGAAAATCTTCACCGAGTACGACAAGTACCGGAAGACGCAGAACGCCTGGTTCAGCGTCGCCGAGCACCGCATGGACTCCTTCCTGCAGTCGCACAAGTAACGGTTCCCGCAACTCGGCGAAAAGCCCCGCCCCGCTTGTCGGGCCGGGGCTTTTTCATCTCCGCCTATAAGGGATTTCAGCAGTATCGCCGAGAGCCGGTCTGGCTAGAATCGTCGCGTCACTCATGGTGACGATTCCAATCCCCCAGGAGACAAGATGCAACGTCGTGATTTTCTGAAGAAAGCCTCCATCGGTGCTGCTGCCGGTACGGCTGCAACGATTGCTGCCCCGGCATTTGCCCAATCGGCACCGACCATCAAGTGGCGGCTGACTTCCAGCTTCCCGAAGAGTCTGGATACCGTATTCGGTGGCGCCGAAGTGCTGGCCAACCGTCTGCGTGCGATGACCAACGGCAAGTTCGATATTCGTGTTTTCGCCGGTGGAGAAATTGTCCCCGGCCTGCAGGCGCTGGATGCCGTGCAACAAGGCACGGTCGAGGTCTGCCACTCTTGTTCCTATTACTACGTCGGTAAGGACAAGACCTTTGGTTTCGGTACCGCGGTGCCGTTCGGCATGAATGCCCGCCAGATGAACGCCTGGATCTACTACGGCGGCGGCCAGAAGCTGCTCGACGAGTTTTACGCCAATTACAACGTCGTCTCCTTCCTGGGTGGCAATACCGGTACCCAGATGGGTGGCTGGTGGCGCAAGGAAGTGAAGACCGTCGCTGACCTCAAGGGCATCAAGATGCGTATCGCCGGCCTGGGTGGTACCGTCTTCTCGCAACTCGGCGTCGTGCCGCAGCAGATCGCCGGCGGCGACATCTACCCGGCGCTGGAAAAGGGCACAATCGATGCTGCCGAGTGGATCGGTCCGTACGACGACGAGAAGCTCGGCTTCTACAAGGTTGCCAAGAACTACTACTACCCGGGCTGGTGGGAACCGAGCACCTGCTTCCATTTCTTCGTCAACAAGAAGGAATGGGACAAGCTGCCGAAGGAGTATCAGGAAGCCTTCCAGGCCGCTGCCTACGAGGCCAATGTGACGGTGATGGCGGAGTACGATCACAAGAATCCGATTGCGCTCTCCAAACTGCTGCAGAACGGCGTCAAGCTGCAGAAGTTCTCGGATGAAATCCTCGAAGCCGCCTACAAGGCTTCGCACGAACTGTATGCCGACGAGTCGGCGAAGAATCCGGCCTTCAAGAAGATCTATACCGAGTTCGAAAAGTACCGCAAGAGCCAGAATGCCTGGTTCAGCCTGGCCGAAATGCGCATGGATTCGTTCCTGCAATCACACCGCTGAGGCATTCCCGCTTCGCAATAAAAAACCCGCCATCCGGCGGGTTTTTTGTGGGCAAAGGGAAGCGATTATTCCTCAAGCAGGCTACGCAGCATCCAGGCATTCTTTTCATGCAACTGCATACGCTGGGTCAGCAGGTCGGCGGTCGGCTCGTCGCCGGCCTTGTCGACCAACGGGAAGATGCTGCGCGCGGTCTTGGTGACGGCTTCCTGGCCGGCGACCAGTTGCTTGATCATTTCGGTTGCGGTCGGCACGCCTTCGCTTTCCTTGATCACGGTCAGCTTGGCGAATTCGCGGTAGGTGCCGGGGGCGGCGACGCCCAGGGCGCGGATGCGCTCGGCGATCAGGTCCAGCGCATTCCACAGTTCGGTGTACTGGTCCATGAACATCACGTGCAACGTGTTGAACATCGGGCCTTTGACATTCCAGTGGAAGTTGTGGGTCTTCAGGTAAAGCGTGAAGGAGTCGGCCAGCAAATGAGACAGGCCTTCGGCAATTTTTTCGCGATCCTTTTTACTGATTCCAATATCCATGTTGTGCTCCCTATAAAAAAGAATGGACGAAGGGCCGGTGCTGGAAATGGCACGAAGCCGATGAGGGGATTGTGCCCATCCTCGCCGTGTGATGCCAATGTTTTGTCTGCATGACTCGCATAGACGCCATCTATCAAATAAAAATGGCGGGGCCGAAGCCCCGCCTGTCTTTCGCGACGATGCGCCGTAGCTACTTGTCGCCGCCTTGCAGATTCTTTAGCAGGTCGGCGCTCGGGTCCTGGCTCTTGCTGCCTTCTGAGGCATCGCCACGCATCAGCGTATCGAGGTCGACCGGAGCCGGACCTTCGCCAGACTTTTCCAACCGTGCCGCTTCGCGCTGCGCTTCATCGCCGTAGCTGACGATGCCCGGGAAGATGATGATCAGCGCGACCATGATGATCTGGATGCAGACGAAGGGAATGGCACCCCAGTAGATGTCCGTCGTCTTGATCGAAGCTGGTGCCACCGAGCGCAGGTAGAACAGCGCGAAACCGAACGGCGGATGCATGAAGGAGGTCTGCATGTTGACGCCGAGCAGCACGCCGAACCAGATCAGGTCGATGCCGAGTTTTTCGGCAACCGGCCCGAGCAACGGCACGATGATGAAGGACAGCTCGAAGAAGTCGAGGAAGAAGGCGAGCAGGAAGACCAGGATGTTGACTACGATCAGGAAGCCCAGCTGGCCGCCCGGTAGCGAGAGCAGCAGGTGTTCGACCCAGAGGTCGCCATTGACCGCCCGGAAGACCAGGCCGAAAACGGTCGAGCCGACGAGGATGAAGACCACGAAGGAGGACAGCTTGCCGGTGGTTTCCATGGCCTGCTTGAGCAGCTTCCAGGACAGGCGCTTGCGGGCGACGGCGAGGATCAGGGCGCCGGCCGCACCCATGGCGCCGCCTTCGGTCGGCGTCGCGATGCCGAGGAAGATGGTGCCGAGGACCAGGAAGATCAGGACTAGCGGCGGGACCAGTGTGGTCAGCACGCGAACCATCAGCTTGATGCCGCGCAGGCTGCGCGCTTCTGGCGGCAGGGCCGGGCAGGCGTTGGGTTTGAGGATCGAGAGGACGAAAACATAACCGACGTAGAGGCCGGTCAGGATCAGGCCAGGCACCATGGCGCCTTCGTACATGTCGCCGACCGATTTGCCGAGCTGGTCGGCCATGATGATCAGTACCAGCGAAGGCGGAATGATCTGGGCCAGCGTGCCGGAGGCGGCGATGACGCCCGAGGCCAGGCGCTTGTCATAGCCGTAGCGGAGCATGATGGGCAGTGAAATCAGGCCCATCGAGATGACCGAAGCAGCAACTACACCGGTGGTGGCGGCGAGCAGGGCGCCGACGAAGATCACGGCATAGGCCAGGCCGCCGCGCATCGGGCCGAACAACTGGCCGATGGTGTCGAGCAGGTCTTCAGCCATGCCGGATCGTTCAAGCACCAGTCCCATGAAGGTGAAGAAGGGAATGGCGAGCAGCGTGTCGTTGGCCATGATGCCGAAGATGCGCTCCGGCAGGGCCTGGAAGATGGCCGGGTGAAGCAGGCCGAGCTTCATGCCGATCAGGCCGAATACGATGCCGTTGGCGGCCAGGGCAAATGCCACCGGGTAGCCGAACAGCAGGAACAGAACCAGCGCCCCGAACATCAGCGGCGCCATGTTGGCGATCATCCATTCCATTATTTGGCCTCCTTGGCTTTGGCGGCGGCAATGGCGGCGGCCAGTTCTTCTTCGGCGCTCGGGCCCTTGTCCTTGCTGTTGGGGTCTTCGATCAGACCAGCCAGGAAGGCGATGCGCTTGATCAATTCCGAAATGCCTTGCAGGGCAAGCAGGGTGAAGCCGATCGGCAGGATGGCCTTGACCGGCCAGCGGATCAGGCCGCCGGCATTGGCCGACATTTCATTGATCCGGAAAGAGTCGGCGACCAGCGGCAGGGACAGCCAGAGCACGGCGATGACCATCGGCAGCAGGAAGAACAGGGTGCCGATGATGTCGATCACGGCCTGGCCCTTCGGCGACAGCTTGCCGGCGAGCACGTCGATGCGGACATGCTCGTTTTTCTGCAGGGTGTAGGGGGAGCAGAGGATGAACACGGCGGCGAACAGGTACCACTGGATTTCCAGCAGGCCGTTCGAGCTGTAGTTGAAAATGAAGCGCACGCTGGCATTCCCGGCGCTGAAGATGGTCATCAGCAGTACCAGCCAGAAGGCGCCCTTGCCGACACGCTCATTGAGCCAGTCGATCAGCTGCGAGAGCTTGAGCAGAAGGGTCACGGAAAGTCCTCCTCGATTGATAAAATTCCCGGCTTCTATAAGTTTGTCCGGGGTTTATGGAAAATCCCATTGAGTGAAATTTACAGCGAAGGTCATAGAGCGAACATGGTGGAAATCCCTACAAACCAGCCGACCCGGATTTGCCTGGTGCGCCATGGCGAAACGGAGTGGAATGCCGAGCGTCGCCTGCAGGGACAGATCGATATCGAACTCAACGCCACCGGGCGACGGCAGGCCGTTGCAGCCGGGCGCTGGTTGCGCGGCGCAGGGGTGGCGGCGATCTACGCCAGCGACCTGAAGCGGGCCTGGGCGACGGCGCAGGCGATCGGCGAGGCCTTGGCACTGGTGCCGGTGGCGGCCCCGGAGATGCGGGAACGCTGTTACGGAATTTTCCAGGGATTGACCTACGCCGAGGCTCGGGAGAAATTTCCGGAAGCCTATGCCGCCTTCGAGGCGCGCCAGGCGGACTGCAACTTCGAAACCGGCGAAACCCTGAACGAGATGTATCAACGCGTTACGGCGTGCCTGGTGCGCATCGCCTCCGCCCATTCTGGCGAGAACGTGGTGGTCGTGCTGCATGGCGGTGTACTCGACATCATCAATCGTTTTGTTCGCGGCAGCCGCCTGGAGACACCGCGCGACTTCCTGATTCCGAATGCCGGTCTGAACTGGATTGTGCTGCAGGATGGCGTCTGGCATATCGAAAGCTGGGCTGAAACGGCCCATCTGGAGCCGGGGGCGCTTGACGAGCTTCCGTCGTGATAAAATTGCGGCCCTTTTCAATGGCTTGAGGCATTCCCCATGTTTTCCGCGAAAGACACCCTGGCAAAAGTTGACTCTGAACTCTGGCAGGCCATCCAGGCCGAAGTCCAGCGTCAGGAAGACCACATCGAACTGATCGCGTCCGAAAACTACGTGAGCAAAGCAGTCATGGAAGCCCAAGGCTCCCAGCTCACCAACAAATATGCCGAAGGCTACCCGGGCAAGCGCTACTACGGCGGCTGCGAATATGTCGACGTCGCCGAGCAGATCGCCATCGATCGCCTGAAGGCGCTGTTCGGTGCCGAAGCGGCCAACGTCCAGCCGAATTCCGGTTCGCAGGCCAACCAGGCCGTGCTGATGGCCTTTGCCAAGCCGGGCGATACCATCATGGGCATGAGCCTGGCCGAAGGTGGCCACCTGACCCACGGCATGCCGCTCAACATGTCCGGCAAGTGGTTCAACGTCGTCTCCTACGGGCTGGATGAAAAGGAAGAGATCGACTACGTCAAGATGGAAGCGCTGGCCCGCGAGCACAAGCCAAAGATCATCGTCGCTGGTGCTTCCGCTTACGCCCTGCGTATCGATTTCGAGCGTTTCGCCAAGATCGCCAAGGAAGTCGGCGCCATTTTCTGGGTCGACATGGCGCACTACGCCGGCCTGATCGCCGCCGGTTTCTATCCGAACCCGGTGCCTTTCGCCGATGTCGTCACCTCGACCACCCACAAGACCCTGCGCGGCCCGCGCGGCGGCGTCATCCTGATGAAGGCCGAGCACGAAAAGGCGCTCAATTCGGCCATTTTCCCGGGGCTGCAAGGCGGTCCGCTGATGCACGTGATCGCCGCCAAGGCCGTCGCCTTCAAGGAAGCCGCGTCGCCGGAGTTCCGCAACTATCAGGAGCAAGTGCTGGCTAACGCCCGCGTCATGGCGCGCGTACTTGGTGAAGAGCGCGGTCTGCGCATCGTTTCCGGCCGTACCGAGAGCCACGTGTTCCTGGTCGACCTGCGCGCCAAAAACATCACGGGCAAGGAAGCCGAAGCTGCCCTCGGCCGTGCCCATATCACGGTCAACAAAAATGGCATCCCGAACGATCCGCAAAAGCCGTTCGTCACGTCCGGTATCCGTATCGGCTCGCCGGCCATGACGACGCGAGGTTTCACTGAAATCGAAGCCGAAATCGTCGCGCATCTGGTGGCAGACGTGCTGGATGCACCGAACGACGAAGCCGTGGCGGCCAAGGTGCGGGCCAAGGTTGCCGAGTTGTGCGGCAAATTCCCGGTTTACGGAGCCTGATCGCCCGTGAAATGTCCTTTCTGCGGTGCTGACGAAACGGCGGTTGCCGATACCCGTCTCAATGACGAGGGCGATCTCGTGCGTCGCCGCAGGAAGTGCAATGCTTGCGACAAGCGTTTCACCACCTACGAGCGGGCGGAAATCCGCCTGCCGCAGGTGGTCAAGAAAAACGGTTCGCGGACCGAGTTCAGTCGCGAAAAATTGCGGGCCAGTCTTGAACTGGCTTTGCGCAAACGTCCGGTTTCGGTCGATCTGGTCGATGCGGCGATTGCCGAAATCGAAGAGAAATTGCTCAGTGCCGGCGAGCGCGAAATTGCCTCGCAACAGGTTGGCGAACTGGTCATGCGCGAGTTGAAGAAACTCGACAAGGTGGCCTACATCCGCTTTGCCTCGGTCTATCGCAATTTCGAAGATGTGGATGCCTTTTCCCGGGCGATCCGAGAAGTTTCCCCCACCCAAAAGAAAAAATGAGTTTCTCTGCCGTCGACCACGGCATGATGGCGCGCGCCTTGCAGCTTGCCGAGCGCGGCCTGTGGACGACGTCGCCGAATCCGCGTGTCGGCTGCGTCCTGGTGCGCGATGGCTGGGTGGTGGGCGAGGGCTGGCACGAGAAGGCCGGCGAACCGCATGCCGAAGTCCATGCCTTGCGAGCGGCCGATGGCCGGGCACGCGGCGCGACGGCCTACGTCACGCTGGAACCCTGCAGTCACCATGGGCGCACGCCGCCCTGTGCCGAGGCCTTGATCGCGGCCGGGGTGGCGCGGGTGGTTGTGGCCATGCAGGACCCCAATCCGCTGGTCGCCGGTCGCGGCCTGGCGGCGCTGCAGGCGGCCGGGGTCGAGACGGCCTGCGGCTTGCTGGAGAGCGAGGCGCGGGAGCTCAACATTGGGTTCGTTTCGCGGATGACCCGGGGCCGTCCTTGGTTGCGCTTGAAGGCCGCCGCTAGTCTGGATGGCAAGACGGCCCTGAGCAATGGCGTCAGCCAATGGATTACCGGTGAAGCGGCCAGGCTGGATGGCCATCGCTGGCGGGCCCGAGCTTGCGCCATCCTGACCGGGGTCGGCACGGTTCGGGAAGATGATCCGCAACTCAATGTGCGTGGTCTGGCGACTTGGCGTCAGCCCTTGCGGGTGGTGGTCGATAGTCGGCTGGAAACGCCGCTAGATGCCAAGATTTTGCGGGGTGGGGCGACGTTGATCGCCGGTGCGGTTGAAAATGCGGCAAAGATGGCTGCCTTGCGGGATGTCGGCGCCGAGGTGCTGATCCTGCCCAATGCTGCGGGCAAGGTTGAATTGCCTGATCTGCTAGTCGCCCTTGCCGAGCGTGGCATCAATGAAGTGCATGCCGAGGCCGGTTTTAAACTGAACGGCTCCTTGCTGCGCGAGGGGCTGGTCGACGAACTGTTGCTCTATCTGGCGCCCTGCCTGATCGGGCATGCCGCGAGCGGCTTGTTCAATCTGCCGGAGCTGACCGATTTGAGCGGCAAGCACCGGTTGGCAATTCGGGATCTGCGCCAGTTAGGCGAAGATATTCGCCTGCTCGCCCGTTTCCGTTAGGTCCGCACACAGCACAGTCCGCATCCTTGCGGAATTTGATCGTCCGCCATTCCATCTCCAGCGCATCGAGCAGCAACAGGCGGCCGGTCAGCGAACGACCGATCCCGGCAGCCAGCTTCAATGCCTCGGCGGCCTGCATGGTGCCAATAATCCCGGTCAGTGGGGCGAAGACGCCCATCACGGCGCAGCGAACCTCCTCGACATCCTCGCCTTCGGGGAACAGGCAGTGATAGCACGGTGAGTCGTCCTGGCGCAGGTCGTAGACGCTGATCTGGCCATCGAAGCGAATGGCGGCGCCGGAAACCAGCGGTTTGCGGTGATTTACGCAGGCCCGGTTGATGGCGTGCCGGGTGGCGAAGTTGTCAGTGCAGTCGAGGACGAGATCGGCTTCTGCTACCAGCGCGTCAAGTGCGGCGCCGGAGAGGCGTTGCTGTAGCGTTACGATTTCGATTTCCGGATTGATTGCGCCGAGCGCCTGCTTGCCGGATTCTGCCTTGGCCATGCCAACCCGGGCCTGAGTGTGCAAGATCTGGCGCTGCAGATTGGTGAAATCGACGGTATCGTCGTCGACCAGTGTGATCTTGCCGATGCCGGCCGAGGCCAGGTAAAGCGCGGCCGGCGAGCCCAGGCCGCCGGCGCCGATGATCAGAGCGTGGCTGGCAAGAATCCGGCTCTGACCTTCGATGCCGAGGTCGTCGAGCAGGATGTGGCGGCTGTAGCGGAGAAGCTGCTCGTCGTTCATCGGTGGCGTGGCTGCAAAAGGAATGAGATGGGGTTGGTCGGCCATGAGTGAAGCGTCTGGCCAACACTTCCTTCGTCAGATGCCGCCGGTTACTTGTATTCGCGCCACTCCGGAGGCGTGTCGTCGTGGTCGCCGTGCGGGTGAAGCTCCCAGGCCTTGACGTAGGCTTCCTGGGAGGAGCGCTTGAGACGCTTTTCCGGGGCGCCCAGATTGTGCAACTGGGTGTCTTCGACGTAGTGGATGAGCGCCCGGGTCAGTTTGCTCATCAGGGTGTTGTCGAGGTGGTAGCCCTTGTCCTCGAGGTGTTCTTCGAGTTCCTGCAGCGTGTGCTGCTGCAGTTCGTAGGCCACGCCAACCGCGCGTTCGGTGCGCGGAGCAACTTCTACTTCGTCCAGTCGCTTGAGGTCGTCCGCCGCCTCCGGGACTTGCCCCGGAGGGAACTTGGCGAACAAGATTTCGCGATTTTTTTTCAGGTCAGATGCAGGCATTGCTCCTCCCGTCAGAAATCAGTCCTTGGACTTATTCTGCATGATCTGCAAACCCTTGAGAAGGTTCAGGGCCTGCTGGAACTGATAGTCGCTCTTGCTGGCATATTCGAGGCGGGCCGGCATTTCGTCCTCCGCCGCATCGTCCTTGCCGTTCTTGTCCTTGGCTGGCTTGGCGGGCGTCTTGGCTTGCGGTTTGGCTTCCGGCTTGGCGGCTTCCTTGCCGGCATCCTTGTCGCGATCGTTGATCAGATGGCGGTCCAGGTCGGCTTCGCGAATCCGCATGCTCGAACTACCGTTGGCGGTGTCTTCGACGACGATATCGGGAACGATGCCCTTGGCTTGGATCGAACGTCCGTCCGGAGTGTAGTAACGTGCCGTGGTCAGCTTGATCGCGGTGTTTCCGGGGAGCGGCAATACCGATTGCACGGAGCCTTTGCCAAAAGTTTGCGTGCCGACGATCAGGGCGCGCTTATGGTCCTGCAGCGCGCCAGCGACAATTTCCGAAGCGGAAGCGGAGCCGCCATTGACCAGCACGATCATCGGCACCTTCTTGACTTCCGACGGCATGGTCTTCAAAGGATCCTCCTTCGTGCCGCGCAGGTAGTCTTGCGGTCGTGCCTTGAACTCCTGTTTTGCATCGTCGGTGCGGCCATCGGTCGAAACGACCTTGGCGTCAGGCGGCAGGAAGGCGGCGGAAACGCCGATGGCACCATTGAGCAGGCCGCCCGGGTCGTTGCGCAGGTCAAGCACCAAACCTTGTAGCTTGTTGCCTTCCTTGTAAAGGCCGGAGACGTGCTTGGCTAGTTCGGCAACCGTATTTTCCTGGAATTGGGTAATACGTACCCAACCGTAACCCGGCTCAACCAGCTTCGATTTGACGCTCTGCACCTTGATCACTTCGCGGATCAGGGTGATTTCGATCGGCTTCGTTTCACCCTTGCGGATGATTGAAAGCTTGATCGAGGTTTTCGGCTTGCCGCGCATTTTTTTGACGGCATCGCTCAGGGTCAAGCCCTTGACCGGCGTTTCGTCGAGCTTGAAGATCAGGTCGCCCGCCTTGACTCCTGCCCGATAGGCCGGCGTGTCTTCGATCGGCGAAACCACCTTGACCAAGCCGTCTTCCATGCCGACTTCGATGCCCAAGCCGCCGAACTCGCCTTGGGTACCGACTTGTAGATCCTTGAATGAGTCGGCGTCCAGGTAGGTGGAGTGGGGGTCGAGATTGGAGAGCATGCCGGAAATGGCATTGGTGATCATCTTCTTGTCTTCGACCGGTTCGACGTACCCTTGCTTGATCGCGCTATACACTTCGGCAAAGGTGCGCAGTTCCTCGATCGGCAGGCCGGGTTTGACATCCTTCTCGGCCAGGGCCGGGATGTGCAAGCTGATAAGTGCGCCGGCTACAAAACCGGCTAATGTCAAACTGATGGTTTTTGCTTTGCTCATTTCAAACTGGCCCATTTCATCGGGTCGATCGGTTGCCCTTGGTGGCGGAGTTCAAAGTATAAACCGGAATCTGGATTGCCCCCGCTGTTGCCGACGGTGGCAATCGTTTCTCCACCCTTGACCGACTGCCCGACCTGTTTGAGCAGTGCGTCGTTGTTGCCGTAAATGGTCAAATAGGCATCGCCGTGATCGACGATCAGCAGATTGCCGAAGCCGCGCATCCATTCGGCGAAGACCACCCGGCCGCCGGCCACGGCTTTCACCTCGCTGCCGCTGCCGGCCTTGATGAACAGCCCGCGCCAGGTGCCGCCGCCATCGCGCGGGCTACCGAAGCGCCCCGCAACGGCACCACGGACGGGCAGGCGGAGATTGCCTTTCTGGCGGGCGAAGCTGCCGTCGCTGGCGACCGGTTCGTAGCGGTTCTCGGTTTCGACGGTTTTCGGGCGACTGGTTTCTGCTGTCGCACGTGGCGGCTCTTTTTCTTCGACGCCGGGGCGCGGCTTGTTCTTTTGCCGTGCGGCTTCGGCGAGACGGGCTGCTTCGGCCGCCTTGGCTGCTTCCGCTGCGCGCGCGGCCTGCGCTGCTTGCGCGGCGAGAATCTTCGACAGGCGGTCAATCAGCTGGGTCAGGCGCTTTTCGTTTTGCTGCAGGTTACCGATCTCTTTGCGCTGGCTGTTCACCTTGTCGGAAATCTGGGCGTACAAGGTTTTACGTTCCTCGCGCTGCTTTTGTAGTTCGGCATGGCGTTGCTGCTGCTGGACTTCGACTTCCTTCAACTCATCGGCGCGTTCCTTGGCGTCGGCAGCCAAGGCTTTTTTCTTGTCGAGCGTCGCGTTGATCTCGCCCATCAGTTCGGCGCGGCTCAAGGCGATGGCGGACAAATAGTGCAAGTCGCGCGCCATCTGATTCGGGTCGTTGCCATTCAGCAGTAATTGCAGCGAGTCTGGCGAGCCGCGCAGATATTGTTTGTAGAGCAGCTGTTCCAGTTGGGATTGTTGCGTGATGAGGGTGCTGCCGAGTTCTTCGGATTGCTGCTCCAGATTTTTCAGGCGTTTTTGTAATTGCAGGCGCTGGTCGCTCAGTTCGTGTAGTTCGCGTTGCAGGCGGGAAATCTGGCGTTCAGATTCGCGCAGATGGCTGGCTGCATCTGCCTTGTTTTCCTCGCTGGCGTTGAGTTCCTTGCGCAAGCCTTCGATACGGCTGCGCAACTCGCCAAGGTCGGCCTGCTTTTCGGCGATTTCAGGTGTGGCGTGCGTCGCACTTGCTTTGTGGGGGGCGGGGGGCGGCTTGGCGGCCGTGGCCGGGGCGCCTGCTAAGGACATCACGGCCAGGCTCGCGATGGTTGCTGCAGCGCGTAGCCGGCCAAGTTTGCCTGAAAGTGTTCGCATTGGGTTCGGCTGGTTTGCGGGACAACCCGAAGTTGCTGTTTGGCTGTCTGATGTGCGGTTGGGTGCTCCGCACGATAGCAAGAAAGCAACGAATTAAGGACTGTGAAATGCAAATCGTTATTTTATAATGATCCATTAACCGATAACGAGGTTTTATTATCTTGGAAAAGCCTTCTTTCAACCTGATCGACAAGCAGGAGCATATCGAGATGGCGGCGCGTGCCCTCAAGGCCATCGCCCATCCTTTGCGCCTGAAGATCCTGTGTGTGCTTGGCGATCAGGAAGCCTGCGTGCAGGAAATCGTTGATGCCGTGGGTACGTCGCAGAGCAATATCTCCCAGCATCTGGCAATTCTGCGTGAGAAAGGCGTTTTGTTGACGCGCAAGGACGCCAATCGGGTGTTTTATCGGGTTGGCGATCAACGGATATTGCAACTCGTCGGCATGATGCGTGAAGTATTTTGTGGTGTGGAGGAATGATCGGTGCCGATGGAATTTTTTAACCAGAACCAGAATATCCTGCTTGTTTCGATCGTCGTGGTCAGCGGTTTGGGCTTGCTGTGGCCGCTGCTGGCGCGGTCGAACAAGAATGAAGTGAATCCTGCGGAAGCAACGCTGCTGATCAATCGCGAAGATGCGCATATCGTCGATGTGCGCGAAGCGGACGAATTTGCCGGTGGTCATCTGCCGGAAGCACGCAATATTCCGCTCGCCAAGCTGGCCGATCGGGTCAGCGAAATCGAGAAGTACAAGGACAAACCAGTAATTGTCTGCTGTGCCGCCGGCATGCGTTCGGCCAAGGGGTGCGGCGAACTGAGCAAGCTCGGCTTCGGTCGGGTCTATAGCCTGGCCGGCGGCGTCGATGCATGGGTGGGGGCTGGTTATCCCATCAAGAAAGGGACGCGCAACAAATGACTGCTCAAGTTTTGATGTACACCACGGCAGTCTGCCCTTATTGCATCCGGGCAAAGCAATTGCTTTCGGCTCGTGGCGTTACCCAGATCGAAGAGGTGCGTGTAGACCTCGATCCGGATCGCCGCGATGAAATGATGCAGAAAACTCAGCGGCGTACCGTGCCGCAGATCTTCATCGGCGACACCCATGTCGGCGGCTGTGATGATCTTTATGCGCTCGACAAGGCAGGTGGCTTGCAGCCATTGCTTGACGGCGCTGCCTGAACACCCATTAACCCACTGAAAGATGAACATGGAACAAAATCAACAGCCCGTTTTCGGCATTGAAAAACTTTACGTCAAGGATTTGTCGGTGGAAGTGCCGAATGCACCGGAAATCTTCCTGGAGCGCGAAGCGCCGCAGGTCGAGATCCAACTGAATACCGGGGCGCGTGGTGTTGGCGAGGGCATCTTCGAAGTCGTGCTGACCGTAACCGTGACTGCCAAGCTGGCTGAAAAGACGGTTTTCTTGGTTGAAGTCGGCCAGGCCGGCATTTTCCGTATCGTTAACGTGCCGGACGAGCAGGTCGAGCCGCTGATTGCCGTTGCTTGCCCGAACATCCTGTTCCCGTATGCCCGTGAAGCCGTTTCCGACGCCGTGACTCGTGCCGGCTTCCAGCCGATCGTCCTGCAACCGGTTAATTTCGAGGCCATGTACATGCAGCGTCTGCAAGAACAGGCCGGTGCCCCGAGCGAAGTGCCGATCCAGTAAATTGCAATGAAAAGCCAGCTCCGGGTCATTTGTGCGCTGTCGCTGCTCTGCCTGAGCAGCGTGGCGGCAGCCATCGATTACCGCTCGGTCGATGTGCCGGCGGCCATTCTTTATGATGCGCCTTCACAGAAGGGCAAAAAGCTCTATCTGATCAAGGCGCAAACGCCGGTTGAGGTCGTCGTCCGCCTGGAGGGCTGGTTCAAGATTCGCGACGCCGAAGGTACGCTGGCCTGGATCGAGGCGCGTAATGTCTCTGAAAAGCGGACCTTGGTGGTGACCGCGGCACGGGGTGAAATCAGGCAGTCGGACAAGCCCGAGGCGCCGGTTGTATTGCAGGTCGACAAATCGGTCGGTCTGGAATTCGTTGAGGCCGCCTCGTCGGGGTGGGCGAAAGTGCGTCATCGTGACGGAGTGAGCGGTTATATCCGCTCGACGCAGGTCTGGGGTTTATGAGAATTACGCTGCTAGGTGCAGGTGCCTGGGGTACCGCGCTGTCGATCGCCTTTGCCGGCAAACATGAAATTACCTTGTGGTCACGGGAAGAGGATGTTGCCGCCGACTTGTTGAACACTCGCGAGAATCACCGCTTTTTCCCCGGCTACAAGTTGCCGGCCAGGGTGGCGGTGTCGACCGATTTTTCTGCCGCGATTGCGACGGCGGAACTGTTGATCATCGCGACACCGATTGCCGGCTTGCGGCCGACTGTCGAGCGTTTGAAGACGCTGGGCTGTGCCTTGCCGGTCCTGTGGGTTTGCAAGGGCTTCGAGGCGGGTAGCGGCAAGCTGCCGCATCAGGTCGTCACCGAAGTGCTGGGCAGCGATATTGTCTGCGGCGCGCTTTCCGGTCCGAGCTTTGCCGAAGAAGTCGCCGCCGGTCAGCCGACCGCCGTGGCCCTGGCGGCCAACGAACCGGCATTCGCCCGCGAAGCGGCGCGTCAGTTGCATACGACGCGCCTGCGTATCTATGCCAACGACGACCTGGTCGGCGTCGAAGTAGGGGGGGCGATCAAGAATGTACTGGCTATTGCCACCGGCGCTTGCGATGGCCTCGGTCTTGGCCTGAATTCACGGGCTGCACTGATGACCCGTGGTCTGGCTGAAATCGCCCGTCTGGGGCTGGTCTTGGGGGCGCAGCGCGAAACCTTCATGGGGCTGGCTGGCATGGGCGATTTGATTCTGACCTGTACCGGGGATTTGTCGCGTAATCGTCGGGTCGGTCTGGCCTTGGCTGAAAACAAGTCGCTGCCACAGATTCTGGAAGAACTCGGTCATGTCGCCGAAGGGGTCTATACCGCCCGCGAGGTCGATCAGCTTGCCCGCAAGCTGAATGTGGACATGCCGATCAGTGCGGCCGTGGCGGCGGTGCTCGATGGTCGTTTGAATGCCGCGCAGGCGGTCGAGCAACTGATGGCCCGCGATCCCAAGGAAGAGCTGGCTTAAACGGCTCCGCTGAAGCCCGCCTGGCGCCAGGCTTCAAAGACGGTGACAGCCGCCGCATTGGACAGGTTCAGACTGCGCTGCCCGGCTTGCATGGGCAGGCGCAGGCGGTTTTCGACGGCAAATTCGGCGATGATCTCGGCCGGCAAGCCGCTGGTTTCCCGGCCAAAGACAAAAACATCATTTTCCTGCAATTGTTTGGTGTAGAGGTTGCCGCTGCCCTTGGTCGTCATGGCAAACAGGCGCCGACCGGCTAGTGTTGCCTTGCAGGCGGGCCAATCGGCGTGGCGCAGGACGCGGGCGTACTCATGGTAATCCAGCCCGGCCCGGCGCAGCGCCTTGTCATCGATATGAAAACCGAGCGGTTCAACGAGGTGCAGTTCGGCGCCGGTATTGGCGCAGAGACGAATGATGTTACCGGTATTGGGCGGGATTTCCGGCTGGAAGAGAACGACGGCAAACACGCTGCAGGGATTCCTGAAATCGAGGTGGCGAATTAGATCATGAATTGGCCGTTCAGTGCTTCAGGGCGCGCGCCGCCACCGCCACCGAAACCTGGCTGGCGCCGTGCAGCTTGAGCACCCGGGCGCATTCGTTGAGCGTCGCGCCGGTGGTCATGACGTCGTCGACGAGCAGGATGTGCTGGTTGGAGAAGTCGCGCCGGCATTCAAAGGCGCCGCGCACGTTGCGTTGTCGTTCCTTGTGCGGCAACTCGGCTTGTGGCGGCGTGGCGCGGCTGCGGATCAGGCTGTCACGGTCGAGTGGCAGATGCAGGTTACGGGCAATGCGGCGGGCGATCTCCACAGACTGGTTGAAGCCTCGCTCACGCAAGCGCTCCGGGTGGAGCGGCAAACCGATGATCGTATCGAAAGCCTGGGCGGCCAGTTTTTCGGCCAGTCGTTGGCCGAGCCAGTCGACAACGGCAAGTTGGTGACCATATTTGAGGGCGTGGATGATGCGGTCAGCCGGAAAGTCGTAGCGATGGAGGGCGAAGCTTCGGTCGAAGCTGGGCTTGTTTTTCAGGCAGCTGCCGCAGCGTTCGCCATGGGTCGTCTGCTCGCTGCATTGGGGGCACAGTGCGCCGGGCATCGCTGGCAGGTCGGCTTCACAGGGTGGGCAAATCAGTGTGTTGCCGCTGTCGCCGCCACAGAGCAGGCAGCTGCCTGGGAGCAGGGCGGCGCCGAGTTGCCGGCCGAGGCGCATCAGCCAATGGGGCTGGGGTAAAATTGACAGCCGTCCGGAGCGTCCTCGATAATCCATAATTACCGATACGTTTCGTATCTGATTTTTATCGTATTTTTCACGCAAGGCCTCACATGCAAGCTAGCTCACTCGCCGCTGTCCCGTCCGTTCCGCAATCACCTGTCAGCCGCCAGTGGACCGTTGCCGAGGTTCTCGCGCTCTATGAATTGCCCTTGATGGATCTGGTCTGGCGGGCACAGGGGGTGCATCGCGAGAACTTCGATCCGAATGCCATTCAACGCTCGACGCTGCTTTCGGTCAAGACCGGCGGCTGTTCGGAGGATTGCGGCTACTGTTCGCAATCTGCCCGTTACGACACCGATACCGAGCGTGAGCGCTTGATGCCGCTTGATCAGGTGATTGCTGCCGCCAAGGTCGCTAAGGAAAAGGGCGCTTCGCGTTTCTGCATGGGCGCCGCCTGGAAAGGCCCGAAGGACAACGATCTTGACCGCGTGCTCGACATGGTGCGTGAGGTCAAGGCATTAGGTATGCAGACCTGCGTCACGCTGGGCATGTTGAAGGATGGTCAGGCTGAAAAGCTCAAGGATGCCGGCCTGGATTACTACAACCACAACCTCGATACCGACAAGGAGTTCTACGGTCAGGTCATCAAAAGCCATACGCATGACGATCGTCTCGATACTCTGGATCAGGTGCGCGATGCCGGCATCAATGTCTGTTCCGGCGGCATTATCGGGATGGGCGAGTCGCGCAAGAATCGGGCGGGACTGATCGTCCAACTGGCCAACCTGCCGCAGGCGCCTGAATCCGTGCCGATCAACAACCTGGTGCCGATTCCCGGTACGCCGCTGGCGGACAATCCGCGTCTCGACCCCTTCGAGTTCGTCCGGACGATTGCTGCCGCGCGCATCACTATGCCGAAGTCCTGGGTCCGCCTGTCGGCCGGACGTCAGGAAATGTCGGACGAACTGCAGGCGCTGTGCTTCCTGGCTGGCGCCAACTCGATGTTCTATGGTGATCATTTGCTGACGACCGGCAATCCGGATGTCGACCGCGATGATGCGCTGTTTGCACGCCTCGGCGTCAAGGCAGTTTGAGCGCAGGTTTTGTCGACCGGCAGCAGGTCGGTCGGCGTTTCTCAAGAGTCGCGAGCCGTTACGACGAAGCTGACTTCTTCGCGCGCGAAGTTGATCGGCGGATGCAGGAGCGACTCGATTACGTCAAGATCGACCCCAAAACCATTCTAGACCTGGGCTGCAGCCGCGGCGGCAGTTTTCCGGGATTGGCCGGACGCTACCCGGATGCTCGTCTAATTGGCCTGGATGCCGCGCCAGCGATGCTGACGGCGGGGCGTACGCCCCGCGCCGGCTGGCAGCGCTTGCTCGGGCTGGGCAAGTCCGCAGAGATGCGCCTGGCGGCTGATGCGGCAAAGCTGCCGTTGAAAAATGCTTCGGCATCGATGGTCTGGTCGAATTTGCTGTTGCATTGGCTGGATGATCCGCTGCCGGCGCTGGGCGAGGCGCATCGCGTGCTGGAGGTTGGCGGTCTGTTGATGTTCTCGACCCTCGGGCCGGATTCCCTAAAGGAGTTGCGGGCCGCATTTGGCGATGGTTACGCCCATACCCAGCGTTTTATCGACATGCACGACCTGGGCGACATGCTGGTCGGTTGCGGTTTTGCCGATCCGGTCATGGATATGGAGGTCGTCACGCTGACCTACGATGATCTCGATACCTTGTTTGCCGAGTTGCGGGCCGCCGGCTCGTCGTGTGCGATGAAAGCACGTCGCCACGGCCTGACGGGACGTCAGGCTTGGGCTACGGCTCGCGCAGCGTATGAGACGATGCGCCGCGAAGGCAAGTTGCCGGCTACCTTCGAGGTGGTCTACGGCCACGCCTGGAAGGTTGCGCCGAAGCAGACTCCGGATGGGCGGGCCATCGTCCGCTTTGATTTGCCGCGCAGCAAATGATTAATCGGGTTTGCGTTTGAAAAATCGAAGCGGCTTGACCATGTCGCGATAGCGCACCGGAATGGCCTTGCGGCGCCACTCGCGAACTCGCCAGCCAAGCAGCAGGACCAGCGCCAGCGTGTAGCCGAGCGGCCAAAGCAGCGTGGTGAGCTTGGCTTGCCAAAGGTAATGCAGGCAAGCCAGGATGCCGATCAAGTAGATGTTGCGATGCAGGCTTTGCCAGGCTTTTCCGCCCAGCCTGCGTAGCGCCCATTGATTGGACGTCGCTGCCAGCGGCAGCAGCAGGGCAAATGTGGCAAGTCCGATCAGGATGAACGGGCGCTTCAATGCGTCGTCAGCCATACTGCCAAGGGCGAATTCATGCTCAAGGTAGATGAAGCCGAGCAGGTGGGTGCTGGCCCAGAAAAAGCAGAGCAAGCCGAAGCTTCGACGCAGGCGAATCAGCCAGTGCCGCTGCGTCATGGCACGTAGTGGCGAAATGCACAGCGTCAGCAGCAACATGTTGAGTGCCCAGGTGCCGGTCCAGCGCTGAATGGACTGAATGCTCTCCAGATCCATGGCCGGACAGAGCGAAGAGAACGGAATGTGAATCAGCGGCGTCAGTCCGGCGACGGTGATGATTGCCTTCAACCAGTTGATTGGCGTGCTATTGGTTTGCGGCATGTATGGTCCAGAAGGGGCACAGCTGGCGTGGAGAGGGGGCCCTGTGCGGACGAGGATCAGCCGACGAGAACTGTGCGGATTTCGAAGATGTCTTCTGCTGCTTCCTCCAGCAGGTCTGCATAGCGTGCACGGTCGCTGGCTGTACGTGCCTCATCATCGGTGGATTGCATGCTGTCCCAACTGGGTTTGTCTTCGGCAAGCAGTCGGGCAAAGTACAGCACGTCCCGTACCGAGCAAGGTGTTTCGATGGCCTGCTGTACTTTGTGCGTGTTCAGCGCATCGATGATGCGCTCGGGGAGTCCGAGGATGTGCAGCAGGCTTTCACCGATGCTCTCATGCCAGCCTTCGATCAATTCGATCATGCCACTTTCGTTGTTGCGATATTCGGGATATTCGGCTGCACGATAGAGCAGGTAAAACACCCCAATTTTGTGTACTAGCCCTGCTAGCATTGCCTCGTCGGGGCTTACCCGCCCAAGTCGGCGGGCCAGAACACGTCCGATGGCGGCAACCTGGATCGAATACTCCCAGGTTCGGCGAGCCAGTTGATCGTAGGCGGCGAGGTGCCGAGACTTCAGCATCTGGTCCATGGCAACAGCCAGAGAGGTAGTCCGGACTACTTCGAAGCCGAGTCGGCCAATACCGGTGGTGAGATCACTGATTGTTTGGCCCGAGCGGTTATAAGCCACCGAATTGGCGAGACGAAGTAGCTTGCTGGATATGAGCGGCTCAACTCCGACGGCTTGCGCGACCCGTTCGATATTGGCGAAGGGGTCTTTCAATGTGTTGCGAACGAGAACGGCAGCATCCAGGCAGGTCGGAAAGTTGACATCACCCGACAGGTCGTGGGCGATGTCTTCAAGTATGCGGAAATGGATGTTTTCTGCCATTGTTGACTTAGCCTGATATGTAACGTTCGAGCTGCGAAATCAAAAACTCCTGGGAACTGATCGTTTCCTTGACCAAGTCACCAATTGAGATCATGCCTGCGACACTGTTGTCATCGTTGAGCACAGGGAGATGGCGGAAGTGTTTTTCCGTCATCAGGGCCATGCACTGGTCAACCGAAGTCGATGGGGTGACGTAGATGACCCGGTCGCTCATGATTTCGCGCACGAGCGTCTCTTTCGACGACTTGCCCTGCAGGATGATCTTTCGTGCGTAATCGCGCTCGGAGAATATCCCAACCAATTGTTCTCCCTCCAGGACGAGAAGGGCACCTACATCGTGCACGGCCATGATGCTGAGGGCGTGGAAAACGGTATCGCCGGGTGCGACGACGGCCAATGGGCGCTGCTTGTCGGCGAGTAACTGCTTGAGTGTTTTCATCGGAGTCTCCTCGGGGTGGGTGCTCTTGTAGTGGATTGAGTCTATCGCCGAGTGCTTTCCGTGCCAAGTATTCCTCAAGAATAAAAAAGACAGCCGAAGCTGTCTTTTTTGTTTTGCAAATTGCCTTGTTCAGTGAAGGCCGGCTGCGAATTCTGCAACAGCCTTGATTTCAGCATCCGACAGCTTGGCCGCAATCGTGCGCATCATCTTTTCCGGATCGTTAGCACGTTCCTCGGCACGGAAAGCCTTCAGCTGGGCTTCGGTGTATTCCGGGTATTGGCCCGCCAAGCGCGGGTATTGGGCAGGCAGGCCGGCACCGGCAGGGCCATGACAGCCTGCGCAGGCGGGAACGCCTTTCTTGAAATCACCACGGCGCCATAGTGCTTGGCCGAGTGCAATCTTGCTTTCGTCTTTGGCGGGGGCGGCTTTGATTTTCTGGCTGCTGAACCAAGCGGCCACGTTCTTCATGTCTTCGTCGGACAGCGGAGCGGCCATGCCAGCCATGATCGGGTTATTGCGAACGGCGGGTTTGCCGTCGATCGACTTGAAGTTTTTCAACTGCTTGTAAATGTAGTCAGCACCTTGACCGGCCAGGATCGGATTGGCTGGGGTCGCGCTGTTGCCATCGGCGCCATGGCAGGCGACACAGATGGATTCCGCAATGACTTTGCCCTTGGCCGGGTCGGCCTTTGCCTTGGCTTCTTCAGATGCGTTTGCGATGAAACTGGTGGCAAGAAGGATTGCCATTGCCGCGGTGCGAATCATTTTCGAGCTCCTTGTACGCGTTTGTGGGCGCTTTGGCCGGAACGGAGGTTACAAACCTGCTATTCTATAACAGTTCCCCGCCCCCTTGGCGGGTCTTCCGAGTTTTTTATGCCACTGTTCCAACAGGCGGTTTTTCTGACAACCGTCGCCCATCTTCGTGATTTACCGCGGGATTCCATTCGTGAAGTCGCCTTTGCCGGGCGCTCAAATGCCGGTAAATCTTCTGCAATCAATACTCTTGCCGGGCGTGTTCGCCTTGCCTATGTCAGCAAGACGCCGGGGCGTACCCAGCATCTGAATTACTTCACGCTGGCCGAGGGAAAATATTTTGTCGACTTGCCAGGTTATGGTTACGCCAAGGCGCCGGAAGCCATTCGCTCACAGTGGGAAGGCCTGATTGGCCCTTATCTCAGTAAGCGCGATCAACTTGCCGGCTTGGTCGTCATCATGGATATCCGTCGGCCGATGACCGATCTCGATCTGAAGCTGATTGATTGGTTCAGACCGACCGGGCGGCCGATTCATATTCTGTTGTCCAAGTCTGATAAGTTGAGTCGTCAGGAGCAGACCAAGGCTTTGCGTTCGGTCAAGGCAGAGGTAGCGACCTGGGGGGATGCGGAGCTCTATTCCGTGCAGTTGTTCTCCAGCCTGAAGAAGACTGGCGTCGAGGAGGCTGAATCGGTATTGGCTGGCTGGCTGGAAATCGAAATGAAGACCAAAGAAAACAAAGGGCCCCCGGATAAGGGGAGTCCGGGGGCCAAAATGCCCTGACGTGGTCAAGGCACCCGCTCAGGGAGGTGAAGCGGGAGATAGCGCGTGCCATCTGATGACTCTGATTTGGGTCAATACGAAAAGTTCCACGCTGTTTGAAAATTTCTCTTTCGAATTATTGAGGTTTTTGCATGAGTGCTACCGGTCAATTTCCTGGAACCCGCATGCGCCGGATGCGGCGTGATGATTTCTCGCGCCGCCTGATGCGGGAGTCGGTGCTGACGGTCGATGATTTCATCTACCCGGTATTCGTGCTCGAAGGCGCGGGACGGATCGAGAAAGTGGCTTCGATGCCCGGCGTCGAGCGGCAGTCGCTGGATATTCTCCTGAAAACGGCGGAGCGTGCCGTCAAGCTGGGGATTCCTGCGCTCGCGCTGTTCCCGGTGGTCGATGCTTCGCGCAAGTCGCTGGGGGCAGAAGAAGCCTATAACGAGAACGGTTTGGTGCCGCAGGTGGTCAGCGCGCTCAAGCGTGAGTTTCCTGAATTGGGCGTGATTACCGATGGTGCGTTGGATCCGTACACGACGCATGGTCAGGATGGCTTGATCGATGCAACCGGCTACGTGCTAAACGACGAAACTGTTGCCGTGCTGCAGAAGCAGGCGCTGTGTCATGCCGCAGCCGGGGTGGATGTGGTTGCCCCTTCCGACATGATGGATGGCCGTATTGGCAGCATTCGCACAGCCCTTGATGGACAGGGCTTCATTCATACGCGGATTCTGGCCTATTCGGCCAAGTATGCTTCGGCCTTCTATGGGCCTTTCCGGGACGCGGTCGGTTCGGCGGCCAATCTTGGCAAGGGCAACAAATATACTTACCAGATGGACCCGGGGAACAGCGACGAGGCGCTCAAGGAAGTCGCGCTCGACTTGCAGGAAGGGGCCGATATGGTCATGGTCAAACCCGGTATGCCGTATCTCGACATTGTTCGTCGCGTCAAGGACGAGTTCGGTGTTCCCACCTATGCTTATCAGGTGAGCGGTGAGTATGCCATGCTCAAGGCTGCGGCCCAGAATGGCTGGCTCGATGAGCGGTCCTGCGTGCTGGAAAGCTTGCTCGCCTTCAAGCGGGCTGGTGCTGATGGCATCCTGACTTATTTTGCGCTTGATGCGGCGGAATACCTGAAAGGCTGAGTTGCTTCGGCTGGACAAAAAAGGCGGCTGAGAAAGCCGCCTTTTTTACGTCAATCGCTTGCTGGCGTCCCTGATTGCGATAGGCAGGCAAAGTAGAGCATGGTCCATTGCTGCGGCCATTGAGCCAGTGGTTCGCGACTAAAGCCGCTGCGGGCATATTGTTCCCAGCGCCCAACGGCATAGCAGCGCAACAGATTGGCTAGGGCGCCGAAGTCGGCATCGGCCTTTAGGTTTTCCTGAGTGGCGGCAATGCGCAGGGCTTGTTTCAAGGATGCTTCGATTTTGTCGAGCAAGGCATTGATACGGAGTTGCAGGCGTTCGTTTTCATTGACCAGCGCATCGCCGATCAGGACCCGGGTCATGCCCCGGTTTTTCTGGGCGAAGCGCAGAAGCAGGGCAACGATCTGTTCGACCTGCTTGAGTCCTTCGCTTTCATCGCTGGTGATCTGGTTGATGACGCCGAACAGGCTTTGCTCGATGAACTCGATCAAGGCGTCGTACATCTGGGCTTTGCTGGCGAAATGCCGGTATAGCGCGGCTTCGGAGCAATCCAGTCGGGCTGCCAGCGCGGCGGTGGTGATCTTTTCCCCTTTCGGGGTTTCCAGCATGCCAGCCAATGTCTGCAGAATCAGCAGGCGTTTCTCGCCTGGTTTTGTCGCCATGATGCCCCCTCATGCGTAATTATTCTTGCCAGGGGATTATAAGCGACCAATTCGTTCCGGAAGTTCCAGTACAGAACGAATCTTGACGTCCGCATAGGGTGATTGCCGTAAGCCAGCGCTTACCCACACGGTTTTCATGCCGAGTTTTTTGGCCGTAACCAGATTTGCCAGGCTGTCTTCCACCATGATGCAACGACGCGGGTCGAGGCGCTCGGCCTGGAGTAGGGTGCGGTATCCGGCGGGCATGGGTTTGGGGTGGTAACCCGTCTTCTCGACTGAGTATGCCGCGTCGAAGCGCCGCCACAGGCCGGTCGCTTTCAGTACGGCATGCATGTAGTGCCCGGGGGCGTTCGAGAAGATGATTTTCCGCCCGGGCAGGCGCTGCAGCATGTTCAGGGTTTGCTGCGGAAAGACGAGCATTGAAGCCAGGTCCGGAAACTGATGGGTTTCCTGGAGGAAGTGGGCCGGATCGGTGTTGTGATGGCGCATCAGGCCGAGCAGCGTGGCGCCATAGCGCTGCCAGTAATGCTGGCGGATACGATTTGCTTCCTGGGTGTCGACCTGCAAATGACGCTCGATGTATTGCCGCATCGAGCGGTTGATGTGCGGGAAAATGTGCGGGCTCGCGTTGTGTAGCGTGTTGTCCAGATCGAACAACCAGACGCGGCCCGCAGTAGGCATCAATGGGACTTGATCATCGTGCCGACGCCATGGTCGGTGAGGATTTCCAGCAGCAAAGCATGCTCGACACGGCCATCGATGATATGTACACCCTTGACGCCATTACGTGCAGCGTCGAGTGCTGAGCCGATCTTCGGCAGCATGCCGCCGGATAGGGTGCCATCCTCGACCATTTCGTCGATTTGTTTCGGGGTGATGCCGGTAATCAATTGCCCTTCCTTGTCCAGCACGCCGGGCGTATTGGTCAGCAAGACAAGCTTTTCGGCTTTGAGCACCTCGGCGATCTTGCCGGCAACCACATCGGCATTGATGTTGTAGGTCTCGCCGTCCTTGCCGACACCGATCGGTGCTATGACCGGAATGAAGGCGCCGGTATCAAGCAAGGCGATCAATGAAGGATCGATCGACGTGATATCGCCGACTTGACCAACGTCGATCAGATCACCCGGATTGTCCTTGTTTTCCAACAGCAGTTTTTTGGCGCGGATGAAGTTGCCATCCTTGCCGGTCAAACCGACTGCTTTACCGCCTGCTTGGTTGATCAGGTTAACAACGTCTTTGTTAACCTGGCCACCGAGCACCATTTCAACGACTTCCATCGTTTCGGCATCGGTGACGCGCATGCCCTGGATGAATTCACCTTTCTTGCCGACGCGACTCAGCAGGTTCTCGATCTGCGGGCCGCCGCCATGCACGACGACGATATTGAAGCCGACCAGTTTGAGCAGCACGACGTCACGTGCGAAGCACTGTTTGAGATGCTCTTCGGTCATCGCGTTGCCGCCGTATTTAACGACGATGGTCTTGCCGTGGAAGCGCTTGATGTAGGGCAGGGCTTCGGCCAGGACGGCGGCCTTGATGCCGGGGGTGAGGTCTTCGATGCTCATGGCGGGCTCCTAGTGGAATCGCCGCGGATTGTACAAAGAAAAAGGCCGGAGTGGGTCCGGCCTTGTATTCGATCAATGTTGTTCAGTCGATATTCAGACGCTTGTTGGGGCTTGCTGTGCGCTTGGGTAGCGTCAGTTCGAGAATGCCGTCGTTGAATTTCGCGACTGCATGGCTATCGTCAATTTCCTGGCCTAGTTGGAACGAGCGTGCTACCTTGCCGAAGTAACGTTCTGAACGCAGTATCCGCTCACCTTCCTTGATGTCTTTTTCTTGTTTAATTTCGGCACTGATCGAGACTTGGTTGCCATCGACGATGACATGGATATCCGTTTTTTTGACGCCGGGGAGTTCGGCGTAAACCAAGTAGTCGTTGCCCTGCTCTTTGACGTCCATTTTGATCGTGGGAGGCTGGGTCGGTGCGCCGTTGAAATCTACCGGGCGGACGAAAAAGCCACGGAAAAGATCATCGAGTGGGTCGAGTCGGGTGATGTTTGCCATGTTTGCTCTCCTTGTGGTTTCAGGATTCCCTGAAACCAATATAGGGAGCGATATGCGGCTTTCAAGTGCCTTGGTGGGGAAATGGCAATGTGCTATTTGGCGACTGCTTCAGGGCCTGGTAGTGCAAGAATGGCGTCGCAGTTGCTGGCCGAAAAACATTGCCTGGCAGCATCTTCCTGCGGGAGCCAAATATATTGGCGATGCTCGGCGGGGGCGATGGTGACCGGCATGATCGCTGGGACTTGCAGCGAGAAAACGTGTTCGGTGTTTTGAGTGACGCCTGGAGCGTAGCGATGGCGCCACTCTGGGAATATCTCGAAGGTGCTGGCTTGTTGCCAGTCCTTCAAAACGAATCGGCGGCAGTCCAGTCCGGTCTCTTCCATCACTTCGCGTTGGGCGGTTTCGAGCAAGCTCTCGTCGATTTCCTGGCTGCCGGTCACGGACTGCCAGTAGCCCGGATGCTGGGCGCGTTCCAGCAGAAGGATCTCAAATTTTGGCGTATGAATGACGACCAGCACGGAAACCGGGTGTTTGTAGGTACTCATCCCTCTGGCAGGTTGGCGATGCCTCGGACCGGGGTGGTCAGGAGTATCAGCAGCGGCGTCTGGCTATTGGCGCGGTCGCTAACGGCCGATTGGAGTACTTCGACAAGTGTCGAGAGAGCCTCCGGGTCTTGCTGGCGAAGCATTTCGAGTCCCGCAAGTTCGATGGCGATACGTTTGCCGGGATGCCAGTCGAGGTCGGTCAAGCAGTCGTGTAGAGCGTCAAAATTGTTGCCGTACCAGATCGGGAAGCGGAGGGCGGTGCCGATCTCACGCAACACCTCTGTGATGTCCTGACAGTGTCCGACATCAATCGATAGCAAAGTCTTGCCAAGCTTCTGGCGAATCAGGGGGCGGCGCGGAGTCGGAACGTGGTAAAGCCCAAATGGAGCGCTTGGAGATGGAGTGCCAGGGGTCACGCTTATTCCAGAATCCGTTTGAAGCTTTGGTAATGATCGTCGGTATAGTAGTAGTCTCGTCGCTCGCCGGCAATGATCCGTCGCGGGCCGCGGTCGCGTCGCCCGGGTGTTTTGACCGTATATTCAGTGTAGTAGCCGCGTGGCTGTCGCGGGAGGCGCTTCTCGTAATTGCCGAAGACGATGCCGTCCCGGGCGTAAGGAAAGGGGCCGCCGGTCTTGATCAGCAACAGTGTTTGCTGGGCTTCACGCGGAAGCTCGCTGGCGCGGATCTGTTCAACACCGGATCCTTGTTGTGAAAGGCTGAAAGCAAAAACGCTTCCCGTCGTCAGCCAGGCGACGAGCAGGAAGCGTAGCCAATAAGGCATGCCGGTCAAGGTTTACGAGGCAGAAGTTTCGACTTGGGTTTCGACTTTCTGGCGCAGACGGATGTGCAGTTCGCGCAGTTGCTTCTCGTCGACTGCCGACGGTGCGTCGGTGAGCAGGCACTGGGCACGCTGCGTCTTCGGGAAGGCGATCACGTCGCGGATCGACTCGGCGCCGGTCATCATGGTGACGATGCGGTCGAGGCCGAAGGCCAGGCCGCCGTGCGGCGGGGCGCCGTACTTCAGCGCGTCGAGCAGGAAGCCGAATTTGGCCTGCTGTTCTTCCGGACCGATGTTGAGTGCCGAGAAGACCTTTTCCTGTACGTCAGCGCGGTGGATACGCACCGAGCCGCCGCCCAGTTCCCAGCCGTTCAGCGCCAGGTCGTAGGCCTTGGCCAGGCACTTGCCCGGGTCGCTGACCAGCAGGTCAAGATGCTCGTCCTTGGGACTGGTGAACGGATGGTGGCAGGCGCTCCAGCGCTTGTTTTCGTCGTCGTATTCGAACATCGGGAAGTCGATGACCCACAGCGGCGCCCACTTGGCGCCGGTGACGAAGCCCTTTTCATGGCCGATCTTGATGCGTAGCGCGCCGAGTGCATCGCTGACGATCTTGGCCTTGTCGGCGCCGAAGAAGATCAGGTCGCCGGATTGCGCGCCGGTGCGTTCGAGCACGGTGCGCAGCGATGCTTCGGAGAGGTTCTTGACGATCGGCGACTGCAGGCCGGTTTCGTTGATCTGGGTGACGTCGTTGATCTTGATGTAGGCCAGGCCCTTGGCGCCGTAGATGCCAACGAACTTGGTGTATTCGTCAATTTCGCCGCGGGTCAGCGAAGCGCCACCCGGGATGCGCATGGCGGCGATGCGACCGCCTTCGCTGTTGGCGATGTTGGCGAAGACCTTGAAAGCGACGTCCTTGAAGGCGTCGGCGACATCGACCAGTTCGAGGGTGACGCGCAGGTCCGGCTTGTCCGAGCCGAAACGGCGCATGGCTTCGGCATAGGTCATGCGCGGGAATTCCGGCAACTCGACGTCGATCGCTTCCTTGAACACGGTACGAATCAGCTTTTCCATCAGGGCGGTAATCTCATCCTCGCTCATGAACGAGGTTTCGATATCGACTTGGGTGAATTCCGGCTGGCGGTCGGCGCGCAGGTCCTCGTCACGGAAGCACTTGGTGATCTGGTAGTAGCGGTCAAAGCCAGCGACCATCAGCAACTGCTTGAACAACTGCGGCGATTGTGGCAGCGCGAAGAACTGACCGTCATGGACGCGCGACGGCACCAGGTAGTCGCGGGCACCTTCAGGAGTGGACTTGGTCAGCATCGGCGTTTCGACGTCGATGAAGCCGTTGTCGTCGAGGAAGCGGCGGAAGGCGCGTGCCGTCTTGTAGCGCAGCATCAGGTTGTTCTGCATCTGCGGGCGGCGCAGGTCGATGACGCGGTGGGTCAGGCGGACGTTTTCCGTCAGGTTCTCGTCATCGAGCTGGAACGGCGGGGTCACGGACGGGTTCAGTACCTCGATCTCATGGCAGAGCACTTCGATTTCGCCGGAGGCAAGATTGGCGTTGGTTGTCCCTGCGGGGCGCGGACGCACCTTGCCGGTAATCTTCAGGCAGAACTCGTTGCGGACGGATTCGGCGATCCTGAAGGCCTCGACGCGGTCCGGGTCGCAGACGACTTGCGCTAGTCCGTCGCGATCGCGCAGGTCGATGAAGATGACGCCGCCGTGGTCGCGCCGGCGATGTGCCCAGCCGCACAGGGTGACGATTTGCCCGTCAAGGGCGGCGTTGAGTTGTCCGCAGTAATGGGTACGCATGAAACTTTCCGTTGAGTCTTTTAAATGTTTGTCGTGATACGAGCGTGGGGTTGGGGGGCGACCACGCCCATCGATATGATGTACTTGAGGGCTTCGTCAACTGTCATGTCGAGTTCAATGACATCCTTGGCGGGCATCATCAGGAAAAAGCCGGAAGTAGGATTGGGGGTGGTGGGGACATAAACGCTGACGTAATCACCATCCAAATGATTGACGACGTCACCGCCGGGCTGTCCGGTCAAAAAGGCAATGGTTAGGCTGTCCTGATGAGGGTAACGAACCAGCAGGGCTTGCCGGAATGCGTTGCCGTTGGGCGAAAATAGCGTATCCGAGACTTGTTTGACACTGTTGTATACCGAGTTGACCACAGGAATTCGGGCCAGCAACTTCTCCCACCAAACAACGAGCTTTTGGCCGATAAAATTGGCTGCCAGCAAGCCGGTAAGCAAAATCATTAACAGGGTTAATACTGCACCAGCGCCGGGGATAGCAAAACCGACCAAATGTTCGGGGTGAATCGATTCTGGCAGTAGGCGTAAGGACTGATCGAGGGTGCTGACAATCATGGACAGCACCCAGCCTGTAATGACCAGCGGCACCCAGATCAGGAGCCCGGTTATGAAGTAGCGTTTGATCAATTGGCCCCGCACGGAGTGCATGCTCCCGACCCGCCCTGGCATGGCGGTGTACTGTCAGCTTTGGGGGTGGAGGAACCGCCACCCTTAAAATCGGTTGCGTACCATCCGCTTCCCTTTAATTGGAATCCAGCGGCAGATAGCATTTTGCTATAGCCCTCCTGGCCACAGTTCGGGCAGGTGGTGAGTTGTGGGTCGCTGAGTTTCTGCAGGTGATCTTTCTGGAAGCCGCAGGCGTCACAGCGATATTCGTAAATCGGCATGGGAGTCCTCCAAAACCTTGAATTATAACTGAGAGTTGGGATCCATATATTGTGGTTCTGCGCAAACTTTCAAGTCAGCATGCCAAGGTAGCTTTGGTTCAGCTTTGGTCCCCAGAAAAGTGCGATTCCGCCGGCGGCAGCCAAATAGGGGCCGAAGGGGATGGGGATATCGCGGCCGCGTCGGGCTGTTGTAATCAAGGCAAGACCAACCACTGCGCCTACGACCGATGAGAGCAGGACTATTGCTGGAAGCATTGTCCATCCGAGCCACGCTCCCAGTGCGGCAAGCAATTTAAAGTCGCCATAGCCCATTCCTTCCTTGCCTGTGGCGAGTTTGAACAGCCAAAAGATGCTCCAGAGTACAAGATAGCCAACCATTGCCCCAATCAACGCGTTCGATAGGGAGGTAAATGTTCCGTTTAGGTTGAACAAAAGGCCGCACCAGAGCAAAGGTTGTGTGATCGAATCGGGAAGCAGTTGGGTGTCAAAATCAATGGCGGAGAGCGCTATGAGTGACCAAATCAGAAGTAACGCCCCGGCGGTGTATATGGTTGGTCCAAGGTGCCAAGCTGTATAGGCGGAAAGGGTGCCGGTTATTGCTTCAATGCATGGGTAGCGCAGGGAAATCGGCGCTTTGCAACTGGAGCATTTGCCTTTCAATATCAGGAAGTAACTGATTAACGGGATGTTTTCAATAGCCGTAATTTGATGGCCGCATTGCGGGCAGCGTGACCTCGGGTGTGATAGCGTTAATTTTTCGCTAACAGGCAAGGGCTCGTTTCGTAACTCGGCGCATTGGGCTTGCCATTCACGCTCCATCATTTTGGGAAGGCGATACACGACAACGTTGATGAAGCTACCAACGCATACGCCAATTAGGCCGGTTAAAAAGACTAATGTACCAAGTGATTCAGTTGGCATCAGACGACAGAACCCAGCTTGAAAATGGGCAGATACATAGCGACCACCATGCCGCCGATCAGGGAGCCAAGAATTACCATGATCATCGGTTCCATTAGGCTCGAGAGAGCTTCCACTGCATCGTCCACTTCTTGCTCAAAGAAGTCAGCTACTTTACTCAGCATTGAGTCGAGCGCACCGGATTCTTCGCCAATAGCAACCATTTGTGTCACCATGTTCGGGAAAATATTCGAGTTTTGCATGGCGTTTGTCAGGCTGGTGCCGGTCGATACCTCACTTTGAATCTGTTTCGTGGCGAGTTTATACACGTAATTGCCTGCTGCTCCACCGACAGAGTCAAGTGACTCAACGAGCGGTACGCCTGCAGCAAACATGGTTGCCAAGGTGCGGGTCCAGCGGGCGATGACCGATTTCCTGATGATGTCACCAAAAACCGGCGTTCTGAGTAGCAGTCGATCCATGGTCATTTGGACTTTTTCCGAGCGTTTCCAGCTTTCAAGGAAGCTGAAAAGAGCGCCTCCGATGATTCCAAATATGGCCCACCAATAAGCGACAAAGAAGTCCGAGATTGCAATGACCAATAAAGTTGGTGCAGGTAGGTCCGCACCAAAACTCTTGAATACGTCTTTGAAGGCAGGGATCACGAAAATCATGATGACTGCGGTGATAATGAATGCGACTACGATGACCGCAATGGGATAAAAGAGCGCCGATTTGATCTTGCTCTTGATGGCGAGGATTTTTTCCTTATAAGTTGCCAAGCGATCAAGTAGTGAGTCGAGAATGCCGGCCTGCTCACCTGCACTGACTAAGTTGCAGTATAGAACGTCAAAATAAAGGGGATATTTCCGGAATGCTTGTGATAGCGAACTACCAGTCTCAACATCCGCTTTGATATCAATCAGCAATTTGCCCACCGCGGGGTTAGAGTGGCCTCGTCCAACGATGTCGAATGCTTGCAGTAAAGGGACGCCGGATTTCATCATGGTTGCCAACTGACGAGTGAACAGCGCAATGTCTTTTTCGCTTACTTTGCCACCCGACTTGAAGCGAACTTTTTTTACCTTGGCATTGCTAACTCCTTGGCGTCTTAGGATGGATTGGACGACAGACTCCGAGGCGGCCCTGATTTCGCCACGAACAATCTTGCCATCCTTGTTTTTTCCCTCCCAGAGGAAGGCGCTTTCTTTGACTTTTGCCTTCTGTTTGCTGGCTGTAGCCATGCGTATTCCTTCCTGTTAAGCGTTGGTCGTGCTTAAGACTTCATCGAGAGAAGTAACCCCTTGCTTTACTTTTAGCAGACCGGATTCGCGCAAGTCTTTAATTCCTTCAGATTTGGCTTGGGAGGCCAAGTCAAGTGCTGTAGCTCCGCTCATGATCAATCTTTGCATTGCTTCCGATACGGGCATGACCTGATAGATGCCAACTCGTCCTTTAAAGCCACTGCCTTTGCATCGGTCGCAGCCGCCCGGGCCATAGAGTATCCATGAACCATCAAGTTCGTGTTCTTTAAAGCCGGCATCCAACAGGGCCTGTTGTGGAACGGATATTGGCTTTTTGCAACTACACAGGCGTCTCGCCAGTCTTTGGGCGGTGATGAGCAAAATGCTGGAGGCGATGTTAAAAGTAGGAACCCCCATGTTCATCAGGCGTGTCAGGGTTTGCGGGGCGTCGTTGGTGTGTAGTGTCGAAAGGACCATGTGCCCGGTTTGGGCTGCCTTGATGGCAATTTCGGCGGTTTCCAGGTCGCGAATTTCACCGACCATGATAATGTCAGGGTCTTGCCGCAAAAATGCTTTGAGGGCAACGGGGAAGGTCAGGCCTGCTTTGTCGTCCACGTTAACCTGATTGATGCCTGGCAGGTTGATTTCTGCAGGGTCTTCGGCTGTCGAAATATTGACGCCGTCTCGATTTAGAATGTTCAGGCAGGTGTAAAGAGAGACTGTTTTGCCAGAGCCGGTTGGTCCGGTTACCAGAACCATGCCGTATGGGCGATTTACGGCTTCAAGCAATGCGGCTTTTTGTTCCGGTTCATAACCGAGTGCTTCGATTCCGAGTGTGGCGGAACTGGGGTCCAAAATACGCAAAACGATCTTTTCGCCCTGGAGTGTCGGAAGCGTACTTACCCGAAAATCGATGGCGCGATTTTTCGAGAGAACTAGGCGCATGCGTCCATCCTGAGGGACGCGTTTCTCTGCGATGTTTAGTCGGGAAATAACCTTGATGCGGGATGCAATCTTCTCTTTGATGGCGAGCGGAGGCGTCGCAATCTCTCGCAAGATGCCATCGACACGGAAACGGATGCGATAGTACTTTTCGTAGGGTTCGAAGTGGATGTCGGATGCGCCGTCGTTGATCGCATCAAGCAACATTTTCTGGATGAACTTGACGACAGGAGCGTCGTCAATGTCTTGTCCAATAGTCTCGTCGGCTTTGGCGGCGGCTTCTTCATCCAGGAAGTCGAGGTTGATATCGTCGCTGCTCAGGTTTTTGAGCGCGTCCTCAGTGGTTTCAGAATATTTGCTGACAAGTGGAACTAATTTGGGGTGTTCTACAACAATCGGGTCGACAGCAAGTCCGGTCTGAAATCGGATTTCATCCAGTGCGCGGAGATTGGTTGGGTCGGAGATTGCTACAGAGAGACGGTTTCCGCGCTTGTTTAAGGGAATGACTTTGTGAGTGGCGATAAGCTTGCGATCAATCGCACTCGTCGGAATGTGCGCTTCGTCGAATGCGGCCAAATCGAGCAATGGGTAGCCAAACGTGTCGGCGACAAAGCGCGCAATTTCTAGTGCTGTTGCTTTTTGGCTGGAAATGATTTGCTCAATCAGCGGCGTTTTTGCCGATTGTGCTTGTGTAATTAATTGCTCCGCCTCTGCCTCCTTGAGACGGCCGGCTTGAACTAATGCTCGTGCCAAGCCACTGAGAGGGGGATTTTGAGGTGTTGCAGCCATTAAATGTCGTCAAATGCCGTATAGATCGTTTGATGATGCTACGCGGAGGCCCATTTGTAAAGGCCGCATTCCCTTGTGGCGGCTATGCTGGAGAGCGGTAAATGCGGACTGTCACAATACTCCTGTTCTGTGTCTGCAGGATTTC
This sequence comes from Rhodocyclales bacterium GT-UBC, assembly GCA_003583745.1. Taxonomy (GTDB): domain Bacteria; phylum Pseudomonadota; class Gammaproteobacteria; order Burkholderiales; family Rhodocyclaceae; genus Azonexus. The sequence goes on along the minus strand of QXPY01000002.1, from coordinate 12,371 downwards.
CATGGGTGTCCCTGCTAGCTTGATCCCGACGTCTGCGACGGGAATGTCCTGCAAGTAATCGATGATCAGCCCGTTGAGTGTTTTGGGGCCGTTTAGCGGGAGGTTCAGGTCGAGCATGCGATTGATTTCCCTGAGCGAGCGCGACCCTTCGACGATTACATCGCCTTTGTCCGACCATGTCAGCGTATTACCGAGCCCGGGCAGCGAGGTTGTGAAGTCGCCGACAAATTCCTCAATAATGTCTTCAAGAGTCAGGAGTCCTTGTATTTCGCCATACTCGTCGACGACAAAACCGATGCGTTGTCGGTTTTCTTGGAAAAATGTGAGTTGAGAGAAAATCGGGGTGTTTGCCGGGATGTAGTAGGGAGGATGCAATTGCGCCACAAGCATGGCCTCGTTGAATTCTGGTGTCCCCATGCAGCTCAGTAGTCTTCGTGCCGGCAAAATGCCGACAAGTTGATCGAGAGATTCTCTGCAAACGGGTAGGCGGCTATGGTGGCTGGTGGCTAATTGAGTAAGTACGTCTTCCCATGGCAGATTCAGGTCCAGTATTTCGATACTGCCGCGCGGGGTCATGACGTCTTCGACCGTGACGTTATTGAGTTCGAACAGGCTGGACAAAATCGTGTGATGCTTTTGGGGCATCAGGTGTGCCGACTCAAGAACTAGGCTGCGGAGTTCTTCAGGGGAAAGCTTGACTTCTTCGTGCATGGCCCCGGGGGCTAAGCGAATTGACTTCAGAAGTGCTGTTACAAACAGGTTTACAAACCAAATTAGCGGATAGGCTAGGCGCAATAGTGGAGTGAGGAGGTAGCTCAATATGGGGGCAAGCCTGTCGGCATGTGTGGCGCAGATAACTTTGGGCGATATTTCCGCGACGACGAGTAAGGCGAATGTGATGCAGAGCGTACCGATCTCCAGGGCCCATTTGGATTGGCCAAACAATGCTAGGGCGATATATCCGGTTAATGTTGCTGCAGCTGCATTAAGCAGAGTGTTGCCGAGCAAGATCAGACCAAGCAGTTTGTCTGTCTTGCTAAGTAGGGAGATGGCTAGTTTTGCGCCACGATGGCCATTTTGTGCCGCGTGGCGTAGCCGGAAGCGATTGGCAGCCATCATTGCGGTTTCGGAACCGGAAAAAATGCCGGAAAGAATTAGCAGGACAAGTAGTGCGCCAAGTAGTGCAGTAAGGGGTAGGTCTGTCATTGCCCTGATTTAGATTCGGCCCAGGATGACTTCAGCGACAAAGCGGCTGCCGACGTAGGCCAGTATCAGCAAAGCGAAACCGGCCAGTGTCCAGCGCAGGGCGCGCTTGCCGCGCCAACCCCAAGCATGGCGCCCGATCAGCAAGGTGGCGAATATGCCCCATGAGGCAAAGGCAAATAGTGTCTTGTGGTCAAAGGTCAGTGGCTTGCCGAACAAGGCTTCCGAGAAAAAAACGCCGCTGCCGACAGTAAGGGTCAGCAGAATGAAACCGAGCAGCAGCATCCGGAAGAGCAGGGTTTCCATGGTCAGCAAGGGGGGCAGGCTGGCCAGGCTGCGTTTCAGGGCGCGCTTGTGCAGGGCATTTTCAGTAAAGCCCATGAATATTGCGTGCAGCGCCGACAGGGTTAGCAGGCTGTAGGCCAGCATGGCTGCAAGGAAATGTAACTTGAAACCGGTGGCGCTGGCGTGGGCCACGAGATGAACGTTCGGAAATATGACCGGAAGGGCGGTGCAGCCTGCTGCTAGTGGCAGGACCATGGGCTGCATGCCTTCCATGCGGGCCATGAAGCTTTCCAGCCAGTAGATGAGCACTGCCAGCCACATCATCAGGGACAGCGCGAAACTGAACGAGAAGCGCATGCCAGCCTCGGAAAACAAGGCATCGAACAGGCCCCAGGCGTGAATCAATAGCGCACAAGCTATGGCCGCGCGCTCCCAAGGCTGCATCGGGCAAGCCACGTGCTGGTTATCGGCTTCACGCCAGCGGGTGTTCCAGAAATGGAAGCCCAGCGCTCCATAGATGAGCGTGGCGAGAATGTGCGGCAGAAGCTGAATTACAATGTCGGACATCCTTAGATTCTACTAGAAGCCTATCTCACATGCTCGATAACCTGACCAATCGCCTAGCTCGCGTCATGAAGACGCTCAAAGGCGAAGCTCGCCTGACCGAATCGAATATTGCTGATGCACTGCGCGAGGTTCGAATGGCCCTGCTCGAGGCAGACGTCGCTTTGCCGGTCGTCAAAGATTTTGTTGCCGCCGTCAAGGAAAAGGCGGTTGGTGAAGAAGTGATCGGCTCGTTGAGTCCGGGGCAGGCCCTGGTCGGCGTGGTGCATGCAGAGCTGACCAAGATCATGGGGGGGGCCTACGAAGGGATCAATTTCAATACCCAGCCGCCGGCCATCGTACTGATGGCGGGTCTGCAGGGGGCGGGCAAGACGACAACCGTCGGCAAGCTCGGCAAGTTCCTCAAGGAAAATCACAAGAAAAAGGTGCTGGTTGTTTCCTGCGACGTCTATCGTCCGGCAGCTATCGAGCAGTTGAAGTCGGTGGCCGGGCAGGCTGGGGTTGATTTCTTCCCCTCGACGACTGGCGAAAAGCCAGAGGCGATCGCCTTGGCCGCGTTGGATTGGGCCAAGCGCCATTACCACGATGTGTTGTTGGTCGACACGGCGGGCCGTTTGGCCATCGACGAAGAAATGATGGCCGAGATCAAGCGGCTGCATGCGGCGATCAATCCGATCGAGACCTTGTTTGTCGTCGATGCCATGCTGGGCCAGGATGCGGTCAATACAGCGAAAGCCTTCAATGAGGCGCTGCCCTTGACTGGCGTTGTGCTGACCAAGTTGGACGGCGATGCGCGCGGTGGTGCGGCGCTGTCGGTCCGCCACGTGACTGGCAAGCCGATCAAGTTTGCGGGCGTGGGCGAAAAACTGAGCGGGCTGGAGGCTTTCCATCCGGAGCGGATGGCGTCCCGGATTCTCGGTATGGGCGACGTGCTGTCGCTGATCGAGGAGGCCAAGAAGGGGCTGGATGAAGAGAAGGCGGTGGCTTTTGCCAAGAAGCTCAAGTCAGGCAAGGGCTTCGACCTGAATGACTTCAAGGAACAGATCGGTCAAATGCGCAATATGGGTGGCTTGTCGGCGTTGATGGACAAGATGCCGGCGCAGATTGCCCAGATGGCCGGGCAACTGCCGGCTGGCGCAGAAAACAAGATGGTGGGCCGGGTCGAGGGGATTATCAATTCGATGACCCCGGCCGAACGTGCCAAGCCGGAATTGATCAAGGCCAGCCGCAAGCGCCGGATTGCAATGGGGGCAGGCGTCCAGGTCCAGGAAGTCAATCGCCTGCTGAATCAGTTCGAACAGTCGCAGAAGATGATGAAGATGATGACCAAGGGCGGCATCGGCAAGCTGATGCGCGGCATGAAGGGCATGTTGCCCGGCATGGGGCGCTAAGCCTCGCCTTGGTTAGCGGCCCGCTTGAACCAGGCGGGCCGGCGGCTCGTAGGCCCACTGGTTTTGCCAGGCGGCGCGAACCATGTTGGGATACTCCGGCTTGCCCAGGCTGCCGTTGTAGCGTCCGAGGGCGCGGTAGAGGTCGCCTTTCTCGATGTCCAGATAATGACGCAGGATGGTGCAGCCGTAGCGCAGGTTTGTACGCAGGTCGAATAGGCTGTCTTCCGGGCGACCAATCAGCTTCAGCCAGAATGGCATGACCTGCATGTAGCCGCGGGCGCCCGCAGAGGATACGGCGTACTTGCGGAATCCTGACTCCACCTGCATCAGCCCAAGGACTAGCTGCGGGTCGAGTCCGGCGCGAGTTGCCTCATAGTGTACGCTGCGCAACAGGTCGATGCGGTAGTCGCGATTGGGAATGCGTTTTTCCAGGCGGCGCGACATTTCTCCCAGCCAATCGACTGCATCCATCGATGTCTTGAATGAGCTGACGCTCGGCCGGGAGTCCGATACTGCCTTATGCAAGGCACCCTGGACGCTGGCCGAGAGCGGCTCGTACTTCTGCGCGCCGGCAAAGGCTGCCGACGCGCCGCACAACAGAATGGCCGCGATCAGGCGGCGCACAGCTTCGCTTGGAGGGCTTTGAGGATATCGGCTTGGTCGATCATGGTGGCTTCAGCGTCGCTTCGGCCCTTGTATTCGACTTGTCCATCCTTGAGGCCGCGCTCGCCGATGACGACACGATGGGGGATGCCGATCAACTCCATATCGGCAAACATCACGCCGGGCCGTTCATTGCGGTCGTCGAGGATGGCGTCGATACCGGCCGCCTTGAGTTCGGCGTACAGTTGGTCGGCTGCACTCTTCACCGCATCGCTCTTGAAATACCCCATGGGGACGATGCTGACCTCGAACGGTGCGATCGTAGCCGGCAGGATGATGCCCTTCTCGTCATTGCCCTGTTCAATGGCCGAACCGACGATGCGCGAGACGCCGATGCCGTAGCAGCCCATTTCCATGATCTGGCTCTTGCCATTTTCATCCAGATAGGCGCAATTCAAGGCTTGGGCGTACTTCTGGCGAAGCTGGAAGATGTGGCCGACTTCGATGCCGCGACAGATTTCCAGGTGGCCCTTCCCATCCGGCGAAGGGTCGCCGGCGACGACGTTGCGGATATCGAAAACTTCGGGCTCCGGCAGGTCACGACCAAAATTGACGCCGGTCATGTGGTAGCCAGCCTCGTTGGCGCCGCAGACGAAATCGGCCATGGTTGCAACGGCGCGGTCGGCAAAGACCTTGACGTTTTTGCCTTCGATGCCGGCGGGGCCGATAAAGCCCGGCTTGCAGCCCAGGTGGGCGATGACTTCTTCTTCGGTGGCGAAGCGGAATGGATTGATGGCCGCAATCTTGCTCGCCTTGATTTCGTTCAGCTCGTGGTCGCCGCGGATCAGCAGGAGGGCAAAAGTCTGGCTGCCATCGTCCTTCTCGCTCATCACGGCAATCGATTTGACGATCTTTTCTAGCGAAATGTCGAGGAACTTGGCGACGTCGACGCAGGCCATCTTGCCCGGTGTGTGAGTCTTTTCCATTGACTCGCTGGGATTCGGGCGGGGCGCGCTCGGAGCCAAGGCTTCCGCCAGTTCGACGTTGGCGGCGTAATCGGAGCTGGGGCAGTAAGCGATATCGTCCTCTCCCGAGTCGGCCAGTACGTGAAATTCGTGCGATCCGGTACCTCCAATGGAGCCCGTATCGGCCGCGACGGCACGGAACTTGAGGCCGAGGCGAGTAAAGATGCGGCTGTACGTTTCGTACATGTTGCCGTATTCGCGCTTCAGGTCTTCGAACGAGGTGTGGAACGAGTAGCCGTCCTTCATCAGGAATTCCCGGCCGCGCATCACGCCAAAGCGAGGACGAATTTCGTCGCGGAACTTGGTTTGGATCTGGTATAGATGGATCGGTAGCTGGCGGTAACTCTTGACGTCGCGGCGCACGACGTCGGTAATGACTTCCTCGTGGGTCGGGCCGATCACGAAGTCGCGCTGATGGCGGTCCTTGAAACGCAATAGTTCGGGGCCGTATTGTTCGCCGCGGCCGGACTCCTGCCAGAGTTCGAAGGGTTGCACGGCGGGCATCAGCAATTCAAGTGCGCCGGCCCTGTTCATTTCCTCCCGGACAATGTTTTCGACCTTGCGCAGGACGCGCAGGCCAAGCGGCATCCAGGTGTAGATCCCGGCGGCTGAGCGCTTGATGTAGCCGGCGCGCAGCATCATCTTTTGACTGATAACTTCGGCGTCTGCCGGGGCTTCCTTAAGAGTGGTGAAAAAGAACTGCGAAGTGCGCATGGGAGGCTCTTGAATTCGTTGCAAAAACCCGATTTTACACGCAGGGCGTGCTTTGCACGCGGACAGGCTTTGTGAAAGAATCGGGGTAACTTTTAACTTTTGCAGGATTTTTATGCTCGACCGTGAAGGCTACCGCCCGAACGTCGGCATCATTCTATGTAACGCCAAGAACGAGGTTTTCTGGGGTAAGCGCATTCGTGAGCATTCCTGGCAGTTCCCGCAAGGTGGCATCAAGCGCGGCGAAACGCCAGAAGAGGCCATGTATCGGGAGCTGCACGAAGAGGTCGGGCTGCTGCCCGAGCACGTGCGTATACTCGGGCGGACCAAGGGCTGGTTGCGTTATGAAGTGCCGACTCACTGGATCAAGCGCGAATGGCGCGGGTCCTATAAAGGCCAGAAGCAAATCTGGTTTTTGTTGCGTTTGATTGGGCGTGACAACGATGTCAGTTTGCGGGCAACCAATAAGCCGGAATTCGATGCGTGGCGTTGGAACGATTACTGGATTCCTTTGGATGCGGTGATTGAGTTTAAGCGCGGGGTGTATGAGCAGGCGCTCAATGAACTCGTCCGTTTTCTCGATCTTGATCGCCGGGTGCGGCACCGTCGCGCGGGGCGTCACGGTGAGACGACTGTCGATGGCGGGGAGGGGGCGGATGTTGCGTAAGTTCGTATGTCTCGTACTTGTTTGTGCTGCACCGCTGCTCTGGGCGGATGAGGGCGGGGAGCCGTCTAAGCTCTGGGTGGAGAACGAGTATGTTTTGCCTGCTCCGCCTTTGCCGGAACGTCTTCACGGTTTTTATGTGGGAGCAGCCACGGACAATCGGTTTTTTGTTGATGTGGCGTCATTGAGTGTTGGAAGTGACGGTGTTGTTCGTTATACGCTCGTTGTTCTTTCTCCTGGCGGGGGGCGCAATGTCACTTTCGAGGGGATTCGTTGCGAAACGAAAGAGCGCAGGATTTATGCGACGGGGCATCTTGATGGTGAGTGGTCAAGGTCTCGTTCGGTTCAGTGGGTGCGCATTCAGGAAGTTTACGGGAATCGCCATCATGCGGCCTTGTACTTGGATTATTTTTGCCCGGCAGGGATTGTTGTCGGTTCGGTTGATGAAGCCAGGCAGGCGTTGTTGGCTGGTGGGCATTCAATGGTGAGGCGGTAGGCATGTTTTCAATTGATCGACTGATTGTCGAGTTCGATCGTGCGTTGCGTACCGTTTTTGCATCGTCATCCTCTGCGCGCCCCGTTCCGGGGGGCGACTTGCCTGAAGAGGCGTTAAGTGACGAGGAGAGGCGGCATGCAGTTGGACTGATGCGAATCAATCATTGTGGAGAAATTTGCGCTCAGGCCCTCTATCAGGGGCAGTCGCTGACCTCTCGTGATCCGTTGGTGCGTGAAGCGCTTATGTCTGCCGCGCATGAAGAGGTCGAGCACTTGGCGTGGACGGAGATGCGAATTGCCGAGTTGGGGGGGCGGACAACCCTTCTTGCGCCATTCTGGTATGCAGGTGCCTTGTCCATGGGGGTTTTTGCCGGGGTTCTGGGTGATAGGTGGAACCTTGGTTTTTTGGCGGAAACTGAACGCCAGGTGGAGGCGCATCTAGGGGGGCATCTGATGCTTTTGCCTGCAGGCGATGTTCGATCGAAGGCGGTGGTTGAGCAGATGCGTTTAGATGAGATGCAGCATGCTGAAATGGCCGTTCGTTTTGGTGCGGCCAAGTTGCCGGGAGGCGTTCGGCTTGCGATGAAGCTGGCGGCCAAGGTAATGACAACGACCGCCTATCGCTTGTAGGTTTCTAGCTTTCGTTGATTATTTCGAAGTCGTGGCTGATGATGGCCGTTTTTGCCATCATGATCGATGCTGAGCAATACTTGTCTTTTGATAGCTCGATTGCGCGAGCAACGATTTCCGGCTTCAAGTTCTTTCCCTTCACACGGTAGTGGAAATGGATTTGTGTGAATACCTTGGGGTCTGTATCAGCGCGCTCTGCCTTTAGCGAGACTTCACAGCCACTGACCGCGTGTCTTCCTTTTTTTAGAATCAATACGACGTCAAACGCGGAGCATCCGCCTGTTCCCGCGAGTACCATCTCCATCGGGCGAAGGCCGAGGTTTCGCCCTCCTGCTTCGGGGGCGCCATCCATCACGACTGCGTGGCCGCTTCCGGATTCCGCGACAAATGACATCCCCGCATCTTCCCCTAGCCACCTTACTGTGCAATCCATTCCTGTCTCCTTGAAAAAACTGTGTGATTCTATCGGATTAGCTTCAAGGTGCCATGCGTCTTGGGGGGGGGGTATGGTGTGGTGGGGCGGGCGAAAGCCTCTAATTGAATATTGGTGGATGGCTTTACGATCTGTTGGCATAATAATTTTTAATCAAAAGCGTATGGTGTATTTTTCCATTTGATCCAGTCATGTGTTTTTGATTGGTGCGATGCACAAGATTGCTTGTGTCGCCTTGTGTGTTGGGGGAGAATGGAGGGCATACAGGTTGAGTTCAGTTGTGCTTAATCTAGTTTTGTCTCCTCCACCCTCCTCCTTTGGTGTGGATTTAACGCGGCTCAGCGAGCCGCGTTTTTTTTGGCGGGGTTCGTTTATTTTTGCTTCGCCCATTGACATGTAGGGGAGGGGTGAATATAATCCGCGCCTTTCTCCAATCTGCGCCCAATTTTTCAGGACGGCACACACATGAAAACGTTTTCCGCCAAGCCACATGAGGTGAAGCGCGAGTGGTTTGTGGTAGACGCCACAGACAAGGTGCTCGGCCGCCTCGCCACCGAAATTGCCCGCCGCCTTCGTGGCAAGCACAAGGCTATTTACACTCCGCACATTGATACCGGCGATTTCATCGTTGTTACCAATGTTGAGAAGCTCGTTGTTACCGGTAACAAGGCCGAAGATAAAAAGTACTTCCGCCACTCCGGTTATCCGGGCGGTATTTATGAAACCAACTTCAAGAAGATGCAGCAGCGTTTTCCCGGCCGTGCCCTGGAAACTGCCGTGAAGGGTATGCTGCCGAAGGGTCCGCTCGGCTACGCGATGCTCAAGAAGCTCAAGTGCTACGCCGGCGAACAGCATCCTCACACTGCCCAGCAGCCCAAGGCTCTGGAAATTTAAGGGGTCATCATGGCTGAGTCTTATTTCTACGGTACGGGGCGTCGCAAAAGCGCAGTTGCCCGTGTTTTCATGAAGCGTGGTTCGGGTGCCATCGTTGTTAATGGCAAGCCGGTGGATCAGTTTTTTTCGCGTGAGACTGGTCGCATGATCGTTCGTCAGCCGCTTGAGCTTGTCGATCAGCTTCAGGGGTTTGATATTAAGGTCAATGTGAGTGGCGGTGGTGAGTCCGGTCAGGCTGGTGCTGTTCGGCATGGTATCACCCGTGCATTGATTGAGTATGATTCGGCTCTGAAGTCATCTCTTTCTAAAGCGGGCTTCGTTACTCGTGATGCTCGAGAAGTCGAGCGTAAGAAAGTGGGTTTCCACAAAGCTCGTCGCCGCAAGCAATTCTCCAAGCGCTGAGTCAGTTCGACTCATCAAAAAAGGCCGCCATTTGGTGGCCTTTTTGCATTTCTGGCGGCCGGTTATGATTTGACTTTGTTTGAGGTGCGTGGGGTGGGGATGTTTGCAACTAAGCTTGGGAGGTGGTGGCGCCGTCGATATGGGCCGGCCTCGGTTAGGCTTGTCGTCAGGCCTGGGCGGGAGTGGTTGGCTTTGTTGGGTTTTGCTGTGTGTCTTTCGCCTCTTCTATTGGGTGGCTATTTGATTTCCGAAGGTGAGGGACGAGGTGGTGAGGGGGGCGAAAGCCTGAGCCAAGAGGTGCTACGCCAGCGGGAGGAGTTGGCGATATTGCGGGCAAGAGTTGGGGGGGGTCATAGCTTGGACGAAATGGAGCGTTCAGCAAAAAGTGAGTTATTAATTAAGGTACGCAACCTTGAGCGGGAAAATGCGGCGTTGAAGGAGGATTTGTTGTTGTTTGAGCGCTTGGCTCCGTTGTCTGGAGAAGAGACGGGGGTGCGGATTGATAGCTTTAGGGTTTGGCGTGAGGCAGGGAGCTACAGGTATCGCTGGGTCGTGGGTTATCGGCCTAGCGGAGCTGTACTGGAATTTCATGGGCGGGTGCAAGTTGTCGTGTTTGTCGAAGGAGGGGAGGGGGTTTTGCTTCCGGAAAAGAAGGCAGGGGAGCATCGGATTGATGTGCGTGGGGTGGTTCGGCGTGAAGGTGAGTTTGTGGCTCCGCATGGAGGGGAGGTGAAGTTGGTTGAGTTGCGGGTTTTGCAAAATGATGAGGTTAAGGTCGCGCGAACTGTGCGGCTTTAGGAGATTGCGATGTTCGGAAAGAAGAGGGATGGTAAGCCAGCGGGGCATATTGATACGCTGATCGGAGCGGGTACATATATTGACGGGAATATTACGTTTTCGGGTGGGTTGAGAATCGATGGCGAAATAAAGGGTAGCGTTGTGGCGGCAGAAGGGGCGCGCGCTTCGACTTTGGTTTTGAGTCAGTTGGCACGTGTTGAAGGGGCTGTTTCGGTTGCTCACTTGATCAGTAACGGCACGATCGTTGGGGCTGTTGCGGTAAAGGAAAGTTTGGAGTTGCAGCCTAGGGCGAAAGTGGTAGGGGATGTCGAGTACACATTGATTGAAATGCATCAGGGGGCTGTTGTTGAGGGGCGTTTAGTGCATGTTTCGGCTAGTGCGGTGGAACTAATGGAGGGTGTGTCGAACTAAGAAATTGACCGGCGATGCGCTGGCTCGCATAATTTGCCCCCATTTCTACTAGGAGTTTTTCATGAATGCCGTATCCGAAGTGTCTGCGCCAATTTTGTTTACTGATAGTGCTGCGAATAAGGTCAAAGAATTGATCGAGGAGGAGGGGAATCCCTCTTTGAAGTTGCGCGTGTTTGTAACGGGAGGTGGTTGCTCTGGCTTTCAGTATGGATTTACTTTTGATGAAGAAGTGGCTGACGACGATACAACCATGGAAAAAAATGGCGTCACCTTGTTGATCGATCCGATGAGCTATCAATATTTGGTCGGTGCTGAGATCGATTATTCGGAGGGGTTGGAAGGCTCGCAGTTTGTTATTCGTAACCCGAATGCCACGTCTACCTGTGGTTGCGGTTCCTCCTTTTCTGCGTAAGTTGGATGTGGAAGCAGGGGGGGGGGCTCGTTCTTTGAGCGAATGCGCCACTGCGCTTCCATTGCAGCTATTTAAGGCTGTGAAGTAATTTCGACATAAACTATGTTGTTGGTTGTGAAAGCTCGGGGGGGCTCCCCCCCCCCACGGGTGGTAGCCTTGCCAACGGCTGTTCGGACTCAAGTGATTGAACGGCGGCGCAGTCGCCAGGCGTATCGCCAGATCAGCGAACAATGTGGAATCGGCCAGAGCACAATCGCCCGTTGGCTTCGATGTGCAGGTCTCAACCGCCTGGCTTCACTCGAACCTGCCAGCCCGATCATGCATTATGAGCATCCCACACTGGGCGACATGCTTCACCTTGACATCAAGAAGCTTGGTCGCTTCCATCGGCCGGGACATCGGGTCACCAGGGATCGCTCGCAAAACATTCCCCGTGCGGGTTGGGAATTCGTGCATGTTGCTCTCGACGGCCATTCGAGAGTCGCCTTTGCCGACACCCAGCCTGATGATAGCGGTCGGAGCGCCTGCTGAGCCTTGCTGTTGGCCTTGTGCTAGTGCCGACAGTTCGATGTCACGTTCCTGCGGGGTCTGACCGGTAACGGGGCCTGCTACAAATCTAGGCGCTTTGCCCGGCTATGCCAGCGCCTGGGGCTGCGCCACCTGCGGACCGAGCCTTACACGCCCCAAGTCAACGGCAAAGCCGAGTGCTTCATCCAGACCGCCTTGCGGGAATGGGCTTATGCCCGAGCCTACGAGTCCTCCGGCCGCCGCACTCAGCTTCTTCCGCTCTGGTTGCATCAATACAACTGGCACAGGCCGCATGCCAGCCTTAAATACCAGCCGCCAATCTCTCGCATTACCGCACTTAACAACCTAGTGGGGTTACACAGTTAGGCGCCAAAATTCATGCTGCCGTCGATGGACTGGGCGATGTGACACGATTCCGCCTGACGGGTGGCGGGCGATACGACATCACCGAAGCCGCCAATCTCATCGGCGGCATGAAGAATGTCGGCGGCGTCGTTGCCGACAAAGCCTTTGATGTCACTAGTCTTCTGTACTGCATCGAGGAGGTGAATGCCACGGCCGTGATTCCGCCGGGGGGCAATCGGAAGGTGTTCAGAAGCTATGACAAACATGTATATAAAAAGCGTTTCTTTGCTAGCCTCAAGTAGTTCCGTAGTGTCGCTGCGCGCTACGACAAACTCGATGCCTGGCTCGAAGCGATCAGTTCCATCGCTGCAGCGCTGATTTGGCTTGCCTGATTGTCCACACACCTTAAATCCTAGGCGTCCCACGTCGATGATAGTGTATTGAGGTTGATCGATTGGTTTTGTATTCGACTGATTGATGGACGGCTAATTTACGAGAAGGCAGTTGACAGGGGATTTGTAGTCTATATAATGCGGCCCTCTTCAGCGCTGCCGGGGGTTTCCGGGTGGTGAAGAAG